>DATJED010000010.1:0-563040 GCA_035496935.1 Pelobium sp. | reverse complement strand
TTGTATAAATACAATACAAATACACTATTATAAATACAACGTTCCAAAAAATATTGTCAGCCATTAGATTTAAGGTCGTATTTTGTTTAATTGTCGTTATTTATTATTGGTACACCCAGTTGAGTAGCAATTACAGTTAACTTACATATATGTGCAGCTCTATGTCACATATACAACCAAATCCTGTTGTATATGTACAACTTTATATTCACATATTTCCTTTAAAAGTAAATAAAATTTACAGCATATATAGAAATGTTTCAGCTTCAATTCCTCCATGCCATCTTCGCAAAAACATCCATTTTTAGCGGACATTACCTAATCATCAACGGACTATAACCCAAAGAAACAAGAAGAATTACTGTTTAGCAGGGTTAGCTAAAGCCAGACCCTGCCTGGGCAGGACTTCCTTATCTGTCCTTAGAGTTCCGAAAGGCGCTAAGGATTTAAAGAATGGGAAAGAGTCTCCCGACTCGTTACAGAAAAGACAAACTGCTGCTTTAGAGTCTCGGAGGCTCTGTTCCATTCCTCAATCCGAAGAGCGCTTCGCTTAACTCTTCAGACAGATCCTGACTCAAACCCAAATAAAAAAACCCGTCCAAATAAATCTGGACGGGTTTATAACCAATTAACTAAAACTTTATTTTACAAGCTTAATGCTGTAGGTATAACTGTATTTTTTATCTTTTAAAAGATATTGCTCATGAGGATATGCTCCCCAACTGTTATCGCCGCCAACGCCTCTTTGGTTAAGGTCGATGTGCAGAATAGTGGCACCTGCCTTTTTAATGTCTGTTGGATGTTGTTGCTTTTTGCCAAATCCGGGATCTACGTTCTCCGTCCTCACATCTAAAGCGCTAAAACAGATAGGCTGATAACCTTTTACCAAAAGTCCGCTGTTATTATCGTTGGTTAATTTTACCCAGCGGGCATCTGTTTTATAGCCTGCTTCTTGCGGACGGATGTAGCTCCAAGTAAACTGATTTTCAACCTTGTCTTTATATAAACCAACAAATGAAGCCGTGTTCCTGTCGCTATAATTTTCCCAAGGGCCTCTTCCGTAGTAGCTAAGGTTGTTATAACTTGCCGGTAAATCCATACGCATTCCAAAGCGTGGCATTTCTGGAAGTTCCCGGCCGGTCATGTCTATAGAGGCAGTTACTCTAACAGAGCCGTCATTTTGGATCAGGTAATTTATGGTGTACGGAACATTGATGTTTTCTAATTGATAAACTACGCTTATTGGCAAACCATCACTCCCTTGTTTACCTACAACCACATTTTTAACCGATTTGTTGCTATGTGCCGTTCTCCAAACGCCCAACCGTTCGGGCATGTGGTTTCCAAAATCGTTGTCTGTAGGTGCCCGCCAAAAATAAGGCTCCGGAAATTGACGGATATTTAAGCCGTTCGCTATTTCGTATTTTGTAAAACTGCCTTTTGCAACATCAAACTCTCCGCTGATATCTCCAGACGTAAAACTAATTTTTCCGGCATCGGTTTTTACCTGTAATGTTCCTTCTGTAGTTTTATCAAAGGTGTAAAAATCATTCGCGTATTTGAACTGTTCTCTGGCAATCTCATGATTTTCTGGAATCATTTCGGTTGCCTTTGTTGTATAAGCATATACATTTAAAAACACTTCGGTACCTGGTTTCAATTTAAAAACCGGCAGATTCAATTTCACCTCTTTTTGTTGGTGTGGTGCCAGATCTACTTTAAAAGTACCCTCCTTTATTTTCTCGCCATTGCTTAAAAGTTCCCAACGGAAATTGTATTGATTTAGATTAGTAAAATCGAAGCTATTTTCTACCGTAATCAAACCTTTAGCAAGATCCTTTTCAATAAAATCGATATTCTGATAAATCTTTTTAACCTCAAACAATCCCGGATGTGGCGTTTGATCGGCAGCTATTAATCCGTTAGCGCAAAAATTTTCATCGTTCTGTAAAAGATATCCTCCTAAATCGCCTCCGTACGCATAAAAGGTTCTGCCGTCGGCGGTCTGCGTTTTAAGTCCTTGGTCTACCCAATCCCAAATAAAACCGCCCTGCATATTTTTGCTTGCTTTTATAATATCCCAATATTCTTTAAAATTACCGTTACTATTGCCCATTGCATGTGAATATTCGCACATAATATACGGACGGGTTTTATTGGACTCGGCGTATTTTTTCATACTTCCGATGCCGGGATACATTGGTCCAACAATATCTGTGTTCACATCTTCGCCGGCTTGCTCAAACATTACTACCCTGCTATTATCGCGTTCTTTGATCCATTTATAGGCATCGTGAAAAACAGGGCCGTTTCCGCACTCGTTACCCATAGACCATATAATCACTGATGGATGGTTTTTGTCTCTTTCCAACAAACGATGGATACGATCTAAATGAGCTGGCGCCCATTCTGGCAAATATGCAGGATGTTTTGATTGATCAAACCAGCCCTGAAGCGAGGCGCCCATTCCGTGTGTTTCGATATTGGCTTCATCCACCAAATAAAAACCGTATTTATCAGCAAGCTTTAGCGTAATAGGATCATTAGGATAATGGCTGGTACGGATTGCGTTAAGGTTGAACTGTTTCATCAGTTGCATATCCTTTATTAAAGTTTCTTTAACCGGCACATGTCCTTTTACAGCATCATGCTCATGTCTGTTAGCTCCTTTAATGTACACCATCACTCCGTTCACTAATAACCGCGAATTTTTTATCTCAATTTTACGGAAACCAATTTTAGAACCCGAAACTCCTAATGAATTGCCTTTCTGGTCGCTCAGTTTCAAAATCATATCGTACAGATAAGGCGTTTCGGCGCTCCATTTGTTTACGTTAGGTATATTGCCGGCAAATGAAAGTTGTGTGATTTCATTATTTACATTATTGCTTTTGCTTTCTTTAAAAACAGTTTTCCCGGTGGCATCTAATACACTTAGCTCAACATTTACTTTGTTTACATTATTGTCCTGAAACTTGCGGACATCAACCGTGGCGTTTAATACACCGTTTTTGTATTGATTATCCAGCTCGGCTTTTACAAAGAAATCCCATAACGAAACTTTGGGCAAAGAAACCAGATAAACATCACGTTCAATTCCGCTTAAACGCCAGAAATCCTGATCTTCCAAGTAGCTTCCGTCATGCCAGCGGAATACCTGAACAGCTAGCAAATTATCGCCTTCTTTTAACAAAGAAGTGATATTAAATTCTGCCGGAGATTTTGAAGCTTTGGTCATCCCGGCTTTTTTACCGTTTACATAAACCTGCGCATAACCGGTTATAGAGCCAAAATGCAACAACACTTCCCTGTTATCCCAGTTTTTTGGAACTTCAAAGTGCATACGATAAGTACCTACGGGATTGTTTTCTCCAATAAAAGGTGGATTTTTAGGGAATGGGTAAACGATGTTTGTGTAAATGGGTGTGCCATATCCCTGCAGTTCCCAGTTGGACGGAACTTCGATATTTTTCCAATCCTTATCGTTAAGATCTGTTTTATAAAAATTTAGCTCACGATTTTTGTACTGATCTACATAAGTGAATTTCCAGCTACCGTTGAGCAGTTTGTAATAAGGCGATTTGCTATAATCATCTGCAATTACATCTTGTTGCTGGTTAAACAGCATGAAGGTTGCGTGAGGTTTTTCTTTATTTTCATCAATCTTTTGCGGATTCTCCCACTCGTTGTTTTGCGCCATAGCAAAATGTTGCTGACATAAAAATACAGAAAGACCGAGGAGCAGTGCTTTTAATTTACTTTTTTTAATTTTAATCATTTTAAAATTTAGGTTAATTTTTATCTTTCCACTTGGGTCAATACTGGTAAATATCAACTCCCAAAAAGAATTTCGTTCATCAAACTGATTTATGCTCGATTACCTTATTTGTATAAGTCAGTTGTTTATTCAAAAAAAAACAAAAGTATAAAAACAAAAGGGGGGTAAATAGATATAAAAAGGGGGGCATAATAAATAAAGTCTTAATTTAATGTGAGCTTTGTAAAAAAACGTTATTTTAAACTATAGAGTCTACTTGAATGAGCCGGTAACTCAACACTAATTTTTCCCTGGAATTTCACAGTATTACCAAACCACATATCAGTTGCTTTGACTTCCTTTTTTATTTTAAGATCACTAAGTTTAACTGTTATTTCTAAAGGTTCCGCACTATCCGAAATATTAAATAACGCTAGATAAACCTCTCCTGTTTTTACATTTTTAGCGGTTATGGCAACTCTTCCATCATTTTGAAACAACTGTTTTACACCAGTACTCTCCTTGTGCATTTTTAAAACTGGTTTATTGGTTAACAATTGTTTGGTAAAAGGATCTAGACTTGGTAAATCCCCACCAAACATCAAAGGTGAGCGGAAAATGGCAAAAAATGTCATCAGTGAATATTGCTCATTTTGTGTTAAGCGGGACTGGCGGTCTTCGCCTCTTTCTCCGCGGATGGAAATTCGACCCAAAGGAATCATATCGCAATCTGGCCAAGTCCCATTTCCGACGTAAGGATACCAAGGCTGGGCGACTTTCATAAGGTGAGTGAGGTGAGGCCAGGTATCCCAAACGTCATCCACCATTCGCCACATATTTGCATGGTTTGATATATGTTCTGCTTCAGAAACCGGTGTTTCTCCCGGAGATGTACTCAGCACTATTTTTCTGCCCGACTGATCAATTGCTTTTCTAATTAGTTCTATTTCAGCTTTGTGATACGGGCGAGAAAGGTCATCTACTTTAATAAAATCCACTCCCCACGAAGCATATAAATCCAATAGGGAGTTATAATATTCCTGGGCGCCCGGTTTATTGGCGTCTATGGTGTAATTATCTTTAAGCCATTGGCATTGTAGTTCGGTAGTGTAAATTTGATCTGCAGTATAAGAGGTTCCTTTTATAGGCGATTTTCTTTCAACTGCTTCTTTCGGAATTCCCCGCATAATGTGAATCCCAAACTTTAATCCTTTAGCGTGGATATCATCTGCCAATTGTTTGAAACCTTTATTGTCTTTTGCGGATGGAAACCTATTAACAGCTGGTTGATAACGGCCATATTTATCCAGTACATATATCGGATTTTTTTGATTGTAACCACCAGCTTTATCATTTTCTACATACCATCGGATATCAACAACAATGTATTGCCAACCAAATTTTAGTAAGTTGCTGGCCATGTAATTGGCATTGGCTTTTACTTCTGCCTCGGTTACGGTAGGTCCATAACAGTCCCAGCTGTTCCATCCCATTGGAGGAGTTGGAGTCCAATCTTTAAAGTTGCTTTGCGCCGATGTATCTTTTAAAAAAAACAACATCAAGCAAATAAGAACCGCTGTTGTAATTTTACAGTTTTTCATAGTTTTATTCTTTCGAACAGAAGGTATTGGCATTTAGAACGGGTTTAAATTAAAGATCGTAAAAATTGGGTTTAAATCTAATTAAAAATTGATATAAGAAATCGTCTAATAATAAATAACCTTAGACCCGTTACAGCCTAAGGTTAGTTATTAATATAAAGGATAAAATAAATAAGACTGTTAAACTGCGCTATAATTTAACGCAGTCTGACGAATGATTTTAATTAGCTCCACTATATCCGGTATTTTGCGTCAACGATTTCCCGTTTTTGTTGTTCAATTGAATTTCGCTTAAAGGTATAGGTAATAGCACATTATAATCCTGAAATCCAGTTGTTATTTTATTACTTGGTCCTGTATCTCCATTCAGTACCAAACGACTCTTAAGCTTCCCTGTACGAACCAAGGTCATGCGTCTATTTTCCTCAGCAATTAGTTCACGGGCTCTTTCATCCAGAATAAAGTCCAGGTTAATGTCTGAAGAACTGACTTTACCTAAATTTGGATTGCTGCTACTATTACGAATCGCCTTAAAAGCTCTGTCTCTCAGTTTATTAATATCGTCAGCCGCTCCCTGAGGGTTATTTTGACGGAAGCGGGCTTCTGCTCTTAATAAATAAGTTTCTCCCAATCGCATTACTGGCCAATCTTTAACCAAGGCATAACCAAAGTCGTCGGTTGGATCATATCCACCCCATTTAGTTGGGTACGGGTACCAAACCTCTAAACTGTCGGTTCTAAAGGGAACAACTTTGTCTCCGGTGCTAATCGTTTTAACCTGTACCGCCGAAGCGCTAGCTTTGTCGACGCGGTAGCCGTCAGCATCAACACCTATTTGAGTGCTAAAACCTGGCCGGTTATAATTTGTAGTGCGACGGATGTTGTAATTACTGTTTCTTATATCACCGTTAAGCCCTTTCCAAACAGTATATTTCATAAAATTACTTAAGCGCAAACGTCCATTTCCACGGCCTCCCAACGAGTCGGCGTTAATCATCCCGTCCCATTTGTGATAAGCAGGCTGCCAAACCCTTCTGTGCTGTGGATTGTCTATTGTACCGCCACTAACTGTACGGTTAAACTCTACTTCGAAAGTCCAGATGGCTTCTGTATTTCCTTGAGAGCGTCTCATATTCCCCTGACGGAACATATCGCGATAATAATCGCCTCCTTCTGAAAGGTATTTACCATAACGGGCCTCAACTAGTTGGTATTTTCCGCCGCCTATGATATCCGTAGCCGCACTTTCTGCCTTTGCATAAAAGCTATTGTCTCGTATACCCATGCGAAGATATGCTTCGGCCGCCAATTGTCGAGCCATATCTTTATTGATCCGAGACTCGGTTTTCGCCTGACCAACATCCGGCAAATTTGTAATTGCATAAGTCAAATCTTCGGCTATCACGTTATCAATATCAACAACGGGTTTGCGCACATTATCAAACGTTGGCACTTTTATAGGCTCTGTTAGCAAAGGGACCTCTCCCCATAGCGTTACCAACATATTATAAGCATATGCTCTAAAAAATCTCGCTTCGGCAGCCGCCTTTGGATTGGTATCGCCTACAGATTCGATGATAATATTAGCGTTGTTTATAAATTCATAACATTTCTGCCACAAATAACTTACGCCGCCGTTCTCCGGATTAAGATCCGCATACTGATAAAAAGGGTTCTCTACACCTTCAGTTGAGCCGGCGCTGGTAATATCCATTCCTATCTGCCAACAAGATAAAAAACCTTGCCGTCCACTATATCCCCATAATTCAGCATAAATATGATGTAAACCTAATAACTGGTTATCAATGGTGGAAGGATCACTATTTCCTGCTTTGTAACTAGAATATGGTTTCTCTTCTAAGAAGCTGTCTTTACAAGACGACATCCCAAGAAAACCTAAAGCAAGTATCGTATAAATTGTTTTTCTATTGTATTTCATGACTACTAAAATGTTAAATTAACACCTAAAATAAAGCTGCGAACCATTGGGTAGTTAAGGTTATCGTTTTCACTACCACGGGTAATATCCCGCGCCTCCGGGTCCCAACCCAACCAATTTGTCCATGTGTACAAATTTCGTCCGCTTGCGTATACTTGTATACCGCCGATTCCGATTTTGTTGGCCACACTCTGCGGCAAACCATAACTAAGCGTAATATCTTTCAAACGTGTGTAGCTTGCATCTTCCGGAAATCCGTAACCGTGGCTATTGGAATGATTTCCTAAAGATCGCCATTCGTTACTCTGGTTTTGTGGTGTCCAATATCCCAAAGCCGCAGGTGTGCTTCGGCGCCCCATTTCATCAGAAGCTCCTCCGATTTGTGGATTATTGCGTAAAGCCCCTTGAACGGTATTGATAAACACGCTTAATGCAAAGTCTTTATAAGTAAACGTGTTGGTAATACCGCCTGTCCATTTTGGCGAAGTTTGTCCTAAAAAAGAGCGGTCGTTATCGTCAATTTTCCCGTCCGGAACACCGGCCGGACCGCTTATATCTGCAAGTTTTACATCTCCTGCTTGAGCCGCTGCATCCCAATTTGCGTTAGCGCCTGAAGTAATTTCAGCTTCTTGCCAAATACCCACTTTGGTATAATCGTAAATTACACCAATTGGTTGGCCAATAAACCAACGGTTCCCGACATCACTTTGGCCATTGCCGTAAACATCCACAATCTTGTTTTTATTGGTAGAAAAAACTAGG
The DNA here is from genome assembly GCA_035496935.1 of Pelobium sp. GTDB lineage: Bacteria > Bacteroidota > Bacteroidia > Sphingobacteriales > Sphingobacteriaceae > Pseudopedobacter. The sequence goes on along the minus strand of DATJED010000010.1, from coordinate 554,981 downwards.
GTTGTTGACCAGCTAAAATCCTTTTTTGTAACGTTTCTGCTGTTCAAGGTTACATCTAAGCCTGTGTTTTCCAACTCACCAATATTTGTTAACACGTTTTGATAGCCTGTTAACCTAGGCAAACTCTGTTGTAACAATAAATCGTTAGTGTGCGATTTATAAACATCTATACTTCCGCTAATTCTGTTATCCCAAAGCCCAAAATCAATACCGGTGTTAAAACCAGTGGTTTTTTCCCATCTTAAATCATCGTTCCCCATATTTGCTCTTACTCTTAACGTAGTACTTGATTTACCTCCCATAGTTAAAGAGCCAGAATTCATGAGCGCTAAAGTTTCGTAAATAGGAACTGCTTCGTTACCCGAAACGCCGTAAGAAAGACGCAACTTAAGGTTGTTCAGTACATTTTGGGTGCTTTTCATGAAAGATTCGTTGTGAATATTCCAGGCCACTGCGGCAGACGGGAAAACACCATATTTATAATTAGCTCCGAACACTGATGACCCATCTCTTCTCACGGTAAAAGTGAATAGGTATCGGCTATCATAGGAATAGTTTAAACGACCCATTTGGGAAATGGTACGGTATAAATCGGCTTGAGAAGAAACCGTTTGCGTAGTTGCCGACTCTAAATTCCCCCATCCAAGCTCGTCATTCGGAAATACCTGGCCAGTAGCTACGTTTTCTTGCCAGTGCTTACTCTTTAAAGCGTACAAGCCGGTTAAGTCGAAGTGGTGTTTCGCAATATCTTTGTTATAAGTTAAGATATGCTCCATGGTATATGATTGCGTTTCTCTGTTTGTAATGCGTCCAAGTCCAGTTAGGTTATAAACAGTTTTACCTTCGTACATATTTTCTCGAGCCGGAACGTAAGAATAACCCGCATTAAATTTGTATTTAAGACCTTTTAACGGATCTGCTATTTGCCCAAAATCTGCCTCAGCATAACCATTTAAAGAAACGTTGAACTGGCGTCTTTCAGGATGTAATGTAGTTGGCAATAACGGATTTGCCCACAGTTGCTCTGAATACATAGGATATTGCGTTAAACTGCCATCGTCATTATACATTTTGGCGTAAGGACTCATAGCTAGTGCCTGCATTAAGTTAGCTCGTCCGCCGTCCTTATTGTGCGCCACAAAAAAGGTTGATGTTCCTATGGAAAGATATTTGGTCGCTTTAAAATCGGTATTCGCTCTAAAAGAATAGCGTTTGTAATTATAACCTTGTACCACTCCTTTTTGCCCGAGGTAATCTGTTGAAACATAGTATTTCGCATTTTCGCTTCCTCCGGACAGGCTTACGTTATGGTTTTGAATGGTACCAGTTTGCATAACGGCATCAACCCAATCTGTTGTTACCCCATTTGTATAATTATCAAACTCGAACTGATTACGAACCGGCCCGCCATTGTAAAGACTGGTGTTCGTAATCCGGGCATATTCAGCATAGCGGTTTAATAATTCCTCGCCACTTACCTGCTCCAACATATGCGATGCTTCTTCTGCACCCGCATAACCCGAGTATTTTACAGCTGGTTTTCCGGTTGTGCCTCGCTTTGTAGTGATTAGGATGACCCCATTTGAGCCGTTAACTCCATAAATAGCTACTGCAGATGGGTCTTTTAATATTTCTACCGACTCGATATCGTTAGGGTTGATATCATTAATAGAACCATCAGTTTTTGTGAGAGGAATTCCATCCACTACCACGTACGGCTCTGAGGTAGCTTTAATTGAATTCCGGCCTCTTACTTGAGCAGACGGCGCATCGCCGGGAATAGACGAAGCCTGATTTACCGTAACGTTAGCCACCGCACCCTGAATTGCTTGCATAACGTTATTAACAGGTAGCTTCGATAAACGTTCTTTTGGAACAGAAGCAACGGAACCGGTAATATCCGACCTTTTTTGCGTTCCATAACCTACCACTACAACTTCATCTAAGGCTCTATTATCTGTAGTTAAATTTACAGTTAGCTCTGTTTTGTTACCCACTGCAATACTTTGAGATGCGTATCCCAAATAGTTGATTTCTAAAACGCTACTGTTACTAACTTGGATGCGGAAAGCTCCGTTTGTATCGGTAGTAGTTGCTGCATTGCCATCTTTCACTTTTACAAGTACCCCAATTAAAGGTTCAGAAGTAGTAGCGTCAACTATTTTTCCAGTTAGCAATCTAGACTGCGCAAAGGTTAGCATTGGCGCAATCAGGAATAAAAATAGTAAAACCGGCATAAATGCTGTTCTGGCTTTACCGTATAAAAGGTATTTATTCGACATAGTTTTATTTTTAAAATTGGTTCGTATTGGTTGATAAGCTGTATAAAGTTTTTTTTAACTTAAGTAACTTTTTACAGCGCACAAAATGGCTTTCACTCTTTGGTGGAGGATAAAGACTTGAATCTGATTTTTTCATGTGTTATTGGTTTAATTAATAATTAGGTTTATTCCTCTTAAAAAATGAAAGGACTTGTTCAATTACCCAATGTTAATATCCATAGATAATCAACAGGGCATATCATATTAAGTCTAACTTGAAAGAGAATTTTGTAATTGGTTTTCTCTAGTCCTTTTCACAAGAGCATACTCAAAAGTAAACGCTTCGGTAGTTTTAACGAGGGGATAATCTCATTTATTGAGAGGGACAAATTTGTAAAATAGACCTTTACTACTTCTTGTAGGCTTTTCCCAGAAGATTGGTCACTTTCAAAAGTTAATTTTCGTTAAAAAACTGCGCTTTCCCGAAAAAAGTTCAAATTTGCTTATCTTAATTCCATATCAAAAAGAAACAAAATGTATAAAAAGATAATTTTGGGTATTGTTGCATTGTTAGCGATCATTATTATTGCGCTTGCAAGTATCCCGCTCCTTTTTAAAGATAAAATTGTTGCAGGTGTAAAAACTGCCATCAACAAAAATGTAAATGCAAACGTCAACTTTAAAAACGTTGATTTAAGCATCATCAGCACTTTTCCGAATCTGGGCGTTCAGTTACAAGATTTGGTAGTAATTGGTGTCGATAGCTTTGCAAACGATACTTTGGCCAATATTAAAGCTTTGGAGCTGAACCTCAATTTAATGAGCGTAATTAAAGGCGAAACTTACCAGATAAACTCAGTTAATCTGGTTCAGCCCAATATTTACGCCAAGGTTTTAAAAAGCGGGAAAGCAAATTGGGACATTATGAAAACCGATTCCACCGCCACTTCAACCACCGACACCTCAAAAACAAAGTTTAAAGCGAGTTTACAGAAATACAGCATCGAAAATGGGAATATTATTTATGATGATGCTTCTTTAGGTTTTTACATGAACCTTAAAGACGTAAACCACAGTGGTTCCGGAGATTTTACACAGGATTTATTCCAGCTAAAAACCGAATCCGACATACAGCACCTGACCATGAAATATGGGGCTATACCTTATTTAAACGATGTTAAACTACAAGCTGATTTGCCGATAGATATCGATATGAAAAACATGAAGTTCAGCTTTGGCGATAACAAAATTAAACTAAACGAATTGCTTTTGGCCGTTACGGGAAGCTTGGCAATGCCAAACGACACTGATATGCTGGTTGATTTTAAGTTTGATGCGCAACAATCGGATCTAAAAAACTTCCTTTCGCTGATTCCGGCGGTTTATGCCAGCAATTTTAAGGATATGGATGCCAGCGGAAAATTTGCTTTCAACGGCTTTGCCAAAGGAACTTACAACGAAAACTCTTTGCCTGCTTTTGACGTAAACCTGAGCATTAAAGATGGCAAAATGAAATATGCGGGTTTACCGGCTGCGGTAAACAACATCCAGGTAAATGCAAATATCAAAAACCCAGATGGCGTAATTGACCATACCGAAATAAACATTCCGGCCTTCCATTTAGCTTTTGATAAAGCCCCAATTGATGGAAGATTGTTTGTAAAAACGCCAACCAGCGACCCTTACGTGGATATGGCTTTAAAAGGAAAGCTGGATTTAAAGCAATTAACTACAATTTTCCCGATGAAAGACATGACTTTGAGCGGGATTTTAGATGCAGATATAAAAGCAAAAGGAAATAAATCTTCCATAGATAAGCAACAGTACCAAAACTTTAACGCATCGGGACAAATGCTGGCCAGCAATTTTGTTTATACCGGCGCTGCGGTTGCAAAACCGGTAAGCATCAGCGCTGCAAAAATGACTTTTAACCCGCAGAACATCACCCTCAGCAATTTAAACGCAAAAGTTGGAAGAAGCGATTTTGCCGCAAACGGAAGCATCACCAATTATTTGGGCTATATTTTCAACAAAAACCAGTCGCTCGGCGGAACGTTTAATTTAACATCCAACCTGATGGACATCAATGAGCTGATGGGCCCAGAAAACACCGCTACTGCAACCAAAGACACCTCTAAACTCAGTCTGATAAAAGTTCCAGCAAATATCAACTTTTTGGCTAGCGTAAATGCCAAACAGGTTTTGTATGACAACTATAACATCAGCAACGCAAAAGGCGCTTTATTAGTAAAAGATGAAAGCGTTTATTTTAAGGATATGGCTTTGCAAATGCTGGACGGAACAATAAAAATGAACGGAATGTACACTACAAAAGACCCCAAAAAACCTTTTGTTGATATTGATTTCGGCATCGAGAAAATGAGCATCCAAAAAGCATTTACCACCTTTAATACCATTAAATTGCTGGCGCCGATAGCCAAATATACAAAAGGTGAATTTAGCACCAAGCTTAAATTTAACTCGTTATTAAAACAGGATATGATGCCAGTTTATTCAAGCATTAATGCATCAGGTTTGGCAAATATTATTGAAGCGGTAATTGATGGTTTTGAACCTTTAAACAAATTGGCAGCAGGTTTAAGCAACAACAATTTAAAGAAGCTGGAAATCAAGGATTTGTTGACTAAATTCAACATTATCGATGGCAGGTTGAATGTAGCGCCATTCAATATCAAAAAAGGCGATATTTTGATGAATGTTCAGGGTTCAAACGGTTTAGACCAAAGTTTAGATTATGTTTTGGGAATCAACTTACCGAGAGCAATGCTGGGCAAAACAAACGAAACCGCAAATAGCTTATTAGCAAGTTTGAACAAAAAAATCGGTAGCAATGTAGAAGTTAACGAAACGGTAAAAGTAAATGCGCTTTTAGGCGGAACCATTACCAAACCCACGCTTAAACTAGATTTAGCCAGCGGTTTAAAAAATGAGGCTCAGAGCATAGTAAACCAACTTGTTGCCGATAAAAAAGCGGAACTGCAAAACCAAGCAAAAGAAGAAGTCACCAAACTCAGCAATCAGGCAAAAGAACAGCTTCAGCAAAAAACCGATACGTTAAAAAAACAAGCCGAGCAAAGAATACAAAACGAGGTAAAAAATAAACTGAACAGTTTTTTCAAAAAAAAGAAGGACAGTATTTAAAAACGGCTTTTATCTAGGCTGAGCGGATCGAAGCTTATTGCCACTGAGCATATTTCGACTTGACTCAATATATACAATAAAAATTATTAAAAATTTATTGAACCGATTCACTCACAACAAAACCGCTTTTTACTACAAACCAGTTATTAGCGGTTTTGTTATTATTGGCAAATTTAATTTTCGGTTCGGCGTCATTAACATCAGAAAACATCCCTAACGCCAGTTTGTAAGTCCCTTTAGCTACATTAAAGCTAATGTTGTTAATTTCTTTAGTCAGCTGGTCCGAGTTCCAGTTTTTAGGTTGCGAGTTGTTCAAGAAAACTTTTTGCACTACCTTATCGTTAGCATCCAACAAGGCAACAGCCAAATGGCAACTTTCGTAAATATTGGTAATGCCTTTATTCAGCACAGAAGTCTCCAAATTAAAAGCTTGCCCGCTTTTAACCACCGCCGGAAACTTCACATTTTCAATTACGAAATGATAACCTACCCTATTGGCAATAGTTGTATATAAAGCCGGATTGGCGTTGTACATGGCATTATCAAACTGTATATAACTGGGTTTTCCAATCTCAATATAATTCAATAAAGTATCCGGGTTCCAATAACCTTCAGAAGTTAGCCAATCGTAATTTGCGGTATATTCAAAAACACTTGGTGCTTTTTGGTGCGCTCTGGTGGTTTCGCTGCCGTTAGAATATTTAAAAATTCCGTCGCTGCGCATCCCAATTCCTTGGTCAACTGCCCAGTCATAAGTATCGTTATAAAAAGCCTCGCCCCAAGGATTAATCAGTTGCGTGGTTGGAAAAGCGTTTTTATAAGGCTGGATGTACAAAGTTTTCAGCTGTGCCGAAGTTAAATCTGTCCCGCCAAGTTCGTATAGATGCTGTTCGCCCCAATTTCCGTAGCTTCTGATATCTACAAAAGCGATATTAGGATTTCCGTTATATCTTGCGCCCAAAGCAGCTACAAAAGCATTCAATTTCTTCAGAAAAACGGCGTCCGACCACACCGGAATCACCTGTTTTATGGTTTGCCCGGTTTCCCAATAAGTAGCATTGATGGTTCTTTTGCCTGCACCGGCATCAAAAACCCATTTTGGAGTAACGTATTTTCCTTTATCCGGTGTATTTATCGATCTGTTTGTATTTGCACACATGATCCCAAACGCAAACTTTTTCCCCTGCGCAACGCACTGACTGATTTCCCAATCTATTGCGGCCCAATTGTACTGATTTTCTTTTGGCTGAATATCGTTCCAATCGTAACGGATATAAATCGTCGAAAATTGATCTGCGTACTGTTGCTCATAATCGTAATATTTCACAAAACCTTTTCCTGGGTTCAGTAACAAATCGAAATTTTCTGCAGGATTTACACTCTCTAAGCCTGTAGTATCCAGCAAACCTGTACCAGTAAAACTTTTAGCTTGTGTCGTTTTAAGCGTCGTAAAATCGGATAAATTATCTTTTTGGCATGAAAGCAACAATATTGCGATGCTACCGGCACAAAAAAAAGTAAAAAACCGCCTCATAAATTCTACGATTTGTGGTGAGATGTTCTCAACAATTTTTACGTAGCAATAAAAAAAAGGGTTCAGTTTTTTTATCATTGACATTTTATCTAAAATAAGTATTTAAAAATTACCGCTAAGTTTTTTTTAAAAACGCACCTGATTTCAATAATTAGGGCGTTTAAACACGCTGTACATTCATACTGCGCAGGGCTTTAGCCACAAGGCCGGTATCCATTTCCATCGTTAACGCAACCTGCAAAACTCAAAAATAATGTGGGCAACACTTCATTTAAATAAGGAGATTCTTTTTGGAATAATTTCTGTAAAACAAGGCGCCAAAAATGGACAATTCTCATTTGAAAATTTAGGTGTTTTTAAAAACGTGGCAAAGCAAAACTATGCCTATCGCCATCAAAACAATATGGACATACTTTAAAAACGCACCGGCTTTTAACTTGCCGTTGAGATAATTTCCGATATAAATTGCGGGAAGCATCACCGGAACTGCGATTAAGAAATAATAGAAAACTTCATAACTCAAGATCCCATGAAACCAATAGCCCAATAAGCCAATTATGCTCAGCGGAAGAAAATAAGCCTGTAAAGTTGCCCTAAAATGTGTTGGAGTCCAGCTACGCATATCGCCGTAAACTACAATTGGCGGTCCGTTTAAACCATAAGCCCCACCAAAAATCCCCGAAAAAAAACCACAGACAAACAGCCAGAACATATTATCGGACTTTAGCTTAAACACATTCGCCGATATTAAAGAATACGTAGAATAGGCTACAATCAAAACCCCTAAAACTACTTTCACCAGGGTTTCATCGGCATAAATCAATACCAACAGCCCAATCGGGACACCCAGAATTGCGAAAATAATCAGCCATTTGGCGCTGTTAAACTGCACCTGCTTTCTATCCTGCAAAAGTAAAACGGCCGCAATAAAAATGGAAATCAAAACACCCAGCGGAACCGCTGTTTCTATCGGCATAAAAAAAATAAGCAAAGGAACCGATACCAAAGATTCGCCAAAGCCAAAAGTTGAACGCACCAGTGTGGCTATGAAAATAATAAGAAGGATGTAAATGGTGGATGGGTGCATTAAATGTGTTGGCAGGTCAATTTAGATGACAGTAAAATTCAATTTAAAAATTTATCCTCTTTCCAATTCTTTGGATTGTTTAAGATATAATTTTTAATTCGTTCATATGATTGGGCATTGCGTATAATATGATCGTAAAAACGAGGTTGCCATGCAAAATCGGCATGGATTTTTCGGGCGGCGGTGGTTACCGATGATTTGAACCCGCGTATAATAGATGCCAAATTTTTCGATTGCGGTGCAAATTTGTTTTTGTATGCGGTTTCATCATTGGTGGTAGAGGCGCAATGCATTGCGCCTCTACATTGCATTGCATCCGTACAATTATATTCGTTATCACCAATTATAATAATGGCATGAAAATGATTCGGCATTACCACAAATGCCCCCAATTCCAAATTCATATCCGGCCGTATTTCAAATGTCTTCAACCATTCCGTTTCCGCCAATTTTCCCATTTCGTTCAAAATCATTTCGCCGTTTTTAATTTCACCAAAATAATGTACACGGTTTTGGGTGCATATTGTAATAAAATAGGCTCCATTCTGGCCGTAATCGTATCCTTGCAACCGTGTAGATGATATACGGTATTTATTTTGAAATTTATCCATTTTATTTCCCGACTTGCTGTAAAAACACCTCTACATTCTTCATCGGAATATTTTCCACATCATAAGCCGTTATCTGCTTTCTATTTGCTTCCAAAAGTTCGGGCGCACATAATAATTCCTCCATCTTTAACTCCAAATCTTCTACATCACCATTTTTAAAAGAAAAATCGTCTGTATCAAAACAGTATTCCAACAAGCCTTCGCAATCGGAAACCAAAACCGGAAGATTAAATGCATAAGCTGTCATAATTACACCGCTCTGCGTGGCATCCAAATAAGGTAAAACGCAAAAAGAAGCATCATGCATTAGTTCATAAAGCTCTTCTAATTCAATAAATTTATTTTTTATAATGATGTTGCTATGTGGGTTATCCGTCAAAAAATCGGGGTGATAATCTTCAATGGTTTTACCGGCAATTATAAATTCTGTTTCGGGATATTTAACCGCTAAACTACTTGCTACTTTATAAAACAGTTCCACGCCTTTGTACGGAGAAATCCGCCCAAAAAACACGACTTTGCTTTTAGTTTCCAAAGGGTTCTTTTCTCTGATGTTTAAGCTGTGGTAAACCGGCATTTGAAAAACCGAAACCCTATTTTTATATTTTGGATAGTTTTGTTTAAACAGCTTTCCGGCAAATGCCGAATAAGTAATAAAACGGTTGATGTAAGGGAAATAAATGCTGTTCAGTTTGTCTACCCGACCGCGTTCTTCGCCGGTATGCGCCACCGGATCGTGAATAATGTAGGCCAACTTTTTATTCCTAAACCGGAACAAGAAATACCAATCTGCCAAGCTTAAAGATTCTATGATGGTATAATCCGCTTTAAGCAAACTTTTGTTTTTGTTCAGGAGCTTTATCCAAGCTAAAGCATTGTGGTAATTGGTTTCGTTATGTTGCTCAAACTTGCAAAACACATTTGTGCCGTCAAAATATTTAGCAAAACGTTGCTTTGCATCGCCTTTTAAAACCTCTTTTAAGTTTAAAGTTTTGTTGATATAGCGTTCGCCATCTTCCTTAGAAATCTCTAAATAACCAAGCGTTGCGGGCGCAATAATTAGGATAACGTTTAGGTTTGTTTTAAGCTTTAACTCCTTTATAAACTCAATGGAGATGTCAAAAAACCACGGACGAGTAATGTAATTTACAGTCAACATATCACGCTGGTTTTAGTCCGGATTTTTCTTTAATAAAACCTAAAATCCGTTCATCGGTGAATATCAAAATGCTAAAAGCAATCATCCAAAAACTGATGAACAAAAGATAATTATTCAATAGATCCGATAAATAAACATAGCCCCCGCACACCAAAAATAGCAATGCGTACGACTTAAAAATAGCCATAACAGAAGTAATTTTTTCTTTAACCATTACGCTATCCTGCAATAAATGGAATACGATAAATGAAGCAAAAATAGAAAGATTAATTACGGTTAGGGATTTCCAGTACATCAACCCGATAAAAGAAATGGCAAAATTTACAATGAAACTAGCGATGTTAAACCACATATCTCTTTTTTCCATCTTTAAAATAATCAGCACATTGGCTTGCAATAAAGCGGTCGGAAAAATAAGGATAGTCAAAAACATTCCTTTGGTGTAAAAACCAGCATCGGCAAAGCTATCTCCGAAAGCCAATAACACAATATCATCTGCAAAGGAATACATAAACGAAAACGCCAAGAAACCGAAAACCAGGTAGAGTTTATAAAAAAGCTTGTAAAATTTGCTAAAAGCTTCTGCGCCTTCCTCTTTATAAACTTTTAATAATTCGGGAAAGATGGATGCTGAAATAATTACGGGAATAATCTCTGCCAAAGAGAAAAATTTGTAGGCTATTTCGTAGGTTGCTACATCGGCCACAGCCAAAAACTTGGAAATTAAAATGCTACCTATGCGCCAATAAATTACGGCAATACTGCCAACAATTATAAAAGGCCAGTTGGCAATAATCAAACTTTTAAAATCGTGTAAGGTGACTTTATTTTTTATGATAGAGCCGAAATTGGCCAGCTTTGAAGTAGAAATCCGAAGAAAAAGGTTTAACGTAATCATCCGGAAAACGACCAAAACAACCGCCATTTGGGTAATGGTGTAAGGATAAACAAATATCACCACGCCTAATAAAACCTTTAATACCGCTTCAACAATTAACACTACAAAAGTTTTGTTCTGCTCGAACTGTGCAATATTCAGGTGCTTTACGCTATAAATAATGTTGTCAAAAACAATGTTTATCCCAATTAATAAACTCAAAATCTGCACCGTTGAATCGCTGTATAAAGTATAAGCAACCACCACATTTACAAGGTAAAAGAACAGACCTGCAAAGAGTTGGATTTTTAAAAATTTGTTCAAAAAGTGCGAAATATCTTCTTCATCGCTCAATTGGCGGATAAACCACTGGCCTAAACCCAAAGCAGAAAACGAAGAAATTACCTGATACAATGAATTTGCTATCAGATAATTACCAAAATCAACCACAGGGAATTTGCGGGCAATAATTAAAAAGAATGCGCTCAGTAAAACGTTCTGCAAAATATTGGAGGCCAACCCCCAAATACTATTCTGCAAAAAACCTTTTTTCTTTGTCATAAATAAACCTATCTTCTCTTATTCTGTTATTACCAAAACGCCATGATCATAGCGCTGAGCGTAAACCAATAATACCGATGTAACGGTTGCAATTAAAATCATAATACGTTGGTCTCCAAACGAATAAACCGAATAAAAACCTAAAAACCAGCTCAATAAAGCTGATATTAAAAATATGATATTAAAGTCCTTAACCTTAACCAAAAAGGTTTTTAATCCTCTAAAAATCGCATTAAATATAAATGCAAAAATCCCTAAAGTACCTAAAGTGCCCAATTCTGTCAAAAATTTTAAATAACCGCTTTCGGGATGGTCAAAAAACACTTTTTCGCCATCCACCAGCCAAAACTGATCGGGCGCATGTATTTCTACGTATTTAGCATAATTATCGATCCCAATGCCCAACCAAAAGTGGTTAAAATACATTTTATACGCATCTTGCCAAATTGCGTTACGTACGGCGTAAGATTCGGCTAAAGATTCGCCACGACTAAAAACAATCAGGTACTCGCTCAAGCTCATTACCGCAATTCCAACAGCCACAATTCCAATAGCACCCAAAAACTTCACTTTTGTATCGCTAAAAAGTACAATAAAGAAAATACCTAGAACCAAACCTAAAAGCGCCGCTCTTCCGCCCGTTAAAAACAAGGCTATCACCGCTCCACCAAATAAATAGTAGCTGTATTTAGAATAATTGATATCTCCCGGTTTTTTAATTAGTGCGATAAAAGCTAACGCTGATAAAAACTGGGCGTGTTTTTGGGGATCTTGAAAAATTCCCGGATAGCGGATGCTCTCGAAAGTGATGTTTGGGTTATCCATCACTGTTAAAGAGAAATTTAACCCAAGCACAATTTGCAACAATAGAAATCCGAGAGAAATTGCCAAGGTAAATTTAAGCGCCGATATAATCCTAAAAACAAATTCCTGATCTTTTAAACACTCGGAAATTAATACATGAATAAATAAAATGATGGGCAAAAACTTAACGATTCCGAGAACGGAATTTGAAACAAAATCTGAGCCTAAGGCACCAAGGAAAACCACAATCAAAACATACAGCGTTATCCCAAACTTGCTGTTGCTAAACAGAGGCTGATTGTTGCGTAACGAATAGAGGAAATAAAAGTAGGTTATAAACTGAAAGGCACTGTAAACCGAATCGGCAGAATAGATGATTGGGTAAAAATAAAGGATAAAAAGCAGGTAATCTTTAGCCGGCTGTTTGCTTTTTAAAATGGTATAAAAAGAAAGCAGGATAACGAGGTACGGAATCAGTTTTAAGATTAACTCTTTCAAATTGTTATTTCATATTAAAGCTAAAAGCATAAAGCTGAAAGCTAAACATTATATCCATTAGCTTAAACACAGTAGTTTTAACCACAAAGAGACATAGCTTTTATACAGAACTTTGCAAATTACAATAGTCTCATATAGGCTATATGCAGAAGATAAATCTTCTGCATACTTTGTCTCCTTCACTTATCATATTACCTTATGTATCTATGTGATTTATTTTTTTTATTGACGATATATACGTATTAAAAACGCTTTAAAAACATCATAAATTTTCGTTTAAAGCCTATATTAGGTTTGTCTGTGTTTTTAGGATAATAGCTTTTTCCGTAATCATTAATGCCTTCTTCTGGTATTGCAGAATTGATTACGATGTTTGCTTTGGCAAAACTTTTTTGCATGGTATCAATAAATTTAAGATACGCTTTTTTTGTTCTGTTACAGCGCACCACAAACAACAACACCGGATTAAATTTAGCCAAAATCAATGCATCTGCCGCTAACCTAATTGGTGGCGCATAAATAACAATGTCATCGTAATTTTGCTTTAACCAAGCCATTAAAATTTCGAGTTCAGGTTTTTCAATCAGCTCTGATGGTAGGTTTTCTGAGGAAAATCCGCTCTGGACAATATCCAAACCATAATGCAGTTCCGATTTTTTAACCAGTTTTTCTTTCGGGATTTCACCTTCCAAAAACTGGATCATTCCAGGTTCATTGCCAGAAATATTAAAAAAAGATGCTAAATAATTTCTCCGTAAATCTAAATCGAGCAAAACCACTCGACGGCCAGATTTTGCAAGCGTAAGCGCTAAATTTGAAGCAATGAACGATTTTCCTTCGCCAATAATACTTGAAGTCAATAACGTTATCCTGCCTCTTTCTGTTGCGGAATGCAAGCTCAAAACCTTGGTCCGCAAATACCTAAATTCTTCAATTGCACCACTAAAATAGGCGTTGTTAATAATTATAGGCGATGTGGTAGCCACTTGTCTAATTTCGGCAATAATCGGCAAATTGGTATCTCGGCTTACAACGCTTTTATCTTTAACCTTATCGTTAAACAGGTTTCTTCCAACCAATAAGGCAATCGGTAAACCAAAACCTGCTAAAAGTGCAATTACCAAAATTAGCATTTTATTTGGCCATTTTACCGGACCGGCATAAGCAGCGTCAATTACCCTAGCATCAGCCAAAGTTGAAGCATAGCTTAATGATATTTCTTCTTTCTTTTTTAGCAAATACAAAAACAAATCCTGTTTTACGTTTTCTTGCCTTTTAATAGCTACGTATTCACGTTCTTCTCCCGGAATCTTGCTGATATCGGCCTTAAAAGCCTCGTCAAAAGCTTCCAATTTTGTTCTCGTATTTTCTAAAGTTAATTTTATGGTCGAAATATTGATTTTAATTGCCGCCTTAAGTTCTTCGATCTGCGAATTTAAGGGACCAAAAATCGGGTTGTTTTCTGGTGTATTGGCCAACAGTCGGGATTTATCAATTTCCAGCTGGTTCAGTTTGGCAATCATAATGTTCAATCCCGGATCATCTATACCTAAAGTGGAAGGTACTTTTTTGTAAAGCGAAGGTGAATTCACATAGTCCTCAATTCCTTCTACCACATTTAGTTTTACCTTAACATCGTTAAGTTTACTATCATTAGCTTGTGCGTTTTCTAAAAATATCCTCGATTCTGACGTAATATCCGTTAAACGCCTGCTACTTTTAAACTTTTCGGATTGGCTTTCAACATCGCTCAACTCCTTAGAAATGGTTTCCAAACGGCTATCAATAAAATCGATGGTACTTCTAGTGATCCGATTCTTTTCGTTTGCTGTAGCTTTGTTGTAAATTGTAATGAGGTGGTTTAGAATAGCTTTTCCACGTTCTCTAACCGCATCTGTAAGTGATAAACCTACAGTTGGAGATTTTTTATTGAGCAACTCAATGCTAATTTCTCTTTGATAATCACTTACCGTTTTTTCAAAATCCTTGAACGAAACTTGGATAGATTTGCTGATGTACTGCGTATAATAGTTTGTTTTCTCTACCCTAAAAGTCCCCAGAGAGGTTGTAATTTCTTTATCAAAAAGGTATTCAACGGCTATATCGTCTTTCTCTGTCAAGAAAAAAGTTTTGTCATTTTTGATGTAAACTATTACATTCTTACCTTCCAGTTTATCATCTTTACGTGTAAAAATAAATTTCACAGGGCTTTTTCCGTACAGATTTTCCTTACCTATTTTTTTGTTTGATTGATAATCAATCCAAAGTTGCAGATCATCCACCAAAGTATTCATCAAACTACGTGATTTTAATACTTCAATTTCGTTTTCTACGGTTTTATTGGGCGATGTAATATCCAGTTCTTGCAGTGCAATACCAGTGCGACGATTGTTTTCTAAATTATTGTCGTCTTTTATTAGTAAAGAAGCTTTAATCTCGTAAACAGGTTTGGTTATTTTCAGATAAACAACCGCCAAAGAAAGTGTTATTCCAATACACAGCAAAAATAATGGCCAATGGAAAAGGTATTTCATCAGCACTTCTCTTGGCTTAAAAGAGTCGTCTTGGCTGTAAGCCCTAACTACCGGATAATTATCTTTTTGCGGCGAAAACATATATTATCTGTAAATAGCAGAAAGTCCAATAACAATTACCGAGAGCGCCGCAACAATTAGGGTTGCATTTCTATAGCCAATATCATAAGGTGCATACTTAGTTTTATCCGGCTGTACATATACAATATCGTTGCTTTTTAAGTAGTAATAATCTGATGTAAAAAGCGATTTTGAGTTTAAATCGATAGGAATATAAGCTCTTTTACCATCCTGTTCTCTTATTAAAATCACTTCTTTTCTTTTTGCAGTAATGGTTAAATCGCCCGCCAAGGCCAAGGCCTCCAAAACGGTAATCCGTTCTGTTTTTACAGGATAAATATCTGGTCTTGCTACATCTCCCAAAACAGAAACTTTCATATTGATAATTCTGGCAATTACCGCCGGATTTTTTAGGTAAGGCGCAAGTTTATCCAAAAGCATTTTCCGGAGCTGTGGCGTAGTTAATCCGGCAACTTTTAAATTCCCTAAAACTGGAAACTGGATTTCGCCATTTGCATCTACCAAATAACCTTCGTAAGGATTAATTGGGTTTCCGGCACTTACATCCTCGTTATTGCTGTTAACTCGGCTAAGTTTGTTATTAAAAACTGCCGAAGCTTCTGTACTGGAACTGCTAACAATTATACCTAAAACATCATCTTTTTGGATAGTTAACGGAGAAAAATTACCGATTTCTTCCGTTATCGGATTGCTTAGTTTTAAGTCCTGAAAATAAGGAATCTGCCTGTACCTACTGCAAGAACTCAGCACAAAAATCAACAAAAAAATATAATAGATACTGTGTTTCAATCTCATGTAAAGTGCACTTTTTTACGATCTTTTTTTTACCACGGCACAGCCAGGGCAAGGGCAAAATATACGTAAAAGTAAAATTAATTCATTCGGTTTGACTAAAAGAACTTATTTTTAAACATATTTAATTTATGAACATTATTATTACCGCACCTTCTTTAAATTCAAATCACAACGTTAGCGGTATCTCTTCGGTTACAAATTTCATCATCGAAAAAAACCCTTCACACAACTACATCCATTTTGAAATTGGCAAGCGTGACAGTGACGGAAGGGGTTTAAGCAGAGTTTTAAACATCTTAAAAAGTTATTTTAAGTGGTTTTTTTTATTGATGAAAGCTAAAGATAAACTGGTTCATTTTAATCTGCCTTTAGATGCAAAATCGGTAATTAGAGACTGTCCTTTGGTTATTTTAACCCGTTTTTTTGGAGTGAGGATGGTGATCCATGTTCATGGCGGAGCTTATATTTTAAATGACGACATACCCAGTTGGGCTAAATTTCTTTTAAAACTATCTATTGCCGGAAACAATCCAAAAATTGTTTTGGGAGATACCGAAAAAGTTTTTTTGGAAACAACTTTCCAATGCAAAAACGTACATGTTTTAGCCAATAGCTTAAGTTTAGATGACGCTCAATTGTTTGAGAGAACACCCGAAAACGAACTGAAATTCCTGTTTTTAGGCAGAATAAGCAAAGAGAAAGGGCTAACATATATTTATGAAGCTTTTAAAATCTTAATAGAAAAACATCATTATATACCCGATTTTTATATGGCCGGAAAAGGCGAAGACGAAGCAGAATATATTTCAAAATTCGGAGCCTTATTGGATGAAAAATTCCACTTTAAGGGTGTGGTTTTCGGCGACGAAAAAACCGAGCTTTTAAAATCCTGCAATGTTTTTTTGCTTCCCTCCTTTTTTGAAGGTTTGCCAATCTCTTTGCTGGAAGCCATGTCCTTTGGCCAGATTCCGGTAGTCACCAAAGTGGGTTCCATAAAATACGTGGTAGAGGACAAAAAAAACGGTCTCTATGTAAATGTAAAAAACAGTGAGGATATTGTAAGTGCCGTTTTGGAAATCAGAAACAATCCTGAACTACAAACCAACATCAGCAAATCGGCAAAAGAAACTATTTTTAAGAACTTTAATCCGCAAGATTATATCCGCAAGCTAAACCTAATTTACGGTTATGAATAAAATATTGAATTTCCATTTGGTAGATAACCCAGCGTGGTTTGAAAATGCCATCAGATTGATAAAATCAAAATACCAAATGGTAAGCATCGACACTTTGATTGATTATTACGATGGAAAAATCAAACTGAAAAATGCCTGCCACATTACCGTTGACGATGGCGATAAAACTTTTTACGATTTTATTTATCCAGTTTTAAAAAAGCATAATGTTCCGGCATCTTTATATGTATCGCCAAAAATATTTAACGAGGGCAGCAATTATTGGTTTCAGGAAGTGGAAGGTTATGATGCTTTATTACTGAAGCAGATTATCGCAAAAGAAAAGAATGTGGCTATAGAAAAGTTAGAACCTTATAATATTTTTAACGTATTAAAGGCTTTTGATATAGCAACCATCCATCAATTTTTGACATTGTACCGTACACAAACAGATACGCCTTTAAAATCTTACCAGAACATGAGCATTGATCAGCTTCATGAAGTTGACCGCGAAGGCTTGGTAACTATCGGTGGGCATACCATGAACCACCCGATTTTAAATAACGAGAACGACGAAAATGTTGCGTACGAAATCAACGAATCGGTAAAACAGCTGGCAAATTTATTAGGACATCCTGTCAAATGTTTTTCATATCCTAATGGCATTCCGGGATACGATTTCACAGAAAGAGAACAAAATCTGCTGAAAGCGAACGGTGTAAAAATCACTTTTTCTACGGAAGCCAAAAACTTCAATTCGGAGAACAATACCATGAGCGTCCCACGCATTGGCGTCTCCAACAACGAATCGATGTTATTTTTGAAAGCAAAACTCATTTTAGGTCCGGTTTGGGACAACCTTAAAAAAATAAAAAGTACAGGCGAATACAAGCACCGCAAAGCATTACAACAAATACTGAATGGCTAATTCGAACAACATACACAGTATCGGTTACGATATTTTTGCCAAAAGTTTAGACCAGTTGCCTACTGCGCACCAAACATTGGTGAACACCATTAACCAATATTCTTATTGTGTTGCAGAAAATGATGCCGAATTTAAAACATCATTACAAAATGCAGATGTACTGTTGCCCGATGGGATTGCCATTGTTGCGGCCGTTAAACTAGTGGACGGTATTCAAATTAAGAAAATTGCCGGTGCCGATCTACATCAGTACAGTTTAGAAAAACTGAACCAAACCGGTGGTTCCTGCTTTTACTTAGGCTCCAGCCCTACCACGCTTCAAAAAATTAAAGACCGTGTAAATAAGGAATATCCGAATGTTAAAGTTGGCACTTTTTCGCCACCATATAAGTCGGTTTTTACCGATGAAGAAAATACTGAAATGCTTACGCAGGTAAATAATTTCAAACCCGATGTTTTGTTTATCGGGATGACGGCACCAAAACAGGAAAAATGGGCTTATACTCATAAAAATCAATTAGCTGCACAGCTAATTTGCTCCATCGGCGCTGTTTTCGATTTTTATGCCGGCACAGTTGAAAGACCTAATAAAATTTGGATTAACTTTGGACTGGAATGGCTGGGAAGATTAGTTAAAGAACCTAAACGGATGTGGAAACGTTACATTTATTACGGCCCCGTTTTCTTTTATCATATTATAAATCAGAAATTTAAAAATAACGCTCATACCAAAAACTGATATGAACAGTAGATTCGACAATCTTTTCCGAATATTCTTTGCCTTTACCGATTTAGGATTTTTATGCGTTCTGCATTTAATATTGCTCCTAAATTTTAGTTTCCAGACCAACTCCGCCAACATCAGCCATGTGGTATTTTTTATAATGAACAATATCTTTTGGCTAATAAGTTCTTATTTAACAGAAGTTTACATCAACGATAAAATATTAAACTTTAAAAAATTTGCCCGCCGCACCAGCAGAGCATTTATTTTATACGCCATTTTTCTTCTCATCTACCTGTATTTTTCACGGTTCAGCTTCAATAAGGATTACCTGCTGATTAGTTTCGGCTCATTTATCGCGTATCTGTTAATTAGCCGAATTTTCTTTCTGCAGATTTCAAGATACATTGCCCGAAAAAAACTTGCACTTAATAAAGTAGTTATTATTGGGAATAATGCATTTGCCAAAGACCTGGCTATTAAGCTCAGAACAACCAATAAAAGTTTAACTGTTTTGGGATGTTTTTCTGAAAAAGCCAGACCAGAAAACGATGACGACTTTGTTTACCTCGGCACTTTGGAAGATAGTGTGCAATATGCTATGACCAACCAAGTTACCGAAATCTATTGTACGCTCTCGCCAGAAGTATATCCAGAGATTTATAATATCGCCCAATATGCAGAAAACCTTTGTATGCGATTTAGATTTGTGCCAGATTTGCATTATTTTGTAGATCGCGATGTGCATTTTGACTATATGAACAACGTTCCGGTATTGTCATTACGGTCAGAGCCTTTAGAAGATTTTGGCGTAAAGGTAAAAAAGCGGGTGTTTGATATTGTATTTAGCAGTTTAGTCACCATTTTTTTATTGAGCTGGTTAGTACCTATTATTGCTTTACTGATAAAACTGGACTCAAAAGGACCTGTTTTCTTTTTGCAGGAACGTTCGGGCTTAAACAACAAACCTTTTAAATGCATCAAGTTCCGTAGTTTAAAAATGAACAATGAGGCCAACAGCAAACAGGTAACCCGTGGAGACAAAAGAATTACCAAGCTGGGTAAATTTTTAAGAAAATCGAGCATTGACGAGCTTCCCCAGTTCTTCAATGTGCTTAAGGGAGAAATGTCTGTAGTAGGTCCGCGTCCGCATATGTTAAAACATACCGAAGAATATTCGGCTATCATTATGAAATACATGGTTCGCCATTTTCAGAAACCTGGCGTTACAGGTTACGCTCAGGTAAACGGTTTCAGGGGCGAGATTAAACATGAAGAGCAACTGATTAAAAGGATTGAATATGATGTTTGGTACATTGAAAACTGGAGTATCTGGCTCGATTTGAAAATCATTATCAAAACTGTTTTAGTTACCTTAAAAGGCGATGATAACGCTTTTTAAAAATCCATTTCCCACACCTCATTGCTAAAATAACGCTAAAAACAACTTTGTCTTTAGCAATTTCCATCTAATTATTTTTGATTAGTTTTACCAAAAAACATCTAAACAATGCTATATCCATTAAAATTTAAAACCATATTTAAAGATAAAATCTGGGGCGGAAAAAAAATCAAAACTTACTTAGATAAAGATTTTGCACCACTACCAAACTGTGGCGAAACCTGGGAAATATCCGGCGTAAAGTCTGATGTTTCGGTTATTGCAAACGGTCCGTTAACAGGCACTTCGCTAGCCGATTTATTGAATGACAAAAAAGCGGAGCTTATCGGTAAAAAAAACTACGACAGATTTGGCAACGAATTTCCTTTATTAGTTAAGTTTATTGATGCCAATGAAGATCTTTCAATCCAAGTTCACCCCGATGATGAATTGGCTAAAAAACGTCACAACTCCAAAGGTAAAACAGAAATGTGGTACGTAATACAGGCCGATGCGGGCGCTACACTTATCTCGGGCTTTAATCAGCAAGTGGATAAAGAGTTATACCTAAAAAAATTCAATGCCGGCGAATTAACAGACATCTTAAATAAAGAAGAAGTGGAAGCAGGAGATGTTTTCTTTTTACCGGCAGGCCGTGTTCATACCATTGGAAAAGGCTTATTGATTGCCGAAATTCAGCAGACATCTGATATTACCTATCGCATTTACGATTTCGACCGCGTTGACGATAAAGGCAACAAAAGAGAGTTACATGTTGATGAAGCTTTGGACGCAATTGATTATACTTTTTATGATGAGTATAAAACTAAATACGATCCTTCGTTCAATCAACCTATTGAACTGGTAGATTGTCCATACTTCACTACCAATATGTTGGCTTACACGCAGGATACAGCGAGAGATTACAGCATTTTAGACAGCTTTGTAATTCATGTTTGTGTGGAGGGTTCTTACATTTTAAACTACGGGATTGAGGAATTGCATGTACAAATGGGCGACTGTATTTTGATTCCCGCAACTAGCGAACATGTTACACTAAAAACCACCGAAGGTTTTAAAATCTTAGAAAGTTACATCGGTTAAAAAAGCAGAAAGCTTAAGGCTTAAAGTCCAAAACCGTTCCGATAAACAAAGCAGGGATTCTGAAAAGACAGCCCTGCTTTGATAGTAAATTTCATATTAAATTAAATCACTAAGCGCATTTTGGATTACTTATTGTAATATCCAAAATATGTTCAATTATGTTGATTTAATTTTATTCTTAATCATAATTTTAGGTATTTACCACGGCTATCGGCGTGGTTTTATACTGGGCTTTTTAGAGCTTTTTGCATTTGCTGCCAGTATTTTGGTAGCTTTTTATTTTTACCCGCAAACCGCGGAGCTCTTTGCCAGATATTTACAATTGCAAGAGCGCTGGCTTTTACCCTTTGCCTTTTTAATGACGCTACTGCTGTCCCGTATTGTCATCGGAATCGCAGTTTACTATTTAATAAAGCATTTGCCTCCAAGCCTACACCGAAATAAAATCAACCGTTTTGCAGGATTAATTCCCGGTTTCGTTAGAGGATTTTTTTACGCTGCCTTGTTTGCGATGCTGTTTCTGTTCATCAATTTATGGAAAGGTTTAACCCAAGAAACCAGAGAAAGCTACGTTGCAAACAGACTGACGCAAAAAATTGAATTTATTGACACCAAAATAGCTTCCGATATTAGCGAACAGGTAAAGCAGAGCATCAGCAAACTGACAATAGAGCCCGAATCAGATGAAACTGTTTACCTTCATTTTAAAATAGAAAATCCTGTAGCCAATGAAAAAATGGAAAACCATCTGCTGGTTTTGGTAAATCAGGAAAGAAGAAAAGCAAATCTGCCTTTGCTTTCGCGAGATACAGCACTAAGAACCGTTGCCCGCGAACATTCTTTGGATATGTTCCGAAAAGGGTATTTCTCGCATATCAGTCTGAATAACACCTCGCCTTTTGACAGAATGAAAGCACACAATATCAATTATATCGCCGCCGGAGAAAATCTGGCGCTAGCGCAAACCGTGGAAATTGCTCATATGGGTTTAATGAATTCACCGGGACATCGGGCAAATATCCTGAATCCGAAATTTGGACGAATCGGCATTGGAATTATGGATGGCGGAATTTATGGCATCATGGTTACCCAAAACTTCAGAAACTAAAGCAAATCGTTTTTAATTTTCATTTTATTACTACATTTAGTTTAATGAAGACAATTTTATCTATTGATGGTGGCGGAATAAAGGGCATCATCCCGGCGATGGTTTTAGTTGAGCTAGAGGAGCGTTTAAAACAGCAAACTGGAGACAACGACGCCTATATTGCCAATTATTTTGATTTTTTTGCCGGCACCAGCACCGGGGGAATTTTAACATGTTTACTGCTTTGCCCCTCTAAAGACGATCCTACAAAACCACGCTTTTCGGCCAAAGAAGCGCTTGATCTTTATATCACAAACGGCACAAAAATATTTGAAAGCAAAGGCTTTAAAAAAGTTTTTGCAGATATTGGCTGGGTGACAGAAAGGTATGACGCCGAATTTCTGGAGAAAATACTATTGGAGTATTTTGAGGATGTAAAATTGAGCGAACTGATAAAACCTTGTATCATCACGGCTTATAATATCGAGCTACGGAAAGCGCATCTCTTTAGACAGAAAACGGCAAAAAGCAGAGGCGTACACAGAGATTTTTACGTTAGGGATGTTTGCCGAGCTACTTCCGCCGCTCCTACTTACTTTAGTGTGGCAGAAATAAAATCGTTAGCAGGCGTCCGCTATCCGTTATTGGATGGAGGAATATTTGCGACAAACCCCTCGTTAAGCGCATTTGTGGAAATCAAGAGAGAACCCGAACAAGAATTTTTTCCTAATGATATACATATACTTTCTTTAGGAACCGGCGTATCCAAACAATCATATGATAGTGACGAATTAAGAGATACCAAAGCACTTTTTGTAGTCCCCGCTTTATTGGACATGATGATGGGCGCAGCTACCGAAACCAGCCATTTCTACATGAAACAGATTTTCAGTTTTTTAGGAATCCCAGACCATTACGTGAGGATTGAACCTATGAACTTACAAAGCGTACAGGAACGCCTTGACGCGGCCAATCCCCGAAATATACAGAAGCTTATTGCTTTAGCCGATAGGATGATTAGCCGGCGCCACGAGGTATTAGATGTAATTGTAACTAACCTGATAAAGTTAAAAGTGAATAGGGAATTGAAGGGAGACAAGATATAGTTGAGGTTATTGCTAATTCTCCCTTTCCACTAACATTTCTGCAAAACTCAATAAGGTCTTTTTATTTTCTATTGGTACATCAATTTTATCAAAAGCGTCTAAAGCGGATTTAGCATATTGTTGCATTATTTCTTCGGACAGTTTTCGAATATTTAATTGGTTGTATAAAGCCTTAACCGCTTCGACTTTTTCATTTGCAACAAAATCTTTTTTACCAATCCAGCTCTGCAATTTGAGCAAATCATTTCCTTTAGCAAGCTCTAGCGCTTTTATTAGCAGAAAAGTCTTTTTGTTGGATATGATATCGCCACCTACCTGCTTTCCGAATTTTTCGGGATCACCGTAAACATCCAAAATATCATCTTGAAGTTGAAAAGCCAATCCTAAATTTTCACCGAACTGATAAAGTAAATCTGCATTTTTTGAGTCCGCACTACCAATTAAAGCGCCAATTTTTAATGCACCGCCCAATAAAACCGCAGTTTTTAGGCGAATCATTTCTAAATATTCATCGATAGAAACCTGTTCTTGGGTTTCAAAGTTCATATCAATCTGTTGCCCTTCGCAAACTTCTACCGCTGTTTTATTAAAAACCTCTAAAACACCGCTCAAAATCTCAGGTTTAACCTGTATCATCAGTTTGTAGGCTTTCACAAACATTACATCACCGGATAAAATCGCTACAGAATCGCTCCATTTTTTATGAACGGTAGGCTTTCCGCGACGCAAAGGCGCATTGTCCATAATGTCATCATGCATCAGCGTAAAATTATGAAACATTTCAATCGCCAATGCCGGAGCTTTTGCATCTTCAATATCACCTCCAAATAAATCGGTAGCCATTAAAACCAAAGCGGGCCTTAGCCTTTTTCCGCCTAAAGCCATTAGATACGCGATGGGTTCGTATAATTCATTTGGCGTGGCCGGATAGCTGATTTCCTTTACCGCCTTGTCTATAATTTGTTGTAATTCTTTGATGCTATGCATTTACGGTGTTGATATGCGTTGGCTGCGAAAATAGTGTTTTTATTTTTGCTTATGGGAGACTTTAAGACGCTTTAAATTCTTCTTGGAACTCCCGTTGAAGGATTAGTTTAATTTTAAAAGCTGAATAAGCTTTCTGTTCAGCTCTAAAATTTCTTCTTCAGATAATTTGCCGAGAACACCTTTTATTAAAGATTTTTCAAGTGTTGCGATTTTGGAGGTTCTAATCAACGATTGTTTCTTTAAACCGTTCGCATTATTCGGAGAAAGCAATAAATCAGTAGGTTCTTGCCAACCAATTTGACTCGTGATAAAACAAACAGTTACGTCAAATTTATCTTCTGTAAGAATCACAACTGGACGCACCTTATCACCTGTTAAATCTGTAAACGGAAAAGAAATTAAAACAATATTTCCTTTAGCCATTATACGGTTCTTTTACATCCGCTAGCGAATATAATTCTTCTTCATCCTCTAAAAAAGCGTAAATTTTGCTTTTGGAAGCCATAACTCCAATACCTTTTGTAGTTTGGGATTCCTCGTATCTTTTAAAAAGAAATTCGGCAAAATCTGAGATTTCCACTGCCTTTTCATCTGGCAAAAGACTCATTGTTTTCGCTGTTTTCTCTATAATTGCTTTTTTTGTCATGATTAATATTTATTATCAAACTCTAAGATATCAAACTGTAGCCCTGCCTCTTCGAATGTCTAAAATCTAAGATACCGAAAAATTACTTCATAAAACCGATCTCAATTTCAAAAAGATTTGTTTTAATTTTCAATTCTCCAATCACTCCACAATCAATGTAAAATCTATCTGTCTTTTAGCTAAATCAACGCGTTTCACTTTTATTTTAACTTCATCGCCAAGCTGGTAAGTCCGTTTTTTCTTTTGCCCGATGATACAATAATTCTTTTCGTCCAAAACGTAAAAATCGTCAGAAATATCACGCAACCTAATCATTCCCTCGCATTTGTTTTCTTCAATTTCTACATACATTCCCCACTCGGTAACGCCAGAAATAATACCTAAATAGGTTTGCCCGATATGATTTTCTAAATATTCAGCCTGTTTATATTTTATGGAAGCCCTTTCAGCATCGGCAGCTTTTTTCTCCATTTGCGAAGCATGTTGGCACATTTTCTCGTAATGATCCGCGTTTACGCTATCGCCACCAGCCAAATAATATTCTAATAAGCGGTGAACCATCACATCCGGATAACGACGAATTGGCGAAGTAAAATGCGTATAAAAATCAAAAGCCAAACCATAATGGCTGCTACTTTTTGTAGTATAAATAGCCTTCGCCATTGAGCGGATGGCCAGTTGCGTTAATACATTTTGTTCTTTTGTACCTTCAACATCGGCCATTAGTTTATTTAAGCTTCTAGCGGTATCTCTATCAGATTTGGTAGAAATTTTATGTCCGAACTTGGAAGCAAAGGCAGCAAATGCCGTTAAACTTTCGGGCTTGGGCGAATCATGCGCCCGGTAAACAAAAGTATATCTGTGCTTTCCTTTTCCTTTTTTGGCGATGAATTCTGCCACTTTTTTGTTCGCCAAAAGCATAAAATCCTCAATTAATTTATGGGCATCTTTACGCTCCTTTACGTATACACCGGTGGGTTTTCCGTTTTCATCCAGCTTAAATTTAACTTCGGTAGACTCAAAACTGATGGCGCCATGTTTAAATTTCCGGTCTCGTAAAATATGTGCTAACTGGTTCAATTTTAAAATCTCATCAACAAAATCCCCGGCTTTATTTTCAATAATTTCCTGTACCTCTTCGTAGGCAAATCTATGGTCGCTATAAATCACGGTTTTACCAAACCACTCGTTAACCAGATTGGCGTTTTCATCCATCTCAAAAACGGCGGAAAAACAAAGTTTTTCCTCTTTTGGACGTAAAGAACACAGATTGTTTGATAAAACCTCTGGCAACATCGGAATCACCCGATCTACCAAGTAAACGGAAGTGCCACGTTCAAAAGCCTCTTTATCCAAAGCACTATCTGGAATTACATAATGCGAAACATCGGCAATATGCACACCTACTTCGTAATTGCCGTTTTCTAAGGTTTTAAAAGAAATTGCATCGTCAAAATCTTTGGCGTCAAATGGATCAATAGTAAATGTTAAGGTGTTTCTGAAATCACGTCTTTTAGCAATTTCTTCCTTGCTAATAGCTGAAGAAATTGCTCGGGCTTCTTGCTCAACTTCTTCTGGAAAAGTCAGTGGAAAACCGTATTCCGCCAAAATAGCGTTCATTTCAGTATTGTTTTCACCCTGCTTTCCTAAAATATTTTTGATAACCCCGACCGGATTTTTTGCCCCTGCGGGCCAGTCCACAATCTTAGCTAAAGCTTTAACGCCGTTTCTTGCACCGTTTAAATCCTGCAACGGAATAAAAATATCATGCAACATTTTACGGTCATCCGGAATAAAAAAGGCATAGTGCTGACTAAGTTTCACTATACCCGTAAACTCCATTTTAGCCCGTTCCAAAATCTCTACTACCTCGCCTTCCTTGCGTTTACCCTTGCTGCTTTCGTAAACGTGAAGCTTCACTTTATCGCCATGCAAGGCGGTACGCACTTTTCGTGGAGCAATGTAAACGTCTTTTTCAAATTCGTCATCCGGAATTAAAAATGCCGAACCATCATTTGCCATGGATATTTTACCGGTTAAAAAAGCTTTAACCTCGTGTAATTTGTATTTCCCCTTGCCAACTTCTAAATATACACCGTTTAAGGCTTGCTCTTCTAAAACTTCCTGAATTGTTGTTTTAGATTCCGGATCGACAATATTTAATTTATTAGCCACTTGACGGTAATTCATTGGCTTATTTCCAGATTTTTCTAAAATATTAGAAATGAGTTGGGTAAGTACTTGTTTTATGGCGTTTTCTTGATTATTAGACATTGCTGAGAATTTTTATCAATATTTATGCTCAAAATAGAAATTATGTTTTTAATTTTTAGCTTTTAATCCATCTTTTAACGTTCGGGTAATATTGGCGTTTATCTCTTTTTTAATATCGGAAAAATTCTGAATTCCTTTCCTAAAATTAATTAGGCGCAAACTAATGTATTATCTATTTTAGCGGCTTATCATTTATCCGTTGTTATGACAGAAAACCTAGAGAAAGCCTTTGAGAAAACCATCGATAATTTAGCAGTAAAACTTTTTTGGTTAAAAAACAGAGATTTAAGTGTTGGAATATGCAATTACGGAGCCAGAATAACTCATTTTATTATCTCAAACGAAAAAGAAGAGGTTGATATCACTTTAGGATTTAACAGCATAGATGAATATTTGAACAAAGAAAATGAATTCTATTACGGTGTAACTGTTGGAAGATTTGCAAATCGGATAGAGGATGCAAGATTCACTTTAAACAACAAAACATACCAGTTGGAGGCTAATAATGGCGACAATAGCTTACATAGTGGAAGTGTGGCATTTCATAATAAAGTTTGGGATGTGAAAGAGGTGAAAGACAACAGCTTGAGCTTATCGGTAATTAGTCCCGCGGGTGAAGGCGGTTTCCCCGGAAATTTAACTTGCGAAGTTAATTTCACACTTAGCGAAGAAAGCGAACTAATTATCAATTACAGCGCAAAAACCGATAAGGACACTGTTATTAACTTAACTAATCACGCTTATTTTAATTTAAATGGCGAAGGAAGCGGTACTATTTTAAATCACTATTTCAGTATAAATGCCGATGACTTTGTGCCGATTAAAGAAAATTGTATTCCTAAAGGACATTTTCAAGATGTAACCGATACTCCATTTGATTTTAGGGAAGCGAAACAAATTAAAGGTGACATCGAGTTAAATAACGAACAGTTAACTTTCGGAAACGGGTACGATCATTCTTTCGCCATCAACCAAAGCGAGATTGTTAATTTTGCGGCATCAGCAAAGGGAGATAAAACCGGTTTAACGTTAGAAATTTACACCACACAGCCGGGAATGCAGTTTTATACCGGAAATTATTTAACCAATGATATTGGAAAGAGCGGAAATCCTTATAACGCCAGAACAGGCTTTTGTTTTGAAACACAGCACCATCCTAATTCTCCAAACCAGGCCCGTTTTCCAACAACGGTTTTAAAAGCTGGAGAAGAATTTAAATCGACTACCGTATATAAAGTTTTTTAATGCGTAATTAACTATGAATCAGCTTAAAAATCGGTAAAATTCTTTTATAATTTGTAGAATTTTTTACTTTTGTTCGATTTTTAATATCCGATAAATTGAACACCACCCTAAACAAGATAGCTTGCTCGAAAATAATAGTTATAGGATTATTATTTGCGCAATTAATCAGTTCATGTAAAAAAGACGATAATTTTAAACCCATTCCGTCTCCTACGCCGGACAATACAAACAGCCTAAAAAGTTTTAAAGACTATATTTTTAATTCAAATGAACTTATTTTCCCCGACGTAGTTCAAGGTAGAATTCTGCCAAACGGCAAGCCAAACAAAGCAAACGCAGTTGGCTGGACACACCCTTCTGTGTTATATTTCGAGCAAAAATGGAACAATCATAAATATTGGATGGCCATTACGCCTTATCCTTCGGCCATTAACGAGTTTGAAAACCCAACTATTTTTTGTTCTGATGATGGACTGCGCTGGATAGAACCCTTAGGCATTGATAATCCTATCGAAAAAGCACCATTGGAAACTGGCTACAATTCTGATGTAAACCTGTTTTTTGATAATGGTAAATTATATTGCTTTTGGCGTGGCGTTTCTATCATAGACCCAAGCACAGGTAAAAGGATCGAAGGCAGAACTTTACTTTATAGAAGTTCGATAGACGGAGTGCATTGGTCAGAAAAAAAAGTAATCTCAAGTTGGGATTATTATGGTATTGATTTAATTGCGCCCAGTATTTTAAAAGATGCAGATAGCTATTTTTGTTACGGCGTTTCTACCGGAGAAACCACGCCAGGGCCTTACTTTACAAATTATGCCATAAGACGCACAGAAACTAAAAATATTGATGATATTAAGGTTGATAAAACATTGGGTTACAATTTAGTAAACATTGAAAATAGACCTTGGGGCGAATACGAAGAACCGTGGCACATTGAAGCGAAAAAGTTCCAAAACAAATGGTATATTTTAGCTTCAACCACAAAAAACAATCAGTACGGCAGTGCTGGGCGTTTGTTTTTAGGGGTTAGTAACGATGGTATAAATTTTAAATTTGGTAGTAAACCGATCTGTTCTTTAAAATATGCCTATAAATCGTCTTTTGAACTGTATAGTAGTAAAAAAGCTGGAGTATTAAACATAAAATTATGGCGAACATCCAGCACAAACTGGTCTGTTTATTACGATGAATTTTCATTAGAGGATTATTTCAGCTAAATAAAATTTTAAGAAAAGTTTTTGGCGAAGACTTTACACATTATCTTAATTTTTCGGGGGTAACAAAACGAGCGCTCGTTTTATCCATATAAGTACATCTGGTTTAAACAAAATTTTATAAATTTATCTATGCCTAAATTATTGATTTACATAGCGATACTTTGTTTAAGTTTTTGTGGCATTGTTTCACAGGCACAGGTCATTATCCCTGCCGATACCGTCGCGGTTAAAATTAACTATACTTTCAAAGGCGATTCGGTGAAATTCACCTCAGAACTGCGCCCGTTAAGACCAATTGCTGGCGCTCCCGAACCTTTTTATACATACTTTTGGGAGTTTGGTGATGGCGAATTTTCTTTCCAGAAAGAACCAATACATACTTATTCAGATACCGGCATTTACCATCCTCGGCTTTACGCAACTAATAATTACGATGACGGTAAAGCTCCGCCCCGCCGTCCGGGCACAATAAACGTTAAAAAAATTGCTAATCCCACAAAAATTGCCAATGCAACAAACTTTTTTAAAGTAGATCAAAATCTCGCTTTAAAAACCAACAATATGCCTAAGCCCAACGAAGAAATGGTGCTGATTTTAGGCTATAAAAAAGATTTAATGTTGGGCAGTTTGCAAGGAAAAGGCGCAATTATTCTTTTTTACAACGATAAAGAATTTGCAAAAGACAATTTTAAAATTGATACGGTTAGATTGCATCATGGCGAAAAGAAAACGGTGAGCACTAATTACCTGCAATTGGCAAGTAAATACATCCATTCTCAAAAATATTATGCGCAAAATGGTCCCTCAAACAAGCTAAACTCATTTGATTTAAAAAGCAAAGCCGAATTAATAAAGGAACGCGTTGCTAAATATCGTAATATGGATGCTTGGACGTACGATAATCTAAACAAGCAAGAAGAACGGTTTATGTTTTTCAGCATTAAAACCACACCCGAAATGCTGGCCGATACCAATGCCGTTGTTACCCTTTCGGCTATGATGATTCCTGATGACCCACTGGCCGACGTAAGCGTATGCGATTTGGAATTGCAGATTGTAGCTTCGCATGACCCTAATAAAATGATGTTGCGCAACCGATCTATGAATTACCGTTTTGTGGGTAAAAACAGGAGGTTAAACTACAAAGTTCGTTTTCAAAATACCGGCAAAGGTCCTGCTAAAATGGTAAATGTTGGCGTAAAAATTCCGGAAAATTTAGATAAATCATCTATTAAAATCCTGGAAACAAATCCGAAAGTTGCCTTACGGGATTCTACTTATTTAACTGGATCCGTGTTGGATACCTTGATAAATAAAGACACCGTAAATTTCATCTTCCGTAACATTTACCTTAAAGGAACGCAACAAGATGGCGTAAACGACGCCGATTCTACCAAAGGTTTTGTAGAGTATAGCATTAAGTTCGTTAAAAAACCTCAAAAAAAACCTTTTGATAGCGGAGCTTCAATCATTTTTGATAAAAACGAGCCTATTTATACTAACCGATCGAAAGGGAAATTTAAACCCGGTATTTCTCCCGGAATAATAACTGGTTACGGAATGCTTGGCGGGAAAAAAACATTAAACGATTATGGCAATAAAAGTTTCTCGTTAGGATTTAGCATTTCTCCATTTTCTCCTTACAGAAAGTACCTACAGGCAGAAATTTATTTGGCTTATTATAACTACTCGAACCAGTTCAAGGGCATTGCCGAAAATTTCAAAGCCAAAGATACAACTGTTAACAACAGAGATGGTTATTTAATTACCGGCAGAAAATATTATGCACAATCAAGCCATTTAAATATTGATATTGTTCCTGTTCAGTTGCGGTACAATATTAATTCTTTTGTTGGAGTTGGCGCAGGAGGCATTGTATCTTTAACCATCCGCCAAAACACAAAAAATTATCAGCAATCGCTTATTGCGCAAAGGCAAGCAAACGGCACATCACCGAACGTTTTTACCGATCAAATCTTGCTTTCGGCGATTAAGAACAACTTTTCTGAGCTAAAAACAGCGGCTTTTGCAGATGTACAAGTAGGTTTAGTGCGCAAAGGCCCAGCTTTGGGTTTTAGGTACATCCATTCGTTTGCGGTAAAAGACGAAAGATTTTTTACTTACCTAAGCTGGAAATTTTAGCTATTTTTAGCTAAATCTTAACTGGTCTTGAGGAAAGTTTTACCATTGTTCATTTGCTTTACATTGATTTTTTGCGCTGTATCTGCGCAAAACGGCGATGCCGTATTCCAGAAAAAACAAGCAGCGCTGAAAGCGAAGGACAGCCTCGCCAAATGGATTGACAACAACGTAAATTTTGCACTAGAACAACCAAAAACGAGATTATCGTTTCTGATGGAAATCAGGCGACAAGTATGGAGAAAGCCAAAGACTCAGCAGGAAAACGAAGCTTGGCTTTTCTTGTTGATCAATCAGGGCTATTATCAGCTACAGAACGGAGATATTTTAGCATCTATCAATTGTTACGAAAATGCCTATCAGTTTTTCCAGAAACACCCTTTTGACTTAGATATTGAAGAATACATCTTCAAGCCATTATCTAACAATTACACCCGTTTGGGCGATTATGAAAGGGCTATCTACATCCAAAAAAGAAGCTTAAACTTAGCATTAAGTCAAAAAAACACAGAACTGGCTACTTCTGCTTATTGCAATTTGGCTACGTCATATCGTTCAAAAGGCGATTTAAAAAATGCCAAAAAATTGACAGTGGCAGGTTTAGCCATCGTTAATACAAACAGCGACATTTACGGTTTGCTGTTATCGAACATGGCGGATATCAGTAACGAGAACAAAGATTACATCTCCGCAAATTCTTATATTCAAAAGGCTATTGAGCATCTTAAAAATCGCAAAAAAAATAGTTCCACAACATATTGGTTATTGGGAGCTTACACCCTTGCCGGTGATATTCAATTAAATATACAGAATTATAAGTTTGCTAAAGCTTATTATCAAACGGCAAAAAAATCAATAAATCCGTTAAACGGAAGTAAAAAAAGAGAGCTGGCTTATATTATTAACCAACTTGGCAAAATTAGTTTAAACCAGAAAAACCATGCAGAAGCCCTACGCTATTACAATGAGGCTTTGACTTATTTATTGCCAACTTTTAAGTTGGTAAATGCTAAAGATTTACCCAATAAGAAGATGCTTTACGGAGAGAACAAACTCCAGGCAACATTAATAGGCAAAGCCGAAGCACTTGAACTTTTAGGATATCACCAACAATCATTACAGGCTTCTATCTTAGCCTTCGAAGTTTCGGAACTACTTCGCAAAGAGTACACTTATAACGTTTCAAAAGAACAGCTCCAAGCCGAATCAAAAGCACTTGCCGAGCTGGTGATAGAAAAAGCTTACAATTTATGGATTGCGACAAAGAATATCGCTTATGCTAATGAGATCTTGATGTTTTCCGAAAAAACAAAATCGAGAATTTTGTTCGACGAACTCAACGCAAATCAACAAAGCGATGCTACAATTAAAAGCAGTCCGCTACTGCAACAAAAAATAAAAACCCAGCAGCTTTTATCTTATTATCAAAAACAGCAACAAAGCAACCCTACTGCGTTAGTTTTAAAAAAAATAGCCGATTTAGAATTTCAGCTCTCGACCCTGCAAAAGCGATTGAATATTAAAAACCCCAAATTAGCTACGGATATATCCGAAATATTGCAAAAAATCCCCGCCGAAAAGCAAGCAATAATTTTTTTCTGTGGCGGTACTAATACCTATATGATTTTAGCAAACAGGAACACGGTAACCAAAGTAACAAAACTCGGAAAAACTGACCAGCTTATAAAGCTGACAAACAGCTATTTAGACAAGTATTTTTATAATGGCCCCAGTGAAATGGTCAACAGCCCCAAAGGTTTTTATAACGCATCGAACGAAGTTTATAAACGGCTTTTTTCACATATAAACATCAGTAAGCAAAAACTACTAATCGTAAAAGACGGGGTTCTAAATTTTCTGCCTTTTGAAAGTTTAATTACAGAATCTAGGTTTACCGAAAATATATCCAAGTGGCCATTCCTTATTAAAGTTGCCGAAGCAAGTTATGCTTTCTCGCTAAGTTCCATGCCATTGGCAAAACAAACAAAAGCTCAACATACAAACCAATTTACCGGTCTGTTCTTATCTAAAACCGGATCAGACAAGCGTGAAATCCCATCTGTAGTCGCCGAGTACGACGCTTTAAAAAAGTTTGTTGTTGGAGATTTTTTCAAAAACGAAAACGCTACAATTGAAAATTTTAAGGATGCGATCAACCATTCGAATATTTTGCATATCAGTAGCCATTCATATCTTACAGATAGTTTAAAAGAACCTGTTTTAGAACTTTATAAGAGTAAGTTTTACCTTTTAGAATTAAACAACCAGCAAAAAGTTCCTGATTTGGTAGTTCTAAGTGCTTGTCAAACCTCTGACGGGGCTTACCTTTCGGGAGAAGGCGTACTTAGCTTTTCAAGAGGGTTTATAGCCGCAGGGTCAAGAGGTGTAATATCAAGTTTGTGGAATGTGGACGATAAATCCGCTGCGGATTTTATGGTAACTTACTATAAAAACTTGCAGCAGTTTAAAACCACTTCTGGCATGTTGGCAAAAACAAAGTTGCAATGGCTTAAGCAAAAACATAAGAATCAAATTGTACTACTCCCCTATTATTGGGACAGTTTAATTTATACAGGTCAAGATTTTAATGTGGTGCTCTCAAAACCTAATCACAAAATCATTTATTTTGTGATTTCTATATTGATATTCTTTTTAGCTGTTGTATTTTTTTACCGTAGGAAAAAGCTACACATTCCCCCAGCCCGTAGCTAAAACATCCGCTAAATGCATAGTTTTTATCGGAATTTGATTTTTATCGATATAGGCCTGTAGCTGTAACAAGCAAGAAGCATCTGTAGAAATGATAAATTCGGCGCCGGTATCTAATGCATTTTGTACTTTCTGTTCTGCCATTGCGGTAGAAATGCCATCAAACTTTACAGAAAAGGTGCCTCCAAAACCACAGCAAACTTCGTTATCCTTCATCTCAACCAGTTCTAAACCTAAAACTTTAGAAAGCAAGCGACGAGGTTCCGATTTTATTTTGCACTCTCTCAACCCGCTGCATGAATCGTGAAAAACAGCCTTTCCTAACAACTCGGCACCGAAATAATCTTTTTTAAGCACATTAATTAAAAAATCTGAAAGTTCATGAATATGGCTTTGAATATTACGGCATTTATTGTGGATGGCGGTATTAAAGAACAAATCGTTGTACGAATTTTTAACCATTCCGGTGCATGAAGCCGATGGGGAAACGATATAGTTCTGTTCAGAAAAGTCATTCAGGAACTTACTCCCGACCTCCTTCGCTTCGTCCCAAAAACCCGCATTGTAAGCCGGTTGTCCGCAACAAGTTTGTTCCGGATTATAAATAACGTTGCATCCCGCCTTTTGTAAAATCTTATAAGTGTTTTTAGCCGTTTCGGGATAAAGCTGGTCAACAAAACAAGGGACAAACAATTCTACATTCATAATCACGGACAGGCTTGAGAATAAAAACCAAAAGTAAAAAATAACCTTTAAACATCTGGTTTGGCCGGTAATTTTCTTTTATCGAACTTCCAGTTAAAAGTACGTTAGTAATAATTTGCAAAAGATGAAATTAAAATTCTAAAAATCAGGTTATTAGCTTTTAAACCAAATAAAACTGCATTTGAAGCGCATTTTTTGTAAAAATAAATTTGGAGCTAATGATAAAAAAGCTACATTTGCACTCCCAACAACGAATAAACGGGATGTAGCGTAGCCCGGTATCGCGCCACATTTGGGATGTGGAGGCCGCAGGTTCGAATCCTGCCATCCCGACTGAGACCCAGTCTAAATGAGTACAAAACCCTCTAAATGTAATGATTTAGGGGGTTTTCTGTTTTTTAACAGTCTATAATAATCCTTTTCAATCCATCTGTCGTGAGAACTAAAAGGTGACCTAAATTAATTTTTATATTAGGTCACTGGAAAGCGTTCAAGCACTTGATATACAATTTATTATATCATAATATAAGAACTCATTTAGATTCAAATGAACTGCTTTTTGGTTTTTAAATAAATCCTGTTTTGAGAAATAGTTCAAATCAGTTTATAAATCATTTAAAAACAAAAATCATGAGAACATCAAACAGTTTCGGGATTCACTTTATCCTGAGGATGAACAAACAGAAAAACGGAAGTGCTCCGGTTTACGCCAGAATATCTGTAAACGGAGAAAGAATCGAAATGTCTTTGCGAAAATCGGTAAAGGTTACTGACTGGAATTCCGCAAAGGGTCTTGCAAAACCAAAGACAGTTGAGCTGAAAAACCTAAACAATTATCTGGAGCAAACTAGAGGAATGCTTTCGGGCATTTACCAAGAGCTCAGTTTGACAAGCGATCTGGTTACTGCCAATTTGATTAAAAACAGATTCCTAGGAGTTGTAGAAGATAGACATACTTTGAATAGCCTGATGGACTATCACAACCTCCACATGATAGAAGTTTTGGCACCAGGCACCATGAAAAACTATTATACCACCCAAAAATATTTGAAAGAATTTGTTGCCAAACAGTTCAAAAAAGAAGATTTATATCTCACGGAGCTGAACTATGAGTTCATCACACATTTCGAATATTTTTTACGGAAACATCAGCCAGCAGATCATCAAAAAGGGATGACCAACAATGGCGTAATGAAACACTTGGAGAGATTCCGAAAAGTGATAAGGCTGGGCGTAAAAATGGAGTGGCTGGATAAAGACCCTTTTGCCATGTTCAAATTAAAAATGAACAAGGTTGAACGTGGTTTCCTCACAAGAGAAGAGCTCTTTGCAATAGAGAACAAGGAAATAAAAATTCCAAGGGTCCGGTTTGCAAGAGACGTCTTTGTATTTAGTTGCTATACCGGGATGGCATATATTGATGTAATGCAACTGACGCCTCAAAATATTATAAAAGGTATCGATGGAAACCAATGGATAAAAACGTTCCGTGAGAAAACAGACACCGCCGTAAATGTTCCTTTGTTGCCTCAAGCTTTGAGCATTGTAGAGGCCTACAAAGACCATCCACGGTCGATTGCCCATGGGACAATTTTCCCTGTAATCTCCAACCAAAAACTGAACAGCTATTTAAAAGAGATTGGAGATATCTGTGGGATACAAAAGAACCTGACTTTCCATTTAGCCCGTCATACTTTCGCTACCTCTGTTACACTTTCCAACGGGGTTCCTATTGAAACTGTAAGCAAAATGCTAGGACATACTTCCATAAGGACAACTCAAATTTACGCAAAGGTAGTGGAGCATAAAGTAAGCTTTGATATGGATATACTAAAGAACAAACTGGAAAACGAAAAACAAGAGAATTTAAGGAGGGCATTATAATGAAAGAGTTAAAAATCGCCAAATTTTATTGTCAATCCAAGAAATGATAGATAAACTAACTTTTTGTAAATTAATTAAATAATGTTATTTTTGAAAAATAATTACCTAAAAAAGGTAATAAAAATAATCTAAATGAAGATTTCATATAGTTCCAACAAATTGAAGAAAAAGTTGAGTTCGCCTTCAGAAATAAAAAAGGCCTTTGGCGTTATGGCAAAAAAGGTGCAGAGTAGAATAGATGATATTGAGGCGTCGCCTAACTTGAAGGTTTTGATGCAAATACCTGCAGCCAATTGCCATCCGCTCTCTGGTAATATGGATGGAGAATGGGCTCTAAATATATCTTCTAATCATAGAATGATTTTTGATATTAATCATAATCCCATACCCAAACAGGATAATGGAGAAATTGAAACTATACAAGTAACAGATATAAGGATTATAGGAACTACTGACTATCACTAATCCAAAAACATAGACATGAGCAGCAACGTAAAATTACAAAGAGAGTTATTGACTAAGCCGGGAGATACAATATTGGAGACGATAGAGTTTTTAAGGATGAGTCAAGTTGAGTTAGCGGAGAGGTTAGGGAAAACACCTGCAAAAGTAAATGATTTAATATTTGGTAAAGCACCCCTTACTGTTAATACAGCAATGCAATTAGAAAAAGTGCTGGGTATCGATATGCAATTTTGGTTAAACCGGGAAATGCAATACCGTGAAAAACTTGCTAGAATAGAGCAGGAAGAATTTCTTGAACAATGTGTTGATTGGTTAAATGTTCAACCCGTTAAGGAGCTTAAGCAACAGGGTGTATTAAAATCAGATAAAAAAGGAGCAAGCATGGTAGATGAATTACTTCAATTTTATGGAGTAGCATCGCCTACGCAATGGGAAGATGTATATGTAAATTATTATATGCATACTGATTTTAGGATAAATGATAGATATGCAACTTCGTTGGCAAGTCTTTCCGCTTGGCTAAGAATTGGGGAATTGGCAATGAGACAATTAAAAATCAAAGAATATAATAAGGATTTATTCAAAGAAACTTTGTCAAAGATTAGGGATTTGGTCTATAACCATCCAGAAGACTATGCCTTACAACTTGCGAATTTGTGTGCTACATCGGGGGTTGCCATAGTCTATACTTTAAACCTTCCTAAAGCACCGATAAGTGGTGCAACTAGGTGGATTGGTGGGAATCCACTTCTCCAATTGACAGATAGATATAAAACAAACGATCAATTTTGGTTTACATTCTACCATGAAGCAGCACATATTTTACTTCATGGAAAGAAGGATGTATTTATTGAGGATTTTGACTGTTTAGAAAATGATGATCAGAAAGAACGTGAAGCTGATGAATTTGCGTCTGAATGGCTACTTAATATAGATTTTGATAACGTGCAACCAAAAGATATAAACGAACCTTTTATCAAGGCAATTGCTCGTGAGCATAAGACTCATCCCGGAATTGTCTTGGGTAGACTTCAGAAATTAGGTAAAGTGAAATATGGGATATTCGAACATTTGAAAACTAAGGTGTTTTTGGAGTATTTTATAAATAAGTTAATATAGTTACACATGGAGAGTATACCAATATATATCCCTGTATTTAGACTTAGACAGCAGGAACAAAAGGTTCTAACAACCTTTGATTTTGGAAAACACATATATCCATATGTCGAAATTATCAAAGAATATGACATGGCAAGAGTTCAAAGCAAGAAGTTGAAGAAAGATGGCACAATGCCTAAAGC
The DNA here is from genome assembly GCA_035496935.1 of Pelobium sp. Classification (GTDB taxonomy): domain Bacteria; phylum Bacteroidota; class Bacteroidia; order Sphingobacteriales; family Sphingobacteriaceae; genus Pseudopedobacter. Next base: position 515,934 of record DATJED010000010.1, on the reverse strand, counting down.
GCCCAAATCTAAAACATTCGAAGAAATTCATTTGCCTGTGATCGCAGCAATAAAGAGTAAAAAGGTATTTGTCGACTTGCCAGCACATTTCATAGAGAGGAAAGATACGCAGCCTGCTGTAATATCATTTATGACATCTATAGTAAATAAGCGGGAACTTCGTACCAGTTTTATGAAAAAGTTTAATGTTCTATCAGATAAGGTAATTCCAGTAATATCTACATATTTCCATAAAACTAATGAGCTAAACACTATAGTTTCACAGGCTAACGATTTGAGACCAACATACTCGACCCTGTGCTTTCGAACCTGCCTTAGTAGTTATAAGAACGACATTTTACAGATAAAGAAAGTGTTTCAATCACAGGATTTTATTTTATTGGATTTGGAAAATTGCGAAGTTGATATAAATGATCCGGAGATAGAGGAAATGATAAATGTACTTTCTGACTTTGATAAGAGCCATTTTTTCCTAATTAGGAGTGCATTGGATAAAAATATGACAAATATTGGTATGAAGCATGGGGAGATAATCGATACTGCTGATAATTCTTTAGTTGTACAGTTTCGACAATTGGGAGCTGTTGGGTTTGGTGACTATGCTGGTGTTAAAAGAGATGATTTGGCAGATGGTGGAACAGTAAGTCCTGGCTTTGTTTTTTATGATGTCACCACCAATAACTTTTACGGCTTTAGAGGTTCAAAAAAGCCGGCTATTGAAGATTTTGAAAACATCATTATTCCTGCTGTACTTAGTTCAGAGGCGGTTACTAGAATGAATAATTCTGGTAGAGAATATCTGTGTGAAAAAAATAAAGGTTGGTCAATGCTGAATGGAATGGATACACATTTAGAATCCAGTAAAAATCAAGCAAAATTCAAAAGAGTTTCAATGGAACACTATCTTCATTGCATTCGGACTATAATTGAAGATGGAGATTTGACTTAGGACTGATATATATGAACAGGATGGATATTGACCTTGAAGAAAAACTGAATGTCGATAGGTAAGATTTGACTACTATTTTTAATTATAAAGTTCCATCTTTCACTATATCTTTTTTTAAGTGCTTTCTTGAAAAAACAATTAATATTTTTAGAAGAAACATTCTCTAATATAGAGTATCTGCATGTCTGATCAAAGAATTGCTTTAACTCCTTCTTTGTCAACAGATCTAATTGGACTGCAGGTTCAATAGACGTATTCTTTTTGGGCTTTCTATAGATTTTTCTCCTGTTGTCTTTAAATAACCAAATTCCAAAATTAGGAGGAACAATTTGAAGAGCTTTCTTCAAATGACGTTCATCTATAATAATACAGTTGTAATCAAATGCTCTTATATAGTCTAGTGATTGTTTTGCCAATTTTTCTAGATTGTCTAAATTGGACTTAATTTCATAACTCGTAGATACTCCATTGATTGTAATGAAATCTACTCGGCTACCTAGAACTTTTGTTTCATATGCAGCAATGATATCTTTATGTTTAAATTTATCAAACAGAAAATATTTGATAGACTTCTCTCCCTCATAACTTTTTAAAACTAGATTATTAATTATCTCGTGTAATTGTCGCTTATCTAATTTGGAAAAATCATTTTCTGGATAAATATTTTGCAGATCATCTACTAACTTATGGCTATAATCCAACGGACTATAAGATTTTGCCAAATGTTTTATCGCAGACTTAGTACTAAATTTCTGTAAAGAATTTTCCATATATTTTCGCAGTGAAAATAGGATTTAAAACCGACAGATAGAAAAATATCTAAAACTAATAGAAAAAGGTGAAGTGATTTTCTGTTTCAGAAGTCGTCAACTTTTACGAATTGATATGATTAAAAGAACTATTGGATTTTAATAGTTGGTTTGGTTGAAGAAATGTATTAAAAAACTTCACAACTCCGGTTGAGGTTGTGAAGTTTCTATTTTCATTCTTTGCTCTTTTGTTGCCGAACAAACATTTAAGTTATGACAGCAATAAGCAAACAAACTAAAGTGGTTAGACCCTTAATTCCTACCACAGATCAAATTATTACCCAAGGTGATTTAGCAGATTTCAAAAACGAAATACTCACCGAGTTTAAACGCATTATTAAGGAGAGCATGGGTGAACCGGGAAAGCGTTGGCTCAAGTCATGCGAGGTAAAAAAGCTTCTTGGAATTTCTCACGGTTTTCTCCAGACGCTGAGAGACAATGGCACTTTACCATTTACAAAAATCGGTGGTTCTATTTATTACGATTTTGAAGACATCAGTCAAATGATGGCTTCCAAAAAATCTGATTCCAACAAAGCATTTCCACTCCATAATTGATCAAAATGGAATCGCAAAATCATATACCATCGCTTATGGAGGTTCAGATTTATTTCATTCAAAAGGGGTTTGAAAAAGAAGATGCGGAAACGTTTTTTAAGGAGTTCAAGAAAAGACAATGGCTCAACAAAAAAGGCAAATCTCTCATGAACTGGAGAGCAAAAGCCAGCGAAAGGATGTGGGTGAAACAGAAAGACAATCCTTACCTGAGAAGTAAAGCAAAACTTTTATTTAACCGATGACCCTGATTTATTGAGGAGGCGTACCGTCTTGTTTCAGCAGTCGGAGCAAGATGTACGTTTGTCAGACAAACGGATCTTGCCCTACCTTCCGAAGTCAGGCGGGGTCATAGAAAAATCCTCCAAAGTCGGATTTTAAAAATTGATAAAATGAAAGAGAAAATTGAAAAGCGAGTCATCCGTGTAACGTTAAGATTGAATAAATCGGAATTCGAGAAGATTCAGGAAAGGATGAATAATACCCGATTTAGAAACACGAGTTCCTATTTCCGATACGTCCTTTTAGAGAAAAAAATCACGACGCTCTATCGTAATCAATCGATGGATGAAGAAATGGAAGAGCTGATTCAGTTGCGAAAGGAACTCAATTTTATCGGGCATAATTACAATCAGACTGTTAAGAAATTGAACAGCGTAATTGCTATGCCCGATGCCAGACATTGGCAACAACTGTTGAACGTTTCCAAAAATGAACTGGAGCCTTGCATCCGAAAAATAAAAGATAGAATTAACCAATTCGCAGACTTATGGTCGCAAAAATCATTTCCGGAAAAAGTTTGAAAGGAGCATTGAATTATAACGAAAGTAAGGTGGAGAAAAACAAAGCTACGCTGATTGGAGAAAATGGTTTCCAAAAGGACTCGAAGCACCTAGCCTTTCATGAAAAGCTTTTTCGTTTACAGGATTTGGCTTCGAGAAATGAGCGGGTCAAAACAAATACGGTTCACATCTCCCTGAACTTCGCGAACGGAGAAGTCTTGTCAAAGGAGAAGCTAAATGCGATTGCTTCCGATTATATGAAAGGCATTGGATTTAGCCAGCAACCTTACTTGGTTTATCAGCATTCAGATGCAGGGCATCCACACATCCACATTGTAACTACAAACATCCAGTCCGATGGAGACCGTATCAGTTTACACAATCTGGGTAAAACAAAATCCGAAGAAACAAGAAAAGAAATTGAACAGGATTACAAGCTGATACCCGCGGAATCCAAAAAACAATCAGTGGATTTCACGAAGATTGCAAAAGTGGAATATGGGAATTGTGAAACCAAATCGGCTATCGGAAATGTAGTAAAAGCAGTTATTGCCGAATACAAATTTACAAGTGTCGCAGAGTTCAACGTGGTCCTTAAAAACTTTAACGTAGTAGCCGACCGGGGAGCTAAGGAGTCCGTTATGTATAAAAAACAAGGGATGTTGTATTGGGCTTTGGATAAGAACAGCAAAAAAGTGGGAGTTCCCATCAAGGCCAGCGCATTAGTAGGAAAACCGACATTAAAAAAACTGGAGACTGTTTTCGAGACCAGTAAGGAAATCCGAAAACCCCACCGAAATCAGCTTAAGTCTAAAATAGACGAAGTTTTGGTCACAAAAGCGACTCAAGCCGGTTTTGAACGGGCATTGAAAAACAAAAATATTGAGGTTGTATTTCGCAAGAACGAAACAGGAAAACTTTACGGCGTCACGTTCATCGATCATAACTCGAAAACAGTTTTTAAGGGAAGTGATTTAGGAAAAGCTTATTCTGCAAATTCCCTAGAAACATATTTTATAAAAAATCTTCAGGACGCTAACAAAGTTACCAAACCTGATATCACGGGGAATGAATATCTGAAATATCAATTTCCCAGTTCTAATACAAAGCCTCAAACACCAATGCCACTTATCACTTCACTCTTAAAAACAGAATTTGATGACGGAACCACGTTTGAAAGCTTGAAGCAGAAACACCACAAGAAAAGAAGAAAAGGTCAAACTCAAAACAGATAAGATGATATCAACAGGAGAAAACGAACAGGGATTAAGAAAGATCGTTGATTTTATAAGGATGCTTTCCATTACAATTTTATTAATACATTTTTATATAGTTTGCCATTCCATTTTCCTCCAGGCGGGATTAACGAATAATATTACTAATCGCGTTCTGGAAAAAATCAGCCGAACACACGTATTTAGCTCATTGCTGGTTTCAAAAGCTTACGTGTTTATTTTACTATTGATATTCCTATTTGCAAAAAAAGTCAAAAGAAAAAATGCGGGGAACATTCAATATACTTCGGTTTTGCTTTTAATGGGCGTGGCGTTATTTTTTTGCGGACAGCTGGTATTTCAGCTTCAAAAGGTAAAAACCGCTATGATGACGTATATGATGGTTACGTCAACTGGATATTTAACGATACTTTTCTACGGAGGACAGATCGCTTTATCTGTTAAGTCGAACTTGTTAAAGGACGTTTTCAATAGGGAAAATGAATCGTTCCCACAGGAAGAGCGGAAGTTAATGAACGAATATTCTGTCAATCTGCCTGCAAAGTACAGATATAGAAACATTGAACGTAAAAGCTGGATCAATATCACCAATCCATTTCGTGGCATTTTGGTAACCGGCACACCTGGTTCCGGAAAAACGTATTTTGCAATTAGGCACATTATTACCCAGCATATTGATAAAGGCTTTTCAATGTTTTTATACGATTTCAAATTTGATGACCTAACCAAAATCGCTTACAACCGTTTGCTGAAAGCCAATGCGAACGGAACTAACAAAGCTAAATTCTTCTTCATCAATTTTGATGACCTCAGCAAAACCCATCGTTGCAATCCATTAAATCCTGATGGTTTAGGCGATATCACTGATGCTACTGAATCTGCAAGAACTATTATGCTCGGCTTAAATAAGGAGTGGATAAAAAAGCAGGGAGATTTTTTTGTGGAATCGCCTATCAATTTTTTAACTGCGATTATTTGGTACTTAAAAAAATATGAAGATGGTCGCTTTTGTACACTTCCACATGTTATTGAATTAATGCAGGTTGGTTACGATGATTTATTTACGCTACTAAATCAGGAAACTGAAATAGAAGCTTTGATCAACCCGTTTATATCCGCATGGAAAAATCAGGCATTCGATCAATTGGAAGGCCAGGTTGCAAGCGCTAAAATCAGCCTTGCTCGATTGGTTTCGCCGTCAATCTATTATGTACTTTCGGGTAATGACTTTACGCTTGATATTAACAATCCAGATGAGCCTAAGATCGTTTGTATTGGAAACAATCCGCAAAAGCAACAGGTTTATGGAGCGGTTTTGAGTCTTTATGTATCTCGATTGATAAAGTTGGTAAATCAGAAAAATAAAATTAAGAGTAGTCTGATTTTCGATGAATTCCCGACTGTTTACTTAAACAATATCGACAGTCTGATCGCTACAGCGAGATCGAACAAAGTCTCTACAACATTGGCGGTACAGGATTTTAGTCAGCTTAAAAAAGATTACGGTAAAGAGCAAGCTGATGTTTTAATGAATATCGTCGGGAACGTTATCTCTGGACAGGTAACCGGAGAAACAGCAAAGCATCTATCAGAACGGTTTGGAAAGATTAAACAGCAAAGACAAAGTGTGACAATTACCACATCAAATAAATCTACCAACAACTCCACTCAGTTGGATTTCGCTATTCCTGTCTCTCGGATCGCTTCGCTTTCTTCTGGAGAATTTGTGGGCATGGTCGCGGATGATCCCTCTCAAAAAATTGACCTTAAACTTTTTCACAACCAAATCCAAAACAATCACCAAAAACTTGCAATCGAGGATAGTAATTTTAAAGACCTTCCCGCTTTAAGAACCATCAATAACGATATGATAAAACAAAATTACTTACAGATCAAGCAGGATATTCAAGAAATCTTGGCTCAACAATTACGGCCTTCGAAAGGTATCTCAAATTCGGTGGATTATGAAAATACAATTCAAATGGCGGACGAGATGGATATTTAAGCTGTCCTTCTATGTGATCTCCTAGCGGTTTTCATTAAAAAAACACTAATCCTGCTATAATTTCGTTACAATTACCTTTAACCATTTATTTAATTTACCTATGATTAAAGCTGGTTCTCAGGATAAAAATTTAGTAGTTGACATTTTAACGAAGGCTTTTGACACCAATAAAAGCGCAAATTACATTGTAAAACAGGATAGCAAACGCATCAAAAGATTAGAGGCACTGATGGATTATTCTTTTGAAATGTGCCACCGTTTTGGAAAAGTATATCTTTCTGATGATAAAAAAGCATGTGCACTTATATTGTATCCTGATAAAAAAACTGCACTTAACTCAATTTTATTGGATTTAAAGCTCATTCTGAAAACAATCGGAATCGAAAACATTGGAAAAGCACTGAAACGGGAAAGTGCGATCAAAGCAATTCAGCCCAAAACTCCAATCTATTATCTTTGGTTTATCGGCGTCGATCCAAAACTTAAGAATCAAGGAATAGGTACAAATCTTTTAAGTGACATAATTGCGGAGAGCGAAAATGAGAAACGGCCTGTCTATCTGGAAACTTCAACCTTGCAGAACCTCCCCTTCTATGAGAAGTTCGGATTCCGGACATATCATGAATTAGATTTTTCTTATAAACTTTTCTTTCTGAAAAGAGACCTTAAATTGGATTAAAGATGAAAGTTTTTGGAACAGAAATGCATATAGTGACCTTTGCCTTCGTCATTATAGAAACGGTAATGTTCTTATCCCAGCTACAACATTACTTATCAAGACCGCAGGACAAGCAACGTGGCTGGTTTTTAATGTTATTGTTCTTACTGATTTTTTACAATGTAACGGGCGGACTTTTTCCTGACCCAGATATTGGTATTCCAATAATATTGCAGAACATATTGGCGTACGGAGGTGGCTTTGCCGTTGCATCGTACGTTCCTTATTATTTTTATAAAGGATTTGAACTGGAGGATATTCGATTTCATGCGCTTTACGGTGTGCCACTCTTTTTACTGCTTCCATACCTAGTGTTTTTTGTGATTTTTTATGCCATCAACAAAAACCTTGAGACAGCAATTGATTATGGTATAATCGTTCCTTGCTTTTACTCTTTTGTAATTTTAAGCGCTATTGCAAAAGCCATCTGGAAAAAATACAAAATAAGAGAGTTTCAAGATAACCGGGTGGAAATTATTGCGTTATACAGTGCTATATTGCCTTGGGTAGCCATGAGCTTTATAGCGTTTTTCCACATCAGCCAGTTTACGGAGGTCATCATTACCAACGGTGGCTTTGTGGTAATATCTGTTCTGTATTTTACCAGATATATCAGTAAGGCGAGAAAAGAGTATGAGAAATTTTTGGACTTCACAAGTACTCAGCTATCTAAAATTAACCCAAGGTACGACCGCTTTGAGCTGACTACAAGAGAAATAGAGATTATAGAATTGATTAGGGCTGGTCATAAGTATAAAGACATCGGCGAACAGCTGTTTATTTCCGAAAGGACGGTTACAACCCACGTCCGAAATGTCTATTCTAAAATGCAGGTATCAAACAAAGTTTCCCTTTTAAGAAAACTGGAAGTTGTTCCTCTTGCCCATTCAGAAGCATAAAATACGTTGTTTTACGTATGCGATTAGTAGGTTTTGCGTATAGTAAAACCGCTTAGTTTCCGTCATTTTTGTAAACGCATTTAATCAACCTTTAGAAAAAGGAATTATTTATCTAGCAAAAAAATTGATGGACAAATTTTCGGAACGCCTTTACCATGCTTTAGAAAAACAGATTAGCCAAATATCAATCGAAACAATTTCAGAATGTGAAAAGCTGAAGCAAACTTTATTCTGTTGTAAAAAGGCACTCAATATTTTAAAACGTTGTCTGTGTGATTTTTTCTTTGAAAGCAGTGAAAGTGAAATCCGTTTTTTCAAGGAGATTAAGCCCCTGTTTTACAGCAAGTATATTTACTACGTTTTTGTGTACAAATATTTTATCAGAAAGCCCTTTGGTTGCGAGCAAGTATTAGATACTTATATCTCCGCTGAACTACAGGAGTTGGAATTTTTTCTCAAAAAGCATCAAGCATTTTACGTTTACTACCGCAGTGGCGGAACTCATCTTGACCATAGTTATTTTACACGCGGAGCCAGTGATATTTATGGCGAATTGGAAGACTTCCAAGGAGATGATTTGTTTTCAACTTCTCACGATTACCGACTTTCTAAATTGATTGCAATAGAGCAATACCAAAAGTTTTTATATCAGCAAAGACGGAATTTAGCGAACGGAGATGTTGGTCATACACCATGTCCGGTTACTTGGACCGGTAATCAAAGTGAATTGATAGAACTGATTTATGCGCTTACCGAATCTGGCGCACTGAATAACGGAAATATTGAAATTAAGACTGCCGTGAACTATTTTGAAACCATGTTTCAGATTGATTTGAAGCACTTTTATAATAAGTTCAGGGATATCACCAATCGTAAAAAGGAAAGAGCCGTATTTTTGGATAAGTTGAAAGTTAGTTTGGATCGGAGGATTGAGAGTAGGTTTGAGTAGATAATTTTCAGTTGTCCTTTTGAAGATCTATAATTCTGGTTAGTATTAGTAAGCTTCTCAAAAGTGTTAATACAAGAATTACCAATCCTAAAGAATTTGAGAAAAATAAATATTTTAGCAAAGATTCACTTAATAAAAGCTTTAAGCTATACCCTAAGACAGATATAAATAGTAAAGATTTGATGCAGTTCTTGAGATGTTTAGTTGTCTCAAAATAAAGATTAGTAACAAAGAATAAGTCGAAAATTGTCTGTTTTTCGGGATTCACACTCTTATCTATTTTTGAACCCGCTTTGAAGGTTATCAGAATGGTTAATAACGTAAGTATAAAGCCGGCTAGTGTTAATGAGATAGTGGAAAGATCCGACGAAGTTGAAAGGGTATATTCAATTTTAGGCAACTTAAAATAACCCCTAATGTAAATGTATAAAATGCTGATTGAAATTAGCAAACCAAGTGAATAATCATATAGTAATGGATTTCTAAAATATCTATCCAACATAGCTAAATTGTTTCCATAAATTCATCAAAATCTTTTTCGATTAACTCGTAATAATGTCGTCCTTTTTGAATGGAACTTAAGTCGACTTCCTTCAGAACCTCCCGCTTGTCTTTTAAGAGATTGAAAACCTCTTCCTGACCTTCTTTGTCCTCATACTTTACTACAAAATTATCGAAACAATCAATATTCAGAGGCTTTGTTTTAAATCTGTTCAAAAGATTGATAATCATATTATTCGCATCAGAGTTCAATTGTGAGCTCGCAACTGAACTTCCGGGTGTTTGATACATTGCCTCAAGTTTTATATACTTCGGCTTCAATCTTTGCCCCATTGTAGTAAAAGCAGTAAAATATCGACCCACTAAGTCTGTATCCATTTGAATTAACTTTTGTGGTTGTACTTTTATATCTATGTTCAATACGTTCTTCAATTCGGATAGTGTTTTATCAATTGACGTATCCATGAACAACGCGACATCAGTTACTTTTGATAGTTTCAAAATATCATGTGAAACATTTCTAAAATAATATTCAATATCAGAAATTCTTGGACCGTGATAATTGTACTCTACACAAATAACCGCTGGAGTTTTACTATAGTCTATAAAGAAATGGGTTTGCTCCGCTATTGAACCTTCAGCTTTATTCAATGGTACTAAAACAAATTTATCTGCGGGTTTTAATAAAGGTATTCTCCCAGACCGGAGTAGTGCCATAGAGCATCTTATTCTACGCTCTTTCAGCATAAATACAGCTTGAGTCATAAATAGCTCTCGGGAGTCCCCTTTTATCCTTTTATGATGCCTGTCAATTAAATATCCCTGCCCTTTTTGAAGTTCTTCACTGACATAAGTTATTACCTTATTCAAAATTGAGGAGCTATTGTGTTTATTTAGATCTTTATAAGGTGTGAATTTTAACGAATAAAAATGAAACTTTAATGTTGTTAGATTTTCGTTCGCATCAGTATTCTTCGTCATTGGTTTTTAGCTAATTATAGAGCAATTAATAAAAGTAATATTACAAAATATTTTTTTTCTTTTTATCTAAACATAAGAGTTAAATCGTTTAGTCACGATTGAATGACTCGAAAAAAACTTCACAACTCCGGTTGAGGTTGTGAAGTTTCTATTTTTCCGTCCCACAACTTTGCCTTCATCACAGCAATGGAGCTGTGTTTAAAATGAAGGATCATGTTTACATCAATTTCATGGCAAACTTACCTGACTACCTTATCGGGTATTGTTACAATTTACTACCTGGGCATTCTCTTGTTATTCTACAGGACTGAATTCATCGCACTATTTACCGGAAATCTCAAAACCAAAGAACATCGGAATGAAACGGCTGATTTTGAAACCGATTCCGTAATTGGCGAGGTGAAGAATGACGAACACTACTCAAGTGTCAGTTCCGAGGAACTCCAGTTTCATCATGAAACAGAAATCAAACAGAGTGAAAACCATTTAACTCCCCGCCCAGATGAAAACTAAAATCAAGTCAATTTTAAAACGCTTCAATCAGAACAAAGTAGAAATCATTTGCTTAATGTTTCTTTTAATGAGTTACGTCAGTATCGCTCAAGATGGCAACGCGGGAATTACAGAAGCGACTAATAAAGTGCGAAGCTATTTTGTAACCGGTACAAACCTGATGTATGCCGTAGGATCAATTGTAGGTTTAGTAGGAGCCATAAAGGTCTTTCAAAAATGGAACGGTGGAGATGAAGACACGTCAAAAGTAGCTTCTGCTTGGTTCGGGAGCTGTGTGTTCTTGGTCATCGTGGCAACAGTTTTACAATCATTTTTCGGGATATAATCATGGCAACAGTTTATCAAGTCAACAAAGGCATCAACAAAGCTATCGAGTTTAAGGGCTTAAAGGCGCAGTACATTATTTACCTCGCCCTTGGCTTAGTTATTTTGATGTTGCTCTTTGCTGGGCTCTACATTTTGGGATTCCACTTGGTTATCTGTTTACTGGTAATCGGGGTTTTAGGCGGTGCATTGTTTTTAACGGTCTTCCGATTAAGTCATAACTACGGCGAACACGGACTGCTGAAAGTTATCGCTAAAAGAAGAATTCCTAGGTTTTTAAAGTCACGAACGAGAGCAACTTTTTTAGAGTTAAAAAAGACAGGAAAGGAGGTGCAAAATGGCTAATCCAATTAATCTGGAAAAGGTTTTTCCTATTTACAAGATTGAGAACGACACTATTATTTCAGTAGCCGGAGATATAACCATCGGGTTTGAAGTCAGCTTACCTGAAATTTTCAGCCTTTCAAATCACGATTATGAGTCGCTTCATCAAAGCTGGGCGAAAGCAATTAAAGTTTTACCAAAACATAGTTGTTTCCATAAGCAAGATTGGTTTTTAAAAAGCAGTTTTTCTTCTAAAGATGAAACTGATGCCAGTTTCTTAACAAAGGCAAGCAGTCGTTTCTTTAATGACAGGGCTTTCTTAAAACATAAATGTTATGTGTTTTTAAGCCAAAAAAGTAAAGAAAACAAGAAAGTAAGTTCTGCCAATTCTGGGCTGTTCAACAATTCTCCAGTTCCTGCTGAATGTTTGAATAAAAGCTTTGTGAATAATTTCTACGACAAAGTGAGCCAGTTTGAGCAGATTTTAGCAGATAGTGGTTTTTTGGAAATTCATCGACTGAATGCAGATGAACTTGCCGGAACAACCGCAAAAGTCGGAGTTTTAGAACAATACTGCTTTTTACCAGAGAACAATGAAAAGCTGGTTAAGGATATTCATTTACAAGATGAAATCAAGATTGGTAATCAACATTGCCAGTTATTCAGTCTTTCTGATGCGGAAAACTTGCCCGCATTGTGTGCTTCCCGTACTACTTATGATAAGTTCAGTACTGATAAAACCAAATTCAGTATCGGGTTTGCGACTTCTTTGGGATTGTTGCTTGACTGCAATCATATTTATAACCAATACATTTTTATTGGCGACTCTGCCAAAACCTTAAAACAATTGGAAGCCAAACGGCTGAGGTTACAATCTCTTTCCGCTTATTCACGAGAAAACTTGATCAGTAAAGTAGCAACCCAGGAGTTTTTGAATGAAGCTATTTCACAACAAAAATTGCCGGTTAAAGCTCATTTTAATATTCTGGCTTGGACAGATGATGCTGATTTTAAAAAGAAAATCAAGACAAAAGTTTCCAGCGCATTGGCTCAAATGGATGCTACTCCCAAACTAGAAACTGACGGTGCGCCGCAGATTTGGTGGGCTGGAATGCCAGGCAATGAAGGCAACTTCCCGATGAATGATACCTTCGACACTTTTGTGGAGCAAGCAAGTTGCTTTTTAAATTTGGAAACCAACTATCATGTTTCTAAAAGTCCAACAGGTATTCGTTTAGGTGATCGCTTGACGGGCAAACCCGTAAACGTAGATATTTCTGATGAACCCATTGAAAAAGGAATATGTACCAACCGGAATAAATTCATCTTAGGTCCTTCTGGTTCAGGGAAATCATTCTTTACCAACCACATGGTTCGTAGTTATTACGATCAAGGAACTCATGTGCTTTTGGTTGACGTTGGACATAGCTATAAAGGTTTGTGCGAAATGGTCGGCGGTTATTATTTCACCTACGAAGAAGCAAAGCCGATAAGTTTCAACCCATTTCATTTGAATGAAGGAACCGTATTGGACACCGAAAAGAAGGAAAGTTTAAAAAGCTTAATCCTGGCACTTTGGAAAAAGCAGGATGAAGTTTTGGAACGCTCTGAGTATGTGGCTTTATCCAATGCTTTACAATCCTACTATGAAAAACTGCGGATTGATCAAACCATCTTCCCATGTTTTGATACTTTTTATGATTATCTGAAAGATGATTTCTCAAAAGACTTAAAGAGGGACAAGGTAAAGGATAAATATTTTGATTTAGATAATCTTCTGTATGTATTGAAGCCTTTCTATCGGGACGGAGAATTCGGTTTTTTACTGAACGCCACAGAAAATCTGGAGCTGCTAAATCAACGCTTTATCGTGTTTGAGTTGGATAATATCAAAGACCATCCGATTTTATTTCCGGTAGTTACGCTCATCATCATGGAAACTTTTATCAGTAAAATGAGGAAGCTAAAAGGCATCCGTAAAATGATTTTGATTGAAGAAGCATGGAAAGCCATCGCCAAAGAAGGGATGGCGGAGTACATCAAATATCTTTTCAAAACAGTACGAAAATTCTACGGGGAAGCAATTGTGGTTACGCAGGAAGTGGAAGATATTATCAGTTCTCCAATTGTGAAAGAAACAATCATCAACAATTCCGATTGTAAAATACTGCTCGACCAATCGAAGTATCAAAATAAGTTTGACGACATCCAGAACCTGCTCGGTTTAACGGAAAAGGAAAAAGTACAGGTGCTTTCGGTAAACAAAGCGAACGAACCCGGCCGTAAATATAAGGAAGTGTTTATCAGCCTCGGCGGGCAGCAAAGTAAAGTTTACCGAACGGAAGTAAGTCCTGAAGAATACCTGACTTACACTACCGAAGAAAGAGAGAAACTGAAAGTTGAGGAGTACGCTAAAAAGTACGGAAGTATTCAAAAGGTAATTGAAGTCCTAATTCAAGAATCTAATAATTAAAATTTTATGAAAAAATTTATGTTTTTAATGCCTGCCAGCATGATTGTGCTGATGGTATCAATGCCAACGACCGAAGTAAATGCGCAAATAGCTGTTTTGGAAGTGATCAAAGCTGGAGTTAAAAAAGTAATCAAAGCCGTAGATCTTAAGGTTCAAAGAATGCAAAATGAAACGCTTTGGCTACAGAACGCACAAAAAGTAATGGAGAACCAGCTTTCCAAACTGAAGCTGGGTGAAATCGCTAATTGGTCCGAAAAGCAAAGAACCCTTTATGCTAAATATTATATGGACTTATGGAAAGTTAAAACTGCTATCTCCTACTATCACCGGATAAAAGAAATTACTAACAAGCAAGTTTTTCTGGTTGACGAATACCGCAAGGCATGGGCGACGGCGCAAAAGGATGAGAATTTTAATTCGCAGGAACGTAAATATATGTACGATGTTTATACGGGAATCTTAAAAGAAAGCGCAAAAAATATCGACCAGATTTTATTGATTGTCAATTCTTTCAAAACCCAAATGACGGACGCCGAAAGGTTGGTTTTGATCAATAAAGCAGCAGACCGTATCGATCAGAACTTTCGGGATTTGAAGCAGTTCAACACCCAAAATATTTTGTTGAGTCTTCATCGGTCAAAGACTAAACAGGAAATCAACAAAATCCAAAACCTTTACGGACTCGATTTACCCAACTAAGATGAAAAACTTCCTAATTATTTCTTTTTGCTTTTTCGGACTGCATTGCCAGGCCCAGACATTCAATGAGTTTTTTAGGCAAAAGAAAACCCAAAAAGAATATCTGTTGAAGCAGATTACCGCACTGGAATTTTACCATGGTTTTCTAAGAGAAGGCTTCAATATTGTTGATAGCGGTTTAAATGCCATCAATACCTTTAAAGAAGCTGAGTCCAGCTTGCATGCAGGATATTTCAACTCTCTTAAAGCTATAAATCCAGTTATAGCAAAAAATCCGATGATTGCTGAAATTGTCGGATGGAAGAATCAGACGATAAATTTATTAAGCAATCTTAAAATTTCATCTGTATTGGGCGACGCTCAGTTGATTTACATTCAGCGGGTAAAAGCCAATCTTATCTCAGAATGTCAAAAGGATTTCAACTTTTTTAGGCTAGTGATAACTCCCAGTAAACTTGAACTGACAGACGAACAACGTTTGAATCAGCTTCACAAAATTCACCAATCCATGCGTGATAAACATGATTTCGTTTTAAGCTTTGTTCGGGATGTGGAGTTACTAGAAAGCCAAAAGCGGAATCAACTTCAGCAACTGAAAGCGTCAAAAAATCGGTTTAACATTAAATAGAAAAATCATGAAATATATCGTTTTGATCATGCTATTGATGTTTTCAAAAATAAACCTGATAGCGCAATCCAAAGAAGCACAGCAATTATTGCTCAACTACGAAAAGTTAAAGCAAATGAAAAACACGCTCGAGGACATGAAGCGAGGATATGAAGTATTAAAAAACGGATATAACTCGGTTAAAAATGTAACCGAGGGAAACTTCAATTTACACGATGTCTTTCTAGGAAAATTGATGGCAATAAGTCCCGTCGTAAGAAACTACCGAAGAATCGGCGATATCATAATTTGTCAGAAAAACTTAGTCAGAGAATATAAACAAGCCTTTAGCCGATTTAGCGAAAGCAACCTGTTTAACGCTGAGGAACTCAAATATCTAGGAAGGATTTATAAAAACCTTTTTACTCAGAGTATTCAAAGTCTGGATGAGCTTACGATGGTGCTCACTGCGAACAAACTTAAAATGAGCGATGACGAAAGGCTGAAATCCATCGACCGGATTTTTGCGGACAGTGAAGATAAACTGGATTTCCTACGGAATTTCAATCGGCAAACGCAATTATTGTTGTCACAACGAAATCGTGAACAGGAAAGTCTTCAGCAAACCCAAAAACTCTATCAAATAAATAACTAGCTATGAAAAAGTATAAAGTTTTAACCATCATTCTGATGGTTACTGGAATCGTTTTGCCTCAAATTTCATTCGGGCAAGCAGTATCTGGCGATTCGCAGGGATTACAAATGGTACTGGATAATGTGTACAAAGAAATGCTTCCGCTTTGCGATAAACTGATTGATGTTGCCAGAGGAATTGCAGGATTTGGGGCATTGTGGTACATCGCTTCAAAAATCTGGCGACACATTGCCAATGCGGAATCAATTGATTTTTACCCACTGTTGCGCCCCTTTGCACTGGGAATTGCCATTTTGCTTTTCCCTTCGGTAATTGCTATTCTAAACGGTATCCTAAATCCAATTGTAACCGCCACAAACGGAATGGTAACTGATTCTAACAAAGCCATTCGTTTACTTTTAGAGAAAAAAGAAGAGGCGACAAAAAACTCAGCGTCTTGGCAAATGTATGTCGGTGAGAATGGAAACGGCGACCGAGAGCGGTGGTATAAATACACGCACCCTGAAAACTCAGGCTTAAGCGAAGGAGTGCTGGACGGCTTAAGCAATGACATGCAGTTTTGGATGGAGAAGCAGTCCTACAATTTTCGGAACTCTATTAAACAATGGATGAGTGAGGTTTTGCAGGTACTGTACGAGGCCGCAGGTCTTTGCATCAACACTATCAGAACATTTTATTTGATTGTGCTCGCCATTTTAGGGCCATTGGTTTTTGGTTTCGCCGTGTTCGACGGGTTTCAGCATACGCTTACGGTGTGGCTCGCCCGGTATATTAACGTTTTCCTGTGGTTGCCTGTCGCAAATATCTTCAGTTCAATTCTCGGTAAAATACAGGAGAATATGCTTCAACTGGATATTTCTCAGGTACACAGCAACGGAGACACCTTTTTTAGTTCTACAGATACCGCTTACCTCATTTTTATGGTCATTGGAATTGTTGGTTACCTAACAGTGCCTGGCGTTGCCAATTACATTATTCACGCAGGCGGAGGAAATTCCTTACTCCAAAAAGTAAACAATGTAGTTGGCCGAACTTCACAAAGTGCGGTTGGTGCATCAAGGGCGGGTATGGGAATGGCTGCCGATGCTTTGGGCAATCAGTGGCAAAAGGCCACAAAAAGCATGTCCAGCTTCGGACAAAACTCCAGCTATTTTGATGATGACAAATCCAGTTTCCAAAAAGATAAACTGTCCGGTAAATAAGGTAAATAACATTCAAAAATCAACATCATGTTTCAGCAATTAAAAAATATCGATAGTGCTTTTAAGCATATCAAAAATTTCAGCGTTGGCTTGCTTGTAGTCTGTTTGCTATTGTCCGGTTTTGCGCTGGTAAAAAGCTTCCAAGCGATTCAGAATGCAAACAATCGGATATATATTTTAACGAACGGAAAAGCATTGGAAGCTTTTTCATCCGATAGAAAAGACAATGTAGCCGTAGAGGCAAAAGATCACATCGCCAGCTTCCATAAATACTTTTTTACGCTTGACCCGGACGATAAGGTCATCGAAACAAATATCGGTAAAGCATTATATCTAGCGGACCAGTCGGCCAAAGCGCAGTACGATAACCTTAAAGAAAGCGGATTTTACACGAATCTCATCTCGGCAAACATTAGTCAGGAGATTCAAATCGATAGTATTCAATTAGATATTAACCAGTCACCTTTTTACTTCCGCTGTTTTGCCACGCAAGAACTGACTCGGGCGACTTCTAAAACTACCCGAAATCTAATTACGGAAGGATACTTAAGAAACGTGAGTCGGTCGGATAATAATTCCCACGGATTTTTAATTGAGCGTTGGAAAATTTTAAGCAATCAGGATGTACCATCAAGCAACGATTATGAAAGAGCTAATTAAGCGTAAGAGCGATAAATGTGAATTGAATGCAAGTCTATTCATAGAGCAATACAAGAGAAAGTTTGCTGATTATTTAAATTCTAAAGTAGCAGGATTTACACCGATGCAGAATAAAGTATTGCTCTTAGCAGTCTGTGTCGCGTTCCTCTCCGCCTCCTTTTATCTATTTATAAAATTAATATAAACACAAAATCGATTATTATGAAAACACCAAAATCAGCGGAAACGCTCAGGAAGATAAAGTTTTTACTTTTTCTTCCCTTACTGATTTGTCCATTTGTTACGATGGCTTTTTGGTCAATGGGTGGCGGTAAAACTGCCTCAAAACCTGCCCAACCTATTCAAAAAGGATTTAATCCGCAACTGCCCAAAGCAAAGTTCGATGAACAGCAGAAAAATGACAAGTGGAGTGCGTACGCCGCCTTGGCTAAGGAAAAATTGGAGCTAAAAAGTGAGACCAATAGCTTTGGATATTTTGATTCGACTACCAATAATAACCAAGCTTCGGTAACGGAAATTGAAGCCAAAATTGCCAAACTCAATTCGGTAATTAATCAACCGGCACCTGAACTGCCATCTTACACCAAACCCGTTGCAAAGAAAAACAATTTGGGAAACGATGTTGACCGGCTGGAATATTTAATGGCGAATATGAAGGATGGCGGTAGCGATCCTGAGATGCAACAAGTAGATGCTGTTTTAGAGAAAATCAAAGACATACAAAACCCTGGAAGAGTAAGAGAACGACATGAAAAGCAGAAGAATCTCTCCGGTGGATATATGGTACACAAGATTAATGCAAGGAACAATCAACCGAATGAAAGCTTTAACAGTTCATTGCCTCATTCCAACATTATCAAGGTGACCATCCACCAAAACCAAGAAGTAGTTTCTGGTTCGGTTGTCAAACTACGCTTGTTAGATTCTATAATTGTAAACGGTATTGTTATTCCGAAAAATCAATTCATCTACGGGATTGCATCAATCGATGATGAGCGACTGCAAATCAGTCTGAAAAGCTTGCGATACAAAGATTTTATTTTTCCAATCTCTCTTTCTGCGTTTGATTTGGACGGTCTTCAAGGATTGTATATCCCCGGAAGTATCAATCGAGATGCTTCAAAAAAAGGAGTTGACGATGCGATACAGAATTTACAAATCATGACAATGGATCCTTCACTTTCTGCTCAGGCAGCGACGGCAGGTGTTCAAGCAGCGAAAGGGCTTTTTAGCAAGAAGGTAAAACAAGTTCGGGTAAAGCTAAAAGCAGGCTACCAACTCCTATTAAAAGATAACAATCAAAAAAATTGACAGCTATGAAATCATTAAAATTAATCGCCTTTGCATTACTGGCGTTTTTCAACCTTGCAGAAGCCAACGACACAGTTTTTGTATCCCAAGACAGATCAACAGAGTTGCTGTTTAACCAGCCAGTTGCTATTGTAAATCCTGTAAATCCATCTTTACTGTTCGAAGTAAATGGGCAGGAAATCGCACTAAAAGCAAAATCGGCTGATTTTGCACCAACCAATCTCTCAGTGAAAACTGTAGATGGAGACCAATACAAGTTCAATATACTTTTTTCTTACGGCAGAGCTGGGAGAAAAGTAAAAGCAGATAACCCTGAAAAAGTTTCAGTACCTACGAGATCCAAAGAAAAGTTGAGTTTGGAGGAGCGGTTTAGAAACATCAAGAGTATGAAATCCATTGATCGGCCATCGAATGCTAAGATAAAAGCTAAAGTAGGGAAAGTGTATGTCACAGGTGACCGATTTTTGTTTAAGCTTCATGTAGAGAATCATTCTAATATCAACTACGACCTCGATTTTGTCCGTTTTTACATCCGTGATTTAAAGACCGCAAAAAGAACAGTCACACAGGAAAGAGAACTTTATCCGGTCGAACAATTTGGTACGGCGTGTAATTCGGTAAAATCTGGGCTTTCTTGCAACTATGTATATACGCTTAAAAAGTTTCCAATTAGCAAGGATCGAGGTCTCTTTATAGAGATTTATGAGAAGAACGGCGGACGACATCTCTATTTAGCAATAAAGCAAAAGGATATTACCAGAGCAAAGTCTCTTCAATCAATTTTTAACTAAAACATATAGATCATGAACACTCAAAATTTAGATTATTTAAAGTCCAATTTAAAGTATTTTGGATTTGGCGAGCGGATGAACGCTGATTTGGAAAAAAACATCAAATCGCAAAAGGAAGAATTTAAGCTGAACTGCGAAATACCTCATTTCAACAGTAAAATGAATTATGTATTGCACTTTAAAAAGTCGGACAAAACGGATATGTACTTCTTCAATAAATACGATGCTTCACTGTCTAACACGCAGAAAGACTTGAAAACAGACCAAGCATTTTATATCAACAAGGGAAACGGGATTACCGCTAAAGAAGCTTTCAATTTATTGGAAGGACGTTCTGTCCATAAGGATTTAGTAAACAAGGAAGGCGAGAAATATAAAGCTTGGATAAAAGTTGATTTTAATTCTCCGGATGAAAAAGGAGGTTTTAAGTTACAGCAGTTTAGTGAGAAATATGGCTATGATTTGGAGAAAACATTAACAAGTTATCCAATTAAAGAGTTGGATGATCCGGAACAGAAAAGGAATCTGTTAAGCTCCTTAGAGAAAGGAAATGTACAGCAGGTGGTGATAAACAAGGACGGAAAGGAATCCAAATACTTTATCGAGGCTGTTCCCCAGTACAAAAACATTAATGTTTACGATCAAAAGATGCATACCGTAAAACGTCAGGATGTACAGAATAATGTTGATGAAAAAAGTAATTCACAAGCTGAAAAAGCAAAAAAACAGGATAACAAAGTTGACGAATTGCCCCAGCCCAAACAAACGCGTAAAAGAAAACCAAAAATGAAAGTTTAAGTGTGTGAGAAAGCCCGAAAGGGCTTTTTTCTTTTTTAGATATATGAAAACGCTTCTGTCTCCGTTAAATTTAAATCATTTATCAAAAAAAAACCATGAAAAACTTATTTGCTATCGCTAGTGCATTTTTATTATTTGTAGCCTGTACCTCCAGCAGTTTAAATAAAGAGAGGGCTCTTAAAATATTGCAGGAACAAGAGGGATATCCTAAAACCATTGACGCGGAAATTTATATTGCCGACCCGGTAAGTGCCAAAAGATTGATTGATGCTGGATTAGAAAAAGATGGATATGTAAATATTGCCCATACTCAAAAGCTGATGGATGTAGGCAAACCCATTATTACTTTTACCGAAAAAGCAAAACCTTATTTAATTCCCCAAACGGAGGAGGATATTAAGAACAATGTTCAGCGGGTTAAAATTGCGGAAAAGATTGTTGAGGAAGTTGTGAATGTGAAAATGGAAGATGACGGGAATTCTGCTTTGGTTGAGTATAAGAGTTTGTTGAAGGATAAAACGCCGTTTTATGAGATTTCTAGGATTGGTGGGAAGGATGAGAATTCGCACACAATTAAAATCTATTGTAATTAGGTTTACAACTATATAGCTCTCGAAATTACTTTATACGAAGATGATCCTATCATTAATTATAGTGCTTTTATAAAATCACTATGCATCTTTTCAGCAGACGCAAAAAGCCCCCCACAGGCTTCAACTAAACCACACTGAGTACATTCTGGTAAATAGATGTTTTTCCAATCTGAGATAGATTTTCGACTATACCGCCATAGATTTTGTGGCATTAAGCACAACTGGCTATTATAGATAGAAACATTCATATTTTTACCGGAAAGAAATTCTACTGCTTCCCCTAGTTCATCCATGTAATTTACAGGATCTATCCATAATTTTTCTTTATTAAACGGTGTATAACCTTGATTTTCTAAACCCATAAAGGTGATGTGTTCTGCAAATGGAAGATTCTTATAAATGTACTTAGCTAACTTTGTTAAACGAGGGATTGACTGCTTTTGTAACACTACCCTAATTTCGATTCTTACATTGTTTGAAGCGAGGTTATATAATCCCTGTATGGTTTGATTAAAAGCATCCTTCGCCTGTACAATATAATCATGCTCTGCATAATAATCTGAGTATAATGGAATTCCCAGCATCAGCTTATCATAATTCAAAGCGCCTAGCCTATCTGCCATATTTTTCCAAGCGAAAGATCTGCCATTGGTAAGGCAATGTATCTCCGTATCAGGCAATTCTATCTGAAGCTGTTCGAGCATTTCATAAAAAAGGTTACCCATTAAAGTTGGCTCTCCGCCGGTTATACCTAATCCGGAACAATCTTTAAGTATTAGGGGAATAAGTTGCCTGTGGATTTGGTGCAAATCAAAAATATCTTCACGATCTTTAGGTGGCTGTGAACACATCAAACAATTGCTATTGCATCGCTCGGTAACTAAAATAAAATTTTGATTAGATGAGGTACGGTAGAGTGAATTGATTAAACCACTTGAGTGGATTGCCAGCACATCCCCTTCTTGCAGGTGTGTAAGATTTTGTACTTGATGTACAAAGGGTATCGAATAAGCCAGTTCGGGGATATCTAAATTGGTTACTAAAGCTTTAAATCCCATTAAATTTTCAGGATAATAATCTTCACATACCAATACACAGTTATCTGCCCGGTTATGTAAATCTCTTGTAACCTTAGCCACAATTGACTGCCCTACATTTACTGCCTTTCCTTTAGTCTTTAACATCTCTAATTTCTAATCCACGTTTGAAACACTTTTTCGATTTCAGGATGGTTATCCATTAATTCAAATAAATACCGGATAATTTCCATGTTTTTTTGGCAGAAGACACTTGTGGGTCTGTACCCATAAACATCTCCCTGGGTAGCATGGTTTAATACGGGGTCTGCTCCACAGTAAGCTTGAAAAGCACACTCTGAACAACCTGGCAATGACTCATTTGCCCATGCCTCTGAAAATTGGAATGCTTTTTCGCCATAAAAAACATCCGAATAGTTGCTATTTTCTAGATCTCCAAGCAGAAAGGTCTCATCTTTCATTTCGGCTAGCATACGAGCTTCATCTGAAGCATATATTTTACCATTGTAGTTAAAAACGATGACGTTATTAATCATACCTGCCGGAGACTGTAGATCTACATAACCGACGGGAAAAGGTGTAAGTACTTTTTTAAGAATAATGGTTGCATAGTCTTCCCGAAAGAACGTTCCATTGAGGTTAATTTCAATAATTTTGTCTAATGCTTTTTTATAAAAAGCTAAAAAGCGATCGGTTTCATACTTGTTTTTCTTTTCATTATAAACAGCAAAACCGTAAGGACTTATTGGCCTTAAGAAAATACTGTTGAAACCACTGTGTAAATATTCCTGAATAATTTCTTCCGGATAATCCAACGATAAGTTTGAAGTCGTAAGCAATGCAGAAACACGATCTTCTCCTAGTGTTTCACGGCATCTCTTTATCCCATTTAAGGCAAGTTGATAGCTATCGTTACCCTTCTTATGTCTGTTCTTATTGTGAATAAATTCTGGACCATCAAGAGAAGTTGAAATCAAAATTTCATTTTGCAAACAATAATCCAACATTTCGTTGGTTAATGGCGCAAGATTGGTGCAGATTACATAGGTTATTTTTTTATGATTTTCCCATGCCGCCATATTTGCTTTTTCAACGGCATACTTTATCTTATCGAAAGCCAATAAAGCTTCTCCGCCCTGAAATTCCATGGTCACATGCGGATTAGGAGACTTCATCATCAGTTCAATCCCTTTATCAATATGACTCATACTCATATCAAAAGAAGCTTTATCCTCACTCACTCTTGATACCTGGCAATAATGACATGTGTGTTCACACCTGAGCGTAATCACGAATATGTGCAGTGAAGTGAAATTATCTAGAAAAGCTTTTTTTGTTCTATACCTTGTAGACAACACGTCTATTAAAGCAGGAATTCTTTCCTCGCTAATAAAAAAATTGGCAACGAGGTCAGCATACAGTTCTTCATTTGTATCTCTGGTGATCTGCCTTTTGATAACCTTCTCTGCGGTACCTGTATTTACTATCAAAAAATCGCCCACTTCATTTACCAGTATTTCTCTAGCAACGTTTAATCTAAAAAAACGAAAGGGCAATAAGTGATAACCGGAGTTAGAAGTATAGGAAGCCGGCTCACGGAATTTTCGGTTTTTCTTTTCTGCTAACTCTGTCATCTAGCTTAATGTTAGCGGATTAAATCCTACTGGGTCCGAAACATCGGTAGACGGATCGTTATCCTCTTCTTCGAAATTAGCAAAAGCTTTAGCCACCAGCAGCTCTCGCAGTACTTGAGTCTCTTTGGCAACTATCTCACGAAGCTTGAAATCTATAAGATCTCGCTTTATCTTGTCTATTATCGGTTGAATCTCTTTCACCTCTTCTTTAGGTTTTAACAAAACTAAAAATTCAACATCTGAATAGTCTTTTATATCGACATTAAAGCTTCCACCATACCAATAAAAACATTTATAAAGTACTTTTTCAGCATACAGACTCTTTTGCAATAAAACATGAATTAAATCTTCGGAGTACTTAATTTCCATATACTTTTGCTTTAAGTAAACTCAAGGTTTGGTTTCCAACTTTACCATCTACCTCTAATAAATTTGCTTTTTGAAATTTCATAACTGCTTCTTTCGTTAAATCTCCAAAATATCCCGCAACTGGCGTAACATATCCCGCAAGAATTAATAGTCTCTGAACATATTCTACATCTGTGCCTTGACATCCTTTTACAAGAACTCGGGTCAGTAAAAAGTAAGCAGAATTGATTTTGGTAGGTACGGTATCCTTACTATAAGATTTAAAGGAAGAGCCATAAGACGATGAAGGTTTGTAGGATTTTGAGGTTTGATGAGAAGAACCTGAACTGCCCGAAGAAGATGAGGGTGTATATGAAGATCCTGTTGATGGAGAATAAGTTGAGCTTGAATAATGTGAACTATGTGAGCTATGACCGGAGGATGAACCTGAATAATGCGAACTGTGGGAACTGTGTGAACGATGGGAAGAATGCATAACGGTGATGCTGTTTTCCGGATTGCTAATATTTAGTTTTAAAACCAGTTTTGGCTTTAAAACACGCTTATATGCAAGCTCATTGTTTATGCTGGGATCCAGAAAAGAAATCTTATTAACCGTTGGAAGTGCGTTGGCATCGTTGCCTGTTAATGCGCCTATAGATGCCGTAATAACAGCTACAGATTTTTTGGCGAGATTTAAAAAGCCCGCTTTGACCTTTTTTTTCATATTGTAAGTTTTTAGGTTTCTAAAATTTATTTACCATTATGCTGATAACATTTTCCATCTGCAGTAGACGTCATTCTTTTACATCTAGTTCCCGCTTTTGTAATTGCAGAACACTGAACAGCTTGGGGTTTAATTTGTCCTGACGGTTCGCTTTTATTTTCACGAGCGTTTGAAAGCAATTTGTAATTCTTATTTTGTCCCCAGTTCCAGCAGGAGATACAAACATTCTTTTCCAAGGTAGTTTCATCTACATCGGGCAATAAGGGAAAGAAATCAATACCTGTAAGATTTTCTACACTATCTATACTCACGGCAAAATGTTGCAGTGGATAGGACGAGCTTTCATTGGGCATGATAAAACCTATGCCCTTCAACTCTGGTTCTTTATAGTCCAGGATTACCTTATAATAGTATTTGGGAATAGCAATACTGCTTTCTCCCAATGTTGACAGGTTATCTTTTAGAACTGGACCGGTAACTATATAAATGACCTCATTATCTCTCGCCCATTGACGAACCTGCTCTTCTAGGTTTTTCCATATACCACGGTTAAAACCCGGCAGTTGTGGGCTCATATTACTATAATAAAATGATTCCTGCATAGCCTGCAAAGACCAGGATTGATCTGCTGCAGGAGCTAGATGTCCCCTATCGTAACCAGAGCCCGTATAATCTCTGGCTTGGTTGGTCAATTTTGGAATTGTTGAATCTGGTTTAAAGGCATTGGAACGTTCGGCCACTTTTTCAGTCTCCGAAGCGGTGAGTTCATAAGCCACCCATTTAGCTTGTTTGTATTTTTCATTAAATACCAGTGAATAGCCGGTATGATCAATGATGTACTCGTTTGCCTGAAGATTCGGAATTTCTAATCTGATTTTGCTTCCATTTAGAGCCGTATCCGACTGATATTTCCGAATAACGTTGGCGTTTAACAATACTTTTTGACTACTGCTTTTTATAACTGCTTCCTGTTGCGCAAAACAATGAAAAGAAATAATTATTAATTGTAAAAAGTAGAGTTTCTTCATTCAAACATTTATTTTTTCATTGAATTGTAAGTTAGGTTTTAGCAAACTCAATAAAAGGAACGGTTTAACTCAAATCTAATGATTTATTAAATAGGAGTTACAATATTGTTTTTTCTTTAATCGCTTATGTTAATTATATTCTCATCAACTTTTTTAAAGACATAAAGATGTTAAAATTAACACTTAAATAAACGTTTAATTTTAGAATTAAATGGACTTTTAACCTCAATTTAATAATCATTTTCGGTAGTTATGTTTCTTTTAAGATAGAACATGATTATTGGACTCATCCTATGAATCCAATTCATTTTAATAATCTTAGAGTTCGATTTCCAATATTTTATATTAAAATTTAATATTACAACGAAAAGCTATTATATCCTTATAAATAACCTCCCATACCATCCAACAAAACCCACCACCCACTTTCCTACGTCAAATAGGGCTGATACCCTCCGGGTGCTTCGTTCCGCTCCGCCGCGGAAATAGCAGTTTCTGTTGTGTTTGATAAAACGAGAGAACCGGTTTTTTCCGTTGCCCTCCATCAACCCATTCTCCCTA
The DNA here is from genome assembly GCA_035496935.1 of Pelobium sp. GTDB lineage: Bacteria > Bacteroidota > Bacteroidia > Sphingobacteriales > Sphingobacteriaceae > Pseudopedobacter. Next base: position 489,266 of record DATJED010000010.1, on the reverse strand, counting down.
TACTCCGCTAGTCGAAAGACAATCAAAGCCCTTATTCCCAAAGATTTTCATGGCTTTTTTGCTGAGGCAAATTTAAACCTCTTCGGCAATCAAGACCATGCCCTTCGGGTTTGGACAAATAAATCTCCACACCTGCGCTACGCTTCGGGTAGTATTTTTTTGCCTCAAAGTCTTGCCTTGCCAGCCCCCCACACAATTTTATTGCCTCTATCAAAAAGCCATTGGAGGCGAAGCCGAAAATGGATGAACAGATTTTTTAACCATTTAATTTTTAACAAAATGAAAGTAGCAGAAAAAACAAACGGAGCAGTTCAGGGCAACAGCAACAAATTAGCGGAAATCAAACCAGCTATCAAAAATCCAAATCCATCGGCTAAAACAGAGACCGCCAAAAGCAATGAACCAAAAAAGGAAATCGAGAACGAGGAAAAAAAAGCGAAACCAGCGCTAAACCTCGAATCTACTTTGCAGGTAGTGGCAGACTTGCACCAAAGAAGCATCCACCGCGAGCGCCTTTTAAAAAGAATCAACGAGTTGAACCAGTTTGAAATTACTTTGAAAAGTGAAAGTGAAGAACTGGAAAGCAACCATTTCCAAGGCTGTCAATTGGTTATTTCGGACGATAAAGGAAGAAGCTTTGCCACCAAAACTTCGGGATTGATTACGTTGGTAACCTCGTTTATCCGCCAAGCTTGTGTGGAAAAACTGGCAGAAATTGAAGCCAATATTGTTTTTCCAAGGAACTAATTTTTATCCCCTCCCCGACTTTTGTCGGGAGGGATTATTTCAAACCCTTCAAACAGCATTTACCATGATAACGCTTTTTATAGAATTTACCGACCAAATATTTTGGGAAGGCTATGCAGAACAGATGGCGGAAGAAAACCCGCAGAAGTTCAACCACGAATTAAACGATTTTTTAACCCTATATAATTTTTAATCATGAAAGACACCATGTATTTAACAGTTCAGGCAACCATAGAAACCGAATTGACCAGCAGAGCGCAAGTTATAAACGAAGTCGAGAAAGACGCAATCGTCGTTTTATCAGATACGCAGAACGTCCAGTTCTTAGATACCAAAATAATTATCACCAACATTCAAAACCCTAAAAAATAAGATCATGGCACACCACATCAATTATAACGAACAGACACAGCAACACAGTTTTTTTTCAGTCAAAAAAAAAGCATGGCATGGACTGGGGCAAATCGTGAGCGATTACCCAACCAGTGCCGAAGCATTAAAATTTGCAGGATTAGATTTTGAAGTCGAGAAATTGCCCAATCTGCACCGTTTGCCAAACGGAAGCGATATAATTTCAGAAAATTCCTTTTTTACCTACAGAAAAGACAGCGGAGAAATTTTAGGCGATAAATTAGGGGTTGATTACGAAGTAGTGCAGAACACCGATGCTTTCGCTTTTTTTGATGCTATTGTAAACCATGAAGAAGGAATTTTATACGAAACCGCAGGCGCACTGGGCAAAGGAGAACGCATTTTTATAACTGCCAAACTCCCTGAATACATCCGTGTCGGTCATGAAGACCTGATAGAAAAATATCTGTTCCTGACTACGTCCCACGATGGTTCGGGAAGCATCGTTGCTGCATTTACACCAATCAGGATTGTTTGTAATAATACCCTAAATGTTGCCCTCAAGAACAAAACCAACTGCATCAAGATTAAGCACACCAACAATGCAAAAGACAGATTGCAGGAAGCGCACAAACTCATGGGAATCAGCAACAGCTTAGCGCAGGAATTAGAAGATGTTTTTAACCAATGGTCCAGAATTAGAATTACGGACAAAGAAGTTTTGAAATTGGTTCAACAGGCAATGGCGCCATCAAAAGAGGTTTTACAGAATGTTTTGGACAACCGGGACGATGAAAATTCCACCCATTTTAGAAATATCTGTAGCCATGTTCTGGAATATGCTTTCGGCAGTAGCACCCAACACACGGCAACCACTAAAGGAACTTTGTTCGGAGCATATAATGCTGTGACTGGTTATTATCAAAATGTGAAATCCCATAAAAGCGAAGAGCAGAAATTGAAATCCATACAGTTTGGAACAGGTTTACAAAGAAGTCAGCAGGCATTCCGACTTTGCCAAAGCTTCGCAAAGAATAAATCTGATTTACCATATTTTGTTTAATTAAAAGGGCGAAAGCCCTTTTTTAATGGGCGGAAGCGCCACATTTTTCGCAATTACGATAGATTTTTAAAGAAGCGAAAAATGTGGCGCTGCTCATTGATGAGGACTGCTTTAATTAGGGACAGATAAATCCGAGAAAACGAACAGCTGATAAAATTATTTTTCAAAGATAGCCGGTCTTCCACAAACAGGTTCGCTCCGCCAAGGTAGTATCCATAAAATGGGTATCCGCTAAGGCAGAACCTCCACATTTTCCGGATCTCCACCTTGTCTTTATTGTACCAGCCAGGCTCATGAAGCACCATAATTCATTCATTAATCATTTTAAAAAAAGAATATTATGGAAAAGTATCAAAGAACATCAGTAAACGAGTTTGTACAAAAAAGCGAAAATCAAATCTCATTGTTTCAGGTTGCAGAAATTAGCGTGAGCTACAAACCGAAATTCAGAGCCTCAGAACGTCCAAAAGTGAATTCATCGAAAATGGTTTATGACATTTTGTTAGACAACTGGAATAAAGACACTTTGGAACTACAGGAACAATTTAAAGTGATTTTACTAAACCGAGCAAACCGAGTATTGGGAATTTATGAAGCCTCTACCGGTGGAATGAGTGGTACTTTAGCAGACCCAAAACTGATATTTTCTACCGCATTAAAAACCTCTGCAACGGCAATTATTATATCACACAACCATCCATCAGGCAATTTAAAACCAAGTGATGCTGATATAAGAATAACTCGAAAACTTATCGAAGGCGGGAAATTATTGGATATAGATGTTTTAGACCATATAATTGTAACTGCTGAAGGATATTATTCTTTTAAAGATGAAGGGCTGATTTAGCTCTTCATCTTTAAATCTTTATACTTTTTGATTAGAATATATTAAAAAAGAAGATTTTGCCTATCAAAAATTATTCATTTTACTTTAACAGCCAAGGAAGATTCGCGAATGTTCAACGTACTTTTTAAGAGTACACTTTTCAACTCTTTGAAATCATAGTTGTCCTCCAGCATTTCAAGCATCAAATTGATAGAGCTTTCAGCGATTTCTTTGATAGGTTGCGATATAGCAGTAATTGATGGTGTAAACAAACGGTACAAATTATGATCATCAAATACAATTACACCTATATCTTTAGGTATATTGAGTTTCAAGTTCCTTATCGACTCTAAACCATTATCAGCAATATAGTTTGTCGCAAAAAATATTGCGTCCAATTGTCTGTTTTCAGACAGAAAATCTTCGATTTCTTTAATACTATTTTTCTTATGATCGTGATAAATGATTTTCTTAATAAATGGTTCAGCTTTTATTCTTTTCAGCGCATCTATATAACCTTCTTGCCTTTCTAGCATCTGAACTTGCTCAGATGCTAGAGTAACCATAGCGATGTTCTTATATCCATTATTAATAAAGTGAAGTACTGCGTCATTAGCCGCCTCGTAATTATTTACCACCACATTATTGCTTTCAACACCCGGAATCGTTCTGTCAAAAAGCACTACCGGTAATTTATCATCGATTAAGTCATTAATCTCTTTTTCTATGCCCGGAGGCGGAGCAATAATATAACCATCAACTTGTCTTGTACGGTATATTTGAATAAGATCTTTTGTTTTTTGAGTATCGTTTTCGGTACTACAATAAATTATTTTATACCCTTTACTATATGCGTTTTCTTCTATTAAACGAGCAACAGATGAGAAAAATGGATCTGAAATATCTTCAACCATCATTCCAATAATCTTTGTTTTACCACTCCTTAAACCTTGAGCAAACTGGTTTGGTTTGTAGCCTACCTTTTCTATATATTCTAATATCCTTTTCTCTAAAGCTTCACTAATATGCTTATCACGAGCTTTACCATTTAAAACAAAAGACACGGTAGTTTTAGAAATACCTAACTGTTGGGCAATATCACCGATAGTAGTCTTTTTTTTCATGATATAAATAAACTGATAAACCTGTTTAGTAAGCTAATTTAAGCGATTTTAACTAAAATACATAAAAATAAGTTGATTCAATTTAATATCTTGCTTTTCGTTTCCATCAAGCAGTTTTAATACTTCATAAACACATAATAATCAGTTAAATAACATTGTTTAGTAATCAAATAAACCACTCTTAAAACTGATTAATTGAGCTATCAAATCTTATAATTTAACAGAGACTGTCTTTCCCTTGTAAATCACTGTCTTCCCTCCAACCATCGGCTTGTCTCCTACCCCAGATTTTTCATTTACCAGAACAATTTCAAATTTCCTATTCTTTATCATTCCAGGAAATGTTCCATCTCTTTGATCAACGGTCAATCTGCCACTCAAATCGTCCCAGTGGAAAACAACTATAGAATATTTTCCATTCTCATAATTATAGTTATCATTCTCATCTTCATAAAGTGTAAAAGTTCCATTAGCTCCCGGATAAACACGAATCTCTAAATCGTCCCATTTCTTTTCAGTGGAGTATTGCACCTTAGGGCCAAAAGGAAGAATCGTTCCTGCTTTGATATAAAGAGGTAATATATCTTTTGTTACGCTACGATTTACAGTTTTGCCACCCATCTGTTTTTTGTTTGTCCAAAAGTCCCACCAATCTGAACCTTCTGGTAAGTAAACTGGCCACTCAGTAACCTCTGGTTTTGTTACTGGCGTAACTAATATTGAACGACCAAACATATATTCTCCTCCTAAATTGAAAGTGTTTTTATCAGAAGCAAAATCCATCACTAATGACCGCATAAAAGTATCATCGTTGTGCGATACATCCCAAGAAGTGCTGTATGTGTAAGGCAACAAACGATAACGCAAATCTATCATCTTCTCTTGCGCATCAAAAGACCAGTCACCTCGTTTTCCAAAATTCCATATTTCACGCGGAATATCTGTTCCGTGAGAGCGCATCATTGGACAAAAAGTTCCGAACTGCATCCAACGAACGTATAAATCTTGAAACTTAGGATTTTTAGCTCCGCCTTCTTTATTCCAACGACCGGCAAAAAAACCACCGATATCACTATTCCAGTTCGGTATTCCCATCATGGTATAATTCAGCGCGGCAGGTATTTGTTTTTCCAGCATATCCCAAGTTGACTGCACATCACCACTCCAAGTATTTGAACCGTAACGTTGCTGACCTAAAAAACCGGATCTAGTAAGCATTACTACACGTTTATCTTTATTCATCGCTTTTTGATGAGTAGCTATTCCACCGTTATGCATAATGGAGTAAGCATTTTTTACGCTACGATACGAACCCAAATGTGTAGGCAAATCGTAATCGCTATCCTTACGGTTAATATGATCTGGCTCTGTAGAATCCAACCACCAACCATCATTACCTATATAACTAAAAATACCTTTATTCAGATATTTCCAATAAATATCCAAAGCCTCTGGATTAAAAACATCGTAAGGGCGAGATCCACTATTTGGTGGCCAGGTGTCAAAATTGATGATCATCTGTTTTTTATCCAGCTCTTTACGTTGTTCTGTTTTTGGACCAAAACCTGGCCATGTAACAATCATTAGTTTAGCATTTAGTTCATGAATTTCATCTACCCATTTTTTCGGATTTGGAAAACGTACAGGATCAAAACTTTGAGAGTTCCATGCACTGTCAGTTTTATTATATTCTGGCCAGTACCGCCAATCTTGTATCATACAATCTATAGGTATTTGTAGCTCACGATATTTTTTTAATACATTCAGACTTTCTTCTTGTGTATGATAGCGTTCCTTGCTCTGAAAGAAACCATAAGCCCACAGTGGCAACATTGGCGCTTTACCAGTAAGATCTCGTACATCGGCAATAACACCATCAGCATTAGCATTAGCTCCATACATAAAATAGTAATCGGCACAATGCCCCAGACTGGTAAAAGATAGTCCTTGTGGGGTATCAACGTAGTCTGATATAGAATAATTATCCCAATAAACACCATAGCCCTTTACCGGCGACATAAAGTAAGGAGAGTAAGTAGACATATTCTCGTTCTGTAAATGATGAATGGAATTACGACGGTTCAGCTTTCCGTCCATTATCTGCCCTAAACCATAAATTGGTTCCTCTTTCTCTAATAAAAAAGAACCTCTCACTTGATAAGAAGGTGTTCCGGCATCATCTTTCTGAGCAAAAGAGGTTCCGTAATCTTTATCTATTAAAAGTTCTTTTCCTGCAACGTTATAAAAATAAATTCCTCCGGTTTGTATGTTTAGCTTAACTTTTACGTCAGATGACTTTAGCCAAACGTCTTTTTCTTGTTCGCTAATTTCAACAGCGGTTTTCTGTGGCGTTTTTATAACGATTAAACTTTTTTTACTGTAAGGTTTCTCTTCCGGAGTTTTGTAAACACGTACTATAGACGGAGAATAAAACTCGATTTCTATCTCCATTCCCTGTGTTTGCGCCTTTAGGCCTTGAGGTGTTTTTTGATACTCTTGGGCATGAAGCATAAGACAAAAGCAAATAATATTTAAGGTACTTAAAATTCTTTTTTTCATTGTTTACAAGTATTTAAATGGATTAAGAATAGCTATTTAATTTTTAAAGGGTATTTCAAATTAGCAGTTTGAGTTTTAAGATATTTTACAAAGCCATCCTCCGATTTAAATTCGGGGCTGGAATCTTCCCAAGCCGAATAAAATCTAAACTTTACAGACTTAGAATCGCTAATCGGCTGAGATAAGGTATATGTAGTTACAACACCATTATCTCCTGTCTTTGGTGTTTCACTTGTGAGTACATGTTTACCATCAGCAACAGCTATTGCTAAACCTAAATTATCATCATTTTCTGATTGTTTTCCGTAAGTGTATAAAGTTTTGGTGTTCCCGTTTTCGAGAACATGGTCTTCTGTACTTTTTAGATTGACTATACCAGTAACCAGTTTTGCGTTTGCAGGAATATTTGAGGCCTTTACTTCACTTTGATAAAAATATTGACCGCCGGAAATACTAATCTTTTCAGTCAAATTTACAGGCGCTAAACCTGGTAAAACTTGCCATTTTGGGTAATTCAATGTAAAAACAGCTCTAATTGGTCCATCGGCCAGTTTCCTATAGTAAATGGGTCCCATATTTTTTCCACCTAAACGTACTAAAGTATCCTTCCCATTAAACGGGACCTGGAAAGCTAATGAGCCTGCACCTAATGATTGTCCCACAGCCAAAATATCCATCCCCCAATCTGCTTTATGGTGATAAATATTTTTTGGATCAACACCCACTTCATCCATCATCATTTTTGAAGTAGTTTTCCCCCATATGTCTTTGGTATTGCGCACATCCATGTAAATTCTGAAACCTACTTTGTCGTTTTCCCAAGCCGGACCTTCTGTTAAGATATTAGGCAAAGCAACTTTTGAAAAATCGGTATTTAGCTGACCGGCTGGCACACTATCAGTCATGAGGTTTTGTCCGAAAGTATCATCAGCATTTTTCCGCATTTGACGTACATGGGCCCGTGTCAAAGGCTTAATCTGCGCTCCTTGTACATTAGAAATATCAAGCTTCACTTTTTCTTTTGGTTTAAAAGTGTAGAGAAATGCGAGTTCGTCCCAATTTCCATCTTTATCTAAATCATCAAATTGTACAAATACTGGTGAACCGTTTTGTTTAGTGATACTGATAGGCGTATCCTTAGAAAGCATACCTAAATTTTTCTCTACAAAATCCCGCTTTAAAACCACCAATTCATCCTCACGTTGCTGGTTTAGTGGATTGCTGATATTTATTGTTTTTGTTATCTGCGCCTTTCCTGTTATTGCTATCGCAAATAAGGGGAGAAACATCATTAAAGCTCTTTTCATCTTCATTATTATTTATTGTATCGTAAGCATTGTTATTTGCTTACCCTAAACCAATCAAAATCTGCGTAACCGCCAGTTCTAACATCGGGACTGCTTATACTAAATAAACCCATTTTTGCGCCTATCCATTTATCGGGCTGTGCATTAAAAGGTTTTCCTATATTTTTATAGTTTTCACCATCTTCGCTGAAACTAAACTGACATAATCCGTTTGGTGCTTTTACGGAAATCCGAAGATAGGCTTCATTGCTTTTTAAACGAAATTTCTCTAAAACCTTTTCTTTACCACTGTTAAGAGCATCTTTGCAAAAAACCTGACTTAAATAATAGCCATTTCCGTCTTCTGCAATAGATAGATAACCGTAATCATTTCCCATCATTAATAGCCCCGCTTGTTTTTGTTGCCAAACATCCCATTCAACTACATACTTGATTTTAGTAGTTGCGGTAAACGTTTCCGCAGGCAATTTTTGCAACAGTAAATTAGGCACTGTCCATAAGTTTTTAGTGCCTTTTGCCAAAGGAAAAGCAAACAGCCTCAGATAATTTTTACCGGGAATTTGCGCACTCCATTGTAGTTTCTCATTGGCATGCCATTGCCATTGCAGACCTAAAGTACCGATATTAAATTCATCACTTTCTGCTGGAGTATTTATAGCGTAAGTTCCACCAACATCGGGCTTTTTATGAACGGATACCGGCTGTCCTTTCCCATCTCCGTCGGGATCATCCCCAATTATTGGCCAGTTGTTTTTCCAAATTACAGGTTCTAGATGTGTCACCCTTCCATACAAAGCCTTGTCTTGAAAATGAAAAAACCAATCTTCGCCTTTTTGTGTTTGCACCAATGCCCCTTGATGTGGACCATTGACATTGGTTTTCCCTTGGTCCATCACTACTTTTTCTTCGTAAGGACCAAGTATATTTTTTGATCGCATCACCAGTTGCCAACCTGTAGCAACTCCTCCTGCGGGTGCAAAAAGGTAATAAAAACCATTTCTTTTATAAAATTTAGGACCTTCTACCGTATGGCTTTCGCCATGTCCATCGTAAACGTGTTTACCTTCACCAATTACTTTTGTCCCTTCGGCATTCATCGGGTAAACGGTCAACAAACTATTCACTCCTGCTCTACTGGCTGCCCAAGCCAGAGCCAGATAGGTTTTTCCATCATCATCAAAAAACACACTTGGATCTATTAAGCCCCTACCTTCCATCACCAAAATAGGTTTTTCCCATTCTCCTGCTGGATCCTTTGTCTTCACCATATAAATACCAAAATCAGGATCTGGATAATAGATACGAAACTCACCATTTTGATAATTCATACTGGGCGCCCAAACACCTTTTCCATGTTGCGGGGTATTATATAGATATTCAGGAATTTGAACTTTTAAAGCATGGTTAATTAAAGTCCAGTTTACCATGTCTCTAGAATGCAAAATTGGTAAACCCGGAATGCAGTTAAAACTTGAAGCCGTCATGTAATAATCATCACCCACTCTAATCACGTCTGGATCTGAATAATCGGCGTTTAGTATTGGATTTTTATAAGTGCCGTCTCCATTATCTGCAACCCAAACTTTAGAAACATAATGATGGCTAAACGTATGCTCTGCTTTTTTCTGAGCATAACAAATTATGGTTTGTGAGGATAAAAAAAATACAGCAAGCTGTCTTGAAATTTTCATATCATTTATAAGACTAAATATTTACTGATAACTTATCACAACTATTTGATAAACCTAACATTCTCCACATGTTCGCCGATATAAATGCGAGCCATATCACCCGTTTTGTACCATTTGGGTTTATCGGGCATATCATCTGTAATTAATTTCCCATTGATACGCAAGTTTTGAAAAACTATATTTTTCACTTTTCTTCCAGCATCGTATCCCGAAATCATAGAAACTTCGGCATGACTTCCGTTGTAGCTAATATCTTTAAAAAGGACATTTTCAATGGATTTTCCTGGAGCTTTGCAATACTTCTGATTATAAAAGATTCGAAGATTAACCAACTGTCCCCGACGAAAATCTTCAACTCTAATATCCTCAAAACGGATATTACGGATTAGATTATTATCGCCGGAATTGATGCTCATACAACCCTGATAATCTAGCTGCGCTTCATTATGATCCAATATATCGATGTTTTTATAGCTCACATTTTCTATGGTGTCAAGTAGCTCAGCATTGCCGTGTATACCAATAAAAATCGGGTGCGCAACATCTGCCCAAAGTGTTGAGTTTTTCATGGTAATATTTCTGCTATTTCCATTATACCCTCCCCTTGTTGCGTAAACGGTAGTGCAATCGTCTGAATTACGACAAAATACGCCGTCGAAAGCCACATTGCTACTGGCAAAAACGTTCATCCCATCTCCCCAACCGTAATAACTCACACTTTTCACATTCCGGATGGTTACATTTCTAGATCCACCGGTTGCGCATTGCGTGGTAAAAATCCCTTCTACCAACACATTCTTAGAATTAGAAATACGGACGCCACCTTTTATGGTATGTTCTACCATTCCTCTTCCAATTATCTTCACATTTTCAACGCTGTCTACTAAAAGTCGTCCTCTCAAAATGGCATCCCCAGCGATATATACTATGGTATTGGATGGGACTTTTAACGCTTGATTTTTAAACTCATGAATACCAGCACCAAAGAAAATAACATTTGGATCTTTCTTATTTGGGATATGCTCCATCAACGGATTTGCAAACAACAATAGGTTATGGAAAATATCACCGTTTATTTCTACGGAAAGATTCCTCGGACGATCCAATTTAAACGTAAACGTATTCTCGGAAACTTTAGATGCAATTGCATAAGATAATGGGCGCACTCTGGCTTTATTGATATTTCCATGGTTAAATGTTACCGATACCTCTACCTCGCCCGAGAAATCAAAATAAGCCATGGATGAGTTCTCTACATTGTGTTTTGTATCGCGTACTTCATCTACTTTAATCAAATAACTTGGTATTGTTTTCCAATCCTTCCCCGCCTGTCTCACTTTCACGGTATAATCACTGTTTAGCAAAGCGCCTTTAGGTGCATGATATACCACCAATTTATCAATCGCATAAGTTGTCGTAGTTGTTAATAAGGTTGCAAAAAGCAATAGGATATAACTATAAATTATATTGTTTTTTATCATCATTTAATCTTCTTTTCTAAGTAAAAACTTCGTTCTACAGGTTCTGCTGATTGTGTTTTACTGCCTATTGTTGTTCCATATTGCCATGCAACTACGGTAACTTTAACCGGAAACTTTGCTTTTGGCGGAATTTTGGTAAAAACGATTTTATTTCTATCCAATATAGCTGGTCCCTCTTTAACATAATAATGTACAGGCAAACCGGCATCAGATACTGCTGTTAATAACACTGATTTAGCTTTTACATTTTGGTTGGCAATTTCGGGGAAAGTGATCTTCTGTACTCTGCCTTCCTTATTAAAAAGCGGAAAATTTAACACGGCCTGTTGTTCGACAGCTTTATGTTTTTTATCTGCCGATGAAGATGCCAATAACCAGATTTCAGTAGAACGACGCGGACTAAATCCTATCCCTTGAAAATCAACTCTAAAAGTGGTATCATTCAATTTTTTTACCGGGCCACAAATACGGTTTAAGGCCAATTTATTTTTTCCATGATCTGCAGAAATATGAATTCTGGAACTATCGGTAAAAACACTTTCTATATGAAAAGTAATCCCGTCCTCTTCGGGACTAAATTTAAGATGAAAATTTGCATGTGTCTTTTGGGGCTTTAACCACTCGCCATTTTGTTTAAAGCCTATAAACTGCTTTTGTTTTCCTCGTTGGGCATCGTATCTTTTAATTGTTTGGTTTACCATATCTTTATCAAAACACCATGATGACACACTTCTATCACCTTTATACTCATTAAATGGAGCAGCTTCGGCAGTAAGTAGCTGGTCATTTCTCCACCTATCCATTAACCAACCGTCTTTTAGATCAATGGGTTTTAAACCAACCTTTCCATACCTTGGATATTTTTTTGGCAATCTATAAGCAGCTGCTTTTTCAATGTAGCTTGCTAAATAATCAACCAATTCATCGGAATAGTCGAAATGGCTGTGTCCAGCGTCCGCGTACCATGTTATTGGTGTATTTGGATGTTTAGTTAAATACTTAAAACCTGGCGCAAGCCTATCCTCCCACCACTCATATTCGCCCATTACCATCATTCCAGGCACTCCATCGAAATTTCTTTTTCCCCAATCCGGATTTGGACGACCACTTCCGGTAAGATTAGTTTGTGGCGCATCGCCCTTAACTGATATGATTGCTAGAGTTCTGTCGGGATTCCAAGCGGCGAAATTCCAAGGAAAACTGGCGGCAGCAGAATGTCCGATAGGCACAATTGGTGCAAAATTCAGTTCATCATATCCAGAACTTTCTGCCAAAGTTTTCATTATATCATTAAAAACTTTACCTGCATCTTTATTAAAATCAAAAACCATGTCTATTGCAGGGCTTACCCAAATTTCTGCAAAGCCTAATTTTGTCATTTTCTTTCTAAACGCTGGACTTTCTAAAATGCCTTCTTCTAACATATTATGTTGTCCAAAAACAACTCCTTTGATGTGTTTACAATTTTCTGGAACCCATAAAAATGCCTGCGGATGATCTTTGGTTTCATTTGAAATAATGGTTTTTACCGGTACTGACCATTGCCAAACAGCTGTTTGTGCGAAAATTTCAAGGTGAATACAAAGGGCAAGAAATACAGTAAGAGTAGTTTTAATCATTGGTTGATTATTTGGAGGGTTTTATATCCCAATACACCACATATCTTTCATGGTGGGTATCATATAATGGTCGTAAAACAATATTTTCATTCTTTGTTTTAAAGGTTAAAAGTTGCCCATCAAGTTTTATGATGCTTTCGCCGAGCTTATTTCTATTCAGTTTTAAACTTTTAACGATATCTTTAGGGACGTTATAATCATAAGTATAATAGTCGTTATACTTTTTGGGATCAGAGAAAGGTGCACCATCTATAAAATCTTCGGTTCCCATTTGTCCAGCTAATACAATTGGACCATACGCTACAGCGGCGATATCCTGATTGTCTTTTGCAGTAATAAGGTGCAATTCCATACCAAAGTCAATCGCAACTTTATCTCCTTTTTTCCAAGTTCTATTTAAAGCAATGTAACTATCAGGCTTTTGATGGATTTTCTGACTTTTGCCATTAATCTTAACAGAAACACTTGTTGCCCAGCTTGGATAGCGCAAATTAATGGTAACCTTTTGTTTAGTTGCTTCCAAAAGCTCTAGGTTAATTTTTCCATTTTCAGGGAATGAGGTTTCTTGCTTTAGTTTAATACCTTCCTCTTTCCAGTTTAGTTCTGATGAAATAAACAGATTGACAAATAGTTGGTTATTTTTGTGATAGTAAATGGCTTCGCCGTATTTAGCCTGATTCTCGAAACCTGTACCTACGCAACACCAAAAAGATTTTTCGGGTGTGCTATAAACCTTGAAAGCTCCGGGCAACATCGGCAAAAAGTAAGCAATCATTCCCGTTTGTGGATCTTGCTGACCTAAAATATGGTTAAACAAAGCTTTTTCATAATAATCGGCATATTTAATATCGCCCGTTTGGGTATATAAATGGCGAGTTAGTTTCAGCATATTGTAAACGTTACACGATTCGCCGGTATAGCCTGATAAGTGGTCTGAAGTATCATCTGCTTTAAAAAACTTTTCTTTATCGCTATTGCTACCTGTTGCAAACGAATGATGTTCAACAACTGTGTTCCAAAAAAAAGAGGAAATCTTTTGTCCATCACCATTACCTTCTAACTCATATTGACGGGCTAAACCGATTAATTTTGGGATATAAGTATTTGCATGCTTTTTATCTAAAATATCTTCACCTTCTTTTAGCGGATCTAAAGTTTCGTTATGATAAAAGAAGTTTGCCAACCATCTGAATTTCTCATCCCCGGTAATGGCGTAAAGGTTAAAAAACGATTCGTTAATGCCACCAAATTCATTACGTAACATAATGGTTCGCTGTTGTGGCGTAACAGACTGTAATTTATCATAAGCCCACAAGCCCATCTTGGTTGCCACAGTTAACGCCTGCTGATTATCATTATATAAATACTGATCTATCAAACCCGAATATATTTTATGTAAGGTGTACCAAGGCGCCCAAACACGCTGACCAGCTATGTTTCTATTGATTAATTCTTGTGGAAATGCGCTTAAATAACCATTTTGATTTAAAGCTTTTTGCACTTCTGCTAAACCTGCCACCAAACTATCTCCTTTTAATTTATATACCTCGTCTTTTGTTGATGCATACATTAAAGCTAAACCTGACAGGATATGCCCCACTGAATGCCCTCTTAACTCACAGTCTAAAGATTCCCAACCGCCTAATTTCTTTACTGTAAAATATCCACCTTCATTCCCATCATAAACACCTGCATTTGTTCTAAAAGTATGTAATAAACGTTGTGTACTTAATGATAACAGCCATTTCTGCTCTCTCTGCATATTATCCTTAAAACGCCCATCAAGTAAACGGACATCAGAAAGATCAAAAGCATTTATTGTTGGTTCTAAAGCATCTGCGATTTTAAATTTTCCTTTTTGCTGACCGGGATAATGAGATTGTGCAAACACTCCAAAGGGTAAAAACGCAAAAAAAATACAGGCCATTTTTAAAATTCTAGTCCTCATAATTTATTTTATGGTGATTTCTAAACCGGCTTTATTATAAATTGGTTGTTCAACCTTACCGTTTAAAACAAACTGTTTTGGTTTTTTGATGTTAAACGTAGCATTGATGTAAGGCTGGCCTTGCAACCTGATGTTTGCATTTCCGTTTTCAACAGATGCGTACATAAAAACTTTAGATAGCGAGCCGAAGATGCTTTTGCTATTATTCCTGAGGTAACTACCGTTGCTTACAAAATAACCAGTTAAATTGTCAGGTGTTGGCTTTTCGGCTTTTGCTGGGTAAGTAAGCGCCATCATATAAGCATCGGTTTGCCAACCGTTCATCTCATTGTGGCTATCACGATGCATTAATCTGCCATCAGCTTTTAAGTTGAAATACACTTCTGTAGTTTTACCATCTTGAGTAATTTTTACGCCTATATAATCATTACCTTCTAGTTTTTCTATCACTGGTAAGTTGCTACGCCCATCTTTAGCACTCGCCATAGAGGATAGTGCCGAGCCATTATTTACTTTATTTTTATCATCTAATAAGATAATGGCATTGATGAATTTGGTTTGCTGATATTTCTCGGGCGGGGAAATGGCATAGTATGGAACTTTCACATTAGGTTCGTGATCTTTTACGCCCATTCTCTCCTCTAAAATCATTTTCTCCGGAAAATCATGAGGATAACCATTAGCTAAAGTTTCTGGGAAAAGCGGGCGTACAATCACGCTGGCATTTCCCTTAGTGATATCTAAATCAATACCTCTTTTTTTGGCTTGATCGGTGTAATGTAATAACCATTCAAATTTTCCATAATCGTATGCTTTTACATCATCTACCACTAAAATCACGTTACCGATCCATAAAAAGTTGCGGTAGTTCCTTAGAAAATATTCTGAAGTTGGTCCTGTTGCATCAGCCAATAAATATTTAAAATTATCGCTATTAATGAGGTGATATAAATGTCCGGATGTCTTTACTGCATGATATTGATCCTGTGGATTTTGAGCTTCACCATTAAACAATATCACATTATGTGCCTGACTGGTTACCGAATAATCGCTATACTCTGGTGCGCCATAACCAACATTTCCTCCATCAATCAATAAATTTTCGCCGTTGTGGTATAGGATAAAAGAGCCGGCATCTGCATGAGCATGGTTCCAAGTAAAACCACTTTTAACAGCCAACATTGTAGCATCTTTATCCCAAGAAGAACGCATGGTTGCCCAGCCCATATCACTATAAATTGCTCCAGTAGGGAGACCTGGATTTTTTGCCACTGCTTTCTTTGAAGGTTCGTAAACCAAACCCATTGCCGTATTGATATTTAAGTCCTCTTTAAAGGGATGTTTAGTTCCTATCTGATCCAAATACCAGCGATAGCTGGGTTTATCAAAACCCAATTCGATCATTAACTTCACAGGTCTATCGGCATTTACATGAGGACTGCTATCACCAAAATTTACAGACATTAACTGGCTTTTATTTGGATAGCTGTTTTGGATAAACCAATCCATGGTTTTTTCCAGCAAACTGTCATAGGGCATTTTTATCGCCCCAAATGCATTGGTGTAGGCCACCCTAAAAAACAAATATTCTGAAACTCCAAAGTTGGCATAGTTTATACTTTCATAAAATCCGCCATTGTCATCAAAGCTTTTTGGCTTATTTTCTAAAACGCTTCCCGAAAAATAAAACCACTCATTACTGGCGTTCATTGCCTTTTTAACCCAATCTTTTGCCTCTGGAATTTCATCCATAACAGCTAGCGAAGCTGTAGCTGCTTCAAAAACGATTGAGCTCCACCAGTTGTGACCCATTGCATTTAAAGAATGTATCCTGCTTGGTTCCCAAATCCAATCTCCAAAAGATGGTTCTATACCTAATTTCACAATCCGACCAGCCATGTATTTCCTATCTTTTGCAGAAAGGTTGTCGTAAATGGCATCGTAAACATTGGAAACAACTTCTAGTGTATGTGCCGTTCCGAGTGCAGAATTCCAACGTGGTGTACGGTCGTCCAAACCGTCCCACGCTTCTTTCTGTAAAACTGGCAACAGCATCTCTTTGGCTCTATCTGCAAATTTTTTATCACCTGTCATTCGGTAGGCAAGCGCAATTTCACGTATATCTCCTCCTTTTTTCGATTCAACCGATTTTTCGGCATTGGACTTCATATCTGTCCAAACCCTTGCCATTAAAGTATCGGACTTGATACGATTTTGTAAATTTTGAATATGCTTTTCTGTGAAAAACAGATAAGGATGTTGCTTTGTTCCCTGTGCTTTAGCATTTAGTACAAATGAACCCACTAGGAGTACTATATAAATGCAATATTTTTTATTTCTAATTCTTAAAATTTTCATAAACATCAATTTTGTACGGTATAAATACCGGTGTGCTATTTGTTATGTACAGATGATAAAAAATCCAATACTTTCCGGTTAAAATCGTTAGGGTTTTCCAGATTGCTCATGTGTCCGGCGTCTTTTATAAAAACTTGTTTTGCTGATGGGATTAAGGGCAGTAGTTTATTCTGCTTTCCACTATCTGCTTCTCCGGTAAGTATTAAAACCGGGATGGTTACTTTAAGTTTCTTGAGCATTGGAATAACTGAGGTGCCAAACAACAAACGAGGTTCTATATGCAAGGGTTGCCACGCATCCCATTTATAAATAGCGTCCCAAACTGGTCTGCGAATATTTTCTAAAACCTTACTGTTTCTTATGGTTAAAGCATCAAACCATTTCCGTTTATTAGCGTCTATTCCTTGTTTTTTATAATTTTCAATCTCGGCTTTCCTTCTTAAAATCTCCTCTGCAGTCCAGGGTACATCCGGGCCGGGCATATTATAAATATCGCCACTTGCCATGGTTGCAGAAAGCAATCTATTTTGGTGTACCGCTAAAAAATCGGTGGCCACAAAACCGCCTAAAGACAAGCCCACTAAATGCGCTTTTTTGATTTTCAGGGTGTTCATCAGTTCTAATAAATCCTGCTGATGCATAAAAGGTTTTCCTTCTTCAAACATTGAAGAACGACCATAACCTCTTAAATCATAACGTATGGTTCTATAATTCTTTGCGAAAAAATCAAATTGATTGTCCCACATTTGATGGTCAAAAGAGTGCCCGTGAATTAAAATCAAAGGGTCGCCCTGCCCTTTTTCTTCATAATAAATCTTTGCACCATCTTTTGTGGTGATATAACCTGATTTTACATTTTTCTCCTTTGCTTTTTTATAGACATCACGCACCAATAAAGGCAAAACCGGACTCGCTAGAAACGGGTTAAAGCCGTTTTTCATTTGGGCAACTCTGGCTAAAAAGAAACCGTAAGTATTTGTGGTTTTATCAATCCAAGGATAAGCGCCAGCCCAGCTTGGACTGCTGATTAAAACAGCATTTCCTTTTTTATCTGCTTCCTCACGCCATTCGCCTAAGCCATAAATATCTTTTCGCAAACTTGCTCTAACATTTTCTACAAATTCGCCACTATTTACAAGTGCATTTCCTATCTGATTTGCCTGCATTTCATCAATTGCTTGTTTAGATAAGATTCTACTCCCGTTAAAAACACCATCATTTGCAATCATCTGCAAAAAATTCATATAGTCTTGAAGCGATGTTCTAGCACCACCAGCCAGCATTGGATTGTGCCCAGGAGTTTCATCTACAGGAGTAAAATGAGTATATTTCATCAGCAATGGAATCGCAATTTTTTCTTGAAAAATTTGTTCCCAGTTTTTTCCCGTAGCCAATTCGGCCATCCGACCTGCTACTTGCATAGACAAACCACCGTATTTAAATTTTGTCCCCGGCAAAGTATCAGCCGGAAGGCTAACAATATGCGCAACCGATTCTTTTAATGTTTGGTAATTATCAGGTCTTTCGCCTTTTGGCTGATAATCTGGATAGCCTGAAGTATGAGATAACAATTGCCTTAAAGTTGCTTCACCTTTTTCGTCGGTAAACTCGGGCAACCACTTTATTACTTTATCGTTCCAAGATAGCTTGCCTTCATCAACCAATGCTGCAATAGTAGCTGCCGCCAGCCATTTGCCGGCAGAAGCGATATAGGTTATCGTTTCTGGACGATAATTACCGTAATATTTTTCAAAAATGATCTGATTATTTTTCGCCACCATTAAGGATGCCCCGTTATAATAACCAGAACCAACCCATCCTTGAATTTTTCTGTTTACGGGGTAAAAATCATAACCATTTTTTGACTGAGCATAGCCAACAGCTAGCAAAAACATGCTTTGAATCAATACTAAAAGAACGATATAGCGAACAGCTTTTATCATTTTACTTTGTAAAGTTTAACTGCAAACAAGAAAATAAACGCATAACAAATAATAGGTAAATAATAAGCGTGTGCAACATCATGGTTGGCAACCAAGCCCATTATCAATGGGAAAAACGCTCCTCCGACAACTCCCATTGATATAAATGAGGCTGCTTGTTGTGTATGCTTTCCAAGGTTTTTTAATCCTAAACTAAAAATAGTAGGGAACATGATACTAAAGAAAAAGTTAATCATCAGTAATGCGCCATAAGATGCCCAACCCCAGCCTTGAGCTACCAGTAAACAGCAAATGATGCTACCTGTAGCAAATGCCGCCAATAATTTATTGGGTGCAAAAAACTTCATTAAATAAGTACCCACAAAACGTCCAACGGCCATAAACACCATAAACAGGACCATAAAATTAGCCGCTTTACTATCGGTAAAGCCCATCACATCTACACCGTAATTAATAAAATAAGCCCACGTACCGGCTTGTGCTGCCACATTAAAAAACTGCGCAATAGCTGCAAAAACAAAATGACGATGTTGAATCAACTTTTTACCCGGCGCAACATCAACATTTACAGCTTCTAAGCTGTCTTCTGTAGCTACACTATGTGGATCAATTAAGGTAGGAACTTTAATAAATGTAAAACATCCGGCTACAAAAAGAATAAAACAACCAATTCCTACATATAAACTTTTAACGGAATCCAGATTTCCAACCGCTTCTGGAGAAGACGTAACTCTCAGTAAAAAATAGGAACCTAAAAGAGGTCCTATGATTGTTCCGACGGCATTAAAAGATTGCGCAAAATTCATACGCCTGTCGCTGGTGCGTTGATCCCCTAAAGCTGCAATAAAAGGGTGAGCCACTGTTTCGAGCGTGGCCATCCCACATCCTAAAATAAATAGCGCTATTCTGAAGAATCCGAATGATTCAGCATTGGCTGCGGGAACAAAAAGAAAAGTGCCCGTGGCAAATAGTGATAAACCTAACAGCACACCTGTCTTATATCCAAAACGTTTCATAAACATGCCGGCAGGTACGCTCATGATAAAATATGCCCCGAACACCGATAGCTGGATTAAACCCGATTGCGATTTGGAAACATTCAATACGTTTTGAAAGTGCTTATTTAGAACATCACTCATAGAATGAGCTATTCCCCATAACATAAATAATGAGGTTACAAAAATAAAAGTCAGGACAAATTTCTTATCCGTAAAGGAGGGTTTTTGGTTCATTTGGTCTTTTTTTAGGTTTACACGGATATGCTTTCAAAGGAAGCGGCTGCGCCTATTAATGCAGCCTCTTCATTCAATCCGGCTAGCTTAAATGTAATATTTAAATTCTGTTTTGATAAATTACGTTCCAATAGTGGTAAAAATAAGTGACTGGATTGGGCTATATTTCCACCTAAGATTACAGTATCTCCGTTTATCAAATATCTTGAAAGAAAATCTGCGAGATTCAAACTAAACTCTTCGAAAATATCAGCTTGTATATCTATGTTTGCCAAATCAAGAAACGCTTTCACGTTCGCCGGCTTTTCTCCTTTTAAAGCCCAGTATCTTCCAATAAACCACCTAGTTGAAAAATAATCATCCGCGATACTTTTTCTAAAAGGTTCACTACCCAAATTTAAATCTTTAGTAAATCCGTCCTGGCTAATAGCGGAACCAAAACCCGTTCCTAATGTAAGTCCAATAGCTTTTTGGCAATCTTTTCCTGCTCCACAAAACATTTCTCCATGTAAAAAAGCTTCTGCATCATTTCTAAACAAAATATTTTCTTCAGGAATATTTAAGGCATTGGACATATAACTTTTAACATTTAACCCATATATAGCCTCAAATTTATCCAATCCTTTAATCAATGAAATTCCTTTTGAATAATCAAATGGACCAGGCATAGCAAAAGCCAGTTTATCTAATTCACCATGATATGGTAAAATCACCTCTTTTACCGCATTTACCCACGTTTCTAAAATGGCAACTTTACTTCCTTTACTATTCACATTTTTTCTAACTATATTTCCTATCAAACATTTCTTATTGATATCTACTATAGCTGCTGTAATATGTGAGCCTCCTATATCCGCTCCTATGATAATTGAATTATCCGCTTTCTTCATTTTGTAATTATCCGTTATTTTATTCTTTAGGTCTTATCCACATGGCCTGCCCGCCTGATGGTAAAAGTTTTGCACTTATTATTGTTTTTGATGAAACTGTTTGTGTACTTAACTTCACTTTCGTTTTTGTAGCTACTTTATCATCATCACTATAAATAGTGACCAGATACTTCTTATTCTTATCTAAAAAAGTCAGGGGTATATCAACGGTTCTCGCGTTATTGTTAGTAATTGTTCCCACAAACCATTCTTTACCACTTTTTCTTGCTGTGGATACATATTCTCCGGGATTACCTGCCAATATTTTGCTTTCATCCCAACTTGTTGGAATTTTTTCAAAAAACTCAATTTCAGGTTCTCTATGATACTGTTCTGGCTTATCGTACCAAAAAAGTGTTTGAATTGGACTGTAGTAAACAGCTGCAAGTGCCAACTGATGCGCATGGGTTGTTTTAATGCGAGGATCATAATAACAAATGGTATAATCCGCTGCCCCAGCCATCATTCTGGTAAATGGCAATATTGTGTTATGCGTAGCACTGGGCATTTCTTCATTTCCACGGATGCCTTCCGCCGTCATAATGTTTGGCAAAGTACGTTGCTCTCCGGTTGGGCGCCATTCGTCATGCACATTCACCATTATTTGGTTATCAGCTGCCTGTTGGAAAGCTTTTTCTATCCAAGTTGTCCAACGGTGAGAACCTACTTGTACAAAACCGAATTTAACGCCGGCAACTCCCCATTTATGGTAAACTCTAAAAAGCGAGTCTGATTGCATTAATAGCGCTTGCTGATTCACATATAACCAAACACCAATTCCTCTCTCTTTTCCGTAACTGATAATCTTTTTCAGATCAAAATCAGGAATGGAAACCGTGGTGGCATCTGAGTTAAAATCAAAAGCTGGACCGTACCATTTCCAATCGAACAAAATATATTGTAAATGGTGTTGTTGAGCAAAATCAATATTTTCCAATGCCGCTTTAGTACTCTGCTGCATTACCCTCATAATCTTACCTGGCTTTATCCAACTTTCGTCTTTTATTTTTGATGGCTCGTTAAGGTTTAATAATATTTCTTGGTGATTAGCCAAGGTAGGCATATTCTCTGCTACCATAATTAAGCGCCATGGAGTAGAAAAAGGTGAAATCAAATCGACCGGACCTTCCATTACTGTTGTTAAAGTATTGGCTTTTGTCTTACTCAACTGATATTTTGTACGGGCGTAGTTTGTCATTTGTGCTTCTGCCAAACAAACTGAAAGTCCGTTTTTCAATGATAAAGTAAGAGGACGTTCGCTAGCATCAGGCCAGTTTTTTAAAGGCAAAAGCTCGTACGGAGCTTGTGCCCAAGCTGCATGCCATGCTTTTGTATTAGCTGGTAAGGTAAATTCTGTGTTTTCTGAAATTATCCTATAATAAGTTCCTTTTTCATTTTCTGGAAAATAAAATCTAAAGGCCACACCTTCGTTGTATGCCCTTACTTCAATATCCATTTTATAAATGGAATTATCAGATTTAACAGTATGGACGGTTAGTGCCTGGTAATTATCCTTAATCTGTGCATTCTCGCCATAAACAGGTTTCCATGTAGTATCCTTTTTTGAAGTACCTATGCTTGCTACAATTAGTTTTGAAAACCATTTTCCCGGGGCATCATTTTTTAAAGCCATGGCATTTTGTGAGATGTGGTTATCTAACTGCAAATCCATTTGCGAAGGCTTAATCACTTCTTTACCTTTATAGGTTATTTCATAATAAAAGGCGTTTTCATCCTCAGCTTTTTGGGTATAGAACTTAAACTCAAGGTTCTTATCAGGAGAATATAAAGTTTGCTCATTTTCTTTTGTTTGTGACTTAACCGGTTTATTTATTGTTAAAACACAAATTAATATTAGTAAGCAAACGCTCATTTTATTTTTGATCATTAATCTCATAAGTTATTGTAAATGCTTTTTCCTTCTTGTAATTTTTTTAACCTCAACAATGCTTCCATGTAGTAATAATCGCCATAATTGATGGAGGTATCCACCTCTGAGTTATTAGGTTTATGGCCAGTTACATGCATAATCAAGGCGGTGTTTTTAGTTCCACTTTTGTATCTTTCTGATGAAAGTTCTTTAAGCATCGTTTCTGCATCCTTTCTATAAGCCTCGGCTTTAGTTTTATCTTTTACAAAAGTGGAAAGTTCTAACAAACCTGAGGCAGTTATTGCCGCTGCCGAGGCATCGCGTGGGGTGTTGGGAATGGCAGGGTCGTCAAAATCCCAATAAGGAATTTTATCTTTTGGCAATCTAGCCAAATAAACATCACTTACTTTTTGTGCAAAATCTAAAAACTGAGGATCTTTGGTAAAGCGGTAACACATGGTAAAGCCATAAATAGCCCATGATTGTCCCCTAGCCCACATACTACTATCTGAATAACCTTGATGGGTAACTGCTTTAATTTTCTTACCTGTTTCTTTATCGTAAATTACCACATGATATGAACTATAATCAGGTCTGAAATGGTTTTTCATAGTGGTTTTTGCATGACTTAACGCTATATCATAAAGATGTTGACCACCTCCATTTTTTGCTGCCCAAAACAGCAATTCTAGGTTAATCATATTATCAATAATGGTGTTGTGCTGTGGCCATTCCATATTTGGCACCGGGCGTGGCCATGATAATATGGTTCCAACTTTTGGGTTAAAAAGTGTAGCCAAAGTATCGGCTGCATTTAGTATAACTTTTTTATAAGCCTCGTTTTTAGTTAAGCGATATCCGTTTCCGTAACTATTGAATACCTGAAAACCTAAATCGTGATCAAAAGCTGGAGAAACAGATAATGGATACAATTGTGAGGTAAAACGCTCGGCATCTTGCTCAAATTTCTTGTCTTTAGTAAACTCATAAGCATACCATAGCTCACCTCCCCAAAAACCACTTGTCCAGTCTTTATAATTTACGTAACTCCAATTACCTAAACTATCTTTTATGCTTCTCGGAATGTTTGGAGTATCTGCGGGAAGTGAAGACAGGATTTTTTTTAATTGATTAACACTGTAAACTAAACTATTATTTATACTTGCCTTTTTGGAGCAGGAAAGCAACAATCCTGAAATTGACAATACTAATAATAACCTGTTTAACTTAATCATTGTTTGGTATTTGGTACTCACAAAAAATATGGTTTTATAAAAAACTTCTCTTGGATTTAAATCCTGCTAAGTTTTATTCAAAAAATCAGTTTGGGTAAAAATTGAACTTTATATACAAATGACAAACGACGTAAGATTTCATACCCACGTCGTTTATCTTATCTTATTAGTAATTATTTAACAACAATTTTTTGTGTTGCTTCATTATTCACATTCAATAAATAAATTCCTTGAGGAAGTTTATTCAACAAATTAACACGATAAGCTCCTGCAGAATTTGAATGTACTTGATTTGAAAAAACAACCTTTCCTGATGTATCTGAAATTCTCACAGAAACCTCATTATTTGAGGTGGCATAAGTGAAAGAAAAATCATTACCAGTTATAGGATTTGGAAAAACACTTAATCCTTTTGTTTTGTTAAGCGTAATATCAACAGCTTTTACGCCTAATTCAGTTTTAGTTCCATCGTTATCTACTTGGCTTAAACGGTAATAATTTTTACCTGATGAAGCACTATTGTCATTAAAATAATAAGTAGAAGCACCATTACCTTTAGATGATATTTTACCGATCTCTGTAAAATCATTATTATCGTCTTTACGTTCAACTAAAAAATAGCTGTTATTTTGCTCTGAACTTACATTCCAGGTTAATGAAACATTACCTGATGATTGTAAAGATGCATTATAGCTTGTTAAGTTTACAGGCAAAACACTACTAACCGCAACCATTAAGTCTGCTACTGAAGCAAAAGTTTGAATCCAGTCTACTTGGTAAGTTGGGGCTGTTGCATTAGAGGTTTCTGTAGATAACACATCTGCCACCTTGAACTGGAATGTACTAAGATTATTTGTTACATTAGTTGGATTAGTAGTTCCTGATCCAAAATATTTACTCGCAGCACTTAAATCATAGTAGTACACATTTCTACCATCAGTAGTATTTACAACTCCTGTATATTTGTTACTACCATTACCAAAACTTCCTAAATTTGTATCAAATGTTATGTTTGTTTGAACCGTTGAAGGTAAACTCATTTTTATGGCCACAATGGGGTATTGACTCGGGTCTAGTTGCAATAAATTTGTTGCTGATACACCGGTCTTCTTAATGTCCCCTCTGAACTTATTGTAAATAACAGAGTTAATAGTGGTAGTACCTGATTGTAAAGCGGTTGTAACCGTAAGTAAACCGGTTGTGTTATCTTGTGATTTTAAGGCTCCCGAAGTAACTACATCCCAAGTATAGAGACTTCCCGGATTCCCACTAAAAGCATCTTGTATATGAGGACCATATACTACTGTTTGAGCAGTAGTGTCTTTAGATGATGTTAAAGCAATAACGACACAGATTATTGCCAATTTTGATAATTTGTAAAAATTTTTCATCTTTTTAATTTTTAGAATTTAAAAAATATGTGTTTATAAAAAAAAATTTAAGGCTAAACAAAGCGCTTAGTTTTCTGATTTTAACCGCTTTGTAAAGCCTTAAAATTATTTACTGTACATTAACGTACCGAAACCAAGCTGATCAAAACCGCCGCTGTTGGGTCCGTAATTTCCGCCTCCTCCTTCGGGTCTTACTTTTTCCGCAAATTCCTGAGAATATTTTGCAGCAACACCTTTAGCTTTATAATGGTTATATATTAACTCCCATGAAGGTCTTATTGTCCCTCTCTGGTCTGTCGAGATAACTGTTTGTTCTGGCGCATCACAATTTTTATAGGGGGTGTACGGAACCGAGTAGGCCATATTTACATTATACTTTGCTACATACTCGCACATAGAAAGTACCTTGTTATTTTCATAAGCAAATAAATCAACACCTACATTATAAGCCATTTGGCAAAAAGAGCCAAATAAAGAAATTACCAAGGTTGCATGCCCCTGATCTCTACCAGATTCTTGACACTGGCCCAAATCTTCTCCGTTAACATTATGACGAAAAGCTACCGCATGATCTATATTGCCTGAGCCAACGCCTTTTTTAAAGTACTGGATAGCAAAGTTGATCTTACTTTTGTCATCTGTTAATATTCCTATTGCCAAAACCGTATTCATATTAGCAATATCCCAATTAGCCCAGTAATGAGAATCGCAGGTTCCGTTGTGCCTTTCCAAAAAATCCAAAGCTAACGGATACCATAAATTGACCATCCAAGTTTTAAACTTTGTAAAATCTGTCGCATTCCAGCCACTATAATCTCTTAAGATTTCGGCTGCATTAGCAAACTGATATCCATAAATACCTGAAGCCAAAAATTTATTTGAGTCGCCGGTGATACTTGTGCAAGTGTTTGCCCATGCATTCAAAATGGATACAGCTTTAGCCGCATATGAATCATCTCCCGTAATTTTCCATCTTAGGGCCAACTGGTAAGCTGCCGCTACGTCTCTATAAGCGCTTCCATAATTATCAGGATCTGGCTCTTCTCTAGAGCCCCCGCCACGCACCAATTTAATAACCGGGCTTGGATTATAGTTTGCATTTGCATAGCTACTTGCTGCCAATACATCATATCCTGCCTTCCACGGTTGCGCATTTGCATTTACTTTGGTTTTTACAAACGCAAAATCCTCTGCGGTATGTAACATACAAGGGTGGTTTAATGTAATAGTTTCTGTTGGAGTAGGATCTGGATCGACAATGACCTCTCCGCCTGAACCCTTACTTTTACTACAGGAAATTAAGCAGATTGCTAACAATAGAGAGCCCGTAGTTTTTTTAAATAGCTGAAACTTCATGATTTTATTTATTTTAAAGCCAGTTGGTTAAGTACAACAAGCTTGTTATTTATTGATATAAGCTTCTAATTCTGTTAAAGATTTAAATGATTTAACCCAATAAACTTCGTAATGATTGTCTCCAGTGGCTAAAACAAAGTCCGCAATTTTCAGCTGGAAGGTGGTTAAAGTGGTTGCCGTGGTTGTAGATAATTTTACTGCACTGCCACCAAAAGTGCCTGTGCTTAAATCTGCATAGTGGACTTGGATGCCGTCTTTCCCGGTAATAGTGGTTAGTTTATTGTTTCCGTTTAGATAAGAACCATTATTTGTATCAAAAATCACGTTACCCGTACCGTTTGGTCTATTAAATTTAAATGCGATAATAGGATACTTACCTGCATGTAAAATAGCCCCCCCAGTTCTTTGGAAATCTCCCCTGTACTTAATTGGTGGGCCAGCACTTTGTACAGCCATTGTGGCATTGAACAATCCGTTAGCTAAAACAAATGAAGATCCAGACGTAGCAGTTTTCCAAACAGTTGAAGTTCCATTAAACGTATCGTTAATTTTTCCGGCTTCAACCACTACCGTAATCGAGGATTTTATACTAGAATTGTTTTTAGCAGTAACAGAAATAGTTGCTTGACCATCTGCAATACCTGTGACTACGCCTGCATCAGAAACAGTTGCTACTGCAGCATTATTTGATGTCCAGATTAAAGATTGTACGGTTGCATTTGAAGGCACCAGATTGTATGAAACTGGAAATGTTTCTCCAATTGCCAATGTTTCTGATGCTACTGTTGTAATACTAATATCAGTAACCGGTATTACTTCTTTTACCGTAATATTGGCCGATTTGCTTTTACCGCTACCATCTGTTGCTGATGCTGTGATTACAACATTTCCTTTTGATATGCCAGTTACCACTCCGTTTTCGGATACTTTAGCAATAGCTGGATTGCTACTAGTCCATTTTAAAGTTTTATACGTAGCATTAGCAGGTGTAATTGTTGGAGTGACTGTTAAAGTTTCTCCTTCAAAAATTTCATGGCTACTAACACCTAAAGTAATATCACTAATAAAATCAATATGATCTATAACTTTCACGGTAACAGAAGCTGATCTGGCTCCTCCATCTGTAGAACTTACACTCACTACCGCTGTCCCCACTGAAACCGCAGAAATTTTACCATCTTGAGTTACAGTAGCAACTGCCTCGTTGTCGCTTTTCCAAATCAGTTCTCCGTTGGTAGGTGCATCAGGACTAGCTGTAAAATTCAACAAGCTATCTTTACCTACTAGTAAAGGCAATTCTGGTGTAGTTTTAATTTGTAACTGGCTTACCAATATACGTTTTGTTGCTATTTGTTCTACCATTGAATCTTCGCAAGAAACGAGAGCGAATGTGAGGAATGAAAACATCAAGCATAGCTTAATTTGATTTTCTTTATTAAAGATTTTCATAAAACTTAATTTAAAGTTTAGATATAATAATGCTAATTGAACCCTTTAGAATATCTAAAGGGTTGTTATATTAATTGCCCCAATTTGGATTTTGTCCAAGCTTCGGATTTAATGTTAACTGATCTAATGGTAGCGGGTATAGATAATTCCTATCATTCCAAACACGTCCGGTTTCCATTATTAATACACCATCGCTATTTTTTGGCTTAGTTACGTTACTCCACTTTGTCTGGAACTCTGTACCTGTCCATTTAATACCCAGTACATCTTTTGGCATTTCAACTTCGGCCGTTTTCCATCTTTTTAAATCATCAATTCTAAAACCTTCATTAAATAATTCTATAGTACGTTCTCTTCTAATTTCGGTTTGCATGTTTAAACCATTTGCGGTTACAAAGGCATTACTTAATTTAGGCATATTCGTATTTATTCTTCTGCGTACTAGGTTTAACGAGATATCTAAATCGGCATCTGAGATTGCTCCGTCACGTTCATAAATTGCTTCTGCATAATTCAATAGTACTTCCGCATAACGGATAATTGGATAATCATAGCCTTCTGATCTATCTGGCACCGCTCTTTCGGCAGCCCATTTCTGGTTATGGTAACCGCTGCCGTATGTAGGTTGAAATGAAGTAAAAGCAGCCGAAGCTAGATCAGCAGCGTCATTTAACCAAGTAACACGAGGACTTGTATTTCTCCAGTATGCTTTATTTGCAGGCATCAACGTATAGCGCATACGATTATCACGGTTCTGGAACTCAGAGTTCATGGTGCTATACCCTTGAAACTGTGTGTTATTTGGATTATCTATAGGCAAGCCGTTACTGCTTAGATACAAATTAGCGAATTTTCTGGCCACCCATTGAACGTTTGCAAAGGTTTCTTGAGTGATATTTACACCTATTGGCTTAATTACCTCATCATGGCGATTGCTGAAGATATACTCCTTATTATCTGATTTTTTTAAGCCTGCAGGGTTAGATTTAGTATCCTCTAAAATAAAAAGGTATTTCTGAGCAGAATCTCCAAGTGATGCCGGTTTAAATAAAGCATACTCATTACTAGTGATAACATCTTTGGCTGCTTCTGCTGCAATACCTAACAAATCTTTACCTCTTTGTGTGTTATTTCTAAATTCTTGCCATGTACCCTCAAACAAGGCAACTCTTGATAAGAATGCTTGAGCAGCGCCTTTAGTTAAACGACCAGCTTCTGTAACTTTACTTTGTAATGGCAAGTCTGGAATAGCGGCTTGCAAGTCAGCAATTATAAAATCTGCAACCTCGCCCCTATCGTTTCGTGGTCCATATAATTGAGGATCATTAACATCTAAAAGCTTATCAACAATTGGAGCATCTCCGAAAAGCTGTAACAAATCAAAATAAACATAAGCTCTAAAGAATTTAGCTTCTGCTACGTACTGAGCTATTTCTTCGGGTTTTCCGTAACCTTGTGCCTTTGCTAATAATGTGTTTATTAATCTTATTTTTGAAAAGGTACCGGAATAAGTTCCATCCGTTGCTGGAATGGTATTGGTACCATTTGCAAAAACATTTGCATTGGTAGAAGTAATTAAGTCCGACCTTCTATCACTATGTGGCGCATCGTAAACGGAGCTACTGAAATCTCTTTCCCAACTATAGAATTGATTGGCAAACAACTTAAAATCGCTTGGTGTTTTCCAAAAATTACCATCGCCAATTTTATCTAATGGATCTAAATCTAGTGCTTTATTACAACTATACTGCATAGCAGCTAATGAAATAAACAGCCCTATTATATACTTTTTATATATTGTTTTCATGATTTTTTAATTAAAATGTTGCGTTTATACCTGCTGTAAAAAAACGATTAAAAGGGTAACGTTGGTAAGTGCTAACAGTACGGGTTGCTTCCGGATCCCAACCATCATTAATATGACTGATTTCCCACAGATCTTGTCCAGAAACATAAACCCTTAACTTTGAAAATGCTTTTGTTTTATCCACTAAAGCTTGAGGTAGCGTATAACCTAACACCACATTTTTAAGCCTTAAATAAGCACCATTTTCCGCCGACCAAGAAGACGCCTGATAGTTATACGCGTTAACAGAGCCGTCAGTTGAATATCTTGGGAAATGCCCATCGGTAGTTTGTGGTGTCCAATGGTCTCCAACTGATTGATTGGTTGTATTTAAATAAACAGAACGAAATGGCTGTCTCCAGTTCAAATCTTCCCTAAAAGTGGTTCTTTCACCTGCCCCCTGAAAAATAACAGAAAAGTCGAAGCCTTTATAAGAAGCACCCGCATTTACTGAGTATGAAAGCTGAGGATCATCGGTACCTAAATAAACTAAATCCTTAGTATCTAATACGCCATCTCCGTTAACATCTTCATACTTATTATCTCCCACACCAATTTTGCTGTTTAAGCCAATGCCGTTGCCTACATTGTATTTATTTAAATAAGCTTGGGCTTGTTCCTGAGTTTGGATACGTCCAGCATATTTCAAACCGAATATAGAATTAAGCGGATAGCTTTCTACTGCACCGTTAAACCCTTGAGCAGTAACATTTTTACCACCAAAATCAATTAAATTATTCTTAGCATAGGTAACAGATCCTCCTATGTTATATGCCCAGTCACCAGTTTTATCGTTCCAGTTTAAAATACCTTCCCACCCTTTGGATTCAAACTTCCCAATATTCGCTGTTGGTGCATTTGCTCCTAATAGCGTTGGATAAGCTTGGTTCAGAAACATGTTATTATTTTTCTTAATAAACCATTCTGCTGTTCCCGATAGACGATTATTTAACAAACTAAAATCTAGCGCTACATTGTAATTATGTATCTTTTCCCATGTACGATCAAAGCTCACCAGCCTACCGTTAGTAGTGACATAATTTACCTTGCCACCACCTAAATATGCCCCTCCACCTAATACAGAATTGTATAACTGTTGACCGTCGTAAAGATCTATACCAGATTGATTACCAACAATACCATAAGAGGCTCTTAATTTTAACTCATTAAAAACATTTAAATCACGTACAATATCTTCTTCAGAAAGTCTCCAGCCTCCTGAAAACCCGTAAAAGAAATTCCAGCGATTATCAGCTAAAAATTTTGAAGATCCATCATATCTGGCATTCGCCTCTAATAAATATTTTGATTTATAATTATAATTAAAACGCCCAAAATATGACCCTAAAGCATAATGATCTTTTTGATAACTAGGTGTTACCAAGCCATTACCGTTTATCGTGGATAAAGAGCTATTAATATCCAATATAGTTGTACCGTTAGAATCATATTCATTACGTTCATATTGTGTTCCAAGAGTTGCACCAAAGTTGTGATTTTTAGCAAGTGTCTTATTATAGTTCAAATATGCTGTTGCGGAATAAAAATCTGTTTTTGCAAAAGTTTTTTGGTATGAACTATTTGCTTGACTAGGGTTAGTTTGCACTAAAATATCCCCTTCATAGTTGTACCATTCAATACTGTTTTTCTGTAAATCACGAGTTGCAATACTGTTATTATAGCCTAAGTTGGTTACAAATTGTAAATCTTTATATATCTGATATTTAAATGTTTCGCTGATATTGATAGCCGATACATTTAATCTATTATCTCCTCCATAAGTTCCAAAAGCAGTTGGTGTGTACTGTCCTCCCCAGGCATAAGGTTTACCAGTTAGTGTTTGCGTTGGTAAACCAGGTTGAGGATATCCGCCATTTGCGATATTTCCCAATAAAGAAGGAGCAACCTGATCCTGACGGTTATAGGCAATAACAGATTCTACAGAGACCTTATCAAAAACTTTAAAATCATTGTTTAGCCTTATATTATATCGTTTGTTAGTATTGTTTCCGTATTTTAATATTCCATCATCATTGGTATAGCCTAAGGATAACCTATAGCCAGACTTTTCGTTTCTACCAGACACACTAATATCATGCTGTTGCGAATTGGCTCCGCCCCACAAAACATCACTCCAATTATTATTTAAAAAAACAAAATCTTTGACATCATTAAAAGCACCTTTTACAGGTTGGTTAGTGATGTCTCTTGCATCAATATAGCCACCTTTGTTAGCTAACGCCAAATTTGCATATCGTATCCACACATCGTCCGCCCCGAAACCATCATTTGTTCTAGCTTCGATAACTCCGTTAGCCCATTGATCCAAACTCATTAGATGAGGTTGCAAACCCACGAATTTTCGAGTATAGGAACCATTGTACGCTATAACAGCTTTTCCCAATTTAGCCTTTTTAGTAGTTACCAAAACTACACCCCCAGCGGCCCTAGAACCGTAAATAGCTGCCGCAGCATCTTTTAAAAAGCTGATGTTATCGATATCTGAAGGGTTGATTAATCTTAATTCTCTAAAACTAGAAGCTGCTACTCCATCAATAATAACCAAGGGTTCTGTAGAAGTTGCAGAAACAGCGCCCCGGAGTTTTAAACTCCAGGATTCATCTCCAGGAGCAGAGGAACCCCTTGTAATAATTACGCCCGGCACCTGACCTTGTAAGGCTTGTAAGGGACTTGCTAAAGAACCTTTATCTTCAAAAGCCTTAGCATCCACTTTAGCTACTGAACCGGTTAAAGTTTCCTTTTTCTGTGTTCCGTAACCTACTACGACTACTTCGCTTAATTGTTTATCATCAACTTGAAGATTGATAACCATTGGTGAGTTGAATTTTGCTGGAATCTCCACGGGTTTATAACCCAGATAGGAAACCAACAATAATCCTCCATCCGGAACATTTAAAGTAAAATTCCCGTTAACATCAGTTTGTGTCCCGATATTACTACCTTTTACTTTAATAGAAGCACCTATTATGGTTTCATTTGTAGTTATGTCTACTACTTTTCCTTTCACATTGTGTTGCTGTGCAAAAACACCGATGGATAAGGTGAGGCCTACATAGACCAGGAAAAAAAATTTCCATTTAGTTTGTAAGTAATTACTCATTTTTTTGACAATTAAATTGGTTTTAAGAATTTAGGCTATTTAGCATTATATTAATTGGTATAACCAAATGTATATAAACTAAACCGGTTTAGGTGAACTTTTTTTATTTTTATGAAAAAATTAATAAAACTTAATTTTTCCTAACACTCTATTTAAAAAAGATTATTATAATTAAAATATTGACACAATTAAGGCGATTTAATTGATTATCACAAAACACAGCTTTAAATGTAAACTAAAACAATTGATTAGTCAGCTATTTTGGGTTTAACACTGCTTTAGCAACTATTTTAGCTGCAATGGATTAAACAAATGATTTTTTCATTGCGCTAATTCACTAACACCACACCTCCATTACATGGAATAGTTACTTCAATTTCTTGATTTTTTTCAATTTTTTAGTGGATATGCTTCCTTTGAGTTGAAAATCATCGGTGTATTGTTTCAATACTGAATTTCCGGCTATCATGGGAAGTTTTAACTTAATTTTAATGGTTTCTTTCTGAGCATTTATGCCAGCCACATACCATTTATTAGCAGGATCCTTATTTTTTGTAAATGAGAATACCGCTTCGTTAGCTATATAATGAACTTTATTTTGCTTTATATTAGGTAATTCATAGGTTTCATCAATTTTATTTTGAATGCCATTTAGTCTTAATTCTAAGCCTTCACTAAAATCCCCAACGTTAGTTTTTAATCCAATAGGCGATGGTTCTAAAAACAATTTTCCTTTATAAGAAACACTATAAGTCGGTGTTCCATTATTTACAATAAGTTTACGATAAGATTTCCATCTGGACTAGTAACATCAGCTTGTTACGCTTGCGTAATAGTCACAAAAAGACTAAGTATAAAACAATAAAACAATGATTTAAGATTCATGAAGAGATTAAATTTAAAACTGGAAAGTACATTTTAATTATATGCTGATTCTAAAATTAATTGAAACATGTGCATTTAAAAGAAGTATTCTGAAGACAGGATATAAACTTGCTATTGTAAAATAAAGAAAACAGGTTTCAGATACCTGTTTTCTTTATTTTTTTTATTTAAAGCTCTGTATAGCTGATGCTTAACCACAAGCTTCTGCTATATGTAGGCGATTAATTTTAATTTATACTAAGATTACTCGGTTTCGGTCCCTGGCATTTCCCCTGGGGCAATTTGATGTAATAATCCATCTCCAATAAAAGGATTTCCATAACCGTTTCTTGGTGTTGGATCAACCACAACTGACGTCATTACATTTGCCATTAATTTAGTATAGGAAGTATTTGGAATTAGATTCAGGCGATAATAAGCATGATAAACCATATTACATACAGAACCTTGTGTTGTGGGCGCACCTCTATCCGTAGCAGAAATATTGGTCCATGGTCCCCAGCCTGCTCTACATCTATAAACAGATACGTCAAAAGGAACGCTTTGTCCTAAATTATATTTGCACCAATATTCAACCCCAGTTAACAAACGATTTGAACCCAAGGTATATGGTTTTAAGCCTTGATGACGGGCAATTTCCGCCACTCCTGCCAACATTTCATACGATGACCAGCTATGAACTTGATCTCGCCCTGATTCTACATTTTGTCCGTTTGCTGCAATATTCTTGTAAAGTGAAAAATCATTAGGGCATCCAGATTGTAAATTAAAAGCTTTCCACGCTAAATTGAATCTTCTTAAGTCGTCTGTAAATACCGCCATTGCCATTGATGCATAGATACATGAAGTACTAAAATTTGCTCCATCTGCAGGGTCAAAATCGTCAATAGCAGGAAGAAATATATTAGTCATCATTTTCTTAGCCTTTGTTATATCTGCGGCTTGCCATCCAGAATTGGTATTTGCAAGAATTTCACCAGCTTGTGCCCAAAGTGGAGCTTGAATCCCTACAAGAAGTTCTACGTCATTACCTCCAACGGAAACCAACGTATTTGACCAAGAATTAATAATAGAAATTGCATTTTGGGTATATCTAACATCTCCTGTAATATACCCTAATAATGCCTGTACATAACAGGCCGTAGCATCTCTACCATGTTCAGACCAACCAGTTAGATCACTTGTTTCTCCAGATCCCGTACGAGAAATGTTTGGGAAAGGTCCTTTCATTGTATAATTTATATTTCCTGATGCAGATGCTTTAAGTGCTGCTAGCTCTGATTTCCAGGGTTCGCTGTTTTGATTTTCCTTAACGATATTTAATTCATCGATAGAAGTCAACACACCATTATGAACAATTTTTGTTAGATAAGTTACTTCTGTGTTATTGCCCGGGATTGGTGTAGTATTATTTGTTACTTTATCACTTTTTTTGCAACTGATAAAAATGATAAGTAGCCCTAATAAAACGGCATTTGAAATTCTGTTCATGATTCTATCTTTTATGTTTTAATATTTATTTTAAAGCTCTTAATTAAAAAGGCTATCCTAATAGCGTTAACCTTCAAAATATAAAACTCCTCAGCCCACTAAATTTGCAAGGGCTTTAAAAACCAATCCAGAAATACTAAGGTTTCATTTCCCAGTATGTTTAGGTATTCCGCTTTTGAATATGTATGATAATCCTAAGTACAATTCGCAATTCTAACAGAAATACAATTATTGTGATTAAACTGATATATCCCAGAAAAACAGTTCCATTTACCCTGTATATAATCAGTCACTTTTTTAGAAATAAATTGGATTTAAAACATATAAACTTCTAGCATTAGTATTAATTGGTATAATCAAAATTATAAAACTAAACCGATTTAGTAAAGTTTTACGATTTTTTTACAAATAAATCAAGAAAACTTGAGTTGTTTTAACGCTCTCATTAGAAAAAAATATTAAAATTAACATATTGATAAATTAAAGTCCGTTTAAATTCGTTCAGTAATAATTCTATAGCTGATAGCTTGAACGTATTTTAAGAAGATCCGATTAATACTTCATAGTTTCTTCATAATCTTTTGTCATAGCCAAACCATGCAAAAGTTTTTTCAATAACCCTACTTATGCTAATATCACCCAAATTATGATAGCTATAAAATCATTTACGATAGAATGAATTATAGACTTAAGGAATGAGCCAGGAACTGCTTAAGATTAAATAATTGACTTTTGTTTTTAAAGAAAGTACAGCTCTAATTTTAGCAATGGAAACGACTAGAATCAAATTCCGGGAATCAAATACACGTGAATTGGAAGAAGAGTAAATCAAGTAACGCTAGGAATTTAATCGGATGTAACCCAAAGTTACACAAAACATAAATTAAATAAGATGGCAAACAACATAACGATACTAATGAGATATAAGAATAAAAAAAATTTATAAATAATTAAGAGTATAGAGAGGCTTAAAAGTTGTCTTATATTGAATTTATGTAAATAATATCTCTTTGCTATGAACCGACGTTTATTTTTAAAAAATGGAAGTCTTGCCTTAGTTGGAATGGCTGCTTACCGCTCATTTGGAGCTTATGGTTTTAACGATGACGGCCTGGCCCCTATCTCCTTGTTACCTCATTCAGAACGCATTAGTTTTGATTCAGCATGTTTGACGATAGATGGGAAAGACACCTTTATCTATAGTGGTGCGTTCCATTATTTTCGCTGTCCAAAAGAACTCTGGCGTGATCGGTTTCAAAAAATTAAAGAAGCCGATTTTAACACAGTTGAAACTTATACTCCGTGGAATTGGCACGAGCGATCGATGCCTGACTCTCCCGACGATTTTTCAAAAATTGAAAAGTTGCAGGACCTGGACGAGTGGCTCACAATGGCCGAGGAATTCGGTTTGAACATTATCGTCAGACCTGGTCCTTATATTTGTGCAGAATGGGATAATGGTGGCTTTCCGTTATGGCTCAGTGCGCTGAAAACACCTGTCAAGCCACTACACACCAATGGATGGATGCGTTCAGATGATCCAATTTTTTTGATGTGGACGAAGCACTGGTTTGACGTTGTCTGCCCAGTTATCGCGAAACATCAGATTACGCGGAAAGAGCCTGGGAAGCCGGGGGTCATTTTACTGCAACTGGAAAATGAATATGACGCTGCGGACTATCCTGACCAGGTAAAAATTAATCAGATCAAGGAGCTTGCACTATTTGCACAGGCCGGCGCTATCGATGTGCCATTTATTACTTGCTGGACCAAGCAGGTCCGTGGTTCTACCGATCCAGGATTACGAGGAATATTCGATTGTTGCAACTTTTATCCGCGCTGGAACGTCAGCAAGGAACTCGGCAGAGAAATTCCAAAATTACGTCGGGAGCAGCCGGATGCACCACTCGCCACAACTGAATTACAAGGTGGCTGGCTTTCCGTAGTAGGTGGTAAATTGAGCGACAAACAGGATGGGCTCACTGCAGCGCAAATCCAAAATATCACTCTCTATGCATGGCAGATGGGCGAAACAATCACCAATTATTACATGTTATTTGGTGGCACTAACTTCGACGATTGGGGAGGCTATAATATCACCACTACCTACGATTATGACGCTCCAATCCGCGAACACGGCGGTATCGATATGCGTTACCAAAGCGTCCGTGCACTTGGCCAGATGATCCGCGAACATGGAGATAAACTTGTCCGCGCTCAGCCAGTAGAGATTGATTCGAAAACTAACTCTAGTGATGTGACGGTAGTCGAGCGTCAAGCCAGCGACGGCAGTCGCTATTTCTTTATTCGTACCGATGATCACAATACCAGCCGTTCGGGAATAGCGCAGGTGAAAGAGAAAAACGGAACGGAATTTTCATTCGAATATGAGCTTGAAGCGTTTGGTTCACGTGTACTTTACTTGTCACCCGGTGAGACCGATACTCGCAAGGGGCAGTGGCTACCGAAAACTGCACCAGCCATCAAACGCCCAACTAATCTGTTTTCCACGGTAGAGATACGCAAACTGGAACGACTTAGCGATCCATTGCCATCTACTTGGACACCGCTCAAACCGAATGAATTGATCGAAGCTCACGAGGTATTGGATAGTCACTTTATTTATTACCGGATTTTCGGCAATTCCGGAGCGACCATAGATCTTGAAGTGCAGCCGAAAGACGAGATCATTGGAAGTGCCGGCGGGAAAATGCTGCCTGTAACGGTAAGCCAAGACCATAAACATTTTAGTTTCATACTTCCTGCAGATGCGCAGGAATTGATAGTGCTTCATGACAAACACGGCCACCGTAACGGTCCAAAAGGAATGGAAAAAGGAGGCACATACGGCTTGCTTTCAGTCAAGGGCGCAAATGAAAGCATACCACTTCAATTTGCACAAGGTGGATTATATGGCAAAGAATGTGAGGTGGGCAAGGCTCTTTCTCGTGGAGAAATGGGAATTGGTCATGGCTGGAAGCCCGTGCCTCTCAAACTAAGTCCCGGATCTGCGACCCAGTCGCTCATGACATGGTATCGTATGCAATTCGAATTGCCGTTACCAAAACATGGCCTATGGGTGCCCTGGCATTTGCGTCTGGAGGCAATCGGCAATGGCTTTATTTACATTAACGGGCATTGTTTAGCCCGTTATTGGCAAGTTGGCCCGCAACGTGATTTCTACATACCCGAAACCTGGCTATATTTTGGCAAAGGTAAGGTCAACACGATCGCCTTGAGTCTGCGACCCGTCGATGAAGAGGTCTACGTGAGGGATGTTCGGATTGTTCCGGACAACGCCTTTGCTGAATTTCGCTAATTTTATTCAAAACCACGAAAATTTAAAAGAACTTATGGAAAATCAGGATATTAAGGATTAAGGTCAAAGTCCCTATACTCTCTGATATTTAACTGTTTACGCTCAATATTACAGAGTAATATTTATTCTGAATTACAGTTGTTTAGATATACGAAGAACAGCGAATTGAAGCAGAAAATAGCGCGAAACGTATACCATAAAAAAACTCGTTTCCAAAAAACTCATTATATTTATTAAAATGTTAATCCCTAATTATTAATCTTACAATTGCGCTCCACAATATTGAAGGGGCTCTATTACCTAAACGTAAATCCCTTTTTTGACCGTAGTTCTAAAACTAAAAAAATCAATGATTTTCGCTATTAAAAAAGAATATATAAGGCTAAAACGATTGTCTTGTTAACGAACACCTGAATAGATATTATTATGAATAAAGTGCTAAAACCCCTTTTTAAAATTAGATCATTTTTCTTTCTGTTGACATTCCTGTTTAGCTTTTCGATTGTGAAAGCTCAGAAATATCCAAAAGTCATCTTATCCGGTGATTATCCCGATCCAACGATTCTTCGAGATGGAAAAGATTATTATATGACTCACTCTCCGTTCTATTACAAACCCGGTTTTTTAATTTGGCACTCGCAGGACTTGATAAACTGGGAGCCAGTTACACGTGTGATCCCAGAATATGAAGGCTCCGCAATGGCTCCTGATTTAGTAAAAGACAATGGTAGATTTTTCCTCTATTATCCAGCAGCTCAAACTAACTGGGTAGTATGGGCTGATGATATCAAAGGACCGTGGAGTAAACCGATTGATCTGAAAGTAAAAGGTATTGATCCTGGGCATGTGGTTGGACAAGACGGAAAACGTTACTTATATACGGATGCAGGGCAGGTAATTCAACTTGCTGATGATGGATTAAGTACCATTGGAGAGAAGAAGTCAGTTTACGAAGGTTGGAACTATCCAAAAAAATGGAATACGGAGTGCAAGTGTTTGGAATCTCCCAAACTATCTTACCACAATGGCTATTATTACCTTACCTCTGCCGAAGGAGGAACGGCCGGGCCCGCAACTAGTCACATGATAGTTACTGCCCGTTCAAAATCTCCTCTTGGACCATGGGAAAATTCGCCTTACAATCCCATTATTCATACGTATTCAGACAATGAAAATTGGTGGTCTAAAGGTCACGGGACTATAATTGACGATGTAAATGGCAATTGGTGGATAGTTTACCACGCTTATGCAAATGGATATCATTCTTTAGGGCGCCAAACACTAATTGAACCAATTGAGTGGACAGCTGACGGTTGGTACAGAACTAAAACTAATGCTGTACCTATTAATCCCGAAAGCAAAACAACTCATGGTTTAGTGCTTTCCGATGATTTTAGCAATTCAAAAATCGGCTTACAGTGGACATTTTGGAAAGAGTATAAACCTGAAGCCATCAGCATAAAAAACAAAACACTAACCATACGATCAAAAGGTTCAAGCCCTGATGATGGTCGTTTATTATTGGTTACTGCTACTGATAAAACTTATTCAACACAAGTAGAAGTTGAGGTTCAAAAAGGCAATAATGCTGGTCTTATGCTTTTTTACAATGAAAAAGCCTACGCAGGAATAAGCTTTAATGGACAAACATTTACGATTTATGAGAATGCAGAAAAAACGCAGCAAATAAAAAGTAATTTTGCGAAACGTTGTTTCCTAAAAATATTAAACCAAGGTAATAATTGTACATTTTATGCAAGCAAAAACGGCGAAGACTGGAAGGTACTAGCAAAAGACATCAACGTTTCTGGCTTAAATCACAATAATTTCAAAGGTTTTTATGCTTTAAGACCAGCGCTGGTTTCTTTTGGACATGCACAAAGTAAGTTCAAAGACTTTCGTTACAAGAATGCAGTACCAGAAGAAAAAGACATGAGCACTTACCTTATGGTTTTCCACAGGGATGAAACACATGGATTGTATATGGCGTTAAGCAATGATGGATATACTTTCACCGCACTTAACGATGATAAACCTGTAATCGCTGGAGATACCATCGCCAGTCAAAAGGGGATCCGCGATCCGCATATATTCAGAGGTCCGGATGGAGCTTTCTATATGGCAATGACAGACCTTCATGTATTTGGCCAGAAAGACGGCTATAGAAATACGCAATGGGAACGCGATGGCAAAAAGTATGGTTGGGGAAATAATAAAGGGATGATATTGATGAAATCTTGGGATTTAATCAGTTGGAAACGTACAAATATTTATATGGATAAATTGTCGGCAGAATTTGCTGAAGTAGGTTGTGTTTGGGCACCAGAAGTAACTTATGATGAAGAAAAAAAGAAGCTCATGATTTATTTTACGATGCGTTTTCAGAATGAGCCAAACAGATTGTATTATGCTTATGTGAACGACAACTTCGATAAATTAGAAACTACTCCTCAGCTATTATTTGAATATCCTGATAAAAATATCTCTGTGCTAGATGCAGACATCACTAAAGTAGGGGATAAATTCAGATTATTCTATGTTTCGCATGATGGTCAAGCCGGTGTAAAACAAGCCGTTTCAGATAAAATAAATAGTGGCTATGTGTATGATCCCCGTTGGTACGACCCTGAGGAAAAAGCGTGTGAAGCACCTAATGTTTGGAAAAGGATTGGTGAAGATAAATGGGTGTTGATGTATGACATTTATGGAATCACTCCCCATAACTTCGGTTTTAGTGAGACCAATGACTTTGTGCATTTCAAAGATCTTGGTCATTTTAATGAAGGCGTAATGAAATCGACAAATTTTAGCCCAAAACATGGTGCAGTAATACACCTTACTAAACAGGAAGCCGAAAAACTTGCCTCGTATTGGAAACTTAAAATGCAGTTTAAATAAAACGTATGAAAAATCGTTGCATTTCCTCTTTCTATCTTTGCTTCATGGTCTTAACTGCATGTGCTCAGCAGGTACAAACAGGACAAAACAATGAATTTAAAAGCCGGAATATAAAACTTAAAAAAAGTCACAATCCAGTTTTACATGGTCTATATGCAGACCCAGAGATTTTATATGCAGAAAAAACGGGAAAGTTTTATATCTACCCAACATCAGATGGATTTAAGAATTGGACGGGCACCTATTTTAAAGCTTTTTCTTCAAAAAATTTACAGAACTGGAAAGATGAAGGTATTATATTAGATTTAAAAAAAGATGTTTCTTGGGCTCATACTAATGCTTGGGCACCAAGTATTGTTGAGAAAAAAGGTGCAGATGGGAAATACAAATATTACTATTATTTCACTGCTAATAAAAAAATCGGTGTGGCTGTTGCCGAAAATCCAACTGGACCTTTTATTGACTCTGCAAAGCCGTTAATTGATAAATTTCCGGACGGAATGAATCGCGGACAAAATATTGATCCAGATGTTTTTACCGACCCCAAAACCGGAAAATCGTATTTGTATTGGGGAAATTATTTTATGGCTGTTTGTGAACTTAATGATGATATGGTTTCGATAAAACCACAAACAACACAAATAGTGATCCCAAATGATAAGTTTTATAGTGAAGCATCTTATGTATTTTATCGCAGAGGATTTTACTATTTCTCTTGGTCTAAAAACGACACCAGAAGCGAGGATTATGAAGTTCGATACGTTAAATCAACATCTCCGGTTGGACCAATAGATCCTGCTCAAAGTGTTGATATTTTAAAAAAGCAACGGGAGAAGGGAATTTATGCTACGGGTCACCATTCTGTTCTCCAGATCCCAGGAACAGATGAGTGGTATATTGTTTATCACCGCTTTAAACGACCTGATGGCATTCTTAAAGGAGTAGAGGCCGGTTTCAATCGGGAAGTATGTATCGATAAGCTAGAATTTAATAAAGACGGAACAATCAAAAGAGTTGTTCCAACTATTTAGTCAAATACAATCATGAAAAAAAACTTATTCGTTATAATTATTTTTTGTTTAGGACAGTTGAGCTCCTACGCTTGGGCTAACCAGCCTGATTCGACTTATCTATTCGCTTATACAAAAAATGATGGTAAGCGACACAATGGTCTTCAGTTTGCCTGGAGTGTGGATAGTAAAAACTGGCATTCCATAGGACCTGAATTTATATTTGTGAGGAGTGATTACGGGACTGAAAAAAAGATGCTAATGCCTGTACTGCTTCATGACCCTAGCGGGGTTTGGCATTGCCTTTGGAAAGCCAGCGATAGAAACGAAGTCTATGGACATACTGCATCGGACAACTTGTTCACGTGGGGAAGACAGGATTATAGCATTGAAAAAAAGGTTTACGAAAATGCAGCTAAACAGCTAAGTTCTATCGAAATAAATGGAGAAAAATTAACAGGGACAAAACTTAGCGTTAGCTGGCATATTGTTGAGGAGCTCATAAAAACACGACGATCTGCAGCGTTCAAAGAGATGTTGCGTAGAGAAACAATTAGAGATGACAGCACTCGCTTAAGACACTTAAAACCTGTACAAGCAAAAATAAATATCAACACGGACGATAAAAAACCTATCAGCAATATGTTGATAGGTGCTTTTTTTGAGGATATCAATTACT
The DNA here is from genome assembly GCA_035496935.1 of Pelobium sp. GTDB lineage: Bacteria > Bacteroidota > Bacteroidia > Sphingobacteriales > Sphingobacteriaceae > Pseudopedobacter. The sequence goes on along the minus strand of DATJED010000010.1, from coordinate 445,538 downwards.
CTGCAGACGGAGGTCTGTATGCAGAATTGATACAAAACCGAGGATTTGAATACAACGTAAACGACAAACTAGGAAAGGATTTAAACTGGAACAACAAAATGGCATGGGAACTAAAAGGAGCCCAAGCCTCATGGACAATTGACAGCGTTGCCCCTATTCATCCTAACAATAAACACTATGCAAAATTACAGTTAAGTAAGGTTGGCGCAGCTTTAGTTAACGAAGGTTTTGATGGAATTCCAATTAAAAAAAATGACAAATATAATTTTTCTGTTTTTGCCCGAAGTTCCTCAGCAAAAAATGGGATTTTCTTAATCCGCCTTGTTGGAATACATGGAGAAATTTATGGTGAAACGCAAACCAAAAATATTTCTAAAAATTGGAAAAAGTATGATGCTGTTCTAACAGCCACTGAAACAGCGAGCGATGCCCGTTTAGAAATTTACCCACAGTTTAGCGGTACTATTGACATGGACATGATTTGCTTGTTTCCTCAAAAAACCTTTAAAGAACGCGCAAATGGATTAAGAGCTGACCTTGCACAAACAATTGCCGAGATGAAACCTAAGTTCATCCGCTTTCCAGGCGGATGCTTAGTTCATGGTTTTGGAATTGATAACATGTACCATTGGAAAAACACCATTGGACCGCTAGAAAAACGTAAACCACAACGTAATATCTGGAATTATCACCAAACTGTTGGTTTGGGATATTATGAATATTTTCAGTTTTGTGAAGATATTGGAGCCGAACCCCTACCCGTGGTTGCTGCTGGCGTTCCGTGTCAAAATTCAGAAGGAGGGCAACAAGGTGGAATTCCTTTAAATGAGATGGATAAATATGTGCAAGATGTACTGGATTTGATTGAGTGGGCTAACGGAGGAACCAATACCAAATGGGGTAAAATAAGAGCAGAATCAGGACATCCCAAACCTTTCAATTTGAGATACATTGGAGTTGGTAACGAGGATCAGATAAGCGATGTATTTGAAAAAAGGTTTACCATGATTTTCGATGCAATCCGTGATAAACACCCCGAAATTACGGTTATTGGCACAAGTGGTCCTTTTAATGAAGGTACTGACTATCAAGAGGGATGGACACTGGCAAATAAATTAAAAGTTCCGATGGTTGATGAGCATTATTACCAAAGCCCGGGATGGTTTATTAACAATCAGGATTTTTATGATAGCTACGATAGAAACAGTGCAAAAGTTTACCTTGGGGAATATGCCGCACATGCTAAAGGTGGCCCAAATATAGAATCTGCTTTAGCAGAAGCCCTGTATCTGGCTAGTGTTGAGCGTAATGGAGACATCGTAAAAATGAGTTCCTATGCGCCTTTGTTGGCCAAAGAAGGACATACACAATGGAATCCGGATTTAATTTATTTTAATAATACAGAAGTTAAACCTACAACTGGCTATTATGTGCAACGCATTTATGGTCAAAATTCTGGCGATGAATATTTAGCGAATCAAATCAACATGGAAGGACAAAGTGAAGAGGTTAAGAAGAGATTCGCTGTTTCCACCGTATATGATAGCAGATCAGGTGATTTAATTATTAAAATCATCAATATGCTTCCGGTGACTGTAAAACCTCTCCTAAATTTTGAAGGAAAGGAAATTCAAAAAAATGTATCCATATCAAAACAAGTTTTAACTGGAAAACCTGAGAATAAAACTGCTGTTCCTACCGTTACAAAATGTAGTGTAAATGAGCTATTAAGTGGTGAAATCCTGCCTTATTCACTTACTGTATATCGATTTAAATTATAAAATATAGGTCGTGTAAATTATTAAGATTTATCTTAAAACAGAAAAACACCCCTAGCGATAGATTTTCCTGTACTTTTTAATATAATCAGACGGGTTTTGCTTAAATAAAGTAAAAAACTGCCTTCTGAAATATTTCACATCATTTAAACCCACTTTAAAAGCGACTTCTTTTATTTGTAAATCCGTCTTAATCAGTAACTCCGCTGCTTTTTTAAGCCTGATATAACGGACAAATTCACTTAAAGACAACCCTGAAATCGATTTCACTTTTCTAAAGATGTTAGAATGGCTCATCTCCATTTTCTCAACAAATGCATTCACATTAAAGTCTTCATCTTCAATATGAGTTTCAACAATTTCAATACATTTTTTTAAAAAAACTTTATAATCATCAGCTACTTTTTCATCGTTATTTTGGAGTGTTATCTCATTAATAAAATACCGTTTTAATGAAGCTCTATCTTTAAGAATACTTTTAATCCTGGCCAGTAAGAGTACGTTATCAAAAGGTTTAGTAATGTAATCATCAGCACCGCATTCTATTCCTTTTAGCTTAATCTCTGTGGATGAAGTACCTGTAAGCAAGATAACAGGTATATGATTGGTGTTTTTGGCACTTTTTAAATTTTGGCACAATTCAACTCCACTTATCCCTGGCATCATTACATCACTTAATATTAAATCTGGGGTTATTTTTTTTAATAATTCAAGAGCAATTTCAGCTGATGCTGCTTCATATATTTTATACGATTTGTACAATAAGGACTTCATGTAATTCCTGATTTCCTTTTCATCATCTACCAAAAGTAAAACAGGTACATCTCCAACTAAATCCAATATATCTTCCTGATCCTTTTCTAAAATCACTGGTATAGGTTCCTCAATCATTTCATTGATCAATGACTCTCCTCTCATTTTTGATTTAGGAGTCCCGTCGGCCACAATTCCCTTTGTGTTTTTTGGAATAATGTATTTAAAAACCGTCCCTTCTTTAGGAATGCTGACATAAGTCAAGCTCCCCTCCTGTTGCTCAGCTATCTTTTTAGAAACAAAAAGACCAATCCCGAATCCACTTATTTTTTTATCAGAATTTAATTGGTTTGCTCTGTAAGAATGCTCAAACAAACTATCTCCTATAGATGGATCAATACCTAATCCACTATCTGCTATGCTAATCTCTACTTGGTTTTCATTTTCCTTTAGATCAACGGAGATACGCCCATCTTCAGGGGTATATTTAATTGCATTTGAAATGAGGTTAAACAAAACAATTTCAATTTTCTCTCTATCTGCAAAAACAGCTATAGGATTGGTGTCGATATTAATTTCATTTTTAATATTTTTTGAATATAGTTGATTAGAAAAACAAAAAAACACTTCTCTACAAACCTCCGCAATATCTAAAAGTTCTGGTTTAAAATCAGAAATCTCATTCTCAGCATTTCTAAAAAGCAGAAGTTGATCAACTAAGCTTAACATTCGCCTAGCATTTCTGTAAACAGCATCTAAGTCCACTTGGTTAGGTTTATCATCTGGCTGATTAAGCAAGTCTTTAATTGGATTAATAATCAAAGTTAAAGGTGTACGTAGTTCATGAGATATATTTGTAAAAAAACCAATCCTTTTTTGGGTCAGTTCTGCTTCTTGTTTTGCTTCTAATTTTGTGAGCTTAACCTCATAACGCAATCTTTCCTTACTTTTTTGATAGTATATAAACCCATATATACCAGTTGATAAAGCAAGAAGATATAAGGTATATGCCCACCAAGTACGATACCATGGCGGTAATATAACCACAGAAACAGTTTCGTAATGCGTGTTCCAGATCCCTGAAGAATTTGTGGATTTGATTTTAAGCAAATAGTGTCCCTCATTTATCCTTGAATAGCTCAAGGTTTTAGCGTTGGTGTAATTCCACTGTTTATCCCATCCTTCAAGATAATAAGCATATTTAATTTTTTCTGGCCGAGAATATTCTAAGGCTACAAAATCAAGCGAAAACATTGATTTGTCATAAGGTAATATGATTTCGCTCGGTTGATATGGGTTTTTCCTTTTTACAAATTCATTATTGATATTTAAAGGATTATTCAACACAGACATCCCTGTAAACCTTATAACCGGAAAAGACTGGTTAATCTGCAAATGATTTGGATTAAAAATATTAAACCCTTTTATCCCGCCAAATAACATTTCGCCATTTTGTAATGTCAATGAGGCGTTATAATAAAATTGATTTGACTGCAAACCGTCTTCTACATGGAAGTTGTAAATCTTTTTTGAAAAAGGATTGACTCTTGAAAGACCATTGAAGGTACTTGCCCAAATCATCCCGCTTTTATCTATTTCAATTTGAATAACGTAATTATTTGGAAGCCCATTGCTTTCGTTGTATGATGTCAATTTATTGGAAGAACTGTTTAAACACCACAATCCTTTTCCATGACTCGCAATCCAAACATTTCCTTTTTTATCAGGAACAATATCTCTTATGTAACTATCCAGCTTAAAAGTTTTCTTTCCTCCTTTTCCGTCTAAAGGAATTTTAATCAAATCTGATAATGTACCGAGCCAAAGATTACCTTTTTCATCATCAGAAATAGAAAGTATTTCTGCATTTACTGCGAATTCAGAAACCTTGAATTGGTTTGACTTCTTATCATATTTATAAAGACCGCTTTTTAAATCACCTGCCCATCTTCCTTTTATACACCCGGCCCATATATCTCCATTTTTATCGATATATAGCTTCCAAACATATTTTGCACTACGGTCAGACTGAAGAAAAGGGATGTCTTCGAAAGTTTTATTTTTAGCATTAAATCGTTTAACACCGGTACCGTAAGTTCCCAACCATATCTCACCACTTTTATCTTTTACAATAGAAGTAATTTGATTTGCACCCGTAGATTGCTTTCCACTTTCATTAAATACAAATTGTTGGAAGCTACTTTTTTCTCTATTCCATACGCTAATACCTCCGCCGTCCGTTCCGATCCAAATGTCATTTCCATCCTCGCAAAATGACATCACCGTATTATTAACTAAGCTGTTTTTATTATAGGGCAAATGTCTAACGGTTTTAAAATAATTTCTATTTGAATCAATTACGTTAATCCCTCCTCTTATTGTCCCTGTCCACTTTCTATTAGCGTCATCAATATATATGGTATTCAAGGCATTGCTGGTCAAAGATTCGCTATCCTCTTCTTTGAGCATTTGTACTACTTCATTGGTTTTTCTATCATAAACGATAAGACCTCTTCCGTCTGTTGTAATCCACAACTTTCCATTTAAATCCAGTTTTAATCCTGTAATTTTCGGACTTGAAATATCCTTATCCGTAAAACGTATCGAACGAAGTAATTTTGTTTTGGTATTAAAGGAATATAATCCAAAGCTAGTCCCAATCCATAATAAACCTTCCTTATCAATAACCGCACAATTGCCTATAAGGGAACTATCGACTTGAATTGCAAACTTCTTTTCTTGGTTAAAATAGCAAATCCCATCGTCAGCTGTTAAAATCCAAACACCCTGCTTAAGATCATTAACTAAAGCTAATACTGAGTAAGTTTTTTTAAGCTTTCCTTTGATAAACAAAGGAATTTGTAGGGCAAATTTCGAACTATCGTTATGATATTTTAAAAGACCAACATTTTTAGCACCAATAAATACGTCTCCATTTGGCGCTGTGCACAACGCGTTTATTTGTTGGTTTAATTTTTTAGGCTGAGTTTTAGTATTTGGATTATAGGGAAGATAATTTACAGTTGAAAACGAACTTTTTTCTTGGTAAAAAATACATAATCCCTTTTGAGTGCCTACCCATAACCGTCCTACGCTATCTGCTGATAATGCAGTAATAAAATTATCTGGTACGGATTGAGAGTTAGAGCCAACCGTTCTGTACTTGATAAAAGAGCTACCATCAAATTTATTGAGTCCATCAAAAGTTCCAAACCACATGAAACCAAATTTATCCTTAATAATAGCGGTTACCGTGTTATTTGATAGTCCTTGCTCAATACCTATACTGGTTATATTCTGAGCATAGCTTATTTTAATAAGACATGAAATAATTACAAAAACCTGTAGTCCCTTTTTCATTTCACTTAAAAAGCTATAGTATCATCAGAAATACATAATACATAAAAAATTGAACTATCACAAAAAAACAAGGGTCTAATTATTTAAAATTTTTCTGCTATTAAGCTTATGATAAGAAAACAAAATATATGTCCTTAAAACATCTATAATGTATTAAATTGAGAGTGCTAGATTGTAAGAGCCTGTTTAAATTTATCTAATAATTTGTTTATGCTTACCGCCAGAGGTCGGTCAGGCTTTTTTGGCTACAACGGCGTTAAATTTTTCGAGATAGTTTCCGACTATCTCGAAAAATTTGCCTTGTTTCACTCAAAAATAATCTATAAACATTCTTACAATACAAATTTAACAGTCTCTAAGATTCTTGAGAAGCTAGGCCGCTACAATTGCTACCTCTTTTAAATCTTTACGGAGAACCTTTACCGCCCTGTGCACATGGTTAACCACCGATTGGTACTGCAGACCTGTAACTTCCATAATCTGGTTATAGTTAAGGCTTTCATAAAAGCTCATCTCTATGATTTCTTTCTGTTTAAAAGAAAGACGACCAACTGCCGATCTCATTTTATTTCTAAGGCTATCTGATAATTCCTGCGAGATAATATAATCTTCAATAGAGCAAGTTACCTCATCAAAGTAATTACTTTCCGCGATTTTTTGTGCTAATTTTTGTCTCCTCAAATAGTTAAATGCGATTGAACTTGTAGATCTATAAAAGTAGCCTTGAACGTTTTCTATTTCACCAATTTTAGCTTTCTTTTCCCAAAGTTTCATAAACAAATCTTGGATCAAATCATTTGCCACATCAGTATCTCTCACAATATTTTTTGCATAAGCAAATAGCTTAGGAAAAAGCATATTATGAAGCGATGTAAATGCTTGTTGGCTACCAGAACAAGACTGTTCCCAAAGTTTAGATAATTCTGTTTGTAAAGACCCCATGGCTAAATTAAAAATTGGTTATAATTCTTGGTTTAAACAGTCTTTAAATAGTTAAAAACATCTCCTCACTATTATTAGACTTTACGAAATTCAAATTATACTAAACCAGTTTATTAGTCTATGATAAACCATCAATAAACATTATGTGCATAAAATTTATACTCAAAAGTTTTATTTGAAAAATTTAAAGGTTAAATAATAATTGGTTTATAATATTGCTTCGTTTAACGAATTTGGCAATAAAACATAAGTTAGAAGGGGAATAAATCAGTCAATCAAAAAGGTGAAAGTTTGCAAAATCCCCTGTTTTTAATAGTAAAAAGCAAATAATCATAAAAAAGCTGATTTTGCTAAACCGGTTTAAGAAAAACTAAAAAATTTCAACGATTTAAATGAGGATTGAGAAAATAAAATTCGAGATGGAAAAAATAGGATTGAGTTAGGCTCCAAATTGGTGGTCATTATCTTTTTGAAAATTTGTGCAGAAATGGCATTGCTTGCAGAACCATTGTTGTACCGCACCAATTAAAGTAAATAATACATGAATTTACGTAAAGCACTGTCAGCCATTTGAACAAATTTGCTTTTATAGGCAGGTTTGTTTGAGTAAAGTCCACGTATAATTTATTTAGTAATATTATCGCTTTCAATCCAATTGTGAATAATTTGTTTTAGTGTCTCAATTTTAATAAAGCACACAATAAAATGAATGATGAATAGGCCGAATAGTAGAAAAACTGCTTTGTTTAAGGTTGTCCAGTTATACCAAGCGAGAATATAAAGTATAAATCCATAGATTAAAAAGTTGTCTTCAAGTGGTAAAGATCGAAACCCAAATTTTAAATGAGAGGTGAATTTTACTTTGTCCGATTTGTAGTCAATTTTTAAATAGCAGAGCATAGGAAGGAACACTTTTAATGTCTTTCCGTCGGATTCATATTTATAATTGAAGAGTTTTAGTCTGTCAATAATTTTGGCGGAATTGAATGTTATTTTGTCCATGTTTTATTGTTTTTTTTGGCGGTCGGTTAAACTTACCTATATCAAAGAGCTATTGGCGAGGAAAATTTAAGGCTTTTTAAAGAAACAGCATCACCTTTTTTTAATGGCCGACTCTCTTATTATAAATTCTGTTGGAAGGATAACATTATTTACCTCCATATATTCAGATTCATCCCCTAATAAGTTCAGCATTAATTCAATCACTGTATCTGCAATGTTTTTTATTGGCTGAGAAACTGCTGTAATTGGAGGTTGAAATAACCTATAGAAATTTTGATCGTCAAATACGATGACGCCCAAATCATCTGGTATTTTAAGTTTAAGGTTTTGGATTGCTTCTAATCCCTGCTCAGCTATATAATTCGTAGAGAGAAACAAAGCGTCAACTTCTTTATTTCTAATGATAAAATCCTCGATTTGTTTAATGCTGTCATCACTTTCACTTAGATAATCTATCTTTTCAATTATCGGAGAAGCTTTTATTCTTTTTAATGCGTCACAGTAACCATCTTCTCTTTCTTTCATCTGCATCTGGTCTGAGTTCAAGGTTATCATTGCGATATTTTTGAAACCATTTTCGATGAAATGCAAAACAGCATCGTAAGAAGATGCATAATTATTTACGGTTACACTGTTAGCTTCCACACCTGCAATAGATCTATCAAAAAGAACCACCGGTAAATCATCATCTATGAGGTCATTAATGTCTTTTTCTATACCTGGCGGAGGAGCAATAATATAGCCATCTACCAATCTTGCCCTATAAAGTTGGATGAGCTCTTTTGCTTTTTCAGCGTTATTTTCTGTACTAGCGTAGATAATTTTATAACCACTATTATAGGCTTTCTCTTCCATAAGCCTAGCTACTGATGAAAAAAAACTGTCTGAAATATCCTCAACCAACATTCCAATGATTTTTGTTTTTCCATTTCGTAATCCTTGAGCAAATTGGTTTGGTCTATACCCTACCTGTTCCATATAGGCAAGCACTTTGGTTTCTAATGCAACGCTAATGTTTTTTTCTCTAGCCTTGCCGTTTAGAACAAAAGAAATTGAGGTTTTAGATATCCCTAAGTTTTCAGCAATATCTTTTATGGTCATTTTTTTCTTCAAAAATACAGCCTCCTTTTATAAATATTTGCGATACCGGTTTATAGCCAAGGCAGTTATCGCTTTATTAAAATAAACCATCAAAGCTTTTTTGCTCCTCATTTATTCAAACGTTAATCTATTCACAAAATCGCCAAGGTTGATTCCCCCATCTCCGGCATTTTTAATAACATTTCCATTGATCTTAAGATTCTCGAATCTGATGTTTTTGACTGCATGTTTTTCATCCAGGCCAGAAATAGTTGACCCAGATAGATTTAAACCATTATAGCTCACATTTTTGAAAAGGATATTTTCTATGCCCCTACCCGGTCCGGTATTATATTTACTATTGTTGACTACACGGATGTTAAACAGTTGACCTTCCTGAAAATCATCTACCCTAATATCTTCGAAAGTTAAATTTCTGATTAAATTAAAATCACCGTCACTTATGGCTATACAACCTTGATAATCAACATCATCCTCATCATGTTCTAAAATATCAATATCTTTAAATGATAAATTTTCTATGGTATCGCCCTCATTACTGGTATTGCCGTGAAGACCAATATTAATGGAATGGGCTACATCCGCCCATAAAATAGCATTAGTGATTTTATAATTTTTTGCATCGCCGTAAAAATCCCATCGGTGTGCATATATAGCGATGCAATCATCAGAATTACGCATGAATATATCATCTATGGTTACATTTGAGCAACTCATTAAATCGATTCCGTCGCTCCAACCATTTGCGCTAAAAGATTTTATATTTTTAATTGAAATATTATTGGAAGCACCTCCATAAATAGTATAATGTTTTGGATTAATTACGATAATTCCTTCAACGGATATATGGTTAGAGTTTCTAATTTCAACACCTCTTAATGGCTGTAAAAGTATTCCTCTGCCTCTAATCTTTACATTTTCAACATTATCACAAACCAGTCTAGCTTTTACCACCGCCCCTCCCGCAATATAAACTGTTTTCCCCGATGGTATTCTTATTTCATCGCCCGGTATGTCATCCGGTTGGTGTACACCCGGGCCAAAAAACATCACATTTGGATCTGATGGACTGGGTATATCTTTTTCTAACTCGTTAGCGAATACATGGAGATTGTGAAGTTTATCCCCATCAAACTCTACGGATAACTTCTGAGGTTTATCCAAAGTAAAAAAAACTGTATTTCCTTCCTTTTTAGTCTGAATGTTTTTAGAAAAAGGTCGAATAGCAACTGAACTGAAATTACTATTATTTTTTGTTACCGCTAATTCAACTGTCCCCGAAAAATCAAAATAAACCATTGATGCATCCTGAGGTTTATCTAAATCCACTTTCACATTATATTCGAAGAGATCTTGCCAAGTCCCTCCGGGTTTACGAACCCTTACTGCAAAATCATCATTGTGTTGAGAATACATGATACCTGCTGGGGCAGGATAGGTAACCAAATTTTGAGCAAGAGCGCAATCAGTGAAAATGCTCCCTAAAACTGCGACTGTAAAGCAAATAGTATTTATTAATCTCATATTTAAAATTGCACCAACTATAGCGTGGCATTATGTTTTTTCCGTAGAAAATCTAGAAATGAAACAGAACAATTATTTCTCAGTATTTGATATCCCTTTTAAAAGAAAAATCGCACACCTATCCCTTGACATCTTACATTAAAACACTTATAAATCCATTATATACTCACATCACTGCCAATAATGTTGTTTGAGTATAAAAATTAGCATTATTGTCATCACCCTTGTCAGTAGACAAATAAAAAATCCCGATCTCGTTTGAGAATCGGGATTTTTATTAATTCTTTTCTGTCTTATTTTTTAAGAATCTTCTTCACAGTAATTTCAGTGCCATTTATAATATTTAATAAATAAGTTCCTGAAGGCAATCTATCCAAGGAGATCACTCCCGACTTACTGGTCAAAGCTTGGGACTGCACTTTTATTCCTAATGAATTGTACAATTCAAGTGTAGCACCACTGTGGACTTCACTTACTATTATGTTCAATACGCTGGTCACAGGATTAGGATAAACGCTTACGCCTTTAACAGTGTTTTCTTCACTAATCAAGACTTTACTGCTGTTTTTGCTTTCCATTCCAGCCGAAGTAGTACAAGAACCTAGTTTGTCACCGTGATCTAAATGTGATTGAACCGCATTAGAACTTACACAAATTTCGTGACCATTATGACAAACCATAACTTTATCAGTAGAGTTACCACACTGTACATTTATCGTTTTAATAACAATAGAATTTGTTGTTTGACAACCTTTAGCGTCAGTTACTATCACAGTATACGTTCCTGCAGCTGATACCGAGATGGTTTGTGCTGTTTGGTTTGTACTCCATAAATAAGTGTAAGGCGCTGTTCCTCCTGCTGGAGTGGCTGTGATGCTAAGAGAAGTTGGACCATACCCTAAATAAATGGTGTTCTTCTCATCCGTAGAAGAATTCAACGCATACACATCAGGTATAGATGAACTCAATAGGGAATTGACAGTAACAATGGTGGTAGCAAGCTCTGTATTATCATGAACATCCGTAACAGTAAACTGAACTGTTGAAGTTCCTGTGTTAAAAACACCACTTGCATCAACACCAGATCCGCTTCTTTGCGTAGCTCCGCTTATAGCATAGCTAATAGAAGCCACACCGCAATTGTCGGTAGCAACTAGCGATGGAAGTGTATAAGTACTTCCTGCATAGCAGAAGAACTGAGCCGATGGTGCACTAAGAACTGGTTTAACATGATCCGTCACAGTTACCTGTGCTGTTGCAGAGCTGGAGTAGCCCTTAGCATCTGTACCTGTAAGCGTTACAGTAACTGGAGTTCCAACGTTAGAACAATCAAAATCGGTTTGGTCTATAGTCAGGTTTAAAGCTCCGGTATAACTAATAGAACCGTTATCCACCTGAGCCGCTGTAATGGAAGCAATACCGCTTGCATTTAATTCTACCTCTATATTTTTAGCGAATACAGCTGGTGGAACAAATACTTGTAGTTCCTGAGTTACAGCACTTGCAGCGTTATAGCTTTCATTTCCTGCTTGTGAAGCAGTAATTACGGTAGTTCCGCCACCCACCAAATGAACTTTGCCATTCACTATGGTAGCGACATTTTCATTGGAGCTGGTGTAAGTTACCGCCAGAGAAGATGAAGCTACAGCTGCAGGATCGAAATCTGCATCTCTTGTAGTTATATCTGCGATTGCAGCAAAGCTGATAAACTGCTCTTTCTTAACAACCGTTAAAACTTGCGTTTGCGTTTGTGCAGCTTTATAATCTGAATTTCCTGCCTGTGAAGCGGTAATAGTTGAAGTTCCAGAGGTAATAATATGTACTTTACCAGCTACTATGCTTGCAACAGATTCATTTGAACTGCTGTAAGTTACAGGAAGACCCGAAGAAGTGGTGGCAGAAGGATCAAAATCTGCGTCTCCAATTGTTTTTGCTTCGATTGCAGCAAAATTTATAGTCTGTTCCTTTTTAACAACAGTTAGAACTTGCGTTTGCGTTTGTGCAGCATTGTAGTCTGTATTTCCTGCCTGCGAAGCGGTAATAGTTGAAGTCCCGGGGCCAACAATATGCACTTTTCCATCTATTATACTTGCAACAGATTCATCCGAGCTAGTATAGCTAACAGCTAATTCTGATGAGGCTATAGCAGGATTGAAATCAGCAGTACCCATTTCTTTTTGATCAACAGCACTAAGAGCTATCGTTTGATTTAATTTAGCTGTTTCAGCAATCTCAGTAGCACTTAATGCTCTACTATAAATTTTGAACTCATCAATAGAACCTTTAAACAAAGGGTCATTCCATTGAGATTTACCTAAATAATTCAGATTAGTACTACCTATGGTAGATGGCTTGATCGTTACGCCGGTATTAGAGGCAACAGCAGTTCCATTGATGTACAAGGTACAAGTACTTCCGGCTTGTGTAATTGCAAAGTGTGTCCAAGTGTTAAGAGGCAGGGTATAAGTATAACTTACCACTTGCTCTGAACCTCCATTTTTAATAGCGTAACGCATAACATTAGCGCTTCCTGCCTGGATCGATAAAAACATATACTTGCTGGTTCCGGTACCAAAATCAAACACACGCATCCAGTTTGTCTTCACATCCATTCTTACCCATGTTGATATGGTAAAATCAGTAAGCGTACTTACAACTCCTGTTGGCAACATAGCATAAGCATTGGCCGTTCCGTCCAGTTTAAGTGACTGGCTGTATTTACCAGTATCTCTAGTGGCTGTGGCTGCCAATGTTCCATGGTTTGCTCCCCAATTGTCAATAGCTCGAGTTCCACTTTGTTCATCAAATTTCAGGTAAGTAATTTGTCCTGTATTAGGTGTGGCGATTACTTCAGTACTAGAAGAATTTTCCGTAGTACCATCAACAGAAGAAACTACATAGTAATAAATAGTACCATTACTAACAGTAGTATCGGTAAATTTTGTACCGGCAGTATTTCCTATAACAGTATAAGGTCCACCAGAAGTAGTTGAACGTTTGATGTTATAGCTGAAATTCTGGATAGGATCCCATTGGATGGTATTTTTAGCATCACCAGATGCCACGATAACATTGCTTACTACAATATTTTGTACTGTCAAGGTTATAGTTTGTGTACCTGTAACGCTGCCGTTGGTAGCGTTACAGGTCACGGAAAAAATACCGAATTCAGTAGGAGTACCAGATATTATCCCTGTAACGCTGTCAATACTTAAACCAGCTGGTAAACCTGTTGCAGTAAAATTGCTTAATGCTTTATTACTGATGGTATAGCTAAATGGTTTACCAATTAAAGTAGTAAGTTGTGTATCATTTGTAATAACAACCGTTAAAACTTTTGTTTGTGATGCTGCTGGCCAGTACTCGCTGTTTCCTGCTTGTGAGGCAGTAATAGTTGTAGATCCAGTAGAAACAATATGGACTTTACCATCTAAAATAGTTGCAACCGATGTATCTGAACTGCTATAAGACACTGGAAGACCTGAACTTGCAGTAGCTAGTTCAAAATCATCATCACCCATTACTTTTTGGGTAACTGAATTTAATGTTATAGTTTGACTTTGTAAACTTCCAGCAATTTCAGCTGCAGTTAAAGCTCTGCTATATATTTTAAATTCATCAATTGCACCTTTAAACATAGGGTCATTCCATTGAGATTTGCCTAAGTAGTTCAAATTGGTACTTCCCAAGTCGGAAGGTTTAATAGTTACAGCAGTATTAGTTGCAACTAAAGCTCCGTTAATATACATACTGCAGGTATTTCCCGATTGGGTAATTGCAAAGTGAGTCCAGGTTTTAAGAGGAACAGTATAACTATAAGTTATTCCTTGTTCAGATCCTCCATTTTTAATGGCAAAACGTACTTCTCCTGCCTTTCCAGTTTGTGTGGATAAAAACATATATTTTGATGTTCCTGTTCCAAAATCGAATACACGCATCCAGTTAGCCAATACATCCATATTTACCCAAGCAGTTACCGAGTAATCAGTTAAAGTACTTACAATTCCAGTAGGTAAGGTTGCATAAGAGGTTGCGGTTCCGTCAAGTTTTAAGGCTTGTCCGTTTTTACCCTCATCACGAATGGCAGTAGTATTTAGTGTACCATGATTAGCACCCCAGCTATCAATACAGCGTGTCCCGCTTATTTCGTCAAATTTCAGGTAAGTAGCTTGTCCGAGATTTGGGGTTGCTTTTACTTCAGTACTATTTGCATTTTCTCCTGTACTGTCAATAGAAGATACTACATAATAATAAGCAGTTCCGTTAGTAATATCTGTATCAGTAAATTTAGATTCCGTAACAGTTCCAACACTAGTATATGGACCTCCTGAAGTTGTCGAACGTTTTACATTATAGCTAAAGTCTAGAATAGGATTCCATTCAATGATATTTTTAGCATCACCAGAAGCTACTATTAGCCCATCGACTACAGTACTTAATACTTTTAATGATAAAATTTTGGTATTCGATGCTGTTTCATTTGAAGCAGTAAGTGTAACAGAAAAAATCCCTTGTACAGTTGGAGTTCCTGAAATTATACCAGAAACAGTGTCTATGCTTAAACCGGGAGGCAGTCCAGTAGCATTAAAGCTAGTTGGTGATTTGATGGCGGTAATGGTATAAGAGAAAGGTTTTCCTATAAGTGTAGTTTGTTCTAAAGCACTTGTAATTGCCACAGTTACAGTACGGTCATCTAATAGCACCACATCGTTGCCTGTACCTCCTATGTAAGTAATACGGAAGTTATAACCACCTATGTTTAGAAGTGCCATTTCTGGTAAATCCTTAAAAGTGCCATTAATTGGTAATGTACCTGTGTTGTCTATTATTGTATAATTTGTTCCTTGAGTTAATGTACCCGCAATGCTAATTGGAGCTAACAAAGGACTGTTAAGCAAGTTTACACTAGTGGCTTTAATTTGATCGCCAATAGCTGTGTCTAAGTTGATTTCAGGAGTATAGGTAGCGTCTGCTTTTAAAGTAAGCGCACCAACAGTTAAGGTGCCCACTTTTAAAAATCCAGGTTCTAATATAGCACCTGCTCCGTTTCCAGTTCCAAGAGTTGCCGAAGCCTGGGTTTGTCCCCAGCCTCCCAGCGCACCTTCTTCTATAATTATTGGGCTAATAAAAACGCCACTGCTTCCATTATTGTTTATTAACAATTTTCCTTTTTTTACTGTAGTAGTTCCGGTATAGGCTTGATTTCCCCACATTTCTAAAACACCTGTACCTACCTTTTCAACGGTAATATTACTGCCATTACCGTTAATGGTTCCGCCATAACTGGAATAGGTATTAAGAGCTCCAATGCTGATAATAGGCGACCCACCTGCATCAGCCCGGATATAACCACGTCCGTTAAGGGCACCAAAATTTAACGTTCCAGTTGCAAACCCAATACCTTGGCAATCAATACCATTGGCATCTAATAACCAGGTTGCCTTTGCACTTCCGGCATTAGGAATTCCAAAGCGTATTCTTTGTTTGCCACTTCTCAATTTTGAGATAAAAGTTCCTGTAAATTCGCTGTTGTCTCCCAAGAGATTAAGGCCGGCATAGTCATTTCCGTCATGCTCTAGTGTTCCACTGCCTAACAATTTTCCACGAAGTGTTATTGAGTTAACATCCTCATACATATAACTTCTTCTTTCAGGCAGCACTTCTATATCGTTATATAAATTAAGGTCACCACCAGCCGTAGCTTGTAGTGAACCTCCATTCATGATAATCTTACCAGTACCTAAAGGACTGGCAGTAGGATTGCTTGCTGTTCCAGTCCCTATACCCGCAGCAGACAGTGTACCGCTAACCAGAGTAGAATTTCCAGAAAAAGTATTATTCCCTCTGATATATAAATAGCCTGAACCTGACTTCATTAATGAACCTGTTCCACTTATAGTACCTTCTAAAACAGTACTAGCTCCAGTATTTACATTAAGTTGATCGGTTAAAACTATTGGAGTGGTTAGAGTTTGGGTGCTTGATGAGTTGTTAACAAGATCATACTTTAGCGTTAGTAAATTGCCTGAAATAGTATAGGCATTAACTCCAGATTCGAATTGAATTCTTGAAACGCTCAAACCGTTTATATCGTTAGTCAGAGTGGAATCGGTTGTTCCTTTAAAGGTTAATATGGCAGGATTTACCGGAAGAGTATTTTCAACCCAATTGGTTGCCAGATTAAATGAAGCACTTAGTGGTGTTGGACTCCATACAGAAGAATTTGCACCTGGTATACCAAAAGCTTCATTTGAATTACTACTTTCCTGTGAAGTGCCTACAGAAGCAACCACATAGTAATACGGATTGCCACTGATAATATTTGTGTCCTCATAACTGTTTGTGTTTACCGTTGCAATAGTGGTATAAGGACCCC
Organism: Pelobium sp.; assembly: GCA_035496935.1. GTDB lineage: Bacteria > Bacteroidota > Bacteroidia > Sphingobacteriales > Sphingobacteriaceae > Pseudopedobacter. Next base: position 428,702 of record DATJED010000010.1, on the reverse strand, counting down.
CACTTACTGTACCACGCTTTACTTTGTATGAATTAGCGCCTAAAGCAGTATCCCAAGCAAGATTAACACTATTGTTTTGATTGGTTGCTACAAGGTTTCCTGGAATTGCAGGAGGAACCGACTCAAAAACTTCATTGGAAACACCACTTTCTAGATATCCAGTTAGCGCTGTAATTACATAATAATTATCCACCTCAGGAGTAGGTGCCACATCTGTGAAACTAGTACCTATAATACCAGTCTGTATAGTGGTATAGGGACCTCCTGATGTTAATGAATGTTTTACGGAATAACTAGTTGCATTGGCTGAAGCTGTCCAACTAAGCTTAATTTGTGTTGTATTAACGATGGATGCCAATGCCGAAGTTGGCGCAGCGGGTGCTTGGCTATCAATAACGTTCAGTATTAAAGTTGCTGTAGCAGTTCCACTAGAATTCGTGGCGGCTATTGTAACTTCGTTTTGTCCTAATTCGGTAGCTGTTCCAGAAATAAGCCCAGTTGCTGTATTGATACTTAATCCTGCTGGCAATCCGCTGGCACTATAAGAAGTTGGATTGGCACTGGCAATGATGTTATAGCTAAAAGGCGAACCAATAGTGGCTGTAGCCGTAGTAGCACTACTAATATGTGGAGAGCCGGTAGGTGCGGTTTGACTATATGCCACATTACTGAATGTAGCGGTGTTTAGTTCAGATGTGTTATTAGATAAGGTATAAAATCCTGCATATAAATCGGTTGGGAAACCAGTGGGAGAAAACCAGCAACTAAGATTTGTCCAGTTAACACCGTCTTGCGAATGGTAAGTAAATATACGGTTGCCTACACGTTCAATCTTTAACCACCATGGAGCTTTTGGTTGCCAATGTCTGCCTGCTCCGCCGCTAGCATTAAGGAAAATATCCCAAAATTTAGCATCGGGTGCTAGTGATTCGCGTAGCATTACGCCGGATCCACCTGTAGTGAGGGACATACTGTCCACTTTTACTACTAGACCGGCATCGTTACTGATTTTTTTAAAATTGAAACTGAAGGCATTCGCGGTAGAAGTTCCGGCAGCTTTAAGTGTCCAGATTCCGTTATTGAACGAAGAACTGCTTGCCAATCCTGTATTACCAATATCTATATTGGTGAGGTTGCTTACTAGTTGTACATGATCGGCGGGATAATATACAGGAAGTAAACTAACTGCGGTAGAGCTGTCAGACGATTTTAGGAATAAGAAATCACCGCCAGCACCACCCAAAGCTGCTCTCATCCTGTCGGTATTAGGAGTTGCTATTCCTTTACGTACATGATAAGCACTGTAAATAATATTGGTCATATCGCCCGCTCTAGCTCCAGGCCGAATTCCCCAATTGGTCCAATAACTTGCATAACCTCCAAAAGGGATATAGGTCATTGTATCTCCGTCAAAAGCATATTTATGATACAATTCGCCGATTGCCAATAACCGATTGCCTAATTCGGAAAACATGTCTACATTCTGCTTGTACGCAACTTCTGCTCCCCAAGCAAGAGCTGCAGCTTGTACACGCCAGTGGTCATCTCGACCGGTATCTCCAACTTCGCCATTGGGCAACGAGTTACGCATACCGCCACCGGCGTCCATTCTGTAGACTTCTATCGCTTGATTAAATTTGGTGACATCGTTACAAAAAACGGATGCGCCTAGGGCTATTTTTAACTGAAGAGCCCCTTTGTTCTGGTCGCGTAATGGGTAAGGTACCCAAGAAGTCGGGAATAACACCTGAGAAAAATACTTCTCTACGTGGTCTGTATTTGCCTGAGTCCAACCCGGATACGTATAACGGAGTATTTCGGCACCAGTTGCCCAGTATTGAGCATAGTCGCCAATATCTAGCATGGATTCGTTACCTTCCCATACGGTATTGGTAACTGCCCATGCATCCAGCATATCGGTCGCTTTTTTTGCATAAGCAGTATCTCTGGTAAACCACCACATAAATGCCAAATGGTGGATGGCAAGCATGTCACTCTTCCATTGTTCATTGTTCAGGTTTGGAGCCCGGCTTACTGTTGCCTGTGGTGTAGAAGGAGTATAGCTTAGTTGGGAATGCCCATCATTTTTAAATGAATTGTAAGCTGAAAGCCAAGGTTCCTGGGTGATATTAACCTTCAACTGATCCAAATCGGCTTGAGTAAAAGGTATGCCTGGATGTATGAATGTTTGTTGTGCTGAAATATTCTGAATAAAACCCAGAATTAGAAACAAAACTCCGTACAGAAAGGTGAAGTATTTTTTTTTCATTAGTGTGTTATTTAAGTTATGATAATTAATCCACAGTGTACATGAGGGTTCCGAACCCTAATTGATCAAAAGCCCCACTAGTAGTTCCGTAATCTCTTCCCCCTCCTTCTGGAGAGGTTTGGTTAACCCCCATTAGCGTATATGGTGCTTTCATATTTTCTATTCTTGTATAATGAAAATAAGGTGCGGTCCACATTGGTCGTGAAATACCTCTGGATGCGTCGCTAATAGCCGTATATGTCTCGGAATCACAGTTATGTCCGTAGTACCGGATATACTCATGAAATGGCACTTCCAAATGAGCCACATTGTATTTTGCAGTATATTCACACGCCTTTAAAAAACGATTGTCATCCAAACCATAAAAATCGTCTCCTTGATTCCAAGTTAGTTGTGCAATTACGCCCAATAAAGAAATAACCAAAGTTGCATGCCCCTGATCTCGACCGCTTTCTTGTAACTGCGCAAGCCCTTCATTTTCTCCATCAAAAACATAGTTTATAGCATGAAACCAATTCCCATTCCCTTTACCTCGTTGCAGATAATCAACCGCATAATTGTAAATAGATCTTTCATCTGTTAATATCCCAATAGCTAACACCGAACTTAAATTTGCTAAATCCCAGTTTGCCCAGTAGTGAGTATAACAAGTGCCGAAATGCTCTTTAAGGAAACTCATATTGGCACTATAGAACACATCTATCATCCATTTTTGATAGGCTACAAAATCTTCAGTCTTCCAGCCACTGTAATCTCTCAATAGCTCTCCGGCAATGGCGAATTGGTATCCGTAAAGACCTGCCGCTAAAGCTGCGTTGGTATCTCCTGCTATTACTTTACAGGTTCTTGCCCATGCATTTAAAATGTTAATAGCTGTTTGGGCATACGTACTATCTCCCGTAATCTTCCATCTTAACGCAAGTTGATAAGCCGCAGCCACATCATTCATAGCCCGTGAATAGTTATCAGGCTCGGGTTCCCAAACAGTCCTTCCTCCACGAATCAGCTTCTCCGTAGGGTTTGCGACATAAGTTGTTTGTGCAGATACGTTATTAATCAATTTATTATAGCCCGATGTCCATGGCTCAGCATGATTTGCTAGTTTTAATTTTATTCTGGCAAAATCTGCTGGGGTATGTAGTGCCCCCACATGTTTCATTGGAGTACTAGGAGGCAAAGTATCTATCACCGTTTTCTCAGAAACTTTAGTGGTATCTACAGGAGTAACCTCGCCACTTCCATGTTTTGATTTGGAACATGACAGTACGGCTACGATAACTAGGAATGCCAACCCAAGTGTTATTTGAACTTGTTTTGTTTTCATAATGCTAATAAATAATCCTCGAGGCTTAGCCTCGAGGATTTCTTTGATTTAATATGACTGAGATTGAAATACCTCCTAAAATGTTCAGTTATAGAACACTACTTTTTAACCAACTTTATCCATTGGATGGTAACATAATTCCCAGGATTAGAAGTACCGTTACCCCACTTGAGATTAGCTAAAAATCCAATTGAAACATATTGCGAAGTTGCAAGCGTAAAGTCAAGTGATTTAGTTTCGGTCACATTAGGAGCAGTTTTTCCTACGACTGCAGGATTTGCTACCTCAAGAGAAGCAATAGCCGAAGATAAATTTGCTAAAAGAGGTATTCCATTTTTACCGGCAGCAACTTCCAAATGCAGCGTTGAATTTTGCTGTATTTCACTGTAGTATTTAATTGTAATAGTATAATTCCCGGCTGGTAATGGCATTAAGGTTGGTTGATATACAGTCCCATCTACAACAGGAGTATTACCCCAGGTTTCCCAACAGATACAACCTCCAGCGTCTTTTGTCCATCCGCCAATGGTTCCGTTGTTCTTGTTTTTAGCCGCTGCACTAGTAATCCACGGCGCTCCTAATACTCCCCATCTTCCACTAACTACTGATGAAGTAAAACCGCCACCATTAGCTATATTTCCGGTATTTGCCAAGAAATATGGTGTGATATCACCGGAAGCAAAAGGATTTATTATTACTGTTGGGGCTGCAATTTTGATTCCTCCTATGTTGAGTGTAACATTGCCGGTAGAGAAATTGCTCGGAGCTACTATTTTAAACAAATTATCCGTTATTGGAGTAACAACAGTTACTTGAGCTCCATTCATTGATACTGAAATTGCGCTGGCATCTGTACCAAAACGCTTACCATAAAATACTAAAGTATCACCAGGTGTAGCTATATTCTTACCTACAACGTTTAGGGATACTAACGAATCAATTATTGGAATTGGTTTAACAGTAAAACTACCTATTGAATCTATTATATGTGTCCAGATTTTTAATGATACTTTACCTGAAGTTGCAAGGTCTGGCACTTTAACCACTATTTGATCGTTGGTACAACTAAGCACACTATCGGCTTTAACACCGTTAAACCAAACAGATACCGGTCCTATTACCTCTCCAAAATTTGAACCGGTAATCACCACTTTACTAGTCGGATATCCAGTATTTGGCGACATTCCTGTCACTGTTGGTGCTGGGAATGAAAATTCTCTAAAATTTGGTCCCTTTTCGCATGATGCTATAGAAGAGGTAATCATGAACATAATTACGCTACGCACAATTATGTTCTTTATTTGTGTATTTTTCATTTTAATTAATTATCTAATTAAACATTAACAATATTTTAGTATCCTAATAACCAGGGTTTTGAAGCAAGTTTTTATTTAAAATAATTTGACTTACAGGTATTGGAAATAGATAATGCTTTGGAGCTAAAGAGTTATTTACCGAACTTGAAACCACAACACATTTAAGCAAACCTTGAGCTGTTTGTACAGCTTCTTCTCCAAAAACATAAGAATTTGCTTTGTAAGCTGCTGTTGGTTGCCCAGAAGCATCTTTAAACGGCGTGGAGTAAGTAGTACCGTCTCCTACCACTCTTCCTAAACGAGATGCGTTTAAAGAGGTTTCAAGAATTCCCCAACGTTTCAAATCGTCAAAACGCTTACCTTCACGATATAATTCAACAGCTCTCTCTCTTCTAATTTCTTCTTTCATATCTAAACCGTTAACAGTTACCAATGCATTGGTTAAAAATGCTACACCGCCACGCTCTCTCAGTTTGTTAATAGAAGCATTCAATTGCGCATCAGTAATGCTACCATTTAATTCGTATAATGCTTCCGCATAAGTTAAGTAAACCTCTGCCAAACGAATGATAGGCCAATTAGCTGATTCGGTATTATCAATCCTTCTTGTACCATAGCCATAAACTGCATATTTACTGTTACCATAACCGCTTGAACCTAAACTTCCATAATCAAGCGTAACACCTGTTGGAGCGGTGGTAGCTGCATACAAATAATTTAATAAGCGTTTATCTCTGTTTTGAAATTCGGAAGTAGTGGTATGATAACCTTGAAACAATGGTGATTTAGCTGGAGGCAAACCATCTGTACAAACTGCCATATCTACAAATTTACGACTAGGATATAGTTGCCATGAAGTCCAACTAATATTTTTCCTCGATTGTTTGTAGGTATAATCATAAGTTTGGTATAAAATAAACTCTTTGTTAGATGTTTTATCATATCCTCCAGGGTTAGAACCTGCATCTTCCAAATTAAACAAATACCAAGAGCTTAAATTTGCCATCTTTGTATCTGCATTCTTATTCCATAATTCGTACCCTCCGTTATTCATAATATCTTCACATTGAGTAGCTGCATCTGCCAAATACTGATTTTTTTTGCTCGCATCATAACCAGCTGTTCCAGCTCCTACACTAGTACCATCTCCATCAGGACCCTGACCAACATATTTTTCCCAAGTTGCCTCATATAATTCAACTTGTGCTTTTAAAGCCTTTGCTGCCCATTTGCTTGCTCTTCCTTTGTCTGCTGTAGCAATATTTTGCTCAATGGGTAATTTTGCGATAGCTTGATCTAGATCTGCCAAAATTTGTGTAACCACTTCATAACGGCTATTGCGTTTTGCAAATAATTCAGGAGAATTAACATCTAGTACTGTAGTGACAATAGGTACGCCTCCAAAAGTTTTTAAAAGCCCGAAATAATTATATGCCCTAAAGAAATACGCTTCCCCTTGATACTGGTTGATATCTCCTGTACCATTATATGAACTCGCTTTTGATAACAAAATATTACAAGTACGAATGCCATTATAACTCCAGTTTGTACTACCAGTTGCTATAGTACCGTGTCCTAAGTCATAACCGGCTCCGTTGCCATTGGCAGACAGATCGGTATTATTATCCATGTTACCAAAATCCCAACCTTGCAGTTGCCCGTAAAAGCTTGCTGCATAAGCCTTGAAATCGGCAGGTTTTTTAAAATAAACTGCATCTGTAAAATTTGCCGTAGGGCTTAGGTCTATAAAGTCTTTTTGACAGGCAGAAACACTTAAACAGATCCCTCCTATTATTATATAATTGAATATTTTTTTCATCGCTTTAATTATTTACCGTTATTAAATTCCAACATTTAACCCAAAAGACCATGTTCTGGCGAATGGATAGCCACTATTAATTGATGCTTCTCCCATTTCAGGGTCAAAACCATCCTTAATTGATGTTGATTCCCACAGATCATTTCCGGAGAAGTAAACCCTTACTTTCGATAAGTTTAACCTGTCTGTTATGTTTTTTGGCAAGGTATAACCAACAATCAATGATTTTAAGCGGATGTAACGGTTGTTTTGAAGCATAAAATCATTATTTCCATAATTCCATCCTGCTCTTGCAGTATTAACAGTTAAGCGAGGAAATATCGCATTTTGATTGGCCTCAGTCCATGTGTTTCCTAAGAAAGCTGGATTTTGATTGGTAAATAATGCCCTAAATGGATAAGCCATATAACCATCACGCATGATATTCTGTTTCAACTGACCTTGAAAAAAAGCATTTAAATCAAAATTTTTCCATGACCCACCTAAATTAAAACCAAAATTATAGTGTGGAGTACCATCACCTGCATATACTAAAGAACTCTTTTCATTACCTATACTGGTTATATTACCAGTACCTGCAACATCAACTTTTTTAGTATCACCAGGGCGTAAAGCAACAGCTGCATTATTTTGAGTCAAACCAGCTAAATCAGTACTGGTACCGTATTTAGCATAATAAGCATCTACATCAGCTTGGTCTTTAAACACTCCATCTGTTTTGTACACAAACCACGATTGGTATGGATAACCATTTACAATTCCATTTCTACCTGCACCATAACTATCAGCGCCTTCTACACCTGAAACCATTGTTTTAGTATCACCAATATTGAAAGCTAAATTATAGCTAAAATCTCCTTTCCGTTCTTTCCAACCTACTAAAAATTCCCATCCTTTATTGTTGAATTTACCGCTATTGGTTTTAGGTGCACTGCCACCTAATACAGAAGGATAGTTCACGTTGATTAACATTCCAATATTATTTTTTTCATAAAAATCGAAGCTTGTTGTTAAACGGCTATTGAAAAAGTTTAAATCTATCCCTAAGTTTTTTTGTTCTACTTTTTCCCAAGTGCGGGTATAACTAATTAATCCACTATTATTCAAACTACTTGAAGATTGTGGTGCCACAGGAGAACCCAAAACTGTAGATCCAATATTAACTGTTGATAGGTAATCAAATGCTCCTAAACCAGAAGCCTCATTCCCGGTAAGCGCATAAGTTGCTCTTAATTTACCAAAGTTAAGAACTGGGATTATCCCATCTAAGAAATTTTCCTTAGTAAATACCCAAGCCAATTGTGCTGATCCGAAATTTTTGAATTTATAGCCAGTTGCAAACCTTGAGTTACCATCTCTTCTTCCTAATAATTCAACCAAATATTTTTCGGAATAGTCATAGTTTAATCTTGTTAAGTAAGAAAACCTACCATTTTGAGTTTTAGAACCGTCATTTGTTTGTGTCTCTAAACCCGCCAAACTAATATCGTAAATCCCTTGGTCTTGAAATCCAACACGATTAGCTGACACCCACTGCGAGGTGTTTTTCTCTGCATTTAGGCCTGCCATTGCAGCTATATGATGCTTTTTCTTAATGGTTTTTTTATAACTTAATAAGGTAGAATAGTATTGGTAAAGTCCTTGCCAAGCGTAAGTATAGTAGGTATTGCTTGTACCTCCGGTATTTAAACCAATCCCTGTTGGCTTACCATACCAATTATACAATTGCACTGGCAATACATATCTTTCCTGATTAAACCTTTCGTTTTGCAACGACGCTAAACCTTCTATAGACAAATCTTTCAAAATCTGATAAGAAGCTTTCAAATCAACCCTTCCGGTAAGGGAATTTCTATTATCTCTTCCTCCGTCTGCTGTCATAGCTGCTGCATTTCTATTTGCACCGCCGTCTATCCCGTTAAATGTGGCAAACCATTGTCCATAAGGATTTTTGGCAGGAAAAAAAGGCATATCAAATGCATACAGTGTATTATCAAGACCCACAGAAGGTGTACTGGTATTGGCATTTACCACGCTAATTCCAGTCTCTAACTTTAATTTTTCTGTCAGCTTATAATCGTTATTTAAACGGAAGTTGTATTGTTTCTGACCATCATAAGCTGTAGCAAGGTTACCCTTATTATTAGCGTATCCAAGAGACAAACGATAGGAAGATTTATCCGAACCGTTAGAAATACTTAAATTATGTTGCTGAGAATAACGAGTAGCAAACATTTCGTCCAATCTGTTAGCGTTAAAGATGTAGAAATCAGTACCAAAAATTGGATATGCACCTTCCACACCTTGTTGCATTTTCTCTAAATTCTCTTTGCTTCCCCAAACCCAATAGTTTGGAGTAGTTTCCTCTTTGTTAGCCTCTAACCAAACAGAGGCATATTGTTGCATAGTGGGTGAATAACCGGTAATACCATTGGTATTAAAACGAAAATTACCATTATAATCTATCTGTAACTTATCTTTCCCTTTCTTGGTAGTTACTAAAATAACACCATTAGCAGCCCTTGAACCATAAATAGCTGCAGCACCATCCTTTAGTACAGAAATGCTTTCAATATCATCACTATTCATATTCAGGAATGAATAGGAATTAAGAACAGGGACTCCATCAACTACAATTAAAGGGTCACTACCATTAACAGATGAAAGTCCTCTAATTTTGAATGATATCCCTTCGTTACCTGGGCGAGGAGAGCTACGGGTAACCACTAAACCTGGTGTTTGCCCTTGCAAAGCCAAACCTACGTTTGTAACAGCCCTGTTTTCAAACACCTTGCTATCAATTGTTTCTACAGCACCCGTAAGCGTTGCTCTCTTTTGAGTACCGTAACCAACTACAACTACTTCATTTAAACTGTTATTAGTTTCTTTTAAAACAATGTTTAAATTACCTGATCCCGCAGTTACTTCCTTTTTTTCAAAACCAAGGTAGCTAAACACAAGAATTGGATTGGTTAATGAAGTACTTAAATGGAATTTCCCGTTAATATCAGTTACGGTTCCAATTTTAGGGTTATCTTTAACCTGTACATTTACACCAGCCAAGGCTTGTCCATTTTCATCACTTACTGTTCCGCTTATTTCAGCATCTTTAATAAGGCTTAATTTATCCGATTTCGTTTTGTCCGCTGCAAAACCAAAAGACTGAGCGCATACGAGACAAAAACCCAAACTCGCAACAAACATTGTTCTGAGTTTTGCTTTCCGAATTTTTGACATAAATTTTAATTTAAAATTCATTTCTAGTTTTTTTAACATTTATTTAGGTTAGTTTTCTTCGATAAATAATGGTATTGAATTTTCTAAATATTGCGAATTCTAATTCCAAATATTATTGAATTCTTATTTAAATTATTTACCGTTTTTTAAATTGGTGGTTTAGTAGTTTATTCTTTCATTTTAGTTCGGGTTTAGGTTTAAGTTTGGTTTTAAATACTAACTATTAGACACATTTAATAGAATCTCATACTCACTTGTAAAATATATTTTATACAAAATCATATTCACCGCCAGTTAAGAAAGTATTTGGTTTAAAAAGAAAACCTCCAAACAGGGAAGAATGGAGGCTTTCAAAACCAATTAACCAAATAATATTAAACACTTATTCCTATTAGACACTCGCTACAAGCTTTTATACTCAACAATAAAAATTACAGAAATTAAGTCTGAGAATAAAAACACCTACAAACTGACCAAAGGTCGCCCCTATCGGTTATTATTCAACTATATAATATCTAAAAGCAATAGTATGCGGATTTTTCTTTCACTAAAGAATCGCATTTATAAGACTAGAAAGGTGTATGCTATTTTATTTCAGGAAACAATTGAGTATCAGAACATAAAATAATTGTCTTACAATTATAAATCGCCAATTACATTTTACTTTATGAAACTAGAAATCCAAGACTTGTTCTTCAAGAACTCAAGTCATCATTCTTTTAATACCATAAATTAATACTATGATTTCTTACAAACCACAATTATAAAACCATGATTAAACAAAAGTTAAGTTCGGTATTTTTTATACTACTGCTATTTTCTGCAAGTGCGTGTAAAAAAAATTTAGAGAAAGAAAAAGTAGACGAAACCGCTTCCTCTAAAAAAAAATTGCAAACACAAGCTATCACCATTGTACATCCGGGTATGCTACATACTGCTGCAGATTTCAATCGGATGATCCAAAAAGTAAATGCTGGGGCACAACCATGGCTATCCGGATGGAATAAGCTTTTAGCAAACCCGCATTCTGCCTCAACCTATACGATGCAGGGTCCAACAGTTATGATTATTAGGGGCTCTACCACACTTGGTAGCGAAAACTACTCTAAAGTTATGAATGATGCTGCGGCAGCATACCAAAATGCACTCCGTTGGAAGATTGCAGGAACAACCGCCAACGCAACAAAAGCCATCCAGATTCTTAATGCCTGGGCAACAACCTGTACTTCTATTGAAGGAGATTCTAATCAGTCCTTAGCTTCCGGTTTATACGGTTACCAGCTTGCAAATGCCGCAGAAATTATGCGTTCTTACAGCGGATGGTCCTCTTCGGATTTCACAAAATTCAAAACCTTTATGGTGAATGTCTTTTACAGCGATGCTAACGACTTTCTAGTAAGACACCATGGTACTTGTGATACCCATTACTGGGCAAATTGGGATCTTTGTAACATGGCCACTATATTATCCATAGGAATCCTATGTGACGATCAATCTAAAATCGATCAAGCGATTAACTACTTTAAAAGTGGCATTGGTACCGGACAAATTGGAAAACTTGTTCCTTTCATGTATTCTGATGGACTTGGACAAGGCCAGGAAGCAGGTAGGGATCAAGGACATGCAACATTAGACATCTCTTTATTGGGAGCTTTTTGCCAAATGTCTGTTAATGTAGGTCAGGATATGTTTGTATATAATCCATGGAATGAGCCGGTCTCAAGAGTGGAGGCAATTTGTGAATATACTGCCAAATATAACCTGAACCAGACTGTCCCCTACACCACTTACAACAATTGTGAGAACTCTAATCAAACAGTTATCTCATCCAATTCAAGAGGTACTATTAGACCGGCTTGGGAATTGATTTATAACTACTTCAATAAAGTAAGAGGGAGACCTATGACTTATAGTGGTCAATTCGCTACTCAGGTAAGGCCAGAAGGTGGCGGTGGTGATTACGGCACTACAAGCGGAAGTTTTGACCAGCTTGGTTTTGGGACACTTACATTTACAAAAGATCCTGCTAGCCAACCTATTGCAAACGGAACCTATAAAGTAGGCAACCAGAGCTCTGGCAAAATGTTGGATAACTTAGGCGCCACAACAGATGGAGCTCCGGCAAGTCAATGGACATCCGGCACAAGCAACAACCAACGATGGGAATTTACCTACAGCGGAGGATATTATAAAATTAAAAACGTAGCGGTTGGAAAGTTCCTTGATAGTGCAGGAAATACAGCGGATGGCTCTCAGGTAAAACAATGGGCGTCAAGTACAAGTGCTAATCAGCAATGGTCATTAATATCAGCAGGAGACGGTCTTTATAAGATTGTTAACCGGGCAAATGGTAAATGCCTAGATACAGGTGGAGGAACTGCAAACGGAGCAACCATGCAATTCTGGGGAAGTGGCACTAGTTTAAATCAAGTATGGACATTAAACACTCCGTAAACTTCTGCAATTTAGAATACCAATTACACATTTTATTTTAACCGGTAAGTAAGGAAAAAGAGAACGCCGTAAAGGCGTTTTCTTTTTTATGTAAAAGTCTAAAATAAAAATACGCTAAAAAGCGATTGTGAGCTAAGACGTTTTGAGAATGGCACATGGAAAAGCAACAGTTTAGTGATTGCTTAAAATTACTTTGAACAAAGGGATAACAAAAATCAAAAAAACTTCTTACTAATTATAGATATTCTCTAAATTTGTAAATACAAATAGGATGAGAACCAAAAGGTTACCCGTATTTGGATTGAAGCTTTAACGAGCTGAAAAAAAGATATTTAGAGAGAAGGACCCAAATCCTGCCATCCCGACTAGATACCAGTCAGAATGAATCAAAAACCCGCAAATCTCACGATTTAGCGGGTTTTTTGTTTTTTATCATACCAATCAAACCCAAAGTATATCAATGTAGTTGTGAGTAAAACAGTGAGTAAATTTTATTGTTTATATTTACTTACTGAAACCTATGTAAGTTATTGATTATAAATAATTTACATCATTTATTTTAGTGCTTTTTGGTGATTAAATTTTAACTAAAGTACCAATTGAAAACAAACGGCATCAAAATAAATTGATATAAAAGTGAGAAATATTTTTGCGGTCTATTTTCGACTTTCGAAGTAAAAAAAATCGAATTTCTGTGAGTAAAACAGTGAGTAAATTCAGTCACTTATTTTTACTCACTGGAACCTACTTAAAATACTTTTTATCAAGTATTTACATGATTTTATTTTGATGCTTTTAAGAGAGATTTACGATTTTTTTTGTGAGTAAATTTTTAAATAACGTAAAATAATAACAACTACATTAAAATTTGATTGATATGAAAACGAGAAACACCTTTGGAATTCAGTTTGTATTACGCATTAGCAAGTCTGAAGAAACGTACGGGAGCGTTTTTGCTCGCATAACCGTAAACGGAAAACGTTGCGAGATTTCCCTAAAAAAGAAAATCGAAACCAAAAGTTGGGACGCAGCGAAAGGGAAAGCAAAAGGCATAAAAGAAGAAGCAAGTAAACTGAATGAACATATTGAACGGGTACGAACTTTAATCAGTGATGCCTATTACCAGTTAGTGCAGACAAAACAAATCATCAATGTTGACGCGGTGAAAGCCGAGTTTCTAGGTTATAATGATGATAGCGGCATGACCTTGTTGCAGCTTTGCAAATATCACAACACAGAGATGGAAAATAAGCTTGCCAAGGGAACGATGAAAAATTACTATACCACGCAAAAATATATTGCACTTTTTCTAAAGCAGAAGTACAAACGAACAGATATTGCGCTTTCAGAATTGAACTACAAGTTCATTCTCGATTTCGAAAACTTTTTGATGACCAGACAACCGAAAGATCATCAGAAGAAATTGCATAATAACGGAACGATGAAGCACTTAGAGCGTCTATGTAAAATGAGTAATATGGCTTTGATGCTGGAATGGATGGATAAAGATCCTTTTGCTAGACACAAACTACATTTTCAAAAAGTTGAACGCTTTTTTCTGACTAAGGAAGAACTAAAAGCAATTGAAGAGAAAAAATTCACCATCGAAAGATTAGAAACTGTAAAAGATCTGTTTCTTTTTAGCTGTTATACGGGTCTGGCTTATATTGATACCATGAACCTGGGCAAAGAAAATATTCTGAAAGGAATTGATGGCGAGGACTGGCTAATGACAAGCCGACAAAAAACAGATACCGACGTCCGGATTCCATTATTGCCAAAAGCTTTGGCACTTATCGAAAAATATAAAGACCATCCCAAAGCGGAATATCAGGGAAGATTATTTCCGGTTATTTCTAATCAGAAAATGAACGCTTATCTAAAAGAAATCGCTGACGTCTGCGGAATTCAAAAACCGATTACTTTTCATATCGCCAGACATACTTTCGCCACAACGGTTACACTTAGCAACGGCGTGCCAATCGAATCTGTAAGTAAGATGTTAGGGCATACTTCTATTCGTACAACCCAAGTTTATGCTAAAGTAGTGGAAAGTAAATTGAGCGAAGATATGAGGCAGTTAAAGTTGAAGATGGCGACTGGTTAAATCTAATTTGCCGTTTCGAATAAATGGTCGGCAGATTTTAATGTTAGCAGAATCGAGTTGATCGCATTTTGGATTTAGGTTTAAATGTAATCAACATCAATGATTTTGGAAAAGAAATATTTTTTAAGTATCTAAAGTAAAAGATTATGAATCTTCTAGCCTAACCGCCCTATTATGAGGCAAAATGTGCTTTTCTGACTTACAGAGGCAATTTAATGACTATTTTTGAAAGCGCAAAATTTTGCTCCGTTACGTATTTGTTACGGTTTATTTTTTGGGTTACCGTTTCCCAAACGCTAACGAGGCGAGCACGCAATTAAAAAGTACGATTATATTATCAATCAATTGGAAGTATACTCAAAAATTATCATTTTGGGATGAACTGTAATCGTGTAAATAGTTTTATTTTATCAACGCAGATGAAAAGCCGTTTAACATGTTTTGCCTAATTAGTAGTTTAAATGGCCTCAGTAATTAGCATACACCCTCAAACGGCTTTCATCTTTATAATAAGGTTGGTAGCCTTTAATCATATGTCTTTTCTCCAATCTTGAAAAAAGCTCTTGATGAAAGCCTGTTCTGGCAAATTTTGGCTTATGGCGTTTCCTGAAAATTTCTGGATAATCTCCACCCATGGACTCCAAAAGACCAATTATCTGATCGGGAGACAGGCGCGAAAACTGAGCGTTCAAAAGGTTTATCCTATCTTCATGCGAATTGGAATGAGCGAACATGTTCTGCATCACAGCAAAACTAACTTCTATTTCAGGTGCAGCCGATAGCAGATGGCATGCCGAACGTGAGACCGCTGGATCTCCGATGATGTCGTCATCGGTTAGCTGTTCATACACCAAAATTTTGTTTTGATTGCTCAGTTCGCTAGAGCTAAGCAAGGATGCTGAGTCTGCTATATCGATCGCGAGTTCATCAATGTGCTCCGCAAGGAAATTCTGCTTCTGCTCGACCAATTGGACTTGCAAGCCCGGGAAATGTTTCTTCAACTGATCGTACATTTCTTTGTTCAGATCAACGCGGTGGTTCTCTACCGACCAAGCAATTTTCTCTTCATCCAGCACTTGGAGATCTTCTGAATCAAAATTATAGTTGTGGGCGCCCATTAGTGCAAAGTATGCCTCATCATTCAGTTGGTTGCTCATCATAAGTTCAACTGAGAACGAACTGAAATAAGCCTTCTCCCGCGGCCCGGCATCGGAAATCTTTTGTTCAGCGAGTTTCAGGTAATTTTCCTCAATGTTCAGAAAATCTATAAGTGTTTCGTCAAATGATATATCTTCATCCCCTTCCTCCCTTTCATGCAGTGCGCCATCGTAATAGGTAAAAACATTGTCCCAGTTGGCAACCATGTCGCTCTCCCTCACAATCTGTTGCTGAAGGTCAAAATCCTCAATTTTTGCCAGGTCGCTGACCTTAATGTATTGCCCGCTGATAATGGAAGATTTGTTCTCATCCTCAACGTCGGCATTGTTCAGTAAGGAAAGAACATAGATTTCTTCCTCGGCTTTATTTTCCGGTATTTTCAGGAACACCTCCTGGACGTACTGGTCTATTTTACTTTCAACATACGCAAGCATCTCCGTTCCCCCAAATTGCTGGATCGCCGAATAGTTTGCTTTCCTCGCATCTTCAACTGAAATCCCTCCTTTTTCCTGCAGCATCAATAGCACACTATCGACATTGATCTTGTATAGGCTTTTTTCATAAACCAAGTCAAAAAGATTTTTTGTGATATCATTGGCTGGATCCAATTTTTCAAACTTTAGGTTAAGCCTTTCGAGCAATGCCTTGCCAACAGATTTTTCTTCATCACTTTCAAACAGGGATAGAAAATCGGCCCTTTTGGAAATATAATTTGTCAAGACGCTTCCTTGGGCAACCAGGTCTTCGAGTTTCCCATTTAGCACAACTAGTTTCAAATAGCCATCGATCTTGTCCCTGCCATATCCACTTTTTGTCTCCAAAAAGCTCCAGAGCCCTGGCCAGAATGACAACAAGTGGCGGACGAAGGAAGTTGCCTGATCTCGATTTTTGGAAATGAACTGGTCAATAAATATGACTGAGCGTTGTTTCTCGTTGGCTAGTAGTGCAAATAGCTTATCGTGTTTTTCGATCTCGTTAAATCCCTCTGAAAGAAGGCATTTTACCAGATCGAAGTTAAGGATCACATCTCGCTTGAAATATTTCTCGTTCAACTTCTTGACCAAGTAAGGTGTTGAGGTAAGTTTATAGTCTATAGGTGAACTAGTACCACTTTTGATCCGTTTTTCGAACGTAGCATCGTCGGCAGTCATATTTACCTCGTGGAAAAGGGAAATAAAATCTGAGAAATTTTCATCGATATAACCATTAAGTAGCAGGTTTCGGATCAGGCCACTGTCTGAAAAATGTTCAATATATTGATCGATCTCGACCTCTTCGAATATTTCGCTCAGGCTCAATGAATCGATCTCCTGCTTCTTTTTCCTCAATTGGTCATTTTCTAGTTTTAGCGAATCAACTATTCCACCTCTTGCCTCGTTAATCTGCTGCGACCTTTGTGCATAAGTAAATCCGGGATGGCTGAGCTGTTCAAGATCTGCAAAGGAAGTGGTCGTCATGCTCGAATTTGCGTTGTACATGCCGTAGCTTTGGTTGTAAGCTAAACTATAATATTCAATTTTTGCAAGTTTGCTGAACGGGGTAAAGTATTCATCACGTAAAAGGTCCGAAAAAGTGATCATACTTCCTGCGATCTTGACCCCAATAGCACCAGGGTGTTTTTTCATCAAGGCTTTAAAATATAAGCCTTTTAGATCATCCACGTCAGCTACCTGCAAGTCTTCCAGTATTCCTATTCTTTCGCTATTAGCTTGAAGTTTCAAATCTATGTCATCAACCATCTTCTTTACGTATATCTTTCTTCCTGAAAGAAATTCAAACAGTATTCCTTTTCTGCTGTGGAGCTTACTAAAGTCCTCCGGATACATGTTCTTGTAGGTGATGATCGCAAACAGCTTATCCTGCTCGATTGCAGATGGAAGATTATCCCTGTAAAGTTCATATTCGTGAAAGATATTGGTCAACAGCCGCATATCTATATCATCGATAAACGTTATCAGATCTTCTGTGAAGGCCTTAAACCTTTGGTCATCTATCTTGGCATCCAGTATCAGCTGGGCCAGTTGTTCACTGGCATTGGAAGGATTGATAAACGGAATTACCGGAATGATATATTCGAAAAACTTGACGCGCTCGTTTTTGTCCTTGAAGGTTTCGTCACTGATCGCATAAAGGAATACGATTTCCTTATGGTTCTTTCGCTCCTTGATCGACAGGGAATTATTGAGCAAGGTATTGAGCTCCCGCAATTTTGTGAAAATATCAGTACTATCGAAGCGGTCAAGATCCTCGATCACTACCAGATTAAAGTCTGTCCGTTCAAAGAAATAAAGTATTTCTTCAAGATGTTCGTTGAAAACAGATTTATCCAATTTGTCACCAAGCTCAAGTTCTCCCTTTATATTTACCTTATTGATCTTTGAATTGTTCAGGAGCCTTACTATATTTTTGGCAAAAAGCCCCAATCCGGCAAAAAACGTCAGGAAGAAAGGAACAGCCAAAAAATCAAATGGCAGCTTTGTGTGCCAAGTGGAAGGATCGAGGCGATTAATTAAATTGAACTTGAACAATACCAATGCACTAGCAACCCATAGCACAAACGATAGCGCTATCCAAAATATTTGCCAGTCCTTGATATTTGCGATTCGTTTGAACCTAGAATCTGGGATTGCAGATGGTTTAACATGGTAGAAAATCTGCTGAAGGATACTGACCTCTAGCAATCTCTCAAGTTCCTCTTTCTTCCCCTGCCTTGCCTTCTGCTCTCGATTATTTGTTGCTGCTCTCTTTTTACTTGATCCAGGAATGACTTCGCTTCCCTCGGTAGCGTTCGCACTTTCCTCTGCAACAGCTTCGGCTTTGACAATTTCATCAGAAACATTTCCGAAAGAAGCTAAAGAAATCCGCAATGGCACATAATCATTATTGTTAAATAGAAATGTATTTATTATCGTGCTTTTTCCGGAACCATAGTTTCCCGTCAACGCTATGTTAGTGATCCCAGGTGCATCTATAGTTGTCTTGAGCAAATCAAGATACGGTTTGACCCTGGCCAAATCTTTATCGCTTATTAGTACTTTCGGTGCTAGTGACTTAATAACTGCAGCTGCTGAAGTTTCAGAGATTTGAGCTGTTGTAGGCGTAGTATTCTGTCCTTCTGAAAGATTGTTTTGCGGGGCGTTGTTCATAACAGAATATTGATTTCAGGCAAATTTAAAAGCGCTGTCAACACTTAAATTACTAAATATTACTTCTCCCAAATTATGCTAATTGTATAATCATAAGATTTGGCATACAAACAGTATTCATAAAAACGGGTATCTTGCTCATCATCATCCTTCATTCTTAACCAGTCCGATTTCCATATATCTTGTTTCAATTCATCCCTTGTATACACCTTTTTCGTTGTGTACAGTTCATAAGCTACTGAACCAGTTGGTGGTGGTTGATCACGCTCAAATTCCAAATAATATCGAAAATCATGTGATGGCTTAAACCATTTCATTTTATTTCCCTTGCAATACACTATACAAACTGGGTGATTCCCTGCTTTTACATATTTTAGGATTGTGGCCGTCTTACTCACCTGAAATCTTTTTGACAAATAGTCAATTAAGTCAGGCCCAAAAACCTTTCTTTCACATTCTTTATAAAATACTACAGATGGCATTAAAAATTCGGAAGCAAACTCATTGGCTTCCACTTCATGGGGACCTCCCTGAAACCAGCTAAGCAAATCATGATCAGTGTCCGAAATTATCGGATATAAATCCTTATGCATTTCGAAGTGCCCCAGTTCGTGAGCGGCGGCAAAGCGCTTTTTACTCTCATATTCAATTTTTGAATTTATAGTAATTATCGACTTTCCCTTTAATGTGATAATCTCACCTTCCTTTCCCGATAGGGGTTTTTCTTCGTAAAAAGCCCGCCTCCCTAAAATGATCTCTGAAATGGGGAGTTCGGTCGGGTCATCTAGTCCACAAGCATCAAGGACTTTTTGAGCAGTCAGCTCGGCTTTAGTAAGCTTAAACGTCTTTGTTATTGGAACCATCTTCCTCCATAAATTTGAGTGTATAGTGTTTAACTAAAATAGCCTTAATATCTTCTTTGGATAGCGTCTCAAAATTTCGGAAGTTCAGTGAAAGTTCTTCTTTTAGCATGAACTCTTTAATTGAGAAATTTGCCTGACTTAGCAAATTTTCTGCCCATTGTATCGCCTTGTCCTTAACAGATTCTGCAGCTACCATGTCTGCTTTAGTTTGTTCTGCATTTATTTGGAGCTGCATCCTTTTAATCCGCTTTAGTCCATCTGCCACTATTTTATCCGGATTTAACCCCTGCAACGACAAAAACTGTTTTGACTGTTCTTTATTGGAGCTGATTGAGTCGAGGTCAGCAACTACTAATCTGATAAAATCAGTTTTAGTGTATTTTGCACTTTTACTCATAATTTATGTTCCGTTAAATCAAACTTTTTCACTGTATTTTTTATAATTGTTTTCAAACGCCTAAAGGCGTTGTCATAGGTATCTTCACCCATTCCAAACTCTTTAATTACTTCCCGTCTCTTCATTCCGTATCCGTATATAGATACAAATATCTGTTCAACATCATTTTCACCTTGAACGATATCAGCTATACTAGACATAACGTTATCATAATCCACCTGCTGGTCAAAAAACGCTTCTACGTAGGGCAAAACCGACTCCAGATAATTATTAGCACTATCTTCATCGTCTAAGCCACCGGCAATACCAAATACATCTTTCGTAGTTTTATTTTCATCAGACCTTAGGTCATTGCCGACCAACGACCTAATAACGCTAAATTTTAAGAAATCTATCAATGTTCCTTTTTCAGGATCAAACTTCTCTGGTTTTCCTAAATACCTACCAATAGCTTCGTAGACATAATCGTCAACCTCTTTGCCTTTTAAATAAGAACCTGAATCTTTTCCTCTAAACCAGGTCTTACCTTTTATCAGCCCTATTGTATAAGAATGAAGCTTAAGGATTAAATCCTCCCAATCAGGGTCTTCCATATTTTTCTCACTCATTAATATCTTGCTCGCTTAATTAATGTTGGCGACTAACTTTTTTTTGCAGGCACCTGCAAAAAATATTTTCTCATCAACAGTCCTATTTATAAGCAAATTATTAAAAATAAATTAGATATGACACTTTTACAAGCTATTAACCAGTTCATCGACAATATTTCGGTTACTGATAGACAAGAGACCGGCATCTCATCATCTTTGGACAATATATATTGGCACCTGAAAAAAAAGGATAACGAACTTTATGTGAGCAGAACGTTCACAAACGGATCTTACGATAGAGACACCATAATCAGACCGTTAAACGATATAGACATCTTTGCGGTACTAAAGCTGGACGAGTGGAAAGATGAATATGGCAGGCTACCATCACCTCAAACCGTTCTTTCCAAGTTCAAAAATTATCTAAATGGTCTGGCAGATTACAAAGATAAGGTGTATCAAGATAGACCGTGTGTTTCAATCGAACTCTCAGATAAACAGTTTGATATACTTCCTTGCTTTGAAGTATTTGGTGGTGGGTATCAGATTCCGAATTATGACCTCACAGGATGGAGTTACAGTTACCCAGACCAGTTGTACAGAGATTTAGAGGCCGTTCATAAACTTCGTAACTACAAAATAAAACAAATCATCAAAGCCGTTAAATACTGGAACAGAGACCTTGATAAGCTGGCACCATCTTACCATATAGAGGAGGTAGCCATAAATGTATTTAACCTAAACAGTTTCACTAATTTTAAGACCGGAATAGAGATTTGGTTCGATAACGCCGAGTATTATCTTCAACAAGCCAAATTTAAGACCTCTAAGAACTATGAGAAGGCGATTGAAAACATAAAGAAAGCAAACAAAAAACTGCAAGATGCAGCGGTTAAGTATGAAGATGGAAAAGAAGGAGAAGCAGTTTTAATATGGAAGGAGATATTCGGTAGGGATTTCCCGGCTATCGATGCAGAAGAAGCTAAGAACTTTTCCAAGGCCATCAGCGAAGGCAACCTGAAAGTCGCAAGTACAGGACTATTATCTACAGTTGCCGGTTATGGCATCGGTGCATCTAGGGGGTATCATGGCGGTATATCAAAAGGCTAAGAAATATAACCCTGAAATACAGGTTATCGCTATGCGGTCGAGGTACCCCCAGTTCAAACACACACGGACCAAAGATGGTTGCATAGTTTTTAAAGGCAAATTGCGTGTAAAACCAGAACTGCCGGAGTATGAGGTCAAGATTTTATATTGTGGCGATAAATCGCCGAAAGTATATATTTTAAACCCTACTCCCGTTGACGGTGCTCCGCATATTTATTCTAACACAAAATCATTATGTTTATACCATCCGGATAACTTTAAGTGGCACAGCGGTAAACTGATTGCTGAAGATATAATGGGATGGACAGCCGGTTGGATATATTTTTATGAATACTGGTTGCAAACAGGTAAATGGTTTGGGCCGGAAGTTCCACACAATATTTAATTAAACGCTATGACACGAATAGTACCGCATCAACAGATGTTCAATAGGGCCAAGATGTTTGACAAATGGGCAAATATTTTTATCTATATATCTTCAGCTATCTCGATAGCATTAATGTTCATCAATCCGGCAAACGAAAGATTTGTTATTGTATTAAATGCACTCAATTGCGTAATAATCGCACTAGTGGTGCTCTTTGACCAGCTTTTTAACTATTTATTTTTTGAGGCAGGCAAAGCAAAAAGACTAGATTTCATAGATAATTCGTTTGGAACGGACTTTTCTGGCGCGAAATCTCAGGGTTATTTCACAAATGAAAATCTCAGTGCGGGAATCTATAAAATGGCTGTAAACTGTTTCGAAAATTCTTTTTTTTCAAAAAACATAAGTAGTAAAATGATCTCTGGAGCATGGATCAAAGCAGTTATCATATTGGTTATTTTTGTCTTTAACGCAGCACTGGGAGCTAAAGGCCTGGTTAACCTTCTTTTTCAGTTATCGCTTCCTATTTTGCTTATAACGCAAGCGGTCAAGGTTACATTTTTCTATGCAAGAATAAACACAACATATGAGGCTTTTCTCTCTTTGTTCAGCGACTTCAAACAGGCTGGAAACATCTTAGGTAAGGACCCGGAAATTTTAAAGATAGTATTAGAATATCAAACTACGCTTACATGGGGAGCGACACCACTTAGCGACAGGGTATTTAACAAATATAACCCAACGCTTTCCAGAAAATGGAATGAGCTTAAAGCGAACTATAACATAGCCGGTTAGTTTTAATATTGATAATCATACTATTATCCCCCTTTTGAATCAATAAAGTTTATCATTTATGTTGAAACCTAAAACTGCAAACAGAAAAATACATTTACCAGCAGTAAATGATAGCATTTACCCTCTTTGCAAACAACAAATCTTAGAACAGGGATGCGTAGACGGACTATAACCGTCTCCCTAGCAGAATTCGTTAAGTTGGATTATTTTATACGTTGTAAGAAATGCTTTAAAATGATATAATTTATAACAGAGGAAAAATCTATCCTCTAGACCTTAAACATCACCTACATAGATAGCTTCAACTTATGCAAGTGAATCAGGGTTAAAGATTCTAAGTCTTCTTCTCCGCTTCGAGACTTACAAAATATTTCGCTTATAAATTCCTAATAAGGTATATTTCTAAGAATTTAAAAATACGAAGTTACTTATCCTTTTGATTTACGTCGAAATCTATCAACCTAACCGTTAGTAATTCGAATACCGTTTACCGACTTTTAAAATGCTTTCTATTCATAAAAATAGGAATCCTTTGCGACGCACTACAAAAAAGAGAATTTACTTCGCCTAGAATCGAACCAATCTATTTTTTTGTAATAGGCTGTTAAACTTCGGGAAATTCATTCGCATCGTAATTAAATACACTGTTCCTGCCTGTCTACATTAATTAATTGAGATTTCTTTTTAAACTCGGCAACAAAGGCTTTTTAGGAATTCCTGAACGGAGGTACGGAGTGAAGGTTTTCCTGTGAGCAGGCAAAAGCGGGTGAAAGAATAAGTGAAGCCTGCGGAACGGATGAAAGAACCTGCTTTTGCCGGTGGGCTTTTTCTCTCAAGGTTTAAGTCTGATGAGACCGATATTTCCGCTTTTTCTTTTTACCCTGATAAAACTGCTTCTGCTCCGCAACCGGTTCAACTTTCAGCAAGCTTTCCAACAAATCCTCCTGCGAATTACTTTTGAAAAGATTACTAAAAAACGCCGAATTTCTTTCCATAGAAATTTCTTTAGCCAGTTTGAAGGCGAGTGGCTTTGCATGCGGATTGATAACAACCCCTTTTTCCAGAATATCCAGTTTTTCTTTCTGCGCTAAATCCCCATTCTTTTGGACGATTGCATAACTTGCGGTCTCTTTCAATGCCCGGCTAAAACTGAATGTTCTGTCAAACAGTTCTTCGCCACACTGTTTGAAAGCAACCCGGTTAAACTGACCCAGTTTCTGTGAATGGTTTTCGTTTTTACCTCTGGAAGTATTCATCGGGCTGAGTTTGATTTTATCGGTAATATCCTTTCGGCTCACGATGATCTGGATGTGCATCTGCTCACCGTCTTTTTTTTCACCGCGTTTGCGCTCTCCGTTTTTTACTTCCTTATCCGTATGGTTGAAATATCTGAAGTTCTCCAACTTCCCGAACCAGAGCAGATCCCGGTTGCTTTCCACTCCGGGACGTTTGAAGTTTTTTGCATATTCATCCATCACTTTCTCCGCATACTTTTTAAGTTCAGCTTTTGCACCTTCCGCTCCAAATTTCTCCAGTAAATACCGAATCTCTTTTTGGCTGGGACTGATATTGACCAAGAAAAATTTGGCATCTGCTTTACCGAGTTTGGAAACGTTGCTGTCTAACGCTCTTCGAACTTCATAAGCTTCCGCTGTCTGCTGTTGAGAGCTGAACCATTTTTCCGGAACATCTTTCAACTCTTTCTTGTTCTCTTTCTCCAGATACTGAACCAAGCCACCGCTACTTCCTTTATTGCTTCCCTGCGTCGTGATGTTGATGTGCATATCAAAGCATTTTTATATTGGCTATCGTTTTTTGAGAAAGTTCCGCTTTATCTTTCGCTGAAGTCATCATACCAAAAGCATCTCTTGCGGTAACATAATTATTGAAGATGTAAATGAACTGTGATTTAAGATGCTCTTTGCTGTTGAGGCTTTGGTTTATTCTCAGCATGAGCCTGCGAGTGTCCTCGACCTCTTTTTTCTGTTGCTCCTGATATTCGAGGGTTCTATGGTTGTGTGCCAATATATCCTTGTTGAAATGGTTGGCGATAAGCTGTAGACCTTTGATCATCCGGTCAGAATCCCGTTTGATCGGAATCAACAGTTCGCTCTCCTGAGTCTTGATAAAGCCGATATAGTCTTTATGGTTTTTCAGTAGGGTGTTCTTCAGTAGTTCGTCATTGATATCTTTCGGATCCTTCTTGCAGGCGTAGAAATAATCCACCATCTGCATAAAAGTATCTACTTTGGTTCTTCCCAGTTTGAACGCTATCTTCTTTAGCTTCTCGTCGGTTTTCAACGGAAATCTGATTGTCTTTACATTCATAAATGTTTTTCTTAGGTGTCTGTTTTTCTTAATGGAATATACCGCTCGGTATACTGTTTTTGTCTGTTTACAAGGCGCATTACCAGCAAAGTATCCCCGGAGGATACTTTCAACCCCCTCAGTGGTAGCTTAGGGCGAGAAAAGTAGGGCTCTGCCCAACTTCCGCTTGCTCCTTAAAATAGGACCGTTCGTGTAAATAGATTGTGGCAACTATTCAGATTTGCCATTGCCTTCCAATAAGCTAATGATATCGGCATGTTTGTAATATAGTGAACCACCAATTTTTGTAAATTGTAAGGTGCCGTTTACGCGTAGTGTCTGTAAAGTTCCTGGTGAAATGTTCAACATTTTGCGCACTTCATAACTTTTGAGCCATTCCTTTTGAGCTTCAAACTTTCCCGGTCTAATGATCTTATGGATTTCGGTAAGTAATTCAAATTTAAACTGAGATAGGTCTTCTTTGGTGATGATTTCTACTGACATAATTTGTTTTTCTTGGTTGGTAAATAGATGAATTGATTCTGAACGTTGATGAAATATCCGTTTTTATTTTCACTACGTTATTGTAGCCAAAACTCGGAACTGTCGATGGACAAAGTTCACAACCTCTACCTAAGTTGTGAAGTTTTTTAGGATTACTCTCTTGCCGATTTACTAATTGCCGTGAACAAAGAGAAGCGTCCGAATTGGCTCTTACAAAGGTAAAAAGAATGGATGGGTTTATCCTCTATAAAAAATGGAGTGGATATTTATGGTTTTTAATCTCATAAAGACATGCACCATGTGGTTCTTTATTTAGCTTCGTCTTTTAAATTAAATATTCTGGCAAGGTGTTGAATATTTTTATTTGTTCCTGCATATAAACTCCTTCCTTTCCAACAGTAAAAAGATCGAAGCCCACCATCGAATTGACATATTTTTCAGTGGAACGAAATTTTTGGTACTGTTGCTTTTTTCTGTTGATTGCAATATTATAATCCTGTATAATCTTTTGAGTAAACTTCCGTCACGCTGTAAAAATTCTTTATTCTCTACAAAAAGTCAATGCTGATCATTGTTAATGGTTTCACTTCTTTGAAATAATCAAAAAACTTTGCAAATTCTATGTTTGCCTTTTCACCAACATAGTCAGCTACTGCATTTGGTGTAGTGGAATGAAAATATTAATTCTTACTCAAAGGGTTTTTGAAAGTCAATTTGTCTTATCGATGATGAAAAAATCAAATTAAAAACCAAATCTTAAATTGTCGATATTTGAGCATAAATTTTAAATATGTCGGAAGTCAAATATTTTGCGCTACTTAAATTTGGTGAATTACCGCACCTTATTTCGTTAAGGGATAAAGGTCATTTACACTGCAAACCATTAAGCTATTTTGCTGACTTAGAAGATGAGTGTTATAGAGGCGATCCCTTAGAAAAAGTAAATTACATACATAATTTTGACGGTGCAGAAATTCGCATCAAAGATGTTGATGCACCTGATAGTGAGTATAAAATGCTTGGAACCGCGAATACCGGAGTACTTCATCAGAGTTATGGAATTTGTCCTGGCAACCTCTTTTGCACTTACTCTTTCAGACTCGATAAGCAAGAACTTCAAAAGGAATTTATTATTCCAAAAGAATGCTTAAAACTGGGCAATCATTATTTAGTGATTAAAGATTTTGAAGAATTCATTAAAAGGGTCGGGCAAAGGTTGTTGAAATTGAATTATCAAGCTAGGCATGGTTTCGTAGGATACAAAAATTTCTCCAAATTCACGGGCGAAAAAACTGTCTTTGAAAAAGATGAAAGTTTTGCGTTTCAAAAAGAACACAGGATATTTATTACCAATCCGACTGATCAACCTTTAGATATTGAAATTGGAAACCTTACAGATATATCGGAAATTTGCTTGATAGAAGATGAAGAACATACTATCAGCTTCGTTGACAATAATTCCGTAGATTAGAAATATCTATTTTTTGATACGTTTTTTATACTAGATCATATTTGCTTTTAAGCTGTCTTAACTTGGTTTATTGAATAACGGAAACCACATATATAAGAAACGGGATCTTCTTTTTGTTAATATGTAGCAACTTCTATTCGTACGCTTAATTCGATCGTGGTTCCCTATTTCAGATTCATCAAATGAAAATTCTTGTTTATACTTATTCTCATACTTGTCTTCATAGGTAAATATTAATTTTCCAATTTTAAAATTTCTATTATCTAGAACAAGAAATTCACTTTCTTTAAACAACGGAAAAAAAGAAGCTTCAACTAATAACTTTTTAGGTAAATCTAACCGCCCATCATATGTAGGCAAAATACTAGATGGATATTTGCTTACAATTACTGCTCTTTCGGTATTGCTGACTTTTAAGTTGTACATATCGGACTTAAGGCAAATCAAATACGGTTCTACCTCATTTCCAAAATCAGTTCTATAATTCAACACGCAATAGTCTCGCTTTTTAAAAGTTCTAATAAATCCAATAATACCCAATATTGAGCCTATGAGGTAGAGTATATCTTTACTTAAGTTTATAGTCTGTTGGTCCAAATTTTTCATTTCATACCCTTTGGTCTCTCATATTTATTAATCAAGAAGTTGGTTTAATACCATCTAAATAATTAAATGTCCCAATTTTATCATTGTTTATTTCTACAGTATAAGTTTTTGGAAGTCCTTGTATAAATCGAAAAATACTATATGATCTTAATCTATTATTTAGCTCTTCCTTTGTCAAAGAATGCCATTCTTCATTTTTAATTTTTAAATACTCGGATTCAAAATTGATGTCTTTTTCAAACTCCTTAGCATATCTTACATTTTCATGAATAAATTCTATAACCTCATCTGGTTTGACGGGAACGTAATCTTTTATTAGATTAAAATAATATTGTGTTATTTGGGGTAAAAAATAATTGAAAGGTGTTTTAAGAGACCCTTGACATTTTATGTATAAACGAGTAGCTAATAAAGTCGGCCCGATACGTGTAAAATCTTGTCTTTTAATTTTGCCATATATTCCCTCAACAGGATGTGACGGCGGATAACTAATGATTAAACCGAATCTTTCCAGAGAATTTATTTCGGTTTCAATTTTCAATTTATTGTCGGTATTCATTATATTCGACAAATTCTGTTGACAGATTTCAACTATAGGGAAGTTTAAGTGACCATCCTCTTTTGCAGAATGAACATTTGAAAGATTTATCGTTTTCGTTGATTTCTCACATACATAGTTCAAAAACTTTACTTGTGATGACGTAAGCCTTTTTAGTAGATCTATAAAAATAATGTTTTCGTCATCTAATCTGTCGTAACAGGAAGAAGCATACAAGCCCGCCCACATTTCTTGCAATGCTTCGTTATCAACAATTGATGCATTTTCTATTATTTGATAGGCTATTTTAGGATTGATGCCAATCTTTTCGTTTTCACTGTCATATTGAAACTTTCCCTTTGCTTTATCCAGTGTGGTAACTATGTTCGTTAATCTCCAGTTTGTAGCCTTATCTTTAAATCCTAAACCCACTTCTTCTAAAAAAGGTTTACAAGTAAGTTTGAGGAATTCTTTTGCACCATCAATTCCAAAGTCGACAGATTTTTTTAATATTTCACCAGCAGATTTAAGACCTAATGGATCAAAACCCTCTAACGATAATTTTACTTTTGGCTTTTCTTGATCCATTCTAAAGCATTTTAGACATTTTTACGTGATTTAGATATCTGCCAACGACTCCAATCATTAAGAAATAAATTTGGTAAATCTTGTTTTCTTTAATCTTTAATTAGTTCTGAAGACAACTTTTAAGTTTGAGGTAGTCATTTGTTTGTTTAAAAATATAGAACTAGCTGTTTCAGCTAATGGAATCTCTTTAATGAATGGGTTCTCGTTCACTAGCTTCTGGGCAATAGGTAGCCAATCACTTTTATCAATATATCTAATCTTATATCTTGCTTCCTCTAGCTTTTCTTTGGTAAGTTCTTTTGATTGGTCAATAACATCACAAAAAATAGAGTCATAAGTTATATCCCAAGCATCATCAATTAAGGCTTCTTTTTTATTAATTGCTTTTTTCCCCATGTTAACTACTTCCCCCTCAATATCTCCACCTTCTCCCTTTCACTAGCCAACAGCTGCTCATAAAGCTTCTTATTCTCCTCAAAAACCTCAACTAATTTGTCAATAGGATTGAAAGTTGGAAAATAATTGACACCATTTAAAGTAGAATGCGTGAAAGTATTAGCTATAATGTTCACAGCTTTTTCTTCATCAAAATTCTCAATCGCTTCTACAGGAACTTTTAATATCTCGGCAACTTGTTTCAAGATATTAGCATCAATCACTTCTTTACTTCCCAAAACAGAAACCTTTTTCTGCGTCCATTCCAAACCTAATTCCATCGCTAAAGCTTCCTGCTTAATGCCAAGCATTTCTCTAAAGCGTTTTATATTACGTCCCTGGTGTATCTTGTTAGGGTTCTCAGTAGTGTTATCCATGATGTTTGGTTTAAACAAAAGTATTAAAAAGTGAAGAAGTTTAAAGTGGTATCATCGCATTTTTTATGCACTTTAAGCCAGTAAGATATGCAAATCTTCAGTGATTTAGACATTCAAGTCTCCGTTTGTTTGTTAAATGAAAACAATAGACCTTCAAAACCAAAGTATAGAAAACTTGAATCGTTTTTTTAAGCGGCTGATGTTGAGTTATCCTGAGGCACATGAAAAGGAATTAACCGCCGAGATGCTGGTTCAGTTGATGCAGATTAATTTGGGTTTTTGCAAATTAAATGAATTTGCAATAAGCTGTTTGGAAAGTGCTGTAAAAGAGGCTGAACATTTCATAAACTGCCCCAAAGAAGTTCAGCCTACGCTCCGATGCCTGGTCAAAATATTAACACCATTACAGATCTACTTGGTAAAATACCAAAACAGCACCAGCTCAAATAAAAGTCATGGTTATGATGTTTATATCATTATACCAGAGCGCCCCGGCAGAAAGCTGGTGCACCTGCAACCCTATTTAGATTTAGCAGGTTTATCGCCTAAAGAAATGTCTTGCTCTGTTTTTACATGGGCTAAGGTTAAAGACGGCTTAGCCAAAGGGCAACTTTTCTTTCTATTACAATTTAATCAAAAGCATTTGGTATTTGATGATGGCAACTTGAGCATCCCTATTTTAGGACTTAGCGAGAGGCTTTTAGCAAAAGCGCAAATGGCAGCTGTATTTGCACCTAATTTTAAATTGGCTAATGCTTTTTTAAAAAGTGCTTTATTGCAAAATGATCGGGGTGAGCTGAATCTCGCTGCTTTCATGTTGCACCAGGCTACAGAGTTTACTTATCGGGCTTTTCCTGCTTTCTTTTTGCGGTGCAGATCAAAAAACGCATCGTATAGCCATTTTTCAAAACCATTTGAAGCGTCTCACACCTACTTTAAATGCGGTTTTCAATTTAGATATCCCCGAGGATAAAAGGCTTTTTGATTTATTGGAAGATGCTTATCTCCACGCAAGGTATGAACCGGGTTTTAAGGTAAGTTTATCAGATTTTGAGTTGTTATATCAAAAAGTGCAACAAATATTAACAGAAGCAGAGGCGGTATTAACACATTATCAATCGGTTTTAGCTATTGCAGAGTAAACCCAAAAACGATGAATGTATATATCAATTATCAGTTCAATTTTGGTCATACCCTAACCCAAAATGAGCATATAGAAGAAAGCGGAGAATTCGATCATTTGATCCAACTGTTAAATGATCTGATGAATCAAGTTTCGGCAACTAATTTAAGGGAAACGGTTTTTAGGTTGCTAATGGAGTATGTGGTAAAACATGGGGAGGGTTCTAGAAATGAAATGAAAGAGGTTTATTTTTTACTGGAGTTTTTGAAAGTGATGGGGGAAGTGCAGGGGAAGATGGTAGAGGGTTGATATTGTTTCTTTCAACTTTTTCTTGATAAAAGTCGCGCAAAATCAAGGCTGTCGAACTTTGGTTAAAAATGCTACGTCAGGGTGCGCAAAGTGGAGCCGTTGCATTGCACTTCACTTTCTACACTTTGCTCTCTCACCCTTCCTGTGCATTTTCTTAACGCCAAATTTTCTGAGGCCATCCTGTTTGGATGGCTTTGTAGGGTTTGATTGGTGTATTTTCATTTGAATTACGTAATTCAAGTCGTAATTTCAGAAAGAGCTTCAATAAACTACTTTTGGAAAAACAAAAAGCATATGATAACTTCAATAGATTCATTTAAAAATCAAATTTCTAAAATAAATTCCATCTTGTTTTCAGAGGAAACAAAGGTTAACTACATCAGTCATTTGCCAACTGAAAATGACTGGGCTAAAGAGGAATTAGAAAAATGGTACTCATCAAATTTTAAATCTTTCCCCCTTTTTACTACAGGCAAATGTGATGAAATTGTTATCCCAAGTACCTTTATGGACAATTATGGGTTTTATCATAAGAACAGCTTATTTGGTATTAAACAAGAAAAAGGTACTTGGGTCTTATCAGGGAAAAATAGAGATAGTCTGTTATTAGACTTGGAAGAATTTATTCATGTGTGGACTGAAAACATTTATCATGACTTCATGGAATTGATGGAGAGTATTAAAAAAGAACCCGCATTTGCAGGTATCAACGATGAAATAATTATCATGAAAAATTTGATTAAGTTTTACAAGGACGTTAAGGAATCTAAAGACTTGCAATTAATTTTTTTTCATAGACTGTTTATTCCAAAAGCGGTTGCTGATGAGATGACCGATATTTTAATTATGCTATTTAAGGATAAACTTGAAATGATGGAAGTAGATGTAACTAACATCAACATTCCCATAACTTTAGTTAATAACGACCATTATAAAATAAATTGGCTGGGTAAACAACAAGAATTTGCAGAACTAATTTTAGAATTGACTAAGAAAAATTATATCTCTTTTCCAGATATTAGTATGGCAAAAAAAGCCTCATTGTTAGTTAGCTTTTTTGATTTCACAAGTTCAAAAAGGGCTAAAAATCCGGATATTCGGAACAACATTCTGAAACACCTTAAGCCGATCAATAATCCTGACACAAAAACGCATTTATATTTTTATGACGAGCCCAGCAGCTATAAAAGAAAGTTTGATGGTATAAAGGATAAATAAGCAATCATTTTTATAAGTGAACAAAACTTATTGAAACAAAATACGGTAACCCCCATCTCGAACCCATTCTTCAAACTATTGATGGATAATTGGAATTTTAAAGATTCCAGCAGAGGAGCAGGGATAAATTCATGGATGTAAGTTTATGGTTAATCTGTATCTTTCTAAAAAGCCAGTTCATTAATACGCTTTTGTAAAACGTTTAATTTGGCAATCAGTTCTGCAAAAGGGAGTGATTCGCCATAAAACATGCTTTCTCTCATGGCCTTATAATCTCCTTCCCATTCTTTTAGCAGTTGCGTTGGCGGTAAAAAAGAAATGGTAGCGTGCTGATGAAGACTATAGTCCAAACCACGTAAAGCGTTGAACTTTTCACGATGGGTAATAATTCCTTGGTATAAATCTTTATCCATCAGGGCTTGTTCCCCAAAATCCGTTCGCATGATTCGCTCAATATCATATAAATGACGGGACATTCGCTCACTTTTAACTTTTTCAGCAGCCTTACTGAACTCTTCATGTAACAGAAAAATCTTCTCCAAAAAAGTACGTGGCGGTGTAACTGTTAAAATGCTGAAGGGCGCACCGGCAACCTCACGATTGTTCAGTGCTTGACCAATTATTGAACCTATCTCACGTTGTGCTGCAGGTTCCCTTAAAGAACGAGCACCAATCTCAATCAATACTGCTTCACGTAAATAAGGGTCTTTATCTAGTACCGATGCGTAATTTAACACCAAGACCTGCGGATCACGGTCATGTTCAGTTGTTTCTTTAACAGTTAACGAGAATTCTTCGGCAGGAACACCCATGGTTAACAATTCCGCTTCTAAAACCTGACGGAATTCGCCTGAAATAAAAGCACAAGAATCTCGGCGCAATGCCTTAATTTTTGTTTTACTAAGCTCGTCTGCATAGCCGAGAACTTTACGGTCTAATACCAAATCAATATCTTCAGAAAAGCGGTCAATCAATCCCCATGCTTTGCTTAGGGATGTACCGCCTTTGAATACTACTTGTGCTGCCCAAGGTGTTTGAAATACGGCTTTTAGTGCCAGTGTTACCCACCAGTCTTTTTCAATAGCGCCTGCCGGTAATCCACTACGGCTACTGGCCTGCCCTAATAATTCTTGTTGACGCTCCGGTGTATGTTTAAGCCAATTAATCATTCTTTGATTTTTATTGCCGCTTGTTTTAGTAATGCTGCTATCCAAGCAGGTGCTAACTTAGCGTCATGTTCCAAATTTTTGAGGGTTTCATTCTTCAATATTTGAAGTACCCTTTTTTGCAGATCCTTATCGAATTTATTTTTACCGAGTTCTTCTAATGCCTGAATGACCAAGCTGCTGACTGGGCCTTTTATTGCCAACTTTTTAGCGGTGGTTGTTTTAAAGGTGATGTTTTGTTTGCCAATCTGGATTTTTCGAGGTGCACCATCTGTGAGGTAAACCAAGTTCATGGGCACCTGAGTAGATAGTCCAAGCTTTTGAAGTGCCATCGCTCCTGTGGGTATAATACGAGCATGATCTCTTTTAGCAATGTTAGCGGCAATCTCTTCTGTAGAAGGGTACATCTTACCAAACAAAGGATCTATTTTGGGATATAAATAAATCCCTTGGGCAATTCGTTCAATAACCCCCTCTTTTTGAAGTCGAGAAAGCGCCATATTAACGGAGGAAACACTCCCCATAGCAGAAAACTCGGTTGGAAAAAATAGCATTCCGCGTTTATGCTTCGTTATCTTATTATATATTTGATTATGAACAGATTGCACTATATTTTAAAAAAAAATCTGTTATAAATTTATTAAATATTTATAACAAATAAAAATTAATCTATAAGTTGAAGACATGTGTGAATATAGAGGAGCGGATTAATCTGAGCCCTCTACCCTTTCAGGGTAGAGGGTATGTTCTGTAAATCTCCATTCTTACCTACCTCCTTTCAGGAGGTAGGTATTTCCAAAATTTCAAAATTCCTTTAGCATTGATATACGGCAACGAAGTTGCCGTATATCAATGCTAAAACTGCAAAGCACAAAGCTTCGCTAATAAAAGCGATTGGACTTTTTCAAAAATGATTGAGAATTTCTTTAAAGATGCGCTAAGATAAGTATATACTTTGATATCCAATAATTTACAAAAATTAAAGCTTTATATTTTTTTCCACATTCAATACAAATAAATTTCAACTTTTCTTGTCTCTTTTTTTGAGGCTCAGCTTCATCATTAATGAATGATATTTAACGCTTGTAAAAAATTAGACGAAAGTACGATGAGCCGATTAAAACTTCTAATAGGCTCATTTTTTTATTATATTTGAGCCAATAGAAGAAAATAATCGGCTCATTATGTACAATTGGCAATTCAAAAACTGGCCTAATTTCAATTACTCGACAGAGAAGCTCCAGGGAATCTCCGTGGCTTTTGCGCAAGAGTTCGGAGCTGCAAACGGTTTGATGACCGGTCTGGATGAAGACCTCAAGCAGGAAACCTTGTTGGAAATACTGATTGAAGAGGCCATAAAAACCTCCGAAATTGAAGGCGAATACATGAGCAGAGAAGATGTGATGTCGTCCATTAAAAACAATCTTGGTATCCATAAAAATCCAGCTGTTAAAGATAAGCGAGCATCGGGTATTGCTAAGTTAATGGTTGAGATAAACCAAAAAACAGCCGTTCCTTTGAGTTTAGACTTACTATGTTACTGGCATCAGATTCTGATGGAGCATAACCCGAAAGTAAACCCTGGCTTTTGGCGAAAAGGAGAAGCACCGATGCAAATTGTTTCTGGAGCTTATGGAAGAGAAGTGGTGCATTATGAAGCACCTCCTTCGGCAATTGTTGCTACTGAAATGGAAAAGTTTATCGAATGGTATAAAAATCCCGGACTTCCCGTTAAGGACAATATTTCAAAAGCGCTGTTGAAATCCTCAATTGCACATTTGTATTTTGAATCTATCCATCCTTTTGAAGACGGGAACGGCAGGATCGGGAGAGCTTTGGCGGAATTTGCACTTAGCCAAGCCTTAAATGCTCCAGTGTTGCTTTCTCTATCAAAAACGATTGAACAAAACAGGAAATTTTACTATGAACACCTGAAATCCGCACAACGAAGTTTGGACATCACCGACTGGGTTAATTACTTCTCCCAAATAATTTTAGAAGCCCAAAAGGATTCCAAAGAACTCGTCCAGTTTACGTTGAAAAAAGCCAAGTTCTTTGACCGGTATAGGCCCCAGCTCAATGAACGCCAGCTAAAAGTAATCAACAGAATGCTGGAAGAAGGGAAAGCAGGTTTTACAGGCGGAATGACGGCAAAGAAATATATTGTTATTGCCAAAACCTCCAAAGCTACCGCCACAAGAGATTTGCAACAGCTTAACGAAATTGGTGTTTTTTCATTAGAAGGAGCCGGGCGTTCTGTGAGGTATCAATTGGTTTTATAAGTAAAAGGTACCAATCAGCTTTGACCTTTTTAAAGTTTCATAAATGTACCCCAAACACAACTGTTTTCGAATGAATTTTTGTATTTCTTCGGTCTTATTCTCTGCTTCATTTATCATAAGCATCAGGTTCGATCTCAGCTTACTGGTACTGGCTGCTTTTCTAAAGCCATCTAAACTAATCTTTTGCTTACCATAAACAATAAAGGTTCTATAGGCGTTTGAACATCCAGTTTTGCCCTATTTATCCAAATATTAAAAAGGTTTCTTGTAAAACTTCCTCACTTCTCCTTATTCTTAACAAAGGAAAACGCAAATTGATAAATTTTACGATGGTGCATATCATAAATTAATCGAAATGCTTTCTCGTCTCCTTCACTAAGCCGTTTTAACACAGCATCATTTACGACTATTTCTGAAGACATATTTATAATAAATTATGCCTTAAGCGAGGAAAATTATTTGGGTTTATAAAATAAAAGTACAAATTATTTTAGTAGTTAATATATAAACCTGTTTTCTCGTTTCAAAACTAAGTATCAATATTAACTTAATATGAGTTTCATGCAATCTATCCGTAAATTATAGACACCCGTAAAAAGATAGGATAAAAAAATTTAAACGCTTAATAAAGAATATACCAAGTAGATGATTTTGAACTATTCAGGACAATAGATGTGTTGAAGACGTATTGGAAATTGAATCAATTTATGGAATATTTAAGTGAGTAATGACCTTATATCAATCAGGTTCGATTTTAAGAGCTGAATATTGAATTAGTGGACGATAATTTATATACGCAACCTATTCGTGGTATATTTTTCAAGTGGTTTCAACCGCTCATTTGAGCTCCACGGAAACCCTCTAAATAAAACCTTGCTCTTAGTTTTTTAGCCCTACTAGATCTTTTTTTCTATTAAACTTATTCAACATTTATCACATTACTTCTTCTCCCTTTTTTGTTGAAAGCACTGAGTTTCATATTCGGAACAAAAGGTATCGGCGATGTATACAATGCGCTATCTACATTAGGTTCAGAACCATCCACAGTATATTTCAAAATTAAATTTGGATATAAAATATTGGCTTTCACAAGATTATTTTCAACAATATAACCAGGTGTCGGAATCCTGTAATTAAACCCTCCTACATAATAATCCAACTTAGGTAATTCTCTATGGCCAATAATAGCTACAAAATTGCTCCAAGCTTTTTGGTATAGCTGCTCACTTTTTACTGCATCAACTTCAGTTGCCCAATCAGGGTCAGCA
Source organism: Pelobium sp. (assembly GCA_035496935.1). GTDB lineage: Bacteria > Bacteroidota > Bacteroidia > Sphingobacteriales > Sphingobacteriaceae > Pseudopedobacter. Next base: position 391,558 of record DATJED010000010.1, on the reverse strand, counting down.
GCCCAGCTTCTTTCTGCAAGTCCTAATATTTTAGGAAATAATAAATATTCGAATCGTTGTTTACTGGTAATAATTTCACTCCACAAAGGCGCTTGCAAACCGATTATATTTTTCTTCCCTGCGTCTGTTAACTTTACTTTATCATCATAAAAGTTTAGAGGTAAGGGTTCTCCAAACTTATTCTCTTTTTGATTTTTGTAGTAATTATACGGAATAAAACTAAATGGCTTGTCAACATCAACATAACCGCCCCAATACTGTCCTATTTCAGAATAACTTTTATTATAGGCTAAATCTAAGTACATATTAGTCACATTGGTTAAAATTACTTTGTAACCTTCATTAGCTAATTTATAGGCTAAATCTTCATTTCCGCTTAAATTGTTCCAAACATCTGTATGGAAATTTTCTGTTGCAAAACGCGAATCAACAACCAGTTGTTTTTTTCCATTAATTTCGGTTTTACGGAGGCCTATCTCCTCCCAGCCAGACAAGTATAAATTTCTGCTCTTCAATAACTGGTTGACCTTAGAAAAATAGTAAAACCATAATCCATTAATGCTATCAACCTCCTTGTTTGTTTTAATCAAATCCTTCGCAACAGAAGATTTTTCCCAAACACCGGTTGGAACTTCATCACCACCAAAATGAATCGTTTTCAAAGGTGCGTTGGCTTCTTTATACATAGTAACAGTTTCATCGATAATTTTTTCAATGAAGTTATATACAGATGGGAGGGCAGGATTGATGACATTATCTTTAAAACCTTGTACGGACTCATATTTTGATTGATCGTTGATATCTCTAAGTAAGAATTTTTTAGCTTCAACCTCTTCTCCTTCTTTCATTAAACGATGGTAGCGAGCATCCATAGATTTTATTGCTGCTCTAGCATGTCCGGGAGTTTCATATTCTGGAATAACAGCAATATGCCTTTGGGTTGCATACTTTAAAATTTCAATAAAGTCTGCTCTGCTTAAATAACCACTCTCTGAAGAATTGTTTACTTCTGGACCAGAACCATAAGCAGGTATTAAATGATCTAATTCATCAATAGTATGCCCTCTTTTCGCTCCTACTTCAGTCAATTCGGGCAAACCTTTTATCTCTATTCTCCACCCTTCATCATCTGTAAAATGCAAGTGAAATACATTTATTTTATATAATGATAATACATCTAAAGTTTTAAGAATTTGCTCTTTTGGAAGAAAATTACGAGCTATATCCATCATAAATGCTCTGTGAGCAAAACGTGGAGCATCTTTAATGCAAATAGCTGGTATTAAAAAACTAGATGGTTTAGTGTTCCAAACTTCTGGAGGAAACATGTTTTTTAGTGATTGTATTCCGTAAAAGATGCCTGTCCCAGTAGCAGCAGAGATAGTGATTTTTGTAGGACTGACATTCAATTCATAAGCCTCTTCATTTACCAATTCTTTTTTCTGTAGAACAATAATGCTTTTTTGCCCAGTTGTGGCTATTTGAGGTCTAATACCCGAAATCTTTTCTAACTCTTTTGCTAAGTAATCAGCTTCATTTTTAAAATCACTTGCATTATTAATCTTAACATCATGATCCATTCTAAAATTACCCTTAAAATACGCAAAATTAATAGGGGTTGGTAAAATTGGGGAGAGACTTTTTAAATTAGTATTTTCTACCTTTTGATTTTGCTCATAAATTTGTCGAGCTAATTCTCTCTCTTGTACATGATAATCAACACTTAACTTATTAGTGACATTGAGAGGTACAGACTTTGATGAATTGTTATTATACACTATATAAAACCCTTTTGGATAGTCGGTACTATTTTTCAAGGCTCTTGTTAATAATGGTATTTTTAAGGCCTCACCCGCAGCAATACCTTCAAAGCTTTGACCTGGAGATAGTTTGAAAAAACTTCCGTTAATGTGTGTTAGTTTAAGATTTAAAGTATCTTGATTTAACTCGTAGGGATGAGCTGAATTAAAATAAATATCCCATCCAGCAGATGGAAAATTCTTATCACTTGTATTTTCTAAAGTTAATTCAGAAAGAGTTTTAGCTGAATTTTTATAACCAGAATCTATAATCTCCCATGTTAAACTTAAGGATTTAGATGACTGTAAATTTTTATTTTGCCCATAGGTAGCAGTGTTTAAATACATGAGGACAATCAATAAAATATACGGATTTTTCATATAAAGTGAAGTGTGAATTAAGTTAAGAGTTGTTTCGGAAAATTCAATTATCGATTTACTAGGGTTTCTATAGTCATTTAATCACCTATAAAATAAAGAAAGATAAACTTCTCCAAATGCGCTGTCATGCCATAGCTCAAGATTTACAACTAAACCTTGATATATATTTTTCTTTTGTCCATAATATAGCCTATTAACCATAAAAGCAACATGTAACAAACGGCAAATGAGAGCGACGCATTTTTATCAGCTAGCCAACTAACAAATAACTTTTGATAGATTAAAGAGCCTAACGCTGTCCCATCTATAGTAACAAGGTAAATCACTCTCACAATCATACCCGAGAGTACGTAAATAAAAAGTGGGTTTTTCCCAAAAACCTCAAAAAAGTATACCCATCTTTTAAAGTTCAAAATTTCGATAAATGATATTAGAGCACTTAAAATAATTAAATCCCATCCTACAGTATAAAGTACATAAGAACTTGTCCAAATAGGCTTATTGATTGGAAAAGAGATATCCCACAATTGAGCGACAATAAACGCAATTAAACTTCCTAAAATAAGTTTACTTACTGTGTGAAAGTTATTTCCATTTTTTTGGATAAACTGTGTAGTTATATAGCCCGCAATAACATTAACTATTGCTGGTAAAGTGCTTAGTAAGCCTTCTGGTTCAAATGGAATTCCAAATCCCTTATAAAGATTTTTTGCATTTATCAAGATGAGATCCAAACTTTAAAACTGCATTTCCTTGCAATGAATATGGAGCCCTTGCGTCTCCAAAATAATAGAGTACCACCCAATAAAGAAGTAGAAAAAATATACTAAGAGCAATAAGTGTTGCTCTTCTAAAATAATAGATCATTAAGCTGGCAAACAAATAGCAGATAGCTATGCGTTGTAAAACTCCCCAAATTCTTATATCAAGAATATTTTTAAGGGTTAAATGGCCATCTAACTCATAAACAAAAGGAAAAATGTTCAGAAATAATCCGATCCCGAAAATAATCAATGTCCGTTTCAATACTTTCTTAAGAAATGCAGATATTGATACCTCTTTGAGCTTTTTCATGCTAAAGCCTAAAGCATTCCCCCCAACAAAAAGAAATGTTGGAAACACAAGGTCTGTTAAAGTAAAACCATGCCATTCCGAATGCTCAAATTGAGGGTAAATGCTACTCCAACTACCAGGATTGTTTACCACAATCATAAGCGCAACGGTAAGTCCTCTTAATACATCAAGAGATAAATAGCGTTTAGCATTTTCTTGAAAAATTGCTTCTTCTTTCATATATTTTACATTAAATCACCCTAGTTATTAAATAACATATATACCATTAATTAATAATTATAATAAAAATAGCTGCTTAATTAAGGCAGCTACTTTTAGATATGATAAAATTTTAGATTATAACGCTGGTGTATTAATTTTTCTGCCAACTGCTTGCAATAAACTGTATGTTCCTAATACATCCTGTGATAATTCCCAAATCATCACCCCTTTTATGCGTTGTGCAGCATAATAGGTCTTAGCTTCTATTGCGGTAACACCATTGTATTTATAACCATCGAAATAATCTGTATTAGCAACCTGAGTTCCATATATCGCGATAAGGTTTTTATAAGATTGAGCACCCGTTCCAACAGTAGGTTTATAACCGTAAAATGGAACTCCTAAGACCAATTTTGATGCTGGACATCCTAGATTTAGAAAATTTTGAATATGTGTTGTTGCCGCGGTATAGGTCGAATGATTACCAGTGCCACCCCAATCATTATCATAAGACATAATACCTATCCAATCAAGAAAAGAATAAGAAGACGAAGGAATCATCCCACTAGTATAGCCAACGGATGCCGCAGTGATAAGTTTTCCTAAAGGATTGATTTGAGTTCTTAATGCAGCAACAAAAGGTGCATAATTTTGCTCTGCTTTGATGGTAGCTAAGGTTGCACCCTCAACATCTATATCAATTCCGTCAAGATTGTAATAAGTAAGGAAAGCCGATATATTATTAATAAAATTAGTTCTATTCGCTGCTCTGAATAAAACAGCTATATCTCCTGCGTTAGGATTAGGTGCCCCACCACCTAAAGATGCAAGTACTTTTCTTCCACTAGCATGTGCTTTATTGACTACGTAGTTGATTTCGGAAGTAGAAAAGTCGCTGAATAGAGGTTCACCATTCGACATCATGGCTCCCGAAGAATTAGGCTTAAAGTTGGATAAATTAATATGTGTAACAATGCTTAAATCAACATTATCGGCAACTGATTGAACGTTAGTCCAACCCGACATATAACCAACTACTACTCTGTCAGGGTTAGTTGCCAAAGTCTTTAAAGCTTTATCGCCAACATTTACACCTTGCGATTCATTCGATGGAACAGGGCTACCTTGCTTACTACATGAGGTCACTAATACTGTTAAGAAAAGAAATAGAAAATTGAAATTTTTCATTTTTTTTAGATTTAAATGGTGAATTAAATATTTACTTATGATTAACAACTTATTATATTACAGTATTTATTTTCCTCTTCACGTAATCGCTAGCTTAAATAAATTCCAGATCACCAAAACATTCTGGTCTATGAAAGTCAGGCCCATTAGCTTTTATAAAATTCCAAGTAAGGTAATGAGGTTGAGGCAACTCATCTCCACATTTATAAAAATTGCCTTGTGCCTTCACACCTTTAAATGAGTTGATAGGACTATAACAGAACACTGTCAAAGGAATCACCAAAATAATTTCCCATGCAAATACCTTTTTTGAATTGATAATATGAGTCTTGATCTTCGAAACAGAGGCGATTAACTCTACCAGATTAGAAGCTAATAAAACTCTATCTGAACGACTAGCTCCATAACCTATTTTAGAACTTCCTAAACAGTTAAATTCTAAATTGTAATAATTCTCATTCTCATCAAGAGCAATAAAAAACTCCACACAACTGTCTTGATGTATTTCTCCATTAGTAGTGGCAACGGCTTGTAGGTAATTTTCTTGCACTACATACTTTAAAAATATAGCATTGCCATTATGTGCAATAGTATAATTGGCTTTTACAAAATGCTTAAAATTTGGCCAAGGATTAGATTGTATAAGAATAGGTTCAAACCGATTCATATAGGTTGCAACATCCTCTGGTGAAGGGATACCTGGTATGCCTAAAAAAGGTATGGCCAACTTATTCCGCATGTTCATAAATTAAATTACCACTATCCTGATCAACAAACAGTATAGCATTTGGGTGGGTTCTTAATATCGTAGATGGATACTCCTCTTTGATAGCTTGAATGACAGTGTTTTTAACCGCTTGAGCCTTTGTTGGTCCAGGCACCATACAAAAAATATAATCAGCAGAAATTAAACACGGTAACGTTAACGTTAATGCCCGTAAAGGCACATCTTCTATACTATTGAAACAACCATCGTTCACCTGTTGTTGCCTGCAAACCTCATCTAACTCAACTATTTTCACCAATTTCGGATCATTAAAATCGGCAACAGGAGGATCATTAAACGCAAGATGCCCGTTCTCTCCTATTCCCATAAAAACTATGTCTACAGGATGCTGTTGCAATAAAGCTGCATATCTATTACACTCGCCATCTGCATTTTCTGTACTGCCGTTTAGGTAATGAACAGATTTAAAAGGTAACTCATCAAAAATTCTTGCTTTTAAAAAATTTCCAAATCCTTGTGGTGCAACTTTATCTAAGCCAATATATTCATCCATGTGGAAGGCATTGATTTTATTCCAATCAACATTTGCTTTTAGCTTTAAGGCTTTTAAAAATTCGTTTTGCGACGGTGCTGCTGCAAAAACAATATTGAGATCATCTTTCTCGCTCAAAAGTTCTTTGATTTTTTCAGCGGCTAATTCCGCTGCCTCAATCCCCATATGTGCCCTAGTAGGATATACTTTGACGTCTAAATTATTTGCTTTAAATTCTTTGATCATTCTTTTTGTTTCTATGATTAATTACACCAATAAATGGCGCTCACTTGCCGAGTAAACAATTTGTCCATTTATCATGGTGGTATCAATATTTATATTTTTATCAAATATGACTACATCAGCGTCTTTACCTTTTATTAAAGTTCCCTTCTGATCTAAAATATTCATGATAGAAGCGGGTGTTTCTGTTATCATTTTAATGGCATCCTGTAATGGAATCTCTGCAAGATGAATCATGTTTCTAACTAATCTATCGGTTGTAGCCACGCTACCGGCAAATGCACTTCGGTCTGTTAATTTTGCTACACCATCTTCAACAATTACATCCATTCCGTCTTTCAAGCTCCCCAAAACGCTCGGTCCCGGTGGCATTCCAGCGGCCCTCATGGCATCTGTAATTAACGCAATGCTTTCCGCTCCTTTTATTTTATATACCAATTTTAACAATGGTGCAGGTAAGTGGATGCCATCTGCTATAATTTCTACAGTCATCCCATCTAATAAATAGGCACTTTCTACCACGCCGGCATAGCGATAGGCATTTCTTCTGGACACACCCGACATACAAGAATAAAAATGAGTAGCATGTGTAAAACCTTTTTCGTAAGCCTCTAACACTTCCTCATAAACAGCATCGGTATGGGCAATAGCTGGCAATATATTTTTGATTTTAAGCAATTCGCCAAATTTTAATGCTCCTGGTAATTCCGGTGCTGCACTCCACCTTTTAATAGATTTAGAATAAGCTAATATTTCTTGGTATTCTTCTGGATCTGGATTACGGATATAGCGAGGATCTTGAGCTCCTTTTTGTTTCATCGAAAAATAAGGTCCTTCTATATGTAAACCTATAAATTGTGCACCTTCTTTATTTAATGCGTCTGCTTTATCATAAAGCGAAAGGGTATCTAACAAGTCCTGCTTTTCGCAACTTAAAGTGGTAGGCATTAGTGCTGTTGTACCGAATTTAGCATGCGCTTTTGCAATCCCCAAAAAAGCTTCGAGGGTATTGTCCATAAAATCATGCCCGCCACCGCCATGAACATGGATATCAATAAAACCAGGCGAGATATATTTTCCCGCCACATTTATTTCTATAGCTCCCGGAAGCTCTATGTTTTTATCAGTTACCTCCAGTATTTTTCCATCAGCAATAAGAATAGTTCCGTTCTTAATGCTTCTGTTGGGAGTGATGATTGTTCCGTTGTATATTTTAATTAAATTCATTTAAATAGATGATGTTTTTTCAAAACTCCAGGTTTTAACCTGATGACCATGAAAAGCATAAAAAATAAGGTATAAGTAACAGGGCAACAATACCCAGTATGCCTCACGCAAACCGTGACCATCTGCCCAATGCCCATAAACCAAAGGAAGAACGGCATTACCGCAAAGCCCCATAATCAGTAAAGAAGCGCCTATTTTTATAAATCGACCTAAATTATCTAAGGCCAGAGGCCACACGCCTGCCCAAATCATAGAATTAGCGAAACCTAAAAGCACTACAAACCATACTGAAATATCTGTGCTATGCCCTAAAAAGTGAACTTTTCCGCTTATAGTTAACACCATTATACTAAGAATGAGTCCCAAAACGGTACATATCTTTAAAGCATTTAGCTGAGAGAGTATTTTTGGGATAAAACTAATCCCTAATAGATAACCAATAATGGTTGCCGTTAATGTATAAGAGGGGAAAACTTTGGCTTCTAAAAATGGAACGCCGGTTTCTGTGGTATAATTGATAATGCTATCAACAGCAATCACCTGAGATCCTACATGGAAAAATATGGCTACAGCACCTAAAACTAAATGAGGAAAATCGAGAATACTTTTTTTACCAAAATTATTTATGGCCAACTCTTCGCTTTCGGTTTCTGTATCTATCTCTGGTAACGGAGAATAGCGCACAAAGAAACCTAAAGCCAATAAAACAACAGCCACAACGCCATAAGGAAGAACGACTCTTTGGATCAGTTCATCTAAAGCCAGCTCCTTTTCTGCACCCTGCATTAAAGAAATTGCTTTAAACAATTCGTTATCTGTAGGTCTTAAAATAACTGCGGCAAACAGTAATGGCGCAATAATGCCAGCCAGTTTATTGCAGATGCCCATAATACTGAACCTTTGTGCGGCTCTTTCTTTATCCCCTAAAATCGTGATGTAGGGATTTGCCGCGGTTTGTAAAATGGCAAGGCCCATCCCTAATATAAATAAACCCATTAAAAAAAGCGGATAAGTACGATTTAAGCCTGCTGGCACAAATATCATAGCGCCAATACTCATGCACCAAAAACCCACCATCATTCCTTTTTTAAAACCTATCTTTTTTAAGAGCTGAGCCGCTGGCAGTGACATTACCAAATAAGCTATGTAAAAAGCAAATGCGACCAAATAAGACTGGAAATTATTAAGCTCACACGCGATTTTGAAATAGGGAATTAAAATGGCATTGATCCAGGTTACGAATCCGAAAATGAAAAACAGCACACCAATAATAAAAATAGAAATTGCAGTGTCTTTTTTGCTTAATGCCGCAACTTGTACAGCCTCGCTTTTTCCTCTCATTAGGCTATAGTTGATGTGTTAATAAGGTTTTTAGCTGATCAAATCTGGCATTCCTCAATTCATTTTCAGTTGATATCTCTGAAATATTCAGTAAATCTTTATTCAGTCTTTTAAATCTTTTATTTAATTCTTTTGGGTTGAGTTGATTTAATATGACCAATAAATCTTTAGCGTTTGAAGCTTTATAAGCTGTTTTGTTCATCTCGCTTTCAACAGACACACAGGTTAGATAATAAACCCTGATATCGGCCATAAGCTGATAATGTTTAAATTCATCCTTGTTTTTTGAAGGCTTTAATGATTTTAACTGACGGGCCACGGTAACTGCACTATCTCTTAAATCTTTTATAGCTAAACTTGGTTTACTTATCTCGCCCTGATTAACTTCATAAGGCGTAGTTTTTAAGGCTTTCCAAAAAATATCCGACTGCATTCTATCAAAACCATACTTTTCAGCTGCATATTGGGTAACAAAGTTTTCTATCACTAACGGTTGCTTTGATTTTAGTGCTTCAAAATAAGCTTCAATTAACATATTGAAACCACTAATGGGATAAACTCTTCTAATTGCGGGTAAAGCGATGATATCTGAATGAGTTTCGAAAACCGGGGAATATATACCAGAGGTTGACCAAGATGTCATCACCATCCCATCATAGCCAAGCTCCCGAGCCTGAGGAATAAATGTTCGGATATTTCTGAAATGCTTGTTCCAGTCCGTCAAGAAATAGTTGTCAGGATTACTTCTTATCGCTGGTGATCCCCAAATCTCGTAACCACTTTTCATCAGTTTATCATGGTCGCCAAATCGGTTTAGATCCCATCCATAATTCCAATCTACTAAAACGGTTTCTTTAGGTAATTCATTTAGCGCATCCGGGTAGTTTAAAGCAATATCTGCCCAAACTACCGGGCGCTTCCCTAAACTAACTACTAAATCGCATAGCATTTTTAAATAATCTCCGTAAAGCCTTCCTTTACCTACTTCTGCAATTTTCTTTTTAGATGCCTCGGAATGGCCCAGTAAATAAGTTTCATCTCCTCCAATATGGATATATTGTGAGGTATGTGTTGAAATTAAATCGCTATATAAATCTTTAAATAACGTTTTACACTCTTCTTCTTTTAAAGGATTTACCTGCGAATAGTCTTTCTGATCTTCCCTTAAATGTTTATAGCGATAGTGTTTTAAGATATATTCTACATGACCAAAACTTTGCTGTAAAGGAATCACATCGATATTAATAGAACTACAGTACGCAACAAAAGATTTTATTTCTTCCCGGCTATAAGCATATTGATTAGAAATAACGCTGTGTTTTTGATAAGGATAAGTAGCCTCCCACTCCATAACCAAAGTATTGATACCGTTTTCACTCAGCCTTTTTGCAAAGGCCTTAAGTGCAGGCATTTTCATTACCTGCACTCTTAAATCAAGGTGGAATCCTTTTACTTTAAAAGAATTATAGTTTTCTCCTTTTATTTGTCCATAACCTGAGGAAAAATAAAAAAACAGACCTATAAAAATCCAAAATCTAATTGGCTTAGTTAATATATTTTTAATCATTATTTAGATTGACTATTTGCCTGTGCCGTATCTGCTATATCTTTTATAAGACTTAATAATGATTGATCTCGATCTGCATCTTGCAGTATTTGCCATATCATTACTCCTCCGGCTTCATTTAGTGCTAAAGCAGTTTTTTTTCTTATGGTAGAAATCCCATTATAATAAGCAATTGAACCATCTTTCATTTCAATTTCGTCTTTATATTCTGCGCCTGGATAGTCAGTCACAATTCTGTTATAAGTATAACTACCGCTTTTATCTCCATTAAAACTGTAAGCGTAAAATGGCAATCCAAGATTAAGTTTTTCTTTAGGAACCCCCTTAACCGTATGCCAATATTCAACATCTGTTACCGCCATTTCGTATGGTGAATGTTGACCAGGTTTTGAGGGGCGCCAAGGGCCTGTTTTATCATAGCTCATGATATTTACAAAATCAAGTTTTTCTAAAGCCTTAATTGGTAAAGTTTTTCCATATTCTGTAGCTACAGCCGCAGTCAGCAAAATATCCGCTTTTAAAGAATTGGACAAGTCATTTATAAATCCTTCATAATCTTGGGTGATCAGCTTTCCCTCTAAATCTACATCTATCCCATCCAACCTATAGCTATCTGCTAGTTTGTTTATTTCTTCAATAAATTTAATTCGTTTTGTAGGAGAAATAAGATTGGCATAATATTCTGGAGCTTTACCCCCACCAAGAGATATTAGCACTTTGGTGTTATTTTTATGCGCTTTAATTACAAATTCCTTTAAACCAGATATAGCTGAAAAGCTTCCTGTAGAATCAGGGTTTGCGAACGCAATATTAATATGGGTTAATGCTGAGAAATTAACTTTAGAAATATCTTTAACAAGGTCTCCCCTAAAATATCCAATTATTCTAAATTTCTCTTTAGCTACATTTGGTAAGTCTTTAGTTATGCTTTTACAAGATGCCAAACAAAAAAAAGGCATCACAATTAAAATGAAGACTAGCAATATTGCTATATCTTTAAGTCTACTCATCATCATCATCTATTTTTAATAAGTTTTATAGCACTTCCTTTTTTCATAAAACAACAGCGTCACATAATACCTGTTTTTCAAAACCAAATATTCAATATAACTATTGTAATTAATCAGTAGTTGAATTGTATCCGGAGTTTACTGATATTCACTAAACTTCGGAGAATTTAATTATCCTTTACCCTATTACTATTTAATGATAATTTTACTTTTGAAAAGTTCATAACTGTTTGATAGAATAGCTATATACATTCCAGTAGTTGAAAATGATTTTGTAATATCTATATTATTGATACCCTGTTCTAAAAACAACGTTTGCTCATCTATAATTTGACCAGAAAGATTAATAATTTTTAAATCGGATTTAGCGATATATTTTGAAGTAATATTTAAACGAAGTGTATTTTCTCCAGTTTGAAAAATAGTCATATTACTGCTGATGTCATTTAAAGTAAAGTTGGTAAACACTACTTTTGAGTCTGTAATATTACCATCTAAATCAAACTGACTTAATTTATAATAATTGGCACCTTGTGAAGGATTATTATCCAAATAAGTATAATCACTAGTTGTAGAGACAGTACCATTACCTTTAACTGTAGCTATTTTATCAAATTTTTTGCCATCGCCAGAGCGTAGAATTTCATAATGAGAATTATCCATCTCAGACGCAGTAGACCAATTTAAAAGGACGCCTGTTGCTTGTACTTTTGGCGTAAAGCTTGTTAATTTAACGGGTAATGTTGTTATAGGAGTTGTTCCCGGCGTAAATGTCACACCTCTGAACTGCGTACCTGTAGGTGCTTCTGCTAATAAAAATGAACTTAAGGCATCAATATTTGAACTAGCGGCATCCACATCTATAAACTTTAGTAAAGTAGATTTCTTTGTTCCATCGGGCAGACCCCAGGTTACTCCATATAATCTAACATCATCCCCTACTAATGTTGCGGTAATACTTTTTAAAGTAGGCACTTCTATACTCCCTTTTGCCAGCCAATCTGTCCCATTGTATTTATACTTTCTTAATCTTGCGGTTTTAGATCCCTCATTAGTTCCATCAACATCATCTGCTACATAAACGAGGTCTGGGCCTGTTATTGTACCATCAACATCAAAAAATACCATTTGACTGTTGTTACCCAACCCGGGCAAGGCCTTGGCTGTAACTGTTGTATTTGTTCCGTCTGTAGGCAATCCACTACCAATGGTGTAAAAAGTATTAGAACCCGATGATCCATATAATTGTCCGTCAAATATATACAGGTTTCTTATAGAAGTTAATGAGGAAGTATTCCCAACGACAGTGCTACCAGTAGGAGCACCTCCATTAGCAATATATCTTACTCCTGTACCTGCTGTTGGTGGGGCAATCCAAAAGCCGGTTCCATCATTTGTTATTGCGTTTCTTGGACGAGCAACATTGGCGTTACTAACAGTTTGTGAAGTATTAATATTTCCGTCCTTATCTATTAGCCCTATTACCATATCGTGAGCCTCGCCACCCCCATTTGGGGTGTCATATCCCATTATTGTCAAATATTTTCCATCCGGAGACAAAGAACTGTAGCCCTCTGTTAAATAATTTGTACCTCCTTTTGGTATTCCTCTCAGTCGATAATTTGTTACGCCTGCTTCAGTTACTGTGGTAGTAGGTACATTTATGGTTTGTTTTACTACGGCACCTCCCGCTGTGGTTGCGGTAGCTTCATATTCGTCTAAAAATACAGCAACTCCGGCAGTAGCCACATCACTCCCATATCTATAAACCACCAAATTATTTTCAGTGAAAGATGTTTGCGCAAAAGATAAATTTGCCAAAACACAAAGTGAGCCTAACAGTAATTTTTTTTTCATAACTTATTTTTAGAATTTAAAATTTGATTAATTACGTTTATTAACGCCTATATATTGAAGGTTCTTACCAATCTTTATTTGGTTTCAACAATGGATTTAATCCCATTTCGTAAACTGGTATTGGAAAAAGTAAATGCTTAGGTTCCACAACATTATTACCGGCATTGGCTCCATAATTATAATCTACCGGAGCGCCTGTTGTAAAATCAGTTGCTATTGCTTTCATTGTTTTCCCGAGAATTCCCCATCGAATCAGATCATATTTTCTTAAGCCTTCAAAACAAAGTTCTCTTGATCGTTCTGCTTGTATTTGTATTAGAAAACTATCATAATTTAAACCACTCAAGTCACTTGTACTGTTTGGGGTAAATTCATCAAACCCATATGCTCTTCTCCGCACACGGTTTATCGCTTCGTAAGCTTCTGTTGGATCATGATTGATTTCATTTTTAGCCTCGGCATACATTAATAATACATCTGAAAAACGTAGTAAAGGAAAATTTTCAGGCGAATCATTGGTTGATTTGGGTGAAACAACCTCATATTCTCTTCGCCATTTACCACAAAAACGTTGATAAATTTGGGTTGGACTCCAGTTAGCCTTAATCGTTCCATTGCTTTGATATCTAAAGGGTGCTATTGCCCAATCTCTCCTTAAGTCACCAGAACCATAAGAGTTATATAACTTAGCTGTAGTTTGGATAAATCCGTAGCAATAACCTAAGGCAGTACTAGGATTTGCAATACCCGTGTTAATACCCACTCTACCACCTTCTCTGTATGCTCCTGCTGTATTTCCCCAGAATTCAACTTCCCAGATGCTTTCTTTTACATCATATTTATCAGATGCATAGTTGATAAAAACATCCTGATATGAAGGGTTCAGTCTATGAAATCCCGGTTGGATTACTTTATCAGCCCATTTTATTACATCATTATATTTGGTCTTATCATTTATTGGATTTCCAGCCATGTAAAGGCAAACTCTTGCTAACATACCCTGAACTGTTGATTTATTTACGCGACCGCCAAAACCTACTATTGAAGCATCTTGTACCATGGGCTCTGCTTCTTCCATATCTTTAATAATAGCTTCGTAAACCTGTTTTGTTGGTGTTTGTGCTACACTTGTATTATTTGCTGAAGAAGTTGGTTGTAAAATCAAGGGAACATCACCCCAATTAGTGGTGAGTAAGAAATAATAATAAGCCCTTAAAAATTTAGCCTGTCCAAGCACATTTGCCCTATTCTCGTCAGACATTTTTGGTTTATTAATATTAGCTATTACAATATTAGCTCTATTTATTCCGTCGTAGAGTAATTGCCAAAGCGATGTAACATAACTGTCAGAAGAAGAGAAATTATATATCTGAGGACCTGTAAAAGAACGAAGCGCATAAAAGCCCTCGTCAGCTTCTGTGCCCATTCTACTTATCAGTGCATCTCCATACATTGCCCTTTGCCCCAGAACATCGTACACCCCATTAAGGGCAAAATTAATTTGCTCTTCTGTATCGTAATAATTTTCAGGAGAAAGAAAATCTTTAGGTTTGCTATCTAAAAATTTCTCACATGAACCTAAACTTAGGCAGGTAAATAGTGCTAATACAAAATAATATTGAGTGCTTTTACTTTTCATATTCTGTTTGTTATAAAGTAAGTTTAAGATCAAAAGTTATAGTTCTTGCTCTTGGGTAGGCCGAATAATCAAACCCCTGTGTAAGTGTTGAGTTTTTAACAGAGACTTCCGGATCCATCCCCGTATAATTTGTCCAGGTAACTAAGTTTTGAGCGGATAATGAAAAACTTAACGTCTTCATATTCAACTTTTTAACCCAGTTATCGGGTACGCTATAACCCAATGACAATGTTTTTAACCTTAAATAAGAACCATCTTCAACTGTCCTTGAAGAATAAACCCCTCTTGGTCCCTGTCCGCCAACACGAGGTAAGGTATTACTTTGATTTTCTGGTGTCCATCTATTGGTATAACTTGCAAACTGATTGAGACTTACATAGTTTAAACCATTTCCTTCAAATACAATTCTATTTGCATTCATAACATCATTTCCATAAGACCATTGAAAAAAAACATTCAAATCAAATCTTTTGTATTGAAAGTTATTTGAAAAGCCACCAGTATGTTTAGGCAAAGGATTACCAATGATTTTTTTGTCAGCGTCTGTTATATCTAGGTCACCAGTAAAATCTTTGTATTTAACGTCTCCGGGCTGAACATTTGTTGTTCCATTTTTAGTAACATCAGCTTTAAGCTTATACACACCATCTACCAAATCAAAATCGCTGGTCTGATAAATGCCATCCCATACATAGCCATAAAATTGAGAGACAGATTGTCCAACAGATGTTTTATATAATGGCGCAGCTACGTATGCTGTTTCCCAGGGAATTATGGAGTAAAGATCTTTTTCGGTTCCATTTAGTGCTAAAATTTTATTCCTGTTGAAACTGATATTAAAGTTGGTATTCCACTTAAAGTTCCCATTATCTATATTGACTGTATTTAAGGTAAGCTCAAGTCCTTCATTTTTAACTTTTCCAATGTTTCGGAAAGCTTTTGCATAACCAGTAGAATAAGGTGTATTAGCATTTAACAACAAATCTCGGGTGGTTTTTCTATAAACATCTGCCGTAATGGAAATTTTATTGTTAAACAATCCAAGATCATACCCTATATCAAACTGGGAAGTAGTTTCCCATTTGAGATCTTCATTGGGCAATGTGGCCGGTATTACTCCTTTGCCTGGAGTTTGATTGAAGAAAGAATAGTTAGTTAATTGATAAGGAGAATATACCGGATTAAAACTTAATGAGGAATAAGGCGCGTAATCATCCACTCTGTTGTTCCCTGTTTCGCCATAACTTACGCGTATTTTTGATTCAGAGATAAATGTTAAATTCTTCATAAAATCTTCTCTACTTATTCTCCACGCAACAGATCCGGAAGGAAAATATCCCCATCTGTGATTTGGAAAAAATTTAGATGAGCCATCCGCTCTGAAACTTGCGGTTGCATAATATTTATATCTGTAGTTATAATTTGCTCTTCCCAAAAATGAAAGCAATTTGTTTTCGCTTTCTTGAGCGTAGTTTGTAAGAGGCGTTCCCTCATCAAGTCCGCTTAAGCCCAAACTCTCGTTAGGCAATTGTTGTGCAAGAAAACCATATTGATTTCTTGTTTGACCTTGAAGTGTTACCCCGCCTAAAAGATCAAAAACATGTTTTTTTAATTCTTTCTTATACCTTAAGGTATTTTCATTTAACCATGTACTGGTTTCTGTAAAAAGAACTGAACCATTTACACCCCGTGTATTAGTGGGTATTGCAGAAGTACCTCTGGCTGTTTGAGAATTAAAAAAGCCATCATCTCTTACCATTCTATTGTTGATTCCACCAGTCACTTTCAACACCAAATCTTTAGTAAAATTATAAGTGGCATAAGCATTCGACATCATGCTTTTGGTGGTTGAAACAATGTGTTCATTTTGGGTAGAAATTAGCGGATTTACTCTAAAATCATTATTTTCATTAATATCCGGATCTGTAAAGTCTCCAATTAAATCAATGCCATTACCGGCAACCGGCCTGTAACCCCAAATACTGTATAGAAGATAACTTGATGCTGAACCGCTTGACCCTACGTCTGAAGCAATTCTACCGTTAGTCTTATAGTTACTATAATTTGTATTTAAGCCTACTTTAAACTTATCTGACACAGAATGATCTAAAGAAAACCTTCCTTGATATCTGCTTAAACCCGAATTGATTAAAATACCAGACTGATCTAGTGCAGAACCCGAGATGAAATATTTAGTTTGTGTGTTCCCACCAGATAATGAAAGATTATACGTCTGCATGGGTGCAGTTCTAAATAACTCATCCTGCCAATCGTAACCCTTCTCATTTTTATAAGATTCTAAAGTTCTATCGCTTAAATATTTAGTAGCCGTAAGCACTGGATCTATTTCTTGCTGCAAACTAACAAACTCATAAGGGCTCATTAAATCCATCGTTTTAGTAATATTTTGCGAACCCATTGATGCACCAAAAGAAATAACAGATTTACCCGGCTTCCCTCTTTTCGTTTCGATAATAATTACACCATTTGCCCCTCTTGATCCATAAATTGCCGTTGCTGAGGCATCCTTTAGAACATCTATCGATTGAATATCCTGAGGATTAATTGCGGCGTTTGTAGGATCCTCAATCGGAAACCCGTCAATAACATATAATGGAGAATTGTTTTGCGTAAGTGAATTGGCACCACGAATAACAATATTTATTCCTTTACCGGGCTGCCCTTCTGCTGAAGACACCTGCACACCGGCCACACGGCCTGCTAAAGCTTCATCAAAAGAAGCAACGGGTGCTTTGTTTAAATCTTTAATATCCACTTGCCCTACAGAGCCTGTCAAATCTTCTCTATTAACAGTACCGTAACCTATAATTACAACTTCCTTTAAAGCTTTTACATCTTCCTGTAAAACGAGATTCAAAACTGAGTTCTCGGTTATTACAACTTCCCTGCTTTTAAAACCTAAATATTCCAAAATGATAACCGAACCTTTAGGCGCATGAATAGAAAATACACCGTTAATATCTGTTGAGGTCGCTTCCTTACTTTCCTTAACTCTAATAGACACTCCTGGAAGTACTTCTCCCTTTACGGATTTAACTGTTCCTGTAATTATTGTTTGCGACATTCCATTCAACACAAAAAGAATTAAGGACATCATCGCTAATAAAGTGGTTTTACTGGTTCTGCTCATATATTTATTGCTAACGGTTACGTACACGTTTATTCCTAAAAATTATACCGATCTTTTAAATCAGTATCAATTAATTACTACGGTAACGTTAACGAAGATAAGTATTAATCTTATAAAAGCAAATTTATTTAAGATTAAAGTCAATATTTCTATTTATTTGTGGTAAATGGTCGTTTTATCTGTAAAAGGCACAATAGATCAGGAAATAAATATCATTATTGACAACAAACTCTCAAATAATTAAGAATATCATCAATAATTACGTAGCGTTTGCTAATTTCTATAATAAAGGTAGTTTTCTATAGTAATAATATCAATTGGCATAAACTGTTCGCGTTCTACCTTTGTGGCATGAACTAAATAGCTGTATAAAGCCATTATTCCTTTATATCCCTGCTCTTGTGGTTTCTGGCAAATCAGAAAATCAATCACACCATTTTTTAGGTATTGTATATTCTGATCAAGAAAATCGTAACCTACCAGCTGAATATGATTGAGTTGGGCTTCCTGTAAATATTTAGCCACTGTAGAAACCCTGGAGTTAGTTACAAAAACAACATCTACTTTTTTATGGTCTAAAGATATTTTGAGCGCTTCCTTAACCGATGCGTAATCTGTACTATGAATATCTAACCTATCAATATTCACTTTCTTGCCTTTTTTTTGATAATAGGTCCTGAAGCCTTCTTCCTTCCTTAATAAATGGTGATGACGATCTATTTCTTTAGAAACATTCACAATTAATACCTCATCTCCATCTTTAACCAAATAATTAATCACGTGTGCAGATAAATAACCGCTTTGATACAAATCAGGCCCTATATAAGTTAAGGTTTTTTGTTCTTCTATATCCGAATTAATAAATACCACGGGTATTTCAAGCTGTTCGCAAGATTTAACGAATTCTATAGATTCGTTCTCGAACATGGGCGCCAATAGCACTCCGTTATACCCGCCTTTTAAAACCTCTTTTGCCAACTTAATAAAAGTTGCTTTTTCATTCTGGTCAAAATGATGCGTTTCTACAGTAATTCCATAATCTTTTATTTCAGATGCCGCTTGTTGTATTCCTTTATATGGAGCACTCCAGTAATCAGATTCTTGCGAAACACTAGGAATAAGAGCCACAAATTTTAATGTTTTTTTTGAAGCCAATCTTCTGGCCATAATATTAGGCTGATAATCCAACTCTTTGATAATAGCCAGAATGGTTTCCTTAGTTTTAATAGAAACGCCAGTTCTATTATTTAAAACACGATCTACAGTTGCAATAGACACATTTGCTCTTCTCGCAATTTCTTTAACGCCTACTAATTTTGCCTCTTCTTTCATTCAAAACAAAACTATCAAAAAAATGTGTTTTTATGCTAGGGAATTAAATGGGACAAATTATAAATCGTAAAAAGACTGCAATCTTATGATGTGCGGAGTCAAAACCTAAACATCTGAAATCGAATTCTGATATTAGCACTTTGTTGCTTTTTATTGTTCAAGCATGGAATAGGATAACACTGCGATAACAACGTGTTAAAGATTTGGACCCTTGACCTAATTCCAAACACGTAGGTTTAAAACACAAAGAAAAAGTTCAACAAAAATTCCTCATTAGTTTTTTTAATAAACTCTAATTTGCGGTATTGTCTTTTAAGAGCGGATAAACGCCTATTCGCTGAATCCCATCTAAATGTTTTTTTACTTGGCTATCTGTAAATGGCAAATAAGTTTTATGCTGTAATTTTGAAAAGTTCCACTAGTAATTTTATGCGCCCGATAATCCTACGGATTGCATTGGTAGGCGGGCATATATCCAGATTTATTTCCTTTCTGCCAACGAGAAGCAAAAACATCCCGCCTTTGAAAAGGGAAAGGAACAATTAAGTTACAACTTTTTTCTTGTAAATCCATGTATTTGTTATGTCCGAAAATATCCCACGTTTTAATCACATAGGTAAAAATAACTAAAAATTGGACACGTTTTAGAAAAAGTGAAAGAAGTTATCGAAATAGATGACCCTGAAACGCTGTTGAAGAACAATGATTAGTGGGTCTTTATAAAAGAGGACTTTGAAGATGCTCTAGCGAACACTTCCAAGGAATAGGAGTTGTATTATATAAATAGAATGATTAAATTTGAACCAATAGCTACTAAACTTAATGTGAGCAAAACAGTGAGTAGCTATCGCAACGCTCAATCAACTTATTGATATATAAATATTTGCGGAAGGATTTAACCGTCCTGCCATCCCGACTTTTAGGCTACGAAAAGTCACTAAAACCCCTTAAATTGTATGATTTAAGGGGTTTTCTGTTTTTTAACAGTCTATATAATCCTTTTCAATCCATCTGTCGTGAGAACTAAAAGGTTACCTAATTTAATTTTTACATTAGGTCACTGGAAAGCATTCAAATATTTGATATACAATAATTTATATCATTATATGAAAACTCATTTAGATTCAAATGAACTGCTTTTTAGTTTTTAAATAAATCCTGTTTTGAGAAATAATTCAAATCAGTTTATTAATCATTTAAAAACAAAAATCATGAGAACAACAAACAGTTTCGGAATTCACTGATAGACAAACTAACTATTTATAAATTAACTAAATAATATTATTTTACAGAACATTTATCATTCCAATACAATCTACTGACGGCTTTATAAATCAAAAGATACATGCTTGTTTTTTGATTTATGTATAGGATTCGTTAAGAGTTTTCGTTTTAGGAACACTTATAGCGTTCCTAAAACGAGTTTCAATACTTGATTTTTGATTGCACATGTCAAAGCTTGTAATACTTTGCTTATTAGGCTTGCGCTTCTTTAACATATTTATTCCCAAACCTGTCTGTTACCGTAACAGTTACCCTTTTTACTTCTGGTTTAAAATGGGCCATGAAAAGATGGTTGTTTTGGGCGGGCTCCGGAAAGTTCCTGCCTACGGGCAGTTGATCTCCCTTGTAAAGTTTTACAGAAAGCGGATCAAATCCCGTTTGCTGTGCCAATTCTCCCATAGGTATCCCGTCAAGTGCATACTCTACTTTCCATTCTGGGTCATAGTTCCAAACATTTACCAATAACCGCTTTTGGTTGGTTAATGTATCAATATAAATACTATGCTGGTGGCTCTTTTCTATCCCGGTTGATTTATAATACCATTTTAACTGATTTCCATTTACCTCATAGTGTGCATAACCTCTTGGAGTTCCGTCTGTGCAGATTGGCCCTGTCCACCATGCGCCACAGACGGTGCCGTGGTTATGTTCGTAAATATTGTTTTTGATTGTATTTACATTAAAATGTGTATGACCAGACATTACATGAACATTTTCAAACCCTTCCAACACTTTATAAAAAGCCTCGTTGTTTTTTACGGAATTATGCACCGGGATATGGAGGTTAACAATCAGTAAATCGTCTTTTTTAACATGCTGTAAATCTTTAGCTAACCAATCCAGTTGCTCTTCGGTAATATAGCCGTCATACGTTCTTTCTACACCCGAATACCTCACATCATCTAAAATCACATAATGTGCTTTTCCGCGGTTAAATGAATAATAAGTGGGACCGAAAGCTTTTTTAAAAGTTTTATCAGCGCTGTCGTCCCCGCCTTGTCGATAATCCTGATCGTGGTTTCCTAAAGCCTGAAAAAACGGGATTCCTAAAAGTGAAACCGCTTTTTTATAATCCTCAAAATATTCAAGATAATCCCAGGCTATATCTCCTACACAAATCCCATGAACCAACTCATCTGGACCAATGGATTTTATAAGCTCAACAGTATCCGGAACTGACGTTTCCATTAATTGGGCTACGTCTTTTTTATTTCTAATCTGCGGATCGGCCCAAATAATGAAATGATGATTTTTATCGTTTCTTTTTAATGGCGTAAGCTCAAAATTAAAACTATCCGCTTTACCGAGTTCTTCGTACTGCGCAGCAATGTTATGATTACTTTTAAACTCGTAGCCCGCAGGAGTACTCATAAAAACATTCGTCGCTCTTTTATTCGGAACCAGTGTATAATACCCTTTGGCGTCTGTAACAACAACAGAAAAACCGTCGGAAATTACTACATTTTTTATTCCTTTGCCACCATTTGTAACTCTTCCCTTAATTGCCGTCCCCGTCTCTAATAAGGAAAAGGCACTGGCGTGTAAACTGATAAAGGCAGTACCTGAAAGTAGCCCTATGCTTTGTATAAATGATCTTCTGTTCATATATATTTTTTTTACTGCTTTAGTGTGGTAGATGGTACACCTGTATCATTCGGGGTTTCTGGATTGGGCAACGGAAAAACGCCTTCAATTTCTTCCAAAACAGAAGATTTTGTAAGCACTACACCTGTTTGTGTTCTTGCTTTTACCCATTTCCCCAGTCTTGGATCATGTATTCCACCCAGTTTGTTAAAATAACCAATGTCCTTTGGTAGATAATTAAAATTTAAAGTATTTGAACCACTAGTGTAATAAGGTTGAGATTCTAAAGTGATTGGATTTACAACATCATAAAAATCCGTATTTGCTATTTTGTATCCGGCGGGAGGAGGACCGGCATCATACAAACTTCCGCCACTACCAATAAATATCACATCCAAGGGCTTTGAATCTACTGTTACATCTGTTCCTTTAAAAACTGCAAATCCAGATGCGTTACCACTATTTGCAAAAAGCCCATCTGTTTTTTGTCCGAAACCATCGCCGTTTATAGCGGTATAATTAAATGCCCTAATCCATTTAGAGGAACTGATATCGGTTGAACCTGAACCGTTTATTTTCTTTGCTGTTCCTCCAACGTAAAAAAACTCGCCTTTAGCTACCGTACCGGATGTAAGGTTAAATTTAAAGGTTCTGGCATTGCCTTTTGTTGCGGCAGCACCAGTTGCCCAACCCTTTGACGGAAAACCTGTTGGAATAGATGCCCCTGCATTGTTGGTGACAACGACTGAGAAATTTTCTTCAGAAAAATCTATATTTCTGGTGGCCATAAACTGCATGTACTCATAGTTGCCATCGCCTCCCTTTACGTCAGACATAAAGCCGGTGATGATAATTGGTGTAGTTGATATTTCTGAGCTCAGGTATATAATGTCATCTGCGTTTCTTAACCTTACCTCGGGGACTAAATTCCCATTGCCATCCATTGTATTGAAAACAATCCCGAAAAAGTTACCTACAATGGGCAGATTTTTTTGGTTTGCAAAGCTGGCCGATGTTTCTGTATGAAGATTGATGTTTTCAAATCCGTCATTTAAAATCTTATCGCCAGAAAGCTCATCTGTTGGATTAGGTAAAGGGTCAAAACCTCCTTTTACAATGGCTACCAAAGTGCTTTCATATTTATCCGTATTTGCCAAAATATAACTGCTGGGAACGCGGTTTGCCGGAATTTCCTTTCCGGATGCTACTTTGGTAACATTAACAGGCGAAATTCCGGTAATCTCTAATAAGCCATTAACACGGGTTAACAAGCCCCCATCAATTTCAACAACTACCGAATCTCCAGGAATATAGTTGGCGGCTTCTGCACCTAAAGCGATTGAAATTCCTCTAAGTTCATTTAAACGGCGTTTGTCTTGAACAACCAATAAGCCATTCGGCATATTTCCTCCAGAATGGTCGGAGACTACTACTCCGGTAATTTTGTTAGAGCCAAACATATTTTGAATGTTAAGCTTGATATCCGAATTTTTATAGATAGCCCTTAAGTCATAAATGGGAATATAAGGACTTATGGTGCCACCCATATAATTCCCATCTTTTTTACACGAGTATAAAATTGTTGTGGCAATGAAGGACAACAATATATACAATAATATTTTTTTCATGCTGATTATATTTAAATAGGTTTTAATTTTTTAACTAAGGTTTTTGCCACCAAACTTGTGTACTGATCAAATCTTGCCCCTGAGCTACCACCGCTGCCTTGTAATTGGTAGGGTTTGCCGATTGTACATAAACAGGGTAAACCATCCTTGCGGGCATTACGCCATTATTTCTTAAACCGGGACCGTATGGGATAGATGGATGCATGGTTCTGCGATACTCAAACCATTGTTGCAAGTCCTCCAGAAACAAAGCATAATACTTTTGAAGATGAATTTTTTCCATTTTACTCATAGTTCCGGCTGGAGCATCCAGAGGCAAAGAATCATCCCATTTAAGCTCGGCATCATCAAGATATTTAAGGAAAGTAGCATCTGTAATGCCCACCGGCGGACTTGGAGGAGTACCCAACGCTGTTGCATTGGGATAGTTAGGCAACCACAAAGTGATGCTGTTTAATACACCGGTTGTATAATAATTTTCCGCACTACCACTAATCCAACCCTTTGCAGCAGCTTCAGCCAGAATAAATTGCAATTCAGCATAATTCATGATCATTCCTGTTAAGGGGTCATTTTGTAAAGACTGTGGTTTTTGAGCCGAAGAATAAAAATCGGATTGTTTACCTACGCCCGTTCCTGGAACATAACCACTTGGAACACCTGCAAATCCGTTGCTACCTTGGGTAATGCCCCACCTGTTAACACCGTTGGTTCCGTAAGTGCTTATATCGATACGTGGATCTGCCCAATCTCTCAGATTATCAATAAAAAAGCTCGCTATTGCCGGCGATCTAAAATCCTGCTCTCTTACGCTGGTAACATAAGGACTAGTATAAGCACCCACGCCAGTCCATCTTAAAATAGCGGAATCGTCGTTGCTGGCCATAATAGGATATTTGGACGAACTTGTTTCTACGATGTCCTTGATTTTAGCAATCACCTGAGCTGAAACCTCTGCCTTTCCAGATACTCTTAATAGTAACCTCAGATAAAGAGAATTTCCAAATTTTCTCCATTTAGAGATATTGCCGTTAAAAACTGGATCACTGCTTCCAGAGATCGCTTTGTTAGCACTTAACAAAGAATTAGCTTCCTCCAGTTTTTCAAAAATATCTAAATAAATATCTTTTTGACTATCAAACCTCGGCTCGAAAATACCTTCAGATGCTTTGTTAGATTCAGAATATGGAATATCTCCATAGGTATCTGTTAACATGGAATAAACCCAGGATTGGCATATTAAAGAAATTCCCTGATAAGACTTGTTTAGCGTAAGGTCTTGTTTTGCTAGGCTATCAATATTTTTAAAATTGGTGAGCTCTAAAAACCAAGCATTCCATAAATAATCGGATATTGTATTTCTAAACTCGTATCTGAAAACAGAAGCATCTCCATCACTCTGACTTACGGTCACTTGCATTAACTCGTTATTAAAACCTCTGTTTCTGATCATCCCTCTGGATACAACATTTACCAAAGCCGGAGCCAGCAATTGCTCGGGCAGGGCGTTAGGGGTATTGATGGGGTCCGTATTTACTTCCTGAAAACCATCTTTGCAAGAGGATATTACTAACATTAACAGCAAAAAAAAGCTGATTGTTTTATAGTTCGATTTTTTAAATATTTCCATTTTCTATTAATTAAATGCCTATTACTAGATTAACTCCGAAGGTTCTGGTAGAGGGAAATTGAGCTGTTTCAAAACCAGTCACGATATCCGTTCCGCTCAGTGTTCCAAACTCCGGATCAAACATTGGCCACGGAGACCAAACAAAAAGATCTCTTCCGTAAACCCCTAAAGTTGCTCTTTGCATACCCAATTTTTTAGTCAATTTTGCGGGAACTGTATAATCAAATCTAGCTTCTCTGAATTTGACAAAGTCTGTGCTGAAAGTGCTCCCTTCGGCATTGTTAGAACCCATTTGTGAACGGTAATACTCGTCAACATCAAAAGTGATTACATCGTTTTTACGATACGTCCCATCATTGTTTTGTATCACTCCGTTACCGATAATCCCGTTATATCGACCCGGCAAGGTGCTTGTCAGTTTTCCCTGTTCAACCATTTTGTAGTTCAGGAGCGAGTGTGCAACTGCCCCAACTTGCGCATCAAACAAAAAGCTAAAACCAAACTGCTTGTATCTGAAATTACTGCCGAAACTGGCTTTATATTTAGGCATGGTGTTTCCCAAATAAATAACGTCATCTGTAATTTTTGCAAACCCGGTGTTTTCATCATACACTACTTGTCCGTCTGGTGAACGAACATATCCCCTTCCGTACAAATCTCCCATACTGCCACCCACTTTGGCTACAATTTGGCCCCCTCCAACCGGCCCGGTTCTTAATACTACAGAGCTGTCTGCCAGCTCTTCTACTCGGTTAGCATTGGCGGAGAAAGTAACATTTGCTGTCCATTTGAATTCTTTTGAAGTAAGAGGTGTTCCATTCAAAGCAATTTCTACCCCTTTGTTACTTACCCTCCCTGCGTTAATTAATTCTGTATTATAACCGGTAGAGCGATCAATTATCCGGGTTAAAATTTGATTTTTTGTATTTCCTTTATAAAGTGCTATATCTAACCCTAATCTGTTTTTAAGAAATCTTAAATCGGTACCTATTTCAACGGTTGTTGTTTTTAAAGGCTTTAAATCGGGATTTGGATAAAGCGTGGGATTCTCCAATGCGCCACCGGGATAAAGGCCAGAACCTGCAATGCTATAATTGTAGGAAGTTCTGTAAGGTGTTGTTCCGCCACTCCCTACGCCAGAAACCGATGCTCTGAATTTAGCGAAGCTGATGAATTTTGGCAAAGTGAATAATTCTGATGGAATAAAACTTACGTTAGCCGAAGGGTAGAAAAAGCCTACATTGTCAGTTCTTTCTGGTGTCGCTAAAACACTGCTCCAATCTTGCCGTCCGGTTAAATCCAAAAATAAATAGTCTTTATAAGCGACGGTAAACAAACCATAAAAGCTGTTAATATTATACCGGCTTTTATCTGGCCTGGTTACCAACGGACCAGCGGCATTAGCTACAATGTACAATCCTGGATAAGTTAGAGAATCCGCTCTGATCTCGTCCCTGTTGTAATTATTTCTTAAAATACTTCCACCTGCAGAAATAGAGAAATCTATATCTCTATTGATTTTCTTGCCATATTTCAATAAAAAATCACTGCTTAACTCCTGCGAATAAATATTTTGGGACCGATAAGAGCCTTTAGGCAATTTAGTTCCGGCATCATACGGGCGGTCCTGTTCCCTCTGCTCGTATCCCATATCAATTGAAGTTCGCAATAACAAGCTTAATCCTTTGGCTAAAGCCACGTTGGCTTGTACATTACCAGTAACAGAATTTCTTTTCATCTTGTTGATAAATTCATACGAGATGGCATAAGGATTTTCCGGATAAGTACTATAAGGATATTCAATTTTTCGCCCCTCCTGTCCGGTTACCCAGTAGTTCTTTAGCCAATCTGGGTCGGCGTTTGGTTGCCAAAAAATAAACCAATACATTAAAGACTGATTTCCATATCCCGCTCCAGGTAAATTGTCACTGAATTTATTGGTATAGTTAACTTTTGCAGCGATGTTTAATTTTTTATTGACTTTGGAATTCACTGATAGCGCTACAGAATTTCTTCCATAACCAGTATTGGGTGTAATCCAATCGTTAGAAACATTTGTTGCAGAAAAACGGGCGGTAGTTTTATCAGTACCTCCGTCCACACTTATAGAATTTGTAAATGTTTGTCCGGTTTCAAAGAAATGGTGGATTTTATTGGTGTAAGGAATCCACGGCGTTCTTTCAGTACCTGTTGTTTGGGTTGCAGGATCATATTGAAAAAACATCTGTCCGTCAAAACGTGGACCATAAGCAGAACTAGTACCACTTGTACTTTTTCCATCTTCTGTGGTACCGTAAGAGTAATAGTTGGCGCCATCTAAGCCCTGCCCGTACTCAAACTGCATATCCGGCCAGCGGTTTACAGTTTCTATTGAAGAATTAGAGTTGAAAGTGATTCCCAATCCTTTTCTGTTTGGACGTCCGGATTTTGTGGTGATGATGATCGCACCGTTTGCTCCACGTTGGCCATATAATGCAGCCGCACTTGGTCCTTTAAGTACAGTTACACTTTCAACATCTTCTGGATTAATGTCATTTAAACCGCTGCCATAATCCGCAGGCATATTATCGCTACTGGTACCATAAACAGCTTCTCCTGCATTTGCGGTTCGCCTACCACTTCCGTTATTAATTACTACGCCATCTACAACTATTAAAGCTTCGTTATCACCCGTAAGGTTGTTTTCCCCACGTAAAATAATCTTATTAGACCCCGCAGGCCCGCTATTGGAGCGAATGAGGTTTAAACCCGCCACTTTGCCTGATAAGGCATCTGTCCAATTGCCTGATAAGGCATCTGTAAGTTGTTCACCCTTTACTGTAGTAACAGCATAGCCCAATGCTTTTTCATCTCTCTTAATCCCCAGCGCAGTAACTACCACTTCGTTGAGTTCATTAACTCCAACTTTCATTTTGATTGTTAAGTGAGAAGCTGAATTGCCGACGGTATATGTTGCGGGTGCAAAACCGATCATTTCAAAAATAATTACTGCGCCACTTTCAACCTTTAGAGAGAAGTTCCCATTTACATCAGTAATTCCTAAAAATTTTTTGGCTTTGTTTCTTATGGTAACGCTAGGTAATGGCAAATCGGTAGCCTCTTCTAGCACTTGCCCATTTATGGTTAACTGCTTAGGTTGTTGCTGATAAAAGGCGCTGGCGTTCACGCAAAAAAAACAACTAAAGAATAACAAACAGGCAATTTCATATAAGGATAATCTGTTTCTGGCCTTCTCTGTTAAATGTTTTAAAAAATCGGATTTGTTTCTCTTCATTACGCTTAAAATTTTCGACGTTATTTGATTATTTTTAAGCCACAAAAATCATTTGGAAAGGTAAACTGAGCGTAAACAGATGGTAATGATTATAACAATAAATGGTTATCTAAAGATTAATTCATGGATTTAACAATTTTGAAAACATTTAATCATTTTTATTAGCATGGCATTAATTTCTGGTCTTTAAGTGGCCTCAAACAAAAACACTTACATACGTGGGACTACTTAATTAGATAGTTTTTAACTTACGCTACGTAATATTTTTAAAGCATTACAACAACTTAACAGAAAATTCATATAAGAGGGCTTATTTGCATCCATCAACCAAGTTAAAATGAAAAGATTTTTAGGAATAGTTTATCTTCTGATGATAGCCAATTTTGTGTTTGGCCAACAATTGCCTTCAGAAAAACATGCAAAAAAAAGTGGCGAACAAATTTTACTACCTAATGGGTGGATGTTAAGTCCGGTAGGCCGGCCCATCCAGTTGGGAGACCTGCCTTTAAACATCCAGCTCTCTCATGACAAAAAGATGATGGCAGTGACCAACAACGGCCAAAGCATTCAAACTATACAACTGATAGATACTAAAACAGAAAAAATAATCGACGAGAAGGAAATTTCTAAATCCTGGTATGGGCTACAGTTCAATACAAAAGATGATAAATTATATGTCTCTGGAGGAAATGATAATATCATCCTTATCTATCCTATTGTTAAGGAAAAATTAAAAGAGCCAGATACCCTTCGTTTAGGAAAACCATGGCCAACCAAAATAAGTCCAACGGGTTTAGCTGTTGATGATGATAACCGACTTTTATATGTAGTTACCAAAGAAAATAACAGCTTATATATTATTAATCTGGATACTAAAAAAACAGTCAAGAAAATTGCTTTAGGATCCGAAGCTTTCTCCTGCATACTATCTCCAGATAAAAAGAAGCTATACATTTCTTTATGGGGCGCTAATAAATTGGCAGTAGTAGATGCTGCAAAACAAGAAATAACAGCAACTATCAGCACACAATATTCGCCTAACGAACTGCTATTGAATAAAAAAGGTGATTTTCTTTTTGTAGCCAATGGTGGGGATAATTCGGTCTCTGTCATTAATACCAAAACAAATAAAGTGGCAGAAATTATCTCATGCTCTGTTTATCCAACGCAATTAATAGGCTCAACCACTAACGGTTTAGCGCTATCAGACGATGAAAAAACACTTTATATTGCCAATGCAGATAACAACTGTTTAGCAGTTTTTGATGTGGACAAAATAGGCAAAAGCAAGAGTAAAGGCTTTATTCCGGTTGGTTGGTATCCTACAAGTGTAAAATATAGCAAAGGCAAAATATGGGTGGCCAACGGAAAAGGCTTTAGCAGTATGCCCAACCCAAAAGGCCCGCAACCTGGCGGACGCGATGATGACAGCGAACTCCACGAAGGTTCATCTGTAAACAACAAGCTGCAATATATTGGCGGACTGTTTAAAGGCACCATGTCTGTGATTGATGATCCATCGGATGATTTGATGGAGCGCTATATACAAATGGTTTACAACAACACGCCTTTTAAAAAACCACAAGAAATGCCATCAAAAGATAACCCCATCCCTTTTAAACAAGGAGACCTAAGCCCAATTAAATATGTTTTTTATATCATCAAAGAAAACAGGACTTATGACCAAATACTTGGTGATGTTGAAAAGGGAAATGGTGATCCTAAACTTTGCCTATTTCCTGAGCGTATTACGCCAAATATTCACGCCTTGGCAAATGAATTTGTTTTATTAGACAATTTTTATGTAGATGCAGAGGTTAGCGCCGATGGTCATAACTGGAGCATGGGCGCTTATGCAAATGATTATGTAGAAAAAACTTGGCCAACCCAATATGGCAAAAGAGGCGGTGCAGGCGATTATGGCGGTAAAAGAAAAATCACCTATCCTAGAGATGGTTTTATTTGGGACTATTGTAAAAGAGCGGGAGTAACTTTTCGTAGCTATGGAGAGTTTGCCGATGAGAAAAGCACAGTTATACCAGTTTTAGAAGGGAATTTTTGTAAAGGATACCCCTCTTTTAACTTTGAAATTAAAGACACCACGCGTTGTCGCATCTGGATGAAAGATTTCGATGAGCTTTTGGCAAAAAACGAGGTTCCGCAATTCAATACCATTAAATTCCCGAACGATCATACCAGCGGGCAGAAAAAAGGAAAGATCAGTCCAACTGCCGCAATAGCAGATAATGATATGGCGGTTGGAATGTTTGTAGAACATCTTTCTCATAGTAAAATTTGGAAAGAATCTGCGATTTTTATTTTGGAAGATGACGCACAAAATGGTCCCGACCATGTAGATGCGCACCGTTCGCCGGCTTTGGTTATCAGTCCCTATACAAAAAGAAATGCAGTAGTAAGCAATATGTACTCTACCAGCGGATTTCTTCGTACAATGGAATTGATTTTAAATCTTCCGCCTATGAGCCAATACGACGCTGCCGCTAAACCATTGTATGATTGTTTTACCTCAACTCCTAATTTCACCCCCTACACCCATAAAACATCAAACGTAGATTTAGATACTAGAAATGTAGCGGTAAATAAAAGTTCTAAAATATCCGAAACTTTCAATTTTGCCAAAGAAGATGAGGCTCCTGACCTAGAACTCAATCAGGTGGTTTGGAAATCAGTAAAAGGAGAAGACGCTATCATGCCTGCACCAAGAAGAAGTGCTTTTGTCATCCCTGAAAAGAAAAGGAAAGACGATGATGATTAATTATTGATACCGGACCAATATGATAGCTATTTAGCCTCATTAATCCTTTACTAAAATATGTTCAATTTTATATTTATATATCCAAATAAACAACTTATGAAAAAATTCTTCACGCTGTTACTAGCAATTGTATTGACTACAACGGTATTGAAAGCTCAAACTGTAAATCAATCTTCAACAAGTCCGTTTTTGTTTTCAGTAAATACCTTAACTGGAAGCTCTCCAAAATGGAATATCAATTATACAGGCAGTTACGGGCAAAGAACCTCCGGACCTTTCGGATACGACGGATTAGATCAGAAATTTGCAGTAAAAGGTTATCTAGGAGATAGATTTACTTTATACGCTAACGCGGCGTTAGGCTTTGCTCGCTCAGGGGGTGTAAATAGCACCCAACAAGCAGAAGTGATTAGAGACTTTTTAGGAGGCAAAAAGGAATTTGGTCCAAAGTTAGGGTTTGGACTGGGGCTGAGTAGAGACCGGGACGGCGTTGGAGCATTATTTAGCAGAATTGCAACTGCTTGGAATACCAATAAGTGGAGATTAGGTGGAAATATGTTGTTTGAAAAGGCTTTTTCTAATTCGAGAGATAAAATAGATTTTACGACTTCTGCTGGTTTCCAACATCGACTTTTCGACGGTTTTTTTGCAGGTGTCGAAGCTATTGGACAAGACCTAGAAGGCTTTTGGGAGGAAGATGAAGCTGAAGGCGGAGCAAAACTTTTAATAGGACCGTCTTTAAACTATGCACCATCTAATTCAAAATTGGCTTTTTCACTTGCCGGCGGTCCGGTTTTTTATGCCACCCGGAGCGATGTCGTCGCTTCCAATGCCATTAGAGATTTGGATATCCAAAATGGATATACAGTAAGGGCAATGGTTTCTTTCAATTTGCAGAAATAACCAAATCAAATTGGGCAATCTACCTTTAAATATTCAACTTTTGCATAAACACAGACTATTGGCCCGTTTTACCAACAACGCTTAAAGCATACAAAGCATCCAGCTGATTGATGCAAAATCCAATCAGCTTTTGGATGAGCATATTATACAAAAAGCCTGGTATTTACGACTAAGGACGAGGATAGAATATAAACAAATTTTTTAAACTTTAAAGATATTGCCGTATTGATAAACGGGGGTAGTCGTCAGTTTTTCATTTTCTCGAGTTTCTCAATGTCCAGAATTTTTAGCTCATTCAAAGAACGGGAAATTATACCTTCCTCTTTGAAATCGCTCAGAATCCTACTTACAGTTTCCGTGGCTATGCCTACCATTCCAGCTAAATTCTCCCGCGATAGATTTAAGCAACTCAAATCCTCATCTCCCAATTTCACTTTTAAGCGGACTAAAAGCTGGGCCATGCGTTTACGTACAGAATGGTAAGCCAACTGTAACAATTGCTCCTCGTCGTTGAGCACATTATTTGCAAGCAACTTTATAAAAGCTGAGGCGACATCGGGATATTTACCAATCATTTCTTCTACCATGTTTTTTGGCAGGAGACATAATTCAGAGTCCTCTATCGCCTCCGCAGAATCCTGATGGTCGTTACCTGAAAGCATCACCGCAACACCGAAATATTCCTCAGGCCCATAAATTCCTGTCAATAATTCACGTCCATCATCTGCCACTCTGAAAGTTTTTACATTGCCAGTAATTACTAAATAGATGCCTGCTGTCTGATCACCTTCATAGTAGATGACCTGTTTTCGTTTGACATGCCTTACTTTGCGCTTCGTTGCTAATTTTCGAAATTCTTCTAAACCTTTTTTTCCGGCAAACAACGTCTGTATATAATCAAGCGTATGGCTAAAAATTAGTTTTTGCTGTTTCCTTTTTTTTAACTGGCACTCGACAGCCTGTAAAAGTTCAATTTCATTAAATGGTTTGGTTAAATAATCGTCTGCGCCCATTTCCATCCCCTTGCGCATATCCGAACGTTCAGTTTTACCAGTTAAAAAGATGAAGGGAATAGTGGAGGTTTCTTGATGCCTCGCCAATAAATGCAGAACTCCATAACCGTCGAGCTCTGGCATCATAATGTCACAAAGAATAATATCTGGCAATTCCCTTTGTGCACAATCAACACCTACTTTTCCGTTCTCAGACTGACAGGTTTCAAACCCAGCGAGCCCGAGTATCTCGCAAGTGCTTTCCCTTATATGGGGATTATCTTCAATAACTAGAACCTTGATTTTCTTTTCCATATCGTTTTGTTGAGAGTGATCTCTTATCTGTCCTCCTCACTAACGCCAGTGTGAACTGCGAGCCATATTTAACCGGCTTCCAAGCTGCGACTAACTTCCAATCAGCTTTCCATGTCTAAAAAATGATGTTAAGCCCTATACCTGCCCCTCTAGGAATGGTCCTTTATTTTGATCTCCGAAAAAAGGCTGAAATAGCGTTTCTTGATCTTCTTCAGGTATACCGATTTCATTGTCTTTAACCGCGACTAGGTATTGGTTTTCCGCGATGTTTGTGTTGAATCAGATTGTTTTTTAAACCTCTGCACTTCTTAGCCTTTATAACCAAAATAGCATACCTTGAAGGGTTCGGGCTCTTATTAATTCCACGTTTATCAATTTTAATTATTCCATCACCCTATCTCAATTATCGTATGTAAGAGTTTAGGTGTTTCCATTTTGTTCGGACATCCTCAAATTTAATCGACTAGAACCTTGAGTTAACGTGATGTAAATCAATGCCTCTAATGATAAAAATCAATTAATAATTAGTACTCTTCAGATAACCAGCCCATAAGGCTTTTGCGGTTCGAGGTTGTAGTTATAATGCGTCTTTCTTTTATCAACTGAAGAACCTTGTTGATGTCTTCAGTGACAAAAATGTATCCGTATCGAAATCTGCAATCGGTATAGCAGATACGAGATACCAATATCACAAGCATTAAGCCTTAACAGAAGGTCTCAAAAGCTCACTATAGGTTGAAAATCGTTTGTTTCGATAAATAATTAAATTTTTAGGATTTATTAGTGGACTAATTTCCTTCTGCCTGCTATCATTTGTCCGATATGTTTAAAAAAATGCCCTTTGATATCTCGGAATTGACGAACGATGTCATTAAACTGGTATTCTAACTGGGCCTGGTTTATTGCCAATTGACCCGACTGTCTAGTATGCACACCCTCGGTTAGCTTTTCCAGATCACTCAGCTGGGTAGTTAACAATATCAGTACCTGTTCTTTGTCCACAACCAGATCTGCTAATTTTTGAAAAGATGAAACATTCATTAACTTATCACGACGAGCACCAAAGCGTTCCATCTCATCCTCAAGAAGCTTGATAAACGCTACTTCAACCTCCAGAAAATCCAGTTCTTTTTTCCAACGTCTTACGTTGATGTAATACTCAAGCTCCTTGGCTGATAATTTCGTAAGTGTTTTCATAAACATTAAAAACTTAACTAAAAATAACGACGATTTGCCACGGGTCAGTTGATACGAGTTATTCTAACAGGTGACCCTCGTCAATCGGTCTGATGGGGAGGCACTTTAATTTTACTCAAAAATATAACAATAGCCCTGTTAGGAAACTCACTAAAGACTGATGAGCTGATAGGTCGTCAGGTTACCGGAAGATTGGGCTGTGTTAAAAACAATAAAGCGTATATTGTTCTGATCAACTATTCTTATAAAAATCCGTTAATGGAACTGAAGTAAATGCAAAAGGATCAACAGTTTCAGTATCCATTCTGGTAGAATGAAATCCTTCGTTCGGTAGCCAATCGTACTGCTTCAAGAATCATAACAAATCCTAAATCAATATTTTACATCATTTTAGTCATAACTCAAACACAATTATAAGGTGAACTGCTTTGAGGAGGGGAATACCATTAAAGGAAGATTTATATGCTCAGCCAGTGTTTTAGTATGGCTACTTCCAAACATTCTGGAAAGTAAACTTTTGTGGTGATGCACCATTGCTAATACGTCTATCTTTCCGTTTTTCGCAAGCCAGTTCAACCCGTCATCTACTTCGGCATGCATAACCTCACGGTAGTAAATCCGGTCGTAATCTATTTCATTCGTGAGGTGGCGAAGGAAAGCTTTTGATTTATTTTTGCTTTTTTCAGCATCATCAAATTCGGCTATAATATGTGTAACTACCAAATCAGCATCAACATGGGCGGCAAATGCAGACAGCGAATGAACAACTTGTACGTCCCCGGCACTCAAGTCTGTTGCGAAGGCAATTTTTTTAATTTCTCTGAATCTGACATTACCAGGAACAAGCAATACTGGACATTTGACATGCTCAATGGTACGCCGGCTTACGCTACCGATGAAAAACTTGCTGACTGCGCTGGCACCTGAAAGCCCCATGACAACTAACCCAGCCTTTTTATCGTTCACAAGCTGGTTCAGCATATCAGTTGTATCTCCTGGAATAGCGGAACACGAAATAGCAGGATGAAAAGCTGAAGGAGTGTTGTGAATAGGTTGAGCTTCGAGCTCCAGTTTTTTTGCTAAGTGTTTGAGATGTTCGTCTGCCGTAGATTCAAGTGCCGACAGTTCATATAATGGCCAAACAATTTGTTCACTACCGGTAGCCTCAGCAGGCACAAGGAAGGCGTGGCAAAGGCAGACATCTGATTTTACGGCTTTGGAGAGCTGAATAGCGTACCTAGCGGCGTTCTCCGCCGGTTTAGAAAAGTCTACGGGTACTAATAGTGGTTTCATAATCTTATTATTTTAAGTTTCGAATTAATTAAAAGCCAACCTTGGCCGAACATTATATAGTTTACCTCCAATATTTGACCTAGATGGTAAATGTTATTATCGCGTTCCAGTTACGCGTCTCGGATGCCACAGGTGAAAGGTGATTTTCATGGGTACAGGCTTTTT
This sequence comes from Pelobium sp., assembly GCA_035496935.1. GTDB lineage: Bacteria > Bacteroidota > Bacteroidia > Sphingobacteriales > Sphingobacteriaceae > Pseudopedobacter. The sequence goes on along the minus strand of DATJED010000010.1, from coordinate 355,248 downwards.
TAATCAGTTTAACGCTGTTGATATTTACCTACCCTGTCATTCATATGTATCTCATCCTTTGGCTTGATCCAAACAGGCCGAAACTGGTTTTCCTAGTAGAATCTCTTCACTGCGCCCGGAAAATACAAACCGAATTCCTTAGAATTATTTTTTAACTGATCTGGGAGTTCTTCCATCCATTTGTCCTAACAATGGGCCTGGCTTACCACAATTATGATTAAGAAGATATACATTAAAGTTTTCATCACAATAGAATTATGCGCTTACTGCTTTTGAGGTTGACTCCATTTCCCACAGGCCACTTCGTCGATAATTTTCCCGGTACTTTATACACAAGCTTTCATCGTTAATGAATTAGATTGAACCACATCCAAAAATATAGACATACATCTATTCGCCAGATGATTACAATCATATCAAAAGAATGATTATCGTCAACGCATCTGAACAGGGGGTGTTATAATTTCGGTTTGTCAACAATAAATCTCTGACGCCAAATGAAATGAAAAAATCAATCTTAGTAATTACAGACCTCACAGATAATGCAGCACACGCAGCCGAGACAGCCACTATACTCGCCACGCAAATTGGATGTAACATCACCCTACTCTATTGTAATAATACCATTTCTGCCATCAGCTATTATCCCGGTATTCCGTTAGCAGATGAGTCCATTACCTGGTATGAACACGTTAAAAATAAGCTAAAAATTCTTTCTGATCTTTTGAAACAAATAGCTAAAGAAAAATTCCCAACCCATTCTCAGCCGGTTATCAACTCCCTGATCCGTGAAGGGGAACTGCTGAGCGGCATACAAAAAATGCTGACCGAATCCCGGGTGGAGCTGATTGCTATGGGTGCAAAATCAGGTTCATCTGCCGATCACTTTCTGTTCGGAAGTGATACAAAAACCGTGGTTGACCACTCAACGCTACCGATATTGATTGTACCTCCAGCTGTTCAGCTAAGTGCGTTTATTCACCTGACCTTCGCCAGTAATTTAATGGAACAAGATATCAACGCTTTGTCATACCTTTCAAATCTGCGTCGAAAACTTTCAGCTAATCTAGAAATCCTTCACATCAAGTCATACGGAAAACCTGCCAGATCTCCATATTCGCCCGTAAAGAAGTATATCGAAGAAATCTGTGCAAAAAAACCAACATTGATAAACTTCAAGCAGGTATATGGCAAAAAAGTCTCATCAAGGATAATTAACTATTGTGGGGAAAGCAGAACAGACCTGTTGGTCTTAAGTCATCAGCATCATTCCTACCTATTTGGTATCCATCGGGACGGAATCGTAGATCAACTCCTGTCCAAACAGCACCTGCCCCTATTAATCATACCTAAGATGAAGACCGAAAGGAAAAGTAACGCCAAACAATATAGTGACTTGTCCAACATTGTTTATTAAAACTATCCTGGAATCATGGAAAACTATATAAAAAAATTCACGGAAATCGGTCTCAAAGATTTACCAAAAGTAGGCGGAAAAAACGCATCCCTGGGAGAGATGTATAACTTACTTACACCTAAAGGCATCCTGATACCTAAAGGCTTCGCCATAACCGCCGCTGCTTTTAGCTATTTCCTCGAATATAACGGCTTAAAAGAAAAAATCAAAGATCTGCTGGACTCACTTGACAGGACCACTTTTAATAACCTAGCCGAAATCGGGACTAAAATACGGCAATTAATGCTTAATGGTAAAATTCCACAAGAACTCAACCTTGCAATCAGCTCGGCTTACGAGACCATGTTCGATGACGGAATGCAGGCTGTTGCGGTAAGAAGTAGCGCTACCGCAGAGGACTTACCGCAAGCGAGCTTTGCTGGCCAGCATGAATCTTACCTCAACATTAAGGGCAACCCTTCCCTACTGTATGCGGTTAAAAAATGTTTTACCTCCCTCTATACTGACCGAGCAATCAAATACCGTGAAGACCAAAACTTCGACCACAGCAAAGTGCTGCTTTCCGTTGGCGTACAAGAAATGGTACGAGCCGACTTAGCTTGTTCGGGAGTTGGTTTTACACTAGAACCGGAATCAGGTTTTCAAGGCGTAGTTCATCTAGCCGGAGTATGGGGACTGGGTGAAAACATTGTTCAAGGCCTGGTCAGTCCAGACGAATTTTTAGTTTATAAGCCTGCCATTCTTAAGCATCAGCGAGCCATGCTGCAAAGAAAACTGGGAAGCAAAGACCAGATGCTAGTTTATGCACAGGATGAAGATTTGATACGTTCCACAATCAACCAAAGCACACCGGAAAACCTGCGGAATAAACTGGTATTAACGGATAAAGAGGCAGAGCAACTGGCAGCTTGGGCAATTGTTATAGAAGATCATTACCAGCGCAATATGGACTTTGAATGGGCAAAAGACGGAGTATCTGGTCTCATTTATATCTTACAAGCCCGTCCAGAAACCATCCATCCTGCTGGCAAGAGTATAAAAACCTCCAGCTTTGTACTAAAAAAACAAGGCATAAAGCTGGCTCAGGGTCTAGCGATCGGGAACCACATTACCTCCGGTCATGCCAGAAAATTAGGTGATCCCTCAGAGATTGGTAAACTTATGAATGGAGATATATTAGTTACTGAAAGCACCAGTCCTGACTGGGATCCAGTGTTAAAAAAGGTAGCTGGCGTGGTGACCAACAAAGGTGGACGAACCAGCCATGCCGCAATCGTCGCCCGTGAACTGGGTGCCGTGGCTATAGTTGGAACTGAAAACGGCACCAACATGATTGAAGACGGAGCGTTGATCACATTAAGCTGTGCAGAAGGAAAAACGGGATTCGTGTATCAGGGCAAGCTCGACTGGATCGAAACAGCTTTAGATATTTCTGAAATAGTGCTACCAAACCATCCAAAGGCACAATTGATCTTAGCTGACCCGGAAAATGCTTTCAATTTGTCGTTTTTACCGAACCATGGTGTTGGGCTACTGAGGCTGGAGTTCATGATTAGCAACTATATACAGGTGCATCCAATGGCATTGATACATCCTGAGGAAGTCACCGACCCGGCAGCTATCCGAAAAATTGCTCAGCTGACAGCTAATTATGCCAATAAAACTGATTTTTTTGTCGAAAAGCTTGCTGAAGGCATATCCATGATCGCAGCGGCGTTTTCACCGAAGGAAGTCATTGTGCGTATGAGTGATTTTAAAACGAACGAATATGCCAGACTAGTAGGCGGAAGCTCATTTGAACCAATAGAAGAAAACCCAATGATTGGTTTCCGCGGGGCTTCCAGATATTACCATGAACGCTATAAGGAGGCATTTGGTTTAGAATGTAGGGCGATTCAGATGGTTAGAAATGAAATGGGGCTTACTAATATCAAAGCAATGATTCCTTTTTGCAGAACTGTCGACGAAGCAAAAAAAGTTATTATGATAATGGAGGAATTCGGTTTGAAAAAAGGAGAGAATGGCCTTGAAATATTAGTTATGGCTGAGCTACCTGCAAATGTAATTCTGGCAGAAGAATTTGCGAAAATATTTGATGGTTTTTCAATTGGATCTAACGACCTCACGCAACTGACTATAGGGATCGATAGGGATTCGGCGCTAGTTTCAGGGTTATTTGACGAAGAGAATGCCGCCAGTAAAGCACTGATTAAAACGATGATAACCAAAGCGCAGACTCTAAGAAAACACTGCGGTTTGTGCGGGCAAGCGGCTAGCGATTCCGACGCGTTTACCCAGATGTTAGTAGATGCGAATATAGATAGCATTTCCTTTAATCCGGACGCACTAATAAGCGGAATTCAGCAAATTAGAAAAGCTTTGATAAAAAAGCAAGTTAACGCACTCGTTTAACATTTTTTCTATTATGAAATCACTCCAAAATCAAGTCGTCTTGGTAACAGGTGCAGGATCAGGAATTGGTAAAGCCATTGCTACGTTATTTGCCCGAAATGGCGCCCACGTACTTTTAACAGACATACACTACGAGAACATTGAAACTGTAACAGAACAAATTAAAAAACACCACGGCATCGCTTCTTGCTATACCGCAGACATATCCCAATCGCCGGATGTTAGCAAGCTATTTACATATACCTTTCAAAGATATGGAAGACTGGACATTCTGGTAAATAATGCCGGCATCATGGATGACTTTACGCCTGCTGGAGAGCTGAGCGATGAACTTTGGACCAGAGTGATAGGAACTAATCTTACAGGAGCCTTTTTAACGTCCCGAGCGGCTCTCCTACCATTTACCAATCAGGGCTCCGGTATCTAGTTTTATAAACGGAAGTATAATAACCGTGGATGGTGGATGGATTGCTTATTGAACACATTTAATCGTGGATTTGCCTCAATTGACCAAGATCACGAGTCTACATAATCACGCTCACGCCATATCGCCCTTTGATTCAACAAATTAGCACCTATAAACAATTAATTACTTTTTAATTTTAAAATTATGAAAACTGATGTGCAAATTCAAAAAGACGTAATGGAAGAGCTAAAATGGGAACCAGGACTACGAACTTCTGATATTGGAGTAACTGCTAAAGACGGTGTGGTCACACTATCTGGCCAAGTGGACAGTTACATGAAAAAACTCAGTGCAGAACGGGCTGCCAAACGTGTGGCTGGTGTTAAAGCAGTCGCTGAAGATATCCAAATAGGTCCGTCTCCATCCTACGCAAAAACCGATAGTGAAATCGCTGCGGCCGCACTTAATGCCCTGAAATGGAATTCAGCCGTACAGGATGAAAAGATTAAAATCAAAGTTGAAGATGGTATAGTTAAACTGGAAGGAGAAGTAGAATGGGATTTCCAGCGTAACCATGCTAAAAAAGCCTTAGAATCCCTTACCGGAGTAAAGATGGTACTCAATCTTATCAGCCTGAAACCTAAAGTTTCTGCCGATGGCATTGAACAAAAAATAACAGCCGCATTTCAACGTCATGCCAGCTTAGATTCCAAAGGAATTGATGTAAGCGTATCAGGCAGTAAGGTAATCCTTCGTGGAAATGTGCGTTCGCTTGCCGAAAAAGATGATGCGGCGGATGCCGCATGGGCCGCACCCGGAGTTACTTCAGTGGAAAACTATATTGATGTAGAGATTCCCGAGTTTGATTATGACTAATTGTTAAAATGAGAGACCACTTAGAGCGTCGGAAGAGTGGTCTCTTTCCTAAACATTTTATAATGAAACCTAGTAACTTTAGCAGTGTACAAGTACATTCGGCCTTATACGGTTTTGGATTCATCGGTGCGATGATTTACTTTATTCAACATGCCCAAAACATCTGGGCCGGTTTGTTTGGGATTGCGGAAGCCATTTTCTGGCCAGCAGTACTTGTCTACAAACTTTTCGAATACTTGCACATTTAATGTTAAAACATCATGAACAATATTTTACTCCTGACCGACTTTACAAGCACCGGGCAAAAAGCTGTTGAATTCGGCTATCATCTGGCTGCCCAGCTCCACGCAAATATCATACTCTGCAACGTTATGAATATTCAGGCAGAAATCCCGCAATTTGAAGTCCCGGTGCTGCCGTTTTCAGATTATGACTACATTGTTGAAAAAAGTGAGAAAGACCTGTTCCAACTTAAAGCGCACCTCGATAAACTCTCCGCATCTCAAAGCTTTCAGCCCAAAATCACCTGTCTGGAAGAAATTGGGAGAGTTACTGACACCGTGTCCCATATAGTGGCTAATCATCAGGCTGAGCTTGTGATTTTGGGCGAACACCAAAGGAAAGGACTGTCAGAATGGGTACTAAGCAATCACGCGAAGGAACTGATCGAAATCGCAAAAATCCCGATAATTATTATACCCTTAGGAGCAAAAATCAAGAGGATTGAAAAAGTAGCACTTGCCCTTAAACATCCTGAAAAGAAAGAGAATGAATTAAACCAGGTGTACAAACTTGTGGAAAGGTTAAGCGCAGAATTGTTTATATTCCGGGTTGAGGAGAATAATGCTGAAAACGAGATGGCTGAAAAAGCCCGCATAAACACTATGCTAAAAGAGCTCAAAAAAAAGCTGAAAGTATATCTCAGAACAGCGCCCAATGGCCCGGTGGAAAAACAATTGAAATCATTAAGTAAATCTGAAAAAATTGACTTACTGATTATGATTCACCAGAAAAGAAGTTTTTTCTCAGACATGTTCATAAGAAGTCACAGCCGAAATATGTCAGTGGATACGACTATTCCTTTGATGATCATTCCATCACATCCAAATGCAACATAATCAACTTATCTCTTTGTTAAATGACCAAAGGGATTCCCTGCTGAATCACCGTTGCGAGGCCATTCCAAGGGCAAATCTAAACCTGCCCGGACCTGATTTTATTGACCGGATTATCGCAGATTCTTCCAGAAACATCAAAACGATCTGTAGTTTAAACACCATGTTCAATTCGGGTAGGCTTGCCCACACAGGCTACTTGTCTATTCTTCCGGTCGACCAAGGCATAGAACATTCTGCCGGAGCATCATTTTGCCCGAATCCCATTTATTTTGATCCCGAAAATATTGTAAGGCTGGCGCTTGAAGCTGAATGCAATGCAGTAGTAAGTTCCACCGCTATTCTTTCGTCAGTATCCAGGAAATATGCACACCGAATATCATTTATCGCCAAACTCAATCATAATGAATTGCTCAGTTATCCCAATAAATACGACCAGGTGATGTTTAGCTCAGTAAAAAGTGCTTGGAACTTGGGTGCTGTAGGAGTCGGTGCAACAATTTATTTTGGATCACCAGAATCCTTCAGACAAATCGAAGCGGTTTCTAACGCTTTTGAACAGGCACATGAATTGGGCATGTTTACCATGTTATGGTGTTACTTACGAAATGAACACTTCAATCTGGAAGGCAAAAATTACCAAGCCTCCGCTGACCTTACTGGTCAGGCCAATTATCTGGGCGCAAATATACAGGCCGACATTATTAAGCAAAAATTGCCGGACATCAACGGTGGTTATCTAGCCTTAAATAAATCAGAAACGGTCTATGGTAAATTTGATGAAAGAATGTACAGTTCCTTATGTTCGCCACATCCAATAGATCTTTGTCGCTATCAGGTTATGAATTGCTTTGCAGGTCGTATCGGACTGATCAATTCAGGCGGTCCGTCTGCAGGAACTACGGACTTGGGGATTGCCGTTAGAACAGCCGTAATTAACAAACGGGCCGGCGGCATGGGGATTATCGCTGGAAGAAAAGCTTTCCAAAAACCATTTAAAGAAGGAATTGAGCTGCTAAAAGCCATTCAGCAGGTTTATCTGGATGAGCAAATCAAAATCGCTTAATATAAACAACAGTGGCATATAACCCGGCTTGTTAAGCTACTACTGGATGAGCTCGAAAAGCTGATCAGCAGATTTTTTGTCGCAAAGTCCGGTACCTACTGTTAACGTAGCAGCTGTGCCACAGGCAACTCCATATCGCAGTGCCGTCTGGATATCTTCATTTTTAGCAAGACTCAATATCATTCCTGCAAGCATGCTGTCTCCTGCACCTACAGTGCTGACCACTTTCACGAAAGGTGCTTTTACCTTTATAACTGCATCAGGGCTAACCAGTACCGCCCCCTTACCGCCCCGTGAAATGACTATGATCTTACATTTTCCAGAATTGACGATAGCTTTTGCTGCATCAATCGCTTGGCTAACTGTTAGATGAGTTTTCCCAGCCAGGTTTGCGAGTTCCCCAATACTTGGCTTAATGAGGTAAACACCGGAAGACAATGCGCTTTTCAAAGCTTTGCCAGAGGTATCCACTACTAATTTTGCATGCTTTGAATTGGCAATTACTTTCAGGGTTTTAAATATATCCGTTGAGATACCTGGAGCAAGACTTCCTGAAACAACTAAAAAATCGATGTAGTCAATAGACGTCAGCCGATTGATCAACATTCCGATCTCAAGAGCACTAACCCTTGGACCAGGCAGGCCAAAACGAAATTGTTTACCGGTGTCCTCTTCATTTACTATAAAATTCTCCCGTGTGGACCCAGCAATTTTTACCGGTATCATTTCTACTTCTTCCGCCACGAGAAGATCAGAATAAAAAGCCCCCGTTTTTCCCCCTTCAAAATATAGTGCAGCGGCAGAAAAGCCCAACTTTTTCAACGCCCTAGAAACATTTACCCCGCCACCTCCAGGCTGGTAAAGAGGTTCGGTTGTATGCATCTTATGCGCTGCAACCAGCCGTTTTACGCTCGTACTTTTATCAATAGCTGGGTTGAAAGTTATGGTAACAATATTCTTCATCGCATTTGATCCTCAAGAATAAGCATAATATCCAAGCATAAACTGGGAGATACAACCCAATTAACTGCCCATTTTAGTGATGAAATCTTTTACAGCCACCTTCCTGCAGGCAATTACTGTGGCTTGCACCCTATTTCAGTCGGCACATTACAGTAACTAATTTCTCTCTTTACTTACAGCAAGAAAATGACCACAGACATCTGGAGCAGTAAGTGTCGTCATTTTCTTATAACTCTATTAATGAGTAGCTTAGATAATCGAAGTTGAATAATGAAACCTCATAAACCAAAAAAAAGATTTTGGAAATTATTGAGTATCCTTGGTCCAGGGCTGACCACCGGCGCAGCGGATGATGATCCGTCTGGAATTGCCACCTATTCCCAAACCGGTGCACAGTTTGGTTACAAACAGCTCTGGACGGCACTCTATATGCTTCCTTTTATGATTGCTGTACAGGAGGCTTGCAGTAGGATCGGCCTGGTTACAGGAAAAGGACTTGCAGCCATTATTAAGGATCATTATTCTAAAAAGACCCTCTACATGGTAGTTGGAATCGTAGTATTGGCCAACACAATTAACATTGGAGCCGACATTGGTGCTATGGCTGCCGCAGCCGGGTTACTGATTCCATTACCATTTGCAGTTCTCACCCTTCTGTTCACAGCGATCATACTGATCCTGGAGATCTTTACCAGTTACCGCACTTATTCCAAAATATTAAAGTGGTTGGCACTTTCATTACTCGCTTATCCTATTACGGTTGCCATTATAGAACAGCCCTGGCAAACCATATTTTACGCTAGTATAATTCCCAAAGTAGAGTTTAGCTTTTCATTCCTGTTTATCATTGTTGGAGTTTTTGGTACCACCATCTCGCCCTATATGTTCTTCTGGCAAACCTCCCAAGAAGTAGAGGAAGAAAAAGAGAGGAGGATAGTAAAACCCGCGGGTACAGACAGCCTGCTAAAGCACATCAAAGTTATGCGGATTGACAACGGTATAGGCATGGTCATTTCCGAATTCACAACTTGGTGCATATTGGTTGTTGCCGCAAGTACCCTGCATGATAAGGGCATTACTGATATCCGAACAGCAGCCGATGCCGCTAAAGCCTTAGAACCATTGGTCAGTACCTTTCCATATGCAGGCTTACTGGCCAAAATTATTTTTTCAATCGGCATTATCGGGCTGGGCCTGTTAGCAGTGCCGATACTTTCCGGTTCAGCTGCCTATGCTGTTGCTGAAACTTTTAGATGGAACTCTGGATTGAATCAAAAACTGAAGAAAGCACATGGATTTTACGGAGTTATCACCATAGCGACACTCATTGGACTTGTCATCAATTTTGTAGGCATTGATCCAGTGAAAGCTTTGATATATGCGGCGGTGCTCAATGGAATAGCTACCGTACCGCTCTTATATATCATTGCAAAAATTGCTGCGAGTAAAGAGATTATGGGCGTGTATAAAAGCCAGCGACTATCAAAATTATTCGTATGGTTAACGTTTGCGGCGATGAGCATAGCGGTGATTGGCTTGATTCTGATCAGCATCAACTATGAGGAATATCATTAGAACCGCCAATACAAATCATGCTGAAGGCCTTCGGGCAAACCGACCTTTACTCCATAAAATTTTAATTCTTAAAACTATGTCAACTTTAGTAAAATCAAATGGTTTTCCAACATTTGGATCAATGCTGGAAGACTTCTGGAATGAGGACAACTTATTTAACGTACCTTTTTTTCGGAAAGAAGCATTGCCTGCAGTAAACGTGAAAGATAAGAAACACTCTTACGAACTGGAAGTGGCAGCACCGGGCTTTAAAAAAGACGAGTTTAAAATTAGTACTGAAAACGGATTGCTCAACATTAGTGCGGAGACCAGCAACGAACAAAAGGAAGAAAATGAAAACTTTACCCGCCGGGAATTTTCCTGCAGTTCATTCAGCAGAACATTCAATCTCCCTGAGAATGTAGTCAACGATGATGTTAAAGCATCCTATCGAGACGGTCTGCTAAAAATAGAACTGAAAAAATCAGGAAAGAGTGAATCGATAAAAAAAGTTATAAATATCGACTGATCATTAGCTATAGCTCCCATAGGCTGTGGGAGCTATTTTGCGTATCTACCGAGCAAAAAGGAATTGAAGAGTCTGTTATAGACTAAGTTTTGCTGCCCCGGAAATCCTGTTAAAGAGAATTCCTTTGAATCATATAAAAAGGATTTTTAACCTGATCTACACGATTTTCCAACAATAAACTTGCTGCGATTCGTCCCATTTTCTCGAAATCGGTGGTCACAACAGTTATATCCAAAAGTTCCTTTAAAACTGTCTCGTTAAAAGAAAGCACACCTACATCCTTACCTAACTGAAGCCCCAACTGTCTGCATTGCTTTATTAAAACGGCTAGATCAGATTCTGTCAATAAAATGTAAGCGCTACCAGGTTTAATTAATTCTTTTTGCGTACTGTTTACTACCTCAAACTGCTTTTCTGTTTCCAAACAGAATTTCATCACACCTCCATTTAATTCAATGGGGTGGTTGCTGTGTTTCGGAAAAACAACCGTTATCCGGTTATATTTCTGTGTAAGCCCTATCGATTCTTTCAATGCAATATATATATCTGACTTAAAATCCTGATAAACGGCGCTTACCTCCTTATCTAGATTCAGGTTTCTGTCTAGCAATAGAAGCTTATCGGCAGGTATAGCATTTAAAACTGCCAGGTAATCATCTTCGTTCACGTCATGAAAAAAATGGGGCATTATAACATAGTGATTATAACAGTCTAAGTTTTCGTCTATTATCTCCCTTAATACGTCTGGATTATAATGGTGGATATATAGATCAACACGGGCATTACTTCCCAACGTTTCTAAGAATGTATCATAAATTATCTTCTTATACGAACTCAGCTTATTAAAAATCAAAAGAATTCTCAGCCTACTGTCCTGCCTATCTAAAACATAGTTGCCTTTCCCTTTTATAGCAATAAGGTATCCTTTTTCGACGAGCTTTTTATATGCTTTTTCTACAGTATCACGTGATATGCCATACCGTTTACTAAAAACAGTAATAGAAGGCAACCGGGTGTTCCTCTTTATCTCCCCAGAATCAATTCCTTTCACAATTGAATCGACTATCTGCATGAACTTTGTAGTCGAACTTTCGTTTTTTATTTTAATATCATTCATATAATTGACGCTATTGCGTTAGCTATTATTTAACGATATAATCTCACTTTTTACCCGCCAATAGCTATTTATTTGAGAAGGCTTCAAAGAAGAATTAAAATTTTAAAATTCAGCAGAATGGGATTTCCATTCTCCGGCAGCACCAATGAGCGCAGCTTCTTCTCCTAATTCTGCCTGTCTCAGCTCAAGGTTTACACCGTTCTCTTGTAAATATTGTTCTGTATCTTTACCAAATAGAGAATAAGCCTTAGCGATATTTCCGCCAAGCACCACAACTTCCAGGTCTTTTTCATTTTGAAAAAACTGCGATAGAAACATTCCTAAATTCTGTCCAAATTCTTTAAAAACATCTAACGCCAAAGATTTACCGCTTTCAACATCATAAATTAAGCTTTTTACATTGGCTACCTTTGCTCCTGACAATTCGAAATAACGTCTTATAAACCACCTTGTAGAAAGGTAATCTTCGGCAATCCCACTTTTAAACTTAGCATTCCACAAATCGGCATCTTCTACAAAGCCATTTGAAAACCTTGCAGATCCTAATCCGGTTCCTAAAGTAAGACCAATTACATGAGTTGCATTACGAGCTGCGCCAGACAGAACTTCACCCCATAAGAAACACGCAGCGTCATTACTAAAACGGATATCGGTACATTTAATATTTAATTTCTCAGCAATAATCTCCTTAATATTTACACCATATAAAGCGTCATATTTATTTTGGTTTTTCATTAAACAAATACCACTATCATAATGAAAAGGACCAGGAATTGAAATACCGATTTTTTCTGGAAATTCATGTTTTCCGATATTTACAGATTTGTTTATCGCTTCCAACCATCTATCGATAATTTCTATAGCGTTTCCTCCGGAATCGACATCCATTCTTACTTTACTCTGTGTAATTATACTGTTTTTTTCTAAATCAATTAAAGCGCAGGTAATATGTGAACCACCTATGTCAATTCCTAAAGTAATTTTGGGTTTCATCAAGTCTGTAATAATAATAACGCCCTTTTATAAACACCATAGTTAAAAAACTAAACAGCGTTTAATAAAAGCTAATTATCAAATATAAATCGTTTTAGCAAAGATATTGATTTAATAGTGGTTCTTAATATTTTTATATTAAAATATTAGGAATACTTAAGCTTTTGAGGAATTTCTGATAATAAGATTTGTAGGTAAAATTACAGATTGGGTCTTTTTAACCTTACTTGAAGAATTAAGTTTGTTTAGAAGTATTGTAATTATTTTTTCAGACATCTCCTCAATAGGTTGATCTATAGAGGTAATAGACGGCGAGTGAAGTTCAAATAAACTATGGTCGTCAAAAGCAATTATAGCAAGGTCTTCTGGAATTTTTAAACCCAAAGAATTGATAGCTTTTAATCCATTGATACCTAAATAGTTGGTGCCAAACAAAATAGCATCTATCCGATTTTTCCTTTCTAAAAAACTTGTAATGTGTCTAATGATGTTTTCATCATTTTGATAAAAGGATATCTCTTTGAGATGATGATTTAAACCGTGTTCGTTTAGTGCTTTTTCGTATCCTTTTAATCGATCCTGCATCTGAGACTGAAGTGAATCAAGTGTAATAAAAGCAATATTTTTATAGCCCGATTTTATAAGATGTTGAACAGCGTTATAAGTGCTTCCTTCATTATCTATAACAACGTAATCTGTCGGTATCTCTGGAAAGTATCTATCAAAAAGCACTACAGGACTACCATTATTTATCAGGGATAAAATCTCCTCCTCTATTCCTTCTGGAGGACTAATAATGTATCCGTCTACCTTTCTATCACTAAACATCTGTAAAAGATCTTTAGTTTTTTCAATATTGTTATCAGTACTACAATAAATTATCTTGTAACCACTTTTATACGCTTTTTCTTCTATCAGTCTGGCTATGTTGGCAAAAAAAGGATTTGAAATATCCTCTATCATTAAACCAATAATTTTAGTTTTCCCGGTTCTTAAACTTTGAGCTAGCGCATTTGGTTTATAGCCCACCTCTTCCACTTGTTTAAGTACCTTTTCCGCTAATTCATCACTAATTCTTTTTTCCTTTGCCTTTCCGTTTAAAATAAAAGAAACTGTGGTTGGAGAGATGTTTAATTGTTTCGCTAAGTCTACAATAGATAACTTCTTTTTCACGAGATTAAAATTATGTAAGGATTGGAACAAATGATGGAGTTTATCTCTCCAATATGCCCATAAGTGTAAATGTAATGGATTTTATCAAAAATACACTTAATTATCTAGCAAGAATTAAACTTTTTAAATCTAACCGAAATAAAAAAAACGAAATAAAATTGGTTTGTAAATCAGTCCCGGTCATCGGAAAACGCCATGCCCACAACATGCTTTATGTTCCAAGCTTTTTAAATCCTAATTAAAAAACGTTTTAGTAATAGAAAAATCCCTTGTATTATCTTCTTCGCTATTTTGAATTAGCATTATCTTCTGGCCAGCTATCTGTTCTGAAAGGGACAGCAGGAAAACCTTCCTTGTTCTGCAAATTTGTTACCGGATAGTTGAAGAAAGCATACCTAACTGACGCCGGGTTTTTCACTTTTGCAGATTTTACAATCACTTCGGTACCAGAAATTACCGCCTGTGCGGGATAAAAAACTCGGTCTTCCCCTGCTATGTAAAAAAATGATGGTGCTGTTCCATCGTTGGTGTTTAAGCCCGAGCCCAAAGTTTCTGGCTTAAAGTGAATGATAGCTTGCTTCTTTTTAAACTCGGCATAATTAAAATGTGGACCTTGATAAGCTACATCCAACTGTCCGTATGTTCTGTTTAAAGCAGTTTTAGCTAAACGGATGCCCACTGGTTTCTTGTTTTTTGGATGAAGATCTTTTGCGTCTCCGACATCCATGGTAAGCACCATTTCGGTGTTGTTTAAGGCTGATACCTTTTCTTGTGCTTCTCTAAAAAAAGCATCAACAGCTAATTTGGGATCTTCCTTTTCATGAAAATAAGGTGCAATTTGAACATAATAAAATGGCAATTCGCCTTGCGAGAAACCTTTTCTCCAGGACTTGATCATCGCCTGCGTTGCCTTGGTGTAGCTTTCGCGTTCATTATGATTGGCTTCACCTTGGTACCAGCAAATGCCTTTAATGGATAAATTAAGGAAAGGATGAATCATGGCATTATATAACAAAAAAGGCCTCATGACTTTCTCAAACGAAAAACCACCATTTATTACTTCTTTTGATTTGGGGCTTTGCAAATAAGGTTGTAGATAAACGCTGTTCAAAAGCGTATCATTAGCCAAAACATCTTGCGGAACATAAGCCTGTACGCCGGAAGCGCCAATTCCGGAGAATATTAAACCAATTGGAATATCTAAATTTTCATACAGCTCTTTACCAAAAGAATAACCAACAGCGCTAAAACTTTTTACTGTTCCAGGAGAACATTCTTGCCAATCTCCTTTAAAATCATTTATCGGAGTTGCGCTAAAATTCAATTCTACATTTAGCAAACGGATATTTGGCTGGTCTGCAGTTGCAATTTCTTCTTCGGCACCAATCATTTCCTTTACCGAAAACTGCATATTTGACTGTCCGCTACAAAACCACAAATCGCCTATTAAAAGGTTATCAAGCTTAATATTGTTTTTGGCCGAACTCACATTTAAAGTATGTTCAGTAAAATCACCTTTTTTTGCCTTTGGAATATTGATGATACCCATAAAATTTCCGTCTTCATCTGCCGAAACTTTTATTGGATTTGGCATCCAATCTGTTTGAATAGATATTTCTGCCTTTGGTGACGCTGTGCCCCAAATTTTAAATGGTTTATTTTGCTGTAAAACCATATTGCTTTGCAATGCGTTGGAAAGTACAAGGCTATCCTGTGTTTGAGCAAAACTTTTAATCCCAAAAAAAAGAACGGTTAATACGATAAAAAAAATATTTTTAATTACTCTCATTTATTTGATTCAGTTCAGTTTAAAACAATTTTAATTTGATTTTCACCCTGTGGCAAGTCGGCTATCCTATTTCCTTCAACCTTTACACCATTCAGCATCAAAGTTTTTACCTTATTCCCTTTCCCTTGTATGCTTATATTTAGATTTGAACCCCGGTATGCTACATTTTCCAATTCGATATTGGAAATTCCCTCCGGCATAAAAGGCTGAAACGATATTGAATTTTCATCATTAAATCTCATACCTATTATTCCCGAAAGAATCATATCTATATAGGCTGTTGCAGACCAGGTTTGCTTTTTACAGGAATAGGTGATTTTTCCACTTTGCCACCCACCAAAAGGCGCTCCATTGTAAGGATTGTAAATTTCTCTGAAATCACCATTGCCCTTATCAGCATCAATAGCTAAGTGAGTTAGCGATTGTAGTTCCTCGTTAAAGCGGTTAAAATTTTCTGTTTCGATAGCTGCTTTCGCATAAAAACCGTTAACCATAGGCCAAATGATATTATTATGTCTGCCCGGTTTTTGTGGAGAATACCTCGGAAAATCAGGATAAATGGATGGAATCCCGAATTTTGAAATGTATGCATTATTGATGATTTTTTTCGCTGCTTTACCCTTTACAATGCCAAATATTACAGCAAATGAAAGTCCTAAACCTTCCTGCGAATTATCAATTTTGCCCTCTCCATCAATCAAATAATTAAATGTATTTTTCTTTTTGTTGTAGAATGCGGTGCGAATACTGCTACTCAGCGCATCTGCTTTTTCAACAAATTGTTTTTCGTTCTCTCCAAGAATTTTAGCCATTTTTGCTAAAGCCTGATAAGCTCCATAATAAACAGAATTTGTACTCAGGCATTTGATATCTGTTGAATTCTTATGGTCCAGCACAAAGGTAGAGCTGTTGGTACTGTCGAAAATTGGGGCGGGATAACCGGCAATGCCATCATTAAAAACAGAAGGACCTTTGAACAGTCCATATTTAGCATCAAATTGTTCGTTTTCCAATTGTTTCATCGTGTTTGAAGAACATATATAAGCCTGCTTCAAAAAATCTTTATCGCCATTTACGTTATAGTGATTAAGCGCAGCAACCACCCAAATTATCTTATCCCAATACTGATGGCCAATTGTCTCCTTATTATTAGTGACGCTCCAGAGGGATTTTTCCGCTACTTTTGGATAAAACAAACTAACGCCATTCCACGAATTGATAGCAATATCTCGTGTCCACTCCCCACCATAATCCCCACCTGCAGCTAAAATATCGTCATGAACGTTCCCTTTAACAATATCTACGGCAAGGTTAAAAGCCTTTTCTATGTTCTTATTATTTGAAGTCAGTTTTTGTGCACTTGACCCGATATAAAATCCAGTCAATAAAATTGTTATAAACAATTGTTTCATAAAATTAATTGTAATCAGTTAAAGAAAATGGCTTATCGGCGTTATTAATTCCTCTGCTTTTATTTGGTTGAGCGCCCATTTCGAAATGCAGTATCCCACCATTTATGATGTCTTTATAGGTGATAAAATTGTGCTCAAAAACTTCTCCATTTAATTTTGCGGACTGGATATAAACATTGTCTTTGCTGTTATTATCCGCTTGGATGATGAATTTCTTCCTGTTTTCTAAAGTGATGGTGGCTTTTTTGAAAACTGGACTACCGATAACGTATTGATCTGTTCCGGGGCAAACGCTATAAATACCCAATGCACTTAACACGTACCACGATGACATTTGCCCTTGGTCTTCATCTCCGGGATAACCTTGTGGTTTTGCACTGTACAATTGTGAAGTAATCATGCGCACCTGTTTTTGGGTTTTCCATGGTTGTCCGCTATAATTATAAAGATAAGGGACATGCTGTGTTGGTTGGTTGCCGTGAGCGTATTGCCCCATATTTGCCAATACCATCTCTTTCATTTCATGAATTTCTTTACCGTAGGTGCCGTATTTAATATCGGATTTCATTGTAAAAAATGAATCTAATTTGGCATTAAACCTTTCTTCTCCGCCTATTAAATCAATTAAACCTTTTGGGTCGTGAAAAACCGACCAAGTGTATTGCCACGAATTGCCTTCTGTAAAAGCACCGCCCCATTCTATCGGGTCAAAATTCGGCACCCATTCTCCATTGGTTAATCTGCCACGCATAAATCCAACCTTAGCATCGTAAACATTCTTATAGTTCATCATCTGCCTTGCAAAAATGTTTTCGTAATACTTGTTTCCAACAGCCTTTGCTAAATAATAAGCACAAAAATCATCGTAAGCGTATTCTAAAGTTTTTGCGGTGCTTTCATGTACATTGCCTAAAGGCACAAACCCTTTTGTAAAATAATCTTTCCAGCCTTCGCGACCGTTTGAGCCTCCCCATGGACCTTTATTCGTTGCTTCATGGTAATAAGCTTTTAGTGCGCTATCGGGGTTGAAAGTTCGTATCCCTTTCATCCAGGCATCCGCCAACAAGGAAATAGCATGATTGCCCAGCATTACGCCAGACATTCCTGGGTTTGACCATGTAGGGAAAAAGCCATATTGCTGTTGCGCATCTAACAAAGACTGCATATATCTGCCCTGCATTTGTGGGTGCAAAATATTGCTTAACGGAAATTGCCCTCTAAATGTATCCCAGAAACCATTATCGGTGTACATATATCCTTGGTGAATTTTACCATCATAAGGACTGTAATAGTACGGCTTTCCTTTTTCATCCAAATCATAAAATTTTCTTGAAAATAAATTGGCTCTGAACAAACAGGAATAGAATGTAGCCAACTCCTCCTCTGTTCCACCTTCTACTTTCACCCTTCCCAAAAGGGTATTCCATACTTTTGCAGCAGCGGCTTTTGTTTGCTCTAGCTTCTTATATTTTGATAATTCTTGATTTAAGTTGAGTTGCGCTTGCTGCGGATTAATGTAGGAAGAAGCCATTTTTACTTGCAGCTTTGCTCCTTTTTTAAACTCGAAATAAGCACCTACTCCTTTACCAAAATCTGAAGTGTTGCCGGCTTTAATTTCGCCTTTCACATTCTCCCAAGTACCATAGGATACAAAATCCTGGTCAAACTCTAACACAAAATAGCTTCGGAAATTTTCGGGAACAAACCTACCGTTGTTTACATAGCCTATAACTTTTCTCTCTTTTGGTAGAATTTTAATTTCACAATCTTTCAGAAAACCGTCAAAGACTAAAAAAGCTTTCTCTGATTTTGGAAATGTAAAACGCATATGCGCTCCACGCTCTACCGGAGAAATCTCTGTTTGTATACCGTTATCAAACTTTACCTTATAATAGTTTGGTTTTGCTATCTCGTTTTCGTGGCTAAAGACTAACGCTCTTTCATCTTCGTTCACTTTTAACGCTCTGATTCCTGGCATTAATGAAAATACCGCATAATCATTCATCCAAGGGCTACACTGGTGCACTTGCTGAAAACCCCTTATAGTTGTTGCTTTATATTGATATTTCCAGCCATCTCCATTTTTACCGGTTTGCGGAGAATAAAAATGTTCAGCAAAAGGAAGCCCTATAGTTGGATAAGTGTTCCCGTATGAAAGGGAATATTCAGAATCTGTGCCCTGTAATGTATTTACGTAACGAAGTAAATCCGTTTCCTGTCCAAGGGTTTTGCTGGTTACAAACAGCACACATATACTTAGTGTAATAAATTTTAACTTCATTATTTGGTTTAATAAAATGGGATCTTTTATCACGAATAAACATCAAAATCTTTTGTGTTAAACGCCGATAAAGAATTAATTTAGCTTATAAATCGTTTTAGCAATATTATGAATTAATATTTTGACTAACAAAATTGTTTCTTTATAGTGTTAATTGTTTAAAATCTTACGGAAAGCTTTATTTGCTCATCCTGATTATATTGTTTCAACAAGAAATTCACATCGCCTTTAAGCAATTTAATACCGGCTTGTATGGTTATTTCCCTCTCCTCGCCTGGCATTAATGTAAAATAATTCTCATCCATTATTACAGGCAACACACGTTTTTGAGTAGTTTTGTTTACTAATCTCAAGCGGTTAGCAAATGCAACTGTACTCGAATTGTTTTTCACCAATAACTTTATCATCCCTTCTCCATTCTCAGTTAAAACTTCATCTTTTAATTTAACGGTTAAATCTGCCTTAGGCAAGGTATTTAATTGGGTGTAGTCTAAATCTGTTTTATTGTTTCTCCAATAAAAATTATCAGAAACCAAATTACCTTTGGCATCCTCCAACTCTAATTTAATAAACTGGAGCGGAGAGTCATTTTTTGAAGGATGCTTATCATTGTAAACTTCAAGCTCATATAAAGAGTACCCAAATTGGGTTGCCCGTTTTATACCCTTCATTCTTACATATCGAGCTTTTAAAGGTTTGAAATTAATTTCATCGGTATCCCCATCTCCTATTTTGGTATAATAAACCGTTTTCCATTTATTAGCATCTTTAGAAACCTGTATTTCATATTCACTAGCGTAAGCTTTTTCCCATTTTAACACTACTGTTTGGATATTTTCTTTTTGGCCTAAATCAACATAAATCCATTGGTTGTCGCTTTCATCACTTGCCCAACGGCTGCCACTTCCACCATCAACAACCAATTCTGCACTTTGGTTAACTGAAGCAGATGAAGCAACAGCCTTTTTACCATTTGCCAGATTATAAGGGTTGAAGTTTAGCTTAAAAGCTTCGGTTATATTGCTGGAACCTACATCAACGCTGGCTTTTTTGTTGTATTGAGGAAGTTCCGTTCCGTTAATATCGTAAACTTTTGCTTTGGCATATACCGCTTTTAAATCATTTGCGGTGGTATTTACAACTTTCACACTATTACTTGAGCTGTTCCATTGGATATGCAAAGGTTCGCAAGCTATTTTTGCGCCCCAGTAAGCCCCAGTTGCATCGTAATAATAATCATAAGTTTGCCATACAAAAGATGGATAAGCGGATTGGCTCATCCAGATTAAAATTCCCGAAGCATCATTCCACATTTTATCGTTCCAAGCTTCGTACATCCCTTTCATTACCTCAATATTTATCAATTGAGCTTTTTCGGCAAACTGCTTTAAGTTATTAGACTCACCGTACTGGGTATTTACAGCTGATTTATAATTTATTGGATTTGCATTTGAGGCTTCTTTACCAAAATAATGCTTGTTCCAAACATTGTCGTCATCATTCTTTAATTGCTCATCTGTGGGTAATGGCCAAAGTTTGTCTTTTGGGATAAATTCTTTTATACTCTCGTAAGTTGGGAAAGTGGCCGTACCAATCTCTGAACGCAAGCCGTAACCTCGATCTGAACCGTAAGGATACGGAGGTTTGTTCCAAGCCAAATTACTTCCAGAGCTCTCGAAATGATGTTTAGGCGGTTGATTTCCCCACCATCCACTTCCCGATAAACCATCCTGGTTAGAGCTCGACTTGTACATCCTATCGTTATGGTCTTCTTCGGCAATTATTCCTCTTAGTTTATTATCAAGTTCGGGTTTTGGATGGGTTTCATTTGCGCCGCACCATAAAGCAATACTTGGATGATTTCGTAAACGCTTTACTTTATCCAAAGCATTTGCTAGAAAATCTTCGTCACTGGCTACATCGTTATAGGCTACATATAACCAAAAATCATCCCACACCATTATCCCGTATTTATCGCAATATTTATAAAATGCATCATCGGTAACACAACCGGTCCATAACCTAATCATGTTATAATTCATGTCTTTATGTAACTTGATTTTGGTTTCATACTCTTCATCGTTACAACGAAGCAGGTATTCGCTCATGCCCCAGTTTCCACCCTTTATAAATATTTTTTGGCCGTTGATAAAGAAATTCATTACAGGCCACCCAGCTGCATTTTTAACAAATTGATATTCGTATTTTTTAATACCGAAAGTAATTTCCTTAGCATCAGACACCACACCGTTTACGCTACAAGTTAATTTACAGGTGTAAAGATTAGGTTCTCCATAGCCGTTAGGCCACCAAAGTTTAGGGTTTGCTATTATGAACTGCGAAAAATCCTGCCTATCCAGGTAAATTTTAGAAGTGGTGCCCCCATCAATCGAAATCTTTTTAGAAAACTCGATATTTCCGGGCTGTATAATTCCAGAAACTGTTACTTCCTTTTTAATATTGGAAGAATTTTTAAGTGCCGAAGAAACATATAAGTAAGCAATTTCATTAGACTCTAACTGCGACCTTATCCATGGATCCTCCATTGTAACATCGCCGGTTATTTCAATATAAGCATTGCCTGTAATACCGGCCAATCTACCCGGAACGTAAGGCATCCAATCCCACCCCGCTGCTGCTAAATAAGTTGGACTGGCGGTAACACCAAATCTATCGTCCGAGTCACGCTTTTTCTTTTGGTCGGCATCTGTAATTAAAACAGCAATAGCATTTTTGCCAGATATATGGACTAAATTAGTAACATCATATTTTGTACGGAGCATGTGCCCACTAACATCTTTTGTTGATTTAGCCGTTCCGGAGAGCTTAACGCCATTAAAATAGAAATCCGCATAACGATTGGTATTATCAAAATGAAGCCAAACACGCTGACCTTTAACATAGTTTGCCGGCAAACTAAATTCTGTTCGGTACCAAAACGGACGGTTATAAAATGATTCATCAACCTTCCAAATATTATCAGCATAATTTGGGTCTTTTTCTTTCCCTGCTTCTACATAAGCGGTAAAAACCACGCCAGGTACAATACCATTTACCGCGTTTGGCATTTTAAAACCTGGGGTAGATATTTCATTCCCTGAGTTAGCCAGCTCTGCTTGAGGTTTAATTTTCCACTGTACTTCTGGATTAGAGGTATTTAAAGATATTTTTTCGGTCTGAGAAAACCCTATAAATGAGTTAAAAACCAAACACGTTAGCAGTAAAGAAAAACGTAATTTATTCATTTTATCAGATAGAGTGTTGCCAATTGCAACAGCGCTTTAAATTTATTATCCAGATGATTATTAGAGATTTTATCGTTACAGTACTAAAGAGTTAGCACCATTCTTAAGTTCATACGTTTTCCCTTTCCAAACAAATTCTCCTGTTGTATTTTGTGGCAAATTGATATTGATTTTCCACTTTCCGTTTGTGAACGCATAATCTACTGCTACTTTTCCGTTTGGATGAGGGATCTCGCCACTCACTTTAGTAATTTTTCCTAGATGAGGCGTTATTTTCACTTTTTTAAATCCCGGCGAATCGCTATCAATACCCAATACCACTCTAAAAAACTCGATATTCGGACTGCTACCCCAAGCATGACAATCTGAACGAGACGTATTTACATCAGAATATTCCGCCCAAGTTGTAAGACCCATCGCAATATTTTCACGATAAATATCTAACCAGCTCATATAATCATCTCCCAAACCGGCCTCAACCAATGCTTGGTGTAGGTAATATTTAAAGTAAACGGAACATTTGGTCAAACTTTCATCGCTCAACATATTATTGGCTACAGTCTTCATATCTGCTTTGTTCAGCATTCCGGTAAGTATTGACAAAGCATTAACATGTTGCGAATAACTGTTGTGATTCTTTGTATCGGCGTATAATTGTTTAGCCGGATTCCAATATTTGCGTTGTATAGTCGCTTTCAGCTGTTCTGCCTTTGCGCTATAAATATCGGCGTAATCCTGTAAACCAATCTTCGCTTCCATTTCAGCTGCCCATTGGTATGCATAAAGCAACTGCAAATTATAAATAGCTCCGCTACCGCTCTCATCTCTAGATTCGGACCACATATCGCCTGCCCAATCAACAAATGCCCAATACGGAACGTTGGTTAATGAACCGTCGGCCTGTTGATATTTACTAAAGAAGTCTAATACCGCTCTTTCTCCCAGCAATTTTTCTTTCACAAAACTGTCATCTGCTTTATACATCCAATAATCATGAAGCATCCCGATATACCATAAGGAAAACATAGGGATGATCTGTGTTCCTTTTGTTGGATAGCAGCTTCTGGTAATGCCTTCTACAATCCGCGAGTGATCTATCTGCGTAAGGGCATTTCGGGCTAGTCTATCATCGCTACTATTAAAGTATGAAACCATCGCCTGTATTCGCGTGTCTCCAACATATTGTAATTGTTCGTAATAAGGGCAATCCATATAGCTTTCCCAAGCATTTAATCTTGCGGTACGCCAGCCAATGTCTAAAATTTGCTCAATCTCTTTATTGTTTGTGTTAAAGACTGCTTCTTTTTTAAAAGGGTAACCAGTAAAAACGCCATAAAGATCATCAATAACCAAGGGATCATTTTTAGTTTGAACAATGAGTCTGATGTAGCGATAAGTACGAAAGTTTAATGTTGTGAACGATTGTCCCTGATTACCATTTGCAATTAGACTATCAATTCTTCCGATAAATTCTTTACCCTCTATTTCGTTACGATTACCTTTTTCTACACCTTTAGTGCCTTTTTTATAAAGAGATTCGGCATATCCTAAAGAAATACCAGCGCCCTTACCGCCACTAAAATTAAGCGTTACGTAGGCATTTGTTTCAAAAGTTTGATCTAACAAAAGCGTAGCCATGGTATTGGCCGGAATAGTTATCGATGTTTTTTTTCCAGGGAACGCCGATGGAACTTTTATGCCACTGGCACTGCACAATTTGGGTATGCGTTGGTAAGTCATCTCCATCTGAGGCAATGTTGAAGGCACCAATCCCCAATCAATTCCCCAAGCCATGCCTTTTAATTTCCCATCCGCTACCTTAACCGATTTTTGCCATTTACTATCATCATAATTTGATATGGTCCAGTCTCCTTTAACGGATTGATTCATATCAACCATTTCTCCTTTACTAGCAGCAAAAAAATACCCCGGAATAGGCTGGTGACTATTATCTCGGATGGATTTCCAAGAATCGTTGGTGTTTAAAATTTCTTCAACCGGAGAATTTCCTTGTAAAATAAATGCTGTACGCACACTAATTTGTGCTTCTGGGCGATATTCAGCCTCGTTCCAAACTAAAGCTGACACCGTATTTTTACCGGATTTTAAGTAGGGAGATAAATTTACAGTTTCGTAATTCCAATAAAAAGTATCGCCACGGGCAGGCCCCAGAGAAACCAGCGTTCCGTTAACATATAATTTGTAGCGGTTATCCGCAGATACATGCACTATAAAAGAATCAGGCTTTGTAGCCAGTTCAATATCTTTCCGGAAATAAAAAACACCATAATCCGTTCCGGTATTGTTTTGCGTAGCAATCCATTGGGCATTCCATGGTCGTTTTAAATCGGGATGCTTAGCAGGCCGAGCAACACTAAACAGCGATATAAAGGAGAATAAAAAAAGTAAGAATGTATATTTCATTTTTTAGTCAATTATTAAGCAATAATTAGCTTTAATTATTATTTGCAAGCACCAAAGTTGTTGTTAATTTCATCAATCACCTTGCTTAATCTTTTCGAGTAATCGCTTTGTTGCTCTTATTCCGGCATCTTCAGATAAGCCCGTACCTTCATATTCTATTCCAACAATACCCCGCCAACCGGCAGTTTTTATGATCTCAAACATCCTGTTATAGTCAATGGTCGTTTCGTTCCCCTCCTTATCAAAAGCAAAAGTTTTGGCGCTAATTCCTTTTGCAAAAGGCATCAAATCTTTCACTCCCTGATATTTATCATATTCCTGTGTAGCAGAAATTTTGAAATTCCCAAAATCTGGTAAGGTACCGCAATAAGCACTATCAACTTCTCTCACTACGCCGGATAGCCATTTACCATCAGACGAATAACCTCCATGATTTTCTATTATAATATTGATATTATGAGCTTTCCCTAAGGCCGTAAGCTTACCCAAACCATCTACGGCGGCTAAGGCTACGTCTTCTTTGCTTCCACTTCCAGATGCATTTACCCTTATACTTTTACAGCCCAATAGTTTGGCTGTTTCTACCCACTTGTAATGGTTTTCTACGGCTGTTTGTCTCTCTTTTTCATCTGTATTTCCCAAGTCGCCTTCTCCATCAACCATAATCAAATGGTTAAGCACACCTAAATCATCTGTTCTTTGCTTAAGCTGATTTAGGTAACTTTTGTCACCTTCCTTCTTATTAAAGAATACACTTACATATTCAACAATATCAATATCAAAGTCTTTTTTTGCTTTTTCGGGGAAGTCAAGGTTACTAAGTTTTCCTCCAAAAAGAGATTGATGTAGCGACCATTGTGCCAGCGAGATTTTAAAATAGTCGTTTTTCGTTAATGTAAAAGCTTTGGCAAAATCAAAAAATCCGGTAATGCCCACTGTGGTAATTGCCAATTTTTTCAAAAACTCTCTGCGATTTTCTTCCATAATCAAATATCTAAATATTATGGTTTGTAAACAGCCACACCAACCTTTGAATCTGCACAGCCATAGTACAAGAACCATTTACTGTTAAAATAAACCAAACCCTCTACAAAAACTGTCCCTGCAGGGTATTGCCCGCTTTTTTCATAAGATGCCGTAGGAACAAAAAATGGTTTATCTAACCTGCTAAGTACCTTTTCTGGATTTTTAGCATCAAAAAGAATTTGGCCTGCCGCGTATGTATTGGCGGTATAACGCTTATCACCATCGGCTCCTCCATCATTTTTACCGTTATAGAGCAATAAAATTCCGTTTTTTGTGAGCACTGCCGGCGGACCGCATTCTGTTAATTGGCTATCAAAGTAACCCGCTCTAGGTATCACAGTTTTTTTTAAGTCGCCATTTTCATCTACGGTTGGTTTCCAGTTTATCAAATCTTTTGAAGTGGCTATATTTATAAATTTTTCTCCCCAGTACATTAAATACTCGCCGTTAATTTTTGTAATTACCTGTTTACCGTTTTTTAATTCGGTAACAACCGAAGCAGATTTGCTCGCTGTATCATAAAATTTTCCGTTATACGCATTTTTAAAAACTGCACCATGTTTGACCCAATTTTTCAAATCTTTAGAAGTTGCAACCGCCAGCCGAGGAACCTTTTTATTCCATTGCGTGTACATCATCACGTAAGTTCCATCTTCTGTCATTGCAACTCTTGGATCCTCGCAACCGCCCGGCCACTCTTGTTCTTTTTGGCTATCGTTTGCCGGATATAAAACTGGCTTTGAATATCGGTTCATCGTAAATCCATCGGCACTTGATGCTAAGCCTATTCTGGATGTTCTCTCTCCTATCCCAATTCCCGATTTATCTTCGGCCCGATATAAAACATAAATACTATCTCCTTTTACAGCTGCGGCCGGATTAAAAGTGTCATTGGCTTCCCAGTTGATTATTTGGCCGCTCATTGGATCAAGGAAAGTGGAATTTGTATTAGGCGATATTATCGGCACTTCCGCATCCGGACGGTTAAATGGTTGAAACGACCAGTTTTCATTAACTTTGGATTTGGAGAGCGAACAGGCGGAAACAGAAATTGCCACGCTAAAAACTGCCCACAAAAAATTGATTTTATTCTTTATCATACCCTGTGGGCTTATTTGTTAAAAGATGGAGGCGTAGTCTTTAAACCCCAATTTTTATTGGGCTGATTACCTAACTCGAACTCTAAATTCGCACCATTTTGGAGTTCTTTCCATGGAATCCAGGTGGAATCATAGTTATTACCGTTTAGTTTTAAAGAATTGATATATGACATTTGCGCATTTCCTCCTTTAATTTTCAGCTTCCCTTTAACTAAACGTATGTTTATTTCCTCAAAAGAAGGGCTATTTACAGAAAAGCCAGCGACACCGGGAATCATTGGGTACAAACCAATATTTGCAAAAACATACCAAGCACCCATTGCACCTAAATCATCATTTCCTGGCAAACCGTTGGCTTTGTTAGAATATTGTTCTTTGATGATTTTTTTTACCAAGGCTTGTGTTTTATAAGGACTATTTGTCCAATTATAAACCCAAGGGACTTGAAAATCGGGTTCATTACCTGCCGCAAACCATTCTTGCGAGTAGTTGGCATCCAATCTTTCAAAAAATTCATCCAATCTTTCTTCTGCAAATTGTTTCCCTCCTATGGTATCTATAAGTCCTTTTAGGTTGTAGGGAACCATCCAGAAGTAGTTTTTATAAGATGCCTCTCTAAAATCCTCGTCGTATTTTTTCCAACTTCCATCGGTGTTACGAGATTGAAGCCATTTTCTTTCTGGATTGTACAGGTTTTTCCAGTTTTGCGCCTGTTTTAAAAACTTTTGATACGTGGTTTCGTCGTTAAAAGCTTGCTTTGCAAATTGAGCAATGGCAAAATCCGCTGTGGTATATTCCAGCATCATGGAAGCATTCATGTAACCCTTTTCCAAATATTCTTCTAAAAACGGACGGGTTAACTGATTTTGAGATTTAGTCCCCGGAACTTCTGCGCCTCTTTTCATAATCTCGAGCGCTTTCTTTATGTCAAAATTTTTCGCACCAAAAGAGTAAGCAACAGCAACCATTGCCGATGTTGGATCGCCCTGCATAATACCTGTTTCAGTATTTGCCATCACCCATCTAGGAAAACCTGCCCCGCTTTGCTCGGCAAACAACACAATAGATTGCATCATATCAGATGTTTCCTTTGGAGCTAGCATGCTTATAAGTTGGGTTTGCGTACGATAAGTATCCCAGTTACTAAAAGAGGTGTAATAATCAAATCCTTTAGCATTATGCATTTTGTTATCGCCACCGATATAATCTCCGTTTACATCGCTATATAAATTTGGATGTGTAAACACATGATATAAATGCGTATAAAACTGAGTGACATGATCGGCACTTCCGTCTTTTACTTCAATTTTACTCAGCTGTTTATTCCATGCTGCTACCGTATTTTCTTTAACAGCATCAAAATCCCATTTTGGATTTTCTGCCTTTAAATTCTCCTTGGCGTTTTCTATAGACACGTAAGAGATCCCTATTTTATATAAAACGGGATGCGAATTATTTTTGAAAGTAAAATAAACACCGGTTCCCTCTCCTTCAGCACTATTATTCCCTTTTAATAGATCCTCGCCTTTCCACGTTCCATGTTCAACAGATTCGGAATTAAACTTTGCTGCAAAATATATCTTATAACCCACTTCCGAACCACAAAAAGATCCTCCATCGGCAAATCCCTCGAAACTAGAATTACTGGTAATTTTTACCGAAGCTTGATTAATTTTAGTAGCATTTAAACCTGTACCAATTATGATAGTGCCCTTATCCATATTCAATGGAAAATCAAATTTTCCCATTCCGGTACGTTTGGTGACAGTTAGCGCACTATTAATGTGGTCTTTTGTTTCAGATTCGTAAAAACCGGCATAAGCATTTTTTATTTTAAAATCAGGATGAAAAGATTTCATGTCATTTGGCGATTTTTCTAACGGCCCGGGCAAAGGTAACAAAGGCAAGTTGCCCATATGCTCGCACCCCGCACCGCTTAACTGGTTAATCACAAAACCTTTGTTAGGTTCGAAGAAAGTTGGTGTAAATTGAGCCATCCCAAACGGATGCATCGCCCCGGGAAATGTATAACCGGCTTCGAGATAGGCTTCATGAGCGCTCGCACCCTTTCCTTTCGACCCAATTAGCGTATTTACTTTTTGTGCATAGGAAATTGTTTTACCAGATTTTTGAGCGAAACAAGATAACGTAACTGTAAAGGTGTAAACAAATGTAAATAGCAGTATTCTTTTAAAAAACATGATCGTAATTAGGTATGAATAATTGGAAATTCAGCGCAATATAAAACGATTTAGCAAATAAATCAAATATTCGTCAACTATTAATTCTAACCATTTAACTAGTCGTTTAGCTAGAAACAGACAACGAAATAAAAGAAATTAGCACCTTATAGGTCTATATTTGTGAATTTATCAAATAAAAACTAAAGCAAAAACATTGGCAAACAAAATAGTTTGTAAAAATTTGCTAAATCGATTTTTTGGATTACATTTATACTTTCCTTTGCCATAAAGGTGAACCGATAAACAACCAATTTGAAACAAATACAATAAATGATGAAACGATTACTTTTTCTACTAACGGGAGTCATCCTAGTTATTCTTGCTTGTACTAAAAACTACGTTAATCCCCCTAGTCCGGGAAGAATGATTAAACAATTTAAACTGGAAGCTGGGCAGTATGGGACTGAAACAATAAATGCCCAAAACGGAATTTATAAGGTTAACGTATTGGTGGCTAAAGGAGTGGAATTAAACGCTCTTATACCCCAAATTACTGTTTCTGAAGGCGCAACCGTATCGCCAAAATCAGGCGAAAAAATTGATATTTCTGGTAATAAAACTCTTAATTATACAGTTACAGCTGCGGATGGTCAAGTAAGAGTCTGGGCTGTTAATTTTAAGGTTGTTGATTCCAGCATCGAAGATTATGGCACATATATTATTACTAGTGCGCTAAACAACCAATATTTAGGTATCACAGGAGATACGCTTTACAACAAAAAATACAATAATAATGCTAAGTTAGAGGTATCAGGTTTGGGCAGCAATAACGGAATAGCGAAGTTTCAAAAATGGCACACCATTTATAAAACCACCGAAAACGGCGTAAAATATTATCAGATCAGAAATCTTTTTAGCGGGAAATTATTAAATGTACCCAATAGCTCATCGGCTCCTGGCTTACAATTAGAGCAAAATCAGGTTATTAAAGATAAAATCAATGATCAGCTTTGGAGAATTGATGAAACAATTGAACCGGGAGTTTACCAAATAATAAATAAAGGCAATGGCATGGCTTTAACAAGTGAGAACTTGATATCCGGGATAAATAAGGCCTTGCAACAGGTGGCGGATGCGTCCTCTTCAGCACAAAAATGGAAATTAACTCCGGCAGTAGCCGATAGCTACCGCGATGACGATGTGGTGAACTTTTTTAATAGAAACTTACCTTCTCAAGGTTCGGTTGCGTTTGATCAAGGGAACAGTATCCCATTATCTTGGGGAGCAAATAACGGCAAGGTGCTCTGGGTAACACAGGATGCTTGGGATGGAGTTATGCTAAGAGCAAACTCGATGTTTCAATGTGGCACTTTTTTTAATTACGGCAACTCCATGATACTACAGCCTTCTAAAACTGACTGGAATAGCGAACACACACCTAATATAACCATTCCCGGGGGTGCAAATGGAAGGGCCAGACAAATTTGCACTATACAACCAAACAATAGCTTTGCATGGCCTGGTGCTGGAGTAGAAATTGGCAATAAAGTTTATATCCATTGCGGAGAAGGAAATGGCTTGTCCGCAACTAATCAATCGTTATATATTTTAACCGAAAGCGATGGCTTACAATGGTCTGCCCAGCGTACTACACCTGCGGGTTTAAGTGGCCAGACTTCTATTTTATATTCTACTGGAATGGTAAAAGCCAATGACGGCTATGTATATACCTTTGGCACCAGCAGCCCTCCGGGTAGTTTTGGCTATTCTTCCGATATCCATGTTGCCCGTTTCCTGCAATCGGCACCACAAAACTGGACTTTTTGGAACGGTAACGCTTGGATAAATTCCCCAATAATGGGTTCATCGTCGAGAATTTCAACCGGTCTCGGTAGTTCAGCTATATCATATTTGAACGGAAAATATATTTTAATGACCATGGATCAAGGGTTTAATTGTGGCGATAATAAACGTGATATTTATATTTCAACTTCAACAAGTCCTACGGGGCCATTTACAGATCGTAAAAAAGTATATACGGTTACAGAGTACTTTTATGGACAAAACGCTAGATATTATACTCCAGCAATTCATCCAACATTTGACAATGGCAAAAACGAACTTTTGATTACCTATTGCTTAAATTTTTCATCCTGTGGACTTGGAGAATGCCAAGAAGGGGTGATTGACCCTTATTACTACAGAGTGAAAGGAGTTAGAGTTCCTTACTCGATGATTGGTTTGTAACCAACCAGTTAATAAAAACCAGAAAGCCTAACCATTATTTGGTTAGGCTTTTTGCTTTAAACGGATTCAATAAAATTCAGAAATAATTATTAATCCTTTGTTTTTTATAAACCAAGGCAATCAAACCCAAAACGCCTCCCACTATAAATATTAATGCAATAATTTGCGCCTGAGTTAGTAAAAGTCCTAAGAAGTTGTGTTTAGGGTTAATACGGATAAACTCGATAAAAAATCGTTCTATACCATTAACTATCAAAAAAAGCGTAAACATGGTTCCAGGAGTCTTTATCTGCTTTCTACATGCCCAAAGTATAATAAATGCCGTTAGGATAAACACTGTTTCATAAAAAGATGTTGGGTAAACCCCTTGCGGCAAAATCATGCAATGTTCGCCGTAACATCTAGGAATATATTGGCCCATATTTAAAACATTGTGCGGAAATTTAAAAGCCCACATCCAATTTGGCAATGCGCTCAAAAAATCGGGTTTCGGGTTATTATTTACTACTCCCCAATCTCCATCGCCAGCTAATTGGCAGCCAATTCTTCCAACGCCATATGCTACTAACATTCCCGGCGACCCTATATCAGCCAAATGGATCAGCTTTATCCCGTTCCGATAACCAATAATAAGATAAATGATGGCTCCAAAAATAAAGCCGCCATAAAATGTAAGCCCAGTAAACGTAGTTAATTCATGCCAAGGATTTTCTATAAATTGAGGAAACCGTTCTAGCAAACTAAAGAGCTTAGCACCTATAAAGCCGCAAAACGCTGCCCATAAAATTAAAGTAGGCATCAACTGATATGGATGGATTATTTCATGCCGAACCTTTGTTTGATGCGGACTTCGCTTTCTATACTTAAAATAAAAAAAGCCAATAGCTATCACAAATAATAACGTTCCTCCCGATAAACTTCCATTTGAAGAAAAAATAAAACCTATTGGATTATAATTAAAAAAGGGGTTATTAATGGCGCCAAAAACCTTAAAACCTATCAAAAAACTTGTTAGAATACCTAAAAGCAACTCTAAATAAAGAGCATATTTTAATGTTACCGTGGTTTTTAAAATGGGCTTTATCCACCCCTCTTTTTCCTTACGTGTAAATTCGCTTTGAAATATAATATAGGAAAATATAAAAGCTAGAGCTACAAAAAAACCGAAAGTTTGAATAGGAAAGTTAAAACCGAAGCCGAAAAGATATTCTGTAAGAGAAGATAAAGTTGGAAACATCTGTACTCTAAATATAACTATTAAAACCTAATATAAATGCAAAAGCCCAATAGTTCATCTATTGAGCTTTTGCATTCTATTTTTATTTTGAACCCTGTATTCAGATAAGATTTAACCTCTTACCATTTCATGTTCTTTGATGTTGAGAATTATAAACTAATCTGAACACCTAAATTTATCACTCTTTGGTTAAAATAAGCATCACCAGCTGTAAGAGAGCTCACCTCGGGATCTTGTTGGTATAAAGAATAATTTGTCCAGGTAAAAAGATTATATCCACTCATATACACTCTAGCATTACTTATTTTAAAAGGCAATAGTTTTTCTGGCAATTGATACGCCATTTCTACAGTTTTAAGTCTTAGGTAAGCAACATCTATCAGCCAAAAATCAGAAAGATAAGAAGCAGGACTGTTGATATTTGTTGGATTAGTAGATAAACGAGGGAACTGTGCAGTTGCGCTGGTTTCAGGTGTCCACCTTTGTTGATGTATAGGCTGGAATTGGCTTTGAAGAGGCTGAATACCGGTACCCACTAAACCAAAACTGTAACCAGTGCTTCCTTGAAGAAGTACATTGATACTAAACCCTTTATAATTACCGCCTAATGTAAGACCTAAAGTTGTTGTAGGAGGAGAGTTAGGTTTGCCGATAGCCCCTTGATCATACTGATCTATCACTCCGTCTTCATTTAAGTCTTTATATTTCAAATCTCCTGGCTTGATAACACCAGTGCTCGGCTTTGCGCTATTATCGATATCCGTCTGGTCTTTATAGAAACCAATAAAAGTGTACCCAAACTGTTGCCCAATAGGTCTGCCGGTTCCGGCCAACCAAGGGTATGCTACAGCAGGCTCATCTTGATATAGGATTTTATTTTTAGCAAAGGTAAAAATACCAGAAACATTATAACCAACATTGCCTATCTTGTTATGATAACCAATTTCTCCATCAAAGCCTTTATTTCTAACTTTTGCAATGTTGGTAGGTGAAACTCCGATACCAACGATTTGCGGAAAAGATTGTGAAACAATTAATTGATCATATCTTACGTTGTTGAAATAATCTACAGTTAGGTTCAATTTACTATTAAATAGATTCACATCTAGACCAACATCAAACGAACGTTGCTTTTCCCAGGTTACATCAGCGTTACCCAATGGTCCCTCATAAATTGAATTATAGAATTTATCATTCACACCAAAGGAATAACCGCCCCCATTTCTATAGGTTTGTTCGTATAAATACTGGTTGCCTAAAACTTTATCAGAACCTACAAGGCCGTAAGAAGTTCTGATTTTCAACAAATCAACGAAAGTAAATTCCTTAAAAAAGTCTTCATTGCTGATGTTATAACCAACAGAAACCGCCGGAAAAAAACCATATCTATGATCTGCATCAAACCTATCAGATCCGTTATAAGCACCGGTTATATCTAAAAGATATTTTTCTTTATAATTATATCCGCTTCTAAAGGTTACTCCCATAAAATTTTGAGGAAGCCAATTAATCCCATTATTGCTAAAATTGCCCCTACTTTTGTAAGACTCTCTGTTGAACAATAATAAACCTGTAAAATGATGAGGGCCGAAATCTCTATTATAATTCATCATAGCCTGAAGATTAACTCTGCTATTATAGTCTCCTTGATAAGCTCTAAGAGTGTAATTACTTAAGGTATATGCAGAGCCATTTAACGTGTAGGTATCCTTATCAGTATCGTATAAATATGAAGGTGGCACCTCCCGAAACTGCTCACGAGTATTAGACTCTACGCTCGCATAAGCTATTTTAGCAGTAAACGACAATCCCTGTGTAATAGCATCCAACTTTTGAGTTCCTCCAAAAAGGATGTTAATGTCATTCCTTCTTTCTAAATCATACCCTTGTGTTGCCAAACGAGCATTTATGGTTGGAAGTAGATTTTTAGTATCGCTAGCATAAGCATAGCTTCCATCGGGATTTAGAAAAGGGGCAGAATAAGGGTGTATCTTTGAAAAATCGTAAATTTCTGAAACGATATTACCAGCAAAAGGAGTGTTTACCTGATTAAATCCAGCCCTAACATCTAACCTCAAGCTTAGACTTTTAGAAGCCTGAACATCTAAATTTGACCTTAAACTATAACGACGGTAATAGTAATTGGAATTTACCTGGTTTCTTGAATCTTTAAAATCTCTCACAAGTCCATCCTGGCTGAAAGCACCGCCGGAAACAAAGTATTTTATGGTTTTATCTCCACCAGAAATATCAATGTTAGTATTGTATTGTAAAGAGTTCCGCTTAAATATTCTATCATACCAATTCACATCTGGATGACCATAAGGATCGTCGCCTGTTCTAAAATGATCTAAATCTTCCTGGGTGAATGGAAGTGCCAATTCATCGTTTCCATAAGCCTCGTTAACCAATGTTGCGCTCTCGTAGGAATTTAAAAAATCAAGTTTATTAGATGGGGTCTGCAAACCAGACTCCACCCTTACATTTATTTTAGGCACACCAGAAACCCCACGCCTGGTAGTAACAACTAATACTCCGTTTGCACCTTTAATACCATATATGGCCGTGGTAGACGCATCTTTTAAGATAGAGATACTCTCTATTTCGTTAACATTTATCTGAGATAACTGCTCATAAGTATATTCAATATCATCCACTATAATTAAAGGCTGATTTCCTGCCGGATTCAACGAGCTTACTCCTCTTATATAAAAATCAGACGCATCTCGTCCTGGCTGTCCAGAACGCTGCTGAGAAATAAATCCCGGAATTTTGCCCTGTAATGCATTTTGCACACTTGAGGTGGGAATATTTCGGATTGCATCTCCTTTTAACGAGGCAACCGAGCCGGTATTTGTAATTCTTTTGACAGTACCGAAACCGATAACTACTACTTCATTTAAATCCTGATTACTAGGTTTTAGAATTATCTCTAAATTGTCGCCATTTTTTACCTGCAAGGTTTGTTCCTGATAACCTATACTGGAAATAACTACCGTGTTAGACGTTCCCTTTAACCCTAAGCTAAACTCCCCGTTTACACCAGTTATGGTAACGTTTTGTGTGCCTTTTTCACTAACAGCTACACCCGGGAGCGGACCATTTGCGTCTTTAACTAAACCCTTTATACGTGTTTGCGCCGAAGCTAAAACCGGGCATAAAGCAAGTATAATTAATAAGATATATAGACTTTTTTTCATTTTCTAATAGTTTAATTTTTTTGAAGCTTACCGTTACCAACCGGGATTTTGAACCATGTTTTTATTCTTTACAACCTCGCTGTAAGGTATAGGTGCGAAATACATTCGCTTTTCAAATAACATTTGAAGTACCGGAATGTTTTGGTAGGTTAGCTTTCCGGAGGCTTCCAAATAAATCAGGTTTCCTTGTAGTTGCTGGTTAAACATTGTTTCAGCTTCTTTCCATCTTCTTACATCGTAAAATCGGTGTTCTTCAAACGCTAATTCTTTCCGTCTTTCGTTATGAATAATCACTCTCATCGAGTCTTGACTCAAATTAGAAGACAGTTGATAAGGTACCAGACCCGCTCTTTTTCTTATCGCCTCAACAGCGTCATAAACATCTTGATCTGGAGCAGTAAGAAATTCGTTTTTTGCTTCGGCAAAGTTCAATAGAATTTCGGCGTACCTAAACAAAATATGATCATGGTTCACCTCAGAATACATTGCCGTATTTTCGAAATTTCCCATGAATTTACGAGCATAATAACTGGTTCTGGTTTGCTGTTTTACACCGCCTGGCTTGTCTGCACCGCCTTGATAAGTTTGTACCGGACGGTTTAACCACGGTGCTCCATTATACAAAATGGTTGCATAAAAACGTGGATCTCTATTTAAATAGGGTTTTGTTTCGTCATAGCCCGAACCAAGGTCACCTATAGATAATCCGTTTGCCATACCGAATGCATCGACCAATTGCTGGGTTGGACTAGTGCGACCGTTGTTTGCAGAAGTTGTGTAACCCACAGGCCCATTGGCGTTCTCTACCTTTGTATCGTTTCCACCCTGTCTTATAAAAATTCGCTCCTTATTTGCCTGTACTAAAAATGCATCTTTAAAATTATCCATCAGTCCAAAAACACCTAGGTTTATAACAGCTTTTGCAGCATCTGCTGCTTTTTGCCAGCGATTGACATCATATGCGGTATAACCGGTTAATGGATTACCGGGATCGATATTGTTTTCATTATATAATGGACTTGCTGCGTATAATAAAACCCTAGCTTTAAGCGCTAAAGCGGCGCCATTACTTGGTCTTTCAACACTGCCATTATCTACCGGAGCAGTACGTAAACTATCTTTTATAGCATCGCATTCACTTACGATATAATTTACACATTCCTCAAAGCTATTCCTAGGTAAAGAAATATCATCATTTAATTGATACACCTTATCACCAATAAGTGGCACCCCGCCATAACGTTTCAATAACTCAAAATAAAACAAGGCTCTAAGGAATTTCGCTTCAGCTTTCCACACCCTGTTAAAAGGAGTGCCGTTAGATAATCTCCCTTTTAGAGGAACCGCATCAATATTTGTTATAAATATATTGGTTTGGCGGATTCCGGTGTAGTAGTTTGACCATTGGTTATCTGGGTAATTACTGGAAGAATAAGTCCCCATAGCCAATTGCTGTACGGATGTATTTGTTGAATTAGATGAGATAGCGTCATCAGTTGCTGCATCCAAATAATCGTCTCCAACGCGATTATATAACGTTGGCAAATGTGTATAAATGTCGTAAAGAAATTTATTGGCGTTTACACCAGCAGAATCTTCAGGATTAAAAAGGTAATCTATGGTCTGTTGCTCTATTGGCACCGTTTCTAGATCGCTCTTGCAAGAATAGAATAATACGGTCATCACACTTGTGATAAACAATAACTTATAATATTTATTTTTCATCGTTATCATGTCTAATGGATTCTATAATTTAATGTTTACGCCCGCACTAATTGTTCGCTGAATAGGATAAGAAGTGTCTCCATAAACTTCCGGATCAAGCCTTTCATAAGCTGTTTCCGTAAACAAGTTTTGCCCATTTACAAACAAACGTAAACCGGAAACCTTAAATTTCTTGGTAATGGAGTATGGAAGGGTGTAACCTAAATCCACATTTTTTATCCTGAAGTACTCGCCAGAATGAGTCCAATAACTTGAATTATTAAGATACGGAGTATTATTAGCGTTAAAACCGGCAGTTAAACGTGGGTAAGTTGCCGTTGCCGCGGTTTCTGGCGTCCATCTTCCTAAAAGATACTCATAACCCTGACTTTGTCCGCCACTACCGAAAGCATAATCCGTTTGTTGATAAGTCCTGTTTTTAACGCCCTGCAACAATACACTTAGGTTAAAGCCTTTAATACTGAAACCCAAGGTGGTACCATAATAAATTATAGGCTTGGTGTTTCCTAATGCTGTCTGGTCGAACTGATCAATCATGCCGTCTTCATTTAAATCCACCAATTTCACATCTCCCGGGTAAACTTTAGTTCCTGCTAAAAGTGGAGCTTCATCTGCCTCGGTTTGAGTTTGTATTAAACCGTTTGCCAAATAACCAAAGGTTTGACCTACAGGCATACCGGTTCTGTTATTCCAACTATATTTTTGTTGCAATTCGTTCATGTACAGCACTTCTGTTTTCATGCGTGAAACGTTCGCGGTGATGAAATAATTAAAATTATTTAGATGGTTTTGATAGGTTACGCTTAATTCTTGCCCTGCAAAGAGGTTTTTTCCTATGTTTTCGTTAGGATAAGTCATCCCGATGATTTCAATATCTGAGCCCCGTTTTTGTAGCAGGTCATAATAAACATCGTGGTAAACATCTGCTGTAAAGCTCAAATGTTGGTTAAAAAAGGCTCCGTCTAATCCTATGTTAAACTTATGCGCTTTTTCCCAAGTGGCATTTACATTCGCCAGGCCTTTTTCCACCAATCCGAATACGGTACTATAATTTGTTCCGGCAGGATATCCGTTGGTTCCATCCTGTCCGAAAGCACTACGCCAGCTAAAATATCCTAAAGCGCCTTCATTAGTGTTACCTGTTTTACCAAAGGTTGCTCTTAATTTTAGCTGATTTATCCAGCTTGCGTTATCTTTGAGGAAAGATTCTTTAGAAATATCCCATCCTAAACCCCCAGCATAAAACAAACCGAATCTATGCCCGGGCTGAAATCTATCGAAACCGGCATAGTTAACTGCTCCTTCTGCAAAATACTTTCCATTATAATTGTACTTAGCAGTAGCTGCATAATTTGTGTATTTGGCAGGTAAATCGAACTGGTAAGTAGAGGTTTGTTGATCTGCAAAGAGCATTCCTTCCAGATTATGGCTTCCTATTTTTGTATTATAACCAATAGCAGCCTGAGCGTAAAAGAACTGAGCTGTTGAAGTAGATTCGAACGAGTTAGGCTGATCTGATATAGTACCATATCTGGTATAAGTTGTATCTCCTGAAGTACTTAATGAAAGATCGTAAACCGGTTGGCTTTTTGATCTGTTAATGATTGCTGAAGAAGTAGAAGAAACATTAACTTTAGTTTTAGCATACAATCCAGGCAGCCAGTTATCGAATTTATATTTCAGATCCAGGTTAGCCAGTAAATCGCGGCTATTATCTAACAAATAGCCGGAGCCTGTAGTTTGCTGGTAGAGATTGCTGGAGTAGTTAGAAGCACCGCCATAAGATCCGTCTCCATTAAAAACCGGATATACATTATTTGGCGTATTATAAAGCTGGTTTAAAATGTTTCCTGTTGTTGCTCCAGGCTGACGACCATCCTGTATGCGACCAAATAGCTGTAAACCAATATTAAGGTTTTTTGTTACGTCAACATCTACGTTTGAATTTATGAGGTAACGGCTCAATTGCAGGTTTGTTTCATAGCTTAAGGATTTATCTGATTTAAACATTCCCTGCTGATCCAGATAACCTAAACTTAGTGAGTACCTCGCATTTTTGATTCCTCCGTTTACGCTTAAATTATATTTTGTAATTGGGTTGTTATCCTGCAATATCTCATCGTACCAATTTACATCAGGATAAAGCAACGGAGAAGTGCCGCTTCTGTAATTATTAAAATCATTTACATCAAAAGCTAAAGGCTTATTACTGTTTTGTAAAGCCTCATTATATAAATAGGCATATTGATAGGCATTTAGTGGCTTTGGTGTTTTTAAAGCACTTTGCATACCGGTTTGGGCGGTAAAAGATATGTTCGGCGGACCACTTACGCCTTTTTTTGTAGTTACTTGTAAAACCCCTCTCGAACTCTTCTGCCCTAACAATAGGGTTGATAAAGCATCTTTTAAAACGGTTACTGATTCTATGTTTTCTGGGTCTAAGGAGTAGATATCCCTTTGTACACCATCAACTATTGTAACAGGCTGTTGTCCTCGTAAATTATAAAAGATTTCAGAGTTGTCGCTTATGTTCGAAGCGTATTTGGTAGCGTCGTTAGGTAGTGACCCCGCTAAATCTCCCCTTGTAATAGCTATGGTTTTTGCGGAGCGGAAACCACTATATTGTTGTGTATAGAAGCCAGGCAAGCGTCCGGTTAAAGCGTTTAAATACAACGATGTAGGTGTGGTCTTAATTTGTTGGTTATTTACAGAGGATACTGCTCCTAATATTTCTTCAGCACCTTTTTCGTTATATAAAACCTGAACTTTATCTGGATTTGATAGGTAGCTTAGATCTAGCTTTACAGTTAAAGTTGATTTATTTTTTGGAAAAACAATCGTTTTGGTTACACGGTCAGTGGCACTTATCACCAATTTTTGGATGTTATTCTCCGAGATGGTAATACTGCCTTCTTCATCTGTAATTCCAATTTGTGAACCGGTGTTGTTTTTTACGCTAGCACCTGAAAGTGGTTTGCCAAATTCGTCAACAACATTTACAGTTAGGTTCAAAGCTTTGTTTTCTGTGGAAGTATTTACAGGGCTCTGAGCATATAAGGCACACATGCTACAGAAAAACAATAAAGTTCCTATTGTGCCCTTTTTAAAGTAGCAATTCAGCATATTAATCATGTTTAAGATCAATTAATTTTAGGTTTTCGGTTTATATTCCCGATTAAAAAATAAAAATTAAACTTCTCTGTTATTTACAGACGAAGGT
Organism: Pelobium sp.; assembly: GCA_035496935.1. Lineage (GTDB taxonomy): Bacteria > Bacteroidota > Bacteroidia > Sphingobacteriales > Sphingobacteriaceae > Pseudopedobacter. Next base: position 314,538 of record DATJED010000010.1, on the reverse strand, counting down.
ATATTTAAAAGGATCTGCTGTGTTTCCATATCCTACTTTACCATTCCCAGTGATATCTTTAAAATAATATTCGAGTTTAACAATTGACCGTCCTTTTGGTGTATCAAAAAATCCTCTAGGCCAAAAATCAATAATAAATTTTTTGCCTCCTATGGGTTTAAGTCTGGTCTTGTCCGTTTGCTCACAAACCTCCGTAACATCGCCGTTATCAAGTATTGCTTTTGCGCACAGGTATATATCATCCGTGTTGCTTAAATCAGTTTCAGTAACGCCTGCGTCAAATGTTAGTGTAATGATATCGTTATCCAAACTTTTTACAGGATCTACTTTACCTAATTGCGGGTTTACAAAATCGATCAGATCGCCAGTGCCGTTTTTAACTTCAAAAGGTTCTGAAAAGGCATATTTTTGAAAATCGGTGTTATCTATCCCTTCTTTAATAGACCCAACGAAAAAACCCAATTGGACTAACATATTCTCCGGTCCTAATTTAGATTTGATGGTTATTTCAATATCCGTATTACCATTATTTACAAATGTATACGTACTGGTAGTTCTATATACCACCCATTCCAGGTCGTCAATTAAATTAGAACCAATTCCAAATTGATGTTTGGCCGCCTCAGACCAACTTAAACCCGTTTTAGGATCTTTAGCAGTTTCAGGCATCAACTCCATGGTCCCGTTTCCTTTATCAGTTGATGTAAAACTCACCACCGTGTTTTCAGCGGCATTCCAACTTTTTGGAACCAAAAAACCGACTATCATTCTTGTGGTATAAGTAGGATCAGGGTCATTTGTATTAATTCTCGAATCAGTCTTAGTATTTATTTTGAATGTCGAAATTTCATTAGCATTACCACCGTTTGGTACTGAAATTGACAGTGCTTCCAATCCACATTGAGCCAGAAAAACTACGATTAAAAGCCCCAGGCTTAAAAACACATGTTTTATATTTATTCCGAATAGCTTTTTCATCTTATTGTACTTTTTCAAAAACGTAATTGTAAGTATTGCTTGAACATCCCATACTCAGCGTTAAATCTAACCTTCTCTCTCCTTTTACTACTGGAAACTGAAATTTCACACTTTTGCTATCATCAGTGCTGCCTTGAGGAGTTAAAACGATGGCAAATGGATACTGAGGGTCATCTAAACTATAAACACCAGCTTCATCTACCACAAAGGCCATTTTATCAACAAGTGAGTAGGTTTTGTCTTCATTAAACACGATCCTAAACTTACTTAAGTCCATACGTTCCGTTAAATCCTCTCCGTTTCTGGTCAAGTGCGTAATCTTCCAGGTTCCGGCAATATCTTTTACAGACTCGGTAGTTTGGCCAAGCTGTTCCTTTTCACACCCACTAAAGAAAATTGCTATGGCGCAAAAGCTGATACATAAGGTTTTTAATAATTTTTTATTTTCCATGATTTGAATTATATCTGTTAATAACCTGGGTTTTGCATCAGATCAGGCGACTTTTTAATCTCACTTTCAGGTATCGGCCATAAATACATTTTGTCGCTAAAATTGTGCTTGCGTACTTCAATTGTGTTATAGATTGTACCAGAAGCGGTTTTTACCGGCTCTGTACCATGCATCATTTTATTTTCCGTCACATCAGCGATTTTCCATCTCCGTACATCAAAAAACCGATGCCCTTCAAATGCCAATTCCTTACGTCTTTCATTATGGATTATTTCACGCATTTTATCTTGAGACAGACCAGCCTCCAGCGTGAAGGGTACTAAACCTGCTCTTTCCCTAATTGCCTCCACAGCTTTATAAACCTCTAAATCGGGTTCGTCTAAATATTCATTTCTGGCTTCAGCATAATCCAACAACACCTCTGCGTATCTTATTAACGGAAAACATCTTGACGATTTTGTATTAAACCAATTAGAAACGACGTCTCTTGTAACCATTTTATAAGTATAATAACCTGTTGGCGTTCCTTTATAAATGGCATTTTGCCCCGAAACAGTTTTATTTGGATCTGTTTTGTCAATAAAAATATTAACCGGGATCCGGTCAAGCTCGGGAACGTGATAAACTAAGGATTGGTCACGGACAAAACTATTGATCAACCTAGGGTCTCTATCGTTATAAGGATTCTGCTCGTCATAACCGGAGCCTACTGCATCTATAGCTTTACCGTTTTTCATCCCGAAAGCATTTACGGTTTCTAAGTAAGGATAAGCCGCAGGATTGGAAACGCCGTGAGTTGGTGGCAACCAAACACTTTCTAACTGATAGTTAGGCCCCTGCATTCTAGCAAAAATCAGTTCAGAACTTTTTCTTAATGTGAATAGTTTATAGAAGCCAAAACCGGGCTCGGTTGTGTTATCTAACACCAACGAATACTGCCCCGGATTAATTACCTCCAATGCCGCATCCTGTGCAAGCTTCCAGCGTTCTTTATCGCTTGTTGGATAAGCAACAACAGACTTTAGGGGCTCTGTAGTTGCCAAGCCTCCGCCGTTAAACAACGGGCTAGCTGCGTACAATAAAACCCTTGCCTTTAATGCAAGACAAGCCGCTTTATTAACCCGTCCATATTCCGGCCCGTCCTGGACCCAAGGCAGATCAGGCGCTGCCTCGTTACACTCTTTAACAATATAATTTACACACTCTTCGTATGTATTTCTAACGGTTGGTATACTGTCTGCTGAATTATAGATACTATCCCTGAGTATTGGAACACCACCGTAGTGACGTAACAGAATTGAATAGTACCAAGCTCTTAAAAACCTTGCTTCTGCTTTTACCCGAGCCTTTAAAGGGATGCTGAATTTAACTGCCGGCAAGTGTTGCAAAAGCTTATTAACCCTTCTAATATTAGCATAAGGAACGCTCCATGAATCACTATTGATGATGCTAGGGTTTACCGTACCTGTCGCAAACTGGATATAGGTATTGATTGACCCGGAAGATGAACCTTCCGCTTCGTCAGACGAGGCATCCAAGCCTCCTCCTCCAAATCTTGTTGGACTAGTACTAAAACCCACATCTGTGTAAATGCCAGTAAGGAAATCCATTGTGTAGGCACTATCTGCAAAAACAGTTGCCTCTTTTAGATCGGTTGATTCTGTTTTGTCTAAGAAATTTTCTTTTTGGCAAGAGCCAAAAAACAATAGACAAGCACAAAAAACGATTACTATGGCAAAGTAATTTTTTCTCATTTTTATTTTGGTTATTAGGTTACTCCATTAATTGGCAAAGAGCATCTAAATTAAACAAAAAAATCGATTTAGCAAAAAATAAAAACTTTATTTCCAACTTTTCATTTATCTATTTTTACAATGTTAAAAAAGGCTGTACTTAGAGCAATAAAAGCAATTTCAAAAAAAAGCATCTCCCACAAAAGGAAATGCTTTTTGATTCATTCTTCTTTCTATTTGAAAACTACTCGCTTATTTAAAAGTAGCGATTCTCCTTCAACTTTTAAGATATAGATACCTGGGGTTGGCTTTTTAGCAACATTGAGTCTGTAGCTTACCCCGTTAGCTGCATCAGTAAAAGTTCTCTGATAAACCGCTTTTCCTGTTAAATCAACCAAAGTCGCTTTAACGTCCTGATTTTTATTTAAACCTGATAAAACAAAGTTTACATCACCTACTGTTGGATTTGGATAAATATTTATATACGAAGATACCGAAGAAATTGCGACGTTTATACTTTTGGTGCCTAAAACTGTTGCGGTTCCGTTTCTATCAATCTGGCTTAATCTATAATAATTGGCACCGTTAGCGGGATTATTATCTTTTGCTGAATATACATTTTTAACGTTTGAATTACCAACGCCAGAAACCGAGGTTAGATTTATCCAGTTTATCCCATCCGTACTATGCGAAATCTCAAAACGATCATTGTTTTGTTCAGATGCTGTGGACCAGTTTAACTTAACGCCCTTGCCTTCATTTGCTAAATCAAACGAAATAAAAGAAACGGGCAGGCTAGCCGCAGTGGTTAAATGAGGCAGGAGAGTTTGCGTGGGATCGTCGCCGGTTTTAGTATCAGCATTATCGACTTTGAAATAGTAAGTGGTATTTGCTGCCACATTACTTGTGGCCTTTATCGCGAACTCAAAGTCTTTATAAGTACTGTGCAACACAAAAACCCTACTATTAAAATCATGATTTTTAGTCATGTACACCCCTGTGGCATAGTCATAAGGAGATAGGGCATTTTTGTTTACTGTGGAAAGATAAGTGCCATTTGACGTAGGGTCGTTATCGGCTACATGGGCGCTTTCTGAATATGCGAACGCATTAACACTTGCGTCTTCGGTGATTTCTATAAAACTATTTTCATCAGCCGGAGTGGTAGAATAGGACAAATGGGAAACGGCATGTTGATCCTGATCCACGCCATCCGTGTTCTCAACCCGGATCCTTAGTCTTACGGTTTCATGATCCGACAAGGTAATCGCATCGTTTTGAGTCGTTTTAAAAGTGGCGGTAGTCTCATCGCCATTGTCATTTCGCCAACGCCAATTCTCTTGAGAAAGCGTGGACCCTGCATACGCACTGCTAACACACGACAGTAGCATAGCAATAAAAAGTAGTTTTTGTTTCATATATGTTTATAATTAGTAATAACTAAATTACGACAACTAAAACAATTTAGCAAATTAAATTAATGTATTTTATTACTTTTTTTTTGCAATGAATTTAAAAAGGAATTTTTTTGTGAAAAACGATATTAAACAAGGAAAAACTGATTATTATAAAGCAGAAACAGATAGTGACAAAGGGAGAATAATATCTTGAATTATCAAAAGTAGTAGGGTTGATGTCTACCATTTGTACGAACATCTCTTTACTCTTGCGTTTCATTTGTATTTCACCAGACGCCTTTATATGACTAGAAACACCATAATTGCTATTTATAACAATATCTCGACGGTTTATCACAGCGCTTAGCCGGGCATATAAAAAATGTAATTCAACAATATAACTATCTTTAAACCAGCCGTCGTTACTGGGATTAAGCAAAAAATCCGCACCTTCTTTTACAACTGTTAACGTAGCGACTGGGTTTACAACTTCATTACAGATGATTACCCCTGCTTTTCCTACCGAAGTGACAAGTGGTTTACTGCTTCCGCCTGCTTTTATAAAAGATCCAGCTAAATCAAAAAATGGGACACTTAAGCCTAAGGTTGGAGTTTCTATAAAACTCAATAGATAACGTTTATCATACCTTCCTAATATTTTTCCATCAGAAGAAAAGCCATACATAGAATTAAAAACCTGATTTTTAGAATACTCACTATTGCATCCGATTAACTGGGTGCTCTTGCTTTGTTTAGATACTTTAAGTATTTCCTTTATCAGCGCATCATCTGCGCTATAGGTCCATGGAATGGCGCATTCGGCCCAGAAGGTTATATCCGGATTTAAAGCTTGTGCTGTTCTATTTAAAGAAAGTAGTCTTCCCGCAAGAATATTTCCGCCATATCGATCCCAATGCAGCTCGGGCGGAACATTTTCCGAGACTATAGCTAGTTTTATTGTCTTGTTATTATCAGTTCTTTGTTTTACCGCTGAAAACATCATGAAACCACCCACAAAAATAACTGTAATAAAGATTAATGGAGTATATAGTGTTTTCCAGTTTTTATCAGTCAAAGCTTCTGCAATCCAGACATTAACTAAAACAACGACAAAATTAAGAAAGGAGAGCCCGAAAAAGGATGCCCACTGCAAAGAGTAAAGATTATTTAACAAGCCATAACCACTATTAAAGAGATAATAAGGCGCTTGACTAAAACAAAGACTTAACAGACACTCTCCTAATGTAAAACAAGCGGCAATCGTAAATGCCTTCGCCCATCTACCAATCTTCTTATTTATTGCAAGAAAACAAAAAATTGCAATTAACAAACTCCAATAAATACAAAACCAGAAAACCGACAGGGAGGTGATAAATATGCCATACCCTACATTATTTCCACTAAACTCTTTAGCAGCGCCAATCATCCAAAAAAAAGACACTACAGAAGCCCCTAATCCAAATATAAACCCCTCTTTAAAAAGATACTTTTTTGAGGCTTTTCTTAACAGGAAAAATAATGGGATATAACATAGCCAAGAAAACAGAAGAGAGGCGTGTAAAACGCTATAAGCAGCAATAACTCCTGATATAAAATATAAGATTAATGGTTTTGATCGTAAATAGCTCATTATACTATTTATGTATTAGCTTACTTTCCTCTTATCAACTTTTGAAACCCTATCGGTTAACAGATCAATACGTTCTCGGTACTGCGGGTGTGCAGTTTTCATAACAACGTCCCAAAAACGGAAGTATAAGCCATAACTTTGTGAGTACAACTCGTGGTGCATATTATGGCCTATGGAAGAGTTAATCCATTTTCCTACTTTTGACCGCAGTAAAAATTTTGGAAAAAGCTCGTATCCCGAATGTACATAAACGGTATAAAAAGTAGAAAACATTAAAAAGATTAATAACGCCAGCGGATGTAACGGAATTATAAACGGAAGAATAATGGTAATGCCATTTTGAATAAGTGCTTCTACCGGGTGAAAAGCGAACGCAGCCCATGGCGTAGGATTATGTGATTGATGGTGTACTCTATGGATTTTTTGAAAAAACTTAGTATGAAGCATCCGGTGTGTCCAATAAAAATAAGTATCATGAATAATAATACTTATAAAAATACTCAAGATAAAATAAGGCACTCCGTATTTATCTCCATCTAAGTACATCAAGGTATAAGGAAAAGTTTCTTGATTAAGCAGCAACATAGATAAAGCTGTAAAAATAAGTAGGGCAACAAAAGAATCTTTAAACTCACGCACTTTACTGTCAACATTGGAATCTGCTTTTTGTATTTTTCTCTCTTTTTTCAACCAGAAATAAAAAATATAATAGGCAAGGCCCGCGCTAAGCAGGTAAAATAAAAAATTGTAAAACCAAGCTTCAACCATTTATATTGACATTATTAATTTAATATTTATAGGCTCTGTAAGAATTTGAACTTAAGATCTGTCGTTTTACAAGCGCTCCGGATGTGGCATTTAGCTCGAAATTAAATGGCAAACTTCCTCCACCAATAAAATAGACATCATTCTGCTTTTGAACAGAACCCATATAGGTTATAAATGCGTTATCCGGCAGAACGGTAGATTTAAAATCCGCTACAACCTTGCTTTCCTCATCTAGCGCAAACTCAATAATACGCGAATAAGGTCTTTTGCCTTCCAAACCATTGTCTAATAACATTAGCGTATTACTTTCTGTATATGTAGCGTCATGTTGTCTTAAAAATTTTTGATCCTCGGACAAATTGAAATCGCTGTTCTTACCCCCTATCCTCCACATGATCTCTCCCGATTTACGGTTTATTTTTATAACCTGGTCTGTTTGCCTGAAGGATAAAAGCAAATTGTCATCTTTCGGATCAATAAAAATTGAATTCAAATGCATATAATCTTGTGGAGAAGACGACGTAAACTGGTTTCCCTCTACGCTTGCCCCATAAAATTCAGGGAAATTGCTCGCGTCCCACTCAAATATAATTTTTCCATCCTTAACCTCCTGTATCAAGGGAGTCATTACAACACAATTTTTAATATGAGGAATGCTTTCAGGAATATTGTTTACTACCTTTCTGAAATAAGTTTCAATTATATAATGATTTTCGCCCACCAATATAAATTCATGTCCATCAAGCCTATCGTCACTATCGGGATGACCCATAAGTCGTATCCTTTTCAATTCATTTAAAGATGAATCTGTTACTACCATGGTACCAGCAACAAAGCCTAATAGAGGCTTTGGTTCATTCTCACAAAGTAAATAACTGTAATACAAGTTTCCGTTCAGATTCCATCTTTTAAAATTTAATGCAGCTGCGCTCATCTGCTTTTCCTTTACCACGTTCCCTTGGTAATTTAACTGCACTATAGAGCCTTTGGAGAAATCAGCTTTAAAAAGGCTGGGAAAAGGACTTACCAATATTTCTTCAGGAAAGATCGCATGGGCTTTATTTAATGACTCTTTATTTTTACATCCTGCCGTCAATAAAAACGGCAAGATGAACATCAGCAGAGCGGTCCGGATTTTTTCCATTATAATTTACATTTCATTGTATAGCAATACTTTTTAATTTGGTTCTATCTTAGCAACCCAACCACCGTCCGCCACCATTTTGATATGCATATTATCCCCTGATTGGATTTCTTTAATTTCTTGCTTATAATCCATAGCCTGCACATCTGCGTTCATTCCGTCTTTTATAATGGTAATTTTATATTTTGTTGAATTTTTCAGGAAATCCGCAGGAAGATTAAACTCCCTTGCTTTGCTATTGGTCATCCCTCCTACAAACCATGCATCCCCTTTCCTACGGGCTAAAACAATATATTCCGGCGCTTCCGTCTTTAAAACTCTTGTTTCATCCCAGGTCACAGGTACGCTGTTTATAAAAGAAAGCGACTCCTTTTCTTTTAAATAGTTGAAGGGATTATCTGCCAACATCTGCAATCCGCTTTTAAAAACAATATACATTGCTAATTGGTGGGCTCTTGTACCAATACTCATGGTATTTGTCCAGTTGCCACGATAATCTTTTGGATGAGCAGATTTCATCGCTCCTGGAGTATAGTCCATAGCACCTACTGCATTTCTTACAAAAGGAAGGTAAAGGTTGTTGTTTGGAGTAGCTACGCCACCAGAAATATTAGCCTCCATTCCCATTACGCCTTCATAAGAAAGCACATTTGGGTATTTTACCTCTAAACCTGCGGGTTTAAACGCACCATGAAAATCGATAAAAATCTTGTGTTTTGCAGCTTCTTTTGCAACCCTTTCATAATAATTTACCATCCATTGGTCGCTTCTATCCATAAAATCAACCTTCATCCCAGCTATGCCCCAATCATGCAAGGTTTTAAAAACACTAAAGTTTTTTTCTACAGCAAGCCAGGTGAACCAAAGAATAATTTTTACATTTTTGGTTTCGCCATATTTAATAAGTTCGTGGAGATTGATCGTGGGATTTGGATCAAAAGGATTCATGGTGCTTTTTGCCCAACCTTCGTCCATCAACACATAAGGTATGCCGTGTGCTGAAGCAAAATCGATATAATATTTGTAGGTATTTTGATTGTAACCAGACTTAAAATCAACACCATAAACCTCCGCGTTATGCCACCACTCCCAGGTAACTTGGCCAGGCTTTACCCATGAAAAATCAGCATTAGGCTTTTCCGACAATTTAGCTACCATATTATTTTCAGCAATTTCACCATCACTCTTGCTGATGACCATAAACCTCCATGGAAAGCTTCTTTTTCCGGTTGTTCTGGCGATATAATTAGCTTCTTTTAAAATTTCTACGCTTCTATCGCCTTGGTTGCCAAACGCTAAAGGAACTTTTGGAAAAGTTGCTTTTAAAGATTTTGACCCTTTAGATTTCAGGAACATTGCTGGATAATCAAACAAATTGGCTTCGGAAAACAAAATACTGTAACCTGCTCCTTTAAATAAAAGTGGCAGAGTGCTCATCGCATTGGGTTTAATTTGATTTAATGTCTTGGGATCGTAAATTACCTGATAATCATTTTTAAAGGAACTTGCATTGGCCCAACTTACCCAATAGTTATCGGTAAAATTAAGGGAAACATTTTCATCAACGATGTTTATTGAATCCTTTAAGGAAGTGATAAACCGATAAGCTAAACCACCGTTATAAGCTCTAAATTCAAGACCGTAACCACCTTTAAAGTTTAATTGCAAAACATTACAATGGTTATTAATAAGCGCATCCTGCAAAGGCACAATGGGTTTAATGTTTTCATTAATTACACGATATTCTTTACTTTTTAATTTAGGATGAAGCCCCAAAATAGCGTGAGTGGATTGCATCTGCACTTTATTTTTATCAAATAAAGTTTTACCATCAAATGCAACAGAATAGGCGATGGAGTCTTTTAGTTCAATAGAAATGTTCAGTCTGTTATCAGGACTTTTTAAGCTCAGCGTTTGCGATTTTGCAATAAATGATGCAAAAACCAGTAATGCTATAAAATTAAATCTCATAATTATTTAATTGGTGCCCCAGTTTTTATTTGGTGTATCAGCCATTACTAATTCTAGTTGTCCGCCGGCCATCACATCTTTATAATCTATCCAGCATTTATCGTAATTTTTTCCGTTAAGTGTAGCTTTTTGGATATAGATATTTTCCTTAGAATTGTTTTTAGCCACAATGTTAAAAGGTTTATCAGTATCTGCATTTAGGGTGATTTTATTAAAAACAGGGCTGGTAATCTCGAATCTTGTGTTTCCGGGTGTAATGGGATGAATTCCACTGGCCGCCAATACATACCATGCCGACATTTGCCCTACATCTTCATTACCAACCAAGCCTTCAACCGAATTGTGATATGCTCTTTCACAGATTAAACGTGTCCACTTTTGTGTTAACCACGGTGCACCAACTCTGTTGAAAAGAAACGGAACGTGATGAACAGGCTCATTGGCATGGTTGTAATAATCATTCCACATCATGTTTTCAGGTGCTTTATCAAAGAAATTTTCTAAATCTGCTTGAACTTTTTTAGCCCCTCCCATTAATTTCACCATGCCATCCACATCCTGAGGAACAAACCATCCTTGCTGATAAGCATTACTTTCTATGCTTCCGTACCACTGTTTTAACCTACCTTCCTCGGGCCAAGGCAACCATTTCCCGTCTTTATCTTTTGGTCTAAACCAATTTTTATCGGTATCAAAAATATTTTTATAATCGTTAGAGCGATCAAAGTACTTTTTCTCATCAGCAGTTTTACCTAAACCTTTAGCCATTTGCGAAACACACCAGTCGAAATATGCATATTCTAAAGTGTTCGAGATTCCAAAAGGCTCGTAAGAAAACCCTCTTTCTCCATTTCCGAATTTCTCAACGCTATTTACCGAAAGTTGATACGCTTTTTGCACATCAAAATCTCTAATTCCTTTTGCGTAGGCATCGGCAATTACAGAAACTGCCGGATTGCCAATCATACAACCACTGTAAGCGTTTAAAAACTCCCAACGTTCTAAGTAATCCTTTCCTTTTTCATCAGCCAAAGTTACTAAGGAGTTTATCATATCATTTACCAGCGTTGGATTAACAATGGTTTGTAAAGGCATTTGGCTCCTAAATACATCCCAACCACTAAAAATAGTTCGTTTGGTAAAATTGCTTGATTGATGCGCTTTTCCATCTCCGCCTGGGTAATTCCCATCTACATCTTCAAAAATCCTAGGATCTATTTGGGTATGATACAAAGCAGTATAAAAAACTTTCTTTTCTTCATCGGATCCACCTTCGATATTAACTTTAGCTAAGAATTTATTCCACAACTCAACTGCTTTTTGATGAACATTGTCAAAGTCGAAATCTTTAACTTCTGCTTCTAAATTCTTTTTTGCACCATCAATACTCACAAATGAAATCCCGGTTTTTAAAACCACTTGTTCATTTGCCGAAGTTGGAAATTCGGTATAAAAACCTAAATGTTTTCCTTGCAATTCCGCTTCTCCATTTATCAATTTAGCTTCAGCAATACGTTGTTGATATTTGGTGCTGGTTACACTTTCTCTCTTTCTAGACCAATCATCAGGGATATCGGCCGACCAAAAGCCATGATTTTTAAATGGCTTGCTAAACTCCGCATGAAAATAAACAGTATAATCTGCATTTCCATCGCCATCGCCCCAACCTCCGCCGTCTGGGGTGCATTTCATCCAACCTTCAATGGTATGGTCATCAACTACCTTAATATATTGGCTTGTTGAGGTACCTCCTACCCTTCTCGCTAAATCAATTTGAATTCTTGACTGTTCATTTTTTGGGAACGTAAACCTCAACATACCGCTGTGAAGCGTAGCAGTTGCTTCGGTTTTTATCTGATAATCAGTTAAATTAACGGTGTAATAGCCGGCAGAAGCTTTTTCTGATTTCTTATCGTATCTTGAACGGTATCCTTCATCGGGCTTTTCTAAAGAACCCGAATTAGTTTTTAATGCCCCAGCAGTCGGCATCACTAAAAAGTTCCCCAAATCGCCAAACCAGCCCACACCACTCATCTGTGTAAAAGCAAATCCTTCGATACTGGTATGTTCTGAGCTGTAGCCTGAGCCATTATCTCCGCCCGTAATGGTATTGGGGCTTACCTGAACCATTCCGTAAGGAGTTGTTGCCCCCGGGAAAGTTTTCCCTAATCCGTGATAAACACCGGCGTCGCCTACACTTGTACTTGCACCAATGAATGGATTCACGTAGTCAGCAGGTTTTAATTGAGGCGACTGTTGCGTTTTACATGCCGAAAAAACAGTGGCTAATAAAAATCCTGTGATAAAAAACTTGCTTGTAATCATTGTAATTTTAGTTGATTTAATTCTGGCACACACATCGGACTCATTATGATATAGAATATTTACTAATGCAAACATTCAAAACAATTTTCTACTTAAACTGATTTATTCTTTAACAAAAGAAACAAATCAATTAACCAATTGTAACTTAATGTGATGGGAAACGGGTTTATTTATTTGATAAATTTTATTAATCAAAACATCCATGTCATTTTTCCACATGGCTCTTACTTCTGGAAAACGGCTATATTCGTAATTTGCTATTTTACTGGCTACTGCCCAATCTTTTTTAGCTTGCTGGTGCAAATTATCTAAGGTAGCTTCGTCATCTTTATACAAAAGCCCAATTCCTTTTAGGTAATTAAACTGCAACCAATCATACTGCCTTAATTTATCTTCAGTTTCCTTTCTTTGTCTGTTTAGGTACATAATTGCCGATGCTTGTAAATACTGTGGTGTATTAGGATAAGTTGCCAAATTAATTCCTTGTTGCAGTTCACTTGCGGTAAACGCCCCTATCAGTTTATCATCTATCAACAAACTGTAGGTTCCGTTTTTCAGATTATTAATTTTTAATATCTCCTGATTCATTTCCTTTATAAAGGGAATCACCTTTAAAGCGTTGGATTGCTTGTCAGGATCCAACCATTTATGTTCCACTGTATCAACAGGAAAAGGTAAAGCGTTTGCCAAATAATCAAAACTTAAACCCGCTTTGTTTACTGCTAATGAAGAAATGTTACTGTTCACATTTTTTAAAACTTTTCCCGCCTTGCTATCAATCTCTACATCTGCAATAGGTTTGCCCGCAAAACCTTGACCTTTTAAGAAAAGGTAGGCCATAATAAAATGTCCTTCTTCACCCGGATGGATTCTATCACTACCTGTTAACGTATATTTCGGATTTTTCTCTTGCTGTTCTTGATTAATCCTCATCATTGGGTGCATAATGTCTAAAAATTCCCAATTATTTTCTTTAGCAACAGCTTCTTGAAAATCAGTTATTTTTTTCATAGTGGCAACTTTGCCCATGAATACATTTTCATCGCTTTTTTGCTTTTCCATGGTATCATCATAGGGAGACGAAGACATAATAATTTTTCTAACATTGGGCACTTGCTTTAGTTTTGCAACAATGCCATCAAAACCATGTTTTGATTCTTTTACAATCGCATCTACAGCTTTTGCATCAATTCCCTTTAAATATTCGAAATATTTACTGTCGTTCATGCCGAAAGTGATCAAAACTACATCTGGATTTTCCACTAACACGTCTTGCTTCAACCTATCGTTGATTTGGCCAGATACATTACCCCCGACGCCTTTATTGAAGATACGGATTCTTCTTTCAGGAAAGCGAGTCATGTAATAAAGCCATATATTCGACTCATAAAATCCAGCTTCTGTTATGCTATTGCCCACAAAAGCAATTTTATCTCCGTTTTCAAACGGTTTAACTTCTTGAGCGTGTAAGCTGAATGAAATAGCTAAAAAGGCTAGAATTAGCACAAGGGATTTTTTAATAATTTTCATTATTCAGATTTAAATCAGGTTATAAAAATTCAATTTTTTGAAATGAGTAATACAATTGGATAATGCTAAATTATATATAAAAAACGATTTAGCAAACATATTATAACAGATTGTTGCATGTAAATACGTTCTTAAAAATATCCCGACATGAGCAACCTCGCCAGAGATATTTTCCACTTTCAAGATATTTGATTCCTTATTTTTATTCAACATCAGCTCAATTAGGGTTTAACATTCAAAAATCTGATGGTTCTAAAAGCAAATTTGGGGATTGAAATTGCTATTTCGTTGTTTGGCAACTTTCTGTCAATCCCGAGTGTCTGTTTTATCTCTCCATTAAGCTCCTCCAGTTGGGCTCCGGAAAACTGGAATCCCAATTTCAAACTTCCTTTCGTATCATCCCCTTCTGCATTAAATATCCGCAAAAGAAGATCGTTACCATCAAGAATGCTGGAAGATAAAACCCAGCCCTTTTTATCGCTACTAAAGAATGATTGTGGACTTGCCGATTCTTTATTCCCGGCAGGAACGGCCAACAACGGTTCATTTATCAACTCGCCTTTTTTCCATAATTCTGCTTCTCGCCAATCTCCCTTATGCGGTATTAACGAATAATGAATTTCTGTAGCACCATTAATACTATAGTTTCTGCCCCAAAGCCCCTTCCCTGAATATTGGATGGTTAACCCAAGCGGAAAATTTTCGCCATGGGTATAACTTGTTGTATGATCGGTATATAAGGCGCAACCATACTCAGAATTTTCGTCAACCACATCCACCCAGTTTAAAATAATGTTATTTTTTATACTATCCCACGAACTAAAAAAGGTGTTCTTCAATTTGCTCTCAGTAACATCATAAGGCGCATTTTTAAATACTTTTTGCCCTTTCAAATTGAGTGGAAACATGGCTAACAACTTGTATTTATCATTATAAAAAGCCTTTCGGTACGCTGTATCCTGATAATTTTTTTCTTTATATGCACCAATCCCTTCATTTGTTTTCCAATCTATGTTAAGCTGTAAATCTATGCGCTCCTGCCCTTGGTTTAAGGTGATCATCTGCTGAAACGGCTCTCCAGCAATCTTCCCTTTAACCGATAAACTTATTCTGGCCGGTCCGTTTTCAACCACATCAATTTGTACAGTACTGTTTTTAGTTGAACGATATCCGCCTTTATTATAAAAATAACCTTGCAATGCATTAAATCCTTTATCGGAGAGCTGATCTACAAATTCTTTATTTTGAAGCTTCTTGGCAATTAAATGTTTAATTATCCCTCCATTTTTTCCATCAACAATCAACTTATATAAATCTGTTTCCATTAAAAAATCTCCATTCGCTAATCTTTGGATTTTTGCTTCAGCAAAATCGGCTCGTTTTACATTCTTTAAATAGAAGATATTATACCCTCCAGCTTTTACTTCTGCTTTAAACAAGAGTTTATGATTGTTATTTCCAGCTCCTATTATAATTTGGGAGCTTAATAAATCATCGTTTTCATTAACAACAGCTACTTTGGATGTCTCCCAACCTTTTGGTATAGCTACTGATATCCATTCTTCTCTATCGTTCAAAGTGGTATTATAAATTTTGAAAGCTTTATCACTTAATCCTGTATTATCGGCTTCATCATATATTACGCTATCGCTTATTTGGTTGGTAACAGATGTCCAGCTTTTTACCTTATCGGCCCAAGTGTCTCCGGGTTTTCCGTTATAAGGCACAATCCAACAATCGTGATGTTGCGAGAGCAACAAAGTTCGCCATGCCTGATCAAATGCATTAACAGGAAACTCGCTCCCATTCTCTAAAAATTTCATAACAGCAATTTTCTCTGCTTGGATTATCTTGTTCTCAGATACCCTAACCTCTTGAGCCAACTTTTGAAGAACCTGAGCCCCCCAAACTAGGCTCACCTGAACATCCTCTTGACTAAACTTCCAATCTGTAGCTTTAGAATGGTCAGCTATATTTTCAAAATAATTTGTCCAAGTAACGTATTTAGTCGGTTTATAGTAATCTTTTTTTAACCAAGGTCCAAACTTCCACCCAGCATCCTGCAAACACATACCAACAGGTGACTTAATTCCATAATTAAAAGCTGATTGAATAAATTTGGGCGAGTTTTCGTTTGCTATGGTTTCCCAAGTTGAGTTACCTTTTAAGGATTCTATCTCGTAGCGGGGAACTGTTAAAATACTTGTTCCGTCTGGCCCAATCCAATTTACAAGTTCACCACCAAAAGCTCTTGTATAACCTCCCCAACAAGTATTCGGATTTTTTAATGAAGCGTATTTGAAGCCGAAGGACTTTAATATTTGCGGTAAAGCACTGGTAAAGCAAGGTTCCTCAGAAGAATAGGTATTGAATTGAATATCCGGAAAATGCGCCCGCAATTTTTTTATACCGTAAGCAAACTGCCTGATGTTGCTTTCGCCAGAAACATTGAACGTATAGCTTTGTGCATAAGCTGGATTTACGTACTCTACTCTTCCGTTGGAAGGTTGAGTTTGAAGCAGGTTTTTAAGTTTTAAATACGCACCTTCATCCTGCATTACCTCCCTATCCCAGGTTTCAGGCTCAATCTCAAGGTTTATATCCCATTGCGGATGTTTATCAAGCTGATCAACAATAAAGCTTGTATAACCATTTGGGTAATGTCCCCAAACCCCACCATGAAAACCATCTACAAAATATGCGGTTTGTGAATAACAAACTTTCTTAGAAATCATAAATATGATTATGACAAAAAGTGAAAGAAACTTTTTTTGCATTATTACAAGGCTTACTTTAAAATTGGAATTAGCTTTTAATAGTCGTTTGAACGCAAAAACATATTCAACATCTCATTGTGCTGACAAATTTTCGCTAAATATGTACTTTAAAACGATTTAGCAATAATAGCTATAAATTCAAACACCTCAAAGAACGTCCTTTAATTATAATAGTATTTGTGGTAAAAAATTCACTTATAGCTTGCATTTACTAAATGCGAAGCCTCTGGCACAATAATGCAAATAGGCTTAACGATATTGGCCCCTTTTTATGGAAGGAGCTGGACGCTCTAACGTAAATAGGGTGTATATCAGTACGGTGAATCGGTAACCTTTAGGCCACACAAGTACATACAAGTAACACTTTTAACATATAGCTAGTAGCAATAAAAGGCTGACAGATATGAACATAACAACCAAACGAACCTTGCTAGTTCTCTTTTACAAAGCGAGAACCTGTAGGCGGCTAAATAATTTCTCACAGTTTTTGATTTATGTAGCCCTTAATTAACTAGTTTTAGTAATTAAAACAGGGCTATGAAACCTCAATCACCAGAACACATCCTATACCTTTGCTTGGGCAGCAAATGCGAAAAAAAAGGTGCTAAAGAATGCTATAAAAAAGTTAAAAAGCTTTTAAAAAGCACCAAATCGAAAAAAGTTGAGGTAATAAAAACCGAATGTACGGATAGGTGTGATTTTGCTCCGGTAATGAGCTTTCAGCCCGAGAATAAGTGGCTGTTGGAATATAAACAAGATGAAGTGCTTGAAAAAACACTTCACCTTATTCAAAAAAAATCTTAAGCTTGTTCGCTCGTATAGCTGATGGTTGGGATTGTTTTATCAATTTCCCATAACCCGGTAGCGTCTTCGCCAATTACGGTGAATAATTCTAACGCTCTTCTGGCTTTATATTCCTCTTCACGCTGTTCTTTTAAAAACCAGTTCAAAAATTCCATAGTTACAAAATCCTGTTCTTTGTGGCAAGCGGCCGCAATTTTTTTAAAGGACTGTGTAATGGCGATTTCCATTTCTAATGCTTGCTCAAAAACTTCTCTGAAGCTGTTAAACTCCAGTCTAATATCTTTTACATCAGGAGAAATTGCATGTCCGCCCATATCCAAAATATATTTGAACAATTTAAGCTGATGCGTTCTTTCTTCGTCTGATTGCTTAAAAAAGTAATCTGCCGAGTTATCGAAACCATTTTGATCGCACCAAGAAGCAATAGACAGATATTGCGCACAAGAATGTGCTTCTTTTTTTACTTGGCTATTTAGTAAGCTTTCTATTTCTATAGAAACGAGGCTTTTTACACGGAGCAAATCTTTCATAATGTTTAATTTTTATTGAAATTAAGCATTACAAAAATATAAGCCAAAGTTTTGGCTAATAAAGAATTAAACTAATTAAGCCAAAATAGCGTAATGTAGCCTATCCTTTATAACTTGGTTAACGTGTAGGTTAAAAAAAGTTTGATCTAACAGTTCTCTAAAGCGAATAATCTGTAACGGATTTAAGATGTAGCAGTAATCTGTGGTAGAAATGGTTACTATTTCCGTTCCGGATGGATTTAATGAATCGACACAAAAAATCTCCTCGATTTTAAAATTATCAAGTTTAAACTTTAATTGCATTAGATTTTTAACGCTGTATTTGGCTCGTTTACCTTCAAACTCTAAGTAAAAACAAGATTCATTATCGCACTGGTAAACAACGCCAGAGCTATTGCTAAAAATCTCTTCTAATGCCACGCAATTCATGGCACAAAAATAAATCAATTTAGATTAAATCCAAATAAAATACTTAAGAAATATGTTCTGCCAAAAGTTTCATTTCTGTATGTGGCGCATGTTTTTGGTAAAGTATAGCATATACAGAACTTAGAATGGGCATATCAACCTGATGGATTTTATTAATTTGATGGATACAGTTTACCGCATAATAACCTTCGGCAATCATATTCATTTCTAATTGCGCCGATTTTACGGTGTAGCCCTTCCCTATCATGTTGCCAAAAGTTCTATTCCGGCTGAATTGCGAGTAAGCTGTAACCAATAAATCGCCCAAATAGGCCGATTCCTTTATATCGCGGCTTATCGGATGTATGGCATCTACAAAGCGGCTCATTTCCCGCACTGCGTTTGAAATTAAAACCGCCTGAAAATTATCCCCAAAACCTACACCATGGCAAATACCGCTTGCTACGGCATAAATGTTTTTTAAAACAGCACTGTACTCAGTACCGTAAATATCATCAGAGATGTTAGTTTTAATATATCTGGTATTGATAAGTGAGGCAAAATAATTGGCAAGTTCCATATCCTGGCAGGCAATTGTTAAATAACTCAGCTTTTCAAGCGCAACCTCTTCAGCGTGGCAAGGTCCGCTGATGATTACAATATCTTTTAACGGCACACCATATTCCTGATGGATAAAATCGCCGATAATTTGGTTGGCATCTGGCACAATACCTTTTATCGCCGAAACAATTTTTTTCCCTTTAAAATCATCTGCGGTTAAGCCTGCCAAAGCTTGCTTTAAAAACGCCGCCGGAACGCTCAATACTACCGTATCTACAGCGGATATGATGTGTTTAATATCAGTAGAAACATTTTTGGCGTCAACTTTTAACTCTACAGATGAAAGATATTTTGGATTATGCTTATATTTTGAAATATGGCAAACAGAATCCTCATCGCGTAACCACCAAAAAATTTCTTTCTCAATAATGTTATCAGAAAGCATTTTAACTATCGCCGTTGCCCAACTTCCACCTCCAATAATTGCTATCCTATTTTTCTTCTTATCAATCATTACTGCATCAAAAATATAAATTGGCTCTCAAAGTGCCGATAAGCCACAAATTAAATAAATCTTTCCAATATTCGGTTAAACTATTCTCAGTTCGTCATTTTAAAACCTGGCCAAGATGTTTTGGTTTTAGTAATTTAAAACTATTCGGGCATTTTAACACGCTGTACATTCATACTCCACAAGGCATTATTCACAGGCCGGTATCCATTTCCATCGTTAATGCGAATCTAATCCTAAAAAAACAGTTTCTTCTATCTTAGAAAAAAATCGACTCCCTTCAAAGACGACAATAAATTTATAACTTGTTGATAACAAGAAAGATGTTAACAATTAAATCATCCAGTTTTAATAAAATTATAATTTAAAATCACTTATTTTTATAGACCTCAATAATGGGTCAATAAACTTAACCATTATGTCTTGGAAAAAATTCAGCGGAGAAAACCTACACGCTCCCATTTTAAAAGAAGTTGAAAACACCATCGAAAGAGAATACCAGAAAGGGAACAGGTTAAAAGTTTGTATCGGTACAGATTCTCAAGTAAAGGGCAACGTTACAGATTTTGCTACCGTTATTGTTTTTTTAAGGGAACAAAAAGGCGGCTTTATGTTCATTAACCAGGAACGCACTACGCAAAAAATGAGCATCAAAGAGCGTATGCTTGCCGAAGTGCAAAAGTCTATTGAATGCGCTTATTCCATTTGTCCGCTTTTAGATTTGTATAATGTTGATCTGGAAGTTCATGCCGATATAAACACCAGTCCAAGTTTTAAATCTAACGTTGCATTGCATGAAGCAATGGGCTATATTTTAGGAATGGGATTTGTTTTTAAGGCCAAACCTGAAGCTTTCGCGAGTTCGTATTGTGCGAATAAGATGGTGCAATAATCTTTTTATTATGCTTAAGTTGCGTACGTCCTAAAACTTTTTTTAAGATATTTGTTTTAATAATATATGAAAACGTACACGCTCTTTTGCGAACAAAAACTGCCGATTAGTTTAGAACAGGCATGGGATTTTTTCTCTTCTCCACTAAACTTATCCAAAATCACCCCACCAAGCATGAATTTCGTTGTGACTTCGGATTATACTGAAAACACAAAGATGTACGAAGGAATGATTATCACTTATAAAGTTTCGCCTCTGTTAGGGATAAAAATGAATTGGATGACAGAAATTACAACTGTAAAAGATGGCGAGTATTTTATTGATGAGCAACGTTTTGGTCCTTTCAAGTTTTGGCATCACGAACATCACTTTGAAACAATTGACGGGGGCGTATTAATGAAAGATAGACTGAGCTACGGAATGCCCTTCGGGTTTATCGGTCAAATTGTAAATTCACTTGCTGTAGAAAAACAAACCACAGAGATTTTTGCATTTAGAGAGAAAGCGATCATAGATCTGTTCGGGAAGTTTTAAGTAGGCGACTTCAAAACTTGAAAGTAATTGAATCAAAACTTTGTGATAAAAGACGATAACATAAACAAAAAAAGCCTTTCAAATCGCTTGAAAGGCTTTTAATTGTGCGCTCTACAGGAATCGAACCTGTACCGTAAGAACCGGAATCTTACATTCTATCCATTAAACTAAGAGCGCAATATTAATTGTCCCGAAAATGCAAAAAATTTCCAGATTTTGGTTTAAATTAAACGTTAAATCTAAAATGCATTATATCACCATCCTCCACCACATATGTTTTTCCTTCTACCCCTAACTTACCGGCATCTTTACAAGCATTTTCAGAACCTAAGGTTACAAAATCGTTATACTTAATTACTTCTGCTCTGATAAATCCTTTTTCAAAATCGGAATGGATTACGCCGGCTGCCTGTGGAGCAGTGAATCCTTTGGTTATTGTCCAAGCCCTAACTTCTTGCACACCCGCAGTAAAATAAGTATATAAATCTAACAAGTGGTAAGCTGCTCTAATTAATTTTGCTACCCCGGATTCTTTTAAACCTAAATCTTCTAAAAACATTGCCCGTTCTTCAAAATCTTCCAACTCGGCAATTTCAGATTCAATTTTAGCAGAAATAATCAAAACCTCAGCATTTTCATCTTTAACAGCTTCTTTAACTAAATCAACATATTTATTACCTGTATTTACAGCGCCTTCGTCCACGTTGCAAACATATAGCACCGGCTTTACAGTCAACAAGCTTAAATCTTCAATAAATTCAAAATCTTCAGGATTTATCGGAGCTGTACGGGCAGATTTTCCAGTTTCTAAATGGTTTTTAATTACCGATAAAATTTCGAAAGTGCGTTTTGCATCTTTGTCATTACCGGTTTTGGCCATCTTCTCTACCTTCTGGATGCGTTTGCTAACCGTATCCAAATCTTTTAACTGCAATTCTGTGTCAATGATTTCTTTATCCCTAATCGGATCAACGGAACCATCAACATGTATAACGTTATCGTCCTCAAAACATCTTAAAACGTGAATAATGGCGTTTGTAGCTCTAATATTTCCTAAAAACTGGTTGCCCAAGCCTTCTCCTTTCGAAGCTCCTTTTACCAAACCTGCAATATCCACAATCTCAATCGTATTTGGCACAATTCGTTGAGGTTTAACCAGTTCAGTTAACTTTGTCAATCTGTCATCCGGAACAGTAATTACGCCAATATTTGGTTCAATAGTACAAAAAGGAAAATTAGCTGCCTGCGCTTTTGCGTTAGACAAACAATTAAATAAAGTTGATTTTCCGACGTTAGGTAGCCCAACTATTCCGCACTGTAAAGCCATATATTTTTATTTGAATATTTTTATTTCAGTAAAGAGCATGAAATCTCTCAATTTTGGCGCAAAGATAACAGAATAAGCGTATATTTTTTTAGTTTCGCAATAGTTTTATACCGCATTAAATACCACTTATAATTAAATACCGACAATTATGCTAGAAGAAAACAAAGAACCACAAGAATCTGACTCAAATAATTCTTTGAAATTTGAAACGAAAACCAAAAATATATTAGCGGAAATTGCCAAATGGGGCAAGTTTGTAAGTATAATTGGCTTTGTGTTATGTGGAATTTTGTTGATAGTATCCGTTGCGATCGTGTTTTTGGGCGACCAAATAGGAGCGCAATTAACCGCGATGGGACAACCCGCCAACGCAGTAAACAGCACCACAGGAATTGTTTACGCATTTATTGCAGTTTTGTATTACTTTATGGCCAAACACATTTACGATTTTTCTGTTTACATGAAACAGGCCGTTCAGTACGATGACCAAGAGTCAATAGATTATAGTTTTGACAGGCTAAGAGCTTTCTTCAAATTTATCGGAGTTTTAGCAATAATTGCAATTGGATTTTATGGCTTTGCTTTTATCCTCACGCTTTTATCGGGAGTTTTTGGCGGTGGTGCTTAAAGCCAGTTTTTCTTTTTAAAATAAACCAAAGTACCTAAAGAGGAAACCACCATTAAAACAATTGCCACTAAATAACCATATTCCCAGTTTAATTCGGGCATAAGTTTAAAGTTCATTCCGTAAATGCTGGCAATTAAGGTTGGCGGCATAAAAGCAACCGTGGCAACCGTAAAAATTTTGATAATTCGGTTTTGTTCGATATTGATTAAACCCATAAAAGTATCCTGAAGGTACTCCAACCGTTCAAAAGCAAATTTATTATGCTCTAAAAGCGAACTGATATCTTTGATCATAATTTTTAAAACACCCATAAATTCCTGCGGAAAAATTGACGATTTTATCAAAGATGAAAGCAGACGTTGTTTATCGATAATATTTTCGCGAAGCATCATATTATCACTTTGCAAAGATGAAATTTTCAATAAATCGTCTTCATCAACCCGCTCATTTGTAGCCTTTAAGCTACGATTTAACTCCGCAATTTCCTTTGCAATATTTTCGATTAAGTCCGCATCCTGATCGATACAAGTTTCCAAAATGGTAGATAAAATTTGGTAACCATTAATGTATAAGGTTGGGTTAGCTTTTATTTTTTTGACAGATTCGCCAAAAGTTTTTATATCATCGTCACGATAAGTAAAAAGAATGCCTTTTTCTAAAATAATAGAAACCGGGTTATACTCAAATCCGTTTTGTTTAACCGATAAAAAATTGGAATTGATGATGATTTCATTGTCCATTTCGCTAAAGCGGGATGAACTTTCAATTTCCTGCGATTCTTCTTCTGACGAATATTTAATATCGAAATACGTTTCGATTGTTACCTTTTCTTCAACCGTAGGATTCTGCAAATCAACCCACACCAGGCTTTCCAGAGGGATTTCTCTCAAAAATTCAACATCAGACTCCTTTGCCAGTCGGGTATTTTTTTTATAGTATATTCTAAGCATCAGGCATCAATATAACATTAATTTTCAATTCGTATCTTTGCAAAAATATCAATTGACATTGGAAAAAGCCCTAGCCTTCGGAGAAAAGAATTATAATTATTACAGCGCTTATCTCAAAAACAAATATAAAGTTAAGCGAGTGTATAAAGTAATTGTAGATGGCGGATTCACCTGCCCAAACCGCGACGGTTCCAAAGGTTACGGAGGCTGTACTTATTGCAATGTAGATTCTTTTACGCCCACTTCCCGCACCATGGAAACCATGAAACAACAGATTGAGTTTGGCATGGAAAGGGCGTGGAAACATTATAAAGCAGAGAAATTCATTATTTATTTTCAGCCGAATACCAACACTTATGCTCCGGCGCATTACCTAAAAACAATGTATGACGAGGCGTTGAGTGTAGATATGACGAATGTTGTTGGTTTATCCGTTGGCACTCGCCCCGATTGTATCGATTCAGAAAAAATTGCGCTTTTAGAAAGCTATACAGATAGAGTTGATGTGGATTTGGAAATGGGAATGGAATCCATCTATAACGAAACGCTGGCGCAGATTAACCGGGGTTGTTCGCATGATGAATTTGTGGACGTAATGGGTTTACTTACCAACAGCAAGCTGGATATTTGTGTGCATACCATTTTTGGTTTGCCTGGCGAAACCCATGAAATGATGTTGGCTTATGCCGATGAAATTAATAAATACCCGCAGATTAATTTTGTAAAATTCCATCATTTACACATTGTGGAAGGTTCTATTATGGGCGCTAAGTACAAAAAAAATCCTTTCAAACTTTTTTCTTTACAGGAATACGCCGACTTTCTTTGCGAGTTATTACCGCGGGTTCGTCCGGATGTGATTATTCAGCGTTTGTTCGGCATTTCAGATTTAGACATGCTGATTGCACCTAAATGGGGCTTGCGGAAATCGGAAATTCAGACTTTTATTGACAACGAGATTGAACGCAGAGGTGTAGTGCAGGGAAGTTTATATAGTTCATTAGTAGATTTGAGACAGGAGTCGTGAAATTTGAGACAGGAATTGTTATTCCAGCATTCAAAATTCAATCATTCAAAATTAATTCACTAATCATTCCCGTTAGCTGGTAGCTCCCTCGCCTTCGGAGAGAGTTGGGTGAAGCTTTTTTTTCAAGATATTTTTCTAATTTACCGACCGATAACCAAAATTTCTTCAAAAGAATAATGAAAACTAACCTTTTAAAAAAAACCAGCCTTTTTTTATTTCTTCTACTAAGTTTAAAAACTTACAGTGCGACAGTTGATACGGTAAGTACTTTTAGTGCCACCATGCAAAAACAAATTAAAGCTGTTGTAGTAAAACCTAACAGTTACGATAACAAAAAAAAATTCCCGGTAGTTTATCTTTTACACGGTTACTCCGGAAATTATGGCGATTGGATAAATAAAGTTCCTGAGATTAAAAATCTGGCAGATGAATACCATTTGATAATCGTTTGCCCTGATGGGAATTACGGCAGCTGGTATTTTGACTCGCCGAAAATAGCTGACAGCAAATACGAGACTTATATTTCTAAAGAACTTGTAAACTGGATGGATGGGCACTACAAAACCATCGCCAATAAACAAAACCGGGCAATTACGGGTTTAAGTATGGGTGGGCATGGCGCTTTGTACCTCGCTTTTAAGCATCAGGATGTTTATAGTATTGCGGGCAGTATGAGCGGAGGCGTAGATTTTAGACCTTTTCCGCAA
The DNA here is from genome assembly GCA_035496935.1 of Pelobium sp. Taxonomy (GTDB): domain Bacteria; phylum Bacteroidota; class Bacteroidia; order Sphingobacteriales; family Sphingobacteriaceae; genus Pseudopedobacter. The sequence goes on along the minus strand of DATJED010000010.1, from coordinate 288,955 downwards.
AACTGGGAGATTGCAAAATACTTGGGAACTTACGCCGAAAATAAAGAAAATTGGGACGCAAACACGGTAATTGAACTTACACATCTATTAACACCCAACTCTTTATCACTGATTATCCAATGCGGAACAGAGGATTTCTTTTACCGTGTAAACGTAAAACTGCATGAGAAACTGTTGCTCAATAACATCCCGCATACTTTTATAACAAATCCCGGGAGCCATAACTGGGATTATTGGAGCGAAGCCATTCAATATCAGTTGCTCTATATCCACAACCATTTTAAAGATTAAGCGGTTTTAACTTTATATTTCAACAAAAAGAACTGAAATTGTAACATTTTTGTATAAAGCACCGTCTTTAGACTTTTAGAATATTAGCTAAACTGTTGAGAAGCTTTCCTCGTTAAAATGAAACTAAACCGATCAGAATTTGAGGTCTTGTTTAAAAACAATTATAATTCGCTTTGCCAAACGGCTTTGCGAATTATTAACGATACCGCTATTGCTGAAGATTTAGTGCAGGATGTTTTCTGTAAACTTTGGGAAAAACAGGAGCAGCTTAAAATCGAAACTTCCTTAAAAGCTTATCTTCATAAGTCAGTTATCAATCAAGCGTTAAATTATCATAAAAAAGAACAAGCCTCGCTTACAAGGAACAACATCTACGCTTTGGAAACTTATCATCAAAACAACCCAACAGAGCAACTGGTTTTTGCAAAGGACACCAAAAACAAAATAGACTTGATTGTAAACAGCCTGCCAGAAGGTTGTCGCCGTATTTTTATACTTAACAGGTTTGAGAAACAATCCTACAAAGAAATTGCAAATGCCTTAGATATTTCTATTAAAACAGTTGAGAATCAGATTACTAAAGCACTTAAAATTTTAAGATCACATTTACTTTCCATAATTTTTCTGATTTTTTTTGCCTTGGCATAGGGGGAAATTAAAACGGCGCTGTCTTAATATAAACGACGATATGGAATTAAAACTCTTAGAAGAAGCAATTGCGCTTTACTCGAAAAAAGAATTAGACGATGAATCTTTATACCGGATTTTAGAAATGATTCAAAAAATCATCATTTAAACACATGCAGGAAGAAGATAAATATTGGATTTTAATTAGTCGTTACCTTTCTAACGAACTTTCGGATACCGAAACCGATGAGCTGTTGGCGTGGGTAAACGAAAATCCGGAGCATACTGAACTGCTGCAGCAGATGCAGAATGCTTGGGAGCAATCCAATAAATATCTAAAAAACTCGGTTCAAGAAATTGACACTGACCAAGCTTGGAAAAATGTGGAAAGCAGACTTTTTGCATTACAACAATCAGCCAAAATCAAAAAGCTAAAGTCTTTAAAATGGACAAGCATTGCAGCCTCCTTACTTTTAATGATAGGTTTGGGCTGGTTTTCCTTTAATTATTATCAACAAAACCGACCAGTAGTTTTTGCTAACCATTTAGATACCAAACAGCAACTGCTATTGCCCGATGGATCCCGGGTTTGGTTAAATAGCGGAAGCCAAATCAGTTACAAAGAGGGTTTGAATGAGCTTAAACTGAGAGAAGTTGAGTTACAGGGCGAAGGTTTTTTTGAAGTAAAACACGATGCTGAAAAACCGTTCATCATCCACAGTGGCGGAACGCAGACTCAGGTTTTAGGTACTTCTTTCAATGTTTTTAATGATAAAGACGGGAGCGTGAAAGTGGCTGTAATTAGCGGAAAAGTTTCCTTTAAAAAAGAAGGTGCCAATGATAACTTGTTTTTATTGCCCGGAGAAGAAGGCGTTTACAAAACCGGGAACATTTCTAAAACCAGTTTTAAAAACACCAATTTTCTGTACTGGAAAAACAAAACACTCAGTTTTGAAAATGAAAGCCTAGCAAATGTACTAACGCAGTTAGAAGTGTTTTACGATGTAAAATTTAACCTTAAAAATGAAGATTTATTGCACCGAAAAATAACCACTAGTTTCCATTCGGCTTCTATTTATCAAATCATCAATGTACTAGAAACACTGTTGGATGTAAAAATTGAAAAGTCTAATGATGCCTATATCGCCGTAAAATAAAGGCAAAATCAAAAACGGACATGAAAACAAAATTTAAAAGATTATACCTCTTAATTGGATTGCTATGCCTATGCTTTACCCTACATGCGCAAAGTTTAGCCACTAAAAAAGTAGATGTTTACTATAAAAACACCTTTTTAGCAGAAGTAATTAAAGATTTAAAAACCAAGTACCAAATCGGCTTCAGCTATGCCAATAACAGCATCAATTTAGAAAGCAGGATTACGCTTAAAGCAAAAAACGAAAATTTAACTACCGTCTTAGACGCCATTTGTAAACAAGCTGGAATCTCTTGGATAGAAATAAGCGGACAGGTAATTTTGAAGCCCTTAAAAAAAGTGGCGCTAGAAAAGGAAAATTCTTTATATCAAACCGTTAGAGGGCAAATAGTTGATAAAGACAGCCAGTTACCTTTAATTGGCGTAACGGTGCGTATTATTTCTACCGAGCCAGCAAAAGGAACCACTACAGATGTAAATGGAAAATTTAGAATAAAAGCAGTTCCGGTAGGTCGGCAGCACCTAATAGTAAGTTATTTGGGCTACGAAACTTTAACGAATGCCGAACTGTTGGTGAGCTCGGGGAAAGAATTGGTGCTTTTCTTAGAAATGAAAGAATCCGTCAACAGCTTGGAAACCGTGGTGGTTTCTGATAGCCAGGACCGTTCTGCGCCAGTAAACGCTATGGCTAGCGTAAGTGCGAGATCATTTTCTACCGAAGAAACCAGTAGGTATGCCGGTGGTGTGTTTGATCCGGCTAGAATGGTGCAAAATTTTCCGGGCGTAACTATTAACGACGATTTGTCAAACAACATCATAGTCAGAGGAAACTCACCGAAAAACTTGCAGTGGCGGTTGGAAGGAATTGAGATTAACAATCCGAACCATTTTGGGGAAGAAGGAAGTTCTGGAGGTGGCGTTAGTATGATTAGTGCCAACATGCTTACTAAATCCGATTTTTTCACAGGTGCTTTTCCTGCCGAATACGGAAATGCTTTGAGCGGCGTTTTCGACCTGCAATTTAGAAAAGGAAATGCGGAAAAAGCGGAACGTTCTTTTATGATTGGTGTGCTTGGAACTGAATTATCTTTAGAAGGTCCGTTTAAAAAAGGAAAAAACTCGTCCTATTTATTTAATTACAGGTATTCCACGCTCGGAATTTTAGAAAAGATCGGGATAGACCCTGCGGGAGATAATCCCACTCCTATTTATCAGGATTTAGCTTTTAATCTTAATTTCCCGACAGAAAAAGCGGGTACTTTCTCTTTGTTTGGTATCGGAGGCATTGGCACTCAAAATGCAGAAGCCAACCACGATTTTACCCAATGGGAAGATTTTCAGGATAAGTTTAACCAGCAACTCTCCTATTCTTCTTTTAGTGGTGGCATCAAAAATTTAAAAATGATTGGAACTAACGGTTATGTAAAAAACATCTTATCATTGAGTTACGGCCGTGTAGTTGATGACACAGATACTTTAACCAATTCTTATGATGTCAATCTTTTTGCCCGCGATAAATATGTGAACAGCGCCATTAGGTATTCGGGCTTATTAAATTATAAAACAGGTAAAAAAGGAACTTTAAGAACCGGTTTAGTTGGTGCTTTGTTAGGTTACAATCTAAATTCTTTAAGTTACAGAAAAGACTTGGACAAACTTTCTCAATTTGCTGATGAAAACGGCGAAACCTATCTATTAGAAGCTTACGCACAATGGAAATATGATTTTTCTGATCAATTAGCAGTAAACACAGGCTTGCACTTTAATTATTTCGGTTTGAGCGAGAAATTCAACATCGAACCTCGTTTTGGGCTCAATTATAAAATCAAAGAAAATAGCAGTATTAATTTAGGTATCGGTTTGCACAGCCGTGTAGAACCAATGATGCTCTATTTCAGTAAAAACGAAAAAACAGACGGCTCCAGCGTAGCTTCTAATTCAAAGTTGGACCTTACCAAATCGGCGCATTTTGTTTTAGGATTTGAACAACGCTTAGCTCAGCACCTTAAATTCAAGATAGAAACTTACTATCAAAACATGTACGATGTGCCAGTAAGTACAGATATTGATCATCCAATCTCTACCCTAAATATTGACAATTCTTATGTGGTTTATAACCGCAATTACAGCGTTTTACAAAATAAAGGCAAAGGTGCTAACTATGGCGTTGAGATAAGTTTGGAGCGCAGTTTGTCTAACGGATTTTACTTTTTGGCCAACAGCTCATTGTATAGCTCCACCTTTAAAACTATAGACGGTAAAACATTTGACACCAATTATAACGGAAAATATTCTGCCAATGTAGTTTTAGGCAAAGAGTATAAAACCAAAGGCAAAAATTTATTAGGTGCAAACTTAAAAACCATGTTAAACGGAGGCAGAAGATATACACCCATTAATTTAGCGGCTTCCATCGAAGAAGATTATCCGGTGGTTTATGAGGATAAAATCAATACGTTGAAAACAAGAGATTATTACCGGGTCGATTTTTCCGTTAACTATCGTGTAAACCGACCAAAAGTAAACCACTTTTTCATTATCGATATCCAAAATATCATTAACCGGCAAAATGAATATGGCCAGTTTTACAACGCAGATAAAAAGATAATTGACACTGCATATCATAACGGAATTATTCCTACGCTTAACTACAAAATCCAGTTTTAAAATCTAATAAACAATGTTACCATACAAAATCTAAGTTATGGCAACCAACTACATTTCATAAAAATAAATAATGAAAAAATCACTAATCGGCATTATTACAATAATTGCTATTTTATTGACTGCCTGTACAAAAGACAAACTTAGGGGCGAAGGACCAATTGTAACGGAGTATAGAACTTTGTTGGTTGTAGGCGGATTAGAAACCGTGAAAATAAACGGTTCAACGGACGTACACGTCACCTATGGCGATAATTACGAGTTAGCGGTAAAAGGTTATGGAAATTTGGTAGCAGCTTTAAGTACCAATGTAAGAAACAACGTTTTAACCGTTGAATTTCCCAATCATTACAACGTTAGAAATGACAACACTGAAATCTTTTTAACCATTCCGCATTTACCTAATATAGACATTAATGGTTCTTCAAATGTAGATGCAAGTGGCAATTTTCCAAACCAGCCTAATTTATTCTTCCACGTCAACGGATCTGCGAAAATAAACGCAGGCTTTATCAATGTTGAAAATCTAGATGTAAACATCAACGGCTCGGGCAATTTAAATGTAGCTAATGTTATGGCTCAAAATGCCAAAATCAGCATCAGTGGAAGCGGGAAAGTAAAAGCAACCGTAAACAAAAATCTGAAAGCCAGCATCAGCGGAAGCGGCGAAATTTTGTACCACGGAGATGCCAGCGTGGAAACCAACATCAGCGGAAGCGGAAAAGTAACAAAGTTTTAATGATATATTTTTTGTCATAAAACGGCAATTACAGTACGCCCCTATTTTTATTTTACTGCTATAATTTTAATTTTACCAGCTAGGGTAACCAGCCTTAACCACAAACAATAAGTGCTTTTTCAATACCCTTTTTAACGATAATGGGATTTATTTTAACCAAGGTAGATACTGTTGACACCATCAGTCCTGAAGATTTCAAGAAAAACTATTTAAACAAAAATCGCCCTGTGGTGATTAAAAACCTAACCAAAGATTGGCCCGCCCGCGAAAAATGGACGATAGATTATTTTAAATCCGTAGCCGGTGAAATTGAAGTTCCGCTTTATGATAATTCTAAAGCAGACCCATCAAAACCAATTAATGCCGCGGCTGCACATATGAAAGTTAAAGATTATTTAGACATTTTAAAAAGTCAACCGACAGAACTTCGCATATTTTTGTTCAATTTTTTTAAACATGTCCCGAGCTTAAAAGATGACGTAATCATCCCTAAAGACTTAATGGGCGGTTTTATAGAAAGCTTGCCAACCATGTTTTTTGGCGGTTCAAACTCCTTTACTTTTCTACATTACGATATAGATATGCCACATATTTTCCATACCCATTTTGGCGGAAGAAAGCATGTGATTTTGTTTGAGAATAAATGGAAAAGAAGGCTTTACTGTATCCCCAACGCGACTTATGCTTTAGAGGATTATGATGTTTCAAATCCTGATGTGGAGAAATTTCCGGCTTTAAAAGGAGTTGAAGGACAGGAGGTTTTTTTAGAACATGGCGATACGCTTTTTATGCCAACAGGTTACTGGCACTGGATGAAATATATTGACGGCTCGTTTTCTTTAAGTTTAAGAGCATGGGATAAATCTATTATCCGCAAAGCGCAAAGTGTTTACAATATTGCTGTAAAAGGCGGTGTAGATAGTTTGATAAAACTGGCTTTTAAAGAAAAATACGCCAACTACCGCGAAAAACTGGCGATTAAAAGAGCAAACAAGGCGCTCGCAAAAAACTCGCTTTAACAGCAACAATCCCGACTATTATAATAATCGGGATTGTTGGTTTTAACGGACCGTTAAACATCCAGCAATTACTGAGGAATTTGTTCAACTAAAATTTCTTTATCGGCTTTATCAAAATAAGTACAAGTCATTTTTTCCATACAAACTTCCCATTTTTCGATACCGAGGACTGCACACCTTTCAATGAATGTCAGATAGTCGGTTTCGCCTTTTTGATGTGCCTTTAAATCCATTTTAAACTGGTCGGCATTGGTGTTTTCTGCAATAGCTAGTTTGGTATATTTCGCCGGCGAAGTTGCCTTTTCATCATCAGAACCGAAATAATTGGTGTGCCCGTCAGAAACATAAGTTTCGTAATAATTTATGCCCAATTGTTTAATTTCCTTGATATAGGCAGGAAAATCTGCTCCTGATTTCACTTTGCTGTGAGCTGCTTGAATTTGTGAGATTGTAAACATTGCTTTTTTATTTAAATTACAAAACAAAAATGCAACTGTTAGCAGTTTGGTAATTGTAAAAAATCGTTTTTCTACAGAATGCGCTTAAAGTTTTCGGGCGTTTCCCCTGTGAATTGCTTGAAATCTTTGATAAAATGTGACTGGTCGAAAAATTTATTTTCGTAGCAGATTTCAATTAGTGATTTTTCACTGAGGTTACTAAGTATTGCATTGAATCGCACAATTGAAGCAAATTTCTTTGGTGTTGTTCCCACCAGTTTCCTAAAACGCTTTTCAAATGGGCTCTGACTAATAAACAATTTTTCGTTTAACGCTTTCACCTTTATTGTACCCTGGCTCTTATAAATCAGCGTTAAGGCCTCAACAATCAGTTTATCAGTTTGAATATCCCGGAGTTGCCTTAATAAAAACTGCTCAACAATTTGGACGCGTTGCTGATCTGTATTGGCAACAGCCAATTTCTCTTCAACTTCAGCAATGCTGTTTTTATCAAAAATATTGTCTAATGAAATACTGAGCGTAAAAAGCTCATTAGTAGGATGCGAAGCAAAATGGGTAAAGCCAATTTCAGTGAAATAAACCAGTATCGTACCAATACCAGCAGAGTTTTTGAAAATTTTGTAGCTATCAGAAATTCCGGTTATTCCTGCAGAAGCAAGAGCGCTTTCGTTTTGATTTTGGATAACCGTCAATCGCCCTTTGTATTGAAATCCAACCACCAGTCCTAAAGATGGAAAAACTTTATACTCGTCTTCCAACTCATTCTCCGACACTACAAAATATTTAATGTAAGGCCTTAGTTTTTCAGTAGGAAGATGTTTATCAAATTTCATTTCTGTGCGGTGCTATAGGCGATAACAAAGATGCTGTTTCTTTAATCTTCAGGCATTAAATTCGGATTATGAACAATTTCCCAAAGATGTCCGTCAATATCCTGAAAGTAACCTGCATAACCACCCCAAAAAGTATCCGAAGCAGGTTTTACAATTTTTGCTCCGGCTTTTTCGGCAAGCTGCATTATTAAATCCACTTCGTCTTTACCAGCAACATTATGCCCAATTGTAAATTCCAGTGTCGAAGGATTTTGGAGCGGAATACCAGTATCATTCGCAATGCTTTTTCTTGGCCAAAGTGCCAATTTTAGGCCATTTTGCAAGTCAAAAAAAGCAACAGCACCATATTCAAATTCTTTTCCAATAATTCCTTCTGTAAGTAAGCCTAGCCCGTCCCGATAAAACGCTACCGACTTTTCTAAGTCTGATACGGCTAGAGTTAGTACAGAGATCCTTGGTTTCATAACTATGTATTAAAAGCTTTTGGTTTTTTTATAACTAATCTACCCCAATAGTTTCCTAATTCCATATCTCATTCATCTCCGTCAACACAATAGGTTTACCGTCGGTAACTATAATAGTGTGTTCGTGTTGCGCCATAAAACCGCCTTTGTTCCCTACCATCGTCCAGCCATCCTGCAAAGTTTCGGCTATGGTAGATGTTGTTGAAATAAAGGTTTCAATAGCAACTACCGAATTCTTTTTAAACCTTGTTAAATTGAACCTGTCTTTGAAGTTAGCTATTTCATGTGGTTCCTCATGCAAACTTCTTCCTACGCCGTGGCCTGTTAAATTTTTGATGACTTTATAACCTCTTTTTTTAGCTTCAGTTTCTATTAAAAAACCGATATCAGAAATGCGAACGCCGCCTTTTATCTGATAAATCGCTTTATACAAAATTTGTTTTGAAGCCTCAACGAGTTTTTGATGTTGGTTTACATCCGCCCCGACAACAAATGAACCGCCATTGTCTGACCAAAAGCCGTTGAGTTCTGCGGAAACATCAATATTGATTAAATCTCCTTCTTTAATTATTCTTTTGTCTGACGGAATGCCGTGGCAAAATTCATTATTTACGCTTATGCAAGTCCATCCCGGAAAGCCATAAGTTAAATACGGTGCCGATTTAGCACCCATATCATTTAAAATTTGCCCTCCATAATCATCCAGCTCCTTTGTTGTTATACCCGGCTGGGCGAATTTCCTCATCTCTTTTAAGGCATAAGCAACTGCTTCGCTCGCCTTTTTCATTCCGCTTAATTCAGACTCGTTTGTTATTGACATTTTTTATTAACGTTACTTATTATCACAATTCTATCTCAAAAAAACAAACCTGCGCATTATGATAATGTGCCGGTAATTCAGATGTATTCTTTAGCTTTTTTATTCCTAAATAATTAAATCCACAATTTACGTAATGATTAATTAACCGGTCATTTTTGCCACAAGTATCCATTCTAATGAACTGCTTATTTCGTTCAGTTGCATAACTTTTTGCCCAATCAACAATTATTTTTACAAAATTGTTTCCTCTGAAATTTGGGTTTGTAGCTATCCGATGAATATAGATTGAAGAATCATTATCTCGCTCTTCCCAAATTTGGGCATCACTATAAGTTATTGCCCAAATACAGGCAATTTTATCATCAATTAACAATTTAAATTGCCTGTTTTCTGCCACTTCGGCAGCTATAAAATCTTTGTCAAACTCAGGCCACTGGTTATCAGGAAATTTTATTTTTTGAAAATCTGTGGCCAATTTATATAATCTAAAGATTTCCGGAAGATCATCTAAATTACTGTTAGTGATTACCATAGCCTATTCATATAATAGATATTAAACATTCCAGCCACGAATTATATAGCTTTAAACACCACCATAGCCAAAGGTGGCAAAGTAACCGAAATAGAGTTTGATTTCCAATGGCTTGCTTTAGCTTCTGAAGGCTTGTTGGGGTTGGTTATGCCACTGCCCCAAAATTCTTTATCATCCGAATTAAAAATCTCTTTCCAAGTTCCTTCGTGGCCCACACCAAAACGGTAAGCCTCCCGTGGGATTGGCGTTAGGTTAATGGCTATAATTAAATCGTCTTTTGGGTTTAAGCCTTTTCGGGTATAAACCAAAACAGAATTATCAGCATCATCGTTCACAATCCACTCAAAACCCTCAGAATCGAAACTGCGCTCGTACAAAGCCGGTTCCTCGGTATAAAGTTTATTCAAGGCTGTCACCGTTTTCTTCATCCCCTGGTGTGGCGCATAATCCAACAAGTGCCAATCTAAGGAATGTCTTGGATTCCATTCTCCAGTTTGCGCAAACTCCGAACCCATAAAAAGCAATTTTGTTCCGGGATGAGTCCACATGTAGCTGTACAAAGCCCTTAAATTGGCGAACTTTTGCCATTCGTCTCCGGGCATTTTATAAATCAGTGATTTTTTACCATGCACTACTTCATCATGCGAAAGCGGCAACATGAAATTCTCTGTAAATGCGTAAATCGTACTAAAAGTTAAGCCCGAGTGATGGTATTTCCGGTTAACCGGGTCTTCAGAAAAATATTTAAGCGTATCGTTCATCCAGCCCATCATCCATTTTTGGCCGAAACCCAAACCGCCACTAAAAGTTGGGTGGCTTACTCCGCCGAAAGATGTTGATTCCTCGGCAATGGTCTGCACATCGGGAAACATCGAATAAACAGCTTCGTTAAAATCTTTCAAAAACGAAATGGCTTCTGTATTCTCTCTTCCGCCATGCTCATTCGGAATCCATTCGCCATGTTTACGCGAATAATCCAAATAAAGCATGGAAGCTACCGCATCAACCCTTAAGCCATCGATATGGAAACGCTCGAGCCAAAAAATTGCATTTGAAATTAAAAACGCCCTTACCTCGTTTCGTCCGTAATTAAAAATATGTGATTTCCAGTCGGGATGAAAGCCTTTGCGAACATCTGCATGTTCATAAAGATGCGAACCATCAAACTTATACAAACCGTGGTTGTCACCAGGGAAATGCGATGGAACCCAATCCATGATTACGCCTATTCCGTTTTTATGAAATTCCTCGATCAAAAACATTAAATCCTGCGGTGTTCCGTAACGACAGGTTGCAGCAAAATAACCCGTAATCTGGTAGCCCCAACTTGGATAATATGGATGCTCCATTAAAGGCATAAATTCTACATGCGTAAAGCCCATTTCTTTAACATAAGGCACCAATTTGGTAGCCATATCGCGGTATGATAAAAATAAATCCGGTGTTTCCGGGCTTCTGCTCCACGACCCAAAATGCACTTCATAAACCGACATTGGTTTGTTTAAAGCGTTTTTTTGATGACGGTTCATCATCCAATCTTTATCTCGCCACTCATACCACGTATCCCAAACTATGGAGGCCGTACGTGGCGGTTCCTCACTGCGCAATGCAAAAGGATCGGCCTTTTCTAAATCCTCACCCGTAGTGGAATTAATAAAATATTTATAGGTTTCGCCATTTCCTACATGCGGAATAAAACCTTCCCAAATCCCGGTTTCATCCCAACGCACATATAACGGATGCGAACTTTTATCCCAATAATTAAAATTGCCTATTACCGATACATAATGTGCATTAGGCGCCCAAACGGCAAAATAAGTACCTACAACGCCGTTGTGTTCAACCACATGCGAACCCAGTTTTTCGTAAAGTTTAAAGTGCTTACCCGATTTAAATAGCAAAATATCAAAATCCGTTAGGCGGGAATAATGGCGTACGCTGGCGTAAGATGATTCTCCTTCAACAGATGAAAGGTGCAGAGGTGCATTTTCTGAAACAACTTTTTTGAGTGACGTTTTTACGGCGACTTTCTTTTTTTCCGATGTTTCCTCTGCTTTAGTCACAACTTTTTGGGTTGCCTTTTTTTCGATAACTTTTTTTGTAGGAAGATCAGCTTCTTTTTTAGTCGCTGCTTTTTTAACAGTAGCTTGTTGAACTTTTGCTTTAGGCTTTACTTCTTTTTTATTTAAACCGGCATCTTCTGGAGCGGATTCTTTTATTTTTTTGGCCATATTTTATATTTGAGAAACAAGTTGAGCGCTTAGTATGATTTCCAATTTACACATAATGTTGGATTTTAAATTATTTAGTTAGGAAATATTACTTTCAAACATGTTGCCATAAAAAAAGGCTGCTTTCTGAAGGGAAAACAGCCTTTTAGATTTTATTACAACTTTAGCAAATGACATTTTTAGGCACTTAATTATCTGCACTCATATTGCATCTTCTAAGTATGAGCGCCCACCGCGTCATGTTGAGATGTCTCCTATCGTCGACATGACGAAAACTCTTACTTAACAACCTGCACTTGTTTAAAATGCTTAGGGGTTTTCAAACTGATTCTTTTTAACTCATCAAATTCAAGTTTGCCGGCGTATACGTTTCCATCGATTAAAACTTTTGAAGGTTTAAATGGTAGACCGATTATTTTTAGCTCGTAAGTTTCATAACGTGGTGTAAACAAACCTTCTATAGATTGTTTAATAGTCATGCACTTTTTATCACCATTTACCACAAACTTTTTCTCCATGTAAATATCCTGCTCGTAGGCAAACGTGTCTCCGTGATCTTCAAAGTAAAAAGAGTTTACTTCGTAATTGGAATAATAAATCTGAAAAGTCATTTCCTCCACTTCAAACTCTTTGGTGTGCTGCATTACCGGATATTCTGGAATTACAGAGCCTGCTTTTACAAAAATAGGCATAGAATCCAAAGGTGCATCTATTAAATGCTCTTCGCCACCTTGTAAAGTCTCGTAAGTCCAATAGTTAAACCAAGTGCCGATTGGCAGATATACTTTTCTTGATATTGCGCCTTCTTCTAAAACGGGGCAAACCAAAATTTTATCGCCGAAAGTGAACTCGTCTTCACGATATTTATTTATCGGATTATCCTGCTCCAACATAACCACAGGACGCAAAATAGGAAAACCGTAACGGTAATGTTCCCAAAATGCAGCGTAAATGTACGGCAACAATTTATAACGCAGTTCGATGAATTTACGGTTGATAGCTTCCAATTCGGAACCAAAACTCCAAGGTTCACGCTCAGCAGTATCCCCGGCAGAATGTGCCCGCATAAACGGAGAGAAAACACCTAGCTGAATCCAACGTGTAAACAGTTCGCCAGTTGGTTCGCCACTAAAACCGCCGATATCTGTACCCGCAAAAGGCAAACCAGACATAGAAAGTCTTTGCATCTGTAAGCACCCAATTTTTAGATGCTCCCAACTTGCTACATTATCACCAGTCCAGCATGAGCTGTAGCGCTGTACACCCGAATATCCTGCTCTGGTAATGGTAAATGGACGCTTATTTTTTTGGATTTTCTTTAAACCATCATAAGTTGCCCGCACCATCTGCATTCCGTAAACGTTATGCGCTTTACGGTGTGAGCCTCTAAATCCGTCGTAATTATGGCGTACATCAGCGGGGAAAGTTCCTTTTCCGAAAACGGCAGGCTCGTTCATATCGTTCCAAACACCGGCTACGCCAACTTCTACTAATTCTTTAAACAAACCTCCCCACCATTGCCTTACTTCGGGGTTGGTAAAATCTGGGAATTGGCAACGCCCCGGCCAAACGTGACCTTCCATAAAATAGTCATCGCTTCGTCGGCAGAAATATTTTTTTTCTTTTCCTTCCTTAAAAACCCAATAATTATCATCCACTTTTATACCCGGGTCAATAATCACCACCGTTTTAAAACCGTCATCAGACAGTTCTTTTATCATTTTTTTAGGATTAGGGAAGTATTTTTTGTTCCAGGTAAAACACCTGTAACCGTCCATATAATCAATATCCAAATACAGAGCATCACAAGGTATTTTACGGCTTCTGAAATTATCGGCTAAATCTTTAAGTTTTGACTCTGGGTAATAGCTCCAACGGCATTGGTGATAGCCCAAAGCCCAAATTGGAGGTAATTTATGCGTTCCGGTAAGCGAATTGTAGCGTTTTACTACGTCCATCATGTGCGGACCATGGATATAATAGTATTGCAGTTCTCCTCCATCAGCCCAGAAGCTCAATTTTTCTTTATCTTCCTGTGCAAAATCAAAATGGGTTTTAAACGTATTGTCTAAGAAAATACCGTGAGCAATATTTTCATTTAAACTAATAAAAAACGGAATGCTCCTATAAAGCGGATCCTGATGTTTGGCGAAAGAATAAGTGTCAGAATTCCAGTTTTGTAATCTTTTGCCACGCAAATTTAATTCGGTTGGCTTATCACCCAAACCAAAATAAGCTTCTTCCGGATAGCATTTTTTGGTACAATAAACGTAATAACCACCAAACTGGTCGTTTTCTTCCCAATGCATGGCCAAATAATCCTCATTAATTATTTTACTCGCGTTATCTCTAAAAGAAATGTGAAAATTAGATTTATTGATGACACACGAAACCGTATTTGTAGAAACGGCATAATTTGTTTCGTCTTCGGTAAAGTTAAAAACCGCTACTTTTTGATCTAACTGAGGTACAGCATATGAAAACTCTTCCAAGAAAACACTGTGTGGCGCCAAACGAACACGGATTATTTCATCACTGACTACCCTAATTTCTACAGAGGCAGAACCGTCTGTAAAAATAAATTTATTTTTCTCCTGCCTAACTTCCTTAACCGCACCTAAAAATTCTTTTTCTATCGGTTTTATGCCAACGATTGGGTTGTTAACATGTTTAATGCCTTCTTCATCTAATTCCTCGGTGGTAACTTCTATATGTTTAGACGTATCTTTTTTATCTAATTTCTCTTCCGATCTTCTTACTTCTTCCATACTATATTATTCAAATTCTCTGCTAAGATGCTTAATATCCTTTAATTACAGAAAAAACAAAAGTTGAAAAACCAATGATTTTATCAACAACAGCTCCACATCCTAACATTTAAAAACCAGGCCCTAATATGTTTTGGCAATTAGCAGATTAATTTTCGATATTTACCATACATGAATGTTAGTCCAAAAACTTTAAAATGGATACTCCGGATTTATCCACCTCTTTTTTTTCAACGAATTTGGGTAGTAAACTTTGGCGACGATTTTAAATGGGTGGAGGTTAAAATAAACAAAAGCATTTTCAATATAAATTACAATAAAACGCTGTTCGGGGGAACAATTTTTAGTGCTTCGGACCCATTTTATGCGATACTTTTTGATCAAATTTTACAGAAAAAAGGTTTTAAAACTCGGGTTTGGTTAAAAAGTGCACATATACAATATCTTAAACCCGGAAATACCGATCTGCATTTTAAAATAAGTATTGATGATAAAGAAATTGCCGAAGCAGAACAGCAACTAAAAACCGAAGGGAAATTTATAAAAACCTACCCTATAGAAATGTACGGCAAAGACGGGGTTTTATGCGCATTGGTGCAAAACGAGGTTTACATAAGAAACTTACACATTGGCGAGCAACACACAATTGCTTATTAAATGGCAAACAAAGTGATTATTAACGATACTGTTTTTTTGAGCAGAGGCTTTACAATTAGCACTGACAAAAACTTGCTCAACTTAAATTACATTTACGATTTTTTAACCCAACAGTCTTATTGGGCTAAAAATTTGCCTTATGATAAGTTTCAAACTTCCATTGAAAACTCAAGTTGCTTTGGCGTTTATCACCATCAAAAACAAATTGGTTTTGCTCGCGTTATTAGCGACAATAGTACTTTTGCCTATTTGGCGGATGTTTTTATTGACACAAATTACAGAAAACAAAGTTTATCAAAATGGCTTCTGCAAAGCATTTTAAACCATCCAAACTATCAAGACTTAAGGCGCTGGTTTTTGGCAACCGCAGATGCGCATGGTTTATACCGACAGTTTGGCTTTGATAGTTTAAATCAGCCCGAAAGATTTATGCAAATTTTTAAGCCTTACTCCGCAAAAAGTTAATCAATATTTTACAGAGGCAATAAAAATATTGTGTTTATTATCCCGTCCTTTGCAGGTCAAATTAATGACTAATGTTTAGCCGGTTCAATAAATATCGTCCGTTTTATAAAAGCAACTTTTTACTGGCTTATCCGGTTGTAATTTCACAATTAGGACACATGCTCACCTTAGTGATCGACAGTGTAATGGTTGGCCAACTGGGGACTATACCATTAGCGGCCTGTGCGTTAGGAAATGTTATTTTCAGCATATTTATGGTCAGCGGAATTGGAATTTCGCAGGGTGTCACGCCTTTGGTTGCACAAGAAGATGGCAGAAAAAATAAAGCAATATGTGGCGAATATTTAGAGCAAGGCGTAATTATCAGTTTGGCAACCGGCATTCTCTTATTTGGATTTATTGCATTGATTGCTCAAAAGCTGTTGCTGTTGGGTCAACCCGTTGAAGTAGCTATTGCAGCAAAAAATTACCTCCTGATTTTGGGTGCTTCCCTTATTCCTTTGATGGTTTTCCAGAGTTTTAGGCAGTTTGCAGAAGGACTCGGTTATACCAAACAAGCCATGTATCTTTCGGTAATAGGCAATTTACTGAATATCGTTTTTAATTTTCTACTAATTTATGGCTGGTTCGGCTTTCCGGCAATGGGATTATTTGGTGCAGGGTTAGGAACTTTTATTTCACGCATTTTTATGGCAATTGGGATGGGTTATTTTGTGATCAAATCCAGCATTTTTAAACCTTATTTAGCGCAGTTCAAACTGCACCAACCAGATTGGGTAAAATTGCGAAAGATTGCGAAACTGGGCTTTCCTATTGCCTTACAGTATTTTTTTGAAGTGGGTGCTTTTTCTGGCGCAGCCATTATGGTAGGTTGGATTGGCGCACAGGAACTCGCTGCGCATCAAATAGCTATAAATTTAGCTTCATTTACTTACATGGGCGCAAGCGGAATTGGTGTAGCTGCAACCATAAGAGCCGGAAACGCTTTTGGAAAAAAGGATTTTACAGAAATAAAACTTTCAGCAATCAGTTCCTATCATTTAACCATTTTTTACATGTGCGTTACTGCGTTAATATTTTTAACCTGCAACCGGCTGTTGCCCTGGCTTTATATCAAAGATGAGGGCGTTATCGCTATTGCGTCGCAACTATTGATTATTGCTGCTTTCTTCCAAATTTCTGATGGCATACAAGTGGTTGGCGCAGGTATTTTAAGAGGTTTATCTGATGTGAAAATCCCAACTTTAATTACTTTAATTGCCTATTGGGTTTTAGGTTTGCCATTCGGTTATGTGCTGGGTTTTGTTTTTAAGATGGGCGCCATTGGAATTTGGATATCGCTTTCATTAGCGTTAACACTTGCTGCTATTTTATTGTACTATAGGTTTAAGAGATTAGTTGGTAAACTTGTTTAAACGCTAAAAGAAATCTGTATTAAAAATTGCATCGCTATACGCATTAAGCTTCAATCATTCATTCATCCAATCCTTCACTCCTTACTTAGACCTGATCGCTTCCACCGGATCTAACCTTGCTGCAGAAAATGCGGGCCAAAATCCGGAGATTACCCCAATAATTACCGATATACTTATCCCTCTAACAATATTGGCGGTATCTAAAACAATTTTCACGTCAAACCCATAAGTAGCAATTACTGTCCCTAGGTAAACAATTGCCAAACCAATTAAACCGCCAATGATACAAAGCGCAATAGCTTCAAACAAAAACTGCATCAGAATAAAATAATTTTTAGCACCCAAAGATTTCTGGATACCGATTATATTAGTGCGTTCCTTAACAGAAACAAACATAATATTAGCTATTCCGAAACCGCCTACCAAAATAGAAAATCCGCCGATAATCCAACCGGCAACATCTACAATTCCAAAAAGTTGATCTAACTGGCCTGATAAAATCGTTGTTTTATTCAGTGAAAAATCGTCGTCATCTACCGGTCTAATTCTGTGTATAGAGCGCATTAAACCCCGCAGTTCACTCTCCACGTCGGCAACGCTATAAATCTCTTTTCCTCGTACGGTAATTTGCGGATCATACCTTCCGCTCTCTACATTGACCAAGTTTCTGGCAAAATTTAGCGGAATCAGTAATGTTTTATCAGATGAAATGCCCAATAAATCCTCACCTTCTCTCACAAAAACGCCAATAACCGTAACATTACGCCCCATTACTTTTACAACTTTACCTGTAGCAACTTGATTGGGGAAAAGACCGTCGGCCAAATCTGCGCCAATCAAACAAACCGGAGCACCACTTTTTGATTCGTTCTCTGTAAAATACCTTCCTTCAGATAAATCAAAATTCCAAGTCTTATCATATTCGTGAGATGCAGCCGAAATCTGCGCACCTTCTATACTGTTACTCCGATATTTCAAAGTTCGGTTTGATAAACCAATTTGGTAACAAATGCCATCGGCAGTGGTTACTCTTTCTTTTAACGCATCATAATCTCGCAAACTAGGTTCCGGGCGCTGCATGTATTTCCACCAGGGGTAATCACCAAAACCGCCCCAAGGCCATTTTTGAATGTAAATTGTTTTACTTCCGAGTTTATCAACGCTGGCCTGTAAATTCCCTCTAAAAGTATCCACCGCTGCAAAAACAGTAATTATGGTAAAAATCCCGATGGTAATGCCCAGCAACGAGAGGAAAGTCCGCGTTCGGTTTTGCCTAAGCGCATCAAAAGCAAAAATGAAGCTTTCACGAAAGAGTTTTAAAAATAGCATATCATCTGTTTGACGCTGTTTGGGAAAGATAGTTACAATATCCGTAATTATTTTTCAACCGGAAAAAGATTTCCGTGTGTCTCCTTTTCTTCATTCCAGCATTATGGATTATCTCTGTTAAAAAACATCAATTTTTCAATCAATCTATTCACCTTATAAGCCCCATTTTTAGAGAAAAGTCAGCTAAATAGCATTATAACAACTAATTAAATATTTGAAGATATTTTTCTTAAATTTGCGCTCCAAATTATTGTTTAATACATATGAAGTTATCACAATTTAAATTCAATTTACCAGAGTCACTTATTGCCCATACCCCATCCGAAAGTCGTGACGAATCGCGTTTGATGGTTTTAGACAAAAAAACAGGTAAAATAGAACATAAAATTTTCAAAGACGTTTTAGGTTATTTTGAAGAGAAAGATGTGATGATTTTAAACAACACCAAAGTTTTTCCGGCCCGTTTGTACGGAAACAAGGAAAAAACAGGTGCTACTATTGAGGTATTTTTGTTAAGAGAACTAAACAAAGAGCTTCGTTTATGGGATGTTTTGGTTGACCCGGCCCGTAAAATTAGAGTGGGCAACAAACTTTATTTTGGTGATGACGATTTGTTAGTTGCTGAAGTAGTTGACAATACAACCTCTAGAGGCCGTACCATCCGTTTTCTTTTTGACGGTACAGACGAAGAATTTAGACAGAATATTGAAATTTTAGGCGAAACTCCGCTTCCAAAATACATCAAACGTAAACCAACTGCAGAAGATAAAGAACGCTACCAAACTATTTTTGCAAAAAACGAAGGTGCTGTAGCTGCGCCAACTGCAGGCTTGCACTTTAGTCGCGAGCTGTTGAAGAGATTAGAATTGAAAGGAGTTGATTTTGCAGAAGTAACGCTACATGTTGGTTTAGGTACTTTCCGCCAGGTTGAGGTGGAAGATTTGACCAAACACAAAATGGATTCGGAGCAGATCATTATTGATGAAAAAGCTGCAAATATCGTAAACAAAGCTATCGAGGAAAAAAGAAGAGTTTGCGCAGTGGGCACAACAGCAATGAGAACCATTGAATCTGCTGTTTCTGCAAACCACACTTTAAAACCGATTAACGACTGGACTTCTAAATTCATCTTCCCACCTTACGATTTTAGTATTGCCAATAGCATGATTACTAATTTCCACACGCCAGAATCAACTTTATTGATGATGGTTGCCGCGTTTGGCGGATATGATTATGTGATGAAGGCTTATGAAGAAGCCGTAAAAGAAAAATACAGATTTTACAGTTATGGTGATGCCATGCTAATCATATAAAAAAACAAAAAAGACCGAAAATTTCGGTCTTTTTTCGTTTAATTCGCTTTATGAGCGGTCATTCCTATTATACTATTATAGTTGCTGGCGGAAGCGGAAGCAGGATGAACAGTGATATTCCGAAACAATTTTTAAAGTTGAACGGGAAACCTGTGTTAATGCATACCATCCAGGCTTTCTACCAAAGCCAACATCAACCTAAAATTATTTTGGTTTTGGCTTCTGGCGATTTGGAACGCTGGCAAAAACTGAAAAAGCAATACAACTTTAACATCCCACACGAAATAGTCGCCGGTGGAACAGAAAGATTCCATTCCGTTAAAAACGGCCTAAGTTTAATTCAAGAAAAAGATGCTGTAGTCGCCATACATGATGCAGTTCGTCCATTAGTTTCTCAGGACACCATTACCGCCTGTTTTCAAACTGCGGTTGAAAAAGGGAATGCAATTGCAGCCGTACCTTCCAAGGATTCTGTCCGTAAGCTCACAAACGGCAAATCAGCAGCGTTAAACCGTGATGAAATTTATTTGGTACAAACTCCGCAAGTATTTCAGCTCGAACAGTTAAACACTGCTTATCAACAAAATTTTAATTCTTTTTTTACTGATGATGCTTCAGTGGTAGAAAAAGCGGGCTATAAGATTAACTTGGAAAAAGGCGATGAATTTAATTTTAAAATCACGTTTAAAGAGGATTTAAAACTGGCAGAAACCATTTTAAATATGCGAGTTTAATACCTTAAAATATCACCTAAAGTATTTAAGCTAAATTAAGTTCCTTTTTATCCACTTTTCCTAGTCGTTTTACCAGTCTTTCTTTGGATGTGGACGGATATGGAAAACCATCAACTCCGAGACTTCAAGCAATCCGTTGGTTTCATTAGGCGAGATTACTGGATTTCCCTTATAGTTTTTAATAGTGGTGCAGTAATTACCACTTGCAAATATTTGGTTTAGCATGTTGCCGCTTAAAATAACAACCGGACTGTAACCAGCCTGCTCACTGCCTTTAGTTGGATCTAAACTGGCGTACCAAATTTCTCCCTGTTTCAATCCTTTATTTTCTTGAAGTATTCTTCCATACCCTCCTCGGCCATAGTCAATATGTTATCGTCATCTTCTGAATTTTTATATGACTTGACATATTCTGCCTTACATAAATAAAAAAAGCAAAACACCCTTGGCATTTTGCTTTTCTATGTGTTGTTTAATTAATTAGGACTATGCCCCTCTTATTACTCTTAATAAGATTGCGATGATTGCAATAACTAAAAGTATGTGGATTAAATTTCCTCCAAACGGAGATACAAATGCACCTAATACCCAAATTATAATTAAAACAACTGCAATTAAATAAAGTAAGTTTCCCATGATCGATTTTTTTTATAAGTTAATAATGATGTATATGTTTTAACTTAACTAAAAGCAGACCAATTGGAAAATAAACGCTAAAAGCGGGATTAAATGCTTTTAGAGAGGCTTTGAGTGAAAAATAGTTGTATGCAATTTAATACAAAAAAAAGAGACCCATGCGCTGAGTCTCTTTTTTTAGTATTCATCTTCGTTAAAGAAGAAGTCATCCTTGGTTGGATAATCTGGCCAAATTTCTTCAATGTTTTCATAAGGCTCGCCATCATCTTCTAATGCCTGTAGGTTTTCTATAACTTCTACCGGTGCACCAGAACGAATTCCGTAATCAATTAATTCGTCTTTAGTTGCTGGCCAAGGAGCATCTTCAAGATGCGATGCTAATTCTAATGTCCAATACATAATCTTAGAATTTTGTTTTAATGTTTTGCAAAACTAAATTAAAATTCAAGAGTTGCTAAAAAAGTTTTCAACAATTTTTAAATTCTCGGAATCCAGGTATTTTCCTCGTTTTTATTGTTAAAAACCACTTTTCTGCTAAGTGTAAAAAGGTAATCAGAAAGGCGGTTCAGGTAAATAATTACCTTTTCATCCACAAATTCTGATTCTGCCAAATGCACCACCTGCCTTTCGGCCCTTCGGCACACGCACCTCGCAATATGGCAATAAGAAGCTATGATATTGCCACCGGGCAAAATAAAATGCTTTAAGGGAGGTAAAAAAGCATTCATTTCCTCCATCTGCTTTTCTAAAAGTTCAATATCTGTATCCAATAAATCAGGAATTTTCATTCTTGATTTTTCCGGATCCGAAGCTAACGTAGATCCTACGGTAAATAATCGGTCCTGAATTTCTTTCAAAATATCCTTATCCTCCTGCAAAACATCTTGATCTCGGATTAAACCGATATATGAATTAAGCTCATCAACTGTTCCGTAACTTTCTATCCGTAAATGATGCTTCGGCACCCTTGTACCTCCTATTAAAGAAGTATATCCTTTGTCTCCGGTTTTGGTGTATATTTTCATGAAAACTATGATTTTAAAGTCTGCGTTAAGCAGATTTTTTGCAACGCTAACAAGATAATCTAAAAATTGCTCAACAAAAAAAGGCGGGTTAAAAAACTCGCCTTTTTTATATAAAAACTAAAAAATTTATAATTCTTGCATTTTTGAATGCACCGTTTTAATATCTGGATTTTGGTAATCCTCTTCAATTAAACCGTCTCTCATACGCACAATTCGGTGGGCGTGTTGCGCAATATCTTCTTCGTGGGTTACAATAATAATGGTGTTTCCTTTGGTGTGGATGTCCTCAATTAAACCCATAATTTCTATAGAAGTTTTTGTGTCTAAATTGCCCGTTGGCTCATCCGCTAAAATAATTGACGGATTATTAATTAAAGCTCGGGCTACAGCCACCCTTTGTCTTTGTCCGCCCGAAAGTTCGTTTGGTTTATGATGCACCCTATTTCCCAAACCTACGTTTTCCAAAGCTTGCACCGCTCTCGCATCGCGTTCTTTCTTTTTAACACCAGCGTAAATTAAAGGTAAAGCCACATTGTCTTGTGCAGATGAGCGTGGCAATAGGTTAAAAGTTTGAAAAACAAAGCCAATTTCTTTGTTTCTTACATTCGCCAATTCGCTATCAGTCATTTGGCTAACGTTGATTCCGTTTAATATATACTCGCCTTTTGAGGGCGTATCTAAGCAACCCAACAAGTTCATTAAAGTGGATTTTCCTGAACCTGACGGTCCCATTAAAGCAACAAATTCTCCTTTATTTATGGTTAAAGAAACAGATTTTAATGCGTGGATAACCTCGGCACCGATAACGTACTTACGCCCTAAATCTGTAATGGTAATTAATGGCTGCATTTTTTCTTTTTCTATTCAGACAAGCCAAAGTCACTTTTGTTACTTAAGTGAACCCATTATTTCTGAATCACTTTTGACACTTTAATATATTCCTCGTTCTTAAGAGGAGCGTTTTTCAAAGCTTCTTCACGGGTTAACTCCTGAATTACCACATCTGGACGTAAAACATTTACCGCCTCATTCATATAAATAAGTGGTTTTACCCCCGAAGTATCCAATTCGTTCAATTTTTCCATGAAACTTAAAATCTCACTTAATTCCTCAATTGATCTCTCCTTTTCAACCTCGGTTAATTCTAAACGAGCCAAATGCGCTATTTTATCAACCGTCTCTTTATCTATTTTCATTTTTGTTATGTTTTAGAGTCGGAAGTCCGTTGTCCGCGGAACTAACCTCATCTCTTTATTTTTTCTTTTTCAAAACTATATTTCCACTCAAACCTGCAGACTATAGACTAAAAACTGCCGACCCTATCGCTCATAATCCAGTTTAGACCTTATCTTTTCAAAAACCAAGTTTTTTAATGCTTCGTCGTCCTTAATATCAAAGCCAGAAACGTCAATAGGCTTGTGTACGCAAATATGCGAAACTCCGGGCTTGCATCCATATTTTATCCCATCATCCCACCAAATTTTCCAATTATCTTTTAAAGTTACCGGAATTATCGGGATTTGATGCTCGATAGCTAAACGAAACGGACCGTTTTTAAATTCATGCAAAACCGGTGGATATTCATTACCTATCTTTCCCTCTGGAAAAATAACCGGAGACATTCCATCAAAAATTCGTTCTGATGCCTTTTTAAACGCTCTAAATGATGACATTTTACTTTCCCTGTTAACAGGAATATCAATAGTTTGAAAAAATATCCTCGTTACCGGATTCCGCAACAGCTCTTCTTTACCCAGAAAAAAGAAATTACCTCTGGCGACTAAACTCATGGCAAATATATCCAGGTTTGAAGCATGGTTTGGGCAAATGATATAAGTTTTGCGCCAATCTATAGCTTGTTCATATTCAACTTTATAAAAAATACCACTAAGGAAGGAAGGAAGAAAGGCGCATACTTTTCTTACATAATTAAGTTGCAGATAAGTGCCTTTTTTCCTGGAAAAAAAATAAACGAAAGGATAAGTGAGCACAAAAATAAAAGCCACCATGGCCAGATGCCAATATCGGAACCCTTTCCGCAAAAATTGTTTCATCACCCTCAAAAATAGAAATTTTCTGTACTTTCGCATCTATATGGAAACTGTTGTTAGCGGAATTAGGTCTACGGGCAAATTACACCTCGGAAATTATTATGGTGCGGTAAGCAATTTTGTTAAAATGCAACATGAGTATAATTGCTTTTTTTTTATTGCTGATTACCATTCATTAACCACTCATCCTACACCAAGCGATTTGCATGGAAATATTAAACAGGTTTTGGTTGAATATTTAGCGGCTGGTTTAGATCCTGAACAAAGTACTTTATACATACAGTCTGATGTGCCCGAAATTGCTGAACTGTA
The DNA here is from genome assembly GCA_035496935.1 of Pelobium sp. Lineage (GTDB taxonomy): Bacteria > Bacteroidota > Bacteroidia > Sphingobacteriales > Sphingobacteriaceae > Pseudopedobacter. Next base: position 264,416 of record DATJED010000010.1, on the reverse strand, counting down.
CCTTTATATGAACATGAACGCCTATTTAGGCGAGTTGGAGCGCAGTGCTTCTTTTAAAGATAAAATACGGGCAAACCCAAATAACGTAAACGCAGGCTTATTAACTTATCCGGTTTTAATGGCTGCAGATATTTTGATTCACCATGCTACAAAGGTACCCGTAGGTAAAGACCAAGAGCAACACCTGGAGATGTCCCGCACTTTTGCAAACCGTTTTAATCATTTATACCAGACCGAGTATTTTAAAGAACCTTACGCTTTTAACTATTCTAACGAATTGATAAAAATCCCGGGTTTAGACGGAAAAGGGAAAATGGGCAAATCTGAAGGTGAGATGAATGCCGTTTACCTTTCTGACAGCCCAGAAGTCATCAGAAAAAAGGTGATGAAAGCAGTTACGGATGCCGGGCCGACTCAAGAAAATCAAGAAAAACCACAGGAAGTACAAAATTTGTTCGATCTGATGAAGGTAGTTTCTTCTACCGACACCTTGGCCCATTTTGAGGACTTGTACAATAAATGCCAAATCAGATATGGCGACTTTAAGAAAGCTTTAGCGGAGGACATAATTATTGCTACGCAGCCAATCCGCGAAAAAATTGATGATATCTCCGGTGATAGTGTATTATTACGCGAGGTTGCAAAACATGGCGCAATTAAAGCCAGAGAAAGTGCCTCTAAAACCATCAAGGAAGTAAGGGAAATTATCGGTTTTAAAAATTTTCACTAGATTAATAACGTCAGATTCTTTTATCAAAATCATTTTTATGCACATAGCTATAGTTGGAAACATTGGTGCCGGGAAAACTACGCTAACAGAATTGTTGGCTAAAAATTATGGTTGGGAAGCAATGTACGAAGCGGTTGATAACAATCCGTATCTGGAAGATTTTTATAGCGATATGAAAAGATGGAGCTTTAACCTGCAGATTTATTTTTTAAACAGCAGGTTTCAACAGATAAAAGAAATACAAAAAGGCACTAAAACCATTGTACAAGACCGTACTATTTACGAAGATGCGCATATTTTTGCCGAAAATCTTCACGAGATGGGCTTGATGACTACTAGAGACCATGATAATTACCGGTCGATTTTTGACAATATTACTTCGTTTATTAACCCGCCGGATCTGTTGATTTATCTGAAAGCATCTGTACCAACTTTGGTAGAAAACATCCAACGCCGCGGCCGCGAGTATGAAGCAAGCATAAGAATTGATTATCTGCAAAAGCTCAACGAAAAATACGACCGTTGGATTAAAGGTTATAAAGAGGGCAATTTGTTGATTTTAGATAAAGACAAACTCGATTTCACCAATAATCCCGATGATTTAGCTTTTATTATCGAAAGCGTTGAGAGAGAAATTAACGGGCTTTTTTAATATTACTTGCCGATGAAAATTTTAGGTATCATTCCAGCCAGATTTGCTTCTACCCGCTTTCCGGGCAAACCTTTGATAGATTTGGCGGGAAAAAGCATGATACGTAGGGTTTACGAACAGGCTAAAAAGGCATCTTCATTGGCCGAGGTGGTAGTAGCTACCGATAGCGAGGAAGTATTTAATGCCGTAACCGCTTTTAGGGGAAATGTAATTATGACATCGGACCAGCACCAAAGCGGGACTGACAGATGTGCAGAAGTTTCAAAAAAGATGATCGGCTACGATGCCATTATTAACATACAAGGCGATGAACCCTTAATTGATCCACAACAGATTAATTTATTAGCAAGCTGTTTCAATGATATTTCTACAGATTTAGCTACGCTGATAAAGAAAATAAAAACACAAGAAGAACTTTTTAATTACAATACCCCAAAAGTTATCATTAACAACAGGTCAGAAGCTATTTATTTTAGCCGGCAGGTTATTCCTTATTTAAAAGATGTATCGCCAGAGGACTACCTAAACAAGCATACTTTTTATAAGCACATCGGAATTTACGGCTACAGAACTACCACATTAGGCATTATTGCCAGCATGAATTTAGGTAACTTAGAAGCATCCGAAAAACTGGAACAACTGCGCTGGATTGAAAACGGCTGTACTATAAAAGTTGCCATAACCGATAAAGAAAGTTTGGCGATTGATAGTCCGGAAGATGTTCAGGAAGTCCTGAAAGTTTTAAAAAAATAATTTTTAACCTCCTAAAAATATTAAGCTTCACTAACCCAACTTTTCGCAAGTTCCTCCTCATTTAACTTAAAACCTTTTGCCTTTCCCGGAGTGATAAACGAAAATCCATCGGTAAATTTTTCGACGAATTTCTCATCGGTGACTACCGCAATCTTATTCCATTTTGTAAAGTTCTTTATCCCAGCAAGCATATCTTGGATCCAGGCACCAGCTGTCCAGTTTTTCACCTCAGTTCGTAGTACGAGCAGATAGTTTATACCATCGTATTTTTTGGCATTTTGTTCTAAAGCAGGAAGTAAAATATTTTTTAAATCGTCAGCAGTAACTTCACCCACTGCCTCTACACCTACAACGTGATCTGGTAAGTTCTGGATTATATTTAACATAGGATAAATTTTAAATGATTAAGCTTTATAAGTAAATATCAAAAACTTATCCAAAAATGATTGTCATGGATTTAACCATATATTTTAAATGATTTATAGGAGCCTTCTTCGGAGTTTGTTCGGGAATCCTTCGCTCATCTTACGTTATTGAACGTAAGATGAGCGAAGGGGGTGCGACGAAGCCCCGTACAAGACCTTATTTAAAATGACAACGTGTATGGCTATGCCAAAACACTCGGTCTCGACCAAGAAAACTAGTTGTAAATCTGTATTTAAACCTTCAAACTACACATCGAGAAAAATCCATATTTTTTATTGTTATAGTTTTTGAGGATTGGTTGATGTTTAACGCTGAACGGCAAAAAATTGAGACAAATCGACAAAATCATGAACAAATAACACAAGAAATAATTTGTTGATTTGAATAACCAAATTACATAAAACGAAACCTAATTTTATCAATCTTTGCTATTCAGGATATATTGAAATCACATAACATCCTAAATATAAATCAATTTAGACAAAATTACAATAAAGCTTAGCAAATCATCCGCAAGTCCGATTTTCATCAAAAGAAAATAGTCTTAATCCCTTTGGATGGTGATAAACTTAAATTGAAAGCCGAGCAAGCAAACCGCTTGAGCTATTATTTATTATAATTTTTATATGGTGACTTTTTATCTAATAATATTTTCTACATGCTATGGCGATGAGCAATAAATTGAACAACGAGAACAAGTTCCTAAAAGGGCTAACTATTTTATTTTTGTCGAGTTTGCTAATTGCTACATTATTAAACTCACAGTCATTTTATAGTCCAACACTTACCTTCTTCAATCGCAGAGTTATATGGGTGCTTTAGATATAGGACATCCAATTTTGGGGACATATGAAACATCGACTACCTTTCACGAGGTTATGATTATGGGATACAACCCTATAGAATATACAGTTAAATATCTTGATCCTCAAGATGGAAAGTACCATTATAAAGATGCCTCCGAGTTTGTAAAAATGTTAGCAATATATCCTCCAAATTTATAAAAATATGAAAAAGAATATCTTAGTGTTTATCTGTATTTGTTTTTGCGTGGCAAATGTACATGCCCAAAAAAAAACTTTTGTTAATATAATCGAACAAAAAGGAAACCAAATCAAACTTGCTTCATTATTGATTTTAGAAGAAAGCAAGTCACTTCTTGAACACCCTAAATTTATTCGTCAAGAAGAAATAAAGCGCTTATATGGAATTGATTATACCTATGCTGAGGTGGTGAAACTAAAGCCAGACGTAAGGCTAATAAATCTTGAAGAGTTGTATTGTACATATAAAATTGATAATAAGTATTTAGAATTGCCCTTATACATTAATGGTAGCTTATGCACTATGTGTGAAACCTTACTTATTGATCCGAATAACATTGAGTCAGTAAAGGTTGTTAATTACGAAAAAGTAAAAGGAGTGGAAATATCGACAAAAGGTAGACCTCTCGGAAAAAACATAAGGTGAATTAACTTATTGGTTTAACAGTCTAATATGTCCGAGTTTAGCGTAGCACCACTCTGGATCGTATAAAGGTGATGAATTTTCAACTATCTAAATAAGCAAAATAACAATTTTCAAGGCACTTGCTTATTGGGTAAATCTTAAGAACCTAACCTTTCTTAAGAGATAGGTTAGGTTCAATAGGGAATTAAATTATTTTTTATGAAAAATTTGGCCAGCTATATGCGCAGAGATATGATTATAAAACCAGAATATTCAAGATATAGACAACGTATTTCTAAAGGTCTTTTTAAATTCACGCTATTACCAATCATCTGTATGGCTTTAATAATTTTCTATCGTGATTTGGATAAAGAGGGTACAATCTTTTTTGCCTGTCTCTTTGGCGCAATGGGTTTGATTTCGGCATTTTCGGTTTTTAAAGCGAACAAGAGATACTTAAATGAAATAAGATTTGTTGGAGATTATTGCGAATTTGAAATTTTCGAGTATGATAGATCCAAGGAAACCATCAAGACTGAGATTGCCAATACAAAAATCGAAATGCGTAAAATTATTATTCCACTTACCAACTTTGAACGAAACTATAAGTTGATCATTGAAATCAGGCAGGGGTCAAGGTATAAAAAGATCATTCAACAGTATGAGGTAGGTAATTGGACAAGTGACGAATTTAAGAGGGTATTGATGTTGTATCGTGAGGCGAAATTAGCGTCTGCTTCAACCGCTACTTTAGCCCTCACCGGAATTTAGTAAGTAAACGTCAGCCTCTGTTTTATAACACAGGCTGACTGATATTTTGCTTGTTTAACTTTTGAATCCTCTTTCTCTCACCTACAATCCAAACAATATCTCCCCACTCAAAAGCTGTATTCGAGTCAGGGTTCAGAATTCTTTGTCCATTCCGTTCTATACCGACTACCAAACCGTTCGTTTGCTCTCTGATGCCAGAATTTCTGATACTTAGGCCTTTTAACCGGTTATTTTCATCCACAACTATTTTTTGTAGGATAATATCTCCGACATCGTAAGTTGCCGCTTCTACCTGTTCAACGGTATCAAAAATCGGTTTAAATTGTTGCATCTGTTCATCGGTAGCAATAACTCCCAAACGGTCGAAAGGTAAAATCTTATTATTTCTACCGGGCGCATAAATTAAGTGCTCCCCCCTTTTAATATAGGCCACATTTATTCCGTAATGCTCTCGCCAGCCCAACTCAACCAGTGTTTTTCCTATATATTCGGCATGTTGGCCAACTTCCATATCTACAATATGAGCATCCCACGGCGAAACATCTGTTTCTGGATTAAATTTAGTCCTCAGTTCTTTAACCAAATGGTCTTCCTTATTTGCTAAAGCTGCGTCGCGGGCATTAAGATTCAATAAAAATCTGCCTTCAATACGTTGATAAAAACGCTGTATCCTTTTTGAGAAAATAACCAACACAACTATTATAATCGGCACTACTACTAAAATGGCTATATCCGCAGAAAATAGTTTATCTACCCAAAAAACAATAATTACAACGCCTAATAGGTTTCTGATGATTTCTAAAATTAATAGTGGCCCTCTGTTATATTTTTTTTCCATCCATAGCTCTTTATAGGCCAAGCTATTAGGTCTTTTAGCCATAATTGCCCATAAAAACGGTGATGCTACTCCTAATGATAGCAATAAGCCTATTATACTTCTGATAATTGGATTTTCCACAGTTTCATTTAAGAACGGGATTAGGAAATTAACAGAGACTAGCATTAAGGCTAAAATCACTATTCCGTTGGTTAAAGCGATGCTTCCATAGGATTTCATCAATAATTTCCAATTACTTTCTGCCTGAATGTGCTGAGTGCTGGAGGAATAATTGTTTAATCTAACTATCCATTTATCTGGTAAAATTTTAACAATAAAATTATAGAAAGGCTCGGAATATTTAATAAGATATGGCGTAGTAAAGGTTGTAATAGCTGATGCCCCAACCGCCACCGGGAAAAGAAAATCACTGGTTACGCCCAAAGTTAAACCAAGTGTTGCAATGATGAAAGCAAACTCGCCAATTTGCGCCATGCTCATCCCTACCTGTACAGACTGCTTTAGGGGTTGTCCGGATAGCAAAGCACCCAATGTGGTGCTAATTAATTTACCAAAAAGCGCCAGCAATGTAACAACTATTACAGGCCAACGGTATTCAACTATCGCTACAGGATCTATCATCATCCCTACGGAAACAAAAAAGACTGCTCCAAAAAGATCTTTTACAGGTTTAAACAGGTGTTCTACTTTTTCCGCGGAAGTTGTTTCGGCTAAAATAGAGCCCATAATAAACGCACCTAATTCTGCCGAAAAGCCTACTTCTGTCGCTATAATTACCATCCCTAAACAAAGTCCTATCGCTAAAATCAATAAGACTTCTTCATCTAACAATGGCTTTATTTTCTTTAAAAACGTGGGTAGCAGAAAAATTCCGGTTATAAACCACAACACCAGAAAAAACGACAATTTAACCACGGTAAACATCATCTCCACACCCTGAAACTGTTGCGTAACGGCTACCGTAGATAAAAGCACCATCAATAAAATAACCACAATATCCTCCACAACCAGCACTCCGAAAACCACGCTTACATATTGCTTGGTCTTAATCCCCATCTCTTCAAATGCCCTAATGATAATTGTGGTGGAGGAACTGGCCAACATACCGCCAAGAAACAGGCTGTCCATAGTAGACCAACCCATCCATTTGCCGGCGTAATAACCGAGTACAGTAATAACGGCGATTTCGACAAAAGCAGTAATAGATGAAGCGCCCCCTACCCTCATTAATTTCTTAAAACTGAACTCTAAACCTAAACTAAAGAGCAGGAAGATTACGCCCATCTCGGCCAGCGTTTTTACGTTTGCACTATCAACAACAGATGGCGTAATGGAAATATGAGGTCCAATCAATAAACCGGCAATAATATAGCCTAAAACCAAGGGCTGTTTTATCTTTCGGAATAACAAAGTGGTAACTGCGCCTGCAATTAAAATTAGCGCTAAATCCTCAATCAACTTTGGCAAATGACCCATTTATATACTTCTGATATTTATACTTAAAACAACTTTGCGAGTACTGCAACTATTATGCACAACAAACAGGCTCAATTTAACAAAAATCACTAACAGGCTTTATACAATTTTCATTTTAAAAGTCTATTTTACTTTTCTTCCAAAATCAAACCCTTAATTACGGTATATAAATTGTAGCCTTTTGAAGTATAAAAAATTCGGGTTGCATATTTATTTAAATTATATCCGATATTAATTTGTTGATTTTAAAGCGGGTTAGACTTGCTTTTCTTTAATTTGGACTTTACACTAAACAAGCATGACTTTAAAAAGCATAAACCCGGCAAACGGAAATATCATCAATACCTATAACGAACTTTCTTCTGAAGAGGTTATCCAAAAAATTAACGACACCCACGAAGCTTGGAAAAAATGGCGTAAGGTTTCTTTTGAGGAGAAAAGTAAGTCGATGATAAAACTTGCGGATCTTCTAAAGTCAAAAAAACAGGAACTCGCTAAAACAATCACTTCGGAAATGGGAAAAACTTTGAAAGAGAGCATTGCCGAGGTTGAAAAATGCGCAACCGTATGCGAATATTACGCCCAAAATACAACAGTCTTTTTGAAAGATGAACTGGTTAAAACGGACGCAAAAAAAAGTTATATATCTTACCAGCCCTTGGGTGTAATTTTGGCGGTAATGCCTTGGAACTTCCCTTTTTGGCAGGTTTTTAGGTTTTTAGCGCCTAATTTAATGGCAGGTAACTGTGGCGTTTTAAAACATGCTTCAAATGTTTCGGGGTGTGCGCTATTGATTGAGGAACTGGTATTGGACGCCGGCTTTCCGGAAAATGTGTTTATTACTTTGTTGGTTTCGGGGAAAAACGTAAATCCGATTATCGAAAATCCACACGTAAAAGCAGTTACGCTTACCGGCAGTACAAACGCGGGAAAAAAAGTGGCAGAAAAAGCCGGATCGGTACTTAAAAAATGTGTTTTAGAACTCGGCGGAAGCGACGCCTATATTGTTTTGGAAGATGCGGATTTAGAGCTGGCAGCAGAAACTTGCACCAACGCCAGGTTAATTAACAACGGACAAAGCTGTATTGCTGCAAAAAGGTTTATTGTGATAGAATCAGTTTTAGAAAAGTTTACCGGCTTAATGCTATCAAAAATGAAAGCTAAAAAAACCGGAGATCCTTTAAACGAAACTACAGATTTGGGACCAATGGCGAACGTAAACCTGCGGGATGATTTGCATAAACAGGTAGAAAAATCAATCGCTTTGGGAGCAGAATGTATTTTAGGCGGAAAAATCCCAGAAGGTAAAGGCGCATTTTACCCCGCAACCATCCTTACCAAGGTAAAAAAAGGAATGCCTGCTTTTGACGAAGAATTTTTTGGTCCGGTGGCAACAATTATCTCCGCAAAAGATGCTGAGGAAGCTATTGAAATAGCCAACGATTCGGATTTTGGATTAGGTGGTGCAATATTTACAACAGATGAAGCAAAAGGAAACAACATTGCCCGTAATGAAATGCAAGCAGGAAGCGTATTTGTAAACCAAGGTGTAAAATCGGACCCTCGCTTGCCGTTTGGTGGCATTAAACAATCGGGTTATGGCAGAGAATTAGGTTTACACGGCCTGGTGGAATTTATGAACATAAAAACCATTTACATTAAATAATACCGATACTATTTAATATCCGACAATAATTGCTTTGACTTTTCTATTTGTGCCATTATATCCCGTCGGTAACCAGATTCTTCCAGCACTTTTTGGAAATCAGCAATTGAAGAATTGCAGGCATTTATAGCAACAGATTTATTGTAAACCTCTGCTATTTTCTGGCTTTTGTATAGCGCATATTCCTGATAGGCCAAAGCCCGGTTTTGGTATAACTTATAATCGCTGGGCGTTAAATCCAACGCCGAAGAAAAATCTTTAATAGCGCCACATAGCAACTTTTCCCGTTCAACGGATTTAGCCTCTTTAAAAGTTGCAGCGTATAAAACTTTTGCTTTCCCTCGGTAATAATAGGCCGCGGTTTCAGTTGGTTTCATAGAAATCAGCCTATCGAAAGCTTCTATGGATTTTTTATAATCTGCCGCATGATAGCTAGAGTAACCCATTAACCATAAAGCGTTCATATTGCTTTTATCGCTGGCGTAGGCTTTCTCAAAATAGCCTGCAGCTGTACTAAACTGGCCACCTGTCATTGCTTTTTGTCCGAGTCTTTCAAACGGGGTTTGCGCAAAAGCAACGTTTGTTAATAAAGAAATGCTAGTTAAAACTAAAATAAATTGTGTTTTCATCAATTCCCAAGCTACGCTCCTCAACCAAAAATAAAACTATAAAATTAATAACGCTTATTATATGTAAATATTTCGCAAAAGCCGAACTGACGTAATTTCACTTTTTTCTGCAAAAAACAATGATTATATTGTTTAACAAACATATAAATCGTTGAAAAACCCATTGGCATAAAGCTTGTAAAATATAGTTCTATATTCGTTATAGCCTAAATTAACATTTTAACATGTCAATTTGGCGTTTCATCAAAAAAAAATACATGAGCAAATTTGATCAGTTCGATTTCAACCAAGCGTTACCTCTTATAAATGAAGATACCGAGTTTTTTCCACTAATGTCTCCAGAAGATGAGGAAGAAATGAATAATGAGCAAACTCCGGAAACCCTTTCTATACTGCCTTTAAGAAACACCGTTTTATTTCCGGGTGTGGTTATTCCAATTACCGTTGGCCGTGATAAATCTATTAAACTGATAAAAGACGCCTATAAAGGCGATAAAATAATTGGGGTTGTTGCACAAAAAGATGTAAACATTGAGGATCCTAATTTTGAAGAACTAAATACCATTGGAACCGTTGCCATAATTGTTAAAATGTTGCAGATGCCCGATGGAAATACCACAGTTATTATTCAGGGTAAAAACAGGTTTAAACTTGGCGAACAAACCCAAAGCGAGCCTTATTTAAAAGCAACTGTAGAGAAATTTGAAGAGATCCGCCCTAAGGTTGACAAGGAATTTAAAGCAATGGTGGCGTCTGTTAAGGAGCTTGCCATGCAAATTATACAGTTTTCTCCAAACATCCCTTCAGAGGCTGCTATCGCGATAAAAAACATAGATAGCGTTCCGTTTTTAATCAATTTCATATCATCAAATATGAATGCCAGTGTTGCCGATAAGCAACTGATGCTGGAAGTTGCCAACCTGCGTGAACGAGCCACTATGGTATTAGGCCATTTAAGTGTGGAGTTACAGATGCTGGAACTTAAAAACCAAATCCAAAGCAAAGTAAAAGTTGATTTGGATAAGCAACAACGAGACTACTTTTTAAATCAGCAATTAAAAACCATCCAGGAAGAATTGGGTGGCAACTCTCCGGATATGGAAATTGAGGATTTGAGAGCCAAAGCAAAAAAGAAACATTGGAGCAAAGACACCGAGAATCACTTTTTTAAAGAGCTGGATAAATTGGCAAGAATGAATCCGGCCGCAGCCGATTATTCTGTACAGATTAACTATCTGGAAGTGTTGCTTGATTTACCTTGGGATACTTTCACAAAAGACAATTTCGACTTAAAAAGAGCGCAACGGATATTAGACAAAGACCATTACGGTTTAGATAAAGTTAAAAAACGGATCATAGAATATTTGGCTGTTTTAAAACTGAAACATAATATGAAAGCACCAATTTTGTGTTTGGTTGGCCCTCCGGGAGTTGGTAAAACTTCATTAGGAAAATCAATTGCAAAAGCATTAGGACGTAAATATGTACGTATGGCCCTAGGCGGAATTAGGGACGAAGCCGAAATCCGCGGTCACCGTAAAACTTATATTGGCGCAATGCCAGGCCGTGTAATTCAGTCGTTAAAGAAAGCGGGCTCATCAAACCCGGTTTTTGTTTTGGATGAGATTGATAAAGTGGGCAATGATTTTAGAGGCGATCCTTCATCTGCCCTTTTGGAAGTTTTGGATCCGGAGCAAAACAGTGCTTTCGCGGATAATTTCGTAGAATTGGATTATGACCTTTCCAACGTAATGTTTATTGCAACTGCAAACTCTTTAAATAGCATCCAGCCAGCCTTATTGGATAGGATGGAAATTATTGAAGTAAACGGTTACACCATAGAAGAAAAAGTTGAAATCGCTAAAAAACACTTAATTCCTAAACAAAAAGAAGCTCACGGCTTAAAAGCTAAGGATGTTAATTTGAAAGCCTCACTTATTGAAAAAATAATTGAGGATTATACTCGCGAGTCTGGCGTACGTAGCTTGGAAAAAACCTTGGGTTCTGTAGTACGTGGCGCTGCAACTAAAGTTGCCATGGAAGAAGAATACAATCCGAATTTTACTTATGATGACGTTGTAAAAGCTTTAGGCGCACCTTACTTCGATAAAGATGCATACGAAGGCAACGAGGTTGCAGGTGTGGTAACAGGTTTAGCGTGGACTTCTGTTGGTGGCGATATTTTATTTATCGAAGCCAGTTTAAGCCCCGGAAAAGGAAAAATGACCTTAACCGGTAATTTGGGCGATGTAATGAAAGAATCTGCAGTAATTGCTTTGGCTTACATTAGGGCGCACTCAAAAGAGTTAGGTATTGATTTCCGTGTTTTTGACCAGTGGGATTTACACATCCACGTTCCCGCTGGGGCAACGCCAAAAGATGGGCCATCGGCAGGGATAACTATGTTAACCGCTTTAACATCGGCGTTTACGCAAAAACAGGTTAAACAAAACTTAGCAATGACAGGCGAAATTACCTTAAGAGGAAAAGTTTTACCTGTTGGCGGAATTAAAGAGAAAATTTTAGCGGCAAAAAGAGCAAATATTAAAGATGTAATCCTTTGCAAATCAAACCAAAAAGATATTTTGGAGATAAAAGCAGATTATATTAAGGATATGAATTTCCATTACGTTACCGATATGTTAGATGTTGTAAAACTTGCCTTAATGCCTAATAAAGTTAAAAACGCTTTAAATATTACTTACCGAGAAGATAAGAAAGCGGAAACAGCAAGTTAAAAACAATAATAAATTATTATTGTACTTTTAAAGCCGAATGTTTTCGGCTTTTTTTATGCGCTTTATATCCATTTTTTCTATTCTGATTCTTTTCAGTCTCTCAATTTTTTCTCAAGACAAATATTACCAAAACGAGCTGGGTTTCCGTTCAGACAATGATGCTTATTTAGGCACAAAACAAGACCGATATTACACCAACGGACTTTTTATCCATTTTAGAAGAGCGGTCGCAAATAAAAAAGACAGCACCACCAAAAAAATATGGGGTATTAATTTCGGGCAGGAAATGTATAATGCCAGATCTGGGCATATTGAGTTAATTGAAAACGTCGACCGCCCTTTTGCGGCCTACTTATACGTGGGCGGAAGTTTACAATGGTTAAAACTTAATGAGAGCAGCATAAAATTAGGGTTACAAATTGGCACAATAGGACCAGCTGCTTTGGGCGAGGAAGCACAAACATTGTTACATAAAGTTGTAGGATTTTACCCTATTGACGGCTGGCAGTACCAAGTAAAAGACGAGGTTGGTGTTAACGCGAAATTAAATTTCCACTATCTCTTATTCAGAAACAAAAGCAAAAACCTGGATTTCTCTTTACCCATAAATGCCCGTTTGGGAAACACTTTTACAGGATTAGATGCGGGAATTTTGTTTAGGACGGGTAGTATCAATCCGTTTTACCATTCGGTTGCAACACAAAGTAATGTTACAAACAAACTGGAACAAGGTTTAAAAAAACAAGAATTTTATTTCTTTTTAAAACCATCATTAGCTTATGTAGCTTATGATGCAACCATACAAGGAGGTTTATTTGTAAAAGATAAAGGTCCGGTAACTTATAAACCCAATTCCTTTGTTTTTGCCCAGCAAATTGGCGCTGCATACGCCAGCAAAAAATGGACTTTTGATTTCTCCATCATTTTTAAAAGCAAGCAATTGGCAGAAGCAAAACGTTCTGAGCAGTACGGTTCTGCACAGGTATATTACCGTTTTTAAAAATCAAAACCACTATTACGGTTGATTTTCTTGAGCGCTTGCTTTCTTTTACTCTCTAATCGTTTTTGTACAGAAGCAAAACTAGGTTTCGATTTTTTCCTCACTTTTTCTACAACCAGACTATTTTCAATCAGATAAAGCGCTTTCTTTATTGCGATTTCCTTATTTCTCAACTGAGATCGGTCTTCCTCGGCTGTTACAGCAAAAATGCCTTCACTATTTATTCTATTTGCCAATTTCGTTTTAATTTTTGCCAACTCATCCTCAGAAAAAACGGTAGTTGCATTTACATTCCACAGCAACTCAACTTTAGTTTCTACCTTGTTGACATTCTGTCCGCCCTTTCCACCACTTCTCGACGTTTTAAAACTGAATTCCTTTTGTAAAAGCGCTTTATTAAATTTCATAATTAAAGCTAAATTAGCCATATCATGTTTAAAAAGATTTTCTTCCCGCTTTTTTGTGCAATATTTCTTACTGGTAGCATTTGCGAAGCACAAATAGGAGGAAAAGGCGTATTCAGATTTTTAAACTTGCCCAACTCGGCAAAAGTTGCTGCTTTAGGCAATGCGCTTCCTATGCAAATTGAACCTGATTTTGACGAAACATTTTTAAATCCGTCTTTACTTACAAATACGCACCAAAATTCATTAGCTTTAAATTACAGCAATTACGTAGCAGATATAAACTTTGGAAACATCCAATATGCTTTAAAACTAAAGACCGACCACACGCTGTCCGTAGGTTTAATGTTTATCAATTATGGCAATTTTGATGAGTATGATGCCACCGCTACGCCAACGGGCAGTAGTTTCACTGCCGGTGATTATCTGTTAGACGTGGGATATTCCAAAAACTGGAAAAATAAGATTTACTACGGCGCTAATGCAAAATTGATTTATGGATCTTACGATATTTACAACTCATTAGCAATTGCGACAGATTTAGCCGTAACTTATAAAGATACTTCCAACAATTTAGCTACTGGGATAATTTTAAAAAACATTGGTTACCAGCTAAATGCATTTGATCAGCGACGAGAAAATTTACCATTCCAAATTGCAGTTTCTTTATCTAAAAAGCTACGTTTTGCACCCTTCAGGTATCATATAACCTATAATAACCTGCAACAGTTTAACCTGAGCTACACCAATCCGAACACAGAAGGTGACACTGATTTAATAAGTGGCGAATCAAAAGACACAAATTCAAATTTTACAAGTAAACTGAGTAGGCATTTTATTTTTGGAGCAGAAATTTTGTTATCGCCATCGTTTAACCTACAGGCTGGTTATAACTTACAACAAAGCAAAGAATTAAATATCAGTGGCTTGGGTGGTTTATCAGGCTTTTCTTTCGGCTTTTCCCTTCATCTCAAAAAACTGAGCTTAGGTTACGCACACTCTACCTTAAACCTTGCCGGCAGTAACAATTATTTTTCGTTAACACTAAATCCGAGCTTTTTGAATTTTAAGAGATAATTTTTTGAGAAGCAAGAATAAAGACAGTCGCTCTCAAAATGAAATTTGATTCCCAAGTATTAAATCATTCTCTCCTTCACTCATTCAATCCTTCCTTCCCTCATTAAAACTAAAATCTTAACTTTACAGCAATGATTAAGAATATTGTGGTCGCTATAGACGGCTATTCGTCTTGTGGAAAAAGCACCTTAGCAAAAGCCTTGGCTAAAAAATTACATTTTATTTATGTAGATAGTGGCGCAATGTACCGGGCGGTAACGCTTTATTTTTTAAGGAACAATACCGATTTAAAAGACCACGATTTAATTATTGATGCCCTAGAACACATCGATTTAAATTTCCATTCTCGGGATTACCAATCGCATATTTTATTGAACGGCGAAGAGGTTTCGGAAGAAATAAGACAGATGCCCGTTTCTGAGAACGTAAGTTTGATCGCTTCTATTAAAGAAGTACGAAAAGCGATGGTTCGGAAGCAACAGAAAATGGGGAAATCAAAAAACATGATTATGGACGGACGTGACATTGGCACTACCGTTTTCCCTGATGCACAAGTAAAACTTTTTATGACTGCCGACCCAAAGATTAGGGCAGAAAGACGTTATAATGAACTGATTGCAAAAGGAGAAACCGTTTCATTAGAAGAAATTTTTGACAACTTAGCCCATCGGGATTTTTTGGATACTACAAGAGAAGAAAGTCCACTAGTAAGAGCCGAGGATGCCATTATATTAGACAATACCAACCTAACAGAAGACGAACAGTTAGAGTTTGCGATTGAAAAAGTTAGGCCATTTATAGTATAATATCGCTACCTACAATACTACACCGAAATAATACGTCCAACAGATAATAAAAAGCTGTTCCGGAATTTTGAATAAAAGGTAGTAGATTCCATTCCCGGTATAATTTCCACGCTTAACGCTGATATTTTTTATGCAAGCCTTTATCTGTGTGAACAGTCCGAGAAAAAGGTAAATTAAAACAAACAAGGTGATGATTCTGGCTACATCCGCAAAAATAAAAGCCAAGGCAAAGGAAAACTGCAAGTCACTTATGGCAAAAACCAGGTTTATTCTAAAAGTCTGCGACAAAAAACTGGGGTAAGTAAGGTAAATCCCCTCCCGGTATCTCGAATGCAAAACTCCCGAAAGCATAAACATCGCCGAGAGCGCCAATCTGCCGGCAACTGAAAAAGCTATTTCACCGAAGCAAATAAAAGATACTCCGCAAAGCAACAAAAAAACCGCTGTTAACACAACTAATCTCATGTTATTTCAAATTCGCCTTTGATAATCCGACAACCCTTCAAAATAAAACATTTTAATCTATTTTTACGCCAGGTATTATTAAACTATTATTTGCAACGAACTAGGGTGCATTTCAGCAAAAGAGTTTACCTTTTAAGACAATATTTATTTTTATCTTTCCGCACATTTTAATAAAGTAAATCGCTTAAAATCAATGGAAACTTTAAGGCATTATGTTGAAAGCTATGAAAACACGGCTAAAACCAATGATTTTTTGTGGGAACACTTTAAAGACGAGGTGGATAAAAATCCTTTATTAAAAGCACATAGAAATTACGTTGAAGAAAACCATGCGGGATTTGGCGACCGATCATTTCATTATATGTGGTATCTTTTGCTAAAAGATTTGAAAGAAAAGCATGACGAAATTTCCTGTTTAGAGATTGGCATTTTTAAAGGCCAGGTAATTTCTTTGTGGGCGCTAATCTCAAAAAACATTGGATTAAAAAATAACATCACTGGCATTTCTCCATTAGAGGGCAATTACCCGAACAACAGTCTGTTCAGAAATTATTATATCAGAAAACTACTTTCTTACATAGTGCCTTCCATTAGAAGAGATTTTGCCGATGGAAACATCCATATCCAGGAAGATTTTTTAGCACATATCCAAAAAATGTTCACAAATTCCGGATTAGATTTAAGCAAAGTGAACCTGATAAAAGGCTACTCGAACGATGAAAATATTGTAGCGAAAGTTAAGGATTTAAGTTTCGATATTGTTTATATCGACGGCGACCACAGCTACAAAGTTTGCAAAGAGGACTTAGATAATTACGCCAAACTAATTAAACCAAATGGCTATTTGGTAATGGACGATGCCTCAAACTTTAACCCCGGAACTAAATTTTTTAAGGGAATTTTAGAAGTCTCTAAAGCTTGCGAGGAAATTGATGCTACTGTATTTAAGAACATTTTAAACGTGGGGCACAACCGCGTTTATCAAAGAATTGGCTAGGGGTTATTAAGCTGAAAAGCAAAACGTACATAGCTTAAATCTAAAACCGATTCACTTGAAATCTGTCAAAGGTTTCGTATAAATCATTTTATAATGTTGGATACCAGCTTCCTCAAATTGGTCTCCTTCAACAACAAAACCCATTTTTTGATATAAAGGAACTGCAGTTAACTGCGCATGCAGATAAATATAATTTGCGTTTTTGGGTAAATCATGCAAAACAGCTTTAATCATCTTCTGAGCTATTCCTTTTCCTCGAAATTCTTTTAAAACAGCAAAACGTTCCAGTTTATAGCCTTTATCTGTTTTGCGCCAACGGCAAGCTCCGGCATTTTCACCATTAAATTTGGCCAAAAAAATGAATGGAAACATCTTCGTTTTCCCACTCCAATTCCGGCGGGCAGTTCTGTTCTTCAACAAAAACAGTTTTGCGGATGGCGAAGACTTTATTTAAATCAATTTTGTCATAAACTTTTTTTACAGCGATTTCATTCATTGGGCTTATCCTTTATACAATTCCTGATAAGCAGCATCCAAACTTCTTTGGATTCCGTCACCTTTCCATTCCAGTGCGCCGGGTATGGTTGTTGCTTTCAAAATTTCTTCTTTTGATTTCCCAGCTTTAATTTCATTGCCAACAAAAACCAAAAGTTTTTCTAAATAATTTTGATAAGCTTTTACATCCTCAACAGTACCTACAATTTCTTCTGGATTATAGGCATGCCCAAAAATATAATTGGTTTTAGTACCGAAAGTAGCTATCGCTTTATCCAAAACTTTTATCCAGCTATGAACATCCGCACCTGCGCTTTTATCTATATACGGAAATCTTCTGTTAAAAACCAGATCGCCCATGTGTACCGCGTTTTGATTTTCAAAATGGATCATCGCGTCTCCATTGGTATGCCCGGGTCCAAAATAATATGCTTTTATGGTTTCTTTTCCGTTGCTGTATTTATAGCCTGATTTAAAAACGGTGTCCGGATAGTATTGTTCTACAATTTCTTTCCCGTTAGCTTGCGCATCTGAAGCTACCCTTTTTTGGTTGGCTAAAGAATTTTCATGAGCCAGCACATGTTTAACCAAACCTTTGAAAACTATATTTCCACTCGTATGATCACCGTGGTGATGGGTGTTTATGAGCAGATCAAAAGGCAAATCAGAACTTTTTTTTAGCTCCGCGACCAAATGCTGTGCTGGGTTAACAAATTGCGAGTCAACTACCACCAAACCGTTATCAACTCCTTTATCAGGAATTAAAAAAGCAATTGTTCCGCCTTGTTCTGTAAAAACGCCCAAATTACTGGTCAACATTTTGATTTTGTAAGTTTCAGGAGCCAAAACCGAAGCTAAGCCCCAATAACTGCTGAGTGCTACCGCACCTAAAGTAACGCCGCTGTTGGCTAAAAAAGATCTTCTTTTCATCATATAAAGACAAACGGTTTTAGGTGGATAATTGTTTTGATGATGATTACAAATCCTTATTATTTATGAATTGGAGATGCGCTACGCTAACATCGCGAACAGCTTGACTTTTGTGATGGTTATTTGTGGAATGAATTGATGTTTATTCAATCTTAAAAATGTTAGATTATTATAGGTTGCGTATTGGAGCATATTCCACCCAACCAAATTACAAAAATCTCCTCATAAAAAAAGCGAACCCTTTCAGATTCGCTTCCAATTATTAAAAGATTTTACAGCTGGTCAGCATCCCTATCAATGCCAATTGGGCCTTTGTTGGTTCGGGATTTATCGGCCGCACTTTCTGTATATGAACTTTTCTTCTCGGGTATTTCTTCGGCTGTGGTTTTAGTTTCCGTTCCCAAATCCGTTTTTTTGATCGGATTTTTTTTCTCCAACTCCTCTTTAAACTCGTTCATTTTTTCTGCTGGACTTTTCATGATTTCTCTGTTTTTGTGTCAGTAATAGATATATGTCAATTAAAACAAATATGTTGCCAAGGAAGATTAACGAATAAAGGAGAGAATTTTTGGGCGAGTGAATGCTTTGCTAAAGTGGGCTATAATTATACCTACAATTTTTTTAAACCATAGCACTATTACAATCCTTACACATACCAACAAGCACACAGTTTAAACCTGCTACTTGATAACCTTTAGGAACCGAAAATTCAACCGTTGAAGGAAGACATTCAATAGTTTCACATTTTGTACAACGAAAATGAAAATGGTTGTCTGGAATAGCTTTTTCATCACATTTCATACAAACAGCAAAGTATTGCTTCCCATCATCAGCAACCACCTTATGGATAATTTCATCCTCACAAAAACGGTTCAATATTCTGTAAACAGTGGCTCTGTCTGCTTCCACATCCATTTGCTTTAATATCGAATCTTGACTCATCGCCTTTCTGGCACTTTTTAAGGTGAACAAAACCGCCTCTTTTGATATCGTATTCCTTCTTTTCATTGCATCACAAATTTACACAAAAAATATTAATGCGATAATATCGCAATAATTTATTGCGACTTTGTTGCATTAGATAATAAATTCCATACTTTTGCCTCAGTTGTTAAAGACAATTAGCTTAATACGATAAATAAAAAGTTATGAAAGAGGATATAAATTTCGAAGTGATCATTATAGGTGGAAGTTATGCAGGTTTATCGGCCGCTATGACGTTGGGGCGTTCTTTACGCAAGGTTTTAATTATTGACGGTGGATTTCCTTGTAATCGACAAACACCTCATTCTCATAATTTTATAACGCAAGATGGGGAAAATCCAAGTATAATTACACAAAAAGCTAAAGCCCAAGTGTTAAATTACACAACGGTTAAATTTTATTCAGGATTTGCCCTAAGCGGAAAAAAAAACAAAAACGGTTTTGTAATTACCACCCAAACCGGGGAGGAATTTAAAGCTAAGAAATTGGTTTTTGCAACAGGAATTAAAGATACTATGCCTAACATAAAAGGATTTTCTGAAAGTTGGGGAATTACTATTGTTCATTGTCCATATTGTCATGGCTACGAGCTCCGCCATCAAAAAACTGGGATTATGGCAAACGGGGAACAAGCTTTTCATCTTGCAACTTTAGTAAATAACCTTACCAATAATCTTACGATTTTAACTTCGGGCAAAGCCGACTTTAAACCCAACCAGTTTGAAAAACTGAAGAAGCATAATATCAGTATTATTGAAACCGAAATTTCTGAAATCGAGCATGATAAAGGGTATGTCAAAAATGTGATTTTAACCGATGGGAACAAAATAGCCTTTAAAGGAATTTACGCTTCACTCCCATTTACGCAACATTCCGATATTCCGCTTTCGCTTGGGTGCGAACTAACAGAACAAAGATATATCAAAGTAGATAGTTTTCAAAAGACCAATATTGAGGGTGTTTACGCTTGTGGCGATAATTCGAACATGATGCGTTCAGTTGCAAATGCTGTTAGTAGTGGAAACTTGGCCGGAGCAATTACAAATGCTGAATTAACTGCTGAGCAGTTTTGATAAGTTTTATTTAAATTAAAGAGCGATGACAGAATTTTGGGAAGAAGCATTTAAAGACAAACAGGAAATGTGGGGCTTAAAACCCACAAAATCTGCTATTTTAACAAATGCCTTGTTTGTTGAAAATAATGTAAAAACCGTTTTAATCCCCGGAATTGGCTATGGAAGAAATGCTCAGATTTTTAGAGACAACGGAATTGCAATAACAGGGATTGAGATTTCAAAAACTGCCATAGACCTTGCTAAAACACATTTCGGTAACGACCTAACTATTTATCACGGATCTGTAACTCAAATGCCTTTTGACAAAAAGCTGTACGACGGGATATTTTGTTATGGACTAATTTATCTTTTGGATAAGGACGAAAGAATAAAACTTATAAACGACTGTTACAATCAACTCTCAGAAAACGGTTTTATGGTTTTTACAGCCATCACAAAAGAAGCTAAAACATACGGACAAGGAACTTACATCAGTAAAGACAGGTTTGAAATGTTCGGTGGCGTGAAAATATTTTTTTACGACAACACAACCATACAAGAAGACTTTGCCAAAGCGGGTTTGCTTGAAATTACCGAAGTGGATGAGAACTATCCGTTTTATCTAATTAAATGCAAAAAAACAGAACATTGATCAATATTTAGAACCGATTTGGTGTTTATAGATTGGCTTTATTGAAAACCTCTTTTACTTTTTCTACCACGTAATCAATCTCTGCTTTGGTATTAAACTTTGAAAAAGAAAACCTTATTGAAGGATGATCTGGACTGCCCCCAATTGCCGTTAATACATGCGAGCCAATGTTTGAACCGGATGAACAGGCACTTCCGCCCGAAGCCGAAATTCCGTTAATATCCAAGTTAAACAAAAGCATATCTGCCATATCCATTTCGGGGAAACGGACGTTCAAAACTGTATATAAGCTTTTATCCGCATCTGTTTCGCCATTAAAATCAATTTCTGGAACGGCATTCTTCAGCGCTTCCATCATATAGGTTTTTAAATCCTGAATGTAGTTTTTATGCGTCCCCATATCGGCGTAAGCCAGCTCTAAAGCTTTTGCCAAGCCAACAATGCCGTAAATATTTTCTGTTCCACCACGCATATTGCGTTCCTGTGCGCCTCCGTAAATCATCGGCTTTATTTTAACAGACGGATTTACATACAAAAAACCCACACCCTTCGGACCGTGTAATTTATGAGCCGAGCAAACTACAAAATGAGCTTTCAGCGTACTTAAATCATGTGGATAATGTCCCATCGTCTGCACCGTATCCGAATGGTAAATGGCATTATACTTTTCGCAGATTTCTCCCACTTTTTCAATATCTGTCAAGGTTGAAATCTCGTTGTTTGCATGCATTAAGGAAACTAAACTCCGCTCGTTATTGGCCAGCAATTCCTCTAAATGTGCGCAATCGATATTGCCTTTTTCATCAACATTTACATAATCCACTTTAATAGCGCCGGTTTTTTCCAGCATTTCTAAAGTGTGCAAAACTGCATGGTGTTCTGTTTTGGAAGTTATGGCGTGGGTTAAACCAAAATCCCTGACGGCGGATCTAATTGCAGTATTATCTGCTTCGGTTCCGCCTGACGTGAAAAAGATGTTTGCCGGCGCTGTTTTCAATAAATTAGCAATAGATTTTCGAGCCCTTTCGATTAAAGTCCTCGCTTCTCTTCCATATGCGTGGATAGACGATGGATTTCCGTAATGGCTTTCCATTACGTCCACCATCGTTTTTAATACTTCCTTATCTAATGGAGTGGTTGCTGCGTTATCGAGATATACTTTCATCTTTTAATTTTGAAGCGTAGGCAAAGAACTTTTCATTTTCAACTTTATACTTTTAACTTCCTAAAACTTCAATATTTCCTTTATATCCGTAATCACCTTACTGGCTAGCGCTTCCGCCGCTGTTTCAGAGCTTGCTTCGGAGTAAATCCTGATAATCGGTTCGGTGTTAGATCTTCTTAAATGAACCCACTGTTTGTCAAATTCAATTTTCAAACCATCGATGGTGCTGTGCGGTTGTG
Source organism: Pelobium sp. (assembly GCA_035496935.1). GTDB lineage: Bacteria > Bacteroidota > Bacteroidia > Sphingobacteriales > Sphingobacteriaceae > Pseudopedobacter. The sequence goes on along the minus strand of DATJED010000010.1, from coordinate 242,019 downwards.
CTTTATATTTCTCTTCTACTTGCAACAATAAATTGTCGATATCCATTTCTGGAGTTAGCGTAATTTTATTTTTAGATATAAAATACGATGGATAGCTGGCTCTTAATTTAGAAATTGATTGTCCAAATTTAGCCAAATGCGTTAGAAATAAAGCAACCCCAACTAAAGCATCACGGCCGTAATGTAGTTCTGGATAAATAACACCACCATTTCCTTCGCCACCAATTACTGCGTTTTTAGCTTTCATTAAGTTCACCACGTTCACCTCCCCCACGGCAGAAGCATGATATTCGCCACCGGTAGCTTCGGTAACATCACGCAAAGCTCTAGTTGAGGAAAGGTTAGAAACTGTATTGCCTTTGTTATTTTTGAGGATATAATCGGCAACGGCCACTAAAGTATATTCCTCACCAAAAACGTTCCCATCTTCGCAAACAAAGCAAAGTCGGTCCACATCTGGGTCAACGGCAATCCCTAAATCGGCATTTTTAGTGGTGACTTCTTTTGCCAAAGCAGTTAAGTTCTCTGGTAATGGTTCTGGGTTGTGCGGGAACTTTCCATCGGGCTCACAGTACAGTTCAAATATCGTGTTTACGCCCAAAGCCTTCAACAAAGCAGGAACAAATATCCCTCCCGATGAATTTACGCAGTCAATCGCAACTTTAAAATTGGCGTTTCTAATCGCTTCAACATCAACTAAAGGTAAAGCCAAAATCTGGTCAATGTGTTTTTGCATATAAGTACCGTCTTGCGTCACTTTACCTAAATCGTCCACTTCCGCAAAAGCAATATCTGTATCTTCGGCAATCTCCAACACTTTTTTACCCTCGGCATCATTAATAAATTCGCCTTTATGATTCAATAGTTTTAGGGCATTCCATTGTTTAGGGTTATGGCTTGCGGTAATAATAATTCCGCCGCCGGCATTTTCTAGGGGCACAGCAATCTCAACCGTTGGCGTAGTAGATAAACCTACATCGACAACATCAATCCCAATTCCCTGCAAGGTTCCTACCACTAAATTACGCACCATTTCGCCCGAAATTCTGGCATCCCTACCTACAACAATTTTCCTGTTTCCACTTTGCTTTATTACCCACAAACCAAAAGCTGTAGTAAATTTTACGATATCTGTTGGCGTTAAAGCATCGCCGGCTTTGCCTCCTATGGTTCCTCTTATTCCCGAGATTGATTTTATTAAAGTCACTGCGTTGTTGTTAATTTGTTAGGTCGCAAAATTAAAAATATTAAACTGGTTAATACATCTTATTTTAAACAACGGCTTAAAAAGGGTTTTTATATATTTGCACATCATTATCAGATACAGCGCATGCCAAAAAAATGGTTTCAAAACTGGTTTAACTCCCCTTATTACCATATCCTTTACAAGAAAAGAGACGATGAAGAAGCCGAGCTCTTTATAGATAATTTATGCCGTTTTTTAAAGCCAAACGCAAATGCCAGGATGCTGGATATTGCCTGCGGACGAGGGCGGCATGCGGTTTATTTAAATAAAAAAGGCTTTGATGTTATTGGTATAGATCTTTCTTTTAGCAGTATAAAATTCGCACAGCAGTTTGAAAATAAAAATCTGCATTTTTATGTGCAGGATATGCGCCAGCCGTTTTATATTAACTATTTTGATTTCGCTTTCAATATTTTCACTAGTTTCGGTTATTTTGAAACTGACAAAGACCATATAAAAGCTTTAAGATCATTTAATAAAGCATTGAAAAAAGATGGGATTTTAGTTTTTGATTATATGAACAGTCAAAAAATAATTAACCATTTAGTAACCAAAGAAATAAAAGAAGTTGACGGGATTGAGTTCCATATCAGCAGGCAAGTTGTTGACGGAAAAATCATCAAATCCATAGAATTTGAACACCGCAATAAACTTTATGCGTTTAAGGAAGAAGTAAAAGACTATAAAACAATAGATTTTGAACGGCTTTTTAACGCCGCTGGTTTTGAAATCATACAAACCTTTGGTGATTACCAACTTAATCCCTTCGATATCAATAAGTCTGATCGTTTAATTTTTATCTGTAAAAAACACAATGTTTGAAGAAATCATCCGGCTTGACCATCAACTTTTCCAGGCCTTAAACACCGGCTTAAGCAATGGCTTTTTTGATTGGTTGATGCCAATTTTACGCAATAAATACACTTGGATTCCTTTATATATAGGTATCATTTTTTTTGCGATAAGAGCTTACAGAGTTAAAGGCTTGTATTTCGTTATTTTTTTGGCTGCAACCGTTGGTCTTGCCGATTTTGGCAGTGCAAGTATTATAAAACCAATTTTTAAACGAGACAGACCTTGTAACGAAGTGGCTTTTCAATCGAAGGTGATTTCCAGAGTGAATTGCGGTTCTGGCAAAAGTTTTCCTTCTACGCATGCATCAGACCATTTTTCTATTGCCATATTTTTGGTGGTCATTTTCCGCAAAAAATGGAAATACCTTACGGCAATTGCCATATTTTGGGCAGTTATCATTTGCTTTGCACAAGTTTATGTTGGTGTACACTTCCCTATTGATATTACGGTGGGCGCCCTGTTTGGATCGCTCATTGGTTATTTAATGGCTAAATTATTTTTAAAATACGTTCCGTTTAAAGCATAAAAATGAGTTATTTTATTATCCTATTATTGGGTTTTTGCACATTATTGGGCGGTTTTGCAGTTTTTGTGGTAAAAAAAAATAGTTCTACCACACTTAAACTAATATTGTCGTTTAGTGGTGCATTTCTTTTTGCAATTACCGTTTTACATTTGTTGCCCGATGTTTACGAGAGCGACCAAACACATCTAATTGGCTTGTTTATTTTGGGAGGATTTGTGTTACAAATTTTGCTGGAACAGTTTTCTCAAGGGATAGAACATGGGCATATCCACGCTCATAATCACCAAACGAGCTTTCCGTGGGGCATAATGTTGAGTTTATGCCTGCATGCTTTTTTAGAAGGAATGCCCTTAACCGCAAAACATAATCACCAGTTGGTTTACGGAATTGCAATTCACCATATCCCGGCCGCCTTTGCTTTAGGAAGCGTGTTATTAGCAAATCACGTTAAAAAAAGTTCAGTTTCGGTTTTGCTGATTATTTTCGCGGCAATGTCGCCTTTGGGCTACATTTTTAGTTTTTCTTTAAGCAACGGAAACATCCAAAGTTTAGGAAGCTATTATCCATATATTATGGGAATTGTTATCGGTATTTTCCTCCATATTTCTACCACTATTTTATTTGAATCAACTGTTGATCATAAATTCTCCGTTAAAAAAACCATTGCTGTTTTATTAGGGATGGGCATTGCCTTGGCGGGATTCTTTTGGGGAGGGCATTAAGAGAATTTTGAATGAGAGAAGGAGTGAAGGATGGAATGACTGAAGGACGGAATAAATTTTGAATGAGCGAATGATAGAATGAGTGAAGGATTTTTTTATTCTATCATTCAAAATTCTATCATTCCGTCATTAACTATCGCTATCAGTTCTTCATTCTATCATTCAAAATTCTATCATTCTATCATTATTCGACCAATGAACTCCCTCCACTAAATTCCTCATTTCCAATTATTCCAAAATAAAAAGCTTTTTATTCAAAATATATATTTATACCTTTGCAGTCCCCAAAGCGGGAAAAAAGGAGACAAATTAATTAATGGCAAAAAAACAAGTAGCAGAGAAGGAGTTGAAAGCTAAAGAAGCAGAACTTCAAGACACTGAAAAAAAAGTAAAAGAGGTATTTGAATCAGAAGCTGATTCAATATCTATCGACGACATTAAATCAAAGTCGAAAGTAGCTGATCCTGAGGATTTTGATTGGGACGCTGACGAAAAAATGTTCGGTAATTATAGCAAAGCCGATCGTGAAAAAATGGAAGAAATGTACTCTGGTACTTTCAATTCTGTTACTAAAGGAGAAATCGTTTCTGGTGTTGTTGTAACCATCAACAGCAAAGACGTAGTATTAAACATCGGATTCAAATCTGACGGTTTAGTAGCTGTAAACGAATTCCGCGATATGCCTGATTTGAAAAAAGGCGATACCGTTGATGTTTTTGTTGAACAAAGAGAAGATGAAAATGGACAATTGGTTTTATCTCGTAAAAGAGCAAAAACTCAACGTTCATGGGAAATGATTAATGAAGCCTTAGAAAATGATACAATCATTAACGGTTTTGTGAAGAGCAGAACTAAAGGTGGATTAATTGTAGATATTATTGGTGTTGAGGCTTTCCTTCCGGGATCTCAAATCGACATCAAACCTATTAGAGATTACGATGTTTACGTTGGTAAAACAATGGAATTCAAAGTTGTTAAAATCAACCACGAGTTTAAAAACGTTGTAGTATCTCACAAAGTTCTTATCGAGGATGATTTAGAATCACAAAAAGTTGAAATCGTTTCTAAACTAGAAAAAGGTCAAGTATTAGAAGGAACTGTTAAAAACATTACTGATTTTGGTGTATTCATTGATTTAGGTGGTGTTGACGGTTTATTACACATTACTGATATTTCTTGGGGACGTATTGAGCACCCAAGAGAGGTATTGTCTTTAGATGAAAAGGTTAACGTTGTAGTTCTTGACTTTGATGACGAGAAAAAACGTATTGCTTTAGGTTTAAAACAACTTTCTGCCCATCCTTGGGAGTCTTTAGATACTGATTTAGCTATCGGTTCAAAAGTAAAAGGTAAAATTGTTACCGTTGCTGATTATGGTGCTTTCTTAGAAATCATCCCTGGAGTAGAAGGATTAATCCACGTATCTGAAATGTCATGGTCTCAAAACTTGCGTAACCCACAAGAGTTTATGAAAACTGGTGACGAAGTTGAAGCTGTGGTTTTAACTTTAGACAGAGACGAGCGCAAAATGTCTTTAGGCATTAAACAATTAACGCCAGATCCTTGGGAGAAAGCTGCTGAAAGATACCCTATCGGAAGCAAACACAAAGCTATTGTTAAAAACATGACCAACTTTGGAGTGTTTGTTGAGATTGAAGAAGGAATTGATGGTTTAATCCATATTTCTGATCTTTCTTGGTCTAAAAAAGTAAACCACCCTAACGAGTTTACTAAAGTTGGCGAAGAGTTAGACGTTGTAGTTTTAGAATTAGACGTTGAAAACCGCAAACTTAGCTTAGGTCACAAACAATTAGAAGAAAACCCTTGGGAAACTTTTGAAACTATCTTCACTTTGGATTCTATCCACGAAGGTACAGTTACTAAAGTAACCGATAAAGGCGCTATCATTGCTTTACCTTACGGTGTTGAAGGTTTTGTTCCAACTAAACACTTAGCTAAACAAGACGGCACTGTATTAAAAGCAGAAGAAACCGCAGATTTTAAAATCATTGAATTCAACAAAGATTCTAAGCGTATTGTAGTTTCTCATGCTCGTATTTGGGAAGAAGCAAAAGCTGAAGAAATTGCTGAAGAAAGAGCTACTAAGAAAAAAGAAGCTAACGCAGCAAATGCATCAGTGAAAAAAGTTAAAGATTCTGTAGAGAAATCTACTTTAGGAGATTTAGACGTGTTATCTCAACTTAAAGATAAGTTAGAAGGTGATGCTAAAAAAGCTGCTAAGAAAAAAGAAGAAGCTAACTAACTTTAAAATAGATTCGTTTATTTTTTAAATACAAAGAGCAGATAATTATTTATCTGCTCTTTTTTTTATACCTAAATAGCTAGTATTTCATCAAAAAATAAATTATGAAAAGAATCTTGATAGTTATTCTGTTTATAGGCTTTCTTTTAAAAGTTCAAGCTCAGGAAAACGAAGGAAAAATTGAAGTAGTTAAACTAGCAGAAAGCACCAAAAGCTGGAACGGAGATGCACTTCCATCCTATCCAAACGGACAACCAAAAATAACAATCTTAAAAATCACTATTCCGCCACACGCTAAATTAGAACTTCATAAACACTTAGTTATTAATGCAGGTGTTTTAACGAAAGGAGAGCTTACCGTAGTGGATGATAAACAAAATACTTTGGAACTAAAAGCCGGTGATACCATTGTGGAGCTGGTGAACACCTACCATTACGGAGAAAACAAAGGTAACGAGCCGGCAGAAATCATTGTGTTCTACGCTGGAACTGAGAAAATGCCCATTACCGTTAAGAAAGAATAGAACCCTAAATTTCAATTTTAAATTGCTAGTTTTGTTTCCGTGAGATTTTTGGCTGTCCTATTTTCAATTTATATTTTAGTCCTTGCAGGTTTCCCTTGCATTTCTAAAGATGATTGTAATCGAAACAAACCCACAACCGAGCAAACCAAAAACTGCTGTTCTCCTTTTTTCTCCTGTAATACCTGTGCGGGGTTTACCCTAAATAAAACAAATGTTGAGCTGGCCATTCCGGCAATTCCCCGCAATAACGAAAAATCATTATATAAATTTTCTGTTCATTCAGAATTTTGCTACGCTATCTGGCAACCGCCAAAATCAATTAATGTTTATCATATCTAGTCCGAACTTCTTCGGGGCTTAACAATTACTTCAAACATTACATAAATTAGGAATGAAACCATCATGATTTTGGCAAACGCACAAGGTCATAATTGCTTCATCGCCCGTTAAAGAACAATAAATAACAGATGAAAAAAATCATACTGCTACTGCTTATGGCCTTTAACCTTGCAATAGCATTTGCCCAAAATAACTTTAAGGCAATTATAAAAAACAAAACAAACAACGAAACTTTAATTGGCGCAACAGCCAAACTACAAGGCTCAACTATTGGAGCAAGCGCAAATATTAACGGATTTTTGGAACTACAAAACGTTCCTAATGGCACACAAACGCTTATTTTCAGCTCTATAGGTTTTAAAACGGTTATCCAAAACTTCAGCTTTCCGTTGGTAGCAAAAGATACATTAAGCATTTGGTTAGAACCTAGCGAAGCGGAATTGGATGAAATTATCGTTTCTTCAACCAGAAGCAGAGGAAATATTTCCGACATCCCTACCCGATTGGAAGTTTTAGCAGCTGAGGAACTTCAGGAAAAAGCCAACATGAAACCGGGTGATATTAGAATGGTGCTGAATGAAACAACTGGTATCTCTACCCAACAAACGTCGGCTACAAGCGCTAACGCAAGCATAAGGATACAAGGACTGGATGGCCGATATACCCAAATTTTAAAAGATGGCTTTCCTTTATACGCAGGCTTTTCGGGCGGACTTAGCCTCTTACAAACACCACCGCTCGACCTAAAACAGGTAGAAATTATAAAAGGAAGCGCATCTACTTTGTATGGTGGCGGTGCAATTGCAGGCTTGGTAAACCTAATTTCCAAATCGCCGGAAGAAGAAAGGGTACTGGACTTTCAGCTGAACGGAACCAGTGCCGGCGGATTTGACATCAATGGCTTTTATTCGCAAAAGTTTAAAAAAGTGGGTTTAACCGTTTTTGCATCACGCAATAGCAATGCACCTTATGACCCTTCAAACGTTGGGCTAACGGCTATTCCCAAATTTGAGCGTTATGTTTTTAACCCAAAAGTGTTTTTCTACATTAATGACAAAACCAGCCTCAACCTTGGTTTAAATACCGGTTTCGAAGATAGAATTGGTGGCGATATTAAATTCATTAAAGGCGATGGAGACAATGTGCACTCGTATTATGAAAAGAATAAAACCGAGCGAATTTCTTCTCAGCTGGCTTTTGAACATCGTATAAATAATTACGCATCCTTTACCGTTAAAAACAGCGTTAACTATTTCGTAAGAGATCTGTCGTTGCCGAATTATCTCTTTAACGGCCAACAGACCTCCTCTTTTACCGAGGTGGCTTATGATTATAACCGAGGGAAATTTGAATGGATAGCTGGCGGAAACGTATGGACAGATAAATTTACGGAAACTAAACAGGCAAATGTTACACTTAGAGATTACACGCAAAATACTTTTGGTGCTTTTATCCAGAACAATTATCACGCAAGCAACTGGTTAACTTTAGAAGCTGGACTTCGCGGAGATTACGTCTCTGGCTACGGCTTCAATTTATTGCCCCGGGCTTCGGCATTGTTTAAAATAAATCCAAAATTTACTTCGAGGATTGGCGGTGGTTTTGGTTATAAAGCCCCAACGGTATTTACGGAAGATGCTGAGCAAATACAGTTTAAAAACGTTTTACCTATCGATAAAAATAACACAGAAACAGAGCAATCGGTGGGCGGAAATTTAGATTTTAATTACCGTACAACTTTAATGAATGATCGGGTTTCGTTTTCCTTAAATCAGCTATTCTTTTATACTTATTTAGACAAACCTCTACAGCTTACAAATAACTCAAACGGAGATTTAAATTTTGTAAATGCCAACGGTCATTTAGATACAAAAGGCTTTGAGACTAACGCAAAAATCGGTTATCAGGATTTTAAGCTGTTTTTAGGTTACACCTTTACGGATACCAAAGAGCATTTTAACAATAAATTGAGCGAGTTTAGGCTTACACCGAAACACCGAGTAAACTCAATTTTGTTTTATGAAGTTGAAGATGAATGGAAAATTGGCTTAGAAGCTTATTACTATTCGAAACAAAAACTGTCTGACGGCGCCACAGGAAAAGCATATTGGCTTACCGGCTTTATGATCGAAAAGCTGTGGGAACGCTTTTCCATCTATGCAAATTTTGAGAATTATACCGATACCAGACAAACTAGATTTGACACCATTTACACCGGAACAATCACTAACCCAACATTCCGGGATATTTATGCTCCGGTTGATGGCTTTGTTTTTAATGGAGGAATTAAGTTAAGGCTTTAAAAACGTCGTAAAAAAAGTGGGCAAAATTAATTTTGCCCACTTTTCAAGATTTTATTGCTGTTATTTTCTACTTAGAAAACGAAAGCTCCTTATGGAAGTTTTTAGCAAACTTGCGTTTATCAAACTTGTAAAGCTTGGCCGCTCTGTATGAAACACCTTTTTGCTTTTCATCCAATTCTTTTAAAATATCGTAAGAAAGCATCTTTTTACGGAAGTTTCTTTTGTCCAATTTTTTGTTGAGGATAACCTCATATAAATTCTGAAGCTGGGTTAAAGTAAACTTCTCTGGCAAAAGCTCAAAAGCAATAGGCTGATAGCTGATTTTGTTGCGGATTTTCTCAAAACCTTTTCTAAATATACGGCTATGGTCAAAAGCTAATTCTGGAATATCTTTTACATTAACCCAAACGGCTTGTTTAGCGAAGTCGGAAACCGGCTTTACATCTTTTTGCCCTGTTAACCGTATCATGGCATAATAAGCTACCGTAATTACACGTCCTTGCGGATGCCTTCCTAAAGCACCAAACGTATAAAACTGCTCCATATAAATCCCTTTTAAACCGGTAGACTCGTACAAAATCCGCTGAGCCGCAGTTTCTATAGCTTCCGTGTTTTCAACAAAATAACCGGGCAATGCAAACCAGCCTTTAAACGGCGCCTCATTTCTTTCAATCAATAAAATCTTCAATTCGCCCTCATCAAAGCCGAAGATGATACAATCTACCGTAAATACCGAATCAAAATGTGCTGGCAAATTTTCCACGTTATAAAGCTATAATTTAAATGCAATTTAATGCAAAGTTGAAAAAAATAATCGACAAAAAGTTGCTTAGTGTAAAAAATACACCTTATATTAGTAACTCCAAATTTCGAGCCACACGTATATATGTCAAAAATAAAAAAAATAGCAGTTTTTACTTCAGGGGGAGATGCACCGGGAATGAATCCATGTATCAGATCAGTAGTAAGAACAGGCTTATTTCTAGGTCTTGAAGTTGCGGGTATAAAACATGGTTATCAAGGTATGATCGACAATAGCATTGTCAACATGGATAGCCATTCTGTGAGTAATATCCTTCAATTAGGAGGTACAATATTAAAAACCGCCCGTTGCTTAGACTTTAAAACACCAGAAGGAAGAAAATTAGCCTACGAAAATTTAAAGAAAAACGATATTGACGCTTTAGTTGCCATTGGTGGCGACGGTACTTTTACTGGTGCCGAACGTTTTTCATCGGAATATGATGTGAAAGTAATTGGTATACCGGGAACAATTGATAATGATCTTTATGGATCTGATTACACTTTAGGTTTTGATACAGCCACAAATACTGTAATTGAGGCAATTGATAAAATCAGAGACACTGCAGAATCTCATGCCCGTTTATTTTTTGTGGAGGTAATGGGAAGAGACGCTGGTTGCATTGCGTTAAGAGCAGGTATTGGCGCCGGTGCGGAAGCGGTGATGTTACCAGAAACAGATACCAGTATTGAGGAGCTGATTAAAACTTTAGAAGCCGGTGCAGCCAGAAATAAAAGTTCGGCAATTGTGATTGTTGCAGAAGGAGATAAAAATGGCGGCGCTTTCAATGTGGCAAAAAAAGTAAAAGAAGTTTTCAATTTTTACGACACAAAAGTTACTATTTTAGGTCACCTGCAAAGAGGCGGTAGCCCAAGTGCTTTTGACCGCGTTTTAGGTAGCCGAATGGGTTTTGCAGCGGTAAAAGCCCTGTTAAATGGCGAAAACAGAAAAACTGTAGGATTACGTGGCAACAAAATAATTTTAACCGATATCAAAGAAGCTTTAAGTGGCCACGAGTTTAAATTAGAAGAAGATTTGTTGGAAATGTCAACAGTGTTAGCATAATTAATGATTGCGATTGTTTATAGCGGTTCAAGATACTCTAATTGGAGATTAGTCGATAAAAAAGAAGTGATAGAGGTACGTACCAACGGCATCAATCCTTTTTTTAACGATGAAAAATTCATCAACCAGCTATTAAACAAAAACACTAAACTCATCAACAACGCCGAAGCTATAAAAAAGATTTACTTTTTTGGCGCAGGCGCTTCGTCTCCAGAACGTAAGGAAATCATAAAAACGGGTTTAAGCAATTTCTTTAAATTCAGTAAAGTTTATGTTGAACATGATTTAGATGCCGCCGCAAAAGTAAGCTGCGATGATAAACCCGGGATTGTGTGCGTAATGGGCAGTGGCGCTAATGCAGCGTTCTTTGACGGAAAAAAAATAATAGAAAATAATTACGGCTTAGGTTATGCAATTGCCGATGAGGGCTCTGCAACTTGGATGGGAAAAACCATACTAAAGGCTTACCTCAACGAAACTATGCCACAAGATATTAGACTGGCATTTGATAAAAAATATGATCTGGACAGGCGCTTGATTATGGACAAAATCTATAAACTTCCTCATCCAAACCTATTTTTAAACTCGTTTACCAGTTTTTTAATTGAAAACAGAACATCACCGTATATTAAAGAAGTAATAAAAGACGGATTTCGCTTGTTTATGGATACTTACTTGATCCCGCTTCATCAAAAATATGGTGGTAAACATCCTATATATTTTGTAGGAACAATAGCTGCCTTTTTTCAGGATTTCTTGAGAGAAGTAGCAGAAGAAAAACAAATAAAGATAAGTTCCGTTATAAAAGAACCTATCTATAACTTATTGAATTATTACGCAAATAAAAATTAACAAAATGAAAATTGGAATCAACGGTTTCGGCCGTATCGGAAGATTAGCTTTTAGAGCTGCTTTAAAAAGAAGTGATATCGAAGTAGTAGGTATAAATGACTTAGTAGAGCCAGATTACATGGCTTACATGCTAAAATACGATTCTACACACGGCATTTTTGACGGAACTGTAGAAGTTAAGGACGGGCATTTAGTGGTTAACGGGAAAACAATCCGTGTAACTGCGGAAAGAGACCCGGCAAACCTTAAATGGAATGAAATTGGTGCAGAATACATCATCGAATCAACCGGTTTGTTCTTAACTCAGGAATTAGCTCAAAAACACATCGACGCTGGTGCAAGAAAAGTTGTTTTAAGTGCGCCTGCAAAAGACGATACTCCTACGTTTGTAATGGGTGTTAACCATAAAGAACTAACGGCTACGCAAAATATCGTTTCTAACGCATCTTGTACTACCAATTGCTTAGCGCCAATTACAAAAGTTTTAATGGACAACTTTGGTATTATTGAAGGTTTAATGACTACTGTACACGCAACTACTGCAACACAAAAAACTGTTGATGGTCCGTCTGCAAAAGACTGGAGAGGTGGACGTGGTGCTGCACAAAATATCATTCCTTCATCAACAGGTGCTGCAAAAGCGGTAGGTTTGGTTATTCCTGCAATTAAAGGAAAATTAACCGGTATGGCTTTCCGTGTACCAACTCCAGATGTTTCTGTAGTTGATTTAACTGTACGCTTAGAGAAACCTGCTACTTATGAGCAAATCAAAAAAGCAATGAAAGATGCTTCTGAAGGCGAATTAAAAGGAATTTTAGGCTATACTGAAGACCAAGTTGTTTCTAACGATTTCTTAGGTGATGCCCGTACCTCTATCTTCGATGCTGGCGCAGGTATCGCATTGAACGATAACTTTGTTAAAGTTGTATCTTGGTATGATAACGAATGGGGTTACTCAAACAAATTAGTTGATTTGTTACAACACATGTCTAAACTTTAGTTTTTGACAATCATATAAAAGACCTGGGTTTATGCCCGGGTTTTTTTATGTCAAAAACAAGGAAAACACCTTTGGTTTTGGCCACAAGCAATAAATAAACAATATATTAGCCCTTAATAAATATAAACGTTTTGGTAATTGTAATACATTGTACAGATGAAGTAGGCCTAGTTGCAACAATTTCATCAGTTTTGGCAAATGCAGGATGTAATATCACCTCTATGCGTGAGCATGTTGATGTAGAGGCGAACAAATTTTTCGCTCGTTTGGTTGTAAACAACATCCAAAATCCGCAACAAATTGAAAAAGAATTGTTAAAAGTGCTGCCAAAACAAGCCGTAGTACACGTTAACCCTCAACCCGAAAAAAACATTGTGGTGCTAGTAACCAAAGAATACCACTGTTTAACCGATATTTTAACTCGCAACCATTTTAAAACATTAGGTGCAAACGTAAGTTGCGTTGTCGGGAACCATCCAGATTTAGAAAACATTACCGAACGTTTTCAGATTCCATTTAAACTGGTTTCGCACTTGGATAAAAGCAAAGAGGAATTTGAAGCAGAGTTACAAGAAGTCATCAAGCCCCTTAAGCCTGATTATTTGATATTAGCCAAGTTTATGCGCATCCTCTCCCCTACGTTTATTGACCAATTTGCGTTACAAATCATCAATATTCATCACTCGTTTTTACCAGCTTTTATTGGTGCAAACCCGTATAAACAGGCTTATAAAAGAGGCGTAAAAATCATTGGTGCTACCGCCCATTTTGTTACCAATGATTTGGATGAAGGGCCAATAATTACCCAAAAAATAATTCCGGTAAACCATAGCTTTAGCTTAAAAGATTTAATTAGAGCGGGCAGAGAAAATGAAACATCGGCTTTAGCAAAAGCAATGCAGCTAGTTTTTGAAGACCGGGTTTTTGTTTACAATAACAAAACGGTAGTTTTTGAGTAAACGACCGTTTTGTTATTATATTTAAGTGCTATAACACTTTAAAAAAAGCCAATTATTTAAAATTCTTTTTCTCCAAACTCGCTGTTAGGTAATTTAAGTTTCTTGGTTAACTTGTTAAGGTTAAAACTCAGATTTAACATAAGAACATCAACTTCATAAATGTAATTAGTGGTGGTGAAAAAATCTGGACCGGCTGTTGTAATCCTTTGCTCGTTGGTTTTCAACAAACCTAAATCCATATTTTGCCACTGCACCAAAGCCGTCAGTCGGCCGTTCATAAAGGTTTTCTTAAATGAAGTATTCGGAGATAAAAAAGCTCCGTCTTCTCCCTGTACAGTTGGTCTTTTCGACAGATAATTCACATTTCCTTGTATGCTAAAAGTTGGTGTAACCTGAAAATTTGTATTGGCATTAATGGAATATACCCACGCAGAATTTTCAATGCTATTTGGATAGTTCAAAATTACGCCGTTCAAAGTGCTTTTATAAATGTTTGTACCAAGGTATGTTTGATTCCATTTTACAGGATTGTAGTTTGCCCCAATCTCTAAACCTAAACGTTTGCCTTTGTTTGCGTTGGTAAATACACGATTTAAAACGGTGTCAGCGAAAACACTATTTACGCGTTGTATTGGATTTTTTATATCCTGATAATAAATTGTGCTAATAAGAGATCCTTTTTCAAACGTTTTGGTAAGCCCAGCTTCAGCCAAATAAATAAATTCTGGCAAAAGTTGGGCATCTCCTTGTTCTAAAGTTTCTGAGTGCTCACGTTCTGGAATGGGGTTAAGCTCAAAATTATTGGTGCGCTGTACTCTCCTACTAATTCCAGCTTTCAGTTTCCAACCATTGGTTAAACTGTAAAGTACGTTTGCCGAAGGAAAAAGATTATTTAACTCTAGCTTGTAATCATCAGTTGTTCCCGAACTTACTGTTAAATCTCTTGTTGCGTACTCATAACGTAAACCACCAACATATTCTAAGCGATTGGCTTTGCCAGAATATTGACTATATAAAGAATGGATTTGATTGGTAGCTTTTACATCACCACTAAAAGTTGGCAAAGTTGTAAAATCTGCTTCACCCAAATTTTTAACACCGTAAATAAACAAACCATCTTGCTTGTCTAAGCGATATTGATAACCTGTTTCTAGTTTTCCTTTCCCGATATTTATCGCATAATCTAATTTTGTTCTAAAACCATCCAAAGGATTTTTATATGTACTTAAAGTATTTTGCACTGTATCCTGCGCCTCGATATTTCTGTTTTTTGTAGAACCATACAGATTGGCATGTTCATAAACTGCAGAAAAGCTTAGTGATGAGTTATTCTGAAAGGTATGGGTATAGTCAAAATTCCCGAGTAAAAAATCCCCCTGTTTGTTTTGAAGGTTTGAATTAAAATACGTAGTTCTTCCAATTACATTTCCTGTGCTCACCTGGGTATTGGTATTATTGTAATTGATATCGGCAAGCCTATCCTGAAATTTATGGCCTGCAAAAAAATCGACAGAAAACTGGTTGGTTTTTGAAGGCGTAAAACCTAGATTAAACCTGCCACCGTAGTTACTTTTATCAAAACTTCTTTCGCCTACAGATGGAAAAGTGGTCTTTTTGTTCCCAATAATGGTAAACACATCACCGTCCCTGTAACCTGCGTTGTCGTTTCTTAAATAATTTGCGCTTGCAGATAAATCCCACTTGTCTTTTTTATAGTTTAAGGTAACATCCGCACCGTAGCGTTGTTGCTTTTCTTTGTTCCCATAATCTTCAACAGAAGGCAAACCACCTTGCAAATTCACAATAAACGCCAAACCATCATCGGCTCCCTTTTTAGTGGTAATATTGATAATTCCGCCTTTACCATCAGCATCGTACTTTGCAGAAGGAGCTGTAATGAGCTCTATATTCTCTACCATATTTGCTGGTAGCTGACTCAAAATTGTATTTGCATCTGTTTGTACCGGTTTCCCGTTAATAAGCACTAAAAAACCTTTAGATCCTCTCACAGAAATCTCTCCTTGTCCGTCAACAGCTACCGAAGGCATATTTTTGATAACATCCACTGCCGTTCCCCCTTTTGCAGCCACAAACTGATCTGCTTTGTAAACTTGCTTATCAATTTTGTTTACATTCTGTAGCGCCTGACCACTTACTTTAACTTCATTTAGAAAACGCTGATTAAGCAATAACTGTTGCTTCCCAATATTCAATTTTTCTCCAGTAGAGAGTGTAAAATTAGCCGTTTGCAAACTTTCGTATCCTACAAACTGAATCTTTAAAAAATAATCGCCGGCCTTTAATTTTTCGAATTTGAATTTTCCGTTTATATCCGCAATCAGACCATTTACTAAAGATTTGTCAGCTGTTTGATAAAGCGAAACACTTGCAAATTCTAAGGGCATGTTTGCGGATTTATCATAAGCCACACCTTCAATAGATGTATTTTGAGCGAAAAGGTTTACGGAAAAAAAGAAAAGTAAAATAGCAGTTAAGGTAACTTTCATGATGGGACTAAAATTGTAAGGGCTTTAAATTGTGATTATAAGTTAAATATTATGAGTTTTAAGACAAAAATTAAATAACGCAGACTTTTGACTGTAAACATATAAGATAGTTTAATCTTTAGCAAATAATTGGCAACTACAACTTTCAAACAGGGGAATACCTTCCACTATTTCGTTGTTGTTAAAACACCTTTTGTAATAAATGACAATCTGTTCGACCAAACATGTGATAATAACACGCTCGCATTGCCTCAAATTTTACTACTTTTGCAAGCTTAAATCCATCAGGCATAAATGAAGTTTAAATTAGCCGTACAAGATAAAAACTGTAAAGCAAGAGCAGGAGAAATTACCACCGACCACGGCATTATTCAGACGCCAATTTTTATGCCTGTAGGGACCGCAGGGACAGTAAAAGCAGTCCATCAACGCGAGTTAGATGAGGATATAAAAGCGCAGATTATTCTTGGAAACACCTATCATTTATATTTAAGGCCGGGTTTAGAAACCTTAAAGCTCGCCGGGGGACTGCACAAATTTAACGGTTGGGATAAGCCTATTTTAACCGATAGCGGTGGTTATCAGGTTTATTCTTTAACAGAAGTGAGGAAGATTAAAGAAGAGGGCGTAACTTTTAGATCTCACGTTGATGGCTCAAAACATCTGTTTACGCCAGAAAATGTAATGGATACCCAAAGAATAATTGGCGCCGATATCATTATGGCTTTCGACGAATGTACACCCTATCCCTGCGATTATCATTACGCTAGACGGTCAATTGATATGACGCACAGATGGCTAAAACGTTGCATCAACAGATTTGACACAACCGAACCTCATTACGGCTATTCGCAAACGCTTTTCCCTATTGTACAAGGTTCTGTTTATAAAGATTTAAGGGTAAAATCGGCAGAATTTATTGCTGAACAAAACAGAGATGGAAATGCCATTGGCGGACTTTCTGTTGGTGAGCCGGCAGAGGAAATGTACGCAATGACGGAAGTAGTTTGTAATGTACTTCCGGTTGAAAAACCGCGTTACCTAATGGGTGTGGGAACTCCAATTAACTTATTGGAAAACATCGCTTTAGGTATTGATATGTTTGATTGCGTTATGCCGACCAGAAATGCCCGAAACGGCATGCTTTTTACCAGAAACGGTGTCATCAACATCAAAAACGAGAAATGGAAAAATGATTTTTCGCCAATTGACGCAGATAGTGACTTATTTGCTGATTTAAACTACTCGAAAGCATATTTAAGACATTTGATACATTCAAAAGAGATTTTAGGTGCCCAGATTGCTACATTGCATAACTTACATTTTTATCTTTGGTTAGTGAATGAAGCTCGTGAAAAAATCATTTCTGGCGAATTTTACGATTGGAAAAATAAAATGGTGAAGGTTCTAGGACAAAAACTTTAATGAAATTTTTAAACCGTTACATCAAAATAATCGACTGGTATATCATTAAGAAATACCTTGGCACTTTTGTTTTTACGCTGGCTATTTTTACTGTAATTTCGGTTGTATTTGATATATCAGAAAAATTAGATGATTTTTTAAAAAGCACTGCCACTACCGAAGAAATTATTGTGGAATACTACGGCGGGTTTATTCCGTTTTACCTTAACTTTCTATCGCCGCTAATCAACTTTATCGCAGTAATATTTTTTACTGCTAAAATGGCCGACCAAACGGAGATTGTGCCTATTTTATGCGGAAAAGCAAGTTTTAACCGATTTTTACGTCCGTATTTTATCGCTTCTACCTTAATTTTTATTGTGAGTATGGTTTTTAACCAGTTGATTATTCCGGAGACAAACCGTTTAATGACCAACTTTGAAAACACGTACTTAAAAGACAGCAATAACACCACCCGTAGCAACGTACACATCCAGCTAGACAATTCCACCTTTGTTTACATGGAATCCTTTGACAACAAGACAGATAACGGCTATCGTTTTTCATTAGAAAAATTTGACAAGGATGAATTAAAATCTAAACTCATGGCTGATAGAATTGGCTGGGATTCGGTAGCCAAGAAATGGAAAATCTACAATTTCACCATCCGCCATGTCGATGGGTTAAAAGAACGCATGGAAAGCGGAGTTGAGAAAGATACCACATTAGATATGAAGCCTATCGATTTTGATGTTAGGGACAATATCTACTCGGCAATGAACTACAAAGAACTGAGCGAAAAAATAGAGAAGGAAAAAATCCGCGGTTCTGGAATTATGGTAAATCTTGAGCTAGAGAAGTACAAACGCTGGGTTTATCCTTTTTCAACTTATGTTTTAACGCTAATTGGCGTAGCTCTTTCGTCAAGAAAGGTGCGTGGTGGGGTCGGATTGCCTTTAGGAGTAGGGATTGCTATGAGCTTCTTATATATTTTGCTCATTCAATTTTCTAACGTATTTGCATTAAAAGGGGGCTTGCCTCCGCTTATTGCCGTACTTATCCCGAATGTAATTTTCGGAACTATAGGCGTGATACTTGCTATCAAAGCTCCTAAATAGCAAATGAAACTCAATTTAAAGAGCAATCTGTTCATTCTTCACCTAACGGTATTAGTGTGGGGATTTACAGGCATTTTGGGTGCATTAATCAGCATTAACGAAACTCATTTGGTTTGGTACCGAGTTTTAATTGCAGCTGTTTCGCTTTTCGTTTATTTTAAATGGACCAAAACAGCCATAAAAGTATCAAAACAAACATTCTTTCGGTTATTTTTTACAGGCGCTATCGTTGGTTTACATTGGATTTTATTTTTCGGCGCCATAAAAGCTGCAACTATTTCGGTTGCGATGGTTTGTATATCCTCGCTAACGCTCTTTACGGCGATTTTAGAACCTCTGTTAAGCAAAACACGTATCTCAAAACTAGAAATCGTTGCAGGGGCATTTATCATCTTTGGAATTTATGTGATTTTTAAGTTTGAAACCGAATATACCACTGGTATTATCATGGGCTTAGCAAGCGCACTTTGCGCAAGTTTATTCTCAATAATTAATGCTAAACAGGCCAAAAACCGGCCTGCTCCTATTATCAGTTTTTATGAGCTGACGGGTGCATTTTTTTGGATCAGCATTTACTTATTTGCAACGGACGGCTTCAATAACAAAGCGATGTATCTGAATCCATCCGATTTAATTTATTTATTGATTTTGGGTACAATATGCACTTCGGTTGCGTACGTTGCGGGGGTGTCGGTAATGAAAGAATTAAGTGCTTTTAGGGTAGCCTTAATCACTAATCTAGAACCTATTTATGCTATTATTTTGGCATTAATTATCTTTGGAAAAGATGAAAAAATGACTTCAGGATTTTACTTTGGGGCACTAATTATCTTGAGCACCATCTTCCTTTTCCCTATTATCAAAACAAAAATTGAGCATAAGAAACTCAAAAAAATGCCTCCTATTATTTAGTAAGGCATCTCAAATAGAGGAACTCAGATTCTCCACTTTTCCATGAGTTTTCCTTTGGCAAATAACAACTGAATTCATCTATTCATAATGTATTAATATTTCAACAATATCTCCTTAACACACCTAAACTACCTTTGGCATCAACCTTAACGCCAACAAATAACGCTTTATTTCGAGGTTGGTATTAATAAGTTAATTTGTTAGTTTTGATTTAGATGGAGGAAATTTCTCGCAAAATAATTATAGAATTAAAAGAAGGCAATCAGGAAGCTTTTAAGATAGTCTATAAAACGTATGCTAACCAAATTTTTAAAATATCTAAATATATTCTTAAAAATGACTGTTGGGCAGAAGAAATTGTGCAAGAAACTTTTTTAAAGTTGTGGCTGGCAAAAAGCAACATAGATATTAACCAACCTCTTTTAGCATATGTATATGTAATAGCCAAACGTTTATGCTTTAACAAATTAAGAAGTATCAAAAACGATAAAAAGGCAATAGAAGAATTAAGTTCCTGTATACAAGTATATAGACTTGAAGATGAATTTCAGGCCAATGAAATCAAAAGAATACTAGATTGTGGAGTCGAGAAGTTAACTACCCAACAAAAACTAGTATGGAAACTGAGCAGAGAAGAGGGTTATACGCACAAACAAATAGCCGAACAACTAGATATTTCTTTAAATACAGTCAAAAATCATCTTGTGCAAGCGCTAAAATCTTTAAGGGTTGACTTTGGCAAAACGGAATATATGCCCATAAAGAACAAAAGCTAACATCTCCTTTCCTTTATCATTCCGCTTACCAACGCAAGAAAAACTGCTTTTCCCATCGCTATTATACGTTTCAATTTAAATCATAATTTTTTTTGACTTTTCTCTAGTCCTATTTGCAGACTTGGGTGTAATTAAGATATATAGTTACCAAGTGGATAAAGAAGATTACAAAAAATTATTAGATAAGTATTTGAACAACGAGCTCTCTCCAGAGGAGTTGTCTTATTTTTTAGAGCAGACAGAAGCCAATGAAGATTCGTTTTTTAAAGAAATTAATCAGATTGACGAAAGCAGATTAGATGGCAGCTTTGATGATGACGCTGTTTTTCAAAACATCGTAAATCACCCTGAATTTGCAAACCAGAATAAACATTATATAAAACCGCTTATACCAAAGTTGCTGAAGTATGCTGCTGCTTTTATTGTATTTGGCGCACTTTGTTTAGTTGCCTATCAATACGTTTCAGTTTATAAAACGGCCGATACCGAAACATTCACCGGTTTAGTAACCAAAGATAACGTAATACTTTCTGGAAATAGCTCTTTAGAAATTAAACTGGCAGACGGAACACATTTACAAGTAGATGAGGAGACATTTAAACAAAAAATAAAGAAAGAGGGAATTGTAATCGAAAAAGATAAAGATGGCTTAATTGTTTTCCGATTAACCGCCCGAAATAGAAGTGATAAATCCACCGGTTTCCATGAACTATCCACGCCTAAGGGAGAAGGTTTTACATTTTTATTACCTGATGGCTCAAAAGTTTGGCTGAATTCTACTACCAAAATAAAAATACCTGTAGATTTTAACCTTAAAAACAGAACGATATATTTAGAAGGGGAAGCTTTTTTTGATGTAGCGCACAATGCTTCGAAACCATTTTTGATCCATACAGAAAAAGACATCGTCAAAGTTTTAGGTACCGCTTTCAATGTAAAATCATATTCACAGGATAAAAATATACTTGTCACGCTTGTTCGTGGATCTGTACAAGTAAATTCTGAAAATAAAGAAATTAAGCTTAGCCCCGGAGAACAGTCGGTTTCGAATAAAATCGATGGAAACTTAGCGAAGAAAAAAGTAGATGTTGATCAGTTTATTGCTTGGAAAAATGGCTATTTCAAATTTGTTGACGAACCTATTGATGAAATTATAGCAGGGTTGATGAAATGGTATGACATTAAAGACGTAGAATATCAGGTAGATAACAAAGAAAGATTTACAGCAAGTATCAAACGTTCTCGCAATTTAATAGACGTATTAGGCAACATAGAGAAAATTTCAAACCTACAATTTAACATAAAGGAAGGGAGGCTAATTGTAAAAGAAAAATAACTAAAAAAAAAACGAGGGTGCTCGAACACCCTCGCTAAATAAAATTTGATTAAGTAATCCAATTATAGCAATCAACCAAATTTATTCAAATGTATAAAATTTTATGTAGTTACCCATCAGGCGATTGTGTCCTAATCGTCAGAAAAGCTCTGCGCATTATGAAATTAGTTACCTGCTTTTTGTTTGGCATTTTAATGCAAGTACATGCAACAGGCTTTGGTCAAAAAATAACACTAGAAGTAAAAAAAGCCAGTTTAAAACAAGTTCTCAATCAAATACAGGTCCAAACTGATTACGACTTTATTTATAATTCTTCACATATCCGCAATTTAAGTGTGGATTATCATGTGAAGGGCAAGGAATTAAACAAAGTTCTGCAGGATATTTTGTCCCCTAAAGGTTTAATGTATTTTATTGAAAACAATACTGTTTTAATCACCAAAAAATCAGAATTAGATGCTGATAAAATGCAGTTGCAACCAATTACTGGGGTGGTAAAAGATGACCAAAACAATCCTATTCCGGGAGCTGTTGTTAAAATTAAAAACTCAAACGTTGGAACACTTACCGATACGAACGGCAACTTTAAATTACTAAGTGCCAGCGATGAAGGTATATTAAGTATATCAATGTTAGGTTATGAAACCACAGAGTATCCGTACAAAACCGGTGCAGATGTTGTAATAATTTTGAAACAAGAAAAGAAATTGTTGAGCGAAATTGTTGTGGTAGGTTATGGCAGCCAAACCAGGGCTAACCTTACAGGTGCCGTTGCCCAAATTAACACCGCAGACATAGCGCTTCGTCCAGATGCGAATATTGCAAGTACTTTACAGGGCTTGTTGCCCGGGCTTAATATTCAGATTAATACCGGCGACCCGACTGCAACGCCAGAGCTTAACGTTAGAGGTTTCAATTCTATCAATGGTGGAAGTCCGCTTATACTAATTGACGGAATAGAAGGCAATATCACCCGAGTAAACCCAAATGATATTGAGAGCGTAACAGTTTTAAAAGATGCCGCTTCCGCAGCAATTTATGGCGCAAGAGGCTCTTTCGGCGTTATTCTTATCACCACTAAACAAGGTAAAGCGGGCAAAATGACGGTAGATTATACAAATAATTTTGGCTGGACACAGCCAACTACCCGTACCGATTTCTTATCTGATCCTTATGTTTACGCCAAAACCGTAGATGCTGCACTTTATGGCTATAATGGTACAACGTACACAGGCTATAATGATTTAGATTATGAAGCCTTAAAAATGGTAGCAAACGGAGAAATACCCCCTTTTAAAGAACTACAGGCTAATGGTACTTATAAGTTTTTCGCCAATACCAACTGGTACGATTATATGTTTAAAAAATTCCAGGCATCAAACTTTCATAATATTGCTGTTTCTGGCGGAACAGATAAACTCAGGGGTTATTTATCAGGACGTGTATATGAGCGTGAAACAATCAATAATATAGCTGACGATGCAGATATGGATAGGTATAACCTTAAAGCCAATTTAATCTTTAATCCAAATCCATGGTTAGAACTGAGTAACAATATCCAGTTCATTAACGAGAAAGACAAAGAATATGTAAACGAGTACGGGGGCCTTTGGAGCACAACAACATGGTACAACCTATTTCCTTTTTACCCTAATTTTGTTGACGGCATACCTACCGACGTTGGTGTAGGCGGAACCGGAGGACGAGGTGGCAGCGCTGCTATGGAAGACGGAAATAATTGGCGGTTATTTGGAACAGAAGAGTTCACCAACACTTTTAGGGTAAAGGTTACTCCGATTAAAAATCTGGTTTTAAACTTAGATTACAGCAATCGTTTCGAAAATACTGCAAGAACTTACAGATCCAATGAGTTTGAATTCTTATCCAATAATAAACTAGATTACACAACAACTGGCATTAATCAATTAGGAGAATACCGTTGGAAAGACAAATACAATGCGCTAAATATATTTGGAACCTATACTGCAAACGTAAATAAAGACCATCATATAAAATTACTTTTGGGTTTTAACCAAGAAGAATTTGATAGAGACCGGATATTTGCAGAATCAAATGAATTACTCATCAGAGATTTATCCAATTTAGCTTTAGGAACATCCTACAACAGCATCGATGGATCGGCCACAAATTGGGCCGTACGTGGCTTTTTCGGAAGATTTAACTACGATTATAAAAATAAATACCTGTTAGAAATTAATTCCAGATACGATGGTTCTTCCAGATTTCCGGAAGATAGCCGTTGGGGATTTTTCCCTTCAGTTTCTGCCGGTTGGCAAGTTGATAAAGAAAACTTTTGGACACCAGTACAAAAATATGTTTCTTCTTTAAAAATCAGAGGATCGTACGGGCAGCTAGGCAACCAAACTGTTGGTGTAAATACTTTTAAACAACTAATGGACGTTGGCCAATCTCAATGGCTTGACAATGGAATGCCAATTATTTATGCCGGCGCACCAAATCCGTTACCAAAAGTGGTAACCTGGGAAACCACCAAAAGTTTAGATCTTGGATTAGACGTAGGTTTTTTATCTAATAAACTATTTGCCAATTTTGATTGGTATAAAAAAATTACCGATGGCATGTATCTGCCCGGAAAACCTTTACCGGCGGTATTTGGGGCTGCAGAACCAAGAGAGAATTATGCATCGTTAGAAAACAAAGGTTTCGAACTTGGGCTTACTTATAAAGACAAGTTTAACCTCGCCGGTTCACCACTGAACTTTAATGTTTCGGCCAATATTTCAAACTATATAGGCACTATCACCAAATATGACAATCCTAACGGCTTAATGAGCACTTATTGGGAAGGTCAACGTTTAGGGCAGATTTGGGGATATAAAGTTGACGGGCAGTTCCAAACAGATGCAGACGCTTTAGCTTACCAAAGCTCGTTCACCAATCCTTCAAATTCGTTAGGAAATGTATATAATTACGTCCTAAATGTAGTGCAAAACAGTGAATGGAACCATTTAAAAGCGGGCGACATTAAATATTTGGATTTAGATAATGATGGACGTATTGATAGAGGAGATTATACGCTCGAAGATCATGGAGACCTTGTACCTATTGGCAATGCCATGCCACAGTTTCCTTTCGGTGTAAACTTAAATGCAAATTGGAAAATGCTAGACTTTTCAATTGCAGTTGCCGGTGTTGGCAAGCAAGATTGGTATCCAACAGGCGATATATATTGGGGACCTTACCAAAGACCATATCTATCATTTATCAGAAAAGATTTAATTGATAATGCCTGGACGCCTAATAACACCCAGAACACATATCCTCAAATTTACAGAGGTTATATCTCTTTAAATGGAGGCAGATCCTTATATGAAATGAACGACTATTACATGGAAAGTGTAGCCTATATGAGGGTTAAAAACCTTAGCGTTGGAATTACCATTCCGAAAAAATTTACCAAGAAATTCAACATAGAAAGGATGAGGTTGTTTTTTAGTGGCGAAAACATTTTCACATGGAGTTTTGGAGGGCTAACCAAATATATTGATCCAGAGCAGGCAGGTTCTGCGGTAAGTTACTCTAATCCGGGAGATGCAGTCAACAGAGCTGATCTACGCGATTATCCAATGGGTAAAACCTATTCTTTTGGACTCAATATCAATTTATAAACATTTAAAAGATACGAGATGAAACGATATAAATTATTGCTTGCCTTTGTAGTAAGCGTAAGCGCTATACTTGCTTCGTGTAATAAAGATTTTTTAGACCAACCGGCAGAAGACCAGGTAGAAGCAGAATTTTTCTTTAATACAGCGAAAGATTTAGAAGTAGCTACAAATGATTTTTATACAATGCTTGCAACTACATCGGTTTATTCAGATGACGCTGCTTCAGACAATATTGTACCACTAATTACCGCTGATCGAGTCAGAGGAAACAGAATTGTGCCTACTGCTAGCGGAAGTGGCGGATGGTCTTGGGGACGCTTACGTGATATAAACTATTTTTTAGCCAATTATCACAAAGTAAAAGACGAAGATGCTAAAGCTAAATACAGCGGAATAGCCCGCTTTTTTAGAGCCTATTTTTATTATACTAAAGTAAAAACGTTTGGCGATGTGCCTTGGTACAACAAAGTTTTAACGGCAGACGACCCTGATTTATATAAAGCGAGAGACTCCAGAATTTTAGTGATGGATTCTGTAATGGCTGATATAGATTATGCGATAGAAAATATCCCAGCAGAAAAGCAGCTTTCTAAAATCACTAAATATACTGCCTTGCTCTTAAAAGCCAGGATTGCTCTTTTCGAAGGTACTTTTAGAAAATACCACGGCATAAGTGGTTATGAGGATTTTTTGAAAGAAGCCGTTTCTGCATCCCAAACATTGATGGGTACTGGTGCATATACGCTTTACAAAACTGGTGGTAAGGATAATGCATATCGGGATTTATTTGCCCGCAATAATCAGGACAATGTTGAAACCATTTTATCCGCAGATTTTGAGCCATCCCTACAAACGCACAATTTAGGTTACCTTATGACATCTCCAACTGCCGGAGCTTGGGGTCTTACAAAAGACTTAGTGAACAGCTATTTGATGACCGATGGAACACCTTTTACAAATCAGGCCAACTATAAAACTAAGGGTTACTACGAAGAATTTCAAAATCGCGATCCTAGATTAGCACAAACAACAGCGGGCCCGTCTTTTAAGGTTAAAGGGGAAACTGCCAATGAACCTGTTACGCTAAATTTGACCACTACAGGTTATAGAGTAATAAAAGCTTTACCTACCCGCGACCAATGGGGAACTACAGGTTATTTTGACGTAATCATCTTTAGATACGCAGAAGCCCTGCTAATTTTTGCAGAAGCAAAAGCAGAGCTGAACGATCTTACTCAGATAGATTTAAATAATTCTATCAATCTTTTGCGGTCAAGAGTAGAAATGCCTCCTTTAAACTTGTTAATTGCCAATGCAAATCCAGATCCTTATCAGGAAGCAATGTATCCTAATGTAGAACAAGGACCGAACAAAGGTGTGATATTGGAGATTAGAAGAGAACGTCGTATAGAAATGTTTAACGAAGGGCTAAGATGGGATGATTTAATGCGCTGGAAAGCAGGTTTAAAACTCATCCAACCTATGGTGGGCATTTACTTTTCGGGCACCGGATCTTTTGATTTCACTGGCGATGGAAACGCAGATGTTTTTGTACATACGGGCAGTACATCCGGAGCGCCATCATCAGTAACCTCATTTATCAATATCCAACAAAGAACTTTGCGTAATCCAATTAACGGCCTTCCTAACAGTTCGGCTGGAAACCTGGATCCTTTTGCTCAAGGCGGTGCTTTTAACGAGTTAAGAGATTATTTGGCGCCTATTCCTTTAGAGGATATAAAACTAAATCCAAAGCTGATACAAAACCCTAAATGGGATAATTAATCAATCTTTCACACATAAATTAATAAATTATGGAAAGTCGCAATGTATTAAAATTTTTCACACTCATCTTTTTAGCTTCCATTTTTTTTGGATGCAAGAAATCTGATGAGCGTTTCGAAAAAAAATTACTGGTAAATACCGATTATATAGAAGTATCCAGTAAAAGCAACTCATATTCATTCGAGATTTTATCAAATCAAGCTATTGAGCTTTCAACTGATGCAGATTGGATAACATTTGATACCACAGCATTAGAAAAAGGAAAGCACACCATAAGCTTTACTACTAAAAAAAATGAGGATGAAGAGCGAAGTGGTACAATATCAGTTAAAATTAGTGAGGACCTAACCAAAGATATTTTGGTAATCCAAGAAGCCGGATTAATTAATATTTTTTACGTTAAAAGCGGTGCTACGGGCAACGGTCGCTCTTGGGATCAGGCTTCCGATTTAATGACAGCACTTGATAATTCCACAAGTGGCAGTATCATTCATATTGCAGAAGGCACTTATATTCCTTCCAAAACAATAACTAACGGAGAGTCGTCTAACGCCGGAGATAAAACTTTTGAAATTAGTAAAAACATTAGTCTTATCGGTGGGTACCCAGCAAATGCAACCACAGGAACATCTCCTAATCCACAATTATACAAAACAGTTTTCTCGGGAAAACAGTCTGATGGTTCAGAATCATTTCATGTAGTTACCATTTCCGCACCAGTGGCAACCGGCGAAAAAGTAAGTATCGAAGGCATTACAGTAAAAGAAGGAAACGCTACGGACCGGGGAATCAACATCACCATCAATGGGAATCAATTTAGTCGAGGAATGGGCGGCGGAATGCTCATCCGTGGTTCAACGGTGTTATTAAAAGATGTGAATATCATCGAAAATGTAGCAAGTGCAAAGTCAGGTACTGCGGGTTTTTGTGCAGGGCTATATGTATTTGGCAACGCCAATTTGGAGATGCAAAACTGTAAAGTGAATGATAATAACAATAGCGTAGGCAACAGCGGCGGTTTATGGGTTTATGAATCAAAAGCATACATCTACAATTCGCAAGTAAATAACAACTATGCAAAAGGTACTGCGGGGGGTGTTCACTCCTATCCAGATTCAGAGGTGTTTATGTATAATTCAGAAGTTAAGAACAATAAAAATACTTCGTTTGGTGCCGGTGTATATGCTCGGCAAAACTCCAAAATTGCGATGATAAACTGTTTAGTTACAGATAATGTTACTACTTCTGCCAATGGCGGTGGCGGAGTTATGCTGTATGACAACTGTGTGGCAGATATTATCAGCTGTACCATTAGCAATAACGGTACTCCCGGGCCAGGTGGCGGTATATATCGCAGACAAAACAGCAACTCGCTTACTTTAATCAACACTATTGTTGCTGGTAACGCCCAAAGCGGTAGCAGTAAAGATGTTGATAGTTACGTAGCAGCAGCCGGCCCATTGGTGATAAAAAGTTCGGTATTGGCCAGCAAAGCTTATGACGGCACAGGCTCAGAAATTACAACTGCTTTTAACCCAATCAGCATGTTGGATGCAAATTACAAACCTATCGGAAGCGATAATCCGGCGCTCCAATATGGAATGGGAGCATCGCAACTCGACTTAATTTCTCAAAGCTATAATCCTGTTTTAAGCAGTGAAATCCTTAAAGATTTTAACGGCGTATCAAGAGAAGGGAAAACTATTATGGGAGCCTTTGTAAACTAACATTATATGGGCAAATATATTATAACCCTCGCCATACATTTGTTTTTAGGTTTAGCTGGCTACGGTCAGCTAAAACCTAAAAATGTGATGTTAGTGTTAGGCTCAGATCATATAGATATTATTACCAGTCGGGTAAAAGTTGCTTTAAAACTTTACCATACCCAAAATATCGACAAAATAATTGTTTCTGGAGGTTGTGCCGCACATGCTTCTGTTATTTGCGAAGCCAGTGAAATGCTACAGCAATTGGTGGATAACGGGGTGCCAAAAAACATCATTTATAAAGAAGAAAACTCTAAAACAACTGCTCAAAATTACGCATACAGCAGAGTTTTAAAAGATGAATTTGGCGATAAAATTATTCAAAGAAATGACAGTCTTTTTGTGGTATCAGACCATTGGCATGCCATTGCAGTAGCGGCAAGGTTTAACAGATATGACGGTGTAAATGCCAAGTTTTTTATAGAAGGAGATTTAACCCCAAAGTCAACAGATATGCTTGATTATGTAGGCATTTACAACAAATTTGCTGATAATAGCGAGTTTATCCTGAAAAGCACATGGCCCACTCCAGATGCGGTTTACAATGTCCAAGGAACTACACATTACGTTTTTATGGATAAAGTTTATGCGGTAAAAACCAGCGAATCTCAACAGCCGGTGGTAGATTCTTTAGCTACACTTTTTCCAGCTTTAACTGTTAATGATGACCAAAGCATTGATGCGATAGCCAGAGATTCTAAAAAGCGTTCGTTAATATTTTTTAACAAGCTCAATTGTCAGATTTATTTTGATGATGCCAATAAAAAACCTATCGATATCCCTTTAAATAAATTGGTAAGCAACTTACCTGCTGAAGTTAAATGGATAGATGCTTCTTTTATTAAAGGCAATGAGCTATACCTGTTCGCAAAAAACAAACTGATTATCGCTACAAAAACAGGAAACAGCTTTAAAGTGATAAAAACTGATGACGTAAAAAATTGGTTAGGCAATTGGCCGTATTCATGGGGCAATGGAGATTTAACAGCGGCAGATTATGATGAACAGAATCAGATTATTTATCTGTACAAAAACCGCGAATTCCTAAAAATCAGCAGTCAACAAAATTCAGGAACTAAGCCAGAAAAATTAACCATTAAATGGCAGGACATTAAAAATTAAGAAACATGAAAAAAATATTGTTTATACTATTTATTTCTACCTTATATATTTTTTCGGGATGTAAAAAATATGAAGACGGAACCCAACTTCCGTATGTTGTAGAAAACGTTGATACCGATAAAGCCCTAAAAGATTTAATCGATAATACGCCTTGGGTTATCAAAAACGTTAACGATGCTATTGTTTGGAAGTATTATCAGTTTCCAAACATCTTCGATTCCAGGCAATACATCAACATTTTCGATATCGATTTGAGCAAAAATGTAAAATTTGACATCCCCTATACAAGCACCGGCGATCTTTTTACTGCCAGTGAAGCGGGAGAAGAGAACCACGCAGATATTGCAACCAACGGCAGTTATTTTGGAAATAATTACGGAGGCTCAACGGTTTATTTTAGGCACAATGGAACGGTAGTTACGCAAACTGTTCCAAATTTTGACTCTTTCAGAGAAAATGCTGCCATTACCTTTAGCGTTTTAAACAAACCTGCTATTGTAAAAAAACCTTCGGGTGGTTGGGACCAAGTAAACGCACCTTATGTTTTGGCCGGCGGACCATTATTAGTTTATGAAGGACAATTAGTTGGACAATTAAATCAGGTTTTTAACACTACTCGCCACCCAAGAACCATAATTGGAATTACCGCCGATAACCATATGCTTATGCTGGTTGTAGACGGAAGATCATCACAGTCACAAGGGCTAACAACTGTTCAGGCATCAGAGTTAATGTTGGCATTAGGCTGTACATCTGCCATTAATATGGATGGAGGAGGTTCTTCAACAGCTTGGGTTAAAGATGAAGGGGTTGTAAATCACCCTACCGATAACGGGAAATTCGACCATGATGGGCAACGACCTTTAGGAACGGTAATCATCGCTACCAAACAGTAAGCTTTAATTTTCGGATTTAGGTTGTTTATAAAACCACGCTTTTAGTGCTATTGTAAACAACCTAAAATCTCGATTTGATGTTATAATAATCATAAGCATCAAGCCACACTATGCCATCTTTTTAGATGGCCACATGGATTTGTTGGCTCAATCTTAAAATTATTCCGATAAACAACATCGCAATAATTACAAACAAAGAGATTTAAAACCGTTAAAAATTAAATTATGAAAACAATTTACGCCATTTTCTTTGTGTTTATTATGATAGGCACAAGTAGCATTACAAAAGCTCAGGTTTATTATGTTTCAACTTATGCCGGATCCGTTTCTGGAGCTGCAACAAACAGCAATATCTCCGACATAAAATTTAAAAATCCCGAACGTTTAACTTATGATAAAGACAGCAATATCATTGTCGTTGATCGGGCAAATCACGTTATCCGAAAAATTATTCTTGTTGGCATGGTAAGTAAGGTAGCAGGGAACGGCATCTCAGGAACTATCCACAACAAAACCGTTACTTGTAAAGTTAATTTCATTCAAGCCAACCTCCTTAAAGACTTCCTGTTCATTCACATATAAAAAAATGAAAATCACACTCAAAATTTTTACTTTATTGCTATTTGCTAGCTTTACTTCTATCGCTCAAAACAACAAACTCAAAATCATCAGTTACAATGTGTATGTAGGCATGAAATCTGACCAATCGGAAGGGAAAAAGGAGTTTGCCGAATGGTTTAAACAACAAAACCCTGATATTGTAGGATTACAGGAAGTAACAGGTTTTACACAAACCAGCTTAGAAAACCTTGCCCATAGTTACGGACATCCTTACGCAGTATTATTGGTAGAAGGAGAAAAATACCCGGTTGCTATTACCTCAAAATATCCTATTACAAACGTAAAAAAAGTGACTGACAATATGGACAGAGGCTTTATCCAGGCTACAATCAAGGGGCAAACATTTATAGTGCTCCATTTAAGTCCGTTTGATTACCAAACAAGGAGAAACGAAATAGACCTAGTTTTAGCAAATATTAAAAGCAACCCAACTATAAAAAACTGGATAATTATGGGCGATTTTAATTCTTTTGCTTCGATAGACTCTCTCGCTTACGCAGATGGAAAGTTAATAGAAAATCTAAAAAAATACGAGCAGAAATATGCCCCTATACGAAAATTGGTAAACAATAAAATCGATTATTATGTGATCAATAGGATGAATGAAAGCGGTTTTTCAGATGCTTTAAAGCTCTATCACAAAAGTTTTGTTAAAACAGTGCATCCTAAACATTTTGCGCCTGTTGGTTTACCCGATGTACCGTCCAGAATTGATTTTGTTTTTGTAAATAAAGGGCTCAAAAAGAAGGTAAAAAGTGCGGAAGTATTGGTTAATGAATTTACCGATGCTCACTCGGACCATTACCCTATGATGATAGAGTTGGTATTAAAAAAATAAAACATGAAAAAGTATTATATCCTTTTAATAGTATTATTTATTGCAAGCAATATTTTAGCACAAAATGGCTTTAAATATACAGATGGGCACCTTTTGGGTTTAAAAGGCAGTTTTTTCGCATCTGCCGATGACTATAACAGAATTGATTCGGTACAACGATTGCCTTTACCTGCCAGAGTTCAAGAGCTAGCACAAAACTCCGCCGGTTTAAGCCTTAATTTCGAAACAGATGCAAAATCAATCAGAATAAAATGGGAACTTGAAAAATATATGAACCTATGGAATATGACTCCTGTAGCCATAAACGGATTAGATTTGTACGCATTTGAAAATAACAAGTGGCAATATGTTGCTTCAGCCCGTCCAACGGATGAAAAGAACAGCGTATTACTTATAGACCAGTTAGATGGAAAACTGCGTAAATACCGGCTTTACCTCCCTTTGTATTCAAAATTAACTAAATTGGAAGTGGGTGTGCCGGATTCGGCAAATATTAAAACATGGGCACACCCTTTTACAGATAAAAGAAAAGTTGTTATTTATGGATCCAGCATCACTCAGGGAGCTTCTGCCTCTCGCCCGGGTATGGCTTATCCATCTATCATTTCCAGAAAAATGGGTTTAGAGACCTTCAACCTCGGTTTTAGCGGTAGTGGCAAAATGGAATTTGATATTGCAAAAATTTTAGCGAAAATACCGGCAGATGTGTATGTTTTGGATTGTGTGCCTAACCCAACTCCACAACAAATCAAAGAAAGATCTTATCCCTTTATCAAATATTTACGTAGCCAAAAACCTGAAATCCCTATTATAATGATGGAGAGTGTTTACAGAGAAACGGCTCATTGGAACAATAAAACCAAAACAATGGTAGAGCAACAAAACCAAGCATTTAAAAACACATACAACAAATTATACGCAGAAAACCAAAAGCATCTTTATTACATTACATCAGATAAATTAATAGGCACTGATCACGAAGCAACAATTGACGGCACCCATTTGACCGATTTAGGCTTTATGCGGATTTCCGAAACAGTTATGAAACACCTGAAACTTGTGCTTAAATAATCCATAAAATTCTCGAATTACTTGTAGGAATATTGCGCTAGCAAAAGAAAAATTTCTGATTGTTGTGCGTAATAATCCCTAAATAAAATACCTAATAAAACCTCCCTAATGTCTCCCCCTTTTTCAGGGAGACACCAAGGAAGATTTAGCACAGCTCAACAAGCGTAAAAAGAATAAAAAAACACATCATATTTTTATTTAAATACAATAGTTAATACTGTTGATAAATGGCATAAACTTCCTTCCAAAAAAACCTTTAAAAGTCGGCAATAACCAATAAAAAAATCAACGTAAAACGACTTGAAATTACCATAAATGCCCTATCAATTCCGACTATTTCGCTAATACAGAAGCCAAAAAAACACCTTGTAAACAAATAATTTTAAATAAGTATTCCGAAAAATAAAAACCAAATTATAGGCTACCTTATTTAAAACCCAGCCCTATCTCACATCAAAATCAATGGTAAAAAGTGCTTACAAATCCATTAAAAAATAAGTGACAGTAAGTTTCTGCTCTTAAAAAACACGATTTAAACAGGTTAAAATTATATCAAAAACCTGAGAAAGAATTGCCGATTTTTTTCCTAAACAACTGAACAGGCTATACAATTTCTAACTCTAAAAATCAAACAATTTACAAGAAACGAGAGAACAATAACGCTTGTAAAAAAATCGATTTGAAGGTGCAAGCGACCAACGCACCAACTCCAAAAAGAAAAAACCATAGCATATTAGAACGCCTTAGTGTCAACAATCCAACCATCCTATTTATTCGAAAACAGCAAAGTAAAAGTAGTTTTAAAACATTTCCATCGTAAATATCCCAAACGAAATCATTGAAAAAAATCAAAAATAATTACAATTTATCTTGATATAATAAAAAATTAAAATACACTAAGTAATTTTTTAATTAAGAAACCAAATACAAAATTTCACCGTCCAAAATTCCAAAAATAAAGAACAAATTCTTACATGAATGCAGAAGCAGGACACAAAATTATTTACAAAAAGTGAAGAGGAAACAAAACAAAAGCTCAATAAACTTTCATTAAAAGAAGATGATTTCTTAAAAAAATCACACCTTTTCTAAAATAAATTTTTAAAAATCGCTTTAAAATATTGCTTACTTGGTGTATAATTTAGTCATAAAAATTACTTACTTTACAAATCCGTTTAAAGCAACCAATTACCATAAAATCAAGCTTAATACGTGAAAAAAATCTATTCAAAATTATAAATATACTCTAAAAATAAAAAACATAACCCATTTTATATCAAATATTTAAAACAATAAAACAAACAAATTATTTAATAAAAACTCTAAATAAGAGATTGAAAAAACTAAAAAAATTAGCACCCAATTTGTATGATTTACGATAAATCAAATAAAATATTAGAAATCAGTATTTTAATTACATTTACATTAATTTTAACTTCACTCAGCGCTTTTTCTCAATTTATTGACGGCGGGCAAAACCCACCTAGTGTAAAATTTAGACAAATCAACACGTCAAATTTCCAAATCATCTACCCTACCCTATTTGAGAGCGAAGCGCAACGAATGGCTAATACTTTAGAAATTTTGGTTAAGCGGGTAAGCAAAACGTTGGGACACGCTCCTAAGCCAATTTCCATCATCCTGCAAAATCAAGGTGTAGTATCAAATGGGTTTGTAACAATGGCTCCTCGGCATTCAGAGTTTTACACTATGCCTGCTCAGGAATTCGATGCACAAGACTGGATGAATAGTTTGGCCGTTCATGAACTTAGGCATGTGGTGCAGTTTGATAAACTCGGTCCAAACCTTGGCGCTCCCCTTTTTGAAGAATTAAAACTTGCGCTGTTTGGCATCAATTTACCACCTTGGTTTTTTGAGGGTGACGCTGTTGGAATTGAAACTGCCTTGACCCATGCCGGCCGAGGAAGACAGCCAGCTTTTGAAATGGTTTTAAGAACCAATGAACTTTCGGGAGAAAAATACAGTTACTCGAAAAACTACTTGGGCTCATTTAAAAATTTTACGCCGGGTTATTATCCGCTTGGATATTTTATGACTACAAAAATCAGGAGAGACAATGGACCTTTAATTTTGGACAAAATTCTGGAGCGCATCAAAAACTTCCCCATCCGCCCTTATAATTTCAGCTCGTCGCTAAAAAAATTTAGTGGCATCGGCACCAAAACTTTATATCAAAATACGATAAATGAAATGGACAGTTTGTGGCGAGACCAATCGCAAAAATTAGAGTTTAAAAATTACGAAATACTGAACAGCATCAACCCTAAAAATCCGAGCAATTACCTACTTCCTTACAGTACAAAAAACAACCAAATTATTTGCCTAAAAACATCGCTTTCTGAACCGACAAGAATCATCGTAATTGATGCGCAAAAAAACGAGAAAACCATACTGAAAATCGGCAGTCAAACCGAACCAAATTTGAGCTATGCAAACGGCTTAATCACATGGGATGAATACCGGAGCGACAGCCGGTACGATCAAAGAAATTACAGCGTAATTTGCACCTACAATTTGGCAACTAAAGAATTCAAACAGCTCAGCAAAAAAAGTCGGCTGTTCTCCCCTGCTTTATCGCCCGATGGAAAAAGAATAATTGCTGTAAACGTAACTAGCGCAAACATTTTTTCGATGGTAGAGTTTGATGCGCTTACAGGAAAAGCCTTACACATCTATCCTAACCCAAAAAATTACACCCTACAAACACCGGCCTATAATGCAGACGGAAGCGAAATTATTGTAACCGGCGTTTTGGAAAGCGGAAAAACGCTGCTTCTTTACCACGACAATAAATTTGATGAGCTATTACCTCCACAAACCCAAATTATAGCCCGACCATCATTTTACGGAAATCAAATTATTTATAGAGCACATTACAACGGCATCGAAAATATTTACCAGTTAAATCCAAAAACTAAGGTTATTAGACAATTAACTCACGCTCCATTTGGCGCAAATTATCCAAGTATTGCAAATGGGAAATTGCTTTTTAGCACTTACACCTCAAACGGGCACAATCTCGCCTCTGCAGATTTAAACGCTACAGAAGCGATTTCGCAAAAAAAAGAGCCGAACACCTTCGTGGACTACTTTTCTCCGCTTATAACGCAGGAAAATAAGCCGAATATTTTCGAGAAAATAGATTCGCTAAAGTATCCCAGCAAAAAATATCGGGAAATAAACCACCTGTTTTACTTTCATAGTGCCAGATTAATCGTAGCCGAAAGCGATTACAGCAACGACTACGATTTTGGTCTCAGCTTAATTTCCAACAACAAACTAAATACCGTCGCCGCTTCCGCAGGTTACCTTTACAACAACGCTTTAAACACCAGCGAATTTAACGCCACCTTAACTTACCAAAAGTTTTATCCGAAAATTGCAGTCAGTTACAAAAACAAGGCCCGGCTTGCCTATGTAGCCACGGGCGATGTTGAAAACCCCACTATTGTACCTTTTTCTTGGCGAGAGAACTACACTTCTTTAAACGTTAGTGTACCAACTTATACAAACTGGCTCAACAAAAGTTTTTATACAGATTTCACGGTCTCCACCTCTTACACCAACCGTTATCAAGAAACGTTAAAGCCGACGAATTTTTATAGCGAAATTAAATTCCCCATGAGCTACAGCTTTACAACCGGGATCAACAGCCGAAAAAGTGCTAGAGATTTAGCGCCACAGTGGGGACAAAATATCGAACTGGATTTTGAGCATTTTCCATTTGACAATAAACTAAACGGCATCAACTTTTACCTAAAATCGGCCTTTTACTTTCCCGGCTTTTTACCAAACCACAGTTTTAAAGCAAGCTTAAATTTTCAAAAAAGCAATGGGCTTTATCAATACAGCGTTGATATTCCCAGAGCAAACGGCTGGGGAAACATGAAAGGTATAGTTAATCTCCAAAACACCCTGTTGCTCAGTTACCGTTTTCCAATTGCCTATCCAGATTGGGAGTTGGGACCAATTGCCTACATCAAAAGAATTAAAGGTGGCTTTTTTACCGATTTTGAAAATATCAATGTCGGCAATGGTTTACGCGGTTATGGACTGGGTTTAAGTGCCGACATGAATTTACTGAGATATTACCTGCCACTGTTTGAATTGGGAGGCAAAATTATCATTCCTAATGAAAGCATCACAAAAAAACCGATATTAGAGTTCAGTTTCAATTTTAACTACTAAATAATGAGCTTTAAAACCTACATAATTATATTTCTATCAGTCGCTATTACGGTGATATTTATGCAGAATCTAGAACCTGTGGTATTTAATGTGCTTTGGATGACTTTCCCAATATCTAAATTGATTATGATGCTGATTGTAACTGTCTTTGGATTTATTTTGGGATTGATTGTAGCGAGACCACGAAAAAAGAAACTATCAGAAAGTGCTGTAAACAGTATCCCGTTCGAGATTAACCAGCCAGAGAATGAGGATTATTTGGACACTCAGCAGAAACGTAGTTTGAGTGATGAAGATAGGGAGTATTTGAATTAAAAACTGGTAAACTCCAACACCAATAAGTTAGGTAAACAAGCGTCGTGTTGAACGATAGTGAAACATCTCACAAATAAGTATTAAATTCAACGATTCTTGCATTCTGGCGGGACATTTCTTAGCTTAACGTGAGGTTTTGAACGGTCTAATATGCTTTCTTCTTAAAGTCATTGACAATAGGCATTTTAATTCCTATTATTAATATGCTATGAAAGGGTACATCGTTAACCGTGAACCCGTTAGGCAAATCATCTGGTCCAGAATTGTTCATCGGATTGCCCTCTGAATTAATAGGAAATGCAACAGTTACTTCGCTAAACAGAATAGGTTTACCAAGTCTTTTTTGAAAGCCGAACCCAATATTTAGGGTTTTATCATTAACATGCTCTTGATATGCAAATGAACTATTTCCAAAATTAAAATTGGCTTTATATTTGCCGAAAACCCAAGAAGCACCTATAGGAACATACATACTAAAGTCATCGTCGACAGAACTTTTAAGATAAAAGAGTAAGCTTAAATTGATATTATTGAAGCTCACTTTTGTACCATCATCTGCCTCGTTACTACTTGGAGCCACCCGGTTTGCAAGATTAGATAAATAACCCACAGATATTGCGAGTTCTTTTGCCAAACTAATTTCACCTATAACTTTTGTTCCAAACTGGATATCAGATATATCTCCTGCATAATAAGTTAAACCACCTCCAGCGCCCAGCCTAAGATCTGAAACTTGTGCAGACACACTTGAAACAAGTAGAAAAAAAATAAAAAAAACAGCAATTCTTTTCATGAAACTATTTTCGTTTAGCTATAATAGTATTTTCAATTCAAAAATCCTTAGCTCATAAAAAGCCCGAACATGAACCTATTTAACACAAAAAAGCCTTTCAATTTCTTGAAAGGCTTTTAACATTAAGGGCGGACGATGGGGCTCGAACCCACGACCCCCGGCACCACAAACCAGTGCTCTAACCAACTGAGCTACGACCGCCATTTGTTTTAGTGGAGTGCAAAAATAATTTAAAAATCAAAACATTCAAACTTTTAAAGAAATTAATAGTAAGCAAAGTCCTATTCTGTTGATACATTGCGAAATAATCTTTTATCGGGCGTTATTTTGTTAATTTTTTATCTTCGCAAATGATTCAAATTTTTACCGATGGCGCCGCAAGTGGCAATCCAGGTCCGGGCGGATATGGCGTAATTCTAAAATCGGGGAAACACCACAAAGAACTTTCGGAAGGGTTTAGGTTAACCACCAACAACCGAATGGAGCTGATGGCGGTATGCGTTGGGCTGGAAGCTTTAAAGAATTTGAATCAAGAAGTCACCATTTTCTCCGATTCCAAATACGTGATTGATTCTGTAGAAAAAAAATGGGTTTTTGGATGGGTAAAAAAGGGTTTCGCAGGCAAAAAAAACAAAGATCTTTGGCTGAGATTCCTGCAATCTTATAAACTGCATCAAGTAAAGTTTGTTTGGGTAAAAGGCCATGCAGGTCATCCAGAAAATGAAAGATGCGACGAACTTGCGGTCATCGCATCTAAATCAAAAGATCAAAAAATTGATAGTGTTTTCGAAGTTGAAAACCAAAAGCAAAAATTGTTATAATTTATATTTAGCCATTCAGTAGCTTTTAGCCTTCCGCTTTAAGCACTAAGCTTAAAAAAGCTAACTAACTTTCAAAACCTCCTTGGGAGAATATTGCGCCATAAAATCCTCAGCCAATAAAACCATATCTGTGGAACCAATAAAAATTGATTCACGCTGGTGAATTTCTGTTACCTCAATATCTAAAATCCGCTCATATCCATTTGTAGCTCGTCCGCCTGCCTGCTCAATAATAAAAGCAAGTGGGTTACACTCGTAAACCAACCTCAATTTTCCTTTTGGTGCACTTGCCGTAGTTGGGTAAATATAAACACCACCTTTAATTAAGTTACGGTGTAAATCTGCCACCATTGAACCTATATATCTGGAAGTATAAGGCCTTGAAGTTGTTGCATCCTCAACTTGGCAATATTTTATATATTTTTTTACACCCTCTGGAAAATGGACGTAATTCCCTTCATTAACGCTGTAAATTGTTCCCGTTTTTGGGATTTTCATGTTTGGATGTGAAAGACAAAACTCGCCTATCGAAGGATCCAAAGTAAAACCGTTTACACCACAGCCCGTTGTATAAACCAACATAGTTGATGAACCGTAAACAATATAGCCCGCGGCCACTTGTTCTGTTCCCTTTTGTAGAATATCCTTAATATCCGCTTCGCCTTCTTTAGATATTCTTCTAAAAACAGAAAAAGTTGTCCCAACCGCCACATTTACATCAATATTTGATGAACCATCTAACGGATCTATCGCAACTACGTATTTAGCATTTTTAGATACATCTTTATTTAAAATCACAACTTCCTCATTCTCTTCAGAAACCACCAAGGCGCACTCGCCGCCAGCGCTTAAGGCCGATATAAACTGCTCATTTGCATAAACGTCGAGTATTTTTTGGGTTTCGCCCTGTACATTTACTGTACCTACTTCTCCCAAGATATCGGCTAAACCAGCCTTGTTGATCTCTCTGTTTACAATTTTTGCGGCAATGCCAATATCTCTTAATAATCTGGAAAGCTCTCCTTTTGCATAAGGAAAATCTGCTTGCTTTTCAATAATAAACTGACCTAGTGTCGTTATCGCTGCCATATACTTAGTGTACTTTTTACGCTATCTGTTTGCTAATTCTACGGCGTCTAATGTATGAATTTTATTTTCGGAAATACAAAATCTAATTAAAGTTCTTGTTTTGTGCCAGCCCTGTTTCCCGGCTGCACCTGGATTAATATGCAAGCATTCTATTTTTTTATCGTAAATAACTTTTAAAATATGCGAGTGGCCGGCAATAAACAAATCTGGCGACTTAGTGTAAATTTCTGGTTTTACATGAGAAGAATATCTGCCTGGATAACCGCCAATATGCGTCATCCAAACATCTACTTCTTCGCACTTAAACCTAAGATGTTCAGGATATACCTCTCTAATATCTTTTCCATCGATATTTCCGTAAACTCCCTTTAAAGGTTTAAAGGCTGCAAGTTTATCTGCAAGTTCCAGTGTTCCAAAATCGCCGGCATGCCAAATTTCATCCCTATCGTCAAAATATTTGAAAACTGCATCATCTAAATAGCTGTGCGTATCTGAAATTAAACCTATTCTCTTCATTAAAAAATCGTGAAAAAATCTTTTAAAACGGATTTGTATTGTAAGGAGTGTACACTTACTTCATCGTAAATACAAAAATCTTCAAATAAAAGTTGGTTTGCCCTGTCTTTTGTAAAACTGATGATATGCCTAATGTGTGCCTTATCGGGGTACGATTTTATCTTGATACAATATTTTGCATACAAACCAAAATCTTGTGCTGTGGTTTGTAACATCAAAGAGATTTCGACCGGCAAAATCAGCGTTAAAGACCCGCTAGCCGTCAAATGTGTTTTCACACATAACAACAGGTCTAAAAAGAATTGTTCGTTGGTATGTTTTGAAATGTTCTTTGATTCTTTTGGTGATTGCAAAGCATTTAAATAATAAGGCGGATTAGAAACAATTAAATCGTACTTATTTTGCGGATTTAACTCAAAAAACTCTTTAAAACTATGATGATGCGCCTTGAGCTGCGCATGAAACAAGGAATTTTCAAAATTAGCCCTTGATTTTTCATAAGCGATGTGGTTAATATCAATGGCATCAATAAAAGCATCATTCTTCCGTTGTGCCAACATTAACGCAATTACGCCCGTACCAGTTCCAATATCCAAAATTTTGTTTGCACCGGTCAAATCACACATCGCACCCAATAAAACACCATCGGTATTTATTTTCATAGGGCAATTTTCCTGATTTATCACAAACTGCTTAAAATGGAATAAAGACATCGTACAAAATTATTCATTTAAAACGAGGAATTTCCGTTTGGATTATTTTGTTTTGAAGAAGAAAGAGCAAAGATGCAAGAACAAAGACATAAACATCTGCTACCTCTGCGGTTAAAATCTCCTGACTTCGTAATTTCTGTGAAAAACCTCTGTAGGCTTTGTGGTTAAACCTTTTCTCCCAGTTTAAAAAAAATCGATAATTCTGCTTAAAAATCTATCTTTGCGTTTCAAATGAAGCACATACGTAATTTCTGCATAATTGCACATATAGATCACGGTAAGAGTACTCTTGCTGATAGGTTACTGGAATTCACTTCCACGGTTACCCAACGCGAGTCGCAAGCGCAATTGTTGGATAATATGGATTTGGAGCGTGAACGAGGCATCACTATAAAAAGTCATGCCATCCAAATGAATTATATCCACGAGGGACAGGAATATATCCTTAACCTTATTGATACGCCTGGACACGTAGATTTTTCTTACGAGGTTTCGCGTTCCATTGCAGCCTGCGAAGGTGCTTTGTTAATTGTAGATGCTTCACAGGGAATCCAGGCGCAAACTATCTCTAACCTTTATTTGGCTTTAGAGCAGGATTTAACCATTATTCCAATTTTGAACAAAATGGATTTGCCTGGGGCGATGCCCGAAGAGGTAAAAGATCAAATTGTTGATTTAATTGGCGGCGAACGTTCGGATATTATTCCGGCATCGGGAAAAACCGGTTTAGGTATTAAAGATATTTTAACCGCCGTAATTGAACGTGTGCCAGCTCCGGTTGGTGACCCAGAGGCGCCCCTGCAAGCCTTGATTTTTGATTCGGTTTTTAACTCGTTCCGAGGGATTATCGCTTATTTTAAAGTGGTAAATGGGCAGATTAAAAAGAATGACAGAGTAAAATTTGTTGCCACTGGCAAAGAATATATTGCGGATGAGGTTGGAATTTTAAAGCTGAACCCAACGCCAAAAGATGTGGTTAAAACTGGTGATGTAGGTTATATTATTTCGGGGATTAAAGAAGCCCGAGAAGTAAAAGTTGGCGATACCATTGTTTTAAGAGACAAGCAAGTTACTGGAATCCAAGGTTTTGAAGAGGTTAAACCGATGGTTTTTGCGGGGATTTATCCAGTTGATACTGATGAATTTGAGGAACTGCGTGAAGCGATGCACAAGCTGCAATTGAATGATGCTTCATTGGTTTTTGAACCAGAATCTTCTGCCGCTTTAGGTTTTGGTTTCCGTTGCGGTTTCTTAGGAATGTTGCACATGGAAATTATTCAGGAACGTTTAGAGCGTGAGTTCGATATGACGGTAATTACCACCGTTCCCAACGTATCCTACATTGCACACACCACCAAAGGTGACCCAATTGTGGTTAACAACCCGTCTGAACTGCCAGACCCATCAAAACTGGAATTTGTTGAAGAACCTTATATAAAGGCAAACATTATTACCAAAGCCGAGTTTGTTGGCCCGGTAATGTCGCTTTGTATTCAAAAAAGAGGAATTATTGTCAACCAGCATTATTTAACTGCTGATAGGGTTGAGCTGGTTTTCGAAATGCCAATGGGCGAAATTGTATTTGACTTTTACGATAAGTTGAAAACAATTTCTAAAGGCTATGCCTCGTTTGATTATCATCAGATTGGCTTTAAACAATCGGATTTAGTTAAACTGGACATCATGCTTAACGGCGAACATGTGGATGCACTTTCATCGTTAATCCATAGAAGTAATTCTTACGATTTCGGCAAGCGTATTTGCGAGAAGCTGAGGGAACTAATCCCGAGACAGCAGTTTGAAATTGCAATTCAGGCTTCTATCGGTGCTAAAATCATTGCTCGTGAAAACGTAAGGGCTTTACGTAAAGACGTAACCGCAAAATGTTATGGTGGTGATATCTCACGTAAGCGTAAACTATTAGAAAAACAGAAAAAAGGTAAAAAACGCATGCGCCAGGTTGGAAACGTAGAAATTCCACAATCGGCATTTATGGCGGTTTTAAAGCTCGACTAGGGTTTTAGGTGGTTAGGTTTTCAGTTTGTTAGGTGGTTAGGAATTAGAAACTGATTATTTACGTATTAAATATTTTTTTATTACGTAGATATTTAATATCTTTGGTATAAATTATTATTTGCCATGGATACTAAACTTACGTTGTCTTTTGATGAAGATATCATTAATAAAGCTAAAAAATATGCAGAGCGTAACAATATTAGTTTATCTCGCATGATAGAGCATTTATTAGCTAAAGTTGTAGAAAAACCTTATCAATCTTTAGAAGATTTTCCGATTTCTGAGTGGGTAAGCATGGTTGCCGAAGGTGAAGCAGTTTATCACACCAAAAAGTCAAAAAAAACGTCTCAAAAAGATGAATTCTTTGCATCAAAAAAATGAAAGTTTTTTTGGATGCGAATGTTTTGGTTGCAGTTTTAAATAAAGAATATCCTGTTTTTTCTTATGCTGCCAGAATTTTAAGTTTGGCTGATAACCCCAAATTCACTGTTTATACCTCTCCGGTATGTCTGGCGATAGCTTATTATTTTGCAGAGAAAAAAACATCTGCAAAAGTTGCAAAAAGCAAAATCAATTTACTTTTAGAGCATATTCAAATTGCAGACAATAATAAATTAGGCGTTATCAAAACCTTAGAGAATAAAAAAATATTAGATTTTGAAGATGGATTGGAGTATTATGCAGCCGTAGAAAACAACTGCGAATGCATAGTTACAGAAAATTTAAAAGATTTCCATTTTGCAGAAATAGAAGTTTTAAAC
Organism: Pelobium sp.; assembly: GCA_035496935.1. Taxonomy (GTDB): domain Bacteria; phylum Bacteroidota; class Bacteroidia; order Sphingobacteriales; family Sphingobacteriaceae; genus Pseudopedobacter. The sequence continues at coordinate 197,525 of DATJED010000010.1, read as the reverse complement.
TGTGAAGATTTTGCTGTGAAATATTTCAAAACAGCCACCCTAATTTATTAGACTATGACCAGGAGATCTGCCGTAGAAACAGCTGTTTATCGGAAAATATAAATTGAGCTTCTATAAAAAATTTTAGCTTTGTAAATAATTAAAATCATTATTAAGAAGATGATATTGCTAGACGGAAAACACGTATCAGAAGAATTAAAGAAACAAATTGCTGTTGAAGCAGCAGAAATGCTGGAAAAAACTGGCAGAAAACCCCATTTGGTTGCTGTGTTAGTTGGTAACGATGGTGGCAGCGAAACTTACGTAGCCAGCAAAATGCGCAACTGCGAAAAAGTGGGCTTTAAATCTTCTTTGGTAAGATATGATGAAACGGTTACCGAAACCGAACTCTTAGCAAAAATTGAAGAACTGAACAAGGATACTTCAGTTGATGGCTTTATTGTTCAGTTACCTTTGCCAAAACACATCGACCCCGAAAAAGTTACCGAAGCAATAGATTACAGGAAAGATGTAGATGGCTTCCATCCTATTAATTTAGGTAGGATGCAAAGAAACCTGCCCTGCTTTTTACCGGCCACTCCTTTCGGAATTATGCTGATGCTGGAGTTTTACGGAATTGATACCGCTGGCAAAAACTGTGTAGTAATCGGACGAAGCAATATTGTAGGTAGCCCAATGAGTATTTTAATGGCCCGCAATGCAAATCCTGGAAATGCAACCGTTACGCTAACGCATAGCAGAACGCAAAATTTAAAAGAAATCTGTCAAAAAGCAGACATTATTATTGCTGCTATTGGTAAAAAGAATTTTGTTACTGCAGATATGGTTAAAGACGGCGCTGTGGTAATTGACGTAGGCATGAACCGCGAAACATCAGAAGTTACAAAATCTGGCTATAAACTTTTTGGTGATGTTGACTTCGAAAACGTTGCTCCAAAATGTTCTTACATCACTCCGGTACCGGGCGGCGTAGGCTTAATGACGATTGTAAGTTTATTAAGAAACACGCTTTCTGCTGCTAAAAAGGAGTTTTACGCTTAGAGAGAATAAGAGCAAAGAGGGAAAGAACCAAGAGCAAAGATTAAAACAGATAGATTTGACCAACAACGATATTTTACGCCGGTTACGCTACACTTTTGAACTTAGTGACGATAAGATGATCAAGATTTTTGCTTTGGCAGATAAGGAGGTTACGCGAGCACAGATTAGCGAATGGTTGAAAAAAGACGACGACCAGGACTACAAACCCATCTATGACATTGATTTAGCAATCTTTTTAAACGGCTTTATCAACCTAAAAAGAGGCAAAAAAGAGGGCGAACAACCTAAGCCAGAGAAAAAACTCAATAACAATATCGTTTTTAGGAAATTAAAAATTGCTTTAGGTTTTAAAGACGAAGATATTGTTGAAGCCTTGGAGCTGGTAAACTTTAGAATCAGCAAACATGAATTGAGCGCTTTCTTTAGAAATCCATCACAAAACCAATACAGGCCCTGCAAAGACCAAATCTTACGGAATTTTATTCACGGCATTCAGGTTAAATTTAGAGGAGAAAAGGAAGCTGAAGATTAAATTGCTTATAAAAAGAAATGATTCCTTTCAAAAGAATTGACCATATTTTAATAAATGTACCCATCGGCAAACTAGCCGAAGCCGGTGATTTTTATCAAAACGTTTTAGAGCTTCCAATAATATTAAGCGAACGACCTTTTGAAGCACTGTGGTTCAAAATAGCAGGAATAGAATTACATATTACAGAAGAAGTTCCACTTGGCTTATCCGGAAGGCATCCCGCATTTGAAGTTACTGATTTAAAAACAGCTGAAGATTTCCTTAAATCTAAAGGGATCGAAATCAGCTATTCCTCTAAAATCGAAGGCAGAGAACGTCTTTTTTTTAGAGACCCGTTCGGGAACAGATTTGAACTGATCGAGTTTTTATAAATTCCCACATTCATCTCTTTTTCTAAGGAGTATCTATTAGCAAGACTTCCCTCCCACTGCGTCATGTTCAGCCCTGAGCCGAACATCTCATTTTATGAGAGTTATAGCAAGCTTACAAGTAAGATGCTTCCTATCGTCAGCATAAACGAAACAAGTACAATAGCCTACTCCTGGTAAGCCAATAACTTTCTAGGATTGCTGATTTTGTAACCGTAATCTTCCGGATGTTCAATAACTTCCTTCATAGAAATTAAGCTGTAAACATATTTTCCGGTTTCGCGGTTCAACACCAACCTAAAATAATCGTCTTGTTTCTGCTTGGCAATTTGCCTACGCATTCTTCCTTCTCCACCGTTATAAGCCGCAGCCGCTAAAGTCCAGCTGTTAAATTGCTTGTGCAAATCTTTGATATATTTGGCAGCAGCAACGGTAGCCAACCTAACGTTCATACGTTCGTCAACCTTATCATTAACGGTTAACCCATAATCTCTTGCAGTTTGTGGCATAAATTGCCATACACCGGCTGCTCCTTTTGGCGAGTACAAACCTCTCGTCATTCCGGTTTCTACCAAAGGGATATATTTAAAATCTTCTGGGATGCCGTATTTTTTTAAAATGGGCTCTATAATAGGAAACCAAACTTGAGACCTTTCATGCAATTTAAGTGTCCGCAAATTTGCGTATGAATGAGCTTTAAGCGCCCGTTTCATTTTCTTTTCAATGTATTTATCGCCAGAAGGCAACAGTTCATTAGCAAATTCCAAATCTTTTAAATAATCATTCTCGGCAATGCTTCTTACCGATTTTAAACTTGGAACTATCGCTTTACTAATTGTACTGGAATAGCTGTAACCAAACATCTTTGTGAGCACACAAAATACCAACATCAAGCTACAAGCAACTATGTATTTTAATCTCATAATTCTTGTTTTATTTTCCATTTAATAAAAAAGCTCGGCAAAGGTAATGTTTATTCGTCAGATTATCAAATAGTTACAAAAAACAGCATTTAAAGCGCTTTAAGTCAAGCTTTCAGAAAGTGTTTACATGGATTTTAAAAGCACCAAATAAACCTGTTATAATCTTAAACATTTTAGTACCTTTGTCCCCCTTAAAACAGGTATTAATTTTATAAGACCATGCCATTTAACAAAGACAGGAACAGTCGTGATGACAAATCCGGAAGAGACTACAAAAAGTCTGACAGATCTGAATCTACCGGCAGATCAAACTCTGAAAACCGCCCATACTCATCTTCTTCAAATTTCAAAAAGGATGATTCGGGATTCAACAAAGACAGGAAAAAACCTTACGGAACTCGCGACAGCGGAAACTCTTACGGAGACAAAAGAGAAAACTCTGGTGATAGAAAACCTTATGGAACTCGTGATAGCGGAAGTTCTTTCGGTGACAGAAAACCTTACGGAGATAAAAGAGAAAACTCTGGTGACAGAAAACCTTATGGAAATCGCGAAGGTGGAAATTCTTACGGAGAAAGAAAGCCTTACGGTGATAAAAGAGAGAATTCTGGTGACAGAAAACCTTATGGAAGCCGAGAAGGTGGAAGCTCTTACGGAGACAGAAAGCCTTACGGTGATAGAAGAGAAAATTCTGGCGACAGAAAGCCTTATGGAACTCGCGATAGCGGAAGTTCTTACGGAGATAGAAAGCCTTACGGTGATAAAAGAGAAAATTCTGGTGACAGAAAACCATACAGAGAAAGAAAAGAAGTTGACGGACACAAACCTTTTCGTCCAAGAAACGACGAAGACCGCAAACCTTTTGTAAGTAGCGATAGGGATTTCAATAGAGATGAACGCCCATACGAACCAAGAGAAAACTATGGAAACAGATCCGAACACAGAGACAGAGACGGAAAATCACCACGTAAAAGATTTGATGAGTACCAGGACGATCAGGTTAAATTAAACAGTGGCAACACATCTTTTAAAAAGGACGACGGATTAATTAGGTTAAACCGCTTTATTGCAAACTCTGGAATATGCTCCAGAAGAAAAGCGGACGAAATTATAACTTCGGGTGTAGTATCTGTTAACGGTGAAACGGTTACAGAACTTGGCACAAAAGTAAACCCTGCGGTTGACCAAGTTAGGTATAACGGCGAGTTGTTGAAACGCGAAAAAATGGTTTACGTTTTATTGAACAAGCCAAAAGATTACATCACCACCACCGACGATCCTTTAGAGCGTAAAACCGTAATGGAATTAATTTCAAAAGCTACCAATGAACGTATTTACCCTGTTGGGCGTTTAGACAGAAACACTACGGGACTTTTATTGTTAACCAACGACGGCGATTTAGCCGATAAGCTTTCGCACCCAAAAAACAGCATCAGCAAAATATACAATGTTGAACTGAACAAAAACTTAACCCAGGGCGATTTCAATAAAATTGCTTTTGGTGTAGAGCTTGAAGATGGTTTGATTAAGCCTGACGAAGTTAGATACGTAACCGGTGGCGCTAAAAATGAAATCGGTATTCAAATCCACAGCGGAAAAAACAGAATTGTGCGCCGTATTTTTGAAAGTTTAGGTTATGAAGTTGTAAAACTTGACCGTGTTATTTACGCAAATCTTACAAAAAAGGACCTTACAAGAGGTCGTTGGAGATACTTAACCGAAAAGGAAGTCATCCAGTTAAAGCATTTTACAAAAGGTCAGTAATTTCTCGGCTTTTAAAACCGAACATTGCATTTTGAAGCCCGTGAAATTAAAATCACGGGCTTTTTTTGTGTTTATTTGTTTATTATTCAGTAAAGTAACAATGAATACCTCACTATCAAAAGAAGAGCAAACAAGATACAGCCGGACTTTGTCCTTGAAAGGCTTTGGAGAAGAGGCACAACTGAAACTCAAAAACGCATCTGTTTTGGTAGTAGGTGCAGGCGGATTGGGATGCCCTTCCTTATTGTATTTGACAACGGCCGGCGTTGGAGAAATTGGTATTGCGGACGGCGATGTGGTTTCACTCACAAACCTGCAAAGACAGGTTTTATATGATATAAACCACGTTGGGCAAAAAAAAGCTGAAGTGGCAAAAAGAATTTTAACAAAGAAAAACCCCACAGTAAATATCCAAATCTACCCTGATTTTATTACGCCGGAGAACTGCCTACCCATTGCCGAAAATTATGATATTATTATTGATGCAAGCGATAATTTTGAGACGCGTTATCTTTTGAATGACGCTTGTGTAATTTTAAACAAACCGCTTATTTACGCTGCACTACATGAATTTGAGGGTCACATCTCAGTTTTTAATCATAAAAACGGACCTACGTTAAGGTGTTTGTTTCCAGAAATTCCAAAAAAAGGAACGATAAACAACTGCGCAGATACTGGAGTTTTGAGCGTTTTACCGGGTTTAATTGGCGTTTGGCAAGCACAAGAGGCAATAAAAATTATTACAGGAATTGGGGAAGTTTTAAATAGTAAACTGCTCATTTATAATTCGCTTAACAATGAAGTTGACACTATTTCTTTAAAGCTTAATGAAGCAAATAAACAGTTCCGTAATTTAAATCATTTTCTAAACAACAAATACGAGGAAATTGATGCATCTACATTACATAAATTGCTAGAAAAAGATAATATCCAAATTGTAGATGTTAGAGAACCTGATGAATTTGATGTTGAAAATATTGGAGGACTAAATATTCCTTTAGTCGAGCTAAGCCACCGGTTTAAAGAATTAAACAGCGGAAAAAGAACGGTAGTAATTTGTCAAAGCGGAAAAAGGTCTTTAGTTGCGGTTGATTTGATTAAACAGCAGTATCCGGATATAAAAATCAGCCATTTAAAGGGAGGTTTAAACAGTTACTTATTGTAGTTATTGAAGGACGACTGATCCATTTCACCCACCGCAAGGGTAAACGTATTGAAATTATCAAAAACGTGTTGCATGCTATAATTTTCATCATGTTTTTTACGATAAGCATTTAACAGTTTTTTTAAACCTATGCTCGTATAAATACCGCAAAAGGGCTGGTAACGTTTTTCATTTTTGTAAACGTAAAAATCAAAGTCACTGTTTTTATTAAAACCATCGATTAGCTTCTTTATAGTTTCTGATTTCATATCAATTTGATCGCAGGCTAAAACCAGCCAATCATTTTCTGGATAATGAGCGTGAGCAGTTAAAATTCCACGTAAGGGTCCGGGAATAGTGACATCATCAATAACTAAATTTTCTGGTGCAATTGTAGATTTATAGGTTTCTAGCTGAGTGGCGTTGATGCTTACTTTTACCTCCAACCCTAAACTTAGCAACTTGTGGCGCATTATTTCTACCCATGGTTTACCATCTAAAAGTTTTAAACCTTTGTCGGTTCCAGCTCTTTTGCTTTCTCCTCCTGATAGTATTAGTCCGTTCATTTTTAGGTGGTTATACGGTTAGTTTGTTAGGTGGTTAGTTTGTTAGGCGGTTAGGGATTTAACGAAGTAAAGAAATACTAAGTTTATAGCTTGTCTTGATCCTTGCATCTTATCTCTTGCTTCTTGCTTCTCACGCTATCGACGCTTAATCGTAAACATGAACATTAACGTCTCCAGTAATTTCTTGGCAACTGCAATTCCCGCCCCATTTTTTTTCGCCATCGGTAAAGTATTCGCATTTCCATAAAGGCAATTCGTGTTTTATTTTTTCGATGATGTAACGGTTAGCCTCATAAGCTTCTTTGCGATGCGGTGACGATGTCAACACAAAAACTGCGCTCTCTCCTATCGTTACCTCGCCAATTCTATGGAATGCAATAACGCTGGTAAGTTGCCATTTTTCTTTGGCTTCATCCAAATACTGTTGCATCATTTTATTGGCCATGCTTTCCGCGGCTTCGTAAAACAGATGGGAGACTTCTTTTCCCAAGCTGCGTTTCCGCACCGTTCCGTTAAAAACCACCACAGCTCCGGCATCGTCATCCTCAAACTCCGCAATCAGCTGAGCAACATTTATTTTATCCGATAAAATATAATCCATGTTATCCTCCACTACTTGGCGGAATCACGCTTATCGTTTCCGTTCCGGTTAAACCATGTTCTAACGCAACAAAAGCATCATCAACGGCAAAGCGGGATAAATCTAATATCGCTTTCGCTGACGGATTCTGTTTCTCTAATTGCGCTTTTAATTCCGAAATATTGGCGATGGCAGAATTTATTTCTACCGTTGCCGGGAAATAATCTTTTAACACTGCGTATATTTTTATTTTCATTTTTTTAGATATGAGTATTGAGATGTGAGGTATGAGACTGATTTTCAGCCTGGCAAAGCTGAAAGATGTAAGTATCGAGTATCAAGACTAACAAACCAGTTTCCCATTATGCCAATACTGATGAACTAAATCACCCTCCAATTTCCAACATACTCAATTTGCTTCCTGTAAATTTGACTTTCTGTTTTTGTTTTAAAGCTTCCCAAAGTTTGTTTTTATAGGTTTTTGTTGAATTAGCATTTTTTAAGGAAATCGGTTCGTTTACGCTTAAACATCCATAAATATTTCCTTCATGATCTAACCTTAATCTGTCGCAATCGCCACAAAAAGGATGGCTACTGTTTGCTATAATTCCAAAAACCGCACCGTCCGTTGTTTTCCAATAATTGGCTGTTGCCGATTGTTTTCTGGGAAGCGCTTCAAATTTGTAATGCTTTTCTATTGTTGACAATATCTCCTCCTGAGAAAACAAGAAATCATTTTCCTTATTGTGAAGATATCCCATTGCCATTACTTCCAAAAACCTGATTACAATACCTCTTTCCTTGGCAAAATTCAACAACGGAATAAGCTGATGATCGTTTTTTCCCTTCATTAAAACGGTATTTAGTTTAACTTGGATTCCGGCTTTAATCGCTGCGTCAATTCCCTTTTCCACCTCTTCAAATTTATCTCTTCGGGTCATTTTAAAAAAGTCCGCACTATTAGCAGCGTCCAGTGAAATATTGATTTCACGTAGCTCGGCATCAAACAACAGCTTTGCTTTTTTCTCCAATAAAAAACCGTTACTGGTCATTTTTATCTCTTCAATTCCAATCAAAGACAAACCCTTAATCAGATATTCCAGATTGGGGTACAAAAGCGGTTCGCCACCGGTTAAACGGACTGATTTTAAATTTAACTCCGCGTGAAGTTTTTGCACCATACCCAGCAATTCATCTGTTGATAAGGCAATGCTTTTTTCTGAAATATTGCTTCCCAAATCATCGGTACAGTAAACACAGCCAAAGTTACATTGGCTAAGTAGGCTTATCCTCAATGTTTTAAAAGTTCGTCCGAGTTGGTCTTTGATCATTTTAAAAAAACAAAAGTTTAGCACACGCCACTGCCATTACTGATGCCAAAACATACCTAACGGTTTTTTGGCGGTACAAATTACTTCCAAAATATGCCCCTAAAATTCCTCCGGATATTGCTGAAAAGAACCATATCCAAGAATGATCTGCAACAAAAAACGACTGATTTTTTATGGAAATTAATCCGGCAATGGAATTGCAAAATATGAAAAATGCCGAAGCTGTGGCGGACTGTTTAGAGTTTGCCCATCCCATTAACATTAAAACGGGACTTAAAAAAATTCCGCCGCCAATGTTTAACAGCCCTGCTGCAAAACCTAAAACAGCACCAAACAACAAACCACTAAACAGAGGAAGGTCTTTTGTCTCTCTTTTCTCGGCCGGGCCAAGCTGTAATAACCTTGCGATTGGAAAAACCAGCGCCAAACCCAATAAAACATTATAAACTTCGCCTTTTAAGGGAAACTTTGCCCCTAAATAAGCGAACGGAATTGAGGTTACTAAAAACGGAACAATTAACCGCCATTTAAAATACCCCGCTTTCTTGAACTGCAAAAATGCCGATCCGGAAACGATAATATTCAACAACAACACCAAAGGACGGTAAACCGGGACAGCCACGCCGGCTAAGGAAAAGGTTGCAATGTAACCGCTTGCACCTCCGTGACCCACGGATGCGTATAAAAAGCCCAAACAAAATAGGCAAACAATAATATAATCTGGATTCATCAGGCTAGACTTTTTGAATGTTCACTTTTACAAAATCCTCTTTTGGCGCTTCGCAAACGGGACATAAATAATCTCTGATTTTGTCAAACTTTGTTCCCGCTACAATATCATTTATTTCATCGCCATAAATATCATTGTAAATGGTTTTACAATGTTTACACTGATGCACCTGCTGAAAATCAATTTCTTTGCTTTGCGAAATAGTTTCGGTTGACTTTGGTAGTGCAAAATTTAATTGCAAACTGTAATAATACTCACAAAGTTTGGATAAACTATCGGCTAAATCTTCTTTACGGTTAATTGGCGCATAAACCACAAATTCTTTATTATTTGGATTAAAGTTTTTGGTATGCTGTACTTCATAAAGTGGTGCGCCATTATCCGCTTTTGCATCTTTTTTACGGATGATTACCGAACCAAATAAGCCCGTTCGAGGTTTTGTTTTAATGGCGAAACAAAGTCCAAAAGTACGCAAATCCGCTTCTTCAAAGTATTTTACCAAATGTAATTTGAGGTTTAACGCTTCTTGGCAAACATCCTCTAGCTGCCAATTAAGTTCGTTTGCGGCATGTCTTACGTTTAGTCGATATTTATCTAGAATATGGCTCCAAAATTTCCTGTCTGAGGGTTGAATGCTCTTTATAATGATGCTTTTCCAAGCGGTGGTGTACAGTTGCCCAATCCGCGTTTTTACACAGGTTTCGGCAATTTCCTCCAATAATTCCAAAGCAAATTCTTCGTTTCTACGATAAATGCCCAACCAAAGTTTGTTTTGTCCGTAACGATTAAACCCTTCATAATAAGGCAACTGGAAATTGGTATGTTGCAATGGTGTTTGGTAAGGTTGCCCTATCAATTGGTGCGTTTTTGCAATTTCTTGATAAAAAGCTAAACCTTGTATTTTGATTTCCTCACCTCCGGTAGGCTGTAAAAGTTTTTCTTCCAAAAGCTTGCTTAAAAACGGAATATCTTCTGAATAAACCAGCACCGGCCAGCTATACATTTGGTTGCTTTGCGGATAACGGATGTGCAAAAACCAGTAATTGCTAATAGCTGAAGAAACAAAATTTAAATGCCCAGTAAAAAACGGGATTAAATTTTGAGCATGGTCCACAATATTAATTTTAAGCTTTGGCCGATGATTAAAAGCGTTTAAAATATCTTTGTAAACCCCTTCTCTGAGCCAATTTTGGGTATTTAAAATTTCTTCGGTAACGTAAGAACTTACAATATTGGGGTATTCGTCTGCATCAACTTCATAAATTATTTCGGCAGCAAAAAAAGAAGGCTCCAAATCTTCAAGTGCTGTGCTTGCAACCCAAAAAATTAGCTGTTGTCGGTTTCCAAACCTAATAGATTTTACGCCATTAGCTTTTGCAATGGCCAAAATTTCTAATAAATCTCCGGGATAAACAATGCCTCCGGGCAAATTTACTTTTATCAGATGTTTTGCTTCGTTTTCCATTTACATCACCGCTTTTAATAAAGGATTTTCTAAACTTGCCTCCATAATTCTTTTTACCTCGGGTTTACAAGAACCACAACCTGTTCCTGCGCCAGTTTTATCGCAAATTGAATTTAAAGTTGTACAACCATTTTGAATGGCTGTTTCAATATTTCCTGCACCTACATTGTTGCAACTACAAACCAATTTACCAATCACAGGTTCTGGGGCTTTACCGCTCCGCAACAACTGCAAACGCTTATCATTAAGCTCTATTTTCTTAGAAATCAGCTCTCTAAATTCTTGGAACTCGCCTTTATCGCCAATTAAAATAGTTCCCACTAACTTATCTTTATGGATGATGCACTTTTTGTAATAGCGTTTGGCCTTATCTATAAACACAATTTCTTCGTAATCTTTATCATTCGGGCATTCCGGAATGCCAATGCTACACAAATCAAAACCGTGGATTTTGATGATGTTCATAAAGGTACTGCCACTGTAAACGCTGGCAATATCCCCGTGAAGGTATTTTGCAACCGCTTCCGCCTGTTGTTCCGCTGCGGCGGTGATGCCGTACAAAGTTCCTTGAAATTCTGCTATTTCTCCGATGGCAAAAATATTCTCATCGCTGGTTTGTAAACGTTCATCTACCAAAACCCCTCGTTTACAATCTAAACCGCAGTCTTTAGCCAGTTCTATATTTGGCGTGGTACCGATTGCTAAAATTACCGCATCGCAATCTATTTTTCTACCACTGCGTAAACCTACGCCGGTTAATTTGTTGCGACCGTAATACAACTCCACTTCATCATCGTAATAGATATCACAACCTTGGTCCACCATCTCTTCATGCAAAAGCTGACTTCCCAAAGCATCTAATTGCCGACTTAAAAACCTCGAAATACGCTGTACAATGGTAATTTGAACGCCAAGCTCTCTTAAAGAAGCCGCCATTTCTAAACCTAAAAGTCCGCCACCAATAATTAGCACATGGCTTTCTTTTGGCAGATGCCTTTTAAAATCATCGGCGTCTTTACGGCTACGCATTGAGAAAATTCCGGGCAGTTTCGGAACATTTTTAGGGATGGTTGCCCGGCTACCGGTTGCTAAAATGAGTACATCGTATTCGGTTTTTGCGCCAAAATCATCCACTACAAATTTATTTTCCCTATCAATTTTTGTTATGCCGACGCCACGTTTAAACCAGATGTTGTAAGCAGGCTCTTCCTCATCGGTCATTTTTACCAATTGCTCCCATTTTTGCTCTCCGCTGATGTAATCTGGCAACATTACCCGGTTATAAAATGGCAAGTTTTCCTTACTGAAAACGATGATTTCGTCTTCTGCATTCATCTCGCGATAAGCTTTGACAAAACCGAAAGAACCTGCACCTGAACCCACAATTACGATACGCTGTTTAGGCTTTTGGTATTTAGCAACATTTACGGTACAATATTTAAAATCGGGCTCTTTAGAAATGGAATCAATCAACGGACTAGTGACGTTATTTGCTCGATTAAGGTCGTTACCGAGGGTTTTACCATAGTGCATCGGCAAAAAAACCACGCCTGGCTTAATGCCATTAGTGATTTTCGCTTTTACACGCACCTCGCCCCATTTTGATTTTATAACCGCAACTTCGTCTTCGGCCAAGCCTAAACGGTCGGCATCTTTTGGATGAACTTCCAAAAAAGATTGTTTAATATGCTGATTGAGCTTATTTACTTTTCCGGTTTTCGAGCGGGTATGCCATTGATCTCGGATTCTTCCGGTGGTTAAAATAAAAGGGAAATCTTCATCAGGCCTTTCGCTTTTAAAAACGTCTTCCACCGGCGAAATCCTAGCTTTTTTTGATAAGGTATAAAACTGATGATCGGTAAAAAGCCGTTTTGTTCCTTTGTTTTGCTTTTGCAGATACGGCCATTGTACCGTACGTTTCTGCCTTAAAATTTCATAAGTTAAGCCATTGATATTGATGTTTGTACCTTCGGTTAAACGACTGTGTTCCACAAATATCTCTTCCTGATTTTTATAATCGAAGCCTGCGTATTCCATTTTTTTGGCAAATTTGCAGATGATTTCCGCATCGGGCAGGGCAATGCCGGGCGCATCCAAAATTTTGGGCAGGTAAGTGATTCTTCTTTCAGAGTTGGTCATGGTGCCTTCTTTCTCAGCCCAGCCGGCAGCAGGTAAAATCACATCGGCGTAAGCCAAACATTCTGATTTATTGCTGATTTCCTGAACCACCACATATTTTGCCTTTTTTAGAGCTGCTTCCGCCTGACGGACGTTAGGCAAACTGAGCAAAGGATTGGTGCACATGATCCAAATGGCTTTTAGCTTGCCGTTTTCCAAGGCTTCAAACATTTCTGTTGCGGTTAAACCGGGTTTTGGGTTAATTTCCGTTCCGCCCCAAAAATCTTGAACTTCTTGCCGATGGATTGGATTATCCAAGTTTTTGTGCACCGCCAACATATTTGACAAACCGCCAACTTCACGCCCGCCCATTGCATTTGGCTGGCCTGTTAATGAAAAAGGTCCGGATCCGGGTTTCCCGATTTTACCGCTGATCAAATGCAGATTGATTAAACTCAGGTTTTTATCAACACCCATGGAACTTTGGTTTAAACCCATTGTCCACATGCTGATGTAACCTTTAGATTCGGCGATATATTTGGCGACCAATTTAATATCGGCCACAGCCAAACCGCAAACCTGTGCCGATTCTTCCAAAGTTTTAGAGAAAACAACCTCCTGATATTTGTTAAAACCTTCAGTATGTTTGTCGATAAAATTGAAATCTATATCGCCATTTTCGATTAAACATCGGCCAATGGCATGGTTTAAAGTAACATCCGTACCGGGATTTATTTGTAAATGCAAATCTGCGATGGAGCAGGTATCCGTTACCCGAGGATCAACAACGATGATTTTAACATTTGGATTTGCCGCTTTGTGTGCCTCTACCCTGCGCCATAAAATGGGATGGCACCAAGCCGGATTTGCCCCGGTAACATAAAAGCAATCTGCCAATTCAATATCATCATAACAAAGTGGAACGCTATCCTCACCCAAAGACATTTTGTAGCCCACAACCGCACTGCTCATGCACAACCGCGAATTGGTATCAATATTATTGCTGCCGATAAAGCCTTTCATCAGCTTATTAACCACATAATATTCTTCGGTAAGACATTGACCTGAAACGTAAAAAGCTACAGAATCTGGTCCGTATTTGTTGATGAAAGTTTTAAAAACGGCAGCGGTTCTGTCCAAAGCTTCGTCCCAACTTACATTTTGCAATGGCATATTTTTGTTGTAGCGCATTTGCGGATGCGTAAGCCGGTCTGATTTATCGTTAACGGTGTAATGCAAATTCATGCCCTTGCTACAAAGCATTCCTTTGTTTGAAGGATGGGCAACATCGCCCGTTAAGGTTAAATCGCCGTTTTTTTCTTTGTTCACTAAAACACCACAGCCTACTCCGCAGTAACAGCAGGTGGACGGAAATTTATCTAAAACATTCTTCTTTGGCATCAGCATAAATTGTTAAAAGCTAAAGGCAAAAAACCTTTAAAAACCTTTTCCAAACGGATGGAAAAGGCTTCTTTGAAATCTGTTATTCTGTAAAATCGTATTGTAAATCTGACGGCTCCACTTCTTCTTTCGCCGTAAAACGGGTAATAAAAATGATAAGCGAAACTACTATAATGGCAAAGCCGATGTATTGGAACGCTTGTATGTAAGTTATTGACTCTGATTTAAAAAGAAAACCTAAAGCCATACCGCCCATGTTTCCCCCGGCACCAACAATACCACTAATAAGTCCTACATTTTTTTCGTTTACGAAAGGTACAATACCATAAGTTGCACCGTTAGACATTTTTAAGAACAAGGCAAAAGTAAGCATGGAAACAATTGCAAAAACAAATGAACCTGCCTGTGCAAAAAGAAGTAAACCGCAACCTTCCAGCAATAACATTAAAGCTAGTAACATTCCCTTGCCTTTCATCCCGAATTTTGATCCGATTTTGTCTGAAACTACACCGCCTAAAGCTCTTGCAAATAAATTCATTAAACCAAATACACCTGCCCAAAAACCTGCGTTGGCCTGTGTTAGCCCAAAATGATCTACAAAATGTAAGGATGCCACGTTATCAAAAGTGATTTCCATACCGAAACACATGGCATAACCTAAGGTTAATGCCCAAACTCGCCAGTCTGCCAGTACAGACCAATCTGTTTTTTGTGCATCTTTTTTTGAATGTCCTATCTCATCAAAATTACCTTTTGGGGTATCTTTTGTGTATTTCCAGTAAATAATTGCAGTGAGCCACATCATTGCTCCGGGAATAATCATAGCATATCTCCAGGCTTCTGCAGAGGTATAACCGAAACCTACAATTGCCGCAAATATTAACGGCATTACCATATTGGTTACCCCGCCACCTAAATTACCCCAACCGCCGGTAACAGCGTTTGCAGTTCCTTTTATGTTAGGAGCAAACATCATTGACGTATGGTACTGAGTAATTACGAATGATGCACCAATTACACCAATAGCCAGCCTAAAAAGTAAAAAGGTTTGATAACTATGCGCTAAACCGACCAAAAAAACTGGGATTGAGCCAATTAGTATTAACCAAACTGCGGTTTTACGTGGCCCAAAAATATCGCACAGCTTACCGATGAGCAAGCGGGCAATAATGGTTGATGCAACAGAAGCGATGATGATATTACCTACTTGTGCTTTGCTTAAGTCAAGTTCGGCCCGGATGGTTGGCATTAATGGCGCTAAGCCAAACCAACCGAAAAAGCACACAAAAAACATGAGCCAAGTGATGTGGAACGTACGCATCTGTACGCCTTTAAAAGACAATATATTGAGTTTGGTAAGTGGTTTTTGAGTTTCCATAATCTTATTGTTTTAGGTTGATTTATTAAAGAAATGTTGGAGAAAAAGTTAGCATTGTCCAGGCCCATTGGTTAGCACCTTTGTTGGTTAGGCCTTTTATGGCATCCATTGTTTTGGTTGAAAACAATTGCGAGTAACCAAGTTTAAAGTTGACCCCCGGATATACATTTAAATTATAGACGGCATCAATTTCCTGCCCTAAAGAACTCGACAGTTTTGTTGTGCCAGAAAATACATCAACCGGTGTATTAAATTGGTGGATGTTTAAAAGAATCAACGATTTTTCGCCTGTTTTGAACTTGGTATTTAAATAGAAATCAACCAAACCGCTGGTTCTACCGCCTTGCCCAAAACCGTTGCCTACATAAAAATAATCCATAAAACCATAAAATTTATGGTTGGTACCAAAGGTTGGGTCAAAAGCGTGTTCTTTTGTTGATGTTGACTTAGTCCCGGACAGATAATCGACACCTAGCTCTGGACTTGCAAATGCTTTTGGCAAGGCTGCACTAAAAGACAACAGATAAGCACTAACATCAGTATTTGAAGTGGTTTTTCCGGTTTGGTAAAAAGCCTCCTCATGCAAAGCAAGCTTTCCTGCCTTTTGCTCGGCATATAAACCAAAGGTTTGCTTAAATGCAGTGGTAGAGTCCGTTTTCTGGCGTCCGTCGTTCAAAAACAAGAAAGACAATTTGCCGCCCTTAAAGTTCTTATGTAACCATAAATATTGCATGGTTTTATAATTTGCGGTTCCACTATAAAAAGTGCTGGCTAATTTTGTAGGTTCTGTACCTAAATTTTGGTTAAAACCAACACCTAAATCCATTGCAAAACCTAAGGAATCTTTATAAGTAAATTTTACTACGTCATGGCTACGGCCTTGTTGCGCCCAGTCTAAACCTCCTAAAAAACGTTCGTTATCATAGCTTAATTCTTGGCGACCAATTTTCATTGCCCACTTTTTATCAAAGCTGTACTCGCCATAAGCTTCAAATAAATTTATAAGCGAGGGATCTGTTTTGTAAACCTGTCCGGTGCTCCCCCAGGTTCTTATATCCTGAAGCGAAACTTTAAAGCTTAATTTTTCTTTAGCATAACCAAAGTTTAAGCGGGTACGCTGTTCTACAAAAAAAGACGGAGAACTCGTCTCTGTATTTAAGGTTTTAAATCCGTTACGGAATTCGGCTCTTGGCCTGATTTCACCTGAAAGGGAAAACTGCGCCGATGCGCTGGTTACGCTAAGACCTGAAATAAAAAAAAACAGAAGCGTTCGTGAGAGTTTAAATTTTCGATACATTTGTTAAGTTTTAAGTTGAACGATTTGAGACTAAATAGCCCCATTTCAGACTGCAATCTGAATGGGGTTAATTTTTTAAATACAATTTTCCATTTTTATCATGTTTTATTGTCATAAATATATCTAATATTAGATAAATAGTATATTATTTTCAATAAAAACGGTAATTTATATGATAAATACTAAAAATTAGCAATTTTTTAAACAATTTATCAAATAAAAACTATCAAATATTTATGCTATTAATAAATTTGCAATAAATAATAGCGTTTTATTGATAAAACAACTACTAATATTTTAAAAAACATACATTAAAAATCAATAATTAAGAATAAAAAATCATATTTATCACAAATAACCAAAAAATCGTATAAAAAATAGAGACACAATTAATAGAATTGTCTATTATTTTTAAGGAAACATTAATAGGATTTCATATGAAGCTTAGCAAAAAAAATTACCCGCTAAAAAACTGCTATTTGAGCAGCAACTGTATTAAAGAGTGGTTACCTGCAATAGAGGCTAACAAAAAAGTATATGAATTTAAAAAAGGTGAGCTCCTATTTAAAGAAGGTGATTTGGTAGAAGGTATTTATTTTGTTTACGCCGGAAATGTGAAAGTCCACAAAAAATGGGGCGATAAAGAGCTAATATTAAGGTTTGCATCCGGAGGTTCTATTTTGGGACACAGGGGCTTAAGCACCAATAACAAAAACTACCCGATATCTGCAACAGCCTTAGAAAATGGCGCACTTGCTTCTATATCGTTAGAATTTTTTAATAGCACCATTAAGGTTAATCCGGATTTTACACAAAAATTATTGATGTTTTTCGCAGATGAACTTCAGGAATCGGAGAGAAAAATGAGAAACATGGCCCACATGTCTGTTAAAGGCCGTTTAGCAAATGCTTTGCTTTCCTTTAGCGATAAATTTGGTACCGATGAGCAAAACGTTTTGAAAATTGAACTTTCTAAACAGGATTTCGCATCGTATATAGGCGCAACCTACGAAACGCTTTTTAGGATATTGAGCGAATTGATGGAAGAAAAAGCGGTGAAAGTAGAGAAAAGGAAAATCAGTATTTTAGATGAAAGCAAGTTACTTGAGCTTGCCAAAAAAGAAGAATAATTAAAGATTAATATAAGGAACAAAAACTCCCTCTTTCAACTCGCTTGTCATCAGCTTTTTGCATGGCTAAGGTATTTGCAGACATTCCCAGCCTTACATCTCCGGAACCATTGATAGCAATTTGAGTTAACCGCCCGTTTTTAATATTCACAGGAAAAAACTCATCCAAAGTTGATTTTTTTATCCTTTCAAAATCCAAGGGCAAGCTTTCAAAAGTATCAGGCTTTAAACCTAAACACGCTTTTATATAAAACTCCACAAAAAGCTTAAAGGTAACCATACAAGAAAAAGGATTGCCGGGCAAAGCAAAAACCATTGTTTCGCCACGTTTGCCACACCAAACCGGTTTCCCAGGTTTTATAGCTACTTTATAAAAAAGCTTTTTTACTCCTAGTTCTTCCAAAATTGCGGGAATAAAATCAGCTTCTCCGGCGCTAACCCCACCTGTTAGAATCAATACATCTGTATTTAAACATCGGTTGATCTCTTGTTTTAAAGCAAAGCGGTCATCTTTAACATGGATGCAACTTGTAGCTTTAAGATGATTTTGTTGCAACAAGGATTTTAAAACATATTTATTGCTATTGTATATGTGTATCGGCGAAATTTCTTGATCTAACTCTAACACCTCATTACCGGTGGTGATGATATTTACACTGGGCATTTTTTGCACTTGAACCTGACTTTTGCCCATAGAAGCCAGCAAACCTACAATACCGGCAGTAATTTCAGTGTGTTTTGCTATGGCAAGTTCACCCTTTTTCAAATCCTGCCCTTGCAGGGCAATATTTTGGTAAAGTTTAAATTCGTCAGCTACAATTTTTATGTTTCCATCAGCTTCAGACGTATCTTCTACACGTATTACCACGTTGGTAAATGAAGGAACGGCAGCACCGGTCATTATTTTATAACATTGGCCGGCATGTATTTCTTTTGAAAATGAGCTTCCGGCAAAAACTGTTTCTACGCATTTAAAATTGCTGATCCCTTTTTCCAAATCCTCGAACCTTACGGCTATCCCGTCCATGGCAGAGCGGTTAAAAGGCGGAAAATCGCGAGGAGCAAAAATATCGTTTGCCAAAACTCTTCCAAAAGCATCTTCTAAGGAAACTTCCTCGGTACCGCAAAAGGCAACTTTTGTTACAATTAAATCTCTGGCTTCTTTAAATGAAATCATATTATCACAAGTATCAAGTAGCGAGTATTAAGTAGCAAGAATTAAGTGGCAAAAACTAAGTAGCGAGCCACAAGAGACTGTAGAAACCGTTACTAATGTCCGCCGCCTTTCATCATTTTTCGGGCGTGGAAAACTCCCGGTAAAATAGCTTCTAATGATTCTCTTGCACCGGCAGAACTGCCTGGCAAAGTAACAATGAGGGTGTGCGCAATGGAACCTGCTACTGCCCTACTCATCATAGCCATTGGCGTACGCTGTTGCCCAAAACTACGCATGGCCTCGGTAACGCCGTCGGCGTCTCGCTCTAAAATTTCCTTTACCGCTTCAACCGTTAAATCCCGAGGGCCTAATCCGGTTCCGCCGGTTGTAAAAATGAAATGCACATCGTCCTTTACCCAATCTAAAATTTGAGCTTGAATTTTTGCCTTTTCATCCGGCAAAATGTTATAATATTTTACAGTGGCATTTACCTCTTCCAGCATCTGCTTTATTAAAACGCCACTTTTGTCTTCTCTTTTCCCTGCCGATGTGGAATCTGAACAGACCAAAACTGCACAAACTGGAGATGAAGAGAAATACTTTTTACGATCGCTTTTACCGCCTTTTTTATCCAAAAGCCGGATGTTTCCAATTTCCAAGGCCTTATCAACCGGCTTTAGCATATCATAAATCTCTAAGGCAGCCACAGAAATTGCGGTTAACATTTCCATTTCTATCCCGGTACGACCGATAGATTTTGCCTCGCCTGTGATTACTATACCGCTTCTTTCGAGTACTTCAGCTGTAAAAAGTTCTGCATGCTTTTCGGCATCTAAAAATTCAAACTTTACATCCATTCCGTCAATTTGTACCGGATGGCAGTGCGGCAAAAGTTGTGGCGTTAGTTTGGCTCCGATAAATGCAGCGGCCTTGGCAACATCAAATAAATTCCCCTTCGGAAGCGATTCTGTTCGGATCAAAGCAATCGTTTCTGGGGAACAATAAATAATTCCTACGGCTTTTGCCGTTCTTAAAGTGATTTGTTTACTTGTAATATCACGCATCAATCTTTGTTTATAAACTAAGTAAAGATGCCTGTTTTAAGCGGACATCCCAATTCAAACATTTGTTACTGTGATAAAAACTTTTCCGCCAGAAACAGTAACCGGGAAGGTTTTGATTTTATATTCCTCGCCAGTTAAGCAATCTCCGGTTTTTAAAGAGAAAGATTTTTTATGGAAAGGGCAAGCTACTTTTGGTTCGCAATCCTCGCCAGAACTGCCAATCATTCCTCTAGAAAGTGCCATCTGTTGCTTATGTGGACACATATTTTGCGTTGCGTACCACTCGCCACGACGGGTAAAGTTAAAAATGGCGATCTGCTCGTTTTTGTATTTCACGCAAACACCTCCATTTTGCGGAACATCGTCAGAATAGCAAGCAAAAAATAAATCCTCTGCTCCTTGTAATTTCTCAATTTCGCGGTTTAATTCTATTATTTCACTCATGGCTTTATTTATTTAGTTGAATTAGTTCATTAGTCATTATCGTTTTCAAGTAGCCCCCCGTCTTCGGAGAGGGTTTTTACCAAGTTTCTGCTTTTACCTGATCTCGCATCGTTTCAAACTTTACGCTCGGGTCTTTTTCTTCCGGTGCGTTTATGAAATGGCTAAACCTTTTTCTCATTTCCGGGTTTTCGATAGCGGCTTTCCACTCGCAAGCATAAGTGCTTATGTGGTATCGCATGGCCTCTTCCAACTCATCTGCGATGCCCAAACTATCGTTTATAATCACATTTTTTAAGTAAGCCATTCCGCCGTCCATTTTGTTTAACCAAGTGGCTGTTCTGGTTAACGGGTCGGCAGTTCTTACATAAAACATCAAAAATCTGTCGAGGTATCTGATGCAGGTTTCACTATCGATATCCGAAGCAAGCAATTCCGCATGTTGCGGTTTTGAACCACCGTTTCCGCAGATATACAAGTTCCACCCTTTTTCGGTAGCGATGATCCCGAAATCTTTTGATTTTGCTTCTGCACATTCACGGATACAGCCGGAAACACCGCCTTTTAACTTATGGGGCGAACGCAAACCTTTATACCTGTCTTCAATTTCAATCGCAAAACTCACACTGTCATGCAAACCGAACCTGCACCAAGTGCTTCCGACACAACTTTTTACTGTACGCAAAGATTTACCGTACGCATGTCCGCTTTCGAAACCGGCATCAATCAGTTTGGACCAGATTGCTGGCAAATCCACCAAATGCGCACCGAAAAGGTCAATCCTTTGTCCGCCGGTAATTTTGGTGTAGAGGTTAAATTCCTTGGCAACCTGACCAATTACAATGAGTTTATCAGGAGTAATTTCTCCGCCCGGAATTCTAGGAACTACAGAATAAGTTCCACCTTTCTGGATGTTTGCTAAAAACCTATCGTTACTATCCTGGATGGTATCTTGTTTCAGAATTAAATCGTTCCATAAACTGGCCAAAATACTGGCAACGGCTGGTTTACACACCTCGCAACCATCGCCTTTTCCAAAAGTATCCAGCACTTGGTCGTAGGTTTCTATCTTGTTCATTTTAATCAAATCAAGCAGTTCCTGTCTTGAATAATCAAAATGCTCACACAACACGTTTTTGATGTACATTCCGTTCTCCGTCAGTGTTCCGTTGATTAAATCTTTCACCATCGGCACACATCCGCCACAGCCGGAGCCTGCTTTGGTACATTTTTTAACCTCGTCAAAAGTTTTTAAATCCTGATCGATAACAGCACTACAAATAGCGCCCTTGGTTACCGCTTCGCAGGAGCATATGAGCGCATCATCCGGCAAACCCATTACACTTGCACCAACATTTGATTCGCCTCCTCTTGCACCTAAAATCAAATCTTCTGGATTCGGCGGAAGCACAATTTTATTGTTGGTAGTTTGCAAAAGCATATTGTAGGCTTCCGCATCGCCAATTAAAATGCCACCTAAAAGTTGCTTACCATCATTGGTGATGTTTATTCTTTTGTAAACGCCTTTATGTGTGTCCTCAAATATGATAGATGTGCAATCTGGTTCGGATATAAAGGCATCGCCAAAACTGGCTACATCCACACCAATCAATTTTAATTTGGTGCTCATATCAAAACCTTTAAACTGTTTATCGCTTTTGCAGAGAAAAGAAGCCGCAACTTCTGCCATTTCGTAACCTGGAGCAACCAAACCATAAATCATACTGTTAAACAAGGCGCACTCGCCAATGGCAAAAATTGATTCGTCGCTGGTTTGCATAAATTCGTTAACTACGATACCGCCTCTTGAGCTTACTTCTAAGCCACAAAGTCTTGCAATTTCATCTCTCGGACGTATTCCTGCAGAAATAACCAACATATCCAAAGCCAACTCGCTCCCATCGGCGAAAGCCAAACCTGTTATTTCGTTTTCACCTAAAACAGATGAAGTGTTTTTATTGAGATGAACAGTAAGATTTAGCTGAGCCAGTTTCCCTTGCAATAATTTACTGCCGGCATCATCAATTTGCCGAGGCATTAAACGCGATGCAAACTCTACAATGTGCGTTTCTTTGATACCTAAATCCAACAAAGCTTTCCCGGCTTCCAAACCTAAAAGACCACCGCCCATTACGGCTCCTGATTTGCATTTGGAAGCGTGAGCTTTCATTTTATCCAAATCCTCAATGGTGCGGTAAACAAAAACCCCCTCTTTTTCTACACCAGGAATATTCGGCACAAATGGAGCAGAGCCGGTAGCGATTATTAAGTAGTCGTATCTTTGGGTTTTGCCACTTTGTGTGTGCACAATTTTTTCGGTGCGATTTACCTCTGTTACCGCATCTCCTAAGAATAATTGAATATTATTTTGACGATACCAATCAATTGTTGATAAACTAAGGTCTTCTGCTGTTTTCCCATCAAAATACGAACTTAGGTGAACCCTATCATAGGCTATTCTAGGCTCTTCCCCAAAAACCACTAACTGAAAATCGTTTGATTTTGCCGTCAATTTTTCGCAAAACTTATGACCAACCATTCCGTTTCCAATAATTACTACGTTTTGTTTTGCCATTTTAGTGATTTTAAAATTTATTACTTAAAAAATATCTAAAAACACATTAAAATAAAGTAAAGTCGAAAAAAATATAATTTTTATTGTGTTTTTACTTTATAAAAGTATGCAAAAACAAATAAAACCCTAAAAATAATTAATATAAATCCGTATTTTTTTAAATAATTAAAATAAAAAGCTCAATTAATATTATTTTTTGCTAAAATTTTATTCAAAAAACACTTTGTTACAAAAATATCAATGAAATTTATAACAAAAATCAGCATAAAACAACAAAAATCACCGATTTTACGATTTAATCTATGATTTAAGTCATAAAAAACACTAATTATTTTGTGCTATAGACAAAAATTAATTGAAATTGATGTAAATATTGGGATAAAACTCAATAAATATGAAAAAAGGAAGAAATTACCCAGCAGATGCTGATAGAAAAGAAAATTATGACAAGGAAAGTGGCAAAAGCGATTAAAGAAAATTGTTGAATAGCAAATAGCTTAACTTTCGACCAAGATATCGTAATGGGTCAATAAACCGGCCAAGCCGGCGGTAGAAAACCTAGCTTTTTTAATTCTATTATTTTCGGGGTTAATGTTATAATTATAAGCTGTGGTAAAATCAACCTTTTCTAAATTGCTTTGGTCAAACTTGGCATCAGACAAGTCGCAATCTAAAAACTTGGATTGCGTTAAATCAGAAGCATTAAAATCAACTTCTTTTAAACTACAATTTTCAAAAAGTGTGCTTTTTAATTTAAGGCGGTAAAAAGATGATAGATTTAGGTTGCAGGTTTTAAAGCTTACCGAAAAAAGGAAACTATTACAATGTTCAAAATGCAGACCCAATAGTTTACATCCTATGAACTTAACGCTTTTAAAAGATGTTTTGGCAATATTCGCTAAGCTCATATTGCAATCTATAAACTGACAGTCTACAAAATCAATGGCAAACAAATCTGCTTCGGCAAAATCGCAATTTCTAAAAACACAATCCTCGTACTCGCCTTTTGGCAATGAATTTTGCTTATAATTTTGCCTTTCAAAAGTTTTTCCTTCAACAACAATATTCACAGGATGCTCCCTATAATCTAACTTAATTCAATCTAACCAAGTCAACATTATCATGTTCACTTATCATTAACGGTACTTTCTCTAAGCTCACAAAGCTCAAATCCAAACCAAAACCCTTTTCTTCAGACAAGCTGAAATGCTTCAGAATAAAATAATAATCCAAGGTTACTTTGTCCCAGAACGACAACTTGTTTGATCTTGACAAAATCTTTTCCAATACCACAAACCTAAAATCGCCCACTACGTTAAACTTACTTAACGAGTTATAGCGGCTTGTAATATCAACCTCGTTGTTTTTCACCAAATCTTCCACCACTTTTCTGAACAGGACGCTAATTTTTTGTTCAATTCTAAAACCAAGTTTAAAATCGATTCTTATCAATTTACCGGGAATTAGGTGCTCTATCTTGTAATTGGTTTTATAAGGCTCGTCCACCACATCAACATGCACCAGCCAATAAACATCGGCTCTTTTAGGCTTTTTTTGAAGGATGGAATAAATAATTTTTGATTCAATTTCTGATGAAAAGTTAGCGCTGGTTAAATACACCAATTGCGATGCAAATTTAGGCACCGATTCATCTTCGCTCAGCTCTTTTATCACATCAAAATACTGCTCTATCTCTACAAATTTTATGAACCTGTTTTTGATTTTCCGGGCAGAGTACCATGCCCACATCACGCTAAATAAAACACTACCAATTAGCACTGTAAACCAGCCGCCATGTAAAAACTTAGCTAAATTTCCGGCAAAGAAAATGCTTTCTAAAACACCGTAAACCAATAAAAACAACCCAATAAGGTAATTTGGGTATTTCTTCTTTTTAAGATAAACGGACACCAAAATGGTGGTCATTAACATGGCGATGGTGATGGACAAACCGTAAGCGGCTTCCATATTCTCCGAACGTTGGAAATAAAAAACAACCAATAAGCATCCGGCCCAAAGCAACCAGTTCATGCTGGGCACATAAAGCTGCCCTTTAGCTTCTGAAGGATAATTTATTTTGACTTTTGGCCAAATATTTAACCGTACCGCTTCGGAGATTAAGGTAAAGGAACCTGAAATTAAAGCTTGGCTGGCGATGATCGCAGCTGCGGTTGCTATGGAAATTCCGAAAATCAGGAACCAATCCGGCATCATCCTAAAAAACGGATTTCGATCGTCCAACAGCTCGTTCTGAATGTTCCAGAGGTAAACTCCCTGTCCGAAATAATTTAACAAAAGACAGGTTTTTACGTAAATCCAACTCACTCTAATATTTTTGCGCCCGCAGTGCCCTAAGTCCGAGTATAATGCTTCCGCTCCTGTTGTACATAAAAAAACCGCTCCCAAGATTCCTAATGAAGCAGGGTTGCTGGTTAAAAGATGAACGGCATAATACGGATTAAGTGCCTTTAAAATTTCAGGGAAATGCACAATATAACTTACGCCTAAAACACCCATCATTGTAAACCAGATGAACATAATAGGTCCGAAAGCTTTCCCTACCAAAGAAGTTCCGAACTGCTGAATAATAAACAGTAAAGTAATAATGGTAATCACTATAGGAATGGTCTGTAAATCTGGAGAAAAAATCTCTAAACCTTCAATAGCAGCAGATATAGTAATAGGCGGTGTAATTATTCCATCGGCCAAAAGCGCACAACCGCCAATAATTGCAGGGATAACCAGCCATTTTGCCCTCCTTTTAACCAAAGAATACAATGAAAATATCCCGCCTTCGCCTTTGTTATCTGCTTTTAAGGTGATTAATACATATTTAATGGTAGTTTGTAGCGTAAGTGTCCAAAAAACACAGCTAAGCCCGCCCAAAATAAGTTCCTTTGATATGATATGGTCTCCGATAATCGCTTTAAAAACATAAAGTGGAGAGGTACCAATGTCTCCGTAAATTATCCCAAGGCTTATGAGTACACCTGCGGCAGATAATTTATTTAAGTTGAAATGCTTAGACACAATAATAATTTTAATTGCGCAAATCTAAGACAAAATATATCAATCGTAACCTTTAAAATTTTGTAGCGTAAAATTGGTTTATTAGGAATGTTAAAATTTGTTAACAACTACAAATTATGGATAATAGTATGAATTATTAAAAATTTAATTTATACTTTTGTTTAAGCACAAAAAAATGGGAGATAATTACATCAAAAAAGCGCTTTTCGCCCTGGTATTAATTGCAAGTTTTGCAGTTATAATGCCTGCTTTTGCAGAAAGCTACGCTATTGTTGGTGACTCCACTCTTGCTAAATCGACCTTAAAATTTAAAGATAACCGTCCAAACAGACCTGTTTTTGAAACTAGCTTTAAAACAGATTTTGATGAGTTTATGTTTAAAATGACCAGTTTAAAAACTGGCACAAACCCAGATAAAACCGCCGCTAAAAATCAGTCGACAAAAAACATATCCTCAGTTGCATTAGATATTCAAAAACCGATTGATAATGTTAAGGTTTATCCTAATCCTGTTTCTGATCAGTTGAATTTATCCTATTCTTTAAAGAAAGAGGGTTTAGTGACGATAAAAATTTTAGATGTATTGGGCAACGATATTTTTACTTTACTTAACGAGAAATTGCCCGCCGGTGCACAAAACAATAAGTTTATGATAGATAGTAAATTAAATACCGGCTTTTATTTTGTAAGGATTATTTCAGGCACTAATTCTATCGTAAAAAGAATTTCGGTACTGTAAGAGCCTGTTTAAATTCATCTAATAATTTGTTTATGCTTCTTTTTGGCTACAACATCGTTATGTTTTTTCGAGGTAGAAGCTCTGCTATCTCTTCAAAAACATGCCCTGTCTCGCTCAAAAATAAGCTATAAACATTTTTATAATACAAATTTAAACAGGCTCTAATTGGAATATTATTTTTGAAAGCCTTGGTGACGATCATCAGGGCTTTTTTATTTTTGTTGAAATTTTAGAAAATATGAAGATCATTGCCATCGGCAGAAACTATGCCGACCACGCGAAAGAATTAAACAACCCTATCCCAGAAAATCCCGTTCTGTTTTTAAAGCCAGATACCGCAGTTTTAAGAAACAATAAACCTTTTTATCACCCCAAATTCTCGAACGAAGTTCATCATGAGCTGGAGGTGGTTTTAAAAGTTTGCAAGGAAGGGAAATTTATAGCCGAAAAATTTGCGCATAAATACTACGAGGAAATAGGATTGGGCATAGATTTTACGGCCAGAGATGTACAGGCGCAACAAAAAGCAAAAGGTTTACCTTGGGAAATAGCCAAAGCTTTTGACAATTCGGCTCCAGTTAGTGAATTTATTGCGAAAGCGGAATTTGAAAACTTAAACAACATCGAATTTAAGCTATTGATAAATGATGAGCTTAGGCAAACCGGCAACACCTCGCAAATGTTGCATAGTTTCGATAAAATCATCAGCTATTCCTCGCAATATTTCACTTTAAAAAAAGGAGATTTGATTTTTACAGGAACGCCTGCCGGTGTCTCAAAAATAAATATCGGTGATCACTTAAAAGGTTACCTGAAAGATAGGGAACTCTTGAATTTTGAAATTAAGTAATGAGTTATGGCGTTTAAATCTGTTTTATTATATAAAAAATCAGCCTTTTCAGCACAGGCTTTTCTGCCCTCATGCCAAGCAGTGGCAGTTACTTTTTCACCGGAAAAAGTAACCAAAAACTCTCGACTGCGCCCTTTGCTATGGAAGGGAGTACTTTTACCTCCTCATCTGTACCGCAAAGTTCTAATGTCGAAAAAAAGGTAAACACTGGTCTGTGCTAAGGTTGGATTAATAGTAATTAAACATATTATCGCAACAAAAACAATAACCAAATAATTAACCATAAATCAGCTATCAAGATTCCGATTAATGACCAAACTACAAAAGCTCAGCTTCGTTATTTTATTACCGTTTTTTGTTTTCGCTGGCGCAGCAGAATGCCAAACCAACGATTTACCTGCAATCCCGCTGGATTATTTCAGAAGTCCGTTAAATATTCCGCTTTATTTGGCAGGTAACTTTGGCGAAATTAGGAGCAACCATTTCCACTCCGGTCTAGACATCAAAACTAACCAGCGGGAAGGCTTGCCGGTTTATGCGGTTGCGGATGGTTACGTATCCAGATTAAGGGTGCAAATTGGCGGTTTCGGAAATGCGCTTTACATCGATCATCCAAATGGCGTAACCAGCGTTTACGCCCATCTTCAAAAATTTAATCCGCTTATCGCATCCAGAGTAAAAGCATTGCAGTACGAAAAGCAGAGTTTCCCGGTGGATTTTATGCTTACACCGATTGAGATTCGGGTAAAAAAAGGAGATATCATTGCCTACTCGGGCAATACCGGAGGATCTGCCGGCCCGCACCTCCACTTTGAACTGAGGAACGCAAAAACCGAAGAAACCATTAATCCCCTAACCTTAGGCATCAAAATTAAAGACACCGTTAAGCCACAGATGAGTGCGCTTTACATTTATAAAACTAACAATTCCATTTTTAATGAACACACGCCAAAACAGTATTTTGCTACCTACGGCACCAACGGTGTTTATACTTTAGGCAAAGTAGGGACCATTTCTGTAAACGGCGAGTTTGGCTTGGGCATTACCGCTTTTGACCAGCAGAACGGAAGCATAAACCATAACGGGTTGTTTTCTACGGTAATCAAGCTGGATGGTAACATCATTTACGAAAGCGTTATCGATAAGTTTGCTTTTGAAAATTCAAGGGCGGTAAACGCTTATATTGATTATCACAGTAAACTAAGTTCGGGCAGGGTGATCCAAAAAGGTTTCATCGCCCAAAATCCAAAAATTGGTTTTGTAAAATCAGCGATTAATAACGGACGGATAGAATTAAAAGATAACACTACCCATAACATTGAATATATTATAAAAGACATTGAAGGCAACGCCTCTATTTTGCGCTTCAATGTTAAAAACAATACCGCTTTGCCGATTAAATCGCTCACCGAAGATAGCAAATTCATGAGCTACAAAACCGAAAATAAATTTGAAACGGATGGCGTAAAGCTAACCTTGCCTGCCGGCGTCTTGTACAACGATTTATATTTTGATTATGCCGAAAAAGCAAAACCTAGTTATGGGGAATCTAAAATCTTCCAGTTGCACAATAGATATACCCCATTGCACAGTCCTTTTGATTTGGCAATAAAAGCCGACTCGAGCAGTTTTGCCCATGCCGATAAGTTAATTGTTTACCAATTGGAAACAGGTTCGCAAGGTGGAACTTTTAAAGATGGCTATGTTTATGCCAATCCCAAAACTTTCGGAAACTTTTGCCTAAGGGCGGATAGTGTTGCCCCAATAATATCAGCTATCAATGTTAAAGACGGCATTAATTTATCCAAACAGGCCAATATGGTTTTTAAAATTTCGGACCAACTTTCAGGAATAAAAAGCTTTAATGGCTATATTGACGACCAATGGATTTTAATGGAGTATGACATTAGAAACGGCAGGTTGTGGCATACTTTTGACGAAAAAACCGGTTTCGGGAAACATACTTTAAAACTGGTGGTTACCGATAATAAGGAGAACACCAAAACCTATCAAATAACTTTTTATAGATAACAAAAATGGAAAATTTAAAAGTAGGTGATTTAGCACCAGATTTTACGGCAAATAATCAAAACAACCAGTCTGTTAGCCTTTCTGATTTTAGAGGCAAAAAGGTGATTTTATATTTTTACCCAAAAGACAACACACCGGGTTGCAATGCCGAGGCTTGCAGTTTTAGAGACAACTACCAGTTTTTTACCGGCAAAGGCTTTGAAGTGGTTGGTGTAAGCACCGATGATGAAAAATCGCACAAAAAGTTTGAAGCAAAATTTGAACTTCCTTTTACCTTAATTGCCGATACTGAAAAAGCTATTGTGGAAGCCTACGGCGTTTGGGTGGAAAAAAATATGTACGGAAAAACCTATATGGGTACCGCCCGCAAAACTTTTGTAATTGACGAGCAAGGAAAAATTATTTTGATTGTTGACAAGGTAGATACTAAAAATGCCTCTCAGCAATTAGTGGATTTGTTGTAAGAATGGGAGGAAGTCCTTTCTTTAAGTAGCATTAGTTTGGATCTCGGTGATAAAACTTTTACATATATCGAGCCTAAGCACTGCCGTTAAATACGCTTAAATTCGCCCTTGGCATTTGCGGTAGCGATGAAACTGCTAAAGCACTTCCTCTCATAGCAAATGGCGCAGGCGAGAGTTTATTCAATTTATTTATTGTTTTTAAAAGGCTTTCATGTGTTCGCTCCGCTCGGGTTTTGTTTACTTTTTTGCGGAAAAAAAGTAAATGCCGTTGCCCGGCATGAGGGCAGAAAAGGCTGAGAGCAGGGAGAATTAGCTAAGGACTACCCCCACTACCATCTAATTTCCAAAAGGCATCTGGCTTAAAGGCTGGTTTTTCCGGTTTCTCCGAAGGCTTTTCGGCGACAAATTCTACCAAAGCGCCATCTTTTAGATGTGCCACATCAAGAATAAGCCCGGCCTGAAAATTCTGGTTATCAACGATCATAGATTTGCCAGAACTGTCGGCCTCAAAAAAAACATTCATCACCAGCAGTACGGCAAGCTCTTGTTTAACCGGAATGTCAAGGGAAAACGAAGCACCCGGAAAATTCTGATCTTTTTCGACGGTGAGATGGTCCACGTTGATGCTTTCGAAATTTCCAGCGCCATCTGAACCCGCGTTAAAATCCGCGAAAACACAGCACAAACCGATTTTAACCCTGTCGGCAGTTTTCGGCGCTTTAATGCTGTTCGTCCAGCTAAATGCTGGTATCCGTAAGTGTATTTGGCTGGCAGTAATCTGGCTACTGAAATTCACCGCACATAAGTTAAAGAAGCCCACTCTTGGGTGAAGCTGAAAACCTTTAAGCAAACTTAGGTTACCGTCGAAAACGGCCCTTTGACCTTTGTTTGCAACGGGTCCGGTTCTGATGATTTGCCTTAATTTACCGGCCAAGCGGTTATGTAATGTAAATTTAAAAGACCGCAGGATTAAAGGGCTGAAAGCGCTTTTTAACAAGGCTGTCGCCTTGCTTCCAGCGCCAAATTCCGCACCACTTTTTTGGCTTTCGGCGGTTGGTTGGTAAGATGCAGGCTTTGCCCTTTTGAAATATTTACTGCCCCTGCGGTAGCCCACAGTGTCGCCCAATTTACCGGTAAAGGGCAAAGTTCCTTCTTGTTCTGCCATAATTTTTGTATATTTAAGCTCTCCTAAATTTACCAAAATCCTTCTTAAAAATCAAAAAAATATTTGCTATAAGTCCACCTATAGTCCACCCCAACTCCGCCTTTACTGCACCATTAGTCTACCTATCCTCCGGTCTTCCTCCGGGATTCCTCCATGGCTCTCTAAAGGCAATTTGCGAACATGGGGCGAAGATGGTACGGAGGAGGTTATGACGAATTGCGTGAGATTCAATTTTGCGGTAGTTTATTATTTAAAATAAATATTAAATTGCGTTATGTATAGGAAACTATTCGGTTACATATAGTAGTTACCTAATCTAAAATCAGACGGCTTGAAAAACATCATATTCATAGGAGGAATTCATGGCAGTGGAAAAGGAAGTATCTGTGATGTTTTAAAAATTAAAATTGATTTGATTCATTTAACGGCTAGCGAAGTATTGAATTGGAAAGAATTAAGTTCTCAAGAAGAAAAACGGGTAAAGAATATTTGCGAAACTCAAGATCGTCTTATCACCAACTTAAACAAGATAGCTAAAGACGACAAGACATATTTGTTAGATGGACATTACTGTTTATTAAATAAAGATGGAGCTCCAGAAAAGATTTCTATCCAGACTTTTAAGGATATCAATCCAATAAAATTAATTCTTGTAACCGCAGAACCTAAGATAATTAAAGATAGACTTGAAAATAGAGATGCTAAAACTTATAGTATTAGACTGATTGAGGAATTTCAAAATTTAGAAATCAGTTTTGCCAAGGAATTAAGCCGAATTTTAGAATCACCAATTCACATAATTAATAGTGAGCAATTTAAAATAGAAACCCTCCTAAACTTTTTAAAATGAGAATACTTTTAGACACTAATATTATTGTACATAGAGAAGCAAGTAAAGTATATAATCAAGATATCGGACTATTATTTAATTGGCTTGACAAAATGCGCCTTGAAAAATGTGTACATCCAGTGTCTATTGAAGAGATTTCAACATACAAAGATGCCGATGTTGTCAAAACAATGAAAGTCAAAATTGACAACTACAATGTATTAAAAACAATTTCTCCAGACTCGGAAGCAATTTCATCATTAAGAGTGAATGACAAATCGACTAATGATATTAATGATACGTCAATCTTAAACGAATTAGTAAACAACCGAGTAAATTATCTAATAACAGAAGATAAAGGAATACACAGAAAGGCAAAAGCATTAGGAATTGCAGATAAAGTCTATAAAATAGATTCTTTTATCGAGAAGCTAGTATTTGAAAACCCGGGGCTATCTGATTATAAAGTACTTTCAGTCAAGAAAGAATACTTTGGAAACATAAATCTTAAAGATGACTTTTTTAATTCATTTAAGGAAGATTATGCTGAATTTGAAAATTGGTTTAATTCAAAAGCTGATAAAGAATCTTACGTCTGCTCGATAGAAAATGAAGTAAAAGCATTTTTGTTTTTAAAAGTAGAAAATGCTAGCGAAAACTATAGTGATATCACTCCTGCGTTTTCACCAAAAAAGCGATTGAAAATTGGGACATTCAAGGTTACTTCCACAGGGTATAAATTAGGCGAACGATTTTTAAAAGTAATTTTTGATAATGCTTTAGCAAATAATGTCGATGAAATTTATGTTACAATATTTGATAGAAGAGAGGAACAACAAAGACTAGTAAATCTTTTAGAAGAATGGGGGTTTAGGAAATGGGGAGCTAAAACGACTGAAAATGGAGTCGAAAATGTCTTTGTGAGAGATTTTTCTAAATCCCTTTCAGAAAACCCAAGAGAATGCTTTCCTTATATTGATAGAAATTCACGAATATTCATTAATCCAATTTGGCCAGATTATCACACAGAATTATTTCCTGACTCAATACTTAATAATGAATCACCGCAAGATTATATTGAGAACGAGCCACATAGAAATGCTTTAAAAAAAGTTTACATATCAAGATCATACACGAGAAACTTAAGATCCGGAGATATAATTTTATTTTACAGAACAGGTGGAAGGTATGCTGGTGTAATTTCGACAATAGCTGTTGTAGAAAATGTAATATTGAACATTTCCAATGAAGAAGAGTTTATCAGATTATGTAGAAAGAGAAGCGTGTTTGATGACAAAGAACTAAAAAAATGGTGGAATCACAGTAGTTATAGACCATTTATAGTTAATTTCCTCTACATTGACTCTTTCCCAAAACCAAAAGTTAATTTAGCTAAACTTATTGAGTTAGGAATTATTAAATCAATTACTGAAGTACCAAGAGGCTTTGTTCAAATTGAAAAGGTTAAATTTGACAAATTTTTAAAAGAAGCAAGAGCAAATGAAAGTTATATTGTCAATTAAACCATATTATGCTGAAAAAATTCTCAATGGAGAAAAGACGTATGAACTTAGAAAATCTATTTTCAAAGTCCCAAATATAAAAACAGTAATTATATATGCTTCGTCACCGATTAGTAGGATAATTGGAGAATTTGAAATTGATGGAATCATTTACGAGGAAATCACATCGCTTTGGAAAAACACAAAAGAATTTACATCTGTAGACAAAAATTTTTTTGACGAATACTTTGCGGATAGAGAAAAAGGTTACGCTATAAAAATTAAAAACATAAAAAGATATGATGAAACATACAGTATTATGGAAAAATATGGAAAGACAGCACCCCAATCGTTTTCATATATTGATAAATAGAAAGCGCTCAAAACAACAAAAGCTAGCAAAAAATGAGCTCATTGGATTAATTGACCATTTTATGCAGAATTGGTGACAATTACAACATAATGAAAGAACTAGAAATATTTTTAAACTCAGACCAACCGACCACTTGCCCTAAATGTGGGAATAGAACGGAAATAATAAAGGATTTTGAGTTATTTCAAAAACATAACTGTCTTTCCAACGATTGTAAATTTGAATTCACTTTAGAATTCGAGGAAGAGTTCAAAATATGAAAGAAGGGCAAAAACTATGGACGAGAAATGAGCTAATATTAACGATAAATCTGTATTGCAAACTACCGTTCGGCAGATTGCATCGTTTAAATCCAGAAGTAATACATCTTGCAAACCTTATCGGAAGAACGCCAAGTTCAGTTGCTTATAAACTTGTAAATTTTGCAAGTCTTGATCCAAGCTTAAAAGTAAGAGGAATTAAAGGCGCATCAAATACAAGTAAATTAGATGCTGAAATTTGGAATGAATTTTTTGAGAATTGGGAAATTCTACCGTTTGAAAGCGAAAAATTATTAGCCAACTTTGAACACACTACTATTGAACAATTAAATCATATTCCTGAGCTAGAATTACCAAAAGAAGGAAAGACAAGAGAACAGATCGTAAAAATCAGAGTCAATCAATCTTTTTTCAGAAGATCCGTTTTAGCTTCTTATAACAACACTTGTTGTATAACAGGAATACAACAGCCAGAGCTTTTAATAGCTGGACATATAAAACCATGGAGCGTTGATGAGAAAAACAGATTAAATCCTCAAAATGGAATTGCGATTAACGCACTTCATGATAAAGCTTTTGAAATAGGATTAATGACAATTACAACTGATTTTAAAATCAAGATCTCCCCAATTTTATTCAAACAAAAGAAATCAAAATCAACCGATGACTATTTTTTGAAACTTGATAATCAAGATATCATTTTACCAACAAGATTTTTGCCAGATATTGAATTCTTGAAATATCATAATGACGTTCGTTTCAAGCACTAAATTCCATCAGAGGAGCAACCAATGCATCATCAGGCAATCCCATAGCATCCTCATCTATAAAACAGTAAATTCTTTCATCAACGGAAATAGCTTCGTCGGAAACATAACCGCCGACTTTGGTCATTAATAATTCGTTGAGTGTAGTCGTGGATATTAACACCGTTCCTATTTCAGGCAGTTCAATTTCTCTTACAGGAAATTCCATATCTTGAAATTCGATTTTATTCATCATCAATTGAATTGAAAGTTATATTGATAAGTTTAGCTATTTATCATTTTCTATTACAAAGCTTCTTCAAAAATCTTCCTCAATCCCTTCACTTATTTATCCAAACTAACAGCTTTTATCCCTTCATGCGTTGGAATCGTCTGTTTAATGGTTCCATCTTTGTTAAAACCTAGCTTATCTATACAAACTTCGCGGTTATAACCGGCAGATCTGCCCATTGTAATGCCTTTAGGGTAGGTAAAGCGGTGATAGACTAAATACCACTCGTCCTTTCCAGGGATTTGTATGGTTGAATTGTGGCCCGTAGCGTAAATTTTGGCTTCGGTATCTTTAGCGATTACTAAATTGTTCTGCGGGATTTTTATTTCGCTCAATGGTGAATCGGCAATTCCGTACCGCACCCGGTAATCCTCATCACGCGTATCATTTTCGCTCCACATAAAATAGTATAAGCCATTGCGGTATAAAACATGCGTTCCTTCCCTGAATGTTTTTGGCGGTGTAAGCAACTTCAACGTTTCCGCTTTTATAGAAACCATGTCATCGTTCAGCTCGGCACCAGCCAAAAAGCCATTTCCCCAATACAGAAAGTATTTTCCACTTTTAGGGTCCAAAAACACATCAGGATCTATAACCTGTCCGCCCCTAACGCCTGTCGGCTTTGTGTCTATCAATGCCTTGCCCGAATCTACAAACGGACCAGCAGGATCATCGGCCGTAGCTACACCTATTTTTTGTGCCGCGGTGTAATAGTAAAAATATTTATAGGTTCCGTTTATTTTCCGTTCGATGATACATGGCGCCCAGGCGTTTCTATCCGCCCATTTTACATCCTTTTTAAGATTCAGAATTACGCCCTCATCTTTCCAGTTGACTAAATCCGAAGAGGAAAAAGCTTTAAAATAAGTGCCAGACCAATTGGTAAAACCATCGCTGGTGGGGTACATGTAAAACTTTTTATTTTTTTCGGAATAGATGATATCCGGATCGGCAAAATAGCCGTCTAAAACCGGGTTGTGATAAACTTTGGCTTCTACAGAATAATTAACCAAGGAACGATCTTTGGTGTTTACGGTATAATTTACAGCGCCTTTGGTAAAATCAACCTTGCCTTTGGGCTTTATTTTTGTTCCTTTAGGTGCAGGAAAATCAGGATTTAGCGCTTTCATTTTTGCGCCATCTTTCAAGGGCAAAAACAGATGGCGATTTGCCGTATCAAACACAATATTCTGTTTCCGGATATAGGACGATTTCGGGTTCAGCATCAACTCGTCCGGATTTCCCCATTTTGCCAAAAGCCGTTGCTTTTCATCCGAAGTAATTGGAATTACCGTTCCGTGGCGAGGATGGAAATCCATTCTTACCTCTTCGTCAATTACTTTAAAAGTTTCAAAATCAGTGGTTTTTGTAAACTGATACTTGCCACTAGTGTACATATCGTACATTAAAATATAGCCTTCGCCATTGTTCAGCTTAAAAACACCTGCCCCTTCTACTTTATTTTTGGTTTGTTGTACGTATTTATCTCTTAACACATAATCGCCAGTTAAACGGTCTGACACGGCAATTTTAATTCCCGCCCCTTCGCTTTCGGTTTTAAAGAACAAATAAAATTTATTGTCTTTTTCTACAATATCCCCATCTATACAAGCGCCGTTTGTGGGACTAAAAAAAAGTTGCTTTGGCGTAGTTTCCAAATCGGTAAAATCTTTATTGACATAGGTGTAATAAATTTTATCGGGATTTTTGCCGTTTTTTAAGGAGAAATAGACCATATATTTTCCTTTCTCCTCGTCATAAATGGTTTGCGGTGCCCAAACACGTAAAAGATCCTCGTTTCCTGGAAAACGTTTTTGGATATTTACAATGCTTGATGTCCAGTGGATCAAGTCTTTGGATTTCATCAGCACCATGGCTCGGTTAGAATCCCATCCGTTTGCAGCCACCATGTCTGTAACCACCATATAAAACGTCTTGCCATCATGTCCCCGTAAAATATGCGGATCGCGTACGCCTCCGGTGGAGCTAATTGCCTTTGAAGATATGACTGGTTCGTTGTGGTTAAGCGCTTTAAAACTGTAACCGTCATCACTCACCGCAAAACGGATGGCTTCCGAATCTTTTGAACCGCCGAAATAAGTGAAAAGGTATGCGGTGAAATTTTTGGCATTTTTTTGTTCTATTGATGATTGTGCATGAGTATCGTTTTGGAAAAACAGACTCAGACAAAGCAATACAGCTAACTTTTTCGGGAATTTATGTAATATCATAATCGCAATTAGGTTTCTTAAAAATGGTGTCAACGAATTAGTGTCAAACTAACATTTGAACCTGCAAGCTAAAAAATATGTAGCAATAAAAGATGGGCAAAACAGTATAAATTGATGGGCTAACTCTGATTTGAAAATGTATTGGCGAAAAAACAGAATAATAATAGCTCCATACGGATAAATACCCTGAAAGCTCTTGCAAATAAAATTAAAAGCATCGCATCTTATTCGGATATTTGTAGAACTATGGGCTACAAAAGTTTACGAGATTGTGTTGATGATTTAGAAAAAAATGGTCATTTAATTAGAATCAAAGAAGAAGTTGATCCTTATTTGGAAGCTGCAGCAATACATTTGCGAGTTTACGAAAAACAAGGCCCCGCTTTATATTTCGAAAATTTAAAAGGATGTAAATTTCCGGCGGTTTCCAACTTATTTGGAACGGTGAAGCGTAGCAAGTTTATGTTTAGGGATAGCCTAGACAAAATTAAAACCTTAGTAGAACTAAAAAACGACCCTTTAAAAGCGATTAAAAATCCATTGAAATACGCTTCGGTTTCGTTAACGGCGCTTTCGGCGTTGCCAATGAAAGTTGGCAAAAATGCCCCCATCAGCTTTGAAAAGTGTAAAATATCGGATATTCCGGGCATTGTAAACTGGCCAATGGATGGCGGGCCTTTTGTAACCATGCCACAGGTTTATACAGAAGACGTTGACCAACCGGGAATAATGAATGCCAATTTGGGGATGTACCGAATCCAGTTGAGCGGAAATGATTACATTTTAAACGAAGAAATTGGTTTACACTACCAATTACACCGCGGAATTGGCGTTCATCAAACCAAGGCAAACGCTTTAGGCAAACCTTTGAAAGTAAGCATTTTTGTAGGTGGTCCTCCCTCCCATCCTTTGGCGGCGGTGATGCCTTTGCCCGAGGGTTTATCTGAAATGACCTTTGCCGGGGCGCTGGGCAACCGCAGGTTTAGGCATTTTTATGATAATGAAGGTTTTTGCATTTCCGCCGATGCCGATTTTGTGATTACCGGAACCGTAGAACCTATGCAAAACAAGCCTGAAGGCCCGTTTGGCGATCATTTGGGTTATTAC
This sequence comes from Pelobium sp., assembly GCA_035496935.1. Taxonomy (GTDB): domain Bacteria; phylum Bacteroidota; class Bacteroidia; order Sphingobacteriales; family Sphingobacteriaceae; genus Pseudopedobacter. The sequence goes on along the minus strand of DATJED010000010.1, from coordinate 158,902 downwards.
AGTTTAACGCATCCTTTCCCACTTTTAAAAGTCCACAATGTTTACCATAAAAAAGATCCGATTTGGAGCTTTACTGTTGTTGGTCGCCCGCCACAGGAAGACACTAGCTTTGGAGAACTGATACACGAGATTACCGGTGCTGCCATTCCAAAAGAAATTCCGGGTTTACATGCGGTAAATGCTGTTGATGCCGCAGGAGTGCATCCGCTTTTATTTGCTATTGGTAGCGAGCGTTACACGCCTTACCTGAAAGAGCGCAAACCGCAGGAAATTTTAACCATTGCCAACCATATTTTAGGAAAAAACCAGTTGAGTTTGGCCAAATACCTTTTTATATGTGCTAAAGAAGACAATCCCGCTTTAGATATTTATAACATTGAGGCTTTTTTAACGCATTTATTAGAACGGATCGATTTAACCAGAGACTTACATTTTTACACCAAAACCACCATTGATACTTTAGATTATAGTGGTGCGGGCTTAAATTCGGGCTCGAAGGTTGCCATTACGGTTGCCGGCGATTTAAAAAGAGAGCTGTTTAAGGAATTACCGAACTATTTTTCTTTACCAAATATTTTTACCGGCTATAAATTAGTGATGCCTGGCGTTTTAGCCGTTGAATCTCCAAAATATTTGGATGAAACGGAAACCTCGAAAACAATCAGCATTTTAAATGAGCATTTAAGAGATTTAGACCTAACCGGCTTGCCGTTGATTGTACTTTGCGATGATGCTGATTTTACCGCTAAAAACATAAATAACTTTGTTTGGGTAACTTTTACAAGAAGCAATCCCGCTACAGACATCTCTGGTGTGGATAACTTTACCGAAAACAAACACTGGGGTTGCAATGGACCAATGATTATTGATGCTCGGATAAAACCTCACCATGCACCGCCTTTAATTATGGATGAAAAAGTGGAAGCTAAAGTTGATAAATTGGGGAAAAGAGGCGGTTCGCTTTATGGCATTATTTAAAATTAGTCCTCATGTCTGCGCTCGTTTGCAACGAGCGCAAGATTTAAGCTGTAGCAACTAATCTGTTTACACTGCGGTAAACGTAAGAGTTAAAAATGTGTCGACGGGCAAATCTGCCTCTCGAATCGGCATTTACCAATTTTACGTACATGGCTTTAGGTACATCAAAATATTCGTACTCATTGCCATCGAAAAACCAAACTTTCAAAACCTGAGATTTATACTCAAAATCCGAAATATTTGATTCATTTATAGTAGTAGTGTATTCTGCCAAAGATTGGTTGCGGGTTTCTGGTGCAATGCTCACTAAAAAATGATAAGCCTCAATAATGTATTTGCTGGTTTCCTCGGCTTCGTTCTTGCTTTCTTCGCTTTCCTGAAATTTATCTGGGTGCCATTTTTTCATCAACGAACGGTAAACCAGTTTAAGTTCGGCAAGGGTTGCAGTCTCGGATACTTCTAAAAACCTACGGTAATCAACAATTTTTTTCATGGTAATATTTTAAACCATCTCCAACATCTTGCGGAGTAAACGCAAGCCTTTTGAAAATAATTTTGCAAAGGTAGGCTTTTTTAATCCGTAAAAAGGATAAAAATTATTTATGAGTAATAAAACTAACTTTTGGTTAGCTCGCCCCTAATTGAAGTACTTAACCTACGTAGCAACCTATCGCGAGGGTAATCACGGCCTAAGAGATACATTAATTTGGTTACCGCCGCTTCAAAAGTCATATCGTAACCGTTAATTACGCCCATTTCTTTCAGCTGGCTGCTGGTAGCGTAACGTCCCATTTCAACGGAACCTACTTTACATTGCGAAATATCTAAAATGATTTTTCCTTTATCAATGGCTCCTTTTAGTTTATCTAGAAACCACTTTGCTGTGGTGGTATTGCCGGTGCCAAAAGTTTCCATAATGATTGCTTCCGCGTCAGATTTCAAAACACTATCCACAATTTCGGGACTGATACCGGGATAAAGCTTTAGTACAGCGACTTTATTGCTTACGTTGGTATGCACCTTTAAAATAGAATTTTCCAGTTTGCCGATTACGGCATCATTGTATTTAATATGTACGCCAGCTTCTACCAAAACCGGATAGTTTGGCGATCTGAAAGCTTCAAATTTTGCGGAATTATATTTGAAAGTTCGGTTTGCCCGATACAGTTTGTTCTCAAAATAAATACAAACCTCTGGTACGCGGGCTTTTCCATCCAGTTTTGCCGATGCGATTTCCAAAGCGGTAATAAAATTCTCTTTTGCATCCGTACGTACCTCAGAAATTGGTAATTGCGAGCCCGTAAAAATAACAGGTTTGCCCAAGCCTTCTAACATAAAACTCAGTGCAGATGCAGTAAATGCCATCGTATCAGACCCATGAAGAATCAAAAATCCATCATGGTCTTCGTAGTTATCATTAATCAGCTTGGCTAAAAATGCCCAAATTTCGGGCGTCATATCCGAAGAATCGATGATTGGATCAAACGAGTAAACGGTCAACTCGTAATCCATTCTTCTCAACTCTGGAACATTTTCAATAATCTGTTCAAAAGTAAACGGCTTTAAAGCTCCTGATGAAGGATCTGTGATCATACCAATTGTACCGCCAGTATAAATCACAAATATTTTAGTCATTATTGCTGTATTTGATGAAGCGCAAATTAACGCTTTAAGATTTAGATGCCAAAAACTTTGTGTGAATTAAGGGTCGTAATTTCTGCAACTTCTGCTAAACTGCACTGTTTTAAATCAGCTACTTTTTGTGCAATATGAATCAGATACGAGCTTTCATTGGGTTTGCCCCTATGTGGACTTGGTGCCAGATAGGGTGCATCAGTTTCTAAAACTAAGTGGCTCAAATCCAGTTGCTCTACCACTTTATCCAAACCAGCTTTTTTATAGGTAACCACTCCTCCTATCCCTAAATAAAAACCCAAATCAATGGCTCTGTGCGCCTGCTGTAAATCGCCGGTAAAGCAATGAAAAATCCCTCTTAACTTGTCATTTTTTTGCTGGTCCAAAATTTCAAAAACTTCATCAAAAGCTTCCCGACAATGGATTACTATTGGCAAATCCAATGATTTCGCCTGCTCAATCTGCCTGTTAAAAGCATCCTGTTGCTGTTGTAAAAAAGATTGATCCCAATATAAATCAATCCCAATTTCACCAATTGCGTAAATTTTGTTTGAAGTGATAGCATCGGCAATTAAACTCAACTCTTGTTGGTAATCCTCTTTAACATCGCAAGGATGCAAACCCATCATCGGAAAGCAGTTTTGCGGATAATTTTGAGCTAAACCTAAAACCATCGGGATAGATTTACTATCTACATTTGGTAAAAACAAACGCGAAATATTGCTTTCCAAACAGCGGTTTAATTGCTCTTTTTGTTTTTCGAGGTCGGTTTCGTAATAAATATGGGTGTGGGTATCTGTAAGTATCATCTTAAAAATTGATGCTACAAATTTAAGATTTATCGTTAACCAAAGCGTTTAATTTGTGTAAACTGATTTTTCTGGGCATATTTTTTGGGCTAAACCTAATAAACTTGATGTACTATTTTAAAAGGATTTGTTTATTAACCGGAATTTTATTTCTTGTTGCTTGCGGAGAGAACTCCAAAAACAAGGAATACCAGGATAAGTTGGCACAGCTGATTCACGAGAAAGACAGTTTAAAACAGGAATTGACAAAACTGGATACTGTGGCGCATTTGGATACGCTTGTTTCGGAAGAAAAAGTTACGCCAGTTTCACAAGCTAATAAAACTCGCCGAGCAGGAAAGCATCCGATATCTTTACAGTGGATCGGCTGGGACAAACCCGGCTCTGCGGAAATTAAACCTTTAGATGGCGGTTGGTACAGCATCAGCGGTTCGCAAAAAAACAGCGAGGGAGATTATTTGACAATAGATGGAAAAATTAAACGAATTACTGAAAAAGAACTGGAGTTTGATGGTACGATTGTTACCAAAGTAAAATACAACAACAATGGCAAACCTTGTATAAAAGCAGGAAAACAAACTTTTTACGCTAAGGGCACCCGGAAATATTTCAGGTTACAAAACATGGAAAACTGCGAGGGAGGAATGTTGGTAGATTATGTTGATATATATGCCGGGACTAGCTCTTTATAATTAAATTAACGTATGTCCTGAAATCAAATTGTAAATTAGTTTTATTGCGAAAACTATGATTAAAACACCAGCTATGCGGTTTAAATTCTGAATAGATTTTTGTTTGATTTTATAACGGAGTTTATAAGCAAAATAAGCCTTTAACGTATCCATCCCAAACAGTGTAAGTAATATCGCTCCAAAAAACGGAATAATCTGCCTAGAACTAAGCTCGCCGTAAATAGAATAAACACCGCTAGAAACACTTACCCAATACAACAAAATAAATGGGTTAAAAATGCACATGAAAAATCCTTTAAAAAAGTAGCCGGCATGCTTTATTCTGGATGATTCTTCGGTATATGTGATTTCGACTTTTTTAAGCAGATAATAAAAACCGATGCTTAATAAAATAACGCTCCCAACTACACCAATTGGCAATCTGTACTTACTCTCAAAGCTCAATAACGAAGTTCCGAAAAGAGTAATTGTCATGTAGATAAAATCACTGATTACTACGCCACCTGCAAGGGCAAGACCGGCATAAAAACCTTTTTCTATACTGGTTTTAATCAATGCAAAAAATACCGGGCCTGTTAAAAAAGAAAGTACAATTCCTAATCCGATTCCCGAAATAATAAGCTCTAGCATTAATCTTTTTTAAGGTTGCGTCTTATTGCGAATATGCAATTTTCAAAAGCAAAAACATATTTTAATTTAACTAAACGCACATAATTAACAATAAATTGCTTTAGCACAAGGGATTCTTTTATCTTCGTTTCAATTTTATAAAGTACAAATTTTTATATAAAAATAGTTTGAAATTAAGCTTCGATAGCATTTTCATGAACTTGGCCTCTGATTTAGCATTGCGCTCGCATTGCGTTAAAAGGCAAGTTGGTGCAGTTTTAACAAAAGATACCCGCATCATCTCCATCGGCTATAACGGCCCGCCACCCGGAACGCACAACTGTGATGAGGAATGGCCAGAAGAAGGTTGTCCGCGAGACTCGAGAAACAGTTGTTCCCTAGCTTTACATGCCGAAGAAAACGCCATCCTCTACGCAGTAAAAAACGGAACACAAATTCAAGGCGCTACTTTGTACACCACACTTTCGCCCTGCATTGCTTGCGCCAGGTTAATTTTATCATCGGGTATTAAAGCGGTGTTTTTTAAGGAATCTTATGCCTTGTATAAAGGTTTGGCAAATGATGAAGGGGTTGATTTTTTGAATAAATTCGGCGTAAAATGCGAAGTCCTGCAAGAAGAATAAAGATTAAAGAGCAAAGAATAAAGACCGCAGTCGGCATGATTGGATATGAAAAACATTTTAACGCTAATAGTCTTTCTTGAAGTCTGCACTTGTTTTGCCCAAAATCAAAAGCTGAAAAGTTCAGAAATTGACGAATGTTCTGGCTTGGTGGTGAGTTCAAAAAGCGATCATTTAATGTGGGCGCATAATGATAGTGGTGATATTGCCAGATTTTTTTTGATAGATGATAAAGGAAACACTTTAGCTACCTATAATTATAATAAAGAAGTGGTTGATTGTGAGGATATTGCTTTACAGTACCAACCAAACGGAAAATCGAAGCTTTTTATTGGAGATATCGGTGATAATTATGCAAAACGGGATTACATCAGTATTTATGTTTTTAACGAACCAAGCGTTAATTTAGTAAGTAAATTTCCGTTTAAAATTAAAGCGCTAACCGAACTAAAGTTTAAATATCCGGACGGACCAAGGGATGCAGAATGCTTATTGGTGGATAGTAGAGACCAAAAAATTTATATCGTTTCCAAAAGAGAAAACAAAGTAGGTGTTTACTCTGCTCCGCTTGATAGTAAACCAGGAAAAATAATTACGCTTAAAAAAGAAACCACCTTATTTTTTGACGCTCCCATCGGCTCCAAGTGGGTTGTTGCCGGTGATATTTCGAGAGACGGAAAAGAAGTAGTTATTAAAACTTATGTCAACATTTATTATTGGGACAGGCATGAAAACGAAACCTTATCCCAATGCTTAAAGCAACCCTATATAGGTTTGCCTTATAAGCCAGAAGTACAGGGTGAAGCTATTGGCTTAACCCGTTCGGGAAGGTATTATTACACCATCCCCGAAGGGAAATTTGCCGAAATAACATTCAAAAAGATCTGAGCTTAGTTAAGCTCGTCATCCTCGTCTTCTTCTTCGGGTAAAACATAATCGTCTCCAAACTCTTCGTTAACATCATGCACCCATTGTTCTTCATTGGTGGCTTCGTGTTCGTGTGGAATTTCTTTATTCACAATTTTATCTGACTGATTGGTTACCTTTTTAGGATCTATTTCGTTTCCGTCTTTAGGTGCGTTGTTCGTTTCCATGATTTTAAAATTTTATAACAGTTTAAGGGCAAAAAGCTTACCAGTTTAGCGTTAAATTGATTTGGAGTAAAAAAAGACCACTTTAACAAATAACGATATCAAAAAGAATAAATTCGCTTTAACGTACAATAGTAGCATTTCTGTCTAGTGTTTAACATATAATCATCCATATACATCAATAAAAACAAAAAAGAGACTGCTTTGTGCAAAAACAGCCTCTGTTGGGTTAATCTAATCTATGTTCTATTGTTATTGTGTGCCAGTAATCAGTGGGAAAATTGGGTTTAAGCTATAACCCGGAACGTAGGAAATCACAGGGTCAACTTTTACTACTTTAAATTCTGTTCTACGGTTTAGCTGGTGTTGGGCTTTACTGCATTTAACCCCATCGGCGCATTTGTTTAACAATTGCGTTTCTCCGTAGCCATTTGCGGTTAGTCGCTCTTTATCTGCTCCACCTTTTAATAAATAGTTTTCTGCGGATATTGCCCGCTTTTTAGAAAGTGCCATATTATAAGCCGCACTTCCTCTTGCATCCGTATGTGATCTTAATTCGATGTTTACGTTTGGTGTTGTTTTCATAAAATTCAACACCTTCTGCAACTCAGGTTCCGCATCTTTACGGATGTTGTATTTATTAAAATCGTAATAAATATTATTTAACCTTACCAAATATGCTTCCTCTCCTTTCTCTACCTCAAATTTCACGTTATAAACGGTAGATTCCGTTGCGCCCTTGGTAGAAATCTCCCCTTCTTGTCGGTTAAAGTATTTATCCAAATCGCCACGTACCAAATAATCAGTCTCTGACTCCAAATCAAATTTAAAAGCCCCGTCTTCATCAGATAGTAAGCTTTTTTCTTCGCCGTTGCTTTTATTCACCAAAAACACTTTTACGCCTTCAATGGGTGAACCATCTGCTTTTTGCACCACCTGCCCCTGCACTGCAAAAAATTTCTCTTTCGGGCGCTCGCTAAACTGGTATATATCATCAGCACCTTTACCTCCAGGCCTGTTTGAAGATAGGAAACCTGTTAAATTATCAGCAAAATAATAAATACCAAAATCATCTTTGGAAGAATTGATTGGCGATTTTAAATTCTCGGGTTCTGTCCAACTGTCTTTTGAACCAGTTGCAGAAAATATATCCAATCCACCAATGGTAATATGTCCTTTAGAGGAGAAAAATAGTTTTCCGTCATTTCTTACTGTTGGGAAAACTTCATCATATTTGGTATTGATTGCTGAACCACAGTTCTTAGGTTTCGACCAACTGGAACCCAATTTTTCCGAATAAAAAATATCCAAACCACCTAAAGTCCCGGGCATATCAGAAGCAAAATAAAGTGTGTTTCCGTCTGGGCTTAAAGCCGGATGTTCAATAGAATACTCGAAAGGTTTATTGTAAGGAAAAGAAACCGCTTGTGACCAAACACCATTTTGTTTTGTGGTGTAAAAAATTGCTTTCTTAAAAACAACATCTTTAGTTTTCGAAGGCTTTTCTTCAACAGTAGTTACACCGGCTTTGGTAAAATACATGGTGTTTCCGTCTGCGCTTAATGTTGCCGGACCCGAGTGATAATTATCGTTAATCTGTTCTGGCATTAAGGTAAGCTTCATATTACCATTAAAAACGCTGTCGGCATTTTCTGTTTGATATAGCTTTAAGTAAGGGTTACCAGTCCATCCGTAAATTTTAGGGGATTTTTTCTCGTTAATAGGTTTAATAAATTCCCTATCCGAAACAAAAATAAACCCTTTACCATAGGGAATTGGGGAAAAATCGGAATATTTGGTATTGAACCCGCTTTCGTTAACAATTTCAATATTTGTATTCGGGTTTTCTAACCAAATTCTAGCGGCATCACAGCCGTTTGCCAATTTTACCGCTTCATCGCTCTGTGCCGGCACTCGCTCTGCATAAGTTAAATAATTACGCTTGGCTTGTTCATATTTTCCGTTTTCTTTTAAAGCATCGGCGTAGTAAATGTAATTTATAGGGTTAAAACCCGGAAAAGTAAGCACCGTTGCATAAGCTTTTTCTGCCTCGACGGAATTATTGATGAAACGATAACAATTTGCTAATTTTTCTGCGACTTCAAGCGTGGGATTTTTTTCCATCACACGCTTGTAAATCTCCACTGCGTATTTATAATCGTATTTTTCGTAATATTTATTCGCTTTGCCCAAATCATCAGAAAATAAGGCAAATGGGACTAAATAAACAATCGCCCCGGCGCAAAATAGAATTAATAATAACTTTTTAATTTTCATTGCCTTAAAAATATCGTGGTGAAAGTATCCTATATTCCTTTTTACCGCCAAAAGTGTAACCTATAGAAATTTCATGCGAGCCATTATCAAAACCCTGCAATGCCGAAACCGAATAATCGTAAGCGTAACCTACCCTAAAGCCTTTACCGGCATAAACTTCTACTAAACCCACTACTGCGTCGCTTGCTTTTACGGCACCTACCGTACTTTTCTTTTTCCAAACGTTAAGTGATGTTCTGTACGAAGCCCCAACCCACACCTTTTCTCCCAATAAGAAAAAATTGTTGACATCTAAATTTGTCGGTCCTTTAGTGTCTTCCTTAATCAGAAACGAAGGTTTAAACTTCAAAAAATCATTTACATCGACTAAATAACCTGCTGTTAAAAAAAATGTTTGTCCTTGTTTAATTACCAAGTTTTTTGCTGCGGTGCTATAATCGATAGCTTTAGAAAATAAGTTGGTAGCAGACAATCCTGCGTAAAATTTATCAGTACTAAAATGTACGCCTGCCCTAGCGTCTGGAGCGATAAAAGAAAGTTTACCGCCGTTAAAATTAGGGTCTGATGGATCGTCAAAATGAGCATCTCCGTTGTTTAAAGTGAACTGGGCAAGTCCTAAACCCAAACCAAAAGCCAGCGTTCCTTCGCCGCTTACCTTAAGTTTATAGGCGTAATTAAAGTATGCATTTGTTTGCCCCTGTAGTCCAATTTTGTCATTTACAACCGTTAAAGCCAAACCTACTTTATCACTGACGAAACTTCCATCTAAAACTAATGATTGTGTTTTTGGTGCACCGGTTACACCCACCCATTGGCTACGGTGTAAGGCGCTTAAATTTAAACTGCCTTTGTAGCCTGCATAAGCCGGATTAATTACCAAAGTATTAAACATGTACTGGCTATACTGCGCATCTTGTTGGGCAACAGCATAAAAAGTACTTGCCAATAAAGCAAAGCATATCAGTGCACTTTTCTTTATTTTAATCATTCTTTAGCAATGTTATGAAGCCTTTATAAACTTTGGCCTCGTTATTAATATTTACTTTTAACAAGTAAAAATAGGTACCGTTGTTTAAGCCAGCACCGTCCCAAGCGTTCGCATTATTGTAACCTTTAACCTTTACAATTTCGCTTCCCCACCGGTTTAAAATGGTAAGTTCATTATCCGGAAAAAGATCGATATTCTTGATTTCCCACGTATCGTTTTTACCGTCCCCATCTGGCGAGAAGCTATTGAAAATGGTAATAGGATCGTTAGTTGGTGTAATAAACGACATGGTTAAAGGCAATTTGCCTACAGGCTTTAGGGTTGTAAGCGTAACCATTTTTATATCTGGTTGAGCAGTAGATACCGGACGGACATTGGAGACGCCTGCTTTTTCCCAAAGACCAAAGTTTATCCATTTAACCAACTGGTTAAAATCGCCATCTATTGTTTTATCAAATAAAAATTGATATTCAAGTGCGCTAGTTCCGGATTTTTGATCGGCTAGATAAAAGTATTTTGGATTGATTTCGTTTACATCAAAACGTTTGGATGTTCTGCTATAACCTTCCGTTGTTGGATCCTTATCAACAAAGCTTAAACCAATAACGTTGTCAAGATTGTCGGCAGTTTTAATAGTTACCGGACGATAAACCAAACTTCCCGTAATTTTTGAACCTAAAGGATAGCTGTAATCTGCCGCTGTATTGGTATGTCTGTATAAATACCCTTTTAAATCTGTACTTATAAACCCTGTATTATAACTTAGTGAAGTTACCGCTGTGCCTAAAATTTCCAGGTTTTTATCTTCTAAGGCAAACTCAAGATCGTTAATATTCAATGTGGATCGCACATCCGCATCAGCGAGCAATTTTTTAACACCTGTGCCCTGCAAAACCAAATTCGGGAAAACTGTTTTTTGAGTACCACCAATTGTTTGATTTGTACCGTTTAAATTAGTTGTTCCGGTTGATGCCAATTGAAAAACACCTGCTGGGTCATTATTAACCCAATTACCGCTTACGTTTAACGCACCAAAATTTAGCACCGAACCAGTTAAATTCCTAAAATCGCCGTTAATAGTTAACACCGCTCCGTTTTGTACCACTAGGTTACTACCGCTATTTACAAACTGAGCATTTATTGAAGCCGATGAAACCATCAGCATCAGAAAACTATTAAAGAATATTTTATTTTTAATCTTCATCAACAAAAATTAAAAAATAGCGATTTGGTAACTCCCATTAAGAGGAATTGGAGATGCTGTTGTATTATAAAACTTTACTGAGATTACATTAGGAGCACTTACCCAAGCGTGAGAAATAATTACACCATCCGGCAAAGCAAAACTAGGGGAACAAACAACAGCATTTGTTGTACCGGCACCCTGAAAAGTAAAATCTTGCTTTGAATAACCAGTTGGAGCTGTTTTAGCTGTTAGTGTAAATTGCTTTTTATTATTTTTATTGAAGTTAAACCTGCTCCAAATTAGCACCAATGGATTCAGCGAATCATAAACTCTCTGATAAATTTCACCGGTTTGTTCATCCAAATACAGGTCGTTTACTTTTCCCATGTCTGCTGGCTGACCTTGCCCAGTAAACCAAGTTATACCTCCGCCAATTTCTTCCCACTTAGAACCGTTCCAGTAATTAAATTTTAAATCATTTGTGTTATAAATCATCAACCCATTAGCCGGCGTAGCAATAGCATTACGTTGCGCAAGCGTCATCCGTGGAACCAAGAGGCCAGCGCTTGTAGACGAAACATCTAAAGCCGCACTTTTATCAGGAGTTAAAGTACCAATGCCAACAGCTCCCTGCGCAAAACCCGTTACATTGAAACAAAAGTTTAAAATAACAAAAAGCGCAAAGCCATAAATTAATGGTAGTTTTTTAAGAAAAATTATCCTTGGTAAAGTTTTTTTCATGTTATCAAAAAGTTATCAACGCTTAGTTATAAACATTATCAACATAAACAATCATGGTTGATGTTCAATAAACAAAGATTATTTATAAAAAAGTATTCTACGGCAAAAGTTTTCCACAACATGTTGTTAACATCTCCGCTCCCAATAAACTTTAGCAGATTCCGGTATTTTTTATACTTTAGCTGGATTATTACAAAATTGATTATGACATTAGAAAATGACGATTTAAAACGTATGGCTTCTCAAGTAAGAAGAGATATTGTACGTATGGTTTACGAATGCCAATCTGGGCATCCGGGAGGTTCTTTAGGTTGCACTGACTACCTTGTTGCGTTATACTTCAAGATAATGAAACATGATCCATCTTTCAATATGGACGGTATCGGAGAAGATATTTTCTTTTTATCAAACGGACACATCTCTCCTGTATTTTATAGCGTATTAGCCAGATCAGGATATTTTGATATTGAAGAATTAAAAACTTTCAGAAAATTAAACTCAAGGGTGCAAGGGCACCCAACTACCCACGAAGGTTTACCTGGGGTTAGGGTAGCATCTGGTTCTTTGGGACAAGGAATGTCTGTTGCAATTGGCGCCGCCTTAGCAAAAAAACTAAATAACGACGATAGAATTGTTTACACTTTACATGGCGATGGGGAACTGCAAGAAGGCCAAAACTGGGAAGCTGCAATGTTTGCTCCGTTTAATAAAGTAGATAATTTAATTTCTGTAGTGGATGTTAACGGACAACAAATTGATGGCCCAACAGACAAAGTTTTAGGTTTAGCTGATTTACACCAAAAATTCTCGGCTTTTGGTTGGGAAGTTTTGCACATGGATGGAAACGAAATGGACGAAGTTGTACGCACTTTAGAAATCGCGAAATCAAAAACAGGCAACGGAAAACCTATTATGATTTTAATGAAAACCGAAATGGGCAAAGGTGTTGATTTTATGGAAGGATCTCACAAATGGCATGGTGTTGCGCCAAACAAAGAACAACTTGACGCCGCTTTGGCACAATTAGAAGAAAGCTACGGGGATTACTAGTTTAATTAAAGTATAAAGTCAAAAGTATAAAGTCAAACGATTGACTTTACTGAAAATAGAAATAAATGAAAAAATATACATATACAGAAAGTAAGGATACCCGCTCTGGTTTTGGAGCAGGACTTTTAGAAGCTGGCAAAAAGAACGACCAAGTGGTTGCCCTTTGTGCAGATTTAGTAGGTTCTTTAAAAATGCAGGATTTCATCAATGCTTTTCCTGAAAGATTTGTACAAGTTGGTATTGCCGAGGCAAACATGATGGGAATTGCTGCAGGTTTAACCATTGGTGGAAAAGTTCCTTTTACCGGAACATTCGCCAACTTTTCTACCGGAAGGGTTTACGACCAAATCCGCCAGTCAATTGCTTACTCCAATAAAAACGTTAAAATTTGCGCTTCTCATGCCGGTTTAACTTTAGGAGAAGATGGTGCAACCCACCAAATCTTAGAAGATATAGGGATGATGAAAATGTTGCCAGGGATGACAGTAATTAATCCTTGCGACTACAACCAAACAAAGGCAGCGACAGAGGCTATTGCAGAGTTTGAAGGTCCTGTTTACCTGCGCTTTGGTCGTCCGGTAGTTCCTGTTTTTACAGATCCTAACCAAAAATTCGAGATTGGTAAAGCTTGGATGGTTAACGAAGGCGCTGATGTAAGTATTTTTGCAACCGGACATTTAGTTTGGGAAGCAATTTTAGCAGGCGAAAAACTGGCCGAGGAAGGAATTGATGCGGAAATCATCAACATCCACACCATAAAACCATTAGATGAAGAAGCTGTATTAAAATCGGCCAGAAAAACAGGTTGCGTAGTAACTTGCGAAGAGCATAACCGTTACGGTGGCTTGGGCGAAAGCATTGCTCAATTATTATCAACTACGCACCCAACGCCAATGGAATTTGTTGCGGTAAATGATACCTTCGGCGAAAGTGGAAAACCCGCGGAATTGATGAAAAAATATGGTTTAGACAGTAGCAATATTGTTGAGGCTGTGAAAAAAGTAATGAAAAGAAAATAATTTTCGCAACAACTCGTTCACGTTAAGCCGAAGTCTAAATACCTTCGGCTTATTATTTTAAAAAAATGGAGATAGACGACTCGCTGATCCTTCAAAAATTTGAAGAGGAAAAAACTCGCAACGAGGCCTTCGCTCTATTGCTCAAAAAATATCAGCAGAAAGTTTACTGGCATATTAGACGCATGGTTTTAAACCACGATGATGCAGACGATTTGGTACAGGATGTTTTTATAAAAGTTTGGAAAAACTTATCCAATTTTAGGCAGGATGCCCAACTTTACACCTGGCTTTACCGCATTGCAAGTAACGAGTGCATTACTTTTTTAAACAAAAAGAAAGCTAAAAATAACGTTTCGCTTGATGGATTGCCCGAACAACTTACTGATAATTTAAACGAAGAGAATTACTTTTCGGGCGATGCCATCCAAAAAAAATTGCAACAAGCCCTACTTACTTTGCCCGAGAAACAAAAGCTTGTGTTTAATATGAAGTATTATGACGATATGAAATTTCAAGAAATTTCGGACGTTTTAGGTACTAGCGTGGGCGCCTTAAAAGCATCGTACCACTTGGCGGTAAAAAAAATAGAACATTACTTATTGTCAACAGATTAAACCTTTTCCGTTAAAATCAATCAATTAAGTTATGAAAAGCGAGGACGAAAACATGGAACTGGAAAAAGAAGGGCCTTTTTTAGCAAAACTTAGCAGAGAAAATTCTTTTAAAACCCCTGAAGGTTATTTTGAAAATTTGCCAGAACAGGTTTTAAGTCAAATAAAACTTGACAAACTGGCGGGCAACGAAACCCACTTTAAGGTACCTGTGGATTATTTTGAAAATCTTGGCCATAAAATCCAATCCGAAGTTTATTTAGATAGCATAAAAACCGAAAACGATGGTTTTAATGTGCCGGCTAATTATTTCTCGGATTCACAAAAGAGCATACAAAACAGCGTTAATATAAAACCCAAAACATCAAAAGTAATTGGGCTACATTTTATAAGATACGCCGCTGCTGCTTGTATTTTGCTAACCACATCTTTAGGTATTTATTTCAACGTAAAAAACGAAACTTCATTAGATTCGCAACTTTCAAAAATACCAGCGAAAGAAATAGAAAGCTATTTAAACCAGCATACAGACGGAAACGATTTACCTATGCTAATTGATAACATCGACGAAAATTTAAGTATCGATGATTTTAACGTGGATAAAACTAATTAATTTGCCAAGAATGAAACTACTAATAAATTCTATATTCATTATCATCTTTTCTGTTTGCCAGATTAACGTTTCAGTTGCACAAAAACAAATTAAAAAGTCGAAACAAATTGAAGCGATTAAATTTGGTTATATATCCGGACGCTTAAACCTAAGCGCAGATGAATCTCAAGAATTTTGGCCTTTATACAAACAATATCAGTCAGAATGGAGTCAATTGCTTGCAGAAAAAAGGAAAAGCAGGCTTGTCAGTAGCGTCAATCCAGAAAAAGCGATTGATGATGACTTCTATTATGAGAGTAAAATATTAGAATTGAAGAAGAAATATCGGATAGCTTTCGGCAAGGTTCTGCCACCAGAAAAACTTAAAAAACTCTATCAAGCCGAACGGGATTTTAGAGAAGAACTCATCAAGCAATTAAAAAACCGACCTCCAGAAAATTAGCTGACGCTGGCTTAAAAGCAGATTTACGAATTAATGTATCTTTGCAACATGTTAAGTCAAAAACAGCTTTTTTTATTAAATACCGCTCAAACATCAAATTTTCCTCGACTTTTAGAAGTTGAAAAAGCAGAAGGCTGCTACTTATATGATCCTTCCGGAAAAAAATATCTTGATTTGGTATCAGGCTTTGCGGTCAGCAACATCGGGCACCGACATCCAAACGTAATTAATGCCATACAGCAACAGCTTGAAAAACACCTGCATGTAACCGTTTATGGCGAGTTTATCCAATCGCCACAGGTAAAGTTCGCCCATCGGTTAAGCGAGGTTTTGCCTGAAAATTTATCATCCGTTTATTTTACTAACTCTGGCGCCGAGGCTACGGAGGGCGCATTAAAACTCGCTAAAAAGCACACTAACCGTTCCGAAATTATTTCCTTTAATGGTGCCTACCACGGCAGTACACACGGTGCGTTAAGCGTAATGGGCAACGAATACTACAAACAGGCTTACCGGCCTTTATTGCCCGATATTAAATTCATAAACCTTAACCAAACCGAGGAATTATACAACATCACTATAAAAACCGCCGCGGTAATTTTAGAAGCAGTGCAAGGAGAAGCCGGCATCCGCATTCCAGATTTTGATTATATCCAAGCCTTGCGTAAGAAATGTTCGGAAACCGGAACACTACTGATTTTTGACGAGATACAAACCGGTTTCGGGCGTACCGGGAAACTTTTTGCTTTTGAACATTTTGGCATTGTTCCGGATATTTTACTAATTGCCAAAGGAATGGGTGGCGGAATGCCGATTGGCGCTTTTATATCGTCGAACGAGATTATGGGCGCTTTAAAGGATAATCCAATTTTGGGGCATATCACCACTTTTGGTGGTCATCCGGTAAGTTGCGCCGCTGGCTTGGCGGCTTTGAACACGGTTATAGACGAAAATTTGGTCGGGGGTGTAAAACAACGCGAAAACCTATTTAAAAGTTTATTAGTTCATCCAAAAATAAAAGAGGTTAGGCGTTTAGGCTTGATGATTGCAGTAGAACTGGAAAACTTTAACGAAGTAGAAGAAGTAAGTAAAAAATGTATTGAGCGGGGAATAATCATCGACTGGTTTTTGCATTGCGATTCGGCGCTGAGAATTGCGCCACCGTTAACCATCACAGAAAACGAGATAAAATTCGCTTGTGAAACCATCATCAATGTAATTTCTGAACTATAAAACTCATCTTCTTTTTCCTCTACCAAACAAACAAATATGGAATATTTAGAACAAGCAAAGTTATTTTTAGTTACAAAAGGAGCCGACTTAGGAATTGCGTTAATTAAAGCTGTATTAATTGCATTTATAGGTTGGCAAATCGTGAAGTTTTTATCTAAAGCTTTCGCCAATTTAATGGATCGCAAAAATGTTGATCCCTCCTTACGCGTTTTCTTGAGAAGTCTTGTGCAAAACATTTTGCTAATACTTTTGATATTAACTATCCTCTCAACTCTAGGGATAGAAATGACTTCCTTCATCGCTATTTTAGGGGCCGCAGGTTTGGCTATTGGTTTAGCTTTACAGGGAAGTTTGGCGAATTTTGCCGGAGGCATTTTAATTTTAATATTAAAACCATTTAGAGTAGGCGACGTGATTGAAACGCAGGGAGTTATTGCCTCGGTATCAGAAATTCAAATTTTCCACACCGTTTTAAAAAGTTACGATAATAAAACCATCATCATTCCAAACGGAAAACTTTACAACGATGTCATCACCAACTACAGCACAGAACCTGCTAGAACAATGCAATGGATTTTTGGTATTGGCTACAACGATGATATTGACCAAGCAAAATCAATTATAAAAGAAGTGATTTATTCTGATGAACGGATTATAGATAGAGAAAAGCCATATATATATGTAGATAGTTTGGGCGACAATTCTGTAAACATTAGAGTTAGAGCTTTGGTAAACAACACTGAATTTTGGGACGTTTACCTTACAAAATTGGAGCAGGTGAAAAAAGCATTTGACAAAGCTGGCATTTCTATCCCGTTTCCACAGAGAGATTTGCATGTTTATAAGCATGAAAACAACTAAATTTAAAAGCCCGATTGTTTAATCGGGTTTTTACTTTTCAACAATTTACCGCTGTTGCATGAGTTTATACCACACTTTTTCTTTCCTTATTGTACTATCTGCAGTTTTCGCTTACATCAACTTCAGATATTTAAAATTGCCACCGTCAACGGGTTTAATGCTAATTGCCTTGGTTACATCTTTAGCATTGTTTATCACCGGAAATTTATATCCTGCAATTCTAGAAGATGCAACAGCGATAATTAAAAGCTTTGATTTTTCCGATTTGTTTTTAGGTGCGATGTTAAGCTTTATGCTTTTTGCAGGTGCTATCCGCGTTAATATCGAAGATTTAAGAAAAGAAAAGCTACCGGTAATTATGTTCAGTACATTTAGTGTAATTATTTCAACTTTTGCAGTTGGAACCATAGCCTACTATGTACTTCCCTTTTTTCATTTAAGTGTACATTATATTCACTGCTTACTTTTTGGCGCCTTAATTTCACCTACAGACCCCATTGCAGTTTTAGGGATATTAAAAGAAACCAACGTCCCAAAATCGCTCGAAACAAAAATCGCAGGCGAATCTCTATTTAATGATGGCGTAGCGGTGGTTGTTTTCATCGCCCTTTGGGAAGCTGCAAAATCTCCGGAAATGCCGACATTTTCAGAAATAGGTATTTTATTTTTAAGAGAAGCGTTGGGCGGAATTATCTTGGGACTTGCTATTGGCTGGATAGGCTTTAGATTGATGCAACGCATTGATAATTACAAAATTGAAGTAATGATTACGTTGGCCACTGTAATGGGCGGGTACAGTTTAGCTAGCTTATTGCATGTGTCTGGACCACTGACAATGACAGTTGCAGGAATTTTGTTGGGCAACCACGGAAAAAAATATGCTATGACCGAACAATCCCGCGAGTATATTTCTAAATTTTGGGAGCTGATTGATGATATTTTAAACGCTCTGCTTTTTGTTTTAATTGGTTTGGAGTTACTAATTATACAGGATATTGGCAATTACCTTTGGATAAGTATTTTAATGGTACTAGTTATTTTACTAATGAGGTTTTTCTCGGTACTTATCCCTTCATTAATGATTAAATTCAGCACTAAATTCAGAAAAAAAACCATATTGGTTTTAACTTGGGGAGGTTTACGCGGAGGAATCTCCATAGCTTTGGCGCTCTCTTTAACTTATGATTTAAACAAAGATTTATGGGTTTCTGTCACTTACTTTGTGGTAGCCTTTTCTATTTTGGTCCAGGGTTTAACCATCGGCAAACTGATTAAAAAATTAAACTTCCGTAATTAAATTACCGGGTTAAAAACGTAACGTGTTATAAAAATCATTATTTTGTTTCCGAATAAATTTAGGCTGTAACAAGAAACAAAAAATTAGTTCTAAACACCAAAAGGCTTTTATTCCTTTCTCAAAACGCTTAACAAAACAGCTGTATGCTCAGTATCAGAAATATTGTAAAAGAGTACGCCAAACATCGGGCGCTGGACGATGTAAGTTTAGAAATTGAACAAGGAAGCATATTTGGACTATTAGGCCCAAACGGTGCGGGCAAAACATCGTTAATTAGGATCATTAACCAAATTACTGCACCAGACAGTGGCGAAATTTATTTCAACAACGAAAAACTCAACCAAAGCCACATCAGCAAAATTGGTTACCTGCCAGAAGAACGGGGTTTGTACAAAAAGATGGAGATTGGCGAACAGATGCTTTATCTCGCCCGGTTAAAAGGATTAAGCAGAGCTGACGCCACTCAAAAAATCAAGTATTGGTTTGAGAAAATGGAGATGCAAACCTGGTGGAGAAAAAAGGTGGAAGACCTATCTAAGGGAATGCAGCAGAAAGTACAGTTTGTAGCTACTGTTTTGCATGAACCCGAGCTGATTATTTTAGATGAACCCTTCTCGGGATTTGACCCGGTAAACGCCGAAATCATTAAAAATGAAATTTTGGAGCTCAACCAAAAAGGCTCAACGATCATTTTTTCGACCCACCGAATGGAATCTGTGGAAGAACTTTGTAACCATATTGCGCTCATCCACAAATCTCATAAAATATTAGACGGAAGCGTTAAAGCTATTAAAAACACTTACAGAAATAACACCTTCAAAATCGGTGTAAACAAAGCTATTGAGCAATCCGAATTACAAACTGCGGATTTACTTACCAGCAAAACCACCGATGACGGCATCGTACACACGCTTAAGTTGCGAGAAGGATTTAGCGCAAATAACTTATTACAGGAAGTAATTCCGCTGGCCAATTTAACTTATCTGGAAGAAGTAATCCCCACCATTCACGAGATATTTATTAAAACCGTAAAAGACTAAACCATGAACAAAGTATTTTTAATTATCCAGCGAGAATACCTAAGCAGGGTGAAAAAAAAGTCGTTTTTAATACTCACTTTTTTGGTGCCTTCATTATTTATTGGGATGTACGTTGCTATTTTTTTTATTTATAAAAGCAATAACGACACAGCTACGAAATTTAACGTGATTGATAAAAGTGGGATTTTTGCCGAGCAGTTTAAAAATCATTCCAATGTTAAATTCAGCTATATAAACGATGATTTTGATTTCGCAAAAAAAGAAGCTCGGCATAAAAAAGACCAGTTTTTGCTTTACATCCCGGCAGATTTTAAACAAACCGGAAACGTTGAAATTATTGGTGAAAAGAAACCCGGAATAGCTTTAGTTGAAGATGTGGAGAACCAAATGGAAAGCATTTTGCAAACCCAAAAGCTATTAGCTGCCGGCATAGATACCGCAGTTTTAAACAGTACAAAAGCAAGGGTAAATATTAACGCTAAACAGCTAACAGATGAAGGAGAAAAAGATGCGAGTATTGGCGCAACCTATGTAGTTGGTTTCTTAGGCGCATTTTTAATTTATCTGGCTTTATTTATTTATGGAGCGCAAGTAATGCGTGGAATTATCGAAGAAAAAACCAGCAGAATTGTGGAGGTAATAGTCTCATCGGTAAAGCCATTTCAGTTAATGTTGGGCAAAATTCTTGGAATTGGCGCCGTGGGTTTAACGCAATTTTTGCTTTGGATTATTCTAAGCACCGGTATATCAACCATAGGCGCCAACGTTTTGATGAACACTGCCGATACTAAAACAGAACAGGTGCTTACCAAAAACAGTAACAAAGCCGAGATGTCTCCACAACAAGGCGGTGCTGCTCAGCAGTTTTTTAAGGCAGCTGACACCATCAACTTTCCTTTTATTATAAGCACTTTTATATTTTACTTCATAGGCGGTTATTTATTGTATAGTGCGCTTTTTGCAGCGGTTGGCTCAGCCGTAGACAGCGAAACAGAAACACAACAGTTTATGCTTCCTATTACATTACCCCTTATTTTTACCTTTATTTTAGGAATGAACGTTGTGGTAAATAATCCGGACAGCAACTTATCTTTCTGGCTTTCGGTTATTCCGTTCACCTCCCCTATCGCAATGATGATCCGGATACCTTTTGGCGTACCGGGCTGGCAACTGGCGCTATCTATCGTTTTATTGATCGGAGGATTTATTTTTACGACCTGGGTAGCTTCCAGAATTTACCGAGTTGGAATTTTAATGCATGGCAAAAAGATTACCTACAAAGAACTGGCAAAATGGTTTAGGTATAAGGAATGATTGAAGGAGAGAATTACGGAATAATGGAGTGATGGAATGTTGGAATTTTGAATGAGTGAAGGATGGATGTAATGGAATTTTGAAGGAGTGAAGGATTGAATATTATAAATAGAATTCGGTTCAAAAGATCACTCAGACTGCGGACAGCGGACTACTAGTTGCGGACTACTTGACAATTAAAATCAACTATGGACAAAACAAAAAAAGCAGTAATTGATATTGGCACCAACACTTTTCACCTGTTAATTGCTACGGTTGATGAGGATAATAATATTGATATAATATATAAAAACACCATTGCGGTAAAACTCGGCGAAGGTGGCGAAACAAAGGTTTTATTACACCTGAAGCTTATCAACGAGGAATTGATGCTTTGGTTTCGTTCAGAAAAGCATTGGACGAATTTCAGATGAACGCTGTAAAAGCAACGGCTACGGCAGCGGTAAGAGGTGCTTCAAACGGACAACAGTTTATTGATGATGCTTTGTCAACAGCAAACATTAAAATCGACATTATCGACGGTTTAAAAGAAGCCGAATATATTTATCAAGGCGCAAAAGGCGCAGGCGTTTTAAATAACGAAACCGCTTTAATTATGGATATTGGCGGCGGAAGCGTGGAATTTATCCTCTGCAACCAACATAAAATCTTCTGGAAAAAAAGTTATCCACTAGGTGCTGCCCGGCTCTTAGCAGACTACTATAAGCATGAAAATGCAATTGATGCCACAACCGTTTCTGAGATGGAGAATGCTTTTGACCTTATGCTTGTAGAATTACAGCAAGAAATCGAAAAGCTGAAACCTACAAAACTAATCGGTACAGCCGGTTCCTTTGATTCTTATGCCAATATAATTTCGGCTCGTAAGAACGAGATTTTTGATGCAGGTAACACCAAAAGTTTCAACCATCAATTCGACGAATTCAACTATTTACTGCAAGAAATTATTGCCAGCACACATCAACAAAGAGCAGAAATGCAAGGTTTGATTACATTGCGGACGGATATGATTTTGATGGCTTCCATTCTAACAAAATTCATTTTAAAACAATCTGGAATTACGCAAATAGTGACTTGCACCTATTCTTTAAAAGAGGGTTTATTGCTTAGTGATAATTTTGAATGATAGAATAAAACATAAAAATTGACAGTCCGCAAGGCATTCGTTCCTTCTCTCATTTGGTCCTTCAAAACTGACTCATCTCTTTATACAATCGCTCCGTTGGCAAACCCATCACATTAGTGTATGAACCATTAATGGATTTTACACCTATCATCCCAATCCAATCCTGAATACCGTAAGAGCCAGCTTTATCAAACGGATGAAAATTATTGATGTAATACCAAATCTGCTCATCGCTTAAATTAGAGAAAGCCACTTCAGTTTTTTCTGAAAAGGTAAAGCATTTCTGCCCGTTTTTCAAGGTAACTCCGGTTATCACTTCATGGGTTTGATTGTTCAGACGTTTAAGCATCGCAAAAGCATCTTCGGCATCTTTTGGTTTTCCTAACAAATCATCTCCAAGAATTACAACCGTATCCGCAGTAATTATCATTCCATCCGTTGGCGCATCAAAAGCACCGGCTTTAGCTTTAGAGATATAAGCAGCAACATCTTTTAAAGCCAACGAATTAGGGTAACTTTCGTCCACATCTTTCAGCAATAATTCGTATTTGAAACCCATCAAAGTTAAAAGTTCTTGGCGGCGGGGCGATTTGGAAGCTAGATATATTTTTTTAGACACTGTTCAATTTTTACGACAAGCAAAAATGCAATAATTATCCTTTAATGATAATATTAAATTAAGTTTTGAAAAAATATATCTACCAAATTTATTAACAATATTATTCAGCATTTGTGGCTTCTTGGTACTGATTATGCATAATCGAGAACAGAAAAACATAAACAAATGTCGACCACATTAGCGAATAAACAACCCGAAAAAATTTCACCTACACGATTTACAGAGGTAAAAAGGATCAATAACAACAACGAAGTTACCGGCTTTTACAGCGAGTGTATAAAGCGCTTACGCAATGTATCGCAGTGGAATTACATGAGCCTTTTAAACGCTTCGTATAAAATAACCGCCCATGACTCTATGGGCATGCCATTAAACAGAGACTTAGAAAAGGGAGATTACTTAAAAGTAGTTGCTAACGCCGATGTAGATGGAAAACGATTTTTCTGGTTTTTAATTGATGACGTTTGCCACCAGAAAGAGAAGGATTCCTCCGAAGAATCGGTATGTATA
This sequence comes from Pelobium sp., assembly GCA_035496935.1. Lineage (GTDB taxonomy): Bacteria > Bacteroidota > Bacteroidia > Sphingobacteriales > Sphingobacteriaceae > Pseudopedobacter. The sequence continues at coordinate 135,520 of DATJED010000010.1, read as the reverse complement.
ACGCTTCGGGAGATTGAGAATCCGGGCTTAATTACTGAACTTTCATCTATAAATTCTTTAAAAAGCAGATGCGAACTGCATTTACGCCGACTGATCAATACCATTAGCATGGACGTAAAAATTGTCCATCAAAACACCATAGATCAATCAAAAAATTTCCTTAATTATTTTAAATGGGAAATGTTTGCCAAACAAATTCTACTACAATTATAATTTTTACTAAAAACTATTTATCATGGAAAACCAAAAAGAAATTATCTCTGACTTAAAAGGACTGATCAACATTGTAAATGACGGCAAAATAGGCTACGCAGAGGCTGTAGACAATGTAAAGTCGGAAAGTTTAAAATCTACCTTTTTAGAACTTAGCAACCAGCGCTCTACTTTTGCAGAGGAGCTGAAAGCGCATGTTTTGCAACACGGTGGCTCGTCTGACAATGACGAAGGTGGCGTTTTGGGCGTTTTACACAGAGCATGGTTAGATATTAAGGACGTGTTTACCTCACAAGACGACAGTGCAATTTTAGCTGCTATTTCAACCGCAGAAAAAACGGCGCTTGCTAAATACGACGAGGTTTTAAAAAACTACCGCGACCATGCAGATCATTATGCGTTGCTTTCAAGACAAAGAGAAGGAATTGCCAGCGCATTAAGTAAAATAGAAACACTGGAAGTGCAATATCAGGACTAAGCTTATTGCTCTTTTTAAAATCCCCGGAACAGGTAATACCGTTTTCGGGGATTTTTATTTTACAGAGCCGTATCCGGATCCGGATAGTGGGTTTTGTTTGCAAAAATCAGACTACACAAAATCAATTGCTACCGAATCTTGTTATTTTTTTAAACAGCAGCTTATTATGTTCAGAAATAACTCGTACAATATAAACTCCGTCAGGAACAAGTGCTTCCATATTAAAATTTACTTCTCCTTTTTCAAAAAATCTAGTTTCTTTTTTTACGACATTGCCAGTAATGCTTATCAAGTAGATATCAACTTGCTCGCTTCTATTTAAATTAAATTTGACAGTGAATCTATCCTTAAAAGGGCTTGGATAAATCACAAGTTCATCCGCAGCAAAAACCGATAAGCCTGCATTTTCTATCAGATTATCTTTTTCTTTTATTATCGCTTCTGGATTTTCATTTTCTACATGTACACTTTGATTCTGAGCTACCGTTGTTTGAATCTGCGAAACTACCAGATCGTCTATCTCCCAAGCACTTTTTAAACATTGTTGAAATCCAATTGAATTACCTTCTGTTGGAAAAATGTACTGTTTAAAAACCTCAACATTATTTATTGTAAGATATAAAAACCCTTTTTTTTGGGTAATCTCATATTTATTATATTCTCTAGGATCAAAATTAATTTCGTCCAGTCTCTCTTTAATATTTACTTTATTGAAATTATCCCATTTAGATTGGAAGAAATCTAGTCGAACGTTACCATCTAAAAAAATATTCAATTGATATAGAATAGATTTTTTTGGAATATCGTTACTTGATAGTACTCCCCATTGGAAATCCAACACATTAAAAATGTCTCCCCCGCTCACACATTTTGCATTTAATATAACAGAAAAGTCTTGAGCAGTATTTAAACTACCAATCTCTTTAGAATACCACAAACACCCTCTGCTGTCATAATTCGTATTAAATTTTTCTATATGCAATACCCCATTTTTAATATTTACATTAAATTCTTTAGAATTACGTAATGGCCATTTATTGCTATTGTCTACAAAGTGTTCATCAAGAAGAATTTTTTCCTGACCATAAACAGTTGTAACGGAAAAAAGGATTGAAAAAAATAGATATTTAAACATAGCTATAATTGAGTTTTTAATCTTGAAACGTATCAAGAAGATATATTTTTTATTTTACAGAGCCGTCATCAGCATCGGGTTTTGCTACGGACCAATTGCCCTGTACTTTCAACACTTTTTCTATAATATCCCTTACTACGCCTTCGCCCCCCTTGAAAGGGGAAATGTAATTGCTGATGTCTTTAATTTCCTGCACTGCATCTGCCGGAGCAACTGCTATCGCAACTCTTTCCATAATTTCTTGATCCGGTAAATCATCACCAACGTAAAGAATTTCTTCTGGATTTAATCCGTTTTTAGTGATAAAATCTAGAAATAAAGGCATTTTATACGATGCGTTGAGGTAAATATCCTTAACGCCCAAACCTAACAACCGTAATTTAACCGCATTGGTTTTGGCGCCTGTAATTACAGCCATTTGATAGCCTTTTTTTATAGCCAACTGCATGGCATAGCCGTCTTTAATATTAAATTGACGCAGCTGCTCGCCGTTTTCAGTTACTAAAATATTACCGTTGGTAAGCACTCCGTCAACATCAAAAACAAAAGTGGTGATGTCTTTTAATTTATCAAGCATCTAAATATCTAATTAGCCCCTAAAAGCATCTAACAGTTCACTCAATTGCAATGCTTGTTCTTCGGTAATATTCTTTTTAAATTTTGCGCTCATAGCTTCTTCCATCTTAATTCCGGATAAAAGCGCTAAACCTTTATCACTAATTAAAATATCAACAGCTCTTCGGTCGCTTTCGCAAACTCTACGAGTTACCAGCTCTTTGCTTACCAGCCTATCAACAATTCTGGATGCATCAGACATTTTATCAAGCATCCGTTCCTTAATAATGTTGATAGTTGCAGGTTTTGGGTGCTGACCTCTAAGAATGCGCAAAATATTAAATTGCTGAGGCGTAATTTTTGATTTCTCGAGCTCAGTTTTTATTAAGCTATTGAGCCAATTATAGGTATAAATAATGTTTATAGATGCTTTTTGATAGTTATCTTTAAACTTTGCATTCTGAATTTCCTTTTCAATTTCCATGTTTTGCAAAAATTAATTGGTACGCTTATCGGTTTTCTGTTCTTTTTTATATCCCCAAGGACAATGCTTACAAACATTTTTACAGCAATAACCTCTTTTTAAATGATAATGTTCTGTAAATACAAAATTACCATCTTCGTTGATATAATAATCTATCCTTTCCTTCAATTTTAAAGAATCTTCACTATTAACGAATCACTAAAATAAGCTTTTAATTGGTTTCCGTCGCCATGTATTGTCCAAACCTGTTTGGGTTCAACCATCCTAATGGTTTCTAAGATATCGTCCCAATCTACATGGTCAGAGATATAAAGGCTTTCATCGTTTCCGTGTTGGAGGTTTTTCCAGCCAGAAGCAAACATTTTCACCACACCTACCGCTCTTCCATAACTGTTAAAGGTGAGAGGCGGAACCATATAAACCTGATTTTGTGGATTTTGTTTTAGAATTTTTCTATCGTAATGTACAAATGGACCTAAATCAATCCCGTACTTTTTGTAAAGCTGGTGAATTGGAAAAATGGAATAATGCAGGTGAATTGTTTTTTGCGGACAAGTTTGATTGATGAGCTTGGTTAAACGTTGCGCCTTTCCTAAACCATAAACCCCTAAAAGTATATTTGTAGAAATTTGGTTCAATTTTTCTATCTCTTGCTGGGGATTTGGGTGTTTTGTTTCTGGATTTGCAAATGTAGTTTCGGTAATTAAAACATCTGCTTTACAAAATTCAATTGCTTCGCAGCTTTCGTCTTTTTGTAGCTTAAAATCGCCGGTAAAAAGATAGGTTGAGCCCAAATAATCCATTTTTACCATAGCCGAGCCTAAAATATGCCCTGCGGGCAAAAAAGTAATCGTAACACCACCTATTGCAAAAGGTTGGCGGTAACTGATGATATTAAAGTTATCGCCCGCTTTTTTTTTGAAGCGGAGCTTCATAACTTCTTGCGTAAAGGCGGTACAGAAAACATTTTGATTCCCGGGCTTCGCATGGTCTCCATGGGCATGGGAAATTACCGTGTTCTTTACGGGCACTTGCGGGTCCAAATAAAAATCTCCGTATTTACAATAAAGCCCTTCTGCAGTTTTTACTAAAAAATCGGCTATCATATAAGATTTTTACTGGCGTTTGGCGGTAAACCTAAAAATTGCCGATGTAAAGCCAATACCTGTGTAATCAGAAACTCATCTTCGTTATTGCTTATAAAAAAGTCGGCTTTCGTTGATTTTTCTTCTTCGCTCATCTGATTTGCTATTCGTTCCTTCACTTTATCTTGCGTTATACCATCCCTTTTCATTACCCGTTGTATCCTCAATTCTTCTTTTGCACTCACCAAAATATTGAAGTGGTTTTGACGGTACGAGCCACTTTCGAAAAGCAAAGCCGCGTCTTTTAACACATAAGGCGCAGTTTGTTTAAGCACCCATTCATCCATTGCCCTAAATACTGCCGGGTGTACAAAAGAATTTAATACTGCGAGTTTATCCGGATTGGCAAAAACTATATCGGCAATATGTTTTCTATTTAAAGTTTGGTCTGCAAAGTAAGCTTCGGCTCCAAAACTCGATTTAATTTGGCTCACCAACAAAGCATCACTAACCATCAATGTTTTGGCAACATCATCGGCATAAAAAACGGGGATGTTAAGCAATTCAAAAATTTTGCAAACTGTGGTTTTCCCACTGCCTATGCCTCCGGTAATTCCTATCTTCAGCATTATTTTTTTATCATAAAGTGAACTTGCAATGGCTCTACTTTTCTAATCCTTGAAAAAGGTTTCTTCTTTACTATTGTAACGGGCAACATATCTGCTCCAAAATTTTGCCATATACTCAAATCAACTACGGCGCTAAAATCATCCTCATGGGTAGTTTCAAAATCCGACAGGGAGACCATAAAGGTAACTTTGACCTTATCCGGAATGAGTTTAACGTTATAATACTGATTGTTGTTGATTATTTTGATGGGGATTGACAGCTCTTTCTCTGTAAATTGCTCAACCGGTATCCGTACTTCTGTAAGTGGCGGGTAAAGTGTAATGTTCGGCGCATCGGGGACTTTAAGTGTGATTTTATCGGTTATGGTATGGCTTATATCTTCACGATGAAAGGTATCGGTTTCCCAATAATCAATTTTTTGTAAGTCTTCTAACGGCCCTGTAACGGTCACAAAATCGGGCTTCATCTCAATTTGAGACGATTGACCAAACTGCTTTACAAAACTTAGTTTACTCACTAATTTAACCGGCACTTTTTTAACCTTACGTGTGGTAAAGTCAAAATACAACGTATCGGGCTGTACGCTTACGATTTTTTGTTCCGAAGAATAATAGGCGTTAATTGCCCGCATTTGATCTGTAAACGTAACATAGTTTTTTTTACTTAACGAGCTTAAATCCACGCGTACATCTCTTGGATAAATGCGCAAACGGGTGAACAGCAATTGCCAGCCGGTTCCTTGTACGGTGAGCAAAACAGTGTCTGACTGTAAAGGGTTAAAGGCTTTGTTTACTGGCAAATTTTTAAAGTTTACCACTGTTTTCACCTCATACTCGTATTTATTCGATAAAGAAAAAAACAGCCAGGTTATCACCGCTAAAATTAAGCAAGTAAAAAATATACTTATTTTACGCCTCTCAACTGCTGTTAATTTTATTAGAGCCATTTTGTTATTTAACCGACTAAAGTAAAAGTAAAAAAAAATGCCGTTTTTGTTTAAAAACGGCATTCCTATATTTTAGCAAAAACCTTTACTTATTTAAGGCTTTTGAAGAATCTAAAGATACTGCCGATTTATCAAATCTGATTTTGCCGCCGCCTTCTGTTTCTACTAAAATAGTAGTCTCATTCATATCTACAATTTTACCGTGGATGCCGGCGGTGGTAATCACTTTATCGCCTTTTTTTAGTTCGGCTATAAACTTTTTATGGTCTTTAGCTTTTTTCATCTGTGGTCTAATCATGAAAAAATAAAAAACAACCACTATCAAAATCATGGGTAAAAAATTCATGATTTCACTGGACACTTGTAACAAAACAAAATTTAACATATTATTTAATTTAATTTAATTTACTTAATGATTGATTTTTGAAGGAGAAAATGATTGAATACCTTTTTAATTCTGAACGATAGAATTTTGAAGGATTGAATATTTGACGTTCTATTTACTTACTTAATAACTTCTCCAATTAAATGTACTTGCGTGTTTTCTGGAACGGTATTGGCAACTATGGTTACTACCTTGTCCTGTAAACCTTCTTTTCCGGCACTGTCAAAAGTTACTTTAACATTGCCTGTTGCACCTGCCGGGATTGGGTCTTTTGAAACTTCAGGGACTGTACAGCCACAAGTAGCGTGGGCATCCTTAATAATCAACGGCGATTTTCCGGTATTTACAAATTTAAAATCGTAGGTAACTTTTTCCCCTTGTTTAATTTTACCAAACTCGTAACTATCTTTTTCAAATTTGATAACAGGAGCACTTGCAGGGTCAATATTTACCGCCGCACTATCTACGGTAGCTTGGTTTTTTAAGTTTGAATTGTTACATGCGCTAACTGCTATGAGCGCTACTAATCCTAAAAATATATTTCTCATGTTATTTACTTTATAATTCAACTTTCTAATTGGACTCTATACTTTTTGACTTTCGACCTAAAGCAATCCTCTACCGTATTTTCTAATTTTTCCCTGTTCCTTTAAATCGGCTAAAATTTTATCTAAAATTCCGTTTATAAACGAGCTGCTTTTCGGCGTACTAAACTCTTTGGCTATTTCTAAATATTCGTTAATGGTTACCTTAACCGGGATGCTGGTAAAGTAAATTAATTCTGCCAAAGCCATCTTCATTAAAATCACGTCCATCATGGCAATCCTTTCAGCGTCCCAGTTTTTGGTTTTAGCACCAATCATTTCCTGAAAAGCAACATTGTAGGCAATGGTCTTCTGGTAAAGGTCTAAGATAAACTCCCGATCTTCGTCCCAATTTGCACTAATTTGAGCCAGCTTTTGTTCGCCAATTTCGCCTGAAAAGTTTTTCAGTGTTTTTGCAATCATTGCCTGCAATACATCCTGATCTACCTGCCAATTTATGTGTTTTTCTTCTAAGGCCTGTTGCGCCAAAGTTGATTTAAGAATCACTTTTTTAAAGATAAACTTAATTAAATCCTTATCGCTGTGTAAATCGTCATCAGTTTTAGCCAAGTATTCTTTGTATTCCTCACTGTTTTTTAAGGCCGAAAATAATGACCTTGCTAACTCAGGATCAAAATTCCAAGAAACTTTATACTTTTTAACTGCATCTATATATGCATTGTTTTTCAGTAAAAGTTGCACAAACCTGTTGTCCAATATCTTTAAACTTGCATTTAAATCATCTTCAGACGGCAAGTGCTTATTTGCCCTGTCAATTGCATCTATTTCTGCATATTGTACAACATCAACTATTAAAGCCAGCAAGCTGATATACATTTCAAAAACCTTATCAACACTTGCCAATAAGTTTTTTTCCTGCTGTTTGATGTCTTTTACCTCTGACTGTTGGAATGCATAAATTACCTGCATTACCTTTACTCTTAGATGTCTTCTATTTAACATTTTTAAAGAACGATTGGCTTTTTAGCCGTTTATATTATTGTTTAAGTCCGATGTTTTTAGTCGCTGTACACAGATGACTAGAAACCTATTTTTTTTTGTCCGAAGTTTTTAGTCCCGCAGACTATATCTATTATTAACAACTTATTTTCACCCAAACCGCCGACAGCGGACTGTCAACTGCTGACTTCCTAATAACTTGCTTTTATTTTCTTAATATCTGCAATTCTTTTCTCCGCAATTTTATTGGCGGCAATATTTGTTGGGATATTATCCGTTTTTGATTTTTTTAATACGCTTCTGGTTGCTTCGTAGATGTTCTCGGCCAATTGCATAGTTCTTTTTTTACTGTAACCGGCCATTTCCGAGTAGCAGTTAATTAACCCTCCGGCATTGATCAAATAATCTGGCGCAAATAAGATTCCTTTTTCTAAAAGTAGCTGTCCGTCAGCTTTTTCATCGGCTAACTGGTTATTTGCCGAACCGGCAATAATGCCACATTTCATTTTAGTGATGGTCTCGGAATTTACGGTAGCACCCAAAGCACAAGGCGCATATACATCAAAATCTAAATCAAAAAGATTATTGTTGTTTACCACTTCTGCACCGTACATTTTTGCAACTTTACGCAGGCCTTCTTCGTTGATATCGCTCACGTAAACTTTGGCATTTTCCTGACGTAACAGGCTTACCAAATGTTCACCTACATGCCCGGTTCCTTGTACGGCAACCGTTCTCCCGGCCAAGCTATCGGTACCGAAAAGTTCCTTTACTGATGCCTTTATACCCATAAAAACACCTTTTGCTGTCACCGGAGATGGATCGCCACTTCCGCCGATAGATTCTGGAACACCTGTAACATACTTTGTCTCCATACGGATGTATTCCATATCTTTTGGTCCGGTGCCCACTTCTTCAGCGGTAATAAAAGAGCCATTTAAATTTTCAATAAATCTACCATACCTACGCATCAAAGCCTCAGATTTATCGGTACGACTATCTCCAATAATTACACCTTTACCGCCACCTAAATTTAATCCAGTAATTGCCGCTTTGTAAGTCATTGCCTGCGATAAACGCAGAACATCGTATAAGGCTTCTGCTTCGGTGGTGTAAGACCACATCCGCGTACCGCCAACTGCTGGCCCTAAAGTTGTATCATGGATTGCAATAATTGCCCGTAGGCCGGTATCATCATCTTTACAAAAAACCACCTTCTGGTGACCAAAAGCACCAAGTTGGTTAAATATTGAATTTTCTTCTAACTGAATTGATGACATATTCTAGCTTAAATGTTATGGTTACATTTAGCGCAAAAGTAGCTGTTTTTTTTTAATTAAGGTGATTGTAGTTTATAAAATACACAGCAAGCGGATAATAAATAGAACTTATCAATAGACAGAAAAAAAGTTTAACGTGAGTTTTGGGTCTTATTAAACAAGGGCTTGCCTCTGATGCCTTCTCAGTCCCGGCTTGCCTGCCCTCATGCTGTGCATCGGTATTTACTTTTTTCATTGTTCGTGTATTTTTATATTAAGGCATTCAAGAGTGCTTCGCAATTTTTTCCGCAAAAAAAGTAAACAAAAAACTCTCGACTACGCCCTTTGCTATGAAAAGTAGTGCTTTTACTCCCTTCATCTGTACCGCAAAGTTCTGATGTCGAAAATAAGGTGAACTTTGATCTGTGTCTGGCCGGATTGAATAGAAAACAGCCACGGTTCGCATTTTCACAAACATATTAAACTATATAAAACCGATATCAAATTATCACACCAAAAATTCACATTAAATTTATGCAAAATTGATGCTTCTATGGCTTAAACTTGTTCGTAAAATGAGCCGGACGAAAAACAAAATCATACCTTTGTGTTAATAAATGAAAGAACTCGCATATCTCAATAAATTCTTCTATAAATATAGATGGCATCTTTTGCCGGGCGTATTTTTTGTTATCGTATCCAACTTTTTTGCGGTTTTACCTGCACAAATTATCAGAATTGCTTTTGACCTGGTGAAAGAAAACATTGCTGTTTACCGCCTTTTTAACGGCTTTGATCAGCAAGGTTTAATTTACGATATTTTTGCAAGCAGTCTGCTGTTTTTTGGCGCACTCGTGATTTTGCTGGCCATTGTTAGAGGTTTGTTTTTGTTTTTTATGCGCCAAACCATCATTCTAACTTCCCGCCATATTGAGTTCGATTTAAAAAATGAGATCTATAAACATTACCAAGAACTTTCCTTAGCATTTTACAGACGAAACAACACTGGCGATTTAATGAACCGCGTTACCGAAGATGTAAGTAGGGTGCGAATGTACGTTGGTCCGGCAATTATGTATACTATTAATACGGCAGTTTTGTTTTTGCTAACCATTACCGCTATGGTAAACGTAAACTTAAAATTGGCAATTTATAGTTTAATTCCCTTGCCCCTATTAGCACTTACCATTTATTATGTAAACAGCATCATCAATCAAAAAAGTGAACAGATCCAAAAAAGACTGAGTACACTTTCTTCTTTTGTACAGGAAACCTTTTCGGGAATTAGGGTGGTAAAATCTTATGTAAAAGAAGATTTTATAAAGCAAGGGTTTGAGACGCAAAGCGAAGCTTACAAGCAAGAGTCTTTATCATTGGTAAAAGTGCAGGCCTATTTTTATCCCATTATGCTTCTAATGATTGGTTTAAGTACCATTATCACTGTTTATATCGGTGGTTTGCAAGTTATGGCAGGTAAAATCAGCTCCGGAAATATTGCGGAGTTTATTGTTTACGTTACACAGCTCACTTTTCCGGTAACTTCATTAGGTTGGGTAACGTCCCTCATTCAAAGAGCGGCAGCATCGCAAAAACGCATTAATGAGTTTTTAAAAACCAAGCCCGAAATCAGCAATCCGAACCCAAATCCGTTATGGATAAAAGGAAATATTAAGTTTGAAAACGTAAGCTTCACCTATCCAGATACTGGAATCCAAGCATTAAAAGACGTTTCCTTTGAGATTGATAAAGGAGAATTATTAGCGATTATTGGCAGAACGGGTTCGGGGAAATCCACCATTGCCAACCTCATTATGCGGATGTATGACGTAGATAAAGGAGTCATAAAAATCGACAACCAAAATATCCAACACATAAATTTAGAGGCTTACCGAAGCAAAACGGGTTTTGTGCCACAGGAGGTTTTCCTTTTTTCTGATACCATTGCCAGGAATATTGCTTTTGGATTGGATGAACTGGACATGAGCAAGGTTGAACAAGCCGCAAAAGATGCTGCTGTTTATAAAAACATTATGGCTTTTGATAAAAATTTTGAAACCTTTATTGGTGAACGTGGCATCACTTTGTCCGGCGGGCAAAAACAAAGAGTTTCGATAGCCAGAGCCATTATTAAAGAACCGGAAATTTTAATCTTCGACGATTGTTTATCCGCAGTTGACACAAAAACTGAGGAAGAGATATTGAGCAACTTAGGCAAGGTGATGAAAGGCAAAACCAGTATATTAATCGCCCATCGTGTTTCTACCATAAAAAACGCCAATAAAATTTTAGTTTTAGAGGATGGCGTAATTGCAGAACACGGAAATCACACCGAATTAATGGCGAAAAAAGGTGTGTATTTTGAGCTTTACGAGAAACAATTGCTGGAAGAACAACAATTATCTTAAAGAATAGCGCTATTATTTGGAACTTTAATATTTTCTTTCTTTATTTAACCCATCAAATTTTAAACAACAAACACATCAATGGGAGATTACGATAATAAAGAAAGAGAAGAAGTCTATTCTAAAAAGGTTAGGGCGGGAAAAAGAACTTACTTTTTTGATGTAAAAGCAACACGGTCTAATGATTACTATATCACTATTACCGAAAGCAAAAAGCGCTTAGAAGATGGTGTATTTATTAAGCACAAAATTTTTCTTTATAAAGAAGATTTCGAAAAATTTGCAGAAGGCTTAACCGATACTGTTGATTACATTAAATCTCACCAAGAAGTGGTTGAAAAAAGATACGAGTTTAACCCAGATCATGTAGCAGAAAAAGCAGACGACGATTTTTCTTTTTAGAGCTAAACGTTAAAAGCATAATAAAACAGCTAATCCTTTAAAAAGATTAGCTGTTCTTGTTTAATAATTTATTGATTATCAAAAAATTAAAATAATAAGGATTATTAATATTTATTACATACATTTGCTGAAATAATAATTAGAATACAATGAATAATGGAACAGTAAAGTTCTTTAATTCAACCAAAGGATTTGGTTTTATTAAAGAAGACGGAACAAACAAAGAATACTTTGTACACGTTTCGGGTCTGGTTGATGAAATCAGAGAAAATGATGAAGTTACTTTTGACCTACAAGACGGAAAAAAAGGATTAAATGCAGTGAATGTTAAACTTGCTTAAGCAGGTCTCTTAATATAATCACATTTAAAGTCATCAAAGCCATCGCCAAAAGCGATGGCTTTTTTGTTGTTGGTACAAAAAACAATTTGCAGTATTTGCACAGTGGAATCGCAGTTAATGCTTGCCTTTTCTGTTACTCTTTCCGTTGTCATGTCCTTTACCGTGACCTCCACTTTCTGAGAAATATGCCTTTTTAGCTTGCCCCGGTGGCATTCCGTGTGGATGACCTTTCACTACGTAATAACGCGGGTCATTACTGTATCTAATGATCTTTTGACCTCTTACTTTTTTGTACTTTGCGTATCTAATACGATCACGGCCAAAATTACGATAAGCGTTATTTACATTAATTACCACTTTATAACCTCTGTCTAGATCATACCCACTGTATCGGGACGGTAATGAATAGGAAAAATTCCATCGGCCACCATCCATATATATGAATTGCCTTTTAGGCACATAATAGTAGCTCTCTATGGCAGGTAGATAATAGTACTCAACGTAATCATAACCTACCGGAGCCCACAAAGGTTGAGACCCAATATTTACGTTTACATTAACTTGTGCAGAGGACTGGGTTGATAGCAGTCCGACTGCAACAAGTAGGGTTAAAAACAACTTTTTCATGATCGATTTCATTTAAATCTATTAAATAGAAAGTAGTTAATTATTGCGTTAAAGTCATTGTACCTAAATCGGTATTCTGTCCTAAAACTACATTTACATTTGCTACCGTACTATCTCTGTAGCCTGTTACAGGCACATATTTAACAGAATAAGTACCAGCAGCAAGACCTCCAACAGTATATTTTCCTGTAGTTGCATCTGCTACTGTACCAACGGTATCTTGTCCATTAATAACCAATACTTCTGGATGTGCATCCACTGGCATTATCGTTCCAGATATCAAACCGGAGTTTGCAACAGTAATTCCTCTTACCACAGGTTTAAGCAAATATTTGCCGTTACCAGTTTTTACAATAGATTTGGCAGCATCAAAATCTAATAATAAAGAATAGGATACATCTGGAATTAGGTTAGGATTTTCAGTAAGTTTTACTTTCCAGCCGGAAGATTGGCCACTTGGCGTAGTAAGCGGTTGCGAAACACCATCTACAACAATTGTATTTTCATCATTTAGCACCAATCTAATCTCGGTAATATCGCCACTTGGAATCTCTCCGGAAGCAACTAAAATATCTGGCTTGCTGGTTCCAATTCTAAAATCAAGAATATTAAAAATATCTGGCTGGGCGGTAAATGTATAAGGCTTGCCGTCAGAGAAAAGGATAATTTCTTTAACACTAAGATTGATTTGGTCAAACGCACCGGGTGCATCGGTCATCCTGATTTGCACTTTAGTTGTTCCAGCAACACTGCTGTCTTTTTTGCAACTACTTAAAATGGCTAGCCCCATCAAGGAAAGGGCAAAACCTGCATACATAATCTTCTTTTTCATAACTATAGAATTAAATGATTTAACATTTTTATAATCCAAAGTTGGTTAGCCAAGATGAAATGAAAATGAAATTTCAAGTTTATTTTACACTAAAATTTCATGTTAATTTCATCTTGCATGACGACATTTGTTCGTTATCTTTAAACGATGAACCCCATGTCCATTAAGAGAACTTTACTTAGTTTAATTTTGATTTCTTTGTTTCCAATTGCGGGGTGGGCAAATACGGTGTCTATTGAAGCCATGAACCTTCCAGATACTATTAGCGTCCAAAAACAAGATAAAAAGAAAGAAACAAGCAAAGGAAAAGCTCAGGAAAAACAACGTCCGAATAATCCGTCCATAAAAAAAGTACCTAAAGCCCGTAAACAGCCAAGGCCACAGGTAATTGTAAAACCTAAAATTAAGCCTATAAAAGTTATTAAGCCAAAAATTAAAAAACCATAAAGTATTTACATGAAAGTTAGAGCTGTACTGGTTTTATTATTGACTGTTGTTATAAAGGTTCAAGCGCAACAAGATTCTTTAAAAAAAACAACTTTTACTTTGGCAACTATGTATAGCAATAATATAAGCTACTACGGGCAGTCTACCAATGAAAAAATGCCTTACGTATTGGCTAATTTAACAGTTAGATTTCCAGTGGGTATTTATCTGTCTGCCGGTTCGTACAAATTATTCAATTATGGGTCCGGGTTATCAGAAGCAGATCTTGGTATAGGATATGATTACGATTTCAACGATCGTTTTAATATGGGAGTTGCTTATACACGCTCTTTTTTTCCTGCAAACTCTCCATTACTACAGGCGGCAAACCAAAACAATGTAAATTTAACCACAACTTATGACTGGAACTGGTTAAACACCAGCTTTAGTGCTGATTACGCTTTTGGTACACAGAACGATGTTTTTATAAGCCTCAATAATTCTAAAGAAATTAGTTTAGGTAATCTTTTCAATGAAAAAAACATGATTTTTATTGAACCAGCGGTGGAACTTATAGGCGGAACGCAACGCTTTTATGAAACCTATGTAATAGAAAAAGGAAAACGAGACCAAGCCAACGGAAAAGGCAAAGGTTTGGAGTTGCCACGAAACTCGGACCAAACCGTTACAACAACTTACAACAAATTCAACCTTTTGTCTTACAACTTTAAATTACCGCTTAGCTTAAGCAGATCAAGCTATATTGCCGAGATTAGCTATCAATTATCTGTTTTAGGTCCTAAGGCACAAGCGGAGTTAAAACATCAACAATCCCTTTTAGGGTTTGCTTTTTATTATCAGTTTTAATTGTTGAGAATATGAAAGTTTTAATTGTTGAAGATGAAAAAACACTGGCATTTGAGATGGAAGCTTTCCTGAAAAAGAGCTTTTACGTTTGCGATATTGCCCACAGTGTAAAATCTGCAAATGAAAATTTGGAATTAAACCAATATGATTTTATCCTGATAGATTTAAGTTTGCCTGATGGAGACGGACTGGAAATTCTTAAAAATGCTAAAATGAGTCATCCAAATGCTTCTTATATCATCATAACGGCAAGAAGTAATTTAAAAGACCGTGTTACCGGTCTTGATTTAGGCGCTGATGATTACCTGCCAAAACCATTTTATTTGTTAGAGCTACAATCGAGGATGCAGGCAATCTCTCGCCGGAAATTTGGTATTACCGAAGAACTGCTTTCTATTGGCCAATTTAAGGTAGATCTGCCAAAAAGATTCGTTCTTTTTGAAGAGCAAGTTATAGAACTTTCTCGAAAAGAATTCGACCTGTTAAGCTATCTTCTTTTGCATAAAGGCCGAGTGTTAACTCGGGTGCAACTTAGCGAACATATCTGGGGAACTTTTGTAAACGACGATTTTGATTCTAACTATATTGATGCCCATATTAAAAATATCAGAAAAAAATTAAACGCATGGGCAGAAACAGAATGGTTGGAAACTGTACGTGGTGTAGGTTACCGAGTTAAAAAATCATGAAATTATCTACCAAACTTACCCTGTTTATTACCGGTTCAAAGCTGGCAGTTGTTTTACTGTTTCTGCTGGCGCTACCGTTTTTGATCAAACAGATTGAATCAAGATATACCACTTACACTTTAAAACAGCAGAAAAAAAAGGTACTTAGCATTATCCAAAAAAACGGGTTGGATTACTATTTTCAAGGAGATGTCACTTACGGAAGTTATACCATGCTTAAAGAAGAATTTGTTGCGCTTTTACCCGTGGCAGATAAATTTAAGATGGATACCATTGCAGATTCCAAACGGTTGATAGAAAGTGACACGCTGGATTATAAGGTATTAAGCTACACCTTTAAACAGGGAAATAAAAATTATTTACTTGAAATTGGAAAAACAACCGAACGTAGTGACCAGTATAACAAACCGTTACAGCGCTTTGCGTTATATATACTTTTAGCGTTAATTGTAATCACTATATTAATCGACCTTACCTTTATCCGAGTAATCATCCGCCCGCTTTCAAGAATTATAAAAACGAAGCTACTCAACAGTAAATTCCCTTTTAAAAGTGAACAAAAACGTATCATCACCAGCACAACTGATTTCAAATATTTGGATGAATCGCTAATTAATTTGATGAACCAAATTAATGATGCCTTTTATAAAGAAAGAGAGTTTACATCCAACGCATCTCACGAGCTGATGACCCCAATCAGTGTTCTTCAAAGCAAAATGGAGAATTTGCTTGCCGAAGAAAATTTAGATGAAAAATCATCAATTGCTATTGTGGAAATGATGAAGACAGTGAGTAGGCTAAAAAACATTACCAGCTCATTATTGTTGATATCTAGAATTGAAAATGACCAATATATTAAAAAAGAGAATGTTAATTTATTTATGCTGTTAAGCGAGATTACCGATGAAATTGGCCATCGCTTAGAAGAAAAACATTTGCAAATACACATTAACGTTTCGCAAGAGTCCATACTAAAAAATGTAAACAGAGATTTGATATTTCAGTTATTTTTCAACCTCATCCATAATGCAATAAAATTTAACCGCGAACGAGGTAGCATAACTATTGAAGATGGGAAGTTGAATAACGGAGCCTACGAAATACGCATTAGTGATACCGGTATTGGCATTCCGCCAGCAGACTTGTCGTTGATTTTTGATCGTTTCAAAAAAACAAACCTTAATGAAGACGTTGGGTTTGGTTTAGGGCTTGCTATTGTCAAAAGCATTGCCCTGTATCATAACCTAAAACTCGAGGTTTACTCCGAAGTAAATAAGGGAACTACTTTTAAGATTAGTAAAAAAATATAGACATAGAAATTTCTTACAGAAGTTTTTAGTTATAGGTATTGCCCATTATTTTTAAACGAAGGATGTTGAATATTTTAGCTCAATAGATTTTCAAACTGCGGTCCAGCAATCTGCTCTTTAGAATATTTAGGAGTATCTGGAAGTACTTCGGCAATAAAACCGAAATCTTTCACCAGGGAAATAAGCTTAAACACCTCTATAGCTTCCGAAACCGATTCTACTCTTAAGATCTTATCGCAATCCTCCAAATCAAAGTTTATAGCATATGCCGGAAACACTTTGCCTAATTGATATAATAAAAACTCTGCTTGCTCTTGATTCTGAACGTTGGTACTATAAACCTCAACCATATTCTTAAATTCGCTTTATTTCAGCAAATCATAATTGACCATCCAATTAATACCGAATTGATCTGTCCACATGCCGAAATAAGAATTCCAAAAAGTAACTTCCAAAGGCATCGTTATCTTGCCCTTTTCTGATAATTTGGCAAATAATTCATCGGCTTCCTCCTTAGAGTTTACAGCTAAAGCCACAGAAAAATTATCTCCAACTTTTAAACCAGAACCCATACCGGGCATGGTATCGCTCCCCATCAAAATTGTTTCTGCACTTATGGGTAAACTCACATGCATCACTCTGTTTTTCACATCATCAGCAAGTACAGGCATCCCTTCTTGTGGAGGCATTTCACTAAATCTGCTTAAAATACTAAACTCCTTGCCAAAAGCCGATTTATAAAAATTGAAAGCTTCTTCACAGTTGCCATCAAACACCAGATAAGCATTTACGGTTGCCATATTTTTTTATATTTAAATTAAAATTTTAATAAGCTAGGCTATCATTTATATCATAACTCATCCCTTTTAAACCCAGCAGTTTGCGCATTAAACCTATCTGGCCAAGCAGGTAATCTTCTCTAGCAATGCACATCCCTATCATGTTTAAAACATTTTCCTCAACAAAAGAAATGTTCATCCCAAATGAATAAGCTTTATCCAATTGTTCATCAGTTGCTGTTAATAATTTTTGATACACTTTTGGAGAGATGGAGGCAAAACTTCCTTTTAGCTCTTCTATACTTGGGTAATTGAGGCTTTCGTCTAACGTCCTCCCCTCTTCAAACAAATCCTCATAAGGATCCTTATCTGCTACACCCAACAAATTGCCTATCCAATAACGACAGTTTACCAAGTTGCCTGTCATCCATATTACGTGGTTGGTACTATTGTTAATTCTTTTCAATCCAGCTTCTTCGGTAATGCCGTCCAAAACATTTTTAAAACTTTGCGAATGCATCCGATAGGCAGGAATAATGACCTCTAATTTTTTTGATGTTGCTGTGTCCATAGGTTATGCGTTAGGGGTTAGTGATTTGCTTCTGAAAGCTGTTTAATTAGGGTCAATGCTTTTGGGAAAGCTTCAGTGAAATAACTTTCCATATCTGGGGTAACGTCCACAACCACCTGTAGTTCTGTACTGTTATCTGTTTCTTTTTTCAGATAATAAATTTCTTTTGCGCCTTGCCAGCTTGACTGGGTTTCTACACCATTTTTTAACTCGCTTTGATGTGAAAAAACCATCTGCTCGTTCTCGATCAATTTTTCGATGTACGAGTTCATGCCTCCGCCATCTTCTCCTAAAAACTGAATGGTATTGCCCTCCTTCATCTCGCCCTTATAATGGCTTCCTTCAGAAAATACGTACGTCCATTTTTTGTAAGTTTCAGGATCCCAGAGTACGTCCCATATTTTTTCTCTATCCGAATCGATAAAAATCGAGAATGATACCGTTTTTAGATTTTTCATTTCTTACCTATTTGCTTTATCGAAAGTAGGGATAGAAACTTTAAAATCACTTTACATAAGTCAAGAAATATTAGGAACTACCAGTTCTTTACGGATACGGCTTAAGGAAGTATCTGCAATGCCCAGATATGAAGCTATTTGCTTTAGCGGTGCCTGTTGGATAATTTGTGGCCGATGCTCCATTAAATGCAGATAACGGATGGAGGCGGATTGGGTAATCATTTCGATAGAACGTTGCTGGATTTGAAACAGCTGTGCCGACATCCACTCGCGTCCCCATTCCCTTACAGATTCCATGCTGTGATATAAATGCTGGAAATCATTAAAATCAATCTTCCAAACTACTGCATCAGTAATAGCGTGGATATTTTGCACCGATGGAATGCGTTGAAATAAGGAGGACACTTCGTTCACTATTTCATTTTCGCAGATAAACTGTGTAGTGATCTCGTTACCGTTAAAATCATGTACATAAAAACGGATCAAGCCTTTTTCAACAAGATAGTAAGCATTGGCCGTTTTTCCTTCCTCCAATAGATAACCGCTTTTTGGCACAATAACTTTTTGATGCAGTGACGCAATTTCTTGCAAATCTTCTGATGTAAAAAGCGGATGGTTGTAAATGGTTTGAAAAATTGGAGGCGCCATAGGTTTAATTTACAGTAAAAGTACAAATCTGTTTGAAAAAAAAGACATTAATTGACTGTTTTTAAGACAATAAATGAGAAGGCTCTACCTTTTGATGTGTCTCATTTTCAATAGAGTCCCCTCTTTCGATTCCTACTTTTTCTTTGGCACTTTAGCGCCTTCTTTCCTAGCTTCTGACAAGCCGATGGCCACCGCTTGTTTTTTAGAGGTTACTTTTTTACCGGATCCGGTTTTTAGTTTACCCTCTTTCATTTCATGCATGGTTTCTTCTACTTTTTCTCCGGCTTTTTCTGAGTACTTTGCCATAGTTTTAGTTTTTAAGATTAATAGATAGATAAATTTTTCAAGAACGTCAGGCTTTTTTTGCGTCGCTCAAACCTTTTGCGTTCTCACTTTTTTGCTGTTTAAGCGCTTTATCGTTTTTAGACACTTTAGAAGCTTCTTCTTTAGCGCCTTTTTTTACTTTTGTTGTTGACATGGTATTTGTTTAATTGAAGATAGATTCATTCACTTAGTCAAAGTTTGTGCCTTTTTTTGTAACTTCCGTAAAGTCTTATAAACTGCGGAAATGAAAAACCTTGTATCAAAACGTTTCAGACTTTTAGTCCTCGTTTAAATACCCTAGCTTAAGCTCATAGCTGTAACCAATCAAAGATTTCAATTTTAAAAGCAATTAATATTTGGGGCAAATACGACTATGATTTTTTTTTGAATCCTTTGGATATTAATATTTTTTTTATTATTTAGAACATGAAAAACTATCTACTATATGACATACAATCTATTTTGGAATTATAAAAAAATTAATAAAAGGCCCGTGTGGCTAAAAATACTTCTGCCAATTTTATTGGTTTTAGGGTTGAGCTATTTTCAGCTAGTTTTTTCTCCGCAGAATGCCATAATTGTGCGATACGTTTTTTTTATCGCGGTTTTAATGTTCAGCGGCTGTTACGGTGGCACTACCAGCATGTTATCAGCATCAATTGTTATAAGTTGTCTCATTTTTGTTACTCCATATTTTATAACTAAACAAAGCAACCCCACAAACAACTTATTTTCTGCACTTTTTGTTATTGAAGCATTTGTTGCTACCGGGCTTGTTTGGACCATCCAGCAGGCATTCAAAAAGTTTAGGCAAAAAGAGCTTAAGTTTAAAAAAATGGTAGAGCAAACCGAGGAAGCTTTTGCTATTGTAGATGAAAAACTGAACTTAACGTATTACACGCCAGCCTTTCAAAGTATTTTAAGATATACCAACGAAGAATTAAAAACCACAAAATTTCATGAACTACTGCACCCTAATGATCAGAAAAAATTTGAGTTTGACTTTTTAAAATTAATTGCTCATAAGGCTGGCGTTAAGCAATGGAAAGGAAGATTGAGAACTAGCGACACCGATATATGGGTAGAAATAAACGTTGCAGATTTGTCGTCTGACGACAGTGTTAACGGCTTCATCATTCATTTTAACAATATTGATAGGCAGATCAAAGAAGACATCCAAAAAGAAGATTTTGTGCACATGGCAACCCACGAGCTTAAATCGCCGGTAACGGTTTTAAAAGGTTACCTACAGATATTGCTCAACAGGTTTAGGAAAGAAACCGGCAATGAAAAACATTTACAGATGTTGGAGAAAATGGATTTGCAACTTAACAAGCTATTGACATTAATTTCTGACATGTTAGATACTACTAAAATAAAATCTGGCGAGCTAAACCATCATTTTGCCCTTTTTGACATCAACCATTGCATACGTACCTGTGTTGATGGTGTCAAGGTTGCAAATTGCGATTGTGAGATTACCTACAATTTTGATGAGTCCATTCCGGCAGTTACCGGAGACAAGGACAGAATCCATCAGGTAGTGAACAATTTTTTAACAAATGCACTTAAGTATTCACCAGATAATAAAAAGATAGAAATAACGACCGCTAAAGAAGAAGTATACGTTAGGGTAAGTGTGAAAGACCATGGTATCGGTATCCCAAAAGAAAAGGCCTCACAGGTTTTTGAAAGATTTTACCGAGTAGATACCTTACCAAAAGGCGTATTTGAAGGTTTGGGGCTTGGCTTATTCATCTGTTCAGAAATCATCAAAAAGCATAACGGACAAATAGGTGTAAACAGCGAGGAAGGGAAAGGATCTGAGTTTTGGTTTACTTTGCCGATAAGCAAGTGATTAGCCTTAACATAGACTTCCTTTTATCAGCTAATTTATTTGTCGAAATCTCCGATTTCATATTTAGAAATTTCTCTTCCCATTTCTCTAATAAACTTATCTAATTCCACCGAACAAACATCAATAAGTGATTGAAGTTTTTTAATCTCATCAATTTGATCGGTTTGCTTACATAAGTCCACCAAACCAAGTATAGAGGCAACCGGCTTTCTTACGGCATGAGAATTAGTCCAAGCAAGCTTTCTTAATGCGTTATTGTAAGCCTTTATTTCTTCTTCTCTTTCTTTTCGCTCGGTTATTACATTTTGAATCGCTATGTAACGCTCAATTTCATTTTTATCATTGTAAATAGCAGAAAGATTAAACTCTACCCAATACTCCTCGCCGCTTTTTGTGTAATTTAAAACTTCAAAAGGCACAAATTCACCTTTTTGCAAAGATTCCGTGATCTTATTTTGAATTTCAGGATCAGTTTTTGGCCCATGGAGCACTTGCTGTGGAGTTTTACCCGCTATTTCATCGATAGAATAACCTGTGAAATTTGTGAACGCACTGTTAACCCAGGTAATTTCGCCGTACGGATTGGTAATAATAACCATATTGTTTATCCGATCTATTACTTCGGCAAATTTTTGCTTTTCTTCGCCAGATTGCTTTGTTAATACTATGCTTTTTTCGAGTTGTTCTTTCAACCCTTTTTCTATTTCGTAAGCTTTCTTTAACTCGGCTTCATGTTTAACATTAAGCGTTATGTCCTGCGCCATTACCATTACGCAATCTCTGCCATTAAATGCTATTCCATGAGAGGCAATGGAAACCATGATTACTTCACCGCTTTTTTTCCGATGGCGCCAATTGCCAGAAATATGGTATTCTCGAGCTCTTTCCTTTACCGCCTGCACAACCTTTTCTTTGTCTTCCTCTGGCCGAATGTCCATTATCGTCATCTTACGAAACTGTTCTCTATTGTAACCATAATGTCGCATAGTCGCATTATTGACTTCCATGAACTTCAGTGTTTTTTTATCATATATCCACAAGGGATTTGGATTAGAAAAAAAGAGCTGTTTATATTGTTTTTCTGATCTTGCTAAAGCTCTTTTCTGAAACCGGATAATGAAATAAAAAATACAGCTGCTTACTACTACATAAAAAACATCCTTTACAGTAAGAAAATAAGCATCGTTACCGTTTAGCGAAAGCGCTAATTTATGGATGAGTTCGTCGCTGGTTAAAACCCAAACTAAACTTGCTATAATATAGATAAATACGGTTTTCCAAGTGCTGTCCCACATATTTGAACTTACGAGTTTTTGCTTTTTGATAGATGTTGCATGAACTGCATTAATTTTTGTACGATTTAAACAAATTTCGGTTTCAACAAATCCAAAATAGATATTTTAGCTTTTCGTAAAATAGATAGCATTATCCATGGAACGGAATTTGAAGCACAACAAGATACGATTTATACCTTTTAAAGCAACTCTTAGATGAATATAATTTTAGAATTATTCGGCTCTGGAAAAGATTTAACAATTTTGCAAATGTGCTGCAGAGGCTTTGTGATTTTTTGGTTTTCCTTATTGCTATTAAGGATATCTGGAAGGCGCTCTTACGGATTAAAAAGCCCACTCGACCTTATTATTTCTATACTTTTAGGAAGCGTACTTAGCAGGGCCGTTGTAGGTGCTTCACCTTTTTTACCGGTGGTTTGCTGTAGTCTTCTTATCGTAATTCTTCATCGCCTTTTTAGTTGGATCAACATTCACAACAAAACCTTCCGCCATTTAACCGAAGGAAAAAAAATATTGCTCTTCGAGAACGGAGATTTTCTAGAAAAAAATATGAACAGAGCGTTGGTAGACAAAGAAGATGTAATACAGAAAGTTCGGAAACAAACCTTCCAAAATGACTTACAAGATATCGATAAAATATATATGGAAAGAAACGGTGAAGTGTCTGTGGTGAAATTTAAACACTGAAAACTTTAACACATAATTCAAATTAGAATTTGGGATTAGTTAAATTTTAAACGGATTTTAAATATAATATTAAACAGACGCCAATATTATTGATGCGCAGAGCTTTACTCTTCCTCCGGCTCTTCAAGTTTTTTCATTGGTGGTTCTTTAACATCAGGACTAAGGATTCCTCCAATATCGTATTTGTTTTTATGAGAGGCTTCTGCTGCATCAATGGAATGGCTTGCACCTAAATCATTGCGACGTTCATCCAGTTCGGCTAATTTTTTATAAAACTTTCGGAGCTGATTTAAGTCGTCTTCGGTTAAATCTTCAATATTTACCATCCGGTTGCTAGCGCCTTTAACAGCAGCAATAAGTTCGTTCAATTTTAAGTGTATAGCCTTGCCGTCTTTATTTTGTGCTTTCTGGATCAAAAACACCATTAAAAAAGTAATAATCGTTGTCCCGGTGTTTATAATGAGTTGCCAAGTTTCTGAATAGCCAAAGAAAGGACCACTTATTCCCCAAACTATTATAATTGTTAATGCAGAGATAAAAGCAACCGAACTTCCGGTAAACTGCGTCATTGCATTAGAAAACCTATCAAAAAAATTATGCTTTTTTTTAGTCATTTTAGATTAATTAGGGTGTTAAATGGGATTTCCCGAAACCCCGAAACGTTTGAATTACCTAAAAAAGTCAAAAACTGCGCCAACGCTTAAACTTTTGAATTAATATCATTTTTCTCCATCAGACCTCCAAAATAGCTCGAAGAATTATTTTGATAAGCTACCGCCGACAAACCTATAATTTGGCAGATGTTTTGTATTAAACCGCCATCTACACTGTATAAAATTTACTTATGAAAGCACCGGTTTTTCTCGGCTTGGAACACCGCTTAGAATACCGTGGGATATACATCACAGGCCGAGCATTTGTAACCAATACAAGGGTGTCACCCTGAGCGGAGTCGAAGGGGAGCGTTGGGCTTCATGCTTCGACTCCGCTCGGCAAGACAAAACGGCTCTGCTTTTGTAATAATTTGTATAAAAGATGATTACAAGAAAAAGTTACTGGTAGGCGGATTCACATAACGAAACAAAGTATAAAACAACTTAAATGGCAAATAACTCTATACTACAAGCTTGTGCAGAAACACTCAAAAAGCAAAAGCTCACTTTGGCATTTGCAGAAAGTGTAACCGCCGGATTCCTTTGCAGTGCATTTGGCGCTTTACCCGGTTGTGGCGATTTTTTTAAAGGTGGTATTGTAGCGTATGATGCTGAAATAAAAAAAGACTTGTTAGGTCTAACACAAGAAATGCTTGACAAATACACCCCCGAATCGGCAGAAGTATCAAAAGCAATGGTCCAAGGTTTGGCAAAACTTATTCCTGCTGATTGCTTAGTAGCAACTACAGGATTAAATACGCCCGGCGGAAGCGAAACACCAGAAAAGCCGGTAGGCACCATTTTCATCCACATCATCATCAAACAAAAAGAATTTGCTATAGAAAAATATTTTAAAGGCGACGTAGCTACAATAAACGAACATACTTTGCAAGAAACCTGTACGCTTTTGATTGATGCAGTCACCAAACATGCTTAATTAATAAAATAAAAAATAAAATCCACAAAAAAATATATGGAAATAAACATTTACCCAGGCGAACCCTACCCTTTGGGAGCAACGCTGGACAACGAAGGAGTAAATTTTGCGATTTTCAGCGAAAACGCATCAGCGGTTGAATTGTGCCTTTTTGACCGAGCAAATGATTCAGTAGAATCTGCCAAGTTTAATATAACTGAGGTTACCCATAACGTTTGGCATATCCGCCTTTCCGGTATAAAAGCCGGTCAACTTTATGGTTACAGGGTGCATGGTGCGTATGAGCCACAAAACGGACATCGGTTTAACCCTAATAAGCTATTGATTGATCCTTATGCGAAAGCAATTTCTGGAACCATAGAATGGGATGACGCTTTATTTGGCTACACCGTGGGCGATGAAGGCGAGGATTTAAGTTTTAACGATGTTGATAGCGCTCCATTTATCCCAAAATCTGTTGTAATTGATAATCAATTTAATTGGGATGGCGACATAAAACCTGATATCCCGATGCATGAAACCGTTATTTACGAAACCCATGTAAAAGGCTTTACAAAACAGCATCCGGATATACCAGAAGAAATCCGTGGAACCTACCAAGCAATGTCTCACCCTAGCAGCATTTCTTATTTCAAAGAATTGGGCGTTACTTCTGTTGAGCTGTTACCGGTGCATCAGTTTGTAAACGACCGCTTTTTGCAAGAGAAAGGACTAAGCAATTATTGGGGTTACAATACCATTAACTTTTTCTCGCCAGATGTACGTTACAGCGCTAGTGGTACTTTCGGCGAACAGGTTACTGAGTTTAAAAATATGGTAAAGGAGCTTCATAAAGCAGGTTTAGAGGTAATTTTAGATGTAGTTTACAACCACACGGCAGAAGGCAACCAATTAGGGCCAACACTTTCTTTTAAAGGGATTGATAATTTCAACTATTACCGTTTAAAAGAGGATGACATGCGTTATTATATGGATTATACCGGCACAGGAAACACCTTGAACGCCAGAATGCCCACGGTTTTACGTTTAATTATGGACAGTTTGCGTTATTGGATTACCGAAATGCATGTGGACGGTTTTAGGTTTGATTTAGCCAGTACGCTTGCCCGCGAACTTCATGAGGTTGATAAACTAAGCTCGTTTTTCGATATCATCCATCAAGATCCAATTATTTCGCAGGTAAAACTTATTGCCGAGCCTTGGGACATTGGCGAGGGAGGCTACCAAGTAGGAAACTTCCCAAATGAATGGGCAGAATGGAACGGAAAATACCGAGACTGCGTACGTGATTATTGGATTGGTGCAGATAGTATGTTGGGCGAGTTTGCCGAGCGCTTTGCCGGTAGTCCTGATCTTTACAAAGATAGCCGTACTCCCGGAGCAAGCATCAACTTCATCACAGCGCATGACGGTTTCACGCTTAATGATTTGGTTTCGTACAACGAAAAACATAACGAAGCCAATTTGGACGATAACCAAGATGGAGACTCTCATAACCGCTCTTGGAACTGCGGTGCCGAAGGAGATACCGATGACCCAAATATTATTGCACTTAGGAATCAGCAAAAAAGAAATTTTTTGGCAACGCTTTTTCTTTCGCAGGGCGTACCAATGCTGGTAGCAGGAGACGAATTTGGAAGAACCCAAAAAGGGAACAACAATTCCTACTGTCAGGATAATGAAATTTCGTGGTTAAACTGGGACACAGTTGATAAAGAATTGCTCGATTTTACAAAAAAGCTCATTGCCATCCGTAAAGCTCATCCAAGCTTAGCCAGAAAAAAATGGTTCCAAGGCCAGCCCATCAAAGGAATTGGTTTAACCGATATCGCTTGGTTTTTACCAGAAGGCGAAGAAATGGACGACGAACATTGGAATCATGACTTTGCCCGCTCACTTGCTATATTCTTAAACGGACATGGCTTAAGAACGCAGGACAAAAACGGCAACAAAGTAGTTGATGACGATTTTTACTTTATGTTCAACGCTTATCATGAGCCTATCGTTTATCATCTTCCCAATTCAAAATACGGAGAAAAATGGGTAAAAATTCTCGATACCGCCGATCCCCAAGCTAACGAAGACGAGTATTCAGCCAGCGCAGAGATTGAAGTAAGTGGCCGTTCCGTTGTTTTACTTAAAGCTGTGAAATAAAAAACATGGAATTAGGCATAAGATTTAGCGAAGGTAAAGCATCTGTTAAGGTTTGGGCACCCTTTGCCAAAACACTGCAAATAAAAATTTGGGACAAGCATTCGACAACAACCGCTAAGGCTTTAAACTTAATAAAGCAAGGTGAATACTGGCTTTTGGAAACTAAAGATTTAAAAGCCGGCAACCGCTATGCTTTTTTGTTGGACGGAGAAGAGTTACCAGATCCAGCTTCGCTATCTCAGCCTGACGGCATCCATAAAGCGTCGGAAGCTGTTGATTTGAACGCCTATCAATGGAATGATAGCGACTGGAAGACACCATCGTTAAAAGATTTCATCATTTATGAACTCCATGCAGGAACGTTCTCAGAAAAAGGCGACTTCAACGGTGTAATAGAAAAGCTGGACCACCTGCTTAATTTAGGTATTACCGCTATCGAGATTATGCCTATTGCGCAATTTCCGGGCGACCGAAATTGGGGATATGATGGCGTTTTCCCTTTTGCAGTTCAAAACAGCTACGGCGGACCGGCGGAATTTCAGAAACTGGTAGATTGTTGTCATCAGAAAGGCCTAGCCGTTATTTTAGATGTAGTTTATAACCACGTAGGACCCGAGGGAAACGTCCTGCCAAAGTTTGCGCCTTATTTTACAGAGAAACACCAAACCCCTTGGGGACCGGCCGTAAATTTTGATGACGCGTATGCCGATGGCGTAAGAGAATATGTAATTACAAACGCTTTAATGTGGTTTAAAGATTTCCATGTTGATGCTTTGCGGATGGACGCTGTACACGCTTTTAAAGATGAAAGCGCCAAGCATATTTTAGCAGAATTAAGAGAAAAAGTCGACGAGTTCAACAAAGAAACCCTTTCCAATGCGATTTTAATTATTGAATGCGACTTAAATAACAGGCGTTACTTAGACGCTTTGGCAAACCACGGTTTTCAGATGGATGCGCAGTGGATTGATGAATTTCATCATGCTTTGCGGGTAAGTGCCGGTGGCGAAAAAAATGGATATTACGAAGATTTTAACGGCTTGGCAGATTTAGCCCAAGCTTATGAAAACGCTTATGTTTACGATGGAAGATATTCGGCGCACCGTAGACGCAAATTCGGGAGCGATACCAACGGTTTAGAAGGACAACAGTTTATTGTGTTTGCCCAAAACCACGACCAAATAGGTAACCGGATGTTGGGCGAAAGGCTTAGCCACCTTTTCTCGTTCGAAATGCAAAAGTTGATGGCCGTTGCTGTCATGGTTTCGCCATTTGTGCCGATGCTTTTTATGGGCGAAGAATGGGCAGAAAATCAACCTTTCCAATACTTTGTAAGTCACTCGGACTACGAACTTATTGAAGCTGTACGCAAAGGCAGAAAAAAAGAATTTGAAGCTTTCCATACCGATAACGAAGTTCCAGATCCGCAAGACGAACAAACCTTTTTAAAATCAAAATTAAACTGGAACTGTTTAAACAAAGAATACCATCAAACAATGTTCAGGTTTTACCAGGACTTAATTAATCTCCGTAAAACCAACCCTATAATGAAAAACCCAGACAGAACTTCCATAAAAGCGACTTTGTCTGAAAACGACCAAATGATTGTGCTACACCGAAAATTTGGTGCGCATGAATTAAAATGTTACCTGAATTTTGCAGAAACCAGTACGGGCTTACCGCCAGAAGAAGGCAGTGAACCTTGGGAATTACTGCTCGACTCGGCTGCTCCTATTTATGGCGGAGACGCATCAACTTCTGCCAAACTTATTTCAGCATCATCTGCACAAATTTACTATCGAAAAAACTGCCCTTCTACCCATCACGAACATGAAAAACCTATTATCGACTTATAGAATCCAGTTTAACAAAGACTTTACGCTACAGGACTTTGAAAAAATAAAAACATATTTTAAAAAACTGGGCGTAAAAACAATTTACGGCTCCCCTATTTTCGAAGCCGTACCGGGCAGTACCCATGGTTACGATGTTTGCAATCCATCGCAAATTGGTGCCGAGATAGGCACTGAAAGCCAGCTCCTAAACATCAGCCATTGGCTAAAAGAAGAAAAAATGTTTTGGTTGCAGGATATTGTTCCTAACCACATGGCTTTCCATCCAAAAAATGCTTGGTTGATGGATTTGTTGGAAAAAGGCACAAAATCTTTATTCACAAATTATTTCGATTCGGTTTATACCTGCCCTGTAATGCAAGGGAAACTGATGGTGCCGGTTTTAGGTGAAGATTTGGAAACAGCGATAGATGCAGAAAAAATAAAAATCAAATGGACAGGCGAGCGATTGGTGCTTTGTTACAGCAACAATCCTTTTCCGTTAAAACCTTCCTC
Source organism: Pelobium sp. (assembly GCA_035496935.1). Classification (GTDB taxonomy): domain Bacteria; phylum Bacteroidota; class Bacteroidia; order Sphingobacteriales; family Sphingobacteriaceae; genus Pseudopedobacter. The sequence goes on along the minus strand of DATJED010000010.1, from coordinate 106,198 downwards.
CTACAGTTTTTTTCTGGAAAAACTGAAGTTAGACAACCTTGTACATGAAGTACAGCTTTTAGCCGATATCACCTCAAAAGAAGAGTATGCGGAAAGGTGGGAAAACATCTTAACCCAAATTAGGGAAACTATTGGTGCACCGGAAACCGCTTTTGAACTGCAAAACTTGTTGGATGCTTACAACCAAAACAAACAGCTAATTATACAAACCAGCCGAGCGCAATATTATGAACTTTGTTTGTGGCAAGAAACAAACAAGCGCATTAATTACCGCAGGTTTTTTACCGTTAACGGCTTAATATGCCTGAATATGGCAGATGAAACCGTTTTTGCAAAGCATCATCAGTTCATCAAAAAAATGGTAGATAGCGAAGTTTTCGATGGTTTACGGATTGACCATATTGACGGCCTCTTTGAACCTACTGAATACCTTAAACGTTTAAGAAAATTAGCCGGACAAGAAACCTACATTATAGCCGAAAAAATACTGGAAAAAGGCGAAGAAATTCCGGTTGCGTGGCCAATTCAAGGCAACACCGGTTATGATTTTTTAGGGATAATCAACAACCTGTTTACTCAAAATACAGCGGCACAAGAGTTTGATAACTTTTACGAAACCATTAATCCAAGCAAAGCAATAGCGGAAGATGAGCTTTTAAAAAAGCGATATATTTTAGAAAATCATTTAGCGGGCGAGCTGGAGAATTTGTACAAATTATTTGAAAAGCTACAGTTAAGCACCGAAGTTTTAGAAAAGGAAAACTTAAAGAAAGCAATTGCTGCATTACTGATAAATATGCCTGTGTACCGCTTTTACAGCGAGGATTTCCCGCTTAATAAGGCAGACCAACAAGCTTTAGCAATTGTTTTTGAAAACATTAAATCCCGGGAAATTCCTTTCCGGAAAGAAGCAGAAAAACTGGAGGAGATTTTTTTAGCGCCTAACACAGATAAAAGCGCCATCTGGAATAAAGCCGTAACTATCTTCTTTAAAAGATTAATGCAGTTTAGCGGACCATTAATGGCCAAAGGCGTAGAAGACACGCTTATGTACACCAACTTCCGTTTCATCGGCCATAATGAAGTTGGCGATCATCCCGCATCGTTCGGGATTACGGCTGATGAATTCCATCGCTTAATGCAGCATCGGCAAAAGCAAAATCCGTTGAGTTTAAATACCACCAGCACCCATGATACCAAACGGGGCGAGGATGCTAGGGCTAGATTAAATGTGCTTACTGCCCTACCTACAGAGTGGTTTAATAAGGTAAAAGCTTGGCAACAGCTAAACGCACAAAAACGAGAAGAACTACAGCTTGCCCTGCATGAAGAATACTTTATTTACCAATGCCTTTTAGCGAATTATCCATTAGTTAAAGCGGAGGAAGCTGATTTTGAAGAGCGCTTAAATGCCTATTTGCAAAAAGCATTTCGCGAGGGCAAACAACAGTCTGACTGGGCAAACGTAAACAGCAAATTCGAAGAAAACGTAGCCGGTTACATTGCGTTTTTGCTAAATCCCAAAAACCCGTTCCTCCCCGACTTTAAGGCTTATCACCAAAAGATAGCCTTGTATGGTGTTTACAATTCCTTGGCGCAACTGGGTTTAAAGTTTACAAGTCCAGGCATACCGGATGTTTACCAAGGCGGCGAGTTTTGGGATTTTAGTTTTGTGGATCCCGATAACAGAAGAAAAGTAGATTACAACCTGCGAATGCAAGAACTCGAAAAGTTTGATTCGGTTTCTATTGACGAGTTAATGGTGGATTATAGCACCGGAGGCATTAAACTATGGCTCACTCAGCAACTTTATAAACTAAGAAACGAAGCAAATGATATTTTTTCGCTCGGCGATTACCGCCCTTTAAAAGTTACAGGCAAATATCAAAACAATGTTATCGCATTTATAAGGCAAGTACAGCAACAAACTTTATTGGTAATTTCAGTAATAAATTCGGCAGGGATTCTCGAAAGCCAAAATGTAGCTTTTGAGGCTATAAATTGGGAAGACACACAGGTTATTTTGCCCGAAGAAGCAAACTGGTATAATGTTTTCCAAAAAAACGAAGGAGGCGGCAAAGCGGTTCTGCTTCAGGATATTTCATTAAAAATTCCTTTTGCTGTCTGTAAATTATCAGGTAAAAACAGCAGGAATGCAGGTATACTAATGCACATCAGTTCCTTACCATCCGCTTTTGGTATCGGAGATTTAGGCCTCGAAGCATATCGCTTCGTCGACTTCCTGAAACATTCCGGTCAGCGTTATTGGCAAGTTTTACCCATTGGTACGGGAGCTGGCGAACATGATCTTTCGCCTTACAGCACCTTATGTAGTAGGGCAACAAATCCCCTATTTATTAGTCCCGAAAGTTTAGTAGCGGACGGCTACCTACAAGAAACAGATTTCGCAGATTTCCGCGAAGAAGCAACCACTACTATAAATTTCCAGCAGGTTAAGGCAACTAAGACGCAACTCTTAAAGAAAGCTTTCCTAAATTTTAGGACTCAGTCTGCCGAAGATAACGCCTTCCAAAAATTTATAGCCGATGAAAAAGACTGGTTGCCAGATTATTCACTTTTTACGGTTTTAAGAAACAAGCTGAACCAACCTTGGTTTGAATGGCCCAACGAATTTAAGCTTCGGGACACCACTGCACTAATCGAGTTCAGCAACGACTATAAAGAAGAAATTCTAGAACAGCAATGGTATCAGTATGTTTTTAAACAGCAATGGGAAAGTTTGAAAAGTTACTGTAGCCAAAATTATATTCATTTAATTGGCGACTTACCTTTTTACGTTAACCACGATTCGTCGGACGTTTGGGCAAATCCCACTTTGTTCTCGCTAAACGAGGATGGAAGCATTGATAAAACGGCCGGTGTTCCGCCCGATTATTTTTCTGCCTATGGTCAGCTATGGAACATGCCGGTTTACAATTGGGAGGCGATGGCAAAAGATGAATACAAATGGTGGATCAATAGAATTGGCAAAAACCTCTCGTGGTTTAACCTTTTACGCTTAGACCATTTTAGGGCATTTTATAATTATTGGCAAGTAAACGGCACAGAAAGCACAGCCGTTAACGGCGAATGGCGCATGGCACCGGGGCTTGATTTTTTAAACGAAGTTAAAGCCAAATTTCCAGAAATGCCCTTTATTGCAGAAGATTTAGGAGATGTAAGCTCCGAGATTTTCGATTTAAGAGATGAATTTGACCTTGCCGGGATGAAAGTGCTACAATTCGCCTTCGGCGAGGACATGCCGGTTTCTGCCTATATTCCACATCAGCATTCCGCAAATTTTATTGTTTACACTGGTACGCATGATAACAACACCATTAAAGGTTGGTTTAAAAACGATTTAACAGAAAGCGGTAAAAAACGTTTAAGCGCATACCTCAATAAAAACGTAGACGAGCACAATGTTGCCGATAGCCTGATAAAAATGGCCTATGCCTCTGTAGCTAAAACAGCCATTATCCCAATTCAGGATATTTTAAATTTGGATGAAGACAGCAGAATGAACATCCCCGGCAAAGCATCTGATAATTGGAGTTTCAGAATTTTACCGGATCAGTGTAATAGTAATTGTGCGCAACAGTTAAGGTTGATTACGGAAGTTTATGGGAGAGCTAGCACCAGCGAAAGATAAGTGGCCGTTTTCCCTAAGTAACAGAACAGACTATTTTCACGTAACGACTAAAAAGCTTTTATTATCTCACAATTAGAAGTGAAGTTGTTATTACTATTACTCGCACTAGCCCGTGAATATGTTGAAGTTTATCATGCTAAAGCAAATCAGTAGCTCGTACCAGCGGACGGCGTTAGCAGACGACATAAAATCGAAAAAAAGAAGTAAAATATCCCCATGACAAAAAAAGAAATTGCACAAGCCTTTTTAGTACTTGCATCCAAAGGAAAGTCAAAGCAAGCATTTGAACTTTATGTAGATGACAATTTTAAGCACCATAATGCTTACTTCAAAGGAGACAGACATACTTTGATGAATGCGATGGAAGAGAACGCAACAAAAAATCCGAACAAAACTTTTGAAATACAAAGGGCATTGGAAGACGGCGATTTAGTTGCGGTTCATTCTCGTGTGAAATTTACACAGGGAGGCACAGACCTTGCTGTTATTCATATCTTTAAATTTGATCAAGATAAAATTGTTGAGCTTTGGGACTTTGGACAACCGGTTCCTTCCGACATTGTAAACGAAAATGGAATGTTTTAAACTCATTCTTAAATCAAAGCTGTTCGGGATGTTAGCTTTTGCGCATCCCTAACTCAAGAATAACGAGGATTTGCAACCCGCCTGGTGCGAACTCGTACCTCGTATCAATAAACCCCAGTAGTAGCCCGATTTTGTTACGAAGCACACCATTACAGTAGCGCAAAAATCTATCCCACAATTCGCAACAATTCATCCTTATTTAAATTACCTACAAACTCGTTATCCGAAGGAATTACATTCTCAAAAAGGTTTTTCTTTCTTTGCTGTAATTCCAGCATTTTTTCTTCCACGGTATTGCTACAAATTAAACGTACCGCTACAACTTTTTTTGTTTGCCCAATACGGTGTGCTCGGTCTATCGCCTGATTTTCGACCGCGGGGTTCCACCAAGGATCAATCAAATAAACATAATCTGCCTCGGTTAAATTTAAGCCAACACCACCCGCTTTTAAACTCACCAAAAACACTTTAATATTTTCATCAGTTTGGAAATCATCGACTACCGATTTCCTGTTTTGGGTTTGCCCGGTTAAGTAGCTAAAAGCAATGTTTTCCAGCTGTAATTGTGCTTTTACCAAATCCAACATGCCAACAAATTGCGAAAAAACCAAAATTTTATGATTAGGTGCATGTTCCTTAATCTGCGAAATCAAAGTATCAATTTTGATGGATTGGTTTCCCGGCAAACGGTCGCCTTTCAATAATTTTGGCGAATTACAAATCTGCCTTAATCGGGTTAAACCTTTTAAAACATTCATGCTGTCTTTCCGCAGTTCCTCGTTGGTAATTGCCGAAATATATTCGCGAAATTCCTTTTCATAAGCCTCATAAATCCGTCGCTGTTCGGTTTCCATTTCGCAATAAAGCACCATTTCTGTTTTTTCTGGCAACTGCAAATCCACCTCACTTTTTGTCCGCCGTAAAATAAAAGGTTTTACTTTTTGATGTAATGCCGAAACCTTTTTGCCGTCTTTAAACATATCAATCGGCATGGCGTAAATATCTTTAAAGTAGCGCTTACTGCCCAACAAACCGGGGCAAGCAAAAGAAAGCTGACCGTATAAATCGTAAGTATTATTTTCTATCGGCGTACCGGTAATGGCAATTTTATTCCTCGATTTTAACAATCTTACCGCTTTGTAACGTTGCGATTCTGGGTTTTTAATAGCCTGCGATTCATCCAAAAACACATAATTGAACTCGTAATCTTTTATAAAATTAATATCCGATAACAGCGTTCCGTAAGAAGTAATAATTACCTGATAATCTTTGAAATTCTCAACATCCTTTTGTCGCTGATGACCATAAATGGTAAGGATTTTTAAGCTTGGTGCAAATTTTTGAAACTCCGCCAACCAGTTAAAAATAAGAGAAGTTGGCAAAACCAGTAAATTGGTGTTGTGCTTTACTTTCTGATTTTGGAGTAAAATAAAAGCGATAATCTGCACCGTTTTACCCAGCCCCATGTCATCCGCCAAAATCCCTCCGAAATTAAAATCATCTAAAAAACTCAACCAATTTAATCCTTGCTTTTGGTAATCGCGAAGCGTGGTTTGCAAAGCTTTCGGAACTTCAACCTCTGCTATTCTATCAAAATCTGCGAACTGCTTTTTATAATATTTCAGTTCTTCACTGGCTTTTTCGTCCAGCATTTCGGCATCAAAAAGTTCTTCAATTGTAGTAAAGTTGCTTTTTGGAATCTGAATGGTTTCATCGTCAATCACTTCGCCAGCATTGAAATATTCAGCAAATTTGGCAATCCATTCTTCGGGCAAAATGCCCAAAGTACCGTCGTCCAGCTTTACATATTTATGCTTATTTCTGATGGCTTTGTGCAGATGTTTTAAACTTGCTTTTTTTCCGCCGAAACCAACTTTTATGTTTGCATTAAACCAGTTTAAACCGCTAATTATTTTAATACTTATTTTGGCTTTATTTAAGTTGAGCGCATTGTTTTCCAGCTCATTAAAACCAAGAATTGTAATGTTTTTGTTTTGCCATTCATCAAACGTGTTTAAAAACCAGTTTTCATCTAAAAAATACTTTTTATGCAGATAAAAATAATGCAGTCCGTTTTCTAACTGCTCGGCAAAATACGGATGCTGTTTGGTTAACAGAGCAGTAAAAGCAATTTCTTCGGCATCATTACGGGCAACTATAAACTCCTTTTGTCGAGCATCTAAACCATAAACCTGCTTTCTGCTACGTACTTGCACTTCTGCCTCGCCATAACGCATTACCGGGATAATCATTACATGTTCGCCAAAATCTGATAGGTAAATTATTTTTTCGAGCGGCGCTAAAAATCCGTTGTTTTTGAGTTGCGCCGGCGAACCGGATTTTAAATATTTATAAACAACTTCCACCTGGTCTTCCATATTCTCCAAATACGTTCTTTTAAAATTGAGGTATTTGGATTGATGGATTTGCATCCCGTCGGGATGTTGCTTTAACCACTGAATTATAGCAAGTTTTTGAGCACTATCAACCAAATAAAAATCATTTTCGTAAGCAACGAAACAATCATAAACTAAAGTAACATCCGCCAACTCATAGCTTTTATTCTCGACTGAAAAATTTGCGTTTATCTGATAAAAGTTATCAGTCTGTAAAACGGTTAATTTAATTCTGAAACTACTTTTATGGAGTTTTACAGGCGTGAGTGAACTGGCGTTAACTTGGTCCGACTTTCCTTTCTGATGTTGAAAAATCGAATATCCGTTAGGGTTTGCCACAACAGCTTTCAACGCTTTCAGTTCCGTTGAGCTTATCTGTTGCTCAACCGGATTGGCAAATTTCTGCAAAGCCGAAAAAAACTTAATCTCATCCTGATGCTCGGTATTCCAAATAAAATCTAAAGGATTTAACAGAACAAGCGGATTTTTTATATTTCCATCTTTGGCTAAACTAACCTCATAAAAATCGATACATAAATGACGATAGTATTTATGCTGTTTTAAAACGATGATTTTTGTTTTTTCAAGGGCCTGACTTTTTAAGTCTGGCGAATCATGCTTTAAAAGTTCCGATTTTAATTGCTTTAAAGCCGATGAATTTAAAGGTATGAGTTTTGAGTTTTTTGCGTTTACCAAATAACTGTTCCGTTCAAAAACGAGTTCGAAGTAGTCTGATAAATTATCTTCGTTCTCCAATCCGTAAGCTGATGCTTCGTTTTTAAAGGCTTCGATCCGTTGCTTTTCATGAAAGAAAATTCGGTATTCTGGCTTTTTGCTAAGTGCTGATAATGCTGTTGCCTGATAATCGCAAAGGAACTTATCGGGATGGATAAAACCGCAATCGCAACTTAACAGCAACTGCTTTTCGCCTTTTACAATGGTTACAAGCGGATTTGTTTCTGTCTGGGCTTCTATCTCAAAACATGACTGGTTAATATGGATAGATAAAGGATGAACTTTTAGATTACTATCGTGGTTGAGTTGCGATTTTAAGTGCTTTAAAATCTGTTGCTCAGAGAAATCCTCAAAATTAAAATCATCGAAAATGAAACGGTGGGTTTGAGGAAGATTTTCTTTCGGCATTCAGGTTTTTGTATTTTACCATAAAGGTAAAGGAGTTTTTTTGAAGTTTGCGTTTTGTTCTTCTGAAAAGTTCCTGCGTCATCGCAAAGCTGAAGCGCTGGCCAAAAGTTTGGGCGCTGTGGCGCTCCCTAACCGACGGTGGTTGGACTTGTCTTCAGAAGTGATGTAAAATCTATACTTGAGATGATTTTCAAATTTGAAATATCCTCGGCTAATTGCCACCGGAAAGGCTATTTCTTTTCAGATGAAAAGAAACAAAAATCTCTTTTCGTCGCACAGGTGCTTTGGGCGCAATGCCACCACACATTAGAAAATCGACAGCGCTGATTTTCACTGGATAGTGCCAGTACAAAGTTTTTGCGTACCCGAGTGAAACCGCTTTCGCTATAGGCTTGGTTCTGCTTTAACTTTCCTTTGTGCTACCAATTTTCTGATTTCCAGCACTTCCACCGCTCCCTTTATTGTGGCAACTTTACAAATGAAACAGCAGAACCGTTCAGTAAATCCGGCCTCTGAATGTTTGGATTGGAGCCCGATAAATCTTTCTGCACTTCCTTTGTTGACCGAGGGATATCAGCAATCCGCAGAAGTGTTGCAGAAACTTGGTAATGGCACTGCCGTTCACACGGCTTGGATTGCGCTCAAAAGATTTACCGTGGTGGAATGAACAAAGATTCGGAAGCCTTGAACTTTTGGTTCTTTTGTTTCAAGACAAAAGAACTTACACTTACTTCTTCGCAATCAAACTCCACTCCGAAGTATCATGGAAACTAACTTCAGGAAACTGTTTTGTAGCGTATTCGATATCCCAAGCAGAAGCGGCTAAAAAAACCGGTTTATTCTCTTTATCGTAAGCTATTTTTGAGCTATGTCGCTGGATAAATTTCCTTAATTCATCTTCGGAAGTTGCAGAAATCCATTTTGCTTTGGTAATGTTCATGTGGCGGAAAGAACAGGCAGCGCCGTATTCGTTCAATAACCTAAACTGGATTACTTCAAACTGAAGCTCTCCAACTGTTCCAATAATTTTTCGGTTGCCTGGATTTTGGATAAACAGCTGAGCCACGCCTTCATCACTTAACTGGTGGATTCCTTTTTCTAACTGCTTGGTTTTAAAAGGATCGTTGTTTTCCAATTCTCTAAATATCTCCGGCGAAAAACTCGGGATGCCCACAAATTGCAGGTTTTCGCCTTCGGTCAATGTATCTCCAATTTTAAAGTTGCCCGAATCGTACAGACCAATCACATCGCCCGGAAAAGCTTCTTCTACCAAACTTTTATTATCCGCCATAAAACTTGTCGGCGATGCAAATTTTAATTTTTTATTTAATCTGTTGTGCTGGTAAAATGTGTTCCGCTTAAACGTTCCCGAACAAATCCGGCAGAAAGCAATTCTATCTCTATGATTAGGATCTAAGTTAGCGTGAATTTTAAACACGAATCCTGTAAATTTAGGCTCATCACTTTCAACTTTACGGGTGTCTGTTTCACGTCCTTGTGGCGAAGGCGCAATATCAATAAAGGTTTCCAGTAATTCCTGCACCCCAAAATTGTTAATGGCACTTCCGAAAAATACCGGTGCCAAATAACCTGCTAAATATAAGCTCCTATCAAAAGGTTCGGCAACGGTTTCAATCAGCTCCACATCATCCCTAAGTTTAGCCGCTAAATTATCGCCCACTAATTGATCAACTTGTGGATCTGTTAAATCTGCAATACTGATTTGATCTTTCGCAATTTGCTTTTTATTGGCGCTAAATAGGTTTAAAACCTTATTATTCAATTGGTAAACTCCTTTGAAAGAATGACCGATTCCTATCGGCCAGCTTAACGGACGGGTAGAAATATTTAGTTCTTTTTCCAATTCTTCCAACAAATCAAAAGGGTCTTTACCCTCGCGGTCCATTTTATTGATGAAAATAATAACCGGCGTATGGCGCATCCTACAAACCTGCATCAGCTTTTTGGTCTGTTCCTCCACCCCTTTCACACAATCCACCACCAAAATAACCGAATCAACAGCGGTTAAAGTACGGTAAGTATCTTCGGCAAAATCCTTGTGACCTGGCGTATCCAAAATATTAACTTTGGCGCCTTTATACTCGAAACCCATTACAGAGGTAGCAACAGAAATTCCACGCTGTTTCTCAATCTCCATAAAATCCGAAGTCGCAGTTTTTTCGTCCTTATTTCTTTTTACCGTTCCCGCTTTTTGGATTGCACCGCCAAACAATAGCAGTTTCTCTGTTAAAGTGGTTTTGCCTGCATCGGGGTGACTAATAATTCCAAAAGTACGTCTCTTGGCTATCTCTGCTTGTAATGTTGCCATAAATTAAATACCGTTTTTTGTTTCGTGGTTACGAATGAGCTACGGACAGCTTTTTAAACGATTTGTTTAAAATTTGCGCAAATATAAGAGAAAAAACCGGAGGCGTAGAATCTGCGTTTTACCCTTTTGTAACAGGATTTGCAAAACCGAGAACTATTTGTTTGCAAAATTACTGAATGGAAGAAAGCGATTAAATTTATTTAGAAATAGCTACAACACTAAAGGCAAAACCCAACAAAAACTCACAACAAAAATATTCTTTGTCAACCGACTATCATATTGAGAAAAACAAAATACCTTTGAATCTGATCTATCGTATATGTTAAAAAGGATATCATAATGTGTTATAATGTCCACAATTTATTGGAATAAATTAGAGATATGAAAAAATTATTTAGCTTAATAACATTATTAACAATCAGTTACAGCGTATTTAGTCAAACGCAGCAAAAAAAGCTTCAGAAAAATCCTTATTATTCAAATACAGATACGAAGCACCTGAATGTTAGCAACGCGGAATGGAAAAAAATATTACCTCCGGCTGTATACGCAGTAGCTAGAGAGCAGGCTACTGAAGCGCCATTCAAAAATCCACTTTGGAACAGTACCACTAAAGGAACTTACTATTGTGCAGTTTGTGGCAATAAATTATTCCGTTCTGATGCCAAGTTTATGGCTGACTGTGGCTGGCCAAGCTTTTTTGAACCAGTTCGCAAAAATAGTGTCATCTATAAAGCAGATCATTCACATGGAATGGAACGTATTGAAGTGAATTGCTCACGCTGTGATTCGCATTTGGGGCATGTATTTGATGATGGTCCCGCTCCTACGTACAAAAGATTTTGCATGAATGGTATTGTTTTAGATTTCCGTCCGGGTTTCCAGTAAGCAAGACTCTTAAGAAATTTGATGAACTCTTCCCGAAAGACTAATGGCATGATACTTGATTACGTCACTTTTATCCAACGGGCAAAAAGGTGCGAAATTTTAACCTATGGACATATATGCGATGGGTTGAGGTACGAAAAGTGCTAAACACATGTGACCAGAGTTGTTAACCATCCAAGCGACCAAAGAAAACCTGACATCAAAAATATGCATGATTTAAAGTGCCCAAAAAGCAGAAAATCCGTTGAAATCCTTAAACATCTTAAATAGTCTTATGCCTTTAAAAGAACTCGAACGATTAATGGAGGTAAATAGATTTCTAAAATTGGAAATCTCTAAAGAAGATGAACTACAGGAAATAACAGCACTTGCCGCAAAAATATGCGGTACGCCTATAGCACTTATTACGCTATTGGATAACGACACCCAGTACCTGAGGTTTAAGGTTGGCACCGATATAGAAACCTCTCCTAGAGCGGATGCCTTCTGCAACCATGTGATAGAGGAATCAAAAATGGTAATTGTTAACGACACGCAAATAGATCAGCGCTTTGTGCAAAATCCGCTGGTAACTGGTGGGCCGAAGATTAGATTTTATGCAGGCGCTCCGCTCATCACGTCAGACGGGCATAGTTTAGGTAGCCTTTGTGTAATTGACCATACTCCTAAAAAACTAGATGATTATCAGATAAAAACATTAGAAATCCTCTCAAAACAAGCCATCCATTTATTAGAGTTTGACACCAGTTTAAAAATCCTGAAAGAACTTTATATAAAAGCAAAACAATCTGCCAACAAGTTGCGCTCTTTTTTTGACGCCTCGAGTTCATTACATTTTTTAATTGGCCTGGATATGAACATCTTAGCCTATAACACCGCGGCGAAAAACATATCAGAAGAAATGTTTGGCAAAAGCATGAGGAACGATGCCAATATCCTTGATTATTTTGAAGAGAAATATAAGAAAAGCTTTATCTTGAACTTTAACAAATGTCTTAACGGACAATCCGTCGCCCGGGAAAGAACGGTCGAAAACAAAAGCGGGAAGAAGTGGTGGTACGTCACCTACGACCCCGCAAGAGATGAAGAAGGCAATATTATTGGAGTTTCTTTAAACCTTACCGATGTATCTCAGAAAGTGAGCGATGAAAAGAAAATAGACGAGCAGGATCTTGCCCTAAAGCAGATTGCATGGATGCAGTCTCATGAGCTAAGAAAACCGGTTTCTTCTATTCTGGGATTGATGGAAGTTATAAAAAATGATGACTATAGCGCTTCGAAAGAGATTTTACAGCTGATGGATAAAGCGGTGGAGGAGCTGGATGAAAAAATCAGAAAGATTGTTGATCATATCTGAAATTAATTTTGATTTTGTTAAACGGAACCTCGTTAAACAAAAGGACGCTTGCAATTTGGGCCATTAGCTTTTGATGATCAGCAAGGTAAAAAAGAACGTTGAACCTATGCCAATTTCACTCTCTGTTCTTTTGACCTTAATTATTAATCCAATATTTCCACCATGATTGTTAATAATTTTGAAGTAACAAATAGCCCCATATCAAGCCCGGCATGGGTTTTTAAACATCATTAGTGCGGTAGAACTTGTTAAAAATAGGTTTCAAATCTTCCTTGGAAACGCCCATTCCCTGACCAGCGACATAAATAAACAATATGTTCGCCGTCAACGGTCTTTGTCATTATCTGGATAATTGTATCGCAGGCTATCAATTTCGATTCTTGAAATAACGCAGGTAATCAAGCAATTTTTTTCTCCTTTATTTCCAGCCGCCACCCAGCGCCCGATATAAATTAACCACTGCCTGTAGCTTTTGTAGCTCATCATCTACGCCGTTTAGTTGTGCCGTTAATAAGGCTTGCTCTGATGTTAAAACGTCGGTGTAGTTTGTTGCAGAGCTATATTTCAGCAATTCGTTAGTATAATCAACTGATTTTGTTAACGCATCAATCTGTTGCTCTCTAAAGCCCTGCTTTTCCTGTGCGGTTTGATAGGCATAAAGGTAATTTGAAACTTCCGTTCCAGCAGTTAATAAGGCTTTTTGGAAAGTATAATAAGCTTCCTGTTGTGCAGCTTTTGCCGATGTTAAACGGGCTTTATTTAAACCTCTATTGAAAATTGGCTGTGTTAAACCGCCTACTACGCTATAGAAAATAGAATTATTGAACAGGTTTTCGATGGTTAACGAAGACAACCCTCCGTTTGCTGTTAGCGTAAGCGAAGGATAGAAATAAGTTTTAGCCAGATTGGTATTTTCAAAAGCAGTTTCAAATGCAAATTCGGCCTGTTGAATGTCAGGACGATTTTTTAGCAACTGAGAAGGCACCCCAGTTTTTAAATCCGCAATGGTTTTTTGGTTATCTAAATTTCCTCTAAGAATTGTAGTCCCCGGTTTTGCCAATAAAATGTTTAAAGCATTTTCCGTTTCACGTATCCGTCTTTTTAAATCGGGTATGGTTACTTCGGCAGCATAGCGGTTGGCTTCGCTTTGCACCACTGCGGCTCCGTTTACAATGGCCGCGTCTTTTAAAGCTTTCATGGTTTCTACCGCTTTGATGCGGTTTTGCAAAGTTTGCTCGGTAATTTTCAGCTGTTTATCCAACGCCAGCAATAAATAGTAATTATTGGCTATCGTACTAACCAGTTGAGTTTGCACCGCTCTTTTAGCTGCATCTGTTTGCAAGAAAGTGGCAAATGTTGCTCTTTTAGCACTTCCCAACTTCCCCCAAACATCAATTTCCCAGGAAGAACTTAGTTGAGCTTTGTAAAGCTGTGTTTCGGTATTAATGTTAACTCCGGGAGGAAAATTTAAAGCCGCCTCCGATTGCTTGTTGTCTGCCACAGACAAATCCAGGTTTAAGCTTGGCAAATACGCTACTTTACTTAAACGAAGTTGCGCTGCCGCACTGTTCATTCTTTCGAGTGCGATTTTAAGATCCAAGTTCTGTTGTAAACCTTCTTCAATCAGGTTTTGTAGTAAAGGATCGGCAAATAAATCCTGATAAGGCAGATCTGCAATACTAATAGTATCCGTATTAGCAATTTCACCTCTATACAAACTATCAGTACCTGCAAATTGCGGAGTCTGATAGGTTTTGGTCACCTTACAGGCGCTTAAGCCCAGCATAAAAATGCTGAAGGTCAAGCCGTATGTTATATATTTTTTAATCATTGTTTAGTCCTAATTTTTGATCTTCGATTTCTTCTTTGCTAAAGTGTAGAGAGGTTTGATGTGCGTCGATTACGCTCTCATCATAAGGAGATTTGCTGCTTACTTTTTCCTGTAAATTTTGGAATACGATAAATAGTACCGGAATCACAAACCCCCCGAATATGGTTCCGAAAAGCATCCCGCCAACGGCACCTGTTCCAATAGAAGTATTACCGGCAGCACCCACTCCTGTGGAAAGCATTAAAGGCAATAAACCGAATATAAACGCCAAGGAAGTCATTAAAATTGGACGGAGACGGGCGGTTGCGCCATCTAAAGCTGCTCTTAAAACGGTCATCCCTTTTCTACGGCGTTCAACTGCATACTCTACAATTAAGATGGCGTTTTTGGCCAGCAAGCCCACTAACATAATCAGGGTGATTTGGGTGTAAATATTATTATCTACGCCAAAGATTTTATCAAAGATGAATACGCCTGCTAAACCTACCGGTAAAGAACAAATTACTGCCAGCGGAAGTATATAACTTTCATATTGTGCCGCCAATAAAAAGTAGACGAATATCAAACATAAGCCGAAAATTAAAATGGTTTGGCTCCCTGCCGATTGCTCTTCTCTTGATAAACCCGAGAACTCATAACCGTATCCTGGCGGAAGCACTTTGGCTGCTTCTTCTTTTACTGCATTTAATGCGTCGCCAGTACTATAACCGGCATTCGGGCTTCCCGTAATAGCTATTGAAGTATAGAGGTTAAACCTTGATATCGACTGAGGCCCGTATACTTTTTTTAACGTAACGAACTCTGTAATGGGCGCCATTGTGCCACTTCCAGTACGAACGTACACTTTATTCAAGCTTTCCAGATTTGCTCTGTATTGCGGATCGGCCTGATAAACTACACGGTACTGCTTTCCAAATTTATTAAAGTTAGAAGCATAAACACCGCCATAATAACCTTGCATCACGTTCATGACTTCATTCACACTTAAGCCAGCTTGTTTAATTTTGGCAACATTGGTAGAAATCTCGTATTGAGGGAAATTAGGGTTGAACGAGGTGGATGCATATTGAATCTCGGGCCGTTGATTTAAAGCAGCCAAAAGCTCGTTTGATACCTGCGTAAATTTTTGAATAGTTCCACCGGTTTTATCCTGTAGCTGGAACTCGAAACCACCACTGTTACCAAAACCTGATATGGTTGGCGGAGCAAAGAAAATAATTCTTGCTTCTTTCATTCCCGCGGTTTTGGCAAATAGCTCTCCAATGATGGTTTTAACATCCCGCTCTCTTTCGTCCCAAGGCTTTAATCTGGAAATTACCATTCCGTAAGAACTGCCCACTCCACTGATCATCCCTCTTCCCGAAATTTTAAAAGTGTTTTGACTTTCTGGAATTTCTTTTACAATGTTATCGATCTTGTTTAACACTTCTTCTGTTCGTTCTTTGGAAGTTCCAGGAGGTAAAGAGATATCAGAAAATATGGTGCCCAAATCCTCATTCGGAACAAAACCTTTAGGTGTGGTTTCCATGGCCCAAACCAAAGCGCCAACAAACACCAATAATCCTGCAAAAGCAATCCATTTTCTTTTTGAAAGGTAATAAACATAGCTTTTGTAGCGATAGTTCATCCTATCAAAGGAAGTGTTAAAAGCAATAAAGAACCGATCTTTAAATCCTTTGTTAACGTCGTCATGTTCTTTATCATGAGGTTTCAAAAAGATGGCGCAAAGTGCGGGACTTAATGTTAAGGCGTTAACAGCGGATAAAATAATTGCAATGGCTAAGGTTAAACCAAACTGTTTGTAAAATACCCCAGAGGAACCTCCAATAAAGCTTACCGGAATAAATACCGCCGCCATTACCAAAGTGATGGAAATGATGGCTCCTGTAATCTCGCTCATGGCATCAACCGTGGCTTTTTTAGCGGAGCGATAACCGCTATCCAATTTGGCATGCACCGCCTCTACGACCACAATGGCATCATCGACGACGATACCAATGGCGAGTACGAGAGCAAATAGCGTGAGTAAATTGATGGTAAAACCAAATAAACCCAAAAAGAAAAACGTACCTATAATGGCTACCGGAACAGATATGGCCGGAATAAGTGTTGATCTAAAATCCTGAAGGAAGATAAAGACTACAATAAAAACCAATATAAATGCCTCTAGCAAAGTATGTAATACCTTTTCAATAGAGGCATCTAGAAAGTCGTTCACATTGATTAAACTGACATAGTGTATTCCTTTAGGAAAGTTTACAGCTGCATCATCCAATACTTTAATAGAGCCTTCAATTACTTCTTTTGCGTTAGAACCTGCAGTTTGGTTGATGGCGAAACCCAAGGCTTCTTTACCATCCAATTTAACGGTGCTGGTATAACCTTGTGCGCCTAATTCTATCCGGGCAATATCTTTTAATTTTAGAACTTGTCCGTTTTGGTCTGCTCTGATGATGATATCCCCAAATTGGCTTTCATCTTTTAAGCGACCGGTGTATTTTAAGGTATATTGGAAAGATTGATTTCCCTGTTCGCCCAACTGCCCTGGAGCCGCTTCAATATTTTGATCTGCTAAAGCAGCACTAATATCCGCAGGCACTAAACCATAGGCTGCCATTACATCAGGTTTTAACCATAAACGCATGGTATAAGTGGATTGTCCGAAAGCAGTTGCGTCACCCACACCGTTTACCCTTTTTATTTGCGGAACCAGATTAATTTCTGCATAGTTTTGGATAAACTTACTATCGTACCGAGGATCGTCGCTGTATAAACCAAATATCAATACGTTACTGGCTTGCTTTTTTGCGGTAATTACCCCAGATTTGGTTACCTCGGCAGGTAACAGTGGAGTTGCTCGGGTTACTCTGTTCTGCACATTTACTGCGGCTAAATCGGGATTAGTCCCTAATTTAAAGTAAATGGTGATGTTAGCAGTACCATCATTTCCGGCAGAAGATGTCATGTACAACATATTCTCCACACCATTGATTTGTTCTTCTAACGGAACCACCACACTGCTCATTACCACATCTGCATTGGCACCTTGGTATGATGCCGATACTTGTACCGTAGGAGGAGCAATTTCTGGATATTGTGCTATAGGTAATGTAAGTATCCCCAGTATTCCCAAAATCACGATGATAATAGAGATAACGGTAGATAATACAGGTCTTTCTATAAATTTCTTAAACATAAAACTGAATTACAGTGTTGAATTCTTGAGATGGGTAACTTATTTTTTTAGTTCAACAAATACAGAATCTGTCTGTTGCACATCTGGCTTAATTTTGACTCCGTCTTTTAAGGATGCAAAACCTTCGACCACAATTTTATCACCGGCTTTAAGCCCGTTGGTAACTACATAAAAGTTGCCTTTCGTAATTTCCATTACCTCTACATTAATATTGCTTACCGTATTGCTATCAGATACTAAATAAACAAACTTTTTACCTTGGATATCTGAAGTTGATTTTTGAGGAATCAATACCGCACTTTCAACATGCTGAGGGATAACGATAGTAGCGCTGGAACCTGACCTTAATAAACCTTGGGTGTTGTTAAACGTTGCTCTTAAACTTGAGGAACCCGTTTGGGTATCGATTTGGCCACTTATGGTTTCAATTTTTCCTTTTGTAGGATAAACAGTTCCATCTGCCAATATCAAGGAAACTTCTGGAATTTGTTTGATTTTAGCTACCAACGTTGCCCCTTTATATTCTCTGGAGATGGCTAGTAACTGTTTCTCGTTTAAAGAAAAATAAGCATAAACTTTATCGATGTTTGAGACAGTTGTTAAAGGCATTGGGCTACTGCTACTTACCAAAGCACCCACTTTATAAGGAATGCTCCCAATTACACCGTTTACTGGACTGGTTACCGTAGTATAACCTAAGTTGGTTCTGGCATTTGACAATGCCGCTTTAGCCTGTGCCAAGTTTGCCTTCTTGGCCGTTAAGGCAAGAGCCGCATTTTCTAAGTCAAATTTGCTGATGATGTCTTTTTCAACTAACGGCTTTGTTTTATCATATTGCAATTGTGCTGCACTTACTTCGGCTTCTGCGCTTTTTATAGCAGCCGTTGCTGTACGTACTTCCTGCGCATATTGCGGCGCATTTATCGCAAATAATGCTTGCCCTTTTTTTACTGTTGCACCTTCATCAACATAAATTTTTTCGATAAATCCATCTACTTTAGGTCTGATATCTACATTTTGTTGCCCTTCTAACATGGCAGGATATGTGGTTTCCAAAAAGGTAGTTTGTGGTTCCAATTGCACCACCGGGTAAACTTGCGGTTCGCCGGATGACGCTTTTGTATCTTTACCGCCTGATCCACAAGCACTGAAAATAACGCTTACTCCGGCCAATAAAATCAGGGTTGATCTTGTATTCATATTTGTTTTGATTGTTTGAAGTTCAATGATTGTTGTAATATTTTGTTTATTCTGTTATTAATTTGAAAACCAGCGCTTTTCTTTCGCTTAGTAATTCTTGGTATTTTTCTTTATTTAAATCGAAAAGTTTGCGGTACAGGGGCGCCATAATAATGGGATAAGCCATTAATGAAAAAAGGTTGATGATGAAATGAATTGGATCAGTTTTCTTTATTGTTCCCTTTTCCATTTCCTGTTTCACCTCTTCTGCAAATGCAATTAATGATTGGCTTTTCTTTTTTTCTTTTAACAGTATGTTTTTACAGCATATCTCTGTAATAAGGAAGGATTCTTTATAAGGATATTTTAATATTTCTTTCATGTACACATCAATCAATGACTCCAATTTATCCATAAATGGAACCTTTGAATAAATCACATTGTCCAACTGATTGCGCATAGTTTCCACCGCTTCATTGTACACAACTTCAAACAGGTGATCTCTCGACCTGAAATAATAATTGATTAACGAACGGTTTACGGCCGCAGCATCAGCGATTTCCTGTGTAGTGGCATGAAGATTCCCTTTAAAAAAGAAAATGTCTTTTGCAGTTGCTTTTATATGTTCTTCGGTGTTCAAAAGCCGTTTTAACTTTAATGTTTAACAATTTTGTCAACAAATGTATTATATGGCTTTGTTTGAAAAGTCAGCAAAATCTCATTTAATCAATCGATTGATTTTTAGTAGATTTTAGTCTTGATAATGAGTGATTTATATTTTGAAAAGAATTTGTAACGAGGTTGATACAAATCCATCTTCTGATCGATCTTCAAGGAGAATGCGCTAGAAAAGTCATCATCTTAGCGGTTGAAGGTATAAAGAACAGAAAATTGTACTTGGCAAATGGCTACCAAAATAAAAACCTCAACCATTTATCATGATTGAGGTTTTGTAGCTTTCGGCATGACGCCTTCCGCTTTAAGCTTTTAAAATTATCCGTTTGATAAAGCTGCCGCACCACTCACAATCTCAGAAAGTTCGGTAGTAATTGCAGCCTGACGGGCTTGGTTATAAGCTAATTTTAGTTTTTTCAATAAATCGCCAGCATTATCGGTGGCTTTATCCATTGCAGTCATCCTTGCGCCATGTTCAGAAGCATGAGAATCTAAAACTGCTTTATATAACTGCAATTTGATGTTTTTAGGAATCAGTGTCTCTACAATCTCTTCTTTTGATGGCTCTAAAATGTAATCAACTTGGTTATTGTTTACCTTAGCATCTTTCTCTGCTTTTGGCACTGGTAACAACTGCTCGGTAGTTAAAATCTGAACCGCAGCATTTCTAAATTGATTGTAAATTACCTCAACTTTATCGTACTTGCCGTCCACGAAACCTTGCATAATAGCCTCGGTAATTGCAGAAATATTTTCGAAGTTCAAAGCGCTGTAAACCTCGTTGTTGTTACCAATTACGTTATATTTACGTTTCTCGTAATAATCATGAGCCTTTTTACCGATAGCAACAATGTGCAAATTTCCAGAGTTATGGAAAGCGCTATATTTTTCGGCAATAAGGTTATTGGCAGTTTTAATTACGTTGGTATTAAAAGCGCCGGCCAAACCACGGTTTGATGTTACTACAACTACCAAAACGTTTTTTACTTCACGCTCTTGAGTATAAACAGAAACACCGTCCTCTAAACTGGCAGAAAGATTAGCCAAAATTTCCTTCAACTTATTGGCGTAAGGACGCAATTGAATAATGGCGTTAGTTGCTCTTTTTAATTTAGCAGCCGAAACCATTTTCATTGCTTTGGTAATTTGCTGTGTAGAGCTTACCGAAGTTATTCTGTTTCTTACTTCTTTTAAATTTGCCATTCTTTATTTAGTATCGAGTAGTAAGTATCAAGTATCAAGGTGCCTGTAAGGTCTTGATACTCGATACTAAGATCTTGCTACTTTCTTAATATTTCGCTGATAATTCTTTTGCTACAGTTTCTAATACGCTAGTTAAGCTGTCATCAAATTTACCTGCTTTTAATGCTTGTAAAACTTCTGGATGACGTTGCTCTAGTTGTGTAGTGTACTCTAATTCGAATTCCCTTACTTTATTAACAGGTACATTTCTCATTAGGTTTTTAACACCGGCATAGATAATTGCAACTTGTTTTTCAACCGTTACCGGAGAAAACTGACCTTGTTTCAAAATCTCAACGTTTCTAGCACCTTTATCTAAAACCAATTTTGTTGAAGCATCTAAATCAGAACCGAATTTAGAGAAAGCCTCTAGCTCACGGTATTGCGCCTGATCTAATTTTAAAGTACCAGCAACTTTCTTCATTGATTTAATTTGAGCGTTACCACCTACACGAGATACAGAAATACCTACGTTAATAGCCGGACGAACACCTGCATTAAACAAGTTAGATTCTAAGAAAATTTGACCATCAGTAATTGAAATTACGTTGGTTGGGATATAAGCAGAAACGTCACCGGCCTGAGTTTCGATAATTGGCAACGCAGTTAATGAACCGCCACCTTTTACAATACCTTTGATAGACTCCGGCAAATCATTCATTTGCTGTGCAATTGAATCATTTTGGTTGATTTTTGCTGCTCTTTCTAACAAACGGCTGTGCAGGTAGAAAACGTCACCTGGATAAGCCTCACGTCCTGGAGGACGTTTCAATAATAATGAAACCTCGCGGTAAGCAACTGCCTGTTTTGATAAATCATCATAAACAATTAAAGCTGGTTTTCCTGTATCGCGGAAAAACTCGCCAATTGCAGCACCTGCAAACGGAGCGTAAAACTGCATTGGAGCAGGATCTGCGGCAGAAGCAGCAACAACAACTGTGTAAGCCATTGCGCCTTTTTCTTCTAAAGCTTTAACAACGTTAGCTACGGTACTTGCTTTCTGCCCAATGGCTACGTATATACAAAATACAGGCTGACCTGCATCATAAAATTCTTTTTGATTGATGATGGTATCGATACAAACGGCAGATTTACCAGTTTGACGGTCACCAATTACCAACTCACGTTGTCCACGACCAATCGGAATCATCGCATCAATCGCTTTAATACCAGTTTGTAACGGCTCTGTAACCGGCTGGCGATAGATAACACCCGGGGCTTTACGCTCTAAAGGCATTTCGTAAGTTTCGCCGGTAATTGGCCCTTTGCCATCAATCGGCTCGCCTAAAGTATTTACCACACGGCCCAACATACCTTCACCTACTTTAATAGACGCAATACGTTTAGTGCGTTTAATGGTGTCACCTTCTTTAATCTCATCAGAAGCACCTAACAATACTACCCCAACGTTGTCTTCCTCTAAGTTTAAAACGATACCTTGTAAGCCTGATTCAAATTCAACCAGCTCACCAGCTTGCACCTTTGTTAAACCATAAACACGGGCAATACCATCACCAACTTGCAGTACGGTACCAACTTCCTCTAATTCAGTTTCTGACTTAAAGCCTGATAATTGCTGACGTAAAATCGCCGAAACTTCATCTGGTCTTACTTCTACCATCTTTTTTTATTTAAGATTTTTTATTTTTTTAAAAATTGTATTTGTAATTCTTTTGTTTCCCCGATTGATATCGGATAAACTAAGCAACTACTTTTTGTGCAAAGTCCTTTTTTAACTTAGCTAAACTGCTCGCAATACTTGCATCAAACTGCTTATCGCCAACGGTAAGTATAAAACCACCGATCAAACTAGGATCAATGCTGGTATTTAATTTAACTTCTCCGCCAGTGACCGCCTTTATCTTATCAATAATTTCTGCTTTTGCAGCATCTGTAAGTTCAACTGCAGAAACTACTTTAGCGGTAACAATGTTTTTGTACTCGTTATATTCTCTTAAAAACTCTTTTGCAGTACCGTAGATAATCTCAGCCCTCCCTTTATCAACCACAATCTTTAAAAATGCAGCCGTTACTTTATTGACTTTTTCACCAAAAATCGCTTTTAGTATTGCATTCTTTTTATCCAAAGGGATAATTGGATTTTTAACAACTGCCTGTAATTCAGAATTTGCTCTTAATGTATCCACAAAAAGGCTCATATCGCCTTTAATTTCTTCTAAAGCGTTATTTTCTAAAGCTAAATCAAGTAAAGACTTTGCGTATCTGGATGCTACTTTTATTTCTGACATATCTTTGAGTTGAAAGTTAAAGGTTTAAAGTTCAAAGGCCACGCCTCACTTTTAACTTTTAACTTTATACTTTAAACTTCTTAGTTCAATTTCACATCTTTCAACAAGTCGCTAACTAAAGCATCTTGCTTTTGTTTATCGTCAAACTGTTTGCGCAAAACTTTTTCGGCAATATCCAAAGAAAGAGATGCAACTTGATTTTTCACTTCATCTAAAGCGGCGATTTTTTGGTTGTTAATTTCAACCTTTGCTTTTTCAATCATTTTAGCACCTTCAGCTTGTGCAGTATTTCTTGCTTCGGAAACAATTTGATCTTTTAGCTCTTTCGCTTCTTTTAAAATCTGGTCACGTTCTGCTCTAGCTTCTTTTAGCAAAGCCTCGTTTTCACTCGATAAACGAGACATTTCTTCTCTTGCAAGCTCAGCTCTGTTTAACGCATCTTCAATAGAACGTTCACGCTCATGAATTGCCCCTAAAACAGGTTTCCAAGCTAATTTTTTCAAAAGCACCAACAGTACCAAAAACGATACAAAGGTCCAAAATACTAAGCCAATACTAGGAGTTACTAATTCCATAAAATTATATATGCTATTGTTAAATAATCATGTAAAAAAACCAAAGATTTAGCCAATCGCTAAATCTTCGGTTGTTAATTCTTAAGCTCCTACGTTGTTACCTAAAAGAGCTACTACCACACCAAACAAAGCAACACCTTCAACAAGTGCAGCTGCGATGATCATAGCAGTTTGAATTTTTGAAGCAGCCTCTGGCTGGCGAGCAATACCTTCCATTGCTTTTCCACCAACTTGACCAATACCGATACCTGCACCGATAACTGCTAAACCTGCACCAATTGCAGCGATTGAACCTACCATAACTGTTTTAATTTATTATATGATTGTTAAACAAAATGTTTCTTTTTTGAAAGCAAAGTTTCCAGTCTTATGTCTTGAATCTTTACTCTTTATTCTTCTTAATGATGATGCTCCTCTACCGCCATACCTATAAATAAGGCAGCCAACATCGTGAAAATAAAGGCCTGTAAAAATGCAACCAATAGTTCCAAAACATCCATAAAAATTACGAATGCAACAGAAACCGGCGCCATAGCCAAGGTTTTAAATATAAATATCAACGAAATTAAGCTTAACACTATAATGTGCCCTGCTGTAATGTTTGCGAACAAACGAATCATTAATGCAAATGGTTTAGAGAAAATCCCAATGATTTCTACAACCCACATAATTGGCAATAGCCAAAACGGAACGTCTGGTTTAAAAATATGCCCCCAGTAGTATTTGTTACCGTTAATGTTTACCACAACCAAAATAATCGCCGATAAAACCATTGTTACCGCTATATTTCCAGTAACGTTTGCACTTCCAGGGAATATCGGCACTAAGCCCATTAGGTTATTAAACCAGATGAAAAAGAAAACCGTTAATAAAAGCGGCATAAATTTTTCGAATCTATAACCAATGTTCGGTCTTGCAATATCATCTCGTACAAAGATGATGATCGGCTCAATCCAAGACTGCAAACCTTTTGGTGCTAGTCCAGCTCTCTTTTTATATGACCCAGCAACACTGCTAAAGATGATTAGAATTAAAATAACCGAAATAAATAGCGCCGCAACGTTTTTAGTAATAGAGAAATCGTAAACTTTTGACGAAAGCTCTTCGTTTACCTGGCCATCCGGTGTTAAAATTCTGATATGGCCTTCTTCTAAAAGATAAGTATTTTTACCAGTGGTATAAGCAGCGGGGTTATGGTGTTCATCAAACAAATTCGACGACATAAAAACATCCAGGCCTTGAGGAGTAAATAATATTACAGGCAGAGGGATTGACGTATGCCCCCATAAGTGCCAGCCGTGTGAATCTCCGATGTGCTCAAGAATGGCTACAGTTGGATCAAATTTTTCTTCATGCGCCTCGTGACCTTTCTCAATATCAATAATTGTTTTTTCAGCCTCAATTTCTTGCATTGCAAAAGAATTAAACGTTAAAAACAGGAGAAAAAGAGCGATTATGGCTCTACTAGCGAGATTTTTAAAATTTAAAATGTGGCTGAAATACATTTATTACGTGTTTTTTACTTCTTAATTTGGTGGCGCAAGTTACACAACAAACAATAAATTTCAAAGACTGTAAAGAATAAATATATAGAAAAAAAGTTCACGATAAATAAAACCGCATTTACTTGTATTTTAACGATATAAAACAGTATAAAACAAAGAGTTAAAAGTAAACGCAATACAATTGCTGATAAAAGAATGGCGCTTTGATGATCGCCACCCATTTTTATCCCGATTATGGATACACCGTATACCAATACGGTAATGCTTGCCATATACCCATAAACCAACCAAAAATGAGGAATCAATAAGCTTTGGTTAAGCAAAAAACTGTCTAAAGACCAAAATATTAATGCTACGGCAGACACTAATAATATATATAACAATAAAAATTTACGGAAGCCCAAGCGGAAGATATTATTTAAGTCCTTTAAAAACGATGTAAAGTGCAATAGCGACGCCTATAAGGCTAAGTATTGCAGTATATATAGGAATTGAAGTGTTTTGGTTTTCATCTAATTTATAACCCGCAAATGTAAAAATGCCGATAACGCCAATCATTTGGAAACCAAGTGCAGAATATTTGGCGTAAGCGTTAAGCTGTTGCTTCCCGTTTTTCTGCTTGTCTTTCTGTTGCTCCATCGAGTGAAGGTTTTAAGATTGATTTTGTTTGTGTAATACCGGTTTGGCAGTTTCCCACCAAATTTGCGCCACTTTCTACCACCAGCTTGTTCGAAAAAACGTCGCCTTTTAAATTAGCGGTAGCTTTTAAAAATAAAATTTCACTGGTAGCTACATCTCCGGATACTTTTCCAGATATCTCAGCACTTTCAGAAAAAATATCGCCTTCAACCTCGCCACTAGTGCTAACCACTACTTTAGCTTTTGATTTTACACTACCCGTGATTTTCCCATCAATCCTGATATCTCCTTTTGTGGTTAAATCGCCCTTGATTTCGGTTCCTAAACCTATAATATTTATAGATCCTGCTTTTTGCTCGCCGTTAACTTTTTCTGCCTTTTTATTGCCAAACATGCGTTTTAGGTTTAAAATGTCATATAATTTTTGGGATCAACAGCGGTGCCGTTAAACCATAATTCAAAATGTAAGTGCGGACCGGTTGTAAACTCGCCGCTGTTACCAACCACTGCAATTACTTCCCCAGCCCTAACGAAACTACCAACTTTTTTTAACAATACGGAACAATGCTTGTAAATTGACACCAAATTATTGTGGTGCTGTATTGCGATAACATACCCGGTTTCTGAAGTAAAGTTCGAGAAAAATATCGTCCCGTCTAAAGTGGCTTTAATATTTTCATTCCGTTTTGCCGTGATGTCGATACCATAATGCTGAATTTTAGAATCAAATTCATCGGTAACTTTTCCGCGTAATGGGTTAAAAAAAGAATATGACGCTATGCCCGATTTTTCAGTATGGGCTTCTGCATTTAAATCGAATTTCCCCTCTGATTCTATAAGTTTACGTAGCTCCTTTTCTTCTTTAGATATTTTTTGATTCAGCTTTATACTATCAGTTGCTTTGCTCCCATCATTTACCAGTTTAGTTTTACCAGCTGTTGAAACTTTGCCATCGATAATATTTTTTAAATTTTCGAGGTATAGCTTATTCGCATTCGCAATTTGCTCCAACGAATCAACTTTGGTATAAGCATTAACAATGTCTTTTTTTGAGCTAGCATCAGTAACTATAGAAAGGTATTCCCGCAACGGCGTAAACCGGATAGTTGTAATTGTTAATATAATCAGCAAAATAGCAAATGCGGCTGCACCAATAATCAGATACCACAGCGACGCATTAAACGATGCCTTTTCTTCAAAAGTATCATCGTTAAGAATAACCAACTTATACTTTTCCTTAAGTTTTTCTATGAGTTTTTTTCTTTTACTCATCAATGGCTACATTTCATTGCTTAATTAATATCTTTATTCCTTCAATTCGGCAATATAAAATAAATTTGCCCGTATTAGTTCCAAACGTCAAAATTAACAACTTGAAAATATTCATCAATAGCCTATATATATTACTAGTAACGTTCTTTTGCTTTTTGAGCTGGGGGTGCAAAACAAAAAAAGACCAGCCAAAAGTTAAATTCATGAAAAATTTAACGGCTCATTATAACATTTATTTCAACGCAAAAGAACAATTAGATCAAAGTAAAATAACTATAAAAAATGCGCAGGAAGATGATTTTAGTCAGCTGCTAGAGATTTTCCCATTGGCAAATCCAGAGGCAGCCGCTAACGAATCAGAAAATTTAGACCAAGTAATTAAAAGAGCAAACCTTATTGCGATAGATAAGTATGAAAGTAATTGGCTAGACGATTCTTACCTACTTTTAGCTGATGCAGAATACCTTAAAGGCGATTATTATAACGCCATTGAATATTATAGTTACGTAGGACAAACCTTTGAAAAGGAGAAAAAAAACAAGCTGAAAGCCTATTTAGGACAAGTGAAAAGTGATTTCGCTTTGGATTTAGTTAAAGAAGCCGACTCGGTATTGAACATGGCAGTTGCTTTAAATTATAAATACCAAAAAGATGAGGTTGCCGCAGCCCAAGCAAAATTAGCAATTATAAAAAATGATGTTAATAGCGCAATTGCCCATTTAAAAGATGCCGTAGCTTTTTCAAAAAATGCCTATCAGAAAACCAGGTGGCGTTATACTTTAGCGCAACTGCAGGAAATAGCCGGCGACACAAAAAATGCCACCGCCAATTACGATAAAATTGCCAAAAGTAACGCTTCTTTTGAGATGGCTTTTAACGCCAATTTATCGAGAATAAGAATTAGCGAGAACGCAAATGGAAAAGCTTTTGACAAAATAGCGACCTTAAAAAAACTGTTAAAAGAAGATAAAAACCGTCAACTAAAGGATCAGATTTATTATCAGATTGCTAAGGCTTACCAAGAAAAAGGGGATTACACAAAAGCAACCGAATATTATACAACTGCTGCGCATACCATCCCCGGAACTGCAAAGCAAAAAGGTTTAACGTATTTAAAACTCGCCGAGCTTAATTTTGAAACCTTAAAAAATTACACCAAAGCGCAGTTGTATTATGATAGTACTTTGCAGTTTTTGCCAAAAACCTACGCCACTTATACCAATATTGCGACAAAAGCCAGCAACCTGCAATACCTTGCAGATAGGCTGATTACTATTGAAAAGCAAAAAAATCTTTTGCATTTAGCCACCTTGAGCGATGAAGATTTAAATAAAAGAGTAGATTCATTATTTGCGGAAACCGAAAAGTCGAAAATAAAAGCTACTCCAGAAAATCCCTCAACGCAGTTGGTAAGTATTAATGACTATTCATCGGCAAACAAAGCCGCCGGAACGTTTTACTTTTATAACGATGCCGCTATTGGACAAGGTTACAGCGAGTTTAAACAGCGATGGGGAAACAGAAAATTGAGCGACAACTGGCGTATAAGTTCTGAAAACATGGTGGCATCTGCGGATAAAGGATTAAACCCTGCCGGTGATGACGCTGATATTGCATCAACAGGAATTGAGAACAGAGATTCCATTAAAGCTAATCTGATAAAAACCATTCCGTACAGTGCCGATGCTCAACAAAGAGCAAATGAAAAAATATCGACAGCACTTTATGAGATCGCACTTTTTTATAAAGATGTTTTAAAAGATGAGAACGAGGCCGTAGAGGCGTTTGAAGCCATAATTCAAAATTTTCCGGAGGATAAAAATCTAGCGAATATTTACTATCAATTGTATAGGATATCTGCGGAAAGCAATCCAACGCAATCCGCATCATTTAAACAAAAAATACTAACGCAGTTTCCAAACAGTGTTTATGCAAAAGCGATATCCGAACCTAACTTCGGTAAAGAAAGGGAGTTCAGATTAAATAAATTAAAAGCCGAGTATGCCGATGTTTATCAGTTATATAGAGATAAAAAATACGATGAGGTTTTATCAAAGTTAAATACTTTAAAACCACGGTATACAGGGTTTAAAGAAATTGAGCCTACATTCGCTTATTTAGAAGCATTAACAATTGGCCATACACAAAAAACACCCGCCTTTTTAACTAGCTTAAATCAGATTACAAGTAATTATCCTGACAACACAACCATAACCCCTGTAGTTAAGCAACAAATTGATTTTATCGCAAAAAACAGGATAGTTTTTGACCAACGTCCCACAGCGTTGTTGGCACATGACGATAACGAGTACAGTTACAATCAGCCACAGCTTGTTTTTGCACCCGCAACGGAAGAAGCTTCGGTTAAAACCGAAACTGCAAAACCCGAAGTTAAAAATCCCGAACCTAAACCATTAGCGCAACCTAAACAAAATACTGCCGCCAAAACCGAAAGCAACAAAGATGTGGCTATTGAAAAACCAACAGTAGCCCCAGAAGTAGCCAAAACCTCCGAACCTGAAACGCCAATTATCGCCGAAAAAACACCTGAGCCAATTCCCGAAAAACCAAAAGAAATTGAATTTAGCAAAAATGAAAGGCAAAGGCATATGATAGTAATTGATATATCTGACCCTAAACAAAATATTGCACAACCATTTTCTAAGTTATCTCGCTATTTTTATTCTAAATTTGACCCATCAGAAGTTAAATTGGTAATTCGGATTGTTGGCGGGACTGAGAAATTTGTAATCATAAGCGGTAATTTTTACACCAAGGAACAGGTTGATATAGTAGCCGAAGAGTTAGCTAAAAATCTGCCTGAGATTATGGAAGGACAAACCACACAATACAAAGAAT
Source organism: Pelobium sp. (assembly GCA_035496935.1). GTDB lineage: Bacteria > Bacteroidota > Bacteroidia > Sphingobacteriales > Sphingobacteriaceae > Pseudopedobacter. The sequence goes on along the minus strand of DATJED010000010.1, from coordinate 76,626 downwards.
TTGTAATTTCAGAAGAAAACCTTAAGTTTTTAACTGATAAAGCTTCTATTGAGCAATATTTAAAATCTATTACTCCTATAAAATAATGCAAGACAAAACAATTTTAACAAAAGCGGATATTACCAGATATAATCAAATATTTTGGAAAACCATTTTAGGCTTTATCGCTTTTATTGCATTAATATTTATTGCAACTGGCTTTGGACTATTTGGAGAATTACCCTCATTCAGAGATTTAGAAAACCCAAAAAGCAACCAAGCATCTGTTATTTACACTTCGGATAAAACCGAATTAGGCAATTATTTTGTACAGAACAGATCCAACATCAACTATCAAGATATTTCGCCAAACGTCATTAACGCATTGATTTCAACAGAAGACGAGCGTTTTAAAGAACATTCTGGAATTGATTTTAAAAGAACATTCACCATTTTTTTCTACAATTTAGTAGGTAAAAAACAGGGTGGTAGCACCATTACACAGCAATTGGCGCTAAACCTGTTTTCTGACGAAGGCAGAGCCAGCTCTTTTTTAAAAAGGATCCCACAAAAATTACGGGAATTAATTGTAGCCATTAAGTTAGAACGCAACTATACTAAAGAGGAAATTATCACCATGTATTTAAATACTGTTGATTTCGGTAATAATTCTTATGGGATAAAAGCCGCAGCCCGCACTTATTTTAATACTACGCCAGCAAAACTGAGTGCCCCACAAGCGGCAACATTAATTGGCATCTTAAAAGGTGTTACGCTTTACTCCCCAACCCGAAACCCCGACCGGTCTTTAGGAAGAAGAAACCTGATCTTAAGCAAAATGCGTGATAGCAATTTTATTACCGAAGATGCATATCAGTCTGCAAAAGAAAAAGGTTTAGAGTTACATTTTAGACCAACCAACCATAACGAAGGATTGGCAACCTATTTCCGAACCATTCTTAAACAGGATATCCAAAAAACTTTCGCTACACTTTCCATCACCAAAGCCGACGGCAGTACTTATGATTTGGACAGAGACGGTTTAAAAATATATACCACCATTGACTCAAAAATGCAACGATATGCAGAAGAGGCTCAAAAAGAGTATATGAAAGATCTGCAAGCGCAGTTTAACAGCCATTGGAAAGGAAGAAACCCGTTTAAAGGAAACGAAAATCTGATTGTACAAGGGATGAAAAGATCTGACCGTTACGCAGTTTTAAAAGAAGAAGGAAAATCTGAAGAGGAAATTAAAGACGACTTTAACAAACCAACAAAAATGGAAATTTTTAGCTGGAGAGGCAACATCGATACAACAATGACCCCGCTAGATTCTATAAAATACTATAAAATGTTCTTAAGAAACTCCATGATGGCCATGGACCCGCAAAACGGAGAAGTTAGAGCTTGGGTTGGAGGAATTGATTTTGAACATTTTAAATACGATCAAGTAAAAATGGGGACTCGCCAAGTTGGTTCTACTGCAAAACCATTTACTTACGCCGTAGGGATTGACAATGGCTATTCGCCATGCTATCAAGTTGAAAATGTGCCTTACACCGTTACCGGATATGGAGAGCCTTGGACGCCGAGGGGCTACGGTTCAATTCCCGGATATTTAACTTTAAGAAAAGCACTGGCAAATTCTCAAAATTATATTACAGCGTGGGTTATGCAACAAGTTGGACCAACTGCCGTAGCAACCTTAATTAAGAGAATGGGTATTACATCTGATGTACCACCTTACCCTTCTATTGCTTTAGGCTCATTTGAAGCTTCCGTTTACGACATGGTTGGTGCTTACGGAGCTTTTGTGAACCATGGTATTTGGACAGAGCCAATTTACCTAACCCGAATTGAGGATAAAAACGGCAACGTTTTATATGAACGCAAACCAAAAGTGGTGCAGGCTTTAAACGAGCAAACTGCCTACGTAATGACTTATATGCTAAAAGGCGTTGTTGAGCAAGGAACAGGTGTAAGGTTGCGTTATAGGTACGGATTAACCAACCCAATAGGCGGGAAAACCGGAACAACAAACGATAACTCCGACGGTTGGTTTATGGGACTTACGCCACAATTAGTAGCTGGCATTTGGACCGGTTGCGAAGATAGGGCCATCCATTTTAGAAGCACAAACCTTGGAGAAGGTGCCAATACAGCCCTCCCTATTTTTGCGCTTTTTATGAAAAAGGTTTATGCTGATGCTTCTTTAGGTATTAAAAAGAACGTGGATTTTGCACCGCCAAAAAACGGCGTTACCATAACTTTAGATTGCGACCAATATCAAAATCAGGAAAAGCAAAAACCTAGTGAAACAGGCGCAAATCCGGATGAAAGGTTAGGGTTTTAATAAATTAATTCCAGTTAAGGAACCACCCTAAAGGTGGTTTTTTATTTTTGTTAAAATATGTTTGATTATAAATCGGCTTTAAAAAACGTTCCTCATAAACCCGGTGTGTACCAATATTACAACGCTGAAGGAGAACTCATTTATATTGGAAAAGCTAAAGATTTAAGAAACAGAGTAGCATCCTACTTTATTAATGATAATTACAAAGTAAATGCAAAAACCAAAGTTCTGGTCAGCAAAATCAGAAGCCTAACTTTTACCATTGTAGATACCGAAATTGATGCTTGGCTGTTGGAAAACAGTTTGATAAAAAAGCATCAGCCTCGCTATAACGTAATGCTCAAGGATGACAAAACCTATCCTTGGATTGTCATCAAAAACGAGCCTTTTCCACGTATTTTCGCTACTCGCAGATTAATAAAAGATGGAAGTAAATACTTTGGACCGTATCCTTCTGTAAGTATGATGCACCATATTTTAGGCTTAATTAAAGATACATACACTTTACGAACTTGTAACCTTGCTCTAACGCAAACAAATATTAAAGCCGGCAAATTTAAAGTTTGTTTGGAATATCAAATTGGCAATTGCAAAGGCCCTTGTGAGGCGTACCAGTCCGAAGAAGATTATAATCAACATATTGAAGAAATTAAAGACATTTTAAACGGCAAAATTGGGAATGTACTTAGAGCCCTAAAAGGGCAGATTGCGGAAGAAGCTAGTCGGTTAAATTTTGAGGAAGCACACCGCTTGCAATCAAAATACGATTTATTGGAACGTTACCAAAGCAAATCAACAATTGTTAACTCATCCATTACCGAAGTGGACGTTTTTAGTATTGCATCTGACGAGAAAATCAGTTTCGTAAACTATTTAAAGGTAATGCATGGCACCATTATCCAAACGCAAACTATCGAGATTAAGAAGAAACTAGATGAATCGGATGAGGAACTTTTATCCATCGCTATTACGGAGTTCCGTTCAAAATTCCAAAGTTCATCCAAAGAAATTATTGTTCCGTTTGAAATGGAATTGGAGGACGAAAACGTACGGTTTACCGTTCCGAAACAGGGCGAAAAGAAGAAACTTTTGGAGCTCTCCCAAAAAAATGTACTCTTCTTTAAAAAGGATAAAATTGAACAGTATGAAAAGTTAAACCCCGAATTCCGTACCGAGCGTTTGCTTACACAGATGCAAAAAGATTTACGTTTAAATGAACTCCCTCGACACATTGAGTGTTTCGATAATTCTAATTTTCAAGGAAACTTTCCAGTTTCGGCAATTGTTGTTTTTAAGGATGCCAAACCTTCAAAGAAGGATTACCGACACTTTAACGTAAAAACAGTTGAGGGACCTAATGATTTTGCCACCATGGAAGAAGCGGTTTATAGGCGTTACCGAAGATTGTTGGAGGAAGGAGAAAGCCTGCCTCAATTAATTGTAATTGATGGAGGAAAGGGACAACTTTCATCTGCTGTAAAGAGCCTAAAAGCGCTAGATATCTATAATAAAGTAGCTATTATCGGCATTGCGAAACGTTTGGAAGAGCTTTATTATCCGGGAGATCAATATCCTTTGTACTTGGATAAAAAATCGGAGACACTTAAAATAATTCAGCAATTACGTGATGAAGCCCACCGTTTTGGAATTACCTTTCATCGGAAAAAAAGAGACCAAGGAACGTTAAAAACAGAACTGGAATTAATTGAAGGCATTGGAAAAACCTCTGCACAAAACCTCTTAAAGCATTTTAAATCGGTAAAAAAAATCAGAGAAGCCACAGAAGAGGAACTTTTAAAGATAATTAACACCAAACAAACAAAATCTTTACTTAACTTCTTCCAACAAAAAAGCCCTTCCGATTAAGAAGAGCTTTTCGCTTTTTACTTTTAACTTATAACTTTCAACTCTTTTAGTGTTCCCACATATCCTGTTCGTACTGAATCAAGGATTTCTTAATTCTATCCGCTTCTAAAAGTTTGTCTAAACCTGATTTCAAATCTGGTCTGTTTGCCAGTTTATATCCATCAGGATTTGACTCTTCGATAATTAAGCTCGAGAAATACCTCAACTGAAAAACATCATCAAAGCTGTATCTTATTTTTTCATTCGGGTGGTAAACATTGAACTTGCAGATATAATTTCTGATGGTTGGGTAATTCACATAAAATAAACCAACCATATCAGCTCCAGCCTCGCCAAGTTTAACATTCGGGTCTTTCAATTTTGGAACGCTGGCAGAACTTGATGCAGTGCTTGGAACGATTAAACCAATAGCAATAATAAAAGACTTAAATTCAGCTCGGTTAGTATCAAAATACCAATCTTCAACAACTCTTAAACCGCATTTTGCCAATAATTCCTGATCAGAAAACTGTAATGGATAACCCAAACCCGCAGAAGCATCCGTTTTGGTTAATAACGTATTATAATCAATAAGATCTTCAACTCTACCAGTACTAGGATTCCATGTCTGGTAAGCTTCAACTTTTTGTTCAGATATTCCTCTTAACAAAACAGTTAAAAAGTTTCTGTTGGTATCAACAGGTGTAAGATATCTGTTTGCAGGATCTGCAAAATAAATATCCCTTGTTAATCGCTTTGCAAAAATTACGTCATCGCTTTTTACTCTTGGTAATTCAGGTGCACAGTTCACAGGTTCTTTCCCAAGCTCTTTCTCTCTTTCTGCTTTTACAGCGTCAGCTTTCTGAAAAATAGAATAAATAGGCATTACTTTGGGTTTATCAGAATCTTTTTGTGCAAAGAGCTGAAAAGTAACACACACTAATAACGAAATGATGCTTAATTTTTTCATGATTATCTACCTACTGAAATACTTACCGCCCCTTCAAGGGTTCTTGTTGTACCGTCTTCACCTGCAACCACTATGTTTTGGAAACTTAACATATCACCAGGATTTAAACTGCTCATATTCTGTTTTATTGCCCCGCTAAAATTGCCCTCTTTGGATTGATAAAATAAAGGATCCTGTCTTGGGCGGGTAATAAATAAATTAAAGCTAATTACTCTAAACTTTAAGTCGAAGTCGAAATTTTTCAATTCTGCCTCTAAACGGCTGGTTGATCTGGCTGTTGCCGATGAAATCTGACCAGATGCCTTGTTAGCGAAAGTTGCGATCGGATCTGGCACTTCCTTAATTCTAAATTTTGTTGCGCCTAAAACCTGTGATTTACCTTTTTCAATTTCCGCAGAAACCGTAACGGTTGCTTCGGTTCCACCACTTACCCTAACGCTGTAATTTCCGTTTGCACCGGTAATTGAACCGGTAGAAATGCTCACTTTAAGCTTCTCTTTTGCAATACCCGGAGCAGACACCGAAACCGGGTTAACCACACCTTTGTAAAATACGTTCATTTTATCAGGAGAAACTACCGCCGATGGTTTTGCTACCTGATACTCGATAGGATCTGTAGTGAAGGATTTTATTTCGCCAGTAGTTGGGTCTTTAAACGAAACCGTACCAGTCCATTTATAAACACCTTCTTTTGTTCCGCCAGATTTGTATTTAGCAACTCCGTTTTCGTTTGGAAGTGCAGAACCATTTACCGTTGCAGTAATTGGAATGCTTGAACTTCCAGCAGTTAAAAACACATCAGCTTCATAAGTTTGTCCGGCCAAAATGTAGCTACTTTTTGCGACTGCTACAGCCCGGTACGAATCAACCACACCACCACCAGTTGTTTCCTGATAAAGTTTGTTGATTACATAAGCTTCGGCATTTTTTGCATCGTTCTGAAACTTTGACAACAATGTAATTGTAGAGGTTAAAGGCTTGCCTTCTCCAAAGTTATAATCGGCCCAACTTTGAGGGGTTTTAGTACTTGGGTTAATTTTCGGCCACTCTAACTCTAGTCCTATACCTTTTGGCGTTTGGTTGATTAAAACAGCCATCTTTTTGGCTGCATCTTCAATCTTCTTTTGCAACACATCACCTTTTTTCTTTTCAACTAGCTCTTTATGAGACACACCTAAATCGTCTCTCTTTTTTAAATCGCCATTCTCTGTTAAGCCGTCGGTCATGGTAATCAGTTCTTGCTTAACCTTTTCAATTTCAGCAACTATACCGTCACCAATTTTTTTAGCTTCCTGCGCTTTTTTATAGTTTTCCTCCGCTTTTTTCGGAGCGTTATCATAGTAGTTTTTAAAGAGCGTCATGATAAACTTTAAACGATCGTTCATGTTATCATTGCTCTTTTCTAAACCATCTCTTACTGTTTTAAAAGCATCCAATACGGTATTACTTACGTTTAATGCCAACATTGCCATTAGCACCAGGTACATAATACCAATCATCTTTTGCCTTGGGGTTTCCTTACCGCCTGCCATATCTTAATTTTTAGAGCGTTTTTTAAAATTTGAATATTAATGATTAAGCTCTCGGCTGATTCATTGCAGAAAGCATGTTTCCGTAAACTGCATTCAAACTAGACAAGTTTTTAGAAAGCCTTGCAACTTCCTCCTTAAACTGTTTTGAATCGTCCATGGAATCATTAAAATTAGACATGGTTTGAGAAAGGTTTGAGTAGAATTTGTTCATAGATTTAAGATGTGCACTTGAATCTTGTAATTCTAACTCATAAACTGCGTTTAAAGCAGAAATATTTTTACCCAAATTATTGATTTGGTTGTTGTACTCTTTAGCACCTTCTGAAGCTGTCGCAATAGTAGCAACTCCTGAGGTTGCATGGTCAAAGGCAACTCCTAAACTATTTACTTTTGCTGAAGCTGTTTTTATATTTCCCACAAAATCTTCTGTAGCAATAGATGCATCTGCGGCGTTAGAAATTGCACCTACTTTATTGGTGAAATTTTCTAAACCAGCTTTTATTTTTGCAATGGCATCGTCTCCAATTTGCAAATCAGGAAGACCGCCACCGCCTGCAGAACCTTTAATTTCAAGTTCATTTAACTTTACGGGTTTCGACATATCAATCGGAGTTCCGTTAAATTCTTCTGAAAGCTGAGGATATACTTTTTCCCATTTCGGATCTTTGTGAGGAGGAACAAATCCCATGATAAAGAAAAGAACAGCTTCTGTAGCTAAACCAATACCGATAATTAACTCGCCACCTGGCCAGTGAAGAATTTTTGCCATTGCGCCGATAATTACTACAGTTGCTCCCCATGATATAATTGCATCTAGTGTGAAAATAGATCTTTTTTTGTTTGCCATTTTTAAGAGTTTGGTTTTTGGTTGTTAATTGATTAATATTTTAAAATGGAATTATGGTTTCATTTTTCCAGGCTTATCTTTAATGTCTCTTCCTAAGAACGGAGTAACACATCTGAAGCCGATTGAAGATCTTGCTGAGTCTGGATATTCATAAGATTTTGAAGAGTTTTGAAGGAAATAACCGATGTCTTTCCAAGAGCCGCCTTTAACAACTCTTTTCTTGTTATAATCCGGATCTCCTTTTTGTACTGCTTTATTAAATGACGGGTTGATAGAACTTACATAAGCCGAAGCAGCATCGCTATAAATAGAGCTTGTCCATTCTGCCACGTTTCCGGCCATATTATATAATCCATAATCGTTAGGGAAATACGATTTTACGTAAACCGTAAATGCACCACCGTCATCGATATAGTTACCTCTACCAGGTTTAAAGTTTGCTAACAAACATCCTTTTGCGTTTCTGATGTAAGGACCACCCCACGGATAACTAGTTGCAACCCTTCCACCTCTGGCAGCATATTCAAACTCAGCCTCTGTAGGCAAGTCATAGTCTAATCTGGCAGGTAAACCTTTTGAATTTTTGTATGACTCGTTCAATCTTGATCTCCATACAGTAAAAGCCTTTGCTTGCTCCCAAGTAACACCAACAACTGGGTAGTTTGAGAAGGACGGGTGAGAGAAATAACCTTTCGCCATTGGGTCATTTTGGGCGTAGGTGAAATCAGAAATCCAAACTAAAGTATCTGGATAAATATAAGTTTCTTCTTTAACAATAAACTGATCTCTTTCTACAGTAGGCGCTCCCTTTGTTAAATTAGGATCTCTTAAACCTCTGTAGTTTGCTGCCTTTTTATAGTCAATCCAAGCGTAATCATATTTAAGTTGCTCTACTTTTAATTCTTTTTTATTGAAAAACTTTGCCGTACCTGAGTAGTACATCGCCTGGTCTAGTTTATCTTTTAGCGTTTTATCAGCCCACATTCCTTTTCCAGAATTCATGGCCTTCCAATTGATATAAGGACTTTCTTTACCGCCTTTTCCTTTTAACAAATATTTTTTAGGCTTGCCTACTAAATTGAAAGCTATGGAATCTCTAACCCAATTAACAAACTGCTTATATTCGCTGTTTGAAATTTCGGTCTCATCCATGTAAAATGCAGAAATAGTAACTTGCTTGTTTTGCGGGAACTGCGAAATGGTAACATCCTGATCTACCTGCCCCATAATAAAGGTACCTGCGGGTATATATACCATACCGTACGGCAACTCTTGTTTAACGGTTTTAGATGTAACACCAACTAGTTCTCCCCTGCCGTCTCCCTTACCGCAGCTAAAAAGGGCAATACTAATCAATATCAATCCAGATATGAATAAATTTCTCATGTGCTCTTCAAGTTTTATTGTGTTTTCCTTGTGTAAAAAAACGTTCCTAATATACAGAAATTCAACATTTTCAAATAAAATATTTTTTATTAACGAAAAATAAGACCCAACTTTCACGCAATTTTAAAAATAAGTGCTTAAAATCATTGTTGAAACACCTATTAATTGGTATTTATAAAGTTTTATTTCCTCCTTATTACGCAGTAAATATTATAAAGTTTCAAAAAAAAAGCGACTTTTTAGATAAGTCGCTTAGTTTAATTTAATTACAAACCGCTTATTTTATCGACTTTATGTATTGTTCTATCGCCATTGTCATGGAAGGAGCTTCGGGTGTTGGCGCTGGAATATCCAAAATTAGCCCCGCATCTAAAATTGCTTGTTGCGTAGTTTTACCAAATGCAGCAATCCTGGTTTTGTTCTGTTTAAAATCGGGAAAGTTTGTAAAAAGCGACTGTACGCTTGATGGGCTAAAGAACGCAATGATATCGTAAAACACCTCAGCTAAATCAGATAAATCTGAAACTACGGTTTTAAATAACACAGCTGGTGTAAAATCAATACCCTGGCTTTTTAAGAAAGTTTCTGTAGCCTCTGCAGCTACATCAGAGCAAGGATATAAAAATTTCTCGCTCGAATGCTTTTTTAGTACCTCTGCTAAATCTTTCGCTGTCTGCTTCCCGAAAAATATCTTTCTTTTGCGGTATTGAATGTATTTTTGAAGGTATAGCGCTATCGATTCAGACAAACAGAAATATTTCATATCTGCCGGCACATCAAAACGCATTTCCTCACAAACCCTAAAGTAATGATCTGCAGCATTCCTACTTGTTAAAATAACAGCGCTAAAATCAGCAAGGTTAATCTTATCCTTTCTGATATCTTTCCCTGCAACACCTTCCACATGTATAAAAGATCTAAAATCAATCTTTAAATTTAAAGAAGATGCCAAATCATAATACGGAGATTTTTCACCTTCTGGCGCTGGCAAGGTAACTAATACACTTTTAACTTTAGTTTTTCTCTCTTCCAAATTAAATTCCATAAACACTATAAACTAATATTGATTGTTTTCACAAACAACAATATAGGACAAATTTCAAGGGTGCAAAGATACAGAAATAAATAAAATTTTGATAGTTGATGGTTTAATAAAATTTTAAACGTTACCCTTAACAATTGGAAGCCCATTAGTATTGAAAAAAGCAATACAAAGCCCCAAACTACCAGATGCCCGTGATTGAAACCCACAAAGGTTAAAATAAAAGTGGCCGGAAGTAATAGAAACAAAGAATTAATATACGTGAGGTAAATAATATTGAGATATTCTCTGGTAAGTTTCTGAAGTTCAAACAAAAAACCAATGAATTTTACTGTAAATATTTTTAGCCCAAAAAATACAAATGCCGCTAGAGAGATAATGAGAAATGAACTGAAATCGGTAGCTGCATCCGAGGCGCTTGTTTTGTACATTAACAGGCAAATAAATAAGCCAACTGTAAATGAAAATATCAGATAGAGAAAAATGAATTGCCAGGTAATAAGTACATTTTCCTCTTTATCAATCTGGCTTAAAACCCTGTTGTCAAAAAAAGCTCTAAAGAGATTCGAAATTTCTTTAGAAAAAACCAGCCTAACTACACCGAACATGGTTAACAGCACTAAAACGGCTACCAAAAACCAAACTGGATATTTATTGAGGTAATTGCCTACCCCGTAAGGATTGTTTATTATTTTTAAATTTTTCGGCAAACTCAACAGGTACGGATCTGTTGTAATATTATCCTTCAAAAGTTTTTCTACATAAGGATTTGCCCGCTTAGGATCTGGCTTTAAGAAGTACCATGTAAGCGAATCTCTGACGAAATTTTTACGGGCTAAAGCAGCCGAGTCTATAATAACTCGTGGTTTATAAACTGTTTTTGCGGCAGTATCAACAGCTTGTTGCGTAGAGTCTTGGGCTGAAAACGCAAAACCGGAACAACTCAACAATAAAGAAAAAAACAATACTATTTGCCTCATAAACCTAAAAGTAGCTCAAAATTCCGATGTGGATTTTACCTTTCTGCAAATCTAATGGAATATTTTGCTGTTTACCAATTGCGTAGCTTAAAGATGTTATACCAATTTTTGTTTGAAAGGTAATTCCGGCACCAATTCCTAAAGGATAATCACTGGATTTTTGATTCACGAAGTTTTGGTAGATATAAGCCTGATCGTAAAATAAATTTAAGTACGAGTTTTTTTCTACAAAGTACCTGAACTCGGTAGTTTGGATGCTGTAGCTGTTTACACTGATGGATTGCTCATCAAAACCTCGTAAAGTTTTAAACCCACCGATGCGGAAAGCCTCATTCTCGAAAATATTTTTGCCCGTTAAAATTGCGGCGTTGTTATGCGCAAAAAGCACCGACTTGGCGCCTAATTTAAAATAGTATTTTAAATCGGCCTGAATTTTAAATTGCTGGCTTTTTGTTTTCTCGAAATAATCTTCGGGATTAAAATTTTGAGATGAAGTAACTTTGCGTTGCCCGGCAGATAGCTGTAGGTTTAAATCGGCACCTTTTAAAGGGATAATTTTGTTATCCAAGTTTACATAAGCCAGTGCTATCCCGTAAAATACAGAATTGATATTTGCATTATTGGGAATTGTTGCCACTTGCTCGGTTGATACCTGATTGCCTCTGAAATTTTCGAGAAAAAAACTTATTTTTTTGGTGAGGCTAAAGTTATAATCAAAAGCAAGTTTTGTATTTAAATTCAAGAAACTGGTATCGCGTTTAAACAATTGGAAACTGGTATTAATTCCCAATTGGCTTTTAAATAAATATGGATAAATAAAAGCTAAATTTAATTCCTGAGATTGTGCAGGTAAGCCTCGATAATTAAAGTCTAAGGTTTCACCGTTTTTAAGCGCATTTTTTAAGTTAAGCTTAAAATCTCCGGTTAATTGCAGTTTGCCAGTTTGTGCATTGGGTAAAAAACCTATAATCCCATCGAACTGGTTGGCATTTTGTTTATCAGCAAATAAGTTAATTTTAGCACTGTTTCCGCTAAAAATTACTTCCGGCGGTTTTGGCAAAGTGATAAATGGCAAATCACGCAACCGCTTTTCAACATTTTTTATCTTTTCTTCGTTGTAAAGCTCGTCGTTTTTCAAACCCAAATACGAAGACAGATACGCCTGACTTAACTTTGCGGAACCAACTAACCTTAAGGTATCTAACGTTATTTTTTTACCCTCGTTTATAAAAACTTTTGCTTGTAGAGTTTCCTTAGTATCCGTCAAGCTATCGAACCAAACCTGCGCAAAAGGATACCCGTTATTCTGGAAATAATTTAGAATGGTTGAATACGTTTTCTCAAGCTCTGTTAAGGCAATTGGAATACTTTTTTGAAACTGGATTTTTAACCCTAAATCATGGATTAACGCCAGTGGAACATTTCCGTTCTGCAAAATTATTCCAGGATAACGTTTGCCAGCATCAACGTCGGCAAACAAGGTATCGTTTTTAAATTCGGTACTTTTTAAATCAACATCAAAATAACCAGCAAATTGCAAAGCGGTAATTTGTTGCTGCAAACCGCGATAAGCGCTTAATGAATCTGGGAATTGCAGATCTTTTTGTGCAAAAGATTTAGGTAAACCATTTATCTGTAAGCTAACAGATTTTGTTTGGCTTAAGCCGATTTGGGCTAAAAAAAGAAATATGGATAATACGCTAATCTTAAGCATCAACAAAAGAAACGAATATTTTACGGAAAATAAGTCAAACTTTCCTATTACTCGAAATTCTGTTTTGATTCATCATCCGAAAAAGAATTCTGCGCTATTGTTTAGGCATCCCATTTGCATAGTTTCCTTTAAAAACACACATTAAAAATACTGACAAATGAAAAGGATATCAGACCAAATGGAGCAACTGTTGAACAGACAAATGACCCGTGAAGCATATCAAGCACAAGTTTATCTTTCTTATGGCGCTTGGGCAGAAGAAAATAGTTTCCCCGGCGTTGCAACTTTTTTGTATGGACACATGCAAGAAGAACGCGAGCACATGTTCAAAATATTGAAATATATTATTGATAGAGGTGGAAAAGTGAATATTGAAGCCATAAAAGCTGCACCCGTACACCCAAACGATATTGGAGAATGCTTGCACAATATTTTACAACACGAAATAGAAAACTCTAAACAGATAGATAACATTGTAAAACTGGCTCACGAAGAGAGCGATTGGGCAACTTTTAATTTCGGACAGTGGTTTGTAAAAGAACAGATTGAAGAAGAAACATTAATCAACAGCGTAATTGATAAATATAATTTGGCATCAACTAAAATTGAAGGAAACCATAACCTTTATGAATTGGATAAGGATTTAGCTACGGCACCTCAGGAAGCAACCACCCCAAGGGACGAAACAATTTAATAAATGATAACGGGCTTAAAGCCCGTTATTTTTTGCGTTTTACTTCCTCGCAATTTCCGTACTTTTGCCACATGGCAGGTATTTACATCCACATTCCTTTTTGCAGAAAAGCTTGCCATTACTGCGATTTTCATTTTAGCACTTCTCTAAAGTATAAAGACGAAATGCTGGAGAGCATCCACAAAGAAATTAAACTCCAAAAATCCTATCTCGGCAATCAACAAATAGAAACCATTTATTTTGGCGGTGGTACTCCTTCCCTATTAAGTGCGGATGAAATCTCAAAGCTTATTGAAAACATCCAAGCTAATTACGAGGTGGTTGCCAACCCAGAAATTACTTTAGAAGCTAATCCCGACGATTTAGGCTTATCGAAATTGAATGATTTAAAAAACACCGTCATAAACCGTTTAAGTATTGGTGTACAATCTTTTTTTGATGAGGATTTACGATGGATGAACAGAGCGCATGTGGCAAAGGAAGCAGAATCTGCAATAAAAAGAGCGCAGGATTTTGGTTTAGAAAACATCACCATCGATTTAATTTACGGCTATCCGCTTTTAAGCGATGAAAAATGGCAATCCAACATTCAAAATGCTGTAAATTTTGAAATTCCGCACATATCCAGCTACAGCATGACGGTTGAGCCGAAAACTGCTTTGGCGAGTTTCATCAACAAAGGCCAACAAAAATCAATGGATGATGCGCAGAGCGCTCGACAATTTCAGTATTTGATAGAAGAACTTACTACAAACGGATTCGAGCATTACGAGATTTCCAATTTTGCCAAACCCGGTCAGTACTCAAAACATAATACAAACTATTGGCGTGGCGTTCATTATTTAGGTGTTGGTCCATCAGCGCATTCTTTTAACGGCGAAAGCCGGCAATGGAACCTAGCAAATAATGCCAAATATTTAGCTGCTTTAGAGAGAAATGAAATTCCTTTTGATTTGGAAACATTGACTTTAGAAAACCGCTACAACGAATATTTAATGACCGGTTTGCGTACACAGTGGGGTGTAGATTTAAACAAAATTGAACGTGATTACGGCGCAGAACAAAAAAGCAATTTATTGGCTGTGGCCGATGAATATTTGGATAAAAATTGGCTGACTTTAACAGCAAACAAACTGGTTTTAACCCAAACCGGAAAACTTTATGCAGATTTAATTGCATCCGAATTATTTATAACAGAAAATGAACTTCAAAAATAAAATTGTGTGGATTACCGGTGCTTCATCTGGCATTGGCGAAGCTTTGGTGCATTTGTTAAATGAACAAGGCGCAAAGCTGATTATCTCTTCTCGCAGGTCTGGTGCTTTATACGAAGTAAAACAAAAATGCAAGAAAAACCCTTTAGATGTTCATGTTTTACCTCTGGATTTGGAACAGTCCGAAACACTTGCTTCCAAAGCCGAAAACGCCTGGAAAATTTATGGTGCCATCGATATTTTAATCAATGCAGGTGGAATTAGTCAGCGGGGAACGGTTTTAGAAACTACCACCGAAGTGGAACAAAAAATAATGAACACCAATTATTGGGGAACGGTAAACCTGAGCAAAGCTATTTTGCCAAAAATGCTGGAACGAGGAACGGGCAATTTAGTGGTTTTAAGTTCGGTAGTTGGTAAATTTGGCACAGCTTTCCGTAGCACTTATTCCGCATCTAAACATGCCTTACAAGGCTATTTTGATAGTTTAAGGTGCGAAGTTTATGACAAAGGAATTTCGGTAAACATCATTTGCCCGGGTTTTATTAAAACCAACGTTACCATAAATTCGGTGACTGCTAACGGGGAAAAGTACAACCAAATGGACGAAAACCAAGAAAACGGAATGAGCGCCATTGAATGCGCCAGCCAAATTTTAGAAGCCATAGCCAAAAACAAAGAAGAAGTTTTAATTGGTGGTAAAGAAACTTATGGCGTTTTAATCAAACGGTTTTTCCCAAGCTATTTTTCCAAAATGATCAGGAAAAGGAAAGTGGTTTAGTTGGCTAGATTGTTAGTTTGTTAGGTGGTTAGTTTGTTAGGTGGTTAGTTTGTTAGGTGGTTACTTTGTTAGGCATTTAATTATTTTTATTTTGAGGATACAATTTTTGATGCAAGATTAGAGGAGCATGATTTAACAAAACTTACAACCTTTACCTTGGGCAGCAATAAACTCTAAATCTGTGTATTAATTCATCGGTCATTACCGCCAGTAAGTTGCCCTCTCTTTTGCGGAAAGGCCTGGGGTGAAGCTTCTTTCAAAAAATTCGCTTCTATAAAAATTTGCTTAATCATCGGCATTTCAGCTTTGATATCATTCTCTAAACGTTGAATAACCTGCGCCAGTTCTGTTCCGTTAAGGTGCTTTTTAAACTGAATATCTAAAGCTAAAAGCACTTCATCCGGACTAAGCTGCATGGTTAACGGCGGACGGAGTTGTTCCACATCTTCATCGGCATCTACCAGTTTTTTTACCCGCTCAATCTGGGTTTTGTTGGCGCTCTCTCCTATCAGCAAATTTCGGCTTTCAATCACTAATACTACTGCAACAATAGCCAGCAAAATTCCAATTAAAATAGAGGCAATACCGTCAATACGGGGATCGTTAAAATAATGACTGAAAAACACGCCCATTCCGGCTAAAACTAAACCACATAAAGCTGCGCCGTCTTCATAAATCACCACAAAAAGTGACGGATTCTTGCTCTGCTTTAACTTACGGAAAAAATCCCCTTTTCCTTCCAGCTTTAAAAATCCTTTAATGGCGACAACAAACGAAGCCCCTTCAAACAAGATGGCTATCGCAAAAACAATGTAATTCCAGAAAGGACTGGTTAAGGTTTCGGGATTTTTTATATGGACAATGCCTTCGTAAACGGACATTCCGCCTCCTAATCCGAAAATTAGTACCGCAACAATCAAGGACCAAAAATAGAGTTCCTGACCATGACCAAACGGATGGTTTTCATCTGCCGGTCGCTGACTTCTTTTAATCCCAACAAGCAACAAAATTTGATTTCCAGAATCTACCGCACTGTGTATTCCTTCGGACAACATGGAGGAACTGCCAGTAATTGTGGCTGCGATAAACTTGATAATTGCAATACCGATATTGGCCGCTAACGCCGCATATATAGAAATTTTGGAATTTGATGTCATAAATTAGCTGGATGTTCAACTAATTTTAACATAAGCAATGCCATAATTTAGTGATTTGTTGAATTAGTTCATTTGTCACTGGTATTTGCAGATGGCGATAGCAAATCAGTCTTGACTCTTGTGTCTTTATTCTTGAATCTTAAAAAAACCAGTCTTTTTTACAACTTACTTATCGCATCAATAGTTTTTTGAACTGCCTTTATCTGTGCTTCTAAATTTGCTTTTTCTGTTGCCGGTGCTTTATCTCTATCATCTTTTTTAGCTAACAAAACGTTGTTAAGCATCACGTTTACGTATTTATCTACACTGTATTTTTTGAATTTTTCCGACATGCTCTGAAGCTCATCTAAACCCTGTTGCAAATAATTAATGCCTTTCACATTCATTAAAATACTGGCCAAACCCGGAATCATATCAAACTGAGTTTGGGTTCCTGCGCCCTGGAATGAGATGTAAACGTACGGAAATTCGGCATCGCCACCCTCCACACCGTAAATATTTACAATTGAGGCTACTAAAGGTCCTTTGCTAGCTTCCTCTAAACCGTTTGCCAAAGTTTTTGCTTCCGAAATATCAATTGCCGCAATTGCATTTAAAGCTGCGCCTTCAATTGCGTACGAAGGATCTTTTAAAGCCTCCATAAACAATGGCATATAAGTTTTATCCTGCAAATTTGCCAAAGATTCAATTGCCGCTGCCCTTACCAATGTGCTGGAATCAGTTTTTGCGATGTTAATGATGGTAGGTAAAATAAGCTTTTTGATATTAGCATCCTCTAATTTCAAATTATGGATAGCTTCTATCCGCAACCCAAAATAAGCATCTCTTAAAGCCGAAATCAATATATCCTGTGCAGTTTTTTCTTGTATTTTTTTCGATGCGGCTTCTATTGCTTCAAGCCGATCAACATACAGTGGTGCATTTTTGTACTGATAAGTAAACTCCTCCATAGTTTTATTATCCTTTTTCTCCAGTAATAAAATTTTATCGGCATCAACGTTTACCAAACTAGGTTTATTGTTTAGTTTAAAGATGATGGAATCTGTGCGTTTGGTCATCCAAAAATCACGGCGGATTTTTTTACCCCCTTCGTAAACATCAATTTTCATTGGAAGCGTAAAAACAGCCTCTTTTTGCGTTTGCGATAAATAAACGGTTTGGGTTTTACTGATTGCATCCCATTTATAGCTGATATTTAAAGTTGGATGCCCCGCACCATAATACCATTGGTTAAAAAACCAGTTTAAATCTCGGCCGCTAATCTGTTCTAAAGCTAAACGCAATTGCTGTGCTTCGCCATTTCCTAAAGCGTTAGATTTTAGGTAAAGATTTAAGCCCTTAAAAAAAGCATTTTCGCCTAAATAATTACGTAACATATTTAAAATACGGCCTCCTTTGTTGTAAGTCACCACATCAAACATATCCTCTTTATCATCATAATGGAAACGGACTAAATGTTTTTCCCTAGCCGTTGTTGACGATAAATATGCCTGCATATCGCTATAATTGTGCGCATCTGCGGCATCTTTTCCTTTTGAATGTTCAAACCAAAGTATTTCGCTAAAATTGGCGAAAGATTCATTTACCGATAAATTACTCCAGCTTTCGGTGGTAACATAATCGCCAAACCATTGGTGAAAAAGCTCATGAGCGATGGTTTCCTCGCCATTACTTCCATCTAGGAGTTCCCGTTTTGTTTGCTGTACATAAGCGCCATGTAACGTTGCGGTGGTATTTTCCATTGCGCCACTTACATAATCCCGAACCACAATCTGTGCGTATTTGTTCCACGGATATTCAATGCCTAACTTTTTGGCGTAAAAATCAATCATTTCGGGTGTTTTGCCGAAAATATCTTTTGCATAAGGCGCATAAGCCGGCTCTAAATAATAATCAACCGGAATGTTTTTGTATTTATCGTGATAGATTTTAAAATCGCCAACAGCCATCATAAAAAGATAGGGCGAATGTGGCTGGTCCATTTTCCAGGTATCAGTGCGTGTGCCGTCGGCATTTTTCTTTTGAGCGATTAATGCACCGTTTGACAGCGTAACGTATTTATCAAGCACCGTCATGCTGATTTCCTGTGTGGTTTTTTGATTGGGTTTATCAATCGTCGGGAACCAAACCGATGAGCCTTCTGTTTCTCCCTGCGTCCATATTTGTACCGGTTTACCTTTCACGCTGCTATCCGGATTAATAAAATATAAACCTTTGGCATCTGTTATGGCAGCACTTCCCTTGGCTTTAAACTCGTTAGGTTTAGCAGCATAAGCGATATAAATGGTGTAATTTTCTGATGCTTTGTAAGTTTTGCCCAGCTTAATTTTCAGCTCTAAACTATCGTACTTAAAATTTAAAGGACTGTTGATATTTCCGTGAACAATTGAAACGTTCTTGATATCCATTCCTTTTGCATCCAGCGTAAGTGAATCAGTAGGGTAAAAATGAGGTTTTAAAGTGATCCAAGCTTTTCCGTACAGATAAGCTTTTTTATAATCAAACTTTACGTCCAACTTTGTGTTTATCAGATCGTTGATTTTTTCTGGTGTTGCCCTGTAAATGCTTTGGATATGCTGTGTGCTATCCGTTGGAGTTTGTTGCGCTTGACTGAAAGTGGCGAAAAAGGAAATTGACACGGCTGTAAGCACAGACTTTAAATTGACCATTTTTAATGATTTTGGTAGCGGATTTAATTTCACTAAATTATAATATATGGTGGTATATAATTGCATTTTAATCTAAAATTTCTGATACAAGCGTGGAGGTTGTTGAATACGTTTACACGTTTGCGTTGAGCTGAATTTCTCAACTGGTTTATTAATGGGGATGCAGGAAGCCCGGAGAGCTTCTTCTGCTTTCCAAAGGATTTAAGCGATTCTTGAAAGTAGGTGCATAATGCTCGTTTTCATTATGCTTATTTTAATATCAGATATGCTGGTTCATTTTGTGAGTTAGCCATTCATAGAAAGAACGTTTAACCCTTCTGCCTGCGATGCTACAAAGTTGATTTGTTTGCCTTTGTTGCTTTCATAAATAAAATCTTTCAGACTTTTGCTTGCATATTTGGAGAAGTCCCCTATAATCGCCAATTGAACACGGTAATTAGAAAATTTCTGAAGCATTTCTCCGGCCATACCTGTTTTAAGGTCGAAAAAATCGGATGTGATATTTTTTTCATAGATTAAAATCTTGTCGAACCCTTGATAATAAAGGTTTCCCAACAGGTCTAAACCATCTTCACTGCTATTGATGATGCTGTCTTCTGAAATTACTTCAGCAATTTTTAGGTTATTGATATGGTGCGGTTTGATTTCCATTTAATTAGCTGGGTTGGTTGTTTTTTTGTATTTGTTAACGGGTTGGCGTAGTTGCAAGCAAAAACGCCGAGACTTTCGGTTAAAACTAAAGGCAATAAAACTTTAAATTCAGCATGTAATCTGCGCTCTTGCAAATCGATGTTAGAGGTTCGGCATTTTATATATTATCAGTTCTTCAAAGTATAGTTCAGGTAAAACAATTTTTACTTCTGGTTCAGTTTCGTCTTTTTTCCAGTAAACGATAAAATTTACGTTAGCACTTTTCAGTTTATAATTATTTGCTTTCTTGCTTTCAATTTGTTCAATAAACTGTTTAGCGAACTTTAAAATTGATTTTCCGTTTCCATCTAAACATTCATATTCGTTTAAAGTCAACTCATCCCCGCTTGTAAGCTGAGAAACTAAGTGTTGTCTGTTTATAAAATAGTCCAACCAAACGTCTTTTAGAGATAAATGCATTGCTAATCCATCTGGTTGAGGGTGGTTTTCTTTATCCTCAATTCGTTCTAAATTGTCTGCTCTTAAATTGTCGAGAAAAGCTGAATTCAAATGAATAGTCAAATTGTTTTTAGCCCTTGTCATGGCAACATACAACTGTCGCTTTGCTTCGTCTGTTATGGAATTGAAGTTTTCAAGCATTAGAAAAACATTATCAAATTCTTTTCCTTTTGCTTTGTGAATTGTTGAAACAAAAATTGTCTCTCCATTTTCATTGAAGAAATCTTCTAACTTGGATTCACGAATAAAAACTTCTAAATCGGATTTGTATTTTTTATTGGGATTGGTTGTTTCAAAATCTTTGATGAGGTTATTACAAATTTCCAACTTGGTACTATTACGGAATTTGTTTGTCAATTCTCGTTTTGCATTTAACCAAGTCTCCTCATTAATTATGCGGACTTCATCAGCCAAATTCAGTTGATTCAAGAAGAAACGGACTTCGTTAAGATTGTATAAGTTAAAACCATCATTTGATTGAATCAACTTCGCCTGAACATTATTTCTTAAAAGCAATCCTGTAATTTGTAGTGCTTCATCGTTTGTCTTTGTCAGCACACAAGTTGTTCCCGAAAGCCCTGTTGCGAGTATATCCTTTACAAGTGGGTTAATTAGGTTACCGTTATGATAAATAACGAGTTTTATTTTTCCGTTGTCATTTTGTTTTGCGATGATTGGCGTTTGTTTTAGTCGGTTAGAAATTCGCCTTACAAACTGATTTGAAAAATCAACAAGATTATTTTTGCTTCTATAATTCTCAACCAATTCGTGTTTAACAGCATTGTTAACCTGAATGAATTGCTCAAGATATTTTGAATTTGCGCCTCTAAATTCATAAATATTTTGATCGTCATCGCCAACCGCAATCACGCTCATTTCTTCGTTTTGTTCCATTAAAGCAGTAATCAGTGCGAACTCGTCTTTGTCCATATCCTGCGCTTCATCAATTACTAAAACGGTTTTTGTTATTCTGCTGGCTTCAACTTCTTTGTTCCTTATTTTCTCAATCGTTTTTTCAATGATTTTATCGGATTTTTCTAAACTACCCACCTTGCCTAACAAGTCGAAACAGTAAGAATGAAATGTTTTTATCTCAATATAGTTTGCGGCATTTCCAATTAGTTTAAGCAAACGCTTTTTAAATTCGGTTGCTGCTACTCGCGAGAAAGTAAGCATGAGCAATTGCTCGTGTTTTACGTCTTCCATTAAAAGCAATGAAGCTAATTTATGAACCAAAACTCTTGTTTTTCCGCTTCCGGGACCAGCAGCCACAACAATGTGTTTTGTTTCGTTGTCATTTATGATTCTTAGTTGCGTTGGCGATAACTCTCCAAAAAGCTGTTTGAACTTGGCAGGTGTAATATTCCGTTTGATTTCATTTTGTCGGCTACCTTTAAAATATTTGTTGAGAAACGAAGAGTAGTTCAACTGAAAATAGTCCTCTACAAATTGTAAGGCATTTTTATAGTCAGTGATCATCTTATTTGCATATTCGCCAACAATATGAATTTGCTGAATTTTGCTTTCGTAAAACTGATGCAGTTTTTGGTAATCCTCTTTTGTGTATCTTTTTTTATTGTCCTGTTCTGTTCGTTCAATCGTTAAGCGGTTGTACACAACAAGAAAGCCACCTTCAATTTTAATAGCTTCAATTCTTGACAAGTAAAACAACGCATCTTCAACATCGTCAATGCTAACATTTACTTTGAATAAGCTTGGACTTTTTTCATATTCGTCTTTAAGTTCGTGAACAGAAAATTCCGCCCATACTTCTTCTTTTTCCGAATCATCTTTAGAAGCGTTTAGATTACTTTTTTCATAAAGAAATTCTACAATAAATTTCGCTAATTCGTATCGCTTTTCTAATTTCTCTCTCAATAATTCTTTCGGTTGTAAAGAGAGGACAGCAATATGGTTTTTTGAGTCTAAACTTTGTCGCTTAATCCAATTTTTAATTGCCCAAAAGTTGATGATTGTTTTAATCTTGTTAGTGCTTACATCATCCAGTCCTTTTGTTTCAGCATCCTCGTTTAGTTCCTTAAGGTGAAATATTTTTTCATCTTGCTCAAATAATGGTAGCAGAAAACTTTCTATTTTGCTGAAAGTATCAACAATATAGAGTGACCGGTTTTTGTTTTCACCTTTTTTGATGAATGCCGTTAAATCTTTTGCATCCGCTAAGATCTTTTCTTCACGCAAAAGATTTACAATATTTATTACTTCTTCTTTTACAATCCCTAAATGGTCGCTGATATAATCAATCCTTGATTCTGCCGTTTCATCGTTCGATTGTTTTCTGCTTTTGCTGGAAAAAAGTTTTTTGATAATCCGTATTGCTTTTTCTTTCTGTTTTTCTTCAAACTTCTCCGAAGCATTTATTTTTTCAATAGCTTCATGTGCATTCTTTGAAATAATACTGTTAGCAAAAACTCTCGGCATATTTTGCCCGCGTATCAAATAACCTGCATCTTCTAATGCGGCAATAGCCGTAGTTACACGTGTTTCAATTTCAGCTACGTTTTCTTCCCAACCCGCTTTTCTTGCAATTTCCAAGGCGGAATTTGAAACTGTTGAACGTAATCGAGTTATCTCTTTAATTGCCTTCCAAACTTGTTGAATTTCTTTGATTGAAAGTTTGGTTTGGTTCAATAAAATAAAGTGTTTGCTTAAATCTTCCTCATTAAACAGCACAAAACAATCTGCTGTGGTATTTTCATCCCGTCCTGCTCTGCCTGCTTCCTGAATGTAGTTTTCAAGTGAATCGGAAATTTCATAGTGAATTACCAGACCAACATCTTTTTTATCTACACCCATTCCAAATGCAGATGTTGCAACCATAATTTGGGTATTACCGTTAATGAATGCGTCCTGGTTTTCAGACTTTTCCTTCTTGTCCATTTTTCCATGGTAGGGTTTGGCGTTAAACCCATCAGTTGTAAGTCTTTCAGCAAGTAAATATGCTTTCCGTGTTCTTGAAACATAGATAATTGTCGGACAGTTCTTTTCTTCAATTAAATCCCGAAGAGTTTGATACTTTTCCTCTTCATCGTTCTTTTGGAATACTTTATACTGCAGGTTTGTTCGGGAAGCTTTTGAGGTAAACAGTTCAAGATTAAGCGAAAGCTTCTCTTTGAAATAATCTCGTATATCTTCAATTACCTTTTGCTTTGCCGTTGCAGTAAAACACGATACTGGAATTCCATCTTCTAAATTTTTCTTTTCCTGAATTCTTTTGATGAAATCACCTATGTATAAATAATCAACCCTAAAATCTTGTCCCCACGATGAAAAACAGTGGGCTTCATCAATAACAAATCGGGCGATTTTTCTTCCTAAAATCAACCGTTCAATGGTTTTTGAACGAAGTGACTCAGGCGATATATAAAGAATTGAAGCGGAACCGTCTTCCACTCTGTCAAAAGATTTAGCTCTTTCAATTGGATCAAGCAAACCATTGATTGTAACTGCATCTGTGATGCCGATTTTTTCAAGATTATCCACCTGGTCTTTCATTAACGATTGCAAAGGGGAAATTACAATTGTCAAGGCTCTTGAGCTTTCGCCAGTGATTAATGCTGGAACTTGAAATGTAATTGATTTTCCACCGCCAGTAGGGAAAACAGCGAGTATTGATTTGTTATTGACTGCCGCATTTACGGCTTTTTCCTGTAATGGCTCGCCACCATAACTTCTGTAAGAATCATATCCAAAAAACCTTTTCAATCCTTTATGTGCATCTAATACGTTGTTGCAATACTCGCAACCACTTACACAGGGTTTGCTTCTTAAACGAAGCATTATTCTTTCCACTTCAGGATAATTTTTCAGAACCCAAGGCGGAGTTATAGAATGTATTTTTTTGTTTTGAACAAAAGAATACATTAACGATAAACAGTAAGCAAGCTCAATTGGATGCTCTGAAATTATTCTTTTTAAATCAACTTGTTCACAAAATTCGTTTTTGAATTTTTGTCGAATTAAATTTTCTATGTCTGAATTTGCACTTGTATATCCGATATAACGGAAAAAGGAATGAAACTCTTTTCTGTCATTTAATAGGAAATAAAAAATTTGTTTGAGTGTGTGGTCCGTTTGATGGAAAGCAGCAATTTCATCATTCAATAAATCTCTTGCTTTAATTGCATCATTCAAAGGATTGTTCGTGTCTTCCGATTGTAGCTTGTCATCTTTTAATAATGAATGATATGGCTTGGTAGGAAAAAGCAACGGAGAGAGAAACAAGGTGTCGATAATGTTTGTCGGGTTTATTCCTGCATCGTTGAGTGCTTTGCCAATATATTTTATGTCGTGATTGAAAATATTGTGTCCACAAATGAACCGTGTACCATTGAGAAATTGTATAAATTCTGCTACTGAAGCCTTATGAAATGAACTTCCATTGTCTTTAATACTTCCAATGTCAAGGATTTTCTGGTTTTTTGGTTCAATTTCCGTGTCAATGACTGCAATAGAGTAATTGCTATATGGTCTTTCTACTGTCAATATTTATTGTTTCAAAATATAGGTCTTAATCGTGTGTTATATGTTCTGGTATCTGTTCAGCAGTTTAAGAAATTTATAAAACTGCTTGCAGAACCTCTATCAATCCGCACCAAATTAAGCAAAAAACTACAAAGGATGTAAAAGCACTACATCCATAATTTTTTAAACTTATTGCTATGTGCCAATTCCCAAAAAAATCACCAAATATTTTTTAATTGTCAAATTAACACTTACATTTACAAAACCAATTTTTTGTTATGCCCCAACCCTCGAAATATATACGGCCGTTAGTTGCAGTAGATTGTTTGATTTTCGGTTTCGAGAACCAAACGCTCAAAGTACTACTAATTAAAAGAAAGTTGGAACCTTACCAAAACGAGTGGAGTTTAATGGGTGGTTTTTTAGAAGGAAAAGAATCTGCTGATGAAGCCGCCGCCAGGGTTTTAAAAGAACTCACCGGGCTCGAAGGCATCTTTATGGAGCAAATAAAAACTTTTAGCAAGTTTGACAGAGACCCGGCCGAACGTACCATCAGCATTGTTTACTCCAGTTTAATTGACGTTACCAAGTTTGAGGCGCAACTAAATCATGCCTACGAAGCACATTGGTTTAAGCTTAGCGACATCCCGAAATTAATCTTCGACCATGAGGAGATGATTGCAGCCGGTAGAGATTATCTAAAGAAAAAAGCAGCCTTACAGCCGATATTGTTTGAGCTTTTAGCAGAAAAATTCACCATCCCACAGATCCAGCAACTTTACGAAGAAGTATTTGAGGCTAGTTTTGACAAACGGAACTTTAGCCGGAAACTTTTGGGAAGCAAGCTCCTGCACAAGCTTAACGAAAAAGATAAACTAAGCTCTAAAAAAGGTGCTTTCTATTATCAGCTAGATAAAAAAACCAACCATTATAATTTTAACGTCCTTTTAAATTTAGCTTACAGCTCCTTATAAACCTTAAAAATGGAAAAACAAAACTATGTTATCGGTGTGGATTACGGAACAGATTCTGTACGTTCAGTAATTGTTGATACCGCAAACGGAAACGAAATTTCATCGGCGGTATTTTACTATCCTCGCTGGAAGGCGGGCAAATATTGCGATGCATCCCAAAGCCAGTTTAGGCAACATCCGCTTGACTATACCGAAGGCTTAACAGAAACCATTAAACAGGCAATTGCAAAAGCTGGAGCTGATATTGCCAAAAATATCGTGGCAATTTCCATTGATACCACCGGCTCTACGCCTGTTGCCGTAAATGAGCAAGGCGTTCCATTGGCTTTATTGCCAGAATTTGCCGAAAACCCGAACGCCATGTTTGTGCTTTGGAAAGACCATACCGGCGTACACGAAGCGGCCGAAATTAATCAACACGCTACAAAATTCGACACTAATTATTTGGCTTACTGTGGCGGAATTTATTCCTCAGAATGGTTTTGGGCAAAATTCCTCCATATTTTAAGAGTCGATGAAAAAGTGGCTTCTAACACCTACGCTTGGGTTGAACAATGCGATTGGTTGCCATTTTTGTTAACCGGCGGAACCAACGCAAAAGACATTAAAGCTAGCCGTTGCGCAGCCGGACATAAAGCGCTTTGGGCAGAAGAATTTGGCGGTTTACCTCCAGAAGATTTTTTCACTTCCCTTGATCCGCTTTTAACAGGTTACAGAGCTAAGCTTTTCCAAGAAACTTACACCGCCGACCAAAAAGTTGGAAACCTATCAGCAGAATGGGCGGAAAAATTGGGTTTAAGTACCGATGTTGCGATTGGTGTTGGTGCATTTGATGCACATTTTGGTGCCGTAGGCGGACAAATTGAACCTTACTATTTGAGTAAAGTAATGGGAACTTCTACCTGCGATATTTTAGTTGCCCCAAACCAAGATATGCATGGAAAATTAGTCGCTGGTATTTGCGGACAAGTAAACGGATCGGTAATTCCCGGAATGGCTGGTTTAGAAGCTGGTCAGTCTGCTTTTGGCGATGCTTATGCTTGGTACAAAAACCTATTGTTGTGGCCTATTAGAAACATCTTAGCAGAAAATCCTTCATCAGAAACCGAAGCTTTAATCTCTCAGATTGAAGATCAACTGATTCCTATCCTCAGCAAAAAAGCCAATGAATTAAACCTTTCAGAAAAAGATGAATTTGCCATTGATTGGTTAAACGGCCGAAGAACGCCAAACGCCAACCAAATGTTAAAAGGCGCATTCTTTGGGCTTGATTTAGGAACCGATGCGGTTAAAATGTTTAAGGCTTTGGTTGAAGCTACCTGCTTCGGCGCAAAAAATATTGTAGATCAGTTTATTAAGCAAGGCGTAAAAGTTGAAGGATTAATTGGTTTAGGTGGCGTGGCAAAAAAATCGCCATACATTATGCAAATGATGGCAGATGTGATGGATATGCCTATTAAAATTCATAAATCAGAACAGACTTGCGCCATTGGTGCTGCCATGTTTGCAGCTACTGTTGCAGGTATTTATCCAAAAGTTGAAGATGCCATGGAAGCAATGGGACAAGGTTTCGATGCGGAATATCATCCAAATCCCGCAAAAGCGGAAATTTACGCTAAACGCTACCAAACCTACATTAAAGCCGGAAATTTCATCGAAGACGCTTTAACTTTAAAATAACAATCATGAACTATAAAAACATCAGAGAAGAAGCTTACGAGGCCAATATGCAGCTACCAAAACTGGGGCTGGTTCTTTTT
The DNA here is from genome assembly GCA_035496935.1 of Pelobium sp. Classification (GTDB taxonomy): domain Bacteria; phylum Bacteroidota; class Bacteroidia; order Sphingobacteriales; family Sphingobacteriaceae; genus Pseudopedobacter. The sequence continues at coordinate 49,098 of DATJED010000010.1, read as the reverse complement.
ACTTTTGGTAATGTAAGCGCTGCGGACAGAAACGAAGGTGTTTTCGCTATAAAGCCAAGCGGTGTCCCTTATGAGGATTTATCGCCAGAAAAAATGGTGATTGTAGATTTCGACGGAAATACAATTGAAGGAAACCTTAGGCCATCATCAGACACTAAAACACATGCAGTTTTGTACAAACACTGGGAAATTGGTGCCGTTGTACATACACACAGCACTTATGGAACGGCTTGGGCACAAAGTTTACGAGCAATTCCCATTTACGGAACTACACATGCCGATCATTTAACTGTAGATATTCCTTGCGCCCCGCCCATGGACGACAGCATGATTAAAGGCAATTACGAATACGAAACCGGTTTCCAGATCATGAATCATTTAACAGCTCAAGGCTTAAGCTATAAAGAAGTTGAGATGATTTTAGTGGGCAACCACGCTCCTTTTTCTTGGGGAAAAACCGCTGCAAAAGCCGTTTACAACAGTGCGGTTTTAGAATCGGTAGCGCAAATGGCTTTATATACCGAGCAGATTGAAGGAAAGGTCAGTAGGATGAAAGATTCACTGATACAAAAACACTGGGAAAGAAAACACGGAACAGACGCTTATTATGGGCAGTAGTTCTTCAAAGTTAAAAGTGGAAAGTAAAAAGTTAAAAGTCTTAGTTGACGATAATATGCTCTTGATACTTGATACTAACATCTTGATACTAAAATCCTGATACACAAGAAAGCTCTTGATACTTGATACTAAAATCTCGATACACAAAAAATAAAACATCATAAAATGAACACGTTAAAACATTTAGAAGTTTGGTTTTTAACCGGTACACAAAACCTGTACGGAGACGAAACTTTAAAACAAGTTACCGCACACTCGCAAGAAGTGGCTAAATTTTTAGATCAGGCGCCAAACATTCCTGTAAAGGTTATTTTTAAGCCCATTTTAAAATCATCAGAAGAAATTTACGATACCATTGCACAGGCAAACGTTGCCGAAAACTGTATCGGTATCATTACTTGGATGCATACTTTTTCTCCCGCAAAAATGTGGATCAGAGGTTTGGGCATACTTAAAAAACCGATGTTGCACCTACATACGCAGTTTAACCGCGATATTCCTTGGAGCACCATTGATATGGATTTCATGAACTTAAACCAAAGCGCTCATGGCGATAGAGAGTTTGGATTCATGGTATCTCGTATGCGTATCGAGAGAAAAGTAGTAGTCGGTTTTTGGCAAGACGAAAAAGTATTAGAAGAAATTAATGTTTGGGCAAGAGCGGCAGCGGGATGGAACGATTTACAAGGTGCTAAATTTGCCCGTATTGGCGATAATATGCGATTTGTAGCCGTTACAGATGGCGATAAAGTGGAAGCTGAAATGAAATTTGGTTTCTCTGTAAATACTTATGGCGTAGGCGATGTGGTAGCGATAATCAACAGCATTGCACAAACTGATGTTGATGCCTTGGTAAAAGAGTACGAACAAAGCTACACCCTGGCACCTGAATTATTGGCCGGTGGCGGAAAAAGAGAATCAGTTGTAGAAGCGGCCAGAATTGAACTAGGTTTAAAGAAATTTTTAACCGACGGTGGCTTCAAAGGTTTTACCGATACTTTTGAAGATTTACACGGCATGGTGCAATTGCCTGGTATTGCCGCTCAACGTTTAATGGAGCAAGGTTTTGGTTTTGCCGGCGAAGGCGACTGGAAAACCGCTGCATTATTGAGAGCCTGTAAAGTAATGGCAACAGGTTTAAAAGGCGGAACCGCTTTTATGGAAGATTATACCTACCATTTCGATCCGCAAAATCCGATGGTTTTAGGATCTCACATGTTAGAAATTGATGCTTCTTTAGCCAAAGGAAAAGCTAGTTTAGAGGTTCACGAATTAGGAATTGGAGGAAAAGCAGACCCAGCCCGTTTGGTTTTTAACGTTGCCGGAGGAAATGCGCTCAACGCCTCTTTAGTTGATATGGGCAACCGCTTTAGATTAATTGTAAACGAAGTGGAAGCCGTTGAGGCCGAAAATGCTTTACCGAAACTGCCTGTTGCCCGTGTACTTTGGAAACCATTGCCAGATATGAACACAGCCTGCACAGCATGGATTTACGCTGGCGGCGCACACCATACAGTTTATAGCCAAAGCTTAACAACTGCTTATTTCAGAGATTTTGCTAAAATGGCGAATATCGAATTGGTAACCATTGATGCTAAAACAGAAATCAACCAGTTTGAAAAAGAACTGAAATGGAGCGAGATAGCGTATAAATAAGTATTAATTATTCTTTTAGTAAAGCTCCTCAATGTTGAATTGGGGAGCTTTATTTTTATAGCGGAATTTAATCCGCTATAATTAGTTCTATTTCATGAGTCTTAAAAACCGCTTTATGAACCTCTTCAACGCCATTATCGGTAATTACATAATCAATTAAAGATAGCGCCCCCAAACTAGCAAAAGCACTCTTACCGAATTTGGTAGAATCAGCAACTAAATAAGTGGTTTCCGCAGCATCAATCATTGCTTTTTTCACGACTAAATCGCTGATACTCGGGTAAGTTAATCCTGCTTTTAAAGATAGTCCGGCTGTTGCCAAAAACAGTTTTTGGGTGTTAATTCCCTTAAAAAAATCGGCTGCCTTTTGTCCTGTTAAAGATAGAGTTGGAGGTTTAAATTCGCCACCAGTCATGATCACCTCAATATTCGGTTCGGCGCCTAATAATAATGCAATGTTTAAGGCATTGGTAATAACGGTAACTCTTCTGTTTCCTTTTAGTTTTTTTGCAATTTCTGTAGTAGTAGAGCCAGAGTCGAGGATAATTGTATCACCATCTTCAATAAACTCCAAACATTTGGATGCAATTAGTTCTTTTTTATCTAAATTCTCGTGGTTCGCTAAAGAAACAGAACCTACCTGATCTTTCACATTTTTTAGAAACGCACCACCATGTTCCCTAATCAATAGATCATCTTTTTCTAGCTTCTCTAAATCCTGCCGAATAGTGACTTCTGTTACCTTAAATATCTTTGCAAGGTCAATAACTTTTGCCGATCCGTCTTCTTTTAATAAGTCTAAAATTTTCTCTCTACGGACGTTTGCTAACATAAAAATTGGTTGTGTTAAAGATAAATAATGGCACTAAAGTAAAGAATTCGCAATTAAAAAAGAAAAAACACCAAATAATTGAAGATTGAAACCCAAATAAACCGTAAATATATTTTTCTTTTTATTTCGATTTTCTTCGTTTTATTTTTAATTTTGATAAAAACAGCGAGAAACTGTTCTTCAAACCGCGTTACAAAGGCGGTCTACAATTATAAATAGATAGATTAATAAAATATGACAACTCAAGTAAGTTTAGGTGTAATAATAGGTAACCGCGATTTTTTCCCGGATCGTTTAGTTTCGGAAGCCAGAGCCGATATTTTAACCTTATTTGCCAAACTAAATATCAACCCGATTATTTTGGGCGAAGATGAATCTAAGTTAGGCGGTGTTGAAACTTTTAAGGAAGCAAAGCGCTGTGCCGAATTATTTGCGAAGCACCGAGAAGAAATTAGCGGAATATTGGTTGTTTTACCAAATTTTGGGGACGAGTTAGGTGTTGCCGAAACCATCAAACTTTCGGGTCTGGATGTTCCTGTTTTGATACAGGCTTATCCAGATGATTTAAATAAGTTAGATGTTGCCCGCCGTAGAGATTCTTGGTGCGGTAAAATATCGGTATGCAACAATCTTTACCAGTTCGGAATTAAATATACGTTAACCGGTCAGCATGTTATTCATCCAAATCAACCAGAATTTATTGCCGAATTAAACGATTTTATTGCTGTTTGCCGTGTTGTAAAAGGAATGCGGAAAGTAAGGATTGGCGCAGTTGGTGCTCGTCCAGGTGCATTCAACACAGTCCGTTATAGCGAAAAGATTCTACAAAGACACGGCATATCTGTAACTACGGTAGATTTATCAGAGATTTTAGGAAGAGCAAACAGATTAACGATAGAGGACACGGAAGTAAAAGCGCATCTCGATAAGATAAACAACTACGCTCCAAAAGGTTTAACGCCTGACGAAGCCATGATTCAAATCGCAAAATTAGATGTCGTTTTAAATCAATTTGTGGAAGAACACGCTTTAGATGCTACGGCAATTCAGTGCTGGACATCCCTACAAAAAAATTACGGTTGCAATGTATGCACCAGCATGAGCATGATGAGCGAGAATATGTTGCCAAGTGCCTGCGAAGTTGACGTTACCGGAACATTAACCATGTACGCCATGCAATTGGCTTCGGGTTCGCCAAGTGCATTGGTGGATTGGAATAATAATTACGCTGATGACTCTAACAAATGTGTGCTTTTCCATTGCGGAAACTGGGCAAAATCATTTTTACCCGATATAGAAATTAGCAATGCGCCAATTTTGGGGACTACCGTTGGCGTCGAAAATACTTATGGTGCCTTAGCCGGACGCACACCTGCAATGCCTTTAACTTACGGACGTATCAGCACAGACGATCCGAAGGGAATTATAAAAGTTTATATGGGCGAAGGAATGTTGACGGATGACCCGCTAAACACTTTTGGAAATAGAGCTGTAGCCGAAATCCCTAACCTACAAGGCTTGATGAATTACGTTTGCAAAAACGGGTTTGAACATCATGTGGTAATGAATGCGTCCAAAACACTTGGCATCTTAAAAGAAGCTTTGGGCAATTATATGGGCTGGGAATTTTACGAACATTTATGAATAAGCTGATTTTGTTTTCGTTTTTGGTTTTTGCTTCGGGACAGCTGTTGGCGCAACAGCCAGTGCCTGTAAAACCTCGGATTATTGTAAGTACCGATATTGGTGGTACTGATCCTGACGATAATCAATCGATGATACATTTACTGATGTATAATGAGCAGTTCAACATCGAGGGACTGATTTCTTCTCCATCTTACGGAGACGGAAACAAAGCGGAAATCCTTAGAACAATTGATCTTTATGAAAAAGATCTCCCAAAACTTAAAAAACATGTTAAAAGTTTGGCTTCGCCCCAATATTTACGTTCGGTAACTAAACAGGGAAAACATGGGGCGGCGCCCTACAAAGGCTATACAGAAGCAACAGAGGGATCCAATTGGATTATTAAATGTGCAGAAAAGAAAAGCGACAAACCTTTATGGATTTTGGTTTGGGGAGGTCTTGATGATTTAGCGCAGGCGCTACATGATCAGCCTGCAATTCAAAAAAACATCAAAGTATTTTGGATAGGTGGCCCAAACAAGAAATGGAGCGCAAATAGCTATGCTTATATCGCACAAAATTTTCCTAATCTTTGGTTCATCGAGTCTAACTCATCGTACTATGGTTTTTTCTCAGACAATGTTCCCGATAGTTTGAGCAATGCAAATTATTACAAAAATTACATCAAAGAAGCAGGTTTTTTAGGAAAAGATTACAAAGCCAATCGTTATAAAGGCAAGCTCAAAATGGGCGACACCCCTTCGTTGCTTTATATGATGGATGGCGATCCTAACAACCCGATGAGGGAAAACTGGGGTGGCAGTTACATCAAGTTTAATGAAAGCCCGAGGATAATTTTTAACCGCAACACCACCATCCAGGATACGGTAACGGTGTTTTCCGTATTGGAATTTAATTTTAAAGGTCCTGTGATTGATGTTCCCCGAGATTCTGCATGTATCTCCATGACGGTGCAAGCAGAAATTGGCGAGCAGAAATGGGACGGATTTTATAAAGGTGATGGAAATTATGTGGTAAGGTATTCTCCAAAACGTACCGAGACGTTAACCTATAAAGTAACTTCGGCTATACCGGGCTTTAAAGTACAGGAAGGAACTTTTTTTGTTGATAATATTTGGCCGGGAAAAGACAGACCCGATAACTATCAATTAAGTTCAAATTGGTACACCGATAGACCTAATCCCGAACTGTACGATGATATTTGGCAAGGAGGGAAAACCGTTTTGAAATGGAGAAACGATGTGCTGCTTGATTGGGCTAAGCGCTGGAGCTGGTTGCGATAATTGTGAGCTTTGCTCTCCGTTAAATCCAGCCCCAAGCACAGACAGATGTTGACCTTTTTTTCGACATCAGAACTTTGCGGTACAGATGAAGGAAGTAAAAGTACTTCCTTTCGTAGCAAAGGGCGTAGTCGAGAGTTTTTTGTTTACTTTTTTGCGGAAAAAATTGCGAAGCACTCTTGAATGCCTTAATATAAAATACACGAACAATGAAAAAAGTAAATGCCATTGCCCGGCATGAGGGCTGCTGAAAAGGCATTAGAGGTAAAAATTCATGTTTAATGAGGACAAAAAGGAAATGACAGATAAAGAATTAAAAGAAAAATCAATACAATACCGTAAAAGCATCCTCAAATACATTGTGGGGGCAAAAGCGGGGCATACCGGCGGCAGCCTTTCATGTATCGATATTTTAAATGTGTTGTACAATGAGGTTTTAAATATATCGCCTCAAACGTTCAATTCGCCTGATAGAGATCGATATATCCAAAGTAAAGGCCATTGTGTGGAAGCTTTGTTTGTGGCTTTGGCCGATCAGGGATTTTTCCCGGAATCTGATTTGGAAACCTTGTGCAAATACCAGTCGCATTATATCGGACATCCCACCAAAAAAGTAAACGGCGTGGAACAAAATACAGGCGCTTTAGGTCATGGTTTGCCGATAGCTGTTGGAAATGCGATTGCCGCTAAATTAGATGATAAAACTTATCGGGTTTTTACCCTTATGGGCGATGGTGAATTGCCGGAAGGCTCTAATTGGGAAGCCGCATTAACCGCATCGCACTATAAATTAGATAACCTTTGTGCCATCATTGATAACAATAAATTACAGATTACCGGAACTAACGCCGAAGTATGTAATACCGATCCGATAGACGGAAAATTCAGGAATTTTGGTTGGGCAGTTAGAGAAGTCGATGGAAACGATGTGCAGGCATTAAAAGAAATATTTGATGCTTTACCTTTCGAGAAGGGCAAGCCAAGTTTAATAATTGCGCATACGCTTAAGGGCAAAGGCGTAAGTTTCATGGAAAACAGCATTAAGTGGCATCACGGTGTTCCTGATGAACATCAATATCAAGAAGCTATTGCAGAACTGAATACAGAATTAGAAATTATTTAATGTGGAAGAGCTATTAAGAGATATTAAAGAAAATGCCAAACCCAATCAGGACGTATTTGCAAGCGTTCTTTTGGAGTTGGCTTTAAAAGACAAAGATATTGTTGCCGTTACCAGTGATTCCAGAGGTTCGGGCAAGTTGGTAAAATACGGACAAACTCTGCCAAAGCAAATTGTGGAAGTTGGCATCGCCGAACAAAACTTAGTTGGCGTTGCGGCCGGGCTTGCCAGCGCAGGTAAAAAAGCTTTCGCAGTTTCGCCAGCTTGTTTTTTAAGTGCGAGAGCTTTTGAGCAGATTAAAAACGACGTCGCTTATTCTGATAATCCGGTGAAACTGATTGGGATTAGTGCAGGCGTAAGCTATGGAGCTTTAGGGACAACCCATCACAGTTTACACGATTTTGCGGTAATGAGGGCGGTTAACAACATCTCAATTGTTGCCCCGGCAGATAATTTTGAAACCGCCGAACTGGTTAAAATGGCGGTTAACTATAACAAACCGCTTTACATCCGTATCGGTAAAAAACCGATGCCTTTGCTTACAGAAGATGCAAATATTAAATTTGAATTAGGCAAGGGCAGAGTGATTAAACAGGGAGAAGATATAGCCATTATAGCAACCGGTGAACTGGTTTATCCCGCTTTACAAGCTGCACAAAAACTGGAAAAAGCGTTTGGAATTAGTGCAACCGTGGTAAGTATGCACACCATAAAACCCTTGGACAGCAAGCTGGTTTTGGATTTGGCAGGAAAAACGCAAGCCATAATTACTATAGAAGAACACATGGTAAACGGCGGTTTAGGCGAAGCTTGCGCATCCTTACTGTTGCAAAACGGCTATCAAAAACCGTTTAAAATTATGGGTATTCCTGATGAATATACCGTAACAGGTTCGCAGGTAGAAATATTTAACCATTACGGTTTAAATGCCGATGGAATTGCGGAAACTGCTAAAGAAATGTTGACCCAATCAGCTTGACGTCACCTCGAGGAACGAGAGGTCTCAAAAATAAGTGGTCAATTAGCAATTATTAAAACTCAATTCTGGGGAGAATATTGAGTTAGAGACGAAATAATTTTAAAACCACATTTAGCGTGTTTGATACATTGCTAAATGATATAAACCAAATTAAATGAAATCTGTACATAAATACGGTGTAACACTGTTTTTAGTTCTGCTGGTAGCTCTCAGTCCAAGCTGTAAAAACCGCTCCAATAGCGATAGTAAAAAAATTGCCATCATCGTATCCAGTTTAAACAACTCTTGGTTTGTGTTTTTGGCACAAAGCGCTGCCGAACACGCAAAATTAATGGGTTACGAATCTAAAATCTTTGATTCGCAGAACAATACCGCTATTGAAGCAGACAACTTTGAGAACGCAATATCATCTGGCTATGGCGCAATCTTATTAAACCCTACCGATTCCGAAGGTTCTGTCGCCAATGTTCTAAAAGCAAAAAATGCCGGAATACCCGTTTTCTGTATGGATAGGGAAGTAAATTCTACCGATGATGCTACTTCGCAGATACTATCAGATAGCTATTCGGGCTGTGTGGATTTAGGAAAATATTTTGTTAAAACCACCAACGCTAAAGGCAATTATGTGGAACTGCTGGGCATTGTTGCAGATAACAATACCTGGGCAAGGTCCAAAGGTTTCCACAGCGTGGTGGATTACTATCCGGGTTTAAAAATGGTAGCGCAGCAAAGTGCCGATTTTGACAGGAACAAAGGCTTGGAAGTGATGGAATCTATTTTACAGGCGCATCCAGATATTGTAGCGGTTTTTTGTGGAAACGATGCAATGGCAATGGGCGCTTATCAAGCGTTGGTCTCAGCTGGCAAAGCCGATCAAGTAAAAGTGGTGGGTTTTGATGGCGCAGGCGATGCAATTGATGGGATTAAGGATGGAAAAATTTTAGCAACGGCCATGCAGTTCCCAAAAGTAATGGCACAAACCGCTGTGGAATATGCTGTTGATTATTTTAACGGAAAACGCGATTTTCCAAAAAAAATACAGATTGGTGTTGAAGTGGTCACCAAAGAAAATATCGACAATTACATAGCCTACGGCAAAAAAAATTAATCGTATTGATGATATAAAAAATCATGACAAAAAAAATCATAAAATACTCTGTTATCTTTCTGCTAATTGGTTTCGTTGCGTATAATTCGGTTTATTTTAAATCGTTAAGCCAGCTAAAAGCAGAAGACGAGGCCAAAAACTTTGATGCTACAAAGTATGCCGAAGACTATCTGAACAAAGAATTGCCTGCGCTGTTTAATAAAGTTCCAGATGTTGACACCTTGATGAGCCTTTTAAAAGCTGAACCTAAAAAGGCGTTTAAACTTTATTCAAATGCGATGGCTATTGGTAACGTTAAGTTTTTTATGACCAAAGGCGCAGGTACGGTCAACTCAATATCCGACAATGAAATTATTTTGCTTACTGCCGGTAAACAAAGGTTTACGGTTGCTACCGAGTTTATTTTCGGCAATGCTTTACGCGATGCTTCGGGTATTATAAAGGTAGAGGATTTTACCAATAGCGCCGATTTAAATAACGTATCGGCAGAAATCAATAAGCTGGTTCGGCAAAAAGTGCTTCCACCGTTTAAAGGCAAAGTTAAATTAGGCGATAAAGTTACGTTTATCGGTGCTTTTGAACTGAATCAGGAACACATCAACTTAAAGAACATAGAAATTGTACCCGTTAAAATAGCTGTTCAATAATATGTTAGAAGCTGTTCAAATCACTAAAAAGTTTGCCGGGATTAGCGCTTTAAGCAATGTAAGTTTGCAATTGGCTGCGGGTAAAGTTACGGCCATCATCGGCGAAAACGGGGCGGGAAAATCTACATTAATGAAAATTCTTTCGGGCATTTATAGTGATTACGAAGGCGATTTAATTTATAAAGGTGAAACCGTAAAGTTCAAAAACACCCGCGAGGCGCAACAGGCTGGCATTGCCATTATCCATCAGGAACTTAACCTTATCCCCTATCTAACAATTACCGAAAATCTTTTTTTGGGCAGAGAAATCGTGGATAGTTGGGGCATTTTGGATAAAAAAGCGATGGCAAAAAGAGCTTCGGAACTATTGAAAAAATTAAAGTTAAATGTTGATCCGCAAATGCAGGTTTCTGATTTGAAAGTTGGCCAGCAACAAGTGGTTGAAATTGCAAAAGCCTTACTTTACGATGCCGAGGTAATAATTATGGACGAACCAACTTCGGCCATCAGCGAAAACGAAGTGGAAGTGTTGTATGGAATTATTGAGGAGCTGAAATCCGAGAATAAGGCCATCGTATATATATCGCACAAGCTAAAAGAACTTTTTAAAATAGCAGATTGCTATACCGTGTTAAGGGACGGCAAAACCATTGAAAGCGGCAACATGACCGATATGACTTACGACAGCTTAATCCGTAAAATGGTTGGCCGCGATGTTGACAATAGCCGTAACCTTAAAACATTAACAGACAAAGACGTTTTGTTAAAAGTGCAGGATTTATGCTTACATAAAACACTCAACAACATATCTTTTGAACTGCGGAAAGGAGAAGTTTTAGGGATTTTTGGCTTAATGGGCGCCGGACGTACAGAGCTGATGGAAAGCTTAATGGGCGAACATAAAGCTACCCAAGGTACTGTTCTTCTGAACCAAAAAGAGGTTAATTTTAAATCTACCGCCAACGCCATAAAAGCGGGAATTGCTTTGGTATCCGAAGACAGAAAGAAACACGGTTTGGTTTTAGGTTTAGATGTTAAAACCAATATTTCTTTAAGTTGCTTAAATCAAATTGAAAACGCCTTCGGTTTTTTGGATAATAAAGCAGATGTGGAATTATCAAAGCAATACATTTCTTCGTTAAAAATCAAAACTACATCAGAAAAACAGTTGGTTAAAAACCTGAGCGGAGGCAACCAACAAAAGGTGGTAATTGCCAAATGTATTGCTACTTCCCCAAAAGTTTTAATGTTGGATGAACCCACCCGTGGAATTGACATCAACGCAAAAATGGAGATTTATAAATTGATTGATGAACTGGCCACTTCCGGTTTGGGAATTATTATGGTTTCCTCTGAGCTACCCGAGATTTTAGCCATTTCAGACCGTGTGTTGGTAATGGCCGATGGACGGATTACCGCAGAATTTGAAACCTTAAACGCTACCGAAGACAGCATTTTAAAAGCCGCCATTGCGGATAATATTTAACATAAGTGAATTTAATTTTGACTGACAGCAGAGTATAGACGATATGTTTAGAATAATAGAAATTACGGTCGTATCTCGTTCAATCCAGCCCAAGCATAGACCAATGTTGACCTCTTTTTCGACATCAGAACTTTGCGGTACAGGTGAAGAAAGTGAAAGCACTACCTATTATAGCAAAGGGCGTAGTCGAGAGTTTTTGGGTACTTTTTTCGGCAAAAAGTACCTGCCATTGCCCGGCATGAGGGCAAGAAAGCCTGTGCTGAAAAGGCATTAAAGGGCGGAATTTGCATTAATTAGAACTCGAAACCCACATTATTAGAAAATTTAATATAGACAGCAATTGAAAATCATGAATATAGCATCTTATAAACATCAACTCGTTAAATTTCAGTCGCTTATTGCGCTGATATTACTTTGCGTTGGCATTGCGTTGATGTCTGATAAATTTTTAGCGGTAGACAATACTTGGAATGTAATGCGCCAAATCTCCGTTAACATTTGCATTTCCGTAGGGATGACTTTAATTGTTTTGACCGCTGGTATCGACCTTTCAGTTGGTTCAGTATTGGCGTTGGCTGGAGCGGTTACTGCAGGATTGTTAAAGTATGGTGTCGAGTTACCGGCAAACGATCTTTTTATAGGTTTTACAGTGCTGGGCGCAATTGTTATCGGGCTTTTTGTGGGCACTTTAATGGGATTATTTAACGGCTGGACAATTACTAAATTCAAAGTTCCGCCGTTTGTGGCAACTTTGGCAATGTTCACCATAGCCCGTGGCTTAACCATGTTGTGGACTAAGGGTTTCCCTATTTCGAGCCTAGGGACAAATTTTGACTTTATAGGAATAGGATGGTTTTTGGGCATTCCTTTACCTGTTTGGATTTCTGGAATTGTAGTTATTGCTGCGGTAATTTTGATGCAAAAAACCGCATTGGGCCGATACATTTACGCCACCGGTGGCAATGAAAACGCCGCAAAGTTATCGGGCATCAATATCAATAAAGTTAAACTGATTGTTTATGGTATTGGTGGAGCGTTGGCAGCCGTTGGCGGGATAATGGTAACTGCTAGGTTAGATTCGGCACAGCCAAATGCAGGTTTGGGTTACGAACTAGATTCAATTGCGGCTGTAGTAATCGGTGGCACATCGCTTTCTGGCGGACGCGGTACCATCATGGGAACGGTTTTAGGCGCAATTATTATTGGTGTGCTAAACAATGGTTTGGTACTTTTAAATGTTTCCCCATTTTGGCAGCAAGTGGTTAAAGGTGGTGTAATTTTATTGGCGGTAATAATTGATAAAGCAAATTCAAAAAATGATTAATAGCCCTGCAAAAAAATACATATTAAGTATCGACCAAGGCACAAGTAGTACTAAAAGTTTGATTTTTGATGCCAATGCAAATGTTTTGGCCAAAGCAACAGACCCGCTAAAAACCCATTACGCAGAGAATGGTTTTGTAGAGCAAAATCCAGAGGATATTTTTGAAAATGTTTTAAGGTCCGTTAACTCCTGTTTGCAACAATTTGAAAAAAGCGGAGGAAACAAAAATGACATCGTTACCTGTGGCATCAGCAACCAGCGAGAGACTTTTGTAGTTTGGGACAAATCGGGCAAACCGCTATATAATGCTGTTGTTTGGCAGTGTAAAAGATCAATAGAAATTTGTAATCAGCTTAAAACTGATGGATTAGAACCTTTGATTAAAGAACGTACGGGTTTAATTATTGATCCGTATTTTTCTGCAACTAAATTAATATGGCTTTACCAGAACGATGCTAAAGTAAAATCAGGAATTGATAATGGAGAAGCCTACTTTGGTACAATTGATACTTGGTTACTTTATAAATTAACCGACGGAAAGCAGTATTTAACAGATCACACCAATGCTTCAAGAACGCTGTTTTTCAACCTGCAAACCTTAACTTGGGACAAAGATATTTTACATGCTCTTGGATTATCGAAACTAAATTTGCCAGAAATTCAAGCTTCGTCATCAGAATTTGGTGAATCAACCATCAATCAATTATTTGATAAACCGCTAAAAATTTCGGCAATGATTGGCGATTCACATGCCGCGGCTTTCGGCGAAGGCTGCTTTACTCCCGGTACAGCGAAAGCTACTTTAGGAACAGGTTGTTCTGTTTTAATGAATATCGGAGAAAAGCCAACTCCATCTAAAAACGGAATGGTAACTACGGTTTGCTGGAGTGCGAAAGATAGAGTTGATTATGCTTTAGAGGGCTTAATTGTTTCTTGCGGCGCTACGGTAGAATGGCTCAAAAACGAGTTAGGTTTGTTTAAAAACAGCATCGAAACAGAAGCCATGGCGCAACAGGTTTCGGATAATAATGGAGTTTATCTAATTCCCGCTTTTAGCGGATTAGGTGCACCACATTGGGACATGGAACGCAAAGCAGAAATAGTAGGCTTAAACTTTAACAGCAATAAAAACCATATCGTGAGAGCGGCTTTAGAATCGGTAGCTTACCAATTAAAAGATGTGATTTTAGCAATGGAAGGAGATAGTGGCACTAGCCTATCAGCATTAATGGTAAATGGCGGAATGACACAAAACGAGTTTTTAATGCAACTTATTGCCGATACTTTAGAATGCCAGCTAAACAAAGGCAACACACCAGATGTTTCCGCACTTGGCGCTGGTTTATTGGCGGGTTTAACAGTAGGCATTTATCAAGATATGGATAGTATAAAATCTATAAGAACCGTTTTTAAAAGTTATACTCCGCAAGAAACATTGACCGAGCATTACAAGCAATGGTTAGGGTATGTTAAAAGAATTCGTTGAGCTAGTATCTAAAAATGGCACCAAATAAATTATAGCTTAATTACCGATTGCGACTTTGCGCTTTCTACTAAAGCATCCAACACTTTCATATTTTTTTCTGCATCGGTAACTGGATATGGAACTTCTGTACCCGCTAAAATGGTATTGGCAAAAGCTTCACACTGTAATTGATATTGGTTGGCATTAAAAACTAATATTTTATCCCCTTTTGACGTTTTCAGTGTTACCTTACATTCTCCATCTGTCGGCGCATTACACGGAAGTTCAATCTCTATATGTCCCTTATCGCCAAAAATATTTAAACGTTGGTAAGGAAAAGCTTGCGTGGTACAAGTAAAACTTGCAGTTACTTGATTTTCAAAATTTAAAATACCCGACGTTAAAAAATCCGTTTTAAATTCGGCATCATGTTGCATCGTTCCCGAAACGCTAATAGGTTCATCCTCCAAAATAAAACGGGGGAAAGAAATGCAGTAACAGCCAATATCCATTAACGACCCACCTCCGGCTTCAACACTATTCCTGATGTTATTGCCATCGATATTAAAATAAGAAAACAGGGTATGGATACTTTTGATAGCGCCAATTTCACCATTCTTAATCATTTCTTTTACGCTTAACCACTGCGGATGAAATTTGTACATAAAAGCTTCCATTACCTTTAGGTTTGGGAACTTTTTTAGATAATTATTCAGTTCGACAGCTTCATTTTCATTTAAACCGATGGGTTTTTCGCACAAAACATGCTTGCCTTTTTCCAAAGCTTTTAAGGTATATTCTAGATGCAGATTATTTGGTAAAGGATTGTAGATCGCATCAATACCATCGTCTAAAAGCAAATCTTCGTAATTTCCGTAGGCAGTTTTTATTTCAAAATTTTCGGCTACTTCTTTTGCATTCGCCAAATTTCTGGACGCAATAGCCAGTACTTCGCCGTTATTGCTAAGTTTAATTGCCGGGATAACGTGATTTCGGGCGATTTTTGCGGTGCTTAAAATCCCCCATTTAACCGTTCTGCTCATTATTATTTATCTGATAATTTTATCACTAAGCTAGTTAATATAACTTTATTTACGAGACCTCAACAAAGCCTCCAAATAATAATAATCAGCATAATTTATTGGCACATCAATTTCGCTATTTGCGGGTTTATGGCCTGTGCTGTGTATCAATAAAAAGCCTTCATTTTCTTTTAACGGAGAGCGGTAAGCATTGCTCAGATTAAACAGAATTTCGTTCGCAATCTTTTTATAGGATTTATCTTTTGTATAAGTTGCCAACTCAAACAAGGCCGATGAAGTTATGGCTGCGGCAGAAGCATCTCTCGGTGCATTTGGTATCGCAGGATCGTTATAATCCCAATAAGGGATTTTATCTTTTGGCAGGGTTGGATTGTTTAATATAAACGAAGCAATATGTTTAGCTTGCGCTAAATATTTTGAGTCGTTGGTATAGCGGTAGCAAACAATGTAACCGTATAACCCCCAGGCCTGTCCCCTTGCCCAAGCAGATTCATCCGCATAACCTTGAGCGGTGGTTTTTTTGATTACTTCGCCGGTCTGCGGATTATAATCTACCACATGATAAGAGCTATAATCAGGTCTGAAATGGTTTTGCATAGTGGTGTTTGCATGACTCACGGCAATTTTATAGAACGAGGAATCTCCTGTTAATTTGGTAGCTTCAAAAAGCAATTCCAGATTCATCATATTATCAATAATCACCGGATTTGTCCATTTGGTTTTATTATGATCCCACGACTTAATCACGCCGGTTTTGGGATTAAAGCGGGTGCATAAAGATTTAGCTGCCTGTATAATTACCTGTTTATACGCTTCGTTGTTTGTTGCTTTGAAGCCGTTTCCGAAACTGCAATAAATCATAAAACCTAAATCATGTGTTCCAATATTGAACTTTTCTTTTTCAATTTTTGCGGTGAATTTTTCAGCTTCGGTTTTCCACTTTTGTTCTTTGGTATAATCATACAAAAACCATAATTCCCCAGGGAAGAAACCGCTTGTCCAATCTCCAG
The DNA here is from genome assembly GCA_035496935.1 of Pelobium sp. Lineage (GTDB taxonomy): Bacteria > Bacteroidota > Bacteroidia > Sphingobacteriales > Sphingobacteriaceae > Pseudopedobacter. The sequence goes on along the minus strand of DATJED010000010.1, from coordinate 32,883 downwards.
AACCCACCATTTTTAGTTTCCCGTTCTCTACAGTCCGTGGCGAAACTTGATTGGGCTTAACATCGGTTTGTTGGATTTGCTGCAGCATATAATCAGTCTGCTTTTCTACAAATTCAAATTGGCTTTTAACGTTTACCTTTTGAACCTTGCAGGAGCTTAGTACAAAAATGCCCAATAGGCAACTTAAAATATATTTCATAAAATGTTTAAGGTTAAATCTAATTTTTAATTAGGCAATTTGTACAATAAATCCATTACCATGTTAGGTTCATCGGGTGTATATTTTTTAATGTAGCGTTGATAAATAGGCTCACTATATTGCTGATTAGCAATTAGTAACAAAGGGTAAAAATCGTTTTTATCAAAATTCCCTATCTGTTGAAACTTAAATTCCTGTTCGTTAAACACATAAGGGATTAGCCAATCCAAGGATTTTTGCAGACCTCCTCCCTCCGGAGTTGTTTTGTGAAATAAATCTTGATTAAACTTGTCAGCAAGCATCGCCAATGCAAACCAGCCATTCAAATTCATAACACTGTACGACAAGGCGTTTGTTCTTTCAAGTTCCAACGGTTGTTGCCCGTTTGGTTGAAATTGCTCCGCCATTCTGCTGTTTAACCTTATAAAAGCATCGTTCAAAGCTTCATCGTTATTAACAAAAGCGGCAAAAGTAGCTACCTGTAACTCGTAAAATGTACCATGGTTATTTTTAGATTGTGCTTCATCTAAACCATTTTTACTGGTGAGCAACCACGTCAAATAATCATTGAACCACGATTTTAATTTAGGAAGCTCATTGCTTTTAAATCCTTCCGAAGGCGTTAACAAACCAACCCAGTCTAAAATATCGACCATTAAACGGCTTTCTATAATACCGATTCCCCGACCTTCATTTAAACCCGGTATGGCTTGACCGTAGTTTAAGTTGGGATTCATCTTTGTTTCTGGATTAATAAACCAAGCGTTTAAAAAAGTTCTGGCTTGTGTGGCATATTTTTCATCTCCGGTAAAATAATAGGCCAGAGCCAAAAACTTACACCGCTGTTCAAGCTCTCCCAAATATTGTCTGTCGGTTATTTTTTTAATTTCCGGATTTCTTAGTCCATCTTTTCTGATATAAGGCAAGCCATCAGGTTTCGCCGGATTTGGCCACCAATATGGCCCTAAGCTCATATAATCATGCTTTGAACCGCTAGATGGCGTAAAGCTTTTTTGCATTACAGTAAGTGGCAACAATCCCAAATAGCTATCCGCTTTTTTAGTTACGATTTCAACTTTTTTGATGATAGCTGCATCCTTTTGTTGGAAAGCTATTTTATTTTTTGATAATACATTTGGATTAAGCGTAAATAAATATGGCTCTTGACCAGAGACTGCTGTAGCAATCATTAAGATAAAGCATAAAATTGCATAACTTTTTTTAGAAAACTTTAGTTTGTTCATTTACATACGGATTTTTATAGGAAAGAGACAGGTTTAAAAAAGCAATCTATTAAAAGTGTAAAATACAAAATTTAGAGTCGGTTTAAAATTCATCTTATAATCAAAAAAAATAAGCCGGTAAAGCTTGCGTAAAGCAAACTCTATCCGACTTATTAACTAAACCAACTACTGAATTTTCAAAGGTCGTTTAAAAGCTGTTGACATAGTGTCCACTTCGTACTCGGGTGTCAAATTATCCATCAGCTGAATCTCCGTATTTCTTACTCCAGGAGCCGGATTATTCAATAACTTGACGTAAATGGTATCCTTGCGTCGTTCCGCTTTCTCGAACGTGATGGAATATTTACCATCGACCGGACTTAACACAGTACCATTCTTATCCACAATATCAAAATCCACACCTTGTACGGCCGCATTTGTTGCCGGCGCTACCACTTTATAATTGGCAACAGCGTCATAAGAGCGTGTAAAAGAGGAATGAAATTGTACTGGAAATTTCACTAACGCAGTTTGATTTTTGTTTACTGTTACGACTGAATTATTGTAAGGTATGAAAGCGATGTAATAATGGTGTGCAAGTTCCGGAACTCCCAACGGATAATCTCGGTCTTCTTTGCAGGAGCTGAAGAAGAAAACACCTGATGTTACAGCTAAGATTGCTAGAATTATTTTTGTTCTCATTGTCTTTGTCTTTATGGTTATTTCCAATTAGGATTCTGTTCTACAACTCCATCAGTTAGGGCAATCTCGTTAAATGGAATTGGATATAAATAATCTCGATCTGCCCTAAAACTTCTTGAAGTGGCCGGCTCTACGATCAACACGTTATCTGCATTTAGGGTTAATGAACCCGCTGGAGTGTCTGTCCAATCGGTGGTAGTGTATTTAGCCCCGAGGATAGCTTGAGGGAGAACCGTTTCCGCAGTTTTCCATCTTATTAAATCATCGTATCTAAAGCCTTCCAAAGCTAATTCCACGGTGCGTTCTCTTCTAATCTCGTCACGCATATTTAAGTTATTAGCGGTTACAAAAGCATTTGTAAGTTTTACATTAAAGCCCGCCCTTGCCCTTATCTTATTAATGGTTAATTCAAGATCACCATCGCTGATTGCATCATGCAATTCATAAGTCGCTTCGGCATAGGTCAATAACACTTCAGCGTAACGGATTAATATATTGTCCACCGTACCGCCATTGTTAATTGTCCAATCGGGAATGTTAAATCCCTTTTTAGTAGCATAAGCTGTTCTGGAACCCAAGGAGGTTTTAGGAACCCACGGGCCTTTATAAGCCTGTTCACCGGCCATAAAAACGGTCATTGTAAGCCTTGGATCTCGGTTCTCGAAAATGGTGTTATAAGATGTTTCGCTTCCTTCTTCTACAAAAAAAGTAGAACGTGTGTCCGTTGGCTTATTATCGGTAGTAAAAGCCGGCAAACCATCTGAGTAAAGGTATTCGCGGATGAGATTGCGGGTGGGGGCAATTCTTCCGTTTTCCAAATCTCTGGAATGGTTGTGACTCACCAAAGGATTGCTGCTATCAATTCCATAAATCTTCACAAAGATGTTTTCTTTATTGCTCGGTCCTTCACCTGCCTGTACAAATAAACCGGAATAGCTTGGAAAAAGTGTGTGACCTTCCTTCATTACCGCATCTGCGGCCTGTACTGCTAAATTCAAATGCGACTGCCAATCTCCATCGTTGTGGAATTTAGCCCGCGTTCCTTCATAAAGGGCGGCTCGAGCTTTCAAAGCCAAGGCAGCGCTTTTAGTTACCCTACCATATTGTGCAACCGGCAGATTTGCATTTTTAGGCAACCAAGTTCCCGCAAAATCTAGGTCATCATAAATGGCCTGCATTACTTCTGCCCGGGTATTGCGCCCCATATATAGCTCGGGCGAATTTACATCAAGCGTTTTCAATAGAAGTGGCACCCCGCCATACAGTTTTACTAACCTGAAATAATTGTAGGCTCTAAAAAAGCGGGCTTCGGCAAAATACCTGTTCCTAACGGCATCAGAAACTTTAGCCTTCACGCCTTTTTCTAAAATATTATTAGCAGTAAAAATATTATCGTAAGGCTCATTCCAGTTATCACCACTGGTATTCGGAATAGTCCTTTGGCCGCTACTTACCGCATCCACATTTTGGTTGGTGTTATCATCTGCCCGGTTATCCAAAGGGTTAAAACCATCTAAGGTTTGATAAAGCCTATTGGCGGCATTCATCAAATCGGTTTCGGTATTCCAAAAATCAGTATCGGCAAACTCCGTTTCCGGGAAACGGTCTAATTCGCAACTGCTGTACAAAACCATTGTAGAAAGCAGTGTAAAAATTATGATTCTAAACTTTTTCATCATTATTTAATTAAAAGGTAACATTTAAACCAAATGAAGCCGAACGGTAAAACGGATAATCCGTAGCGCTGGCATCATTACCCACTTCAGGGTCAAACACATCCAAAACATCTGTTTTCTCCCATAAATCTTGTCCAGAAAAATAGATCCTTAACTTCTGAATGTATTTTTTGTTGAATGGTACTGTATAGCCAACCTGTATATTTTTCAAACGCAGGTAAGCGCCATTTTGCGCATAGCGATCTGAAGGCAGGAAGTTATGCGTACTGGTTTGGTACATTCTTGGGAAAAGCGCATTGGGATTATCAGGCGTCCAGCGGTCCATGTGGATAGACCATGGCATATCGGCTGTACCTGCCATTGCCGAAAGAGTACGGTCATTAATTAAGAATTTCCGTTGCATGGTGCCTTGGAAGAATACTGAAAAATCGATATTTTTCCAGCTCGCACCTAAATCAATACCGTAGGTATAACGGGCATTAATGGTTCCCAGGTTAACTAAGTCTCCAGAATTTTCTGGCGTACCTTCTCCGGCATCTAAAGAGCCATTGCCATCTAAATCCAGGTATTTCACATCACCAGGGCCCAATTTAGCAAATAGGTTATCCACCTGTCCTTTATACGTATCAGCTTCTGCTTGAGTTTGGAAATAACCATCGGTTTTATAACCCCACAAGGTATTTAAAGGGTATCCTTCTAAAAGACTGATTACGCCACCATTACCTATGGAATTCTTTCCATCATACCTTAATAGCTTATTTTGGTTATCCGAAATATTAAATCCGATATTGTAATTCACAGATTGCACTTTATCTCTCCACTTGGTCGCAAACTCCCAGCCCCAACTTTTCAATTCTCCAACATTACTCATAGAGGTTCCAATTCCTATAATGTTAGGCAGGTTAAGGGTGGCCAACATGTTTTTATTCCGCTTTTCGTATCTATCAACGGTAACGGTTAACTTTTCTTTAAAAAGCCCAACATCCAAACCTATATTCTGTTGCTGTACAGTTTCCCAAGTTAGATCACTAGAAGGGAGCGTAGATTGGTAAAAATACTGTGTTTTTTGCCCGTTGAATATCAAGTTATTGTTAGTGGTAATGCCGCTTGTAAGCAATGGTATGTAAGCATAATTGCCATTTATCGCATCACTATTGCCCTGTTGCCCCCATGAAAGGCGCAGTTTTAAGTTTGAAATTTGTGGAATACTATTTTTGATAAAATTCTCTTCGCTAATCCGCCAGCCAGCAGAAAAAGCCGGGAAAAAATTCCAGCGATTTTGTGGAGATAACCGTGAGCTCCCGTCGTATCTGAAAGTAGCCTCAAAAAGGTATTTTTCTAAAAAGTTATAATTTAACCTTCCATAGTAGGAGCTTAATGCCCAAGTACGCACCTGTTCTTCATTTGTTTTGGTTAACGGATCGCCATAATTCAAACTAAAGGAATCATTAGTTACCATGTTTGTGGCTCCTGCAGAAAACTGGTCTTGACGATATTCTTCAAAAGAAGTAGCGCCTAAAATTTTGAAGTTGTGCTTTTTGGCGATATCAAAGGTATAAGTGGCCTGTCCTTGAAAATTATTATGGAAACCTCTGTTTTTGGTAAGCTCGTAAGAATTAGGATTATTGATTGATGATCTGATGGTATTTGTTGTTCTTCCATACCAGAATAAGCTTCTCCTAGCCCTTGAGCTGGCATAATTATCCTGCTTTCTCCAGCCAATCAAATCAACCGCTAAACCCTTTACCAAGTCGTGGATCTTTAAATCGAACCTGCCTTGGAATGTTTCATAGTTCCGAGTCCATAAACCTGCATTTTTCTCTATATCTACGGCATTTATCTGTAAATCTCCGTTATAAGGCTGCCCAGTAGTATCTTCATCAGGCACATATAGGTTCTGCCTATTACGGCTTCGGTATAAACGGTTGATGATCTGGTCTGTGCCGAAGGAGTTCTCATTTACAAATGAGCCTACATAACTGCTTACCAGATTTAAATCTAAATATTTGTTCAGTTTTGCATTTACGTTTAAGCTCAAGTTGTTTCTAGAATTATCGTCTGGACCGTACCTAAGTACACCATCGCGTTTGTAATGACTTCCAGAAACTAAATAATTCAGTTTTTGGTCTCCGCCTCCAATAGATAGGGACTGGTTCTGCATGTAGTTGTACTTATCCATCCCTTCTTTTATCCAATCATTACTTCCAAAATATTCCCAACGGTCCTGTGTAGGGTTCTCGCGGTACTGAAAATTTGGATTTTTTTGCCACTCCATCTTCTCTGCATCATATTCTCTGGAGCCGGTGGCATTAAACCTAGCCTCGTCTATCAGTATCTGCTCGTCCCATGAACTTAAGCGTTGTGGTTGCCTTGCGGTAATGTTAAGGCCGTAATACGTATTAAAATTAATTCTTGTTTTACCGCCTGAACCTTTTTTTGTGGTCACCAATACTACACCACCAGCAGCTCTTGCGCCATAAATAGCTGCTGCAGATGCATCTTTTAAAACTGAGATGGACTCTACATCATCCGGATTAAGCAGATTCATATCCATCTCTATACCATCCACCAATACTAAAGCCTGTGCATTATTGACAGATGAAAATCCACGGATACGCACACCGTAACCTTCCTCTCCCGGCTTACCGCTTCCACGCAAAACAGTTACACCGGGTGCTACTCCTTGTAAAGCGCCCGTAACGTTTGGCACCGGGCGACTGGTTAACTGTTCGGCATCAATTACAGAAACCGCCCCTGTAAGATTTACCTTTTTTTGTGTACCGTAACCCACAACCACTACTTCATTTAATTGCGAAACATCTTCCTGTACAGTCACATTTAATGTGGTTCTTCCGTTTAGTTTAATCTCTTGCGTAGTTAAACCTACTTGAGAAAATACTAAAACTGCGTCATCGCTTTTTACTGAGATTCGATAGTTTCCGTTCGCATCTGTACTGGTTCCGTTATTTGTACCCTTTTCAATAACGGTTACTCCGGGCGCCGAAATACCGTCCTTAAATACAACTTTACCTGTTATGTTTTTTGCAGTTTGCGCCATTACTAATGTTCCTGAATACAGCAACAAAAACAACGGTATGAACGCCATGCAGGCATTCCGCATTTTTTTTAAACTCATTTTCATCATCATTGCTTGTTTAATTGGTTTGTCTGATTAATTAGTTTTTAGAAGGTTCTAAATAATTAACCCAATTGATAAGGCTCCCGGCTAACAATAATAGTATTACTGGTTTTCGACGGTTTTGGATTTGTAATAAGCCTTTGAGTATTTGTATTTTCGATACGCTTCGTTTAGATTAAAAAATTGGTGTTTTAGAAAGTATTTTACTTCATAAATAATTTGGTTTGGTGGTTAAACAATTAGTAATTGGTTCATCTACGCTTAGGTTTGTAAAGCGATGGAGCTACACTCCTTGATGATGAGGTTAAAGGTAGAACACATTCATTTAATATGCAATAGATATTTTTACATAAAGTGTTGTAAATAAGATACTTATAACAATAATGATACGCTTTAATTACAATTAAAGAATTGCGATAATATTGTGTATTTAAACGTATTGAGCTATTTTAGAAGATTACAAAAAGAATGGTGACACGCTTACATAACGAAGAAAAAAAACTATAAAAACACGATTTTTAATATAAACCGCCAATTTTTTAAAATTTTACCCGGTTTGGCCTAAATACATAGGAACGATTAGTTGGAAAATGCTCGCTAAAGCAATGAGAATTTAGTTTACAAAAACAAAAAGCTTTTAAACAACGGCGTGTTTAACAGCCTTAAAATAAGTTTCAAAGGAAATTTGCTTACAAAACCTCGATTTTAACGGTAAGCTCTTTGTTGCTGAAAATTAATGGAACGGCCTGCATGCCTAATTGAACATTCGTTATTAATGCATCTATTCAGCATTAATTAGCAATGCGAGTAAACGTCAGATCATCGTAATAAATAAGTCCGTCTGTTGTGGTTTCCCAATACTCCTGGCTTCCTCCTCTAAAAGTATGGAAAGTGATGTATTTTATTTTTCTATAATCATCGTTCGTAGTCCATCTAATGGCTTGACTCAAAATAGTTTGGCCATCAATCTCGTAAGAGACCGAACCATCCGTATTGGTTCCTGTATTGCTTTTTGCCCTGATTTTAACAGTATACCACGTATCCGTCTTCAATTCTTTGCTTCGTTTTCCAAAATCGTCCCCACAATCGTCGGGCATGTCTTTATAATAAACATAGGGTCTAAAATATGTGCCAGTGGTTACATGGTTGGTTTTTGTACCCGTTGGATTATACCACATTAGCCTGGCGGTTCCTCCTAATCCGTTATCGGCTTTATTACAGCCTGTGTAACCGTTGCCTATATGTAGCCCGAAACCAACTTTCCCTCCTCTACTCCAATCGAAGTTAGACCCGAATTTAATTTTAAAAGAAACTTCATATTCCGTTCCGTCGACGACATCAATATTTACAATATTCCCTTTAGATAGCGAATTAGCTGGAATACGAACTCTCGCTTGATTGCTGTAGATATCTGTATTTTGCCACGTCATGATGATAGGGACACCCAAATCTGATTCTGCTTGCGCCTTGGTGTATGCTCCATCTGGTCGGCTAAAGGTTACAGTCGTTTCTTTAATTCCTGTTGGAGGAGGAGTTTTTATATCGTTATCAACTACAAAATCATTTGTTTTACTTTTTTTACAAGCTATAAAAAGTAGCGGCACTATTAGACCTACAGCCAGTGCGATATGTTTAATTTTTTCCATTTGTTTTATTAAAATTCTAAGTTTTGTTTATTTTTTCTAACGTTGGACGTATATCAATGCTTCAAGAATCCTGTATCCTAAAAAGTACCAGGTAACTTATATCAAGCCAAATGATAAAAAGGGTTAGGACCTGATAATTCCTAACCCTTCACATTTGTTTTATCTACATCGTAAGAAACTGAACAAATGATATGGCTTTTTATTCCTGTACTACAGGCCATAATGGATTTTGAACCAACAAATGCCCTCTACTCTTATTAATCTCATCTTGAGGTACCGGATACCAATAGTACTCCTTAGACCATCGACGGTTTTCAAGTTGGGTACGTTGGAAGAATGAATCGACATCGCCAAGAGGTTTTGTTATAGTTTCAACATTCCCTATTTTTAATTTAACATTGTCAAAACCATTCATATACATTCCACTCATTCTGGTCATATCACCATCTACTCCGCCTTTATCCGGCTGGTTGGCAGGCACAGGATCGCAAATCATCCATCTACGCATGTCAAACCATCTTTGTCCCTCCCCTATAAACTCGGCATGGCGCTCTTGTACTATCGCTTTAAATTGCGCTTCTTTATTTCCTATCACCCCTTTTTTAAGGTTGTTTGCGTCAAGTGCCGCATAACCTGATATTCCTGCTCTTTCTCTGATTTTATCTATGTATTCAATGATTCTAGAATCACCTGGATCTATTTCATTTAATACTTCCGCATAATAAAGGTAAAAATCTGCCATACGTAGCAAAACGGATGGGCGAGACCATGAGGTATAAACGGTAAACGGTGTGCCAGGTGCGCCAGCCACATTAATAGTTGTTAATCCCTGTGCAATACGGCGATGTTTAAACTTATAAAACAAATATCCAGCCCTAGGTGAATTTTCACCGTTTCCTATACCGGATGGTTTGCCACGACTAAACCATTGATAGAACACACCGTTAGGGTTATTATTCTCATTAGCATGAATATGCCAGCTTTTGCCGTTATAGCCTATAGCGGCATAAAAACGGGATTCACGATTTGCATACATGTTAAATATATTAGGATCTGGATTGTTATTAACGTGAGTAGGGTTATTTACTGTTGTAAATCCGTCTTCTTTATAACCAGATCCTTGATCATAAATAGTTAATCCATTGTTCATAAAGAACGCATCAACAGATTCCTGCGAAACTGAGATATTAGCAAAGTTTGTGGGGCTTGGGTATAAATTTGTCGGGTTTGAACGACGCTCCTGATTGTTAGGATTACTATAGTCGTTATATGCCGTAGCCCATATGATTTCTTCATTGTACTTTTGCAAAACCTGATATACAGACGCGTCAGCATTAATATCTGTTGTGCCTGGATAATACTCTTTATATAACCCATGCCCTAACGATTCTGCGTAAGTAAGAAATTCTTCGAGCCTTAATTTTGCAGTTTGCCACTTTTCAGGATTATAAGCCGGGAAAAGGTGGCTTCCATCCTTGTTTGTAATGTTTAAACTCTCCGCAAAGCCTCCGTTAAATAATTTAGAGGCTGCATAAACCCATAGCTTTGCCCGTAGTGCCTTGGCTAATACCAGAGTGGGTCTTACCATTTGTGACGTATTGTAATTATTGGCATCACTTTTACTAATGGTAGAGGGCAGTCTATCGGCATTTATAACTTCTGCTAATAAACTATCAATGTAATTGATCACATCATCCATAGGAGCTCGAGCATAGTCAATATTCTGGTCTTCAGGATTCGCGACGTCAGTAATTAACGGTACCGGGCCGTAAAGCTCAAGCAGTGTAAAATAAGAATAAGCTATTAAAAACTTAGACTCATCTTTCATTCTAAGCACTTCGTCTTCTGGTAGTGTACCGCTTCCGCTACCAACACCAATAGCATGTGCTCTGTTCAAAAATATAAGAGCCTGTCTTATGTATTTATATTGTGTAGCCCACCTGTGGTAGTTGGAGCTGGCCGGAGTGTACCCAGCTACCATCGTATTACGAGCAAAGTTAGCTACTATTTCCCCGGAAATGGCCGACCACGGGTTGCTCATTGCATCAGCACTTGATGCATTTTTTGAATACTCTATAATACAGTTAAAAATGTTACCATGCCAGCGTTTGGTGTAATCTGCATTCTCAAACACTCCGTCGATGGTTAGGTTGTCAGACAACTCCGACGATACATCAAGGTAAGCTTTATTACACGATGAAGCTAACAGTGTAGCAACAGTTATTAGCGTGGAAAAAAGTATTTTATTTAATTTTTTCATAATGGTTAATTTAAAAAGTTACATCTAAGCCAAACGTCCAGGTAGAACTGATCGGGTACCTAGCACCCGAACGATCTGTTTCTTCCGGATCCCAAAATTTTATTTTATCCCATGTATGTAGATTTTCGCCCTGAACATATAGGCGTACACCATTTATATATAACTTTTTTAACAGCTTAGGATCAAAGTTATAGCCTAACTCCACATTTTTCAGACGTATATATGATGCATCACGGTACCACCAAGTACTTCCTCGGGTGTTATTGGAATTCACGGTAGTACTTGTTCTAGGAAACAATACGTCTTGATTGTAAGGATCTTCATAACGCCAGCGGCTCATCGCTTCTGTTCTTAGCGCAGCATCAGCTATAGATCGCTGGAATGGATAAAAGTTTTCAGCTTTATTTAATAAATTACTGGAAATATTACCTGCCCCTTGAAAAAATGCTCCCACGCTGAATCTTTTCCAGTCTACGGTCAGCCCGAAACCATATACTATTCCTGGCGTAACCGTAGAATATAGCCCGTTATTATAAGTCTGGTCATCACTGCTAATTATTCCATCTCCGCTTAAATCACGAAAACGCACATCACCAGGGGACACTGCTAATTTTGGATCAGGCAAACCCGGTTTAAGTTCATAAGTTTCTGAACCATTTGAATTAGTTGTTATAATAAAATCATCAGGAGTATAGAGTCCTTCGGCGATATATACATAGGGCTGTCCAATACTTTGCCCTGTATAGGCTTGGTATTCAAATGATTTAGGAATTTCATCATATTCAGTAATCTTATTTTTTGTATAAGTGTAGTTTAACCTTCCGGTAAGCATGAAATCTCCTACCGCTTGCTTACCAACAAAGCTTAAATCTAAGCCTCGATTCTTTGTCCTTCCAAAGTTTTGCATTGGATTTACTCTTAACCCTGCAGCCGTTGGAATAGTATTACGTCGGATAAGAATATCGTAACGCTCGTTAGAGAAATAATCTACACTGGCGTCTATACGTCCATTAAATAGCCCAATATCAACCCCAGTATTGAACTTGTTTTCAATTTCCCAAGCAAGTGTGGGCGTAGCGTAATCACTCTCCACAATACCTGCACCGGGACTTCCCCCTCCCTGGCCGTTATTTGGAACGCCGGCACCACCAGTCCAAGAAAAATTATATCCTGCTTCGCCCTCATTAACTCTTTCGCGATAAGGGAAACGAGACATGTCACTAGAAAGCACATCATTTCCCGTTTTACCATAAGATACCCTAAGTTTTAACTTATCGAAAGTGTTTATAATTGGCTTCCAAAAGTCTTCATGACTGATCCACCATGCGGCACCTACCGCAGGGAATGTTCCCCAGCGGTTTCCGGCTGCAAAGTTTTCACTACCTGTCATACCCATACTAGCTTCCAAGAGGTACCGCCCGTCATAGCCATAGGTAGTACGCGCAACCACACTTTGTTTACGATAGGGCAACATCTCTAAGCCATTGCTTCTGGACTGAAATTGAGTTTCTTTTTGGTTGTAAAGTACTAACCCAGATACATCATGCTTGCCGAAAGTACGTTTATAATCCAACGCAGTTTCCAGATAAATTTTGCGTTCCCCTGAACTGCCTCCTGATGAAGGATTTGACAATGCAGAACCTGCCCGTACCTGACTAAAAATCAGATTTCCATCATCATCTCTCCCAGAAGCATAGAAGGATTTTGCTTCTTTAGTTCTATTAAGTCGCCCTTGTGTTAGCGCATCAAAACTTACAGCTCCTCTCCATGATAGTCCTTTAGTGAGTACATCCAAATCTTGTATTAAATTAACTCTCGACTGTATGGTGACTTCCCAGTTTTTTGTATAGCCCATATTGTTAAGTAAATTATAAGGATTTGCCCGTTCTGCAGTACCGACACTTCCTGCGGAATACTGAGGATGTTCCGCAAAAGATCCATCTGAATAAACCATGGGGAATAAATAACGTGGAGACATCGAAATGATACTCCATAAGTCATTTGCATTTGTCATAGGCGCATTTTGCTTTACAAAGTAACCAGACATATCTACAGACATTTTTGTAGTCTTGGTTAAATCCATATCTATGTTGGAACGTAGGTTAAAACGCTCATACTTCAGATTTGCATTGTAATTTTCTACCGTATTACTGTTGTACAATCCATCTTCTGTATAGTAAGCTGCGGAAGTAAAAAACTTGGTTTTGTCGGAGCCACCTCTAAAGTTCACAGTATACCTATCTACGTTAGTATTGCTCTTCAATAAGTCCAACCAATTGGTATTCGGATATAAATCCGGATCTTCACCTGTGCGATATTTCGATAAAGTTGCATCATCATAAGGAGGCAACCAGCCCGTAAGCGGATTTCCTAAGTAATTCCAATTTGCCTCATTATACAAACTTAGGGTCCGGTATGAATCAAGGGATTGAGGAACTCTGATTGGAGTACGAACCGCATGCTCTGCGTTAGCAGATATTACGGTTTTTTGCTGGGCTCCACGTTTGGTATTGACCAAGATAACTCCGTTTGCACCCTCTGCTCCGTATACTGCTGTGGCGGATGCATCTTTTAATACAGAAAAAGTTTCTATCTGTTCTACCGGGATATTGCTCATATCGGCTTTGCTACGTGGGACACCATCTATGATGATTAATGGACTTGTGCCTCCGGCAAAAGAGCTTACACCACGGATCCAGAAATTAGCGTCGTCATATCCAGGTTCTCCTGAAGGTTGACGAGCGATTACGCCTGCTAATTTTCCGGCAATGGAGTTAGAAAGGGACCGGCCGGTTACAGACAGCTCTTTAGCTGTAATCGTACTTATGGATGATACCACGCTCTCTTTCTTTTGCTGGCCGTATCCTACAACTACTATTTCTCCAAGGTCAGAGGGAGAATCTAAAAGGCGAACATTAAGTGTCTTCTCGTCTTTGAGTTTTCGTTCCTCAGTAACGAATCCAAGATATCGGAATACAAGGATATCACCAGTTTTTGCCTTTACCAAATACTTTCCGTTGGCATCTGTAACAGAACCGATAGTAGTATTCTTTATAGAAACTGCTACGCCAACCAAAGGATTACCATCATTATCCGTAACCAAACCCGAAATTTGGGAAGTGGTTTGAGCCGATAATCCTGATGATAGGCAACATAATATAATTAGGCTTAGGCAATAATATTTTATAGACATAAAAATGTCTGACTCTGTATGTATTTTTTTTGCTATTTCCATTATTTATCAGGTCTAATTATTCTAAACTGATTGATATTTTCGCCGGTGTAGATTTAGTATCTATACTAAACACATACGTCCTTCCGTTTCCAAGACTTCTATTACTTCCTGAGCAAATCATATCGCCATTGCTATTTGCAGAAGCTGGTTTTAGCTCGAATCGAGCTGATCCTCCAGAAGTTGAAGGGGACCCAGGACTTCCGTATAAGGACTGGACTAATTCTAATGCGAACGCATTGTCTTTGGATCGACTGTTTTGATAGAAGCTTATTCCAGCTGTACTGCCCGATACGTTACTTAGAAACAAAGTCTGATTGGCAATTAACTTGATCTCATAGATTCCGTTCCCCTTTGGAGCCATAGCAATATTTTTATCGGCGTTCCATAGACTAGGATTTGTGGTCATTGAGGGTATACCTAACCTTCCAGCCGGGGCTGAACCTTCGAGCGCACCAATGCCTCCATTTATCCATACGCCACCGGCTTTAGTAGCTGGGTCGAAATCTGCCAAACCATTTCCATTCATGGGCTCTATCTTAAAATATTTAAGATTTTGGTCAGCCGTTATCCGATATTTACCGTCTATCGCTCTAAATTTATATCCGTTTGTAACTTTGTCGAGGAAGGTTGGATCAATCCACCAGTCACTAATATCTGCTATCCCTGTTATTGCTATTGCTTGGTTTTGAGTGAAACTATGCTCAATAACCGCCATACCGGCATTAAAAGCTGGGAATTCATTTCCGCCAAATGACGGTTTTAAAAAAGGTTCGGCTTCAAACGTACGTGTATCGAAAGAAACAGTATAGTTTGGACCCAATGATGGATCTGCTTTAAAAGGTATTGAATCCGTTTCAGAGGCATTTGCGACTATTGTCGTCCCACCAAAATAAAATGCATTCCCGTTATTGCCATAAGCCGGAGCCTCAATAAGTGCATTTAACGATCGCGTGGGGAAATTAGAAGTTACCGAATACTTATACGGCTCGCCAGGCACAGGATCCATTTGGTAATCACCGTAAGCCGTTTTTAAGGTAAGAAATGGGAATTTAGGGCGTATAATTTTGATAGGAATAGTCTTTACCGAATAATTAAAATTCTTGTTCCGAGGTACAATTTGTAATTCAGCAGTTCCGTCCGCAACGTCTTTTGCATAAGGAACATAGAGTTTTGTTGCGAAACTCCCGACTTTGTTAGTAGGAATCAAGGCTTCAGAGATTTTTTCATCATTGATAAAAAACAATATTCTAACGCTGTTCATGTCGTATTTTCCATCTACGGTTATTCCGAGAGGAATGCTGTCGGCCATATAAGCCGATTCATCAATCTGAAAGGAAGAAACTTGTGGCGTATCTATTTCTTGCTTGTCCTGGCAAGCATAGAATAATAGTATAATGAAACCGCTCAAAAATGTTAGAAAGAAATTTCGTAATTTTTTTCTCATCGTGTTTTGATTAAATAGTTTAGGTTAAAAATCTGTTAAATTGGCTAAATGAAAGGCATAGCTATTAGGCTACATCTTTAATACATTGCAAGAGTTTAAGTCATGATGTTAGAGTTTAGAATTGGTTAATACTGGTTTGGTTTCTGACTATGAAATGAAGATAGCCCGCTCATTTTTTCCTCATAAAAAATTGGTTTTGTTTAAATAAATAATAATTGGTTACATCCTTTTCACTTAGGTTTGAAGTGACAGCTCTACGCTTATAAATGTTAGGCTAAATGTAGAACACATTCATTAAAAACACAAGAGATATTTTTATGTAAATAACTGAAAATAAGTTAGTTACAATACAAATAATACACTTAAATTACAATTAAATAATTGCAATATCATCAGTTATATAAACGTATTCAATGATTGTCGACGATTATCAAAAGATTAGTGATACGCTTAGGTAACGAAGAAAAAAAATCAATAAAATCGCGGGTTTTAATATAAATAAGCGGTTTTTTTAAGATTTTACCCGGTTTGGCCTAAATACATAGAAACGATTAGCTAGAAAATGCCCTATAAAGCAATGAGAATTTAGTTTCCAAAAACAAAAAGCTTTTAAACAACGGCGTGTTTAAAAGCTTTAAAGTAGTTTCAAAGGAAATTTGCTTACAAAACCTCGATTTTAACGGTAAGCTCTTTGTTGCTGAAAATTAATGGAACGGCCTGCATGCCTGGAACAAAATTGAACAATCTTTCTCCGATATTCACAGGCTTATCGAAGTTAATCTTAAGCTTACCATCCGGCTTATTAATCAGTAAAAAATCGTCTTTTTCAATTAACTCCTCCGTAGAGTCGGAAATTAACGAAAAAATAAAGTTAACGGTTGGTTGCTGATGGCCTGAAACCATATAATGCAGTTCAACACGATCCGGTTCGATTATGTAAGTAATTTCGCAGGAAATCTCACCGGCTTTTGGGCGGTTTTGATCTTTATCTACCAGAGTGGTTTTAACTTTAATTCTTGCTTTGTGGTTTGGATCAATCGTAATTTCCGCATTAAAATCATTCAGATTACTGTATTGCAATCCTTCTGACCAACATTCAATTCTTGGCGTTAAACACATCGAAGGTAAACTGTTAGTTTGCATATTATCTGCTTCAAAGAGCTGATACTCGTTCATGCTTGCCGTAAAAATTGCACCAATTTTCTCATGCCACAGCATGGTTAAAGCCCCGCCACTTGCATGGCCACTTTTGGTGTTTTTATAATTTTGATCGTAGCCAGTAATAGTGGATTTAAATCCGCCTTGAGCGACTAAAACTGTATTTATATCTTTAAAAACTGAAACATTATCACGTTCTTCTCGTGGAAGCTCCAGCTTATTTAAATCTGTTTTGATAACGGGAATTTGCGCATCCAAAATTGTAGCCAGTGCTTTTGCATGGCAAAAAGTATGATGAACACTTGGCCCAATTCCGGCCGAAACATAATGAGGTCCGCCGTAAAGCAAACCATTGTGAGTGCAACGCTCTAAAAGTTCGGTGTTTTTTAAAGCTACCCTGTAAAAACGTTCATCTCTATCGGCCATTAAGGCATAAGCAGGCTGACAACCGTCTGATGTCCGGCTTCCCCAGTAAGTCCATTTGTAATTTCTTGTGCCCCAGCTGTTATCCCAAGCTCCGTCCGGAAGTATAAATTGCATGTGAGTTTGCAGAACACCAACCAACTTTTCTAAAAATTCTTCATTCTTAACCAAAAGCGCATATTGAACCAAAGCCGGCAGCGATTCTTCAACATTATATCCCAGGTCTACCGCATAACATCCTTTTTTGGATTTCTGGTTATATAATGCGCCTTCTCCGGCAATAAATCCTTCTGGAGTGACTGCATTTAGCGCTTGTTGGGCAAACAAATCGCCTTTTTCTCGAAATTTTTCAATGTCTAAAATTTCGCCTAAAAGCGATAAACCATAAGCTGCATTTATTGGGTAGTTGATATTTCCGTAATCGATGGAAAACACATCATATACATAATTACCGGCCTTTAATAACCGGTTTTCGATCTGATTTTTCCATTTTGCATCAATTAAATCACCATGCTTTTTTATTGATTCTGCCAATGCAATTGCAGTAAATATGGTAGTGCCTTTCCATGAACCCTTAATAGGTTCGTTAAGCCAAGAGCCATCGGGCTGACTAACATTTTGTTCCGTCCAATGGTAAAGCAACTTCGCCGAATCTAAAAACTTTGATTCTCCGGTGCTGTTGGCTTGGTGAAGCATGGGATAAATTGCATCGCCCACCCTTCCGTGAATGATTTTTTTAGTCGGGCAGATTATACCACCGTATTTTGAACTGCCTTGCGAAACATCGGTTACCTGTAGCGGAAGAAGCGAATTTAACCATTCGGACAAGAGTTTTTTGGAAAGTAATTGCAATTCCGAGTATCGCTCTGCTACGGGAATTGCCCATGAATTTTTAAAGCCGAATCCGCTGATAATCCCGGCACCGGCTATAAGGGTAGTTTTAACAAAGGTTCTTCTGCTTTTATCTTGCATTAGGTTAAGAATTTCGTTGTCGTTAAACGAAACAACTCACAAAATACGACTAGCAGAATTTATTTGTAAGACGTGTCATACCTCAATGTGTCATTTTAAAACTTCATAAACAATCTTATTCAACCGGTTTTCTTACCGTGCTTAACAACAATTGCCAGTTTAATTCCATCCCATTTTTTGACGCACTTTTAATGGCTTCCAAAAAGATTTTGTCAAAATAAGTGGCTAAAGACAAGGCATAAATGCCGGTAGACGGTTTAAAATTAGCAGGTTGATAGCCTTTTTCGTTGTTAGCTGCTCTGGCTTTATCAAAAGCAGTTTTACTGTTTAAAAATTCGATGTGAGTTTTTTCGCCACTTACAAATGGTGCTAAAAATTTTACCGATTTTTCAATAGACGATCCGCTAACTGACTGATAAGTATAATAGTTTTCGCCAGTAGCTCTATTGATAGCAATTACGGTTTGCAACAAGGGTTCCAAATCGTAAATATGATAATGCAAAGCGTCTCTATCTTCAAAATCGATGCTGGAACCATCTGGATTTAAATTCTTCGCAATTTGAGCCTCCAACTCAGATTTGATAAAATCCTCATAGCTTTTATCATGGATGGTATAAGCAATTAAGGTTACAATTTTTATACGGTGCGAATTCCAGTTGTTTTTTGAAGTTCCTCTTTTGGGTTCGGCGTATTTACTGTTTACTTCGGCATCTGCTATGGTTTTTAGCCATGCATCTATCAAATCTCTGTTTTCATTTTCGATGTTTTCACGGATAAAATCATAACCAACAATAAGGTCTTCCAATTTTGTTTCGTTTATGGGATTCCCATTCGCCTTATTAGTTTTTGCCCACGCTAAAAGAAAATCTGTAGCTTTTTTAAGGTATTTACTTTGATCGGTTAAACGATATGCAACCGCCAAAGCATAAACTTTTGAAACATCTTCAACCGCTTTTAAAGTAGCAACCTTTAGGGGATTTCCGGCCAATAGACCTTCGGAATCTATTTTCTCTATCGGATTGGGCTCTTCATCCATAGCCTTCTCAGCCCTTATCTTAAAATCATCCAATATATTTTTTATTGTATCATTTTTAACAGCTAATTCCTTCAGTGTTTGCATTTCAGAAACATCTAGACCCACAATTTGAGCGTTCAATCCGAAGGAAAACAGTATCAAACAAAACAAAATCGCAATACTTTTCATCGTTATTTAGGGATAATTAGTCCAGTAATTGGAAATTCTGACTAAGCGTTATATGGTCTGATGAGTTTCCAATCATCAGTTTAAATTCGCCAGGTTCTGCAATCCAATTCATTTTCTGGTCGTAGAAACTCAGTTTTTCCTTATCGATATTAAATATTAGTTGCTTGGTTTCCCCGGGTTTTAGGTAAACTTTCTGAAAATCTTTCAGCTCCTTAACCGGCCGGGTAACGCTAGCAAATAAATCTTGAATATACAGCTGAACAACTTCTTCACCGGCATATTTTCCGGTATTTGTAAGGTTCAAACTAATTTTGATGATATCGTTATGAGACATTGTTGATTTACTAAACTGCAAATCGCTCAGTTTAAAATCGGTATAGCTCAAACCGTATCCGAAAGCGTATTTAGGTGTGTTTGAAACATCCATATAAGCAGAACGATATCTTTTATCATTCTCATTTAAGGACGGACGACCGGTATTTTTAAAGTTATAAAAAATTGGGATTTGGCCTTCTGTTCTCGGAAAAGTCATTGGCAATTTCCCTGCGGGATTATAATCGCCAAAAAGAACATTTGCCATGGCATTTCCGGCTTCACTACCCAACCACCAAGTGTAAAGTATGGCATCTGCATTATCAGCAGTGTAGTTGAAAATCAACGGACGACCGGCCATAATCAAAACCACAACGGGTTTTCCGGTAGCTTTAATGGCTTTAATTAGATCTTCTTGCACACCCGGAATGCGGATGTTTGCCCTACTTTTTCCTTCGCCACTCATATCAAAAGTTTCGCCAACAGCCATAACCACCACGTCTGCTTGTTGCGCCGTTGCTATTGCTTCGGCAAAACCGCTTTTATCATTTCCTTCAATTTCGCATCCTTTAGCGTACAAAAGATTGGCAGAACCTTTTAATTTGTTTTGCAGTCCTTCGTATAAAGAAACCAAATGATCGTTATCCCAACTTACTGACCAAAAGCCTTTCATATCTGTTTCGGATTTGCCTAAGGGACCAATTACCGCAATTTTTTTTGCTTCTTTAGAAAGTGGCAAAATTTGATTTTCGTTTTTTAGCAAAACGATGCTCCGCTGAGCTACATCTAAAGCAACGGCTTTATTTTCAGCAGAATTAAGAACTTTCTTTTCGCGTTTTTCGCTGCTAAACCTGTAAGGATCGCCAAAAAGACCAAGCTCAAACTTCTTTCTTAAAATACGGCGGACAGCATCGTCAATAAGCGCCACATCTACTTTTTTAGCTCTTACCAAATCGGCTAAATTGGCAATATAGCTTTTACTTTCCATATCCATATCGCTTCCGGCTTTGATAGCTAATTCTGCTGCTTGCGATTTGTCTTTTGCAAAACCGTGTTCTACCATCTCACCAATTGAACCCCAATCGCTCACAACAAAACCGGTAAAACCCCATTTTCCTTTTAAAATATCACGCTGCAAATAACTGTTGGCCGTAGCCGGGATGCCGTTTAAATCGTTGAAAGCATTCATAAAAGTTGCTGCGCCAGCATCTAAAGCTGCTTTAAACGGAGGCAAATAAACTTCCCATAAAAGCCGATCGCTCATGTCAACAGTGTTGTAATCCCGGCCTGCAATTGCGGCGCCATAAGCAGCGAAATGTTTTACACAAGCCATTACCGCATCTAAATTTCCTAAACCATCGCCCTGAAAACCTTTTACACGGGCTTTTGCAATCAATGAACCTAGATAGGCATCTTCACCAGCTCCTTCCATTACTCGTCCCCAACGCGGATCTCTGGAAATATCTACCATTGGAGCAAATGTCCAGTGGATACCGGCGGCAGCGGTTTCTTTTGCTGCTATTCTCGCCGTTTTTTCCATTAGCTGTAAGTCCCAACTGGCAGCTTCGGCCAATGGAATTGGGAAGGTTACGCGATAACCATGAACAACATCTAAACCGAAAATTAAGGGGATTTTAAGACGGGACTGCATGGCCACTTTCTGCACATTTCTAGTATCTACCGCACCACGTACGTTTAACATCGACCCTACTTTTCCCTGTCTAATATCTTCATATTTAGACGTATTTTCTTGAATTGGACCAGTGGCTACCCTATCGCCAGTGTACTGATTTAGTTGCCCTATTTTTTCTTCGAGGGTCATTATAGCAATAAGAGAATCGATTTTTCTTTCGATTCCCTTATTTAAATTTACCTGTGCTATCAAAAGACTTTTAGTATGAAACAGGATATAAATTAAGATGACGGTCTTTTTAAGCATTTTTAGGGTAAATTGATTTTTAAAATAATGTGAATAATTGATTTTAATTGATTTTGTTAACCACTAGGTTATCGTAGTAGATATAATCCTGAGTGCTGGTTTTCCAATAGTCTTGACTTCCACCTCTGAAAGTATGAAAGGTAAGTTCTTTAATCAGCCTTTTACTGTCATTTGTTGTCCAGCGGATATCTGTATCTAAAATTGGTGTTCCGTTAATTAAAATTTGCGCATGACCATTTGTGCTACTTCCGGTATTGCTTTTAATATACATGTGTACATGGTACCAAACGCCTTTTTGTAACGCACCGGAGGATGGGTATCTTGCTGTAAACTCGTCCCCATATTGCGTTGGCTGATCTTTATAATAAACATAAGGCTGGAAAAAAACTCTGTTCGGATCGGAATTTGGCGAGTACCACATAATTCTTAAACTTCCGCCATTTCCGTCCCATCCTGGGTCTCCGCCCGTATTTCCATCACCAACCTTAAAACCGAAGCCGCATTTGCCTCCTCTACTCCAGTTAAACTGGCTGTGGAACTTAATATCGTAATCCATTTCGTAGGCGGCACCGTCAGAAATATCCACGTTGGCTACCATTCCGCCTGCACTTGACAGTTGATTTGGAATTAACGTTACTCTACTTCCGTTGGTTCCATCCTTTCCATTGGTAATATATGCCCTGGAATCCTGCCAGCCAGAAATATTTCCAAAATCCGACGCCGCCTGAGAAGACGTATAAGTAGTGCCATTGGTTCTGCTGTTCCAGTTCAGCGAAAAATCACTTTTGTAAGCTTGGGTTGCCATCACTCTATCATTAGATTCGGTCTTCTTCTCTTCAGAAACCGATTCGTCTTGCTTTTTACATCCCTCGCTTAAAATAATTAATGCCAACAAACATAGATTTAGCATTTTAAATACATAGATCTTTTTCATTTTTAAAAATTTAAAAGGTTAATAATTTGGTTTGATAAATGGGCGTACCTAAACTTAAAATCTACAATACAAACTTTGCTTAAAGCCCGTTTAATTTAAGATAAGGTAATTGCGACGTAAAGGTAAGTGAGAAAAAAACAAAAAAGCAAATAAAAAATAATATAAATTACTGTAAAACAATAAGTTACAATATGTTTGATACACTTTAATAAATGTACATAATCAATTGCTTTATCAGTCAATAAGCAAAATATTCAGGGATCCACATTCATTATGATACGGCTAAGCCGCAACGTGAAAATTTGTGCTTTTTTTTGATTGGGGCGCCGAGAATAAGATGTTTTATTACTCGGAATGGTAAGAATAGAAAGGAACTACCCTTCAGATGCAGACGGATGCTCTAATACAATTTTGCTCCAGCCTTCGGCACCGGCATTTTTTATTTCTTTTTTGCGGTCTTCTAAAAGCTTTTTCATTTTACTGCTGTAAGACCAACATGTTCCCTGCCGGATAGATAAAATTTCTGACAGTTTATGTGATGATATTTTCCCTTTTGTAGTATAAATTAGGTAAAGCATGTAAAAGGCTTTATTAATTGGAATACGGCTATTCTGAAATATAGTGTTGTTGATTACCGATTCTTCATACCGGCATTTGGTACACCTGCGGCTGTAAGGCAATTGTCCGCTTAAATAATTGTTGCTCCCACATTTTTTACACTGGTAGCCGTTTTTCCATTTTAAATCCGACAGGTATTTATAGCAAGTATCTCTATCGGGGTAAATTTTACTAAACTCTTCAAAATCCACATCCTGAGACATCACCCTCGCTCGGGTAACTTTCTCTATGTTTACCTGTAGTTCCTCATTGTCTTCTTTGAGCAACGCATTCATTCTGGAGATTTCCTCTGATTGCTTCAAAATAATGTCTGCTTTCTCCCTTAATTCTTTTGTTCTCTCATCAACTAGGAAGGTTAATTCCTTGTTCATGTTATCTTTCAGCTTCTCATTCTCTTGCAACTGGGCAATCATCCTTTTTTGAACCTTGTCTTTCTTTTTCCGCAGGTGCCGGATGTTGTCGCCGATAGCAAAAGACACAAAAATCATTTCTATAACAAAAGAAAAACTTAAGCTATAATGTGTAATGGGTCCGTATGATAACCAACTCACGTTTAAGTAAACCAACAGCTTAATCAGGCAGCCAACGAACAGAAAGCTATAGCCCAAAACAAAAAACCTTGCGGGTTTATAGCCGTTAAAATAAACGTACAAACCTGCTGTATAAGCGGTAAGCAAAGGAATTATTTCAACAATCTTATAGCTAAAAAACTCGTTATTAAAAACACAGAACACAAAAAACAATGTTCGCAGTAAGATAACGGAAAGCACCAACCGGTAAAATAACGGCGATTTATTTTTTAGGTACAGAAAGTTGAGTGTGAATAACAGCCCGAAAACGCTACTAAGGTATAAGCCCACACCAAAAGAAAATTGATTGATGGCAGGGAAATTTGGCCACAAATACTGAAACGCAATCCCGTCAACACACATCTCATAAAAACCAATACTTAAGTTGTATAAAACATAATAAAGGTATTGCTTTTGCCTAATGGCAAAATACATCAAGATATTATAGAGGCTGAAAACCAGCACCATCCCATAAAACAGACCGAAAACAATGTATTCGTCTAACGCGTATTGCACAAACCAATGCGTATTTCTTAGTACAATAATGGCATTTGCAGATTGCGAGGACTTAATTTTAACGTAGTAAGTTTTGGTATCGTTAGAATGGTTTGCAATATCAACCGTAAAATTTTTATGGTTGTACTCTCTTTTTTTGAACTTATATTGGTCGCCGAAATTATATTTTAAGTAAGCGCCGTTTTCTATAGGAACAAAAACGTTTAAATCATCGATAGTTTGATCAAAAAACTCCAGAATCCAATTTTTTTTAGATTGGTTGTTGTGCGTTATTTTGACTTTAAACCAGTAATTAGATTCAAAATTATGGGTTTTAGGAGTATAAGTCTTATTGGTTTTAAACTGGGAATTGACTTTTGGAGTAAGAATGTCGTTAAAAGCCAATTTCCCCGAAGGGTCTTCTAAAAATTGGATTTCCCCGTGAGAAAAAATATGCTGGAGCGTTTGATCATTGATAGCGTAAGGAGTTTGGCCATACCCTTTTAAAACGAAAAGGATAAAAAATAACTTACAGAACAATAAACGCTTAACCATTGACGAAAAGAAAAAATTTAGGAGTTGGTTACAAGTTCAAAGAAACGTAAGATTATTTTAAGAACAAAGTACTATCGAAAAGACACCGGGTTTAAACCTTTTGAAATTATTAACAGAGAGCAAACAAATATTTCTGTCTTTAACAATATTTACCACTTGGAGTCAAGGCTCAACTAAAAAGTATTTTGCTTTATTAAATTCTTGTTAAGAGAGCGCCAAAAATCTTGGGAATACTATCACTCGTCAATATCCGAAGATTCTGCTACCCCTGGCTGAAACTCCTTTTCCCACTTTGCAATTACAATAGTTGCCAAACAGTTTCCGATAACGTTTACCGAAGTACGGGCCATATCCATCAGTTCATCTATCCCTAAAATGATAAAAATTGGCCATACCGGCATCCCGAAAGAAGCCGCAGTACCCATCAGAATTACCAATGATGCCCGAGGAACGCCCGCTACTCCTTTGCTGGTAAGCATCAGAGTAAATACAATTAATAATTGGTGACCAAAGCTTAAATGCATCCCGGCCGCTTGGGCTACAAATATCGAGGCAATTGATAAATAAAGCGTAGTTCCGTCCAAGTTAAAGCTATATCCCGTAGGCATTACAAAAGCTACAATTTTTTTCGGAACACCCAACTGGTTCATCGCTTCCATAGCTTTGGGCAAGGCTGCTTCTGAACTGGTGGTAGCAAAAGCAATGGTTACCGGTTCCGCAACAGCTTTTATAAAAGCTTTGATAGGAACCCCCGTAAACAGAGCTATCGGAAGAAGCACCAGTAATAAAAAAACTATCAGTCCAACGTATAGCGTAAGCAGTAACTGGATAAGATACAGCAATATACCTAACCCCATGTGTCCAACGGTATAAGCGATGGCAGCACCTACGCCTATCGGCGCAAAGTACATCACAATATGGGTAAATTTGAACATCACTTCTGACAGACTGTCTACAAAGTCCAACATCGGCTTTCTTTTTTGAGGGCTAACCAAGGCCAAAGCAATCCCGAAAATGATGCTAAATACCACAATCTGCAATATTTGTCCTTCGGCGATAGACCTGGCGACATTCTCGGGAAAAATATGCAGAATGATATCGTCTACAGATTGTGGAGGAACCTCCTGTAGCTTCTCTGTCATCGCCGGGGGCTGTACAATGCCCACACCGGCTTTTGAAATATTGATGACTGCCAAACCTATAAATAAGGCTACGGTAGTTACCAGTTCAAAATACAGTAAAGATTTCCAGCCCATTCTGCCCAGTTGCTTCATATCAGAATGTCCGGCAATTCCATAAACCAGCGTACCAAACAGCAAAGGCGCAACAACGGACTTAATCAGCTTCAGAAATACTTTGCTAAGCACCTGTAGATGAACAGCCACCTCCGGGAAATCGTGACCTATCTCGGCTCCTATTACCATACAGATAAAAATCCATGCTGTTAACGTTCTTCTTTTCAAACCGAACAAAAAAAGTATAACAATCAATATCCATCTGGAAGCAAGTAGTAAAGTAGGATGAATAGCGATAAAGCCGTAATGGTTAATAAGCGACAGAAGCGCAATTATGGTAAAAAGGCCGAAGGCCAAAAAGCCGATGCGTTTTAAAGACATATCTCAATATTCAGTATATTGGGGACAATATAAATAAAAATGCCCGTCGCAACCTGGCGACAAGCAAATTGTTAACCGAATTATTTAACAAAACTAATAACGGCGGTGGTATCGTCCCCTCTTTGACCTGCCCCACCTTGATAACATTTTTTAGTCTTTAGGATTGCCTCAGCCCTCCCGATAGAACTATTCGGAGTTAATTTATAGCCTTAGCAAAACGAATATGTAGCACCATCGCATTTATATATTAATGACGAAATGTACTAATCGTAATCCTTAATAAAATATTTTATGTGATATTGTTTTTAGGCTGGGGCGTCTTATTTCTCATTCAGCCATTAAAGGCACAATAACCTCATCCCCTTTTACACTGAAATTATAACTATCTGTTTTAGGATTCCATTTTTT
Organism: Pelobium sp.; assembly: GCA_035496935.1. Classification (GTDB taxonomy): domain Bacteria; phylum Bacteroidota; class Bacteroidia; order Sphingobacteriales; family Sphingobacteriaceae; genus Pseudopedobacter. Next base: position 6,156 of record DATJED010000010.1, on the reverse strand, counting down.
TATAACCGGAACTATACGTGTTCTTCTGGGACTTACCTGCTTTTCATCAAAATGGACATGGTATGTGTAGTATAATTGTCCATCTAATCCTTCAAACAAATCTCCGTGTCCCGAGCCATTTTCACCAACGGTGGAACGATGAATAATTGGATTGTTTTTATACTTTACCCATGGTCCGTACGGAGAATCAGAAACAGCGTAACCCACAGAATAATCGATATTCATAAAGTGGTTTGCTGAATAAAACAGGTAGTATTTATTCTTTAATTTGATAACCGTAGGCCCTTCCATTACTGGTGCGGACTTATAGTTAGGAGTAGCTTCCCACGGTTGCGTTTGGTCAAAGCATTTAGTCAACGTTTCGGGTTTTATCTTTCCACTTTTCAAATCGAACTCGGCTACCCACAGATAATTTCCATTATTAAACCGTACGCTATAGAGGTAATATTTTCCATCATCATCTTTAAAAATATAGGAATCTATATTTTTCTCGGATCCATCAATGGGAGCAATTTCCTTTTGTTTGTATGGCCCAAGCAAAGATTTTGACTGCGCCAATACTGTCTGTTCGTTGGCGGTATATGTAAGGTAATAGGTTCCGCTTTCTTTAAATATTTGCGGTGCCCAAAAACCTTTTGTGCCAAAGGTGTGATCTCCCTTGGTCAAAATCATCCCCAAAGAATCTTTTGAAGCTACTGGTACTTTCCAAGTTTTTAAGTCTTGAGATTCTAAAACGGCAAACCCTAATGGTTCACTGTTTCCTTTCGATCCGGTTAAATAATATTTGCCATTTTCAATGTAAATAGTTACGTCTGCAAAAAATATTTCATGTTTATCCTGCGCTGATAATTGCAATGCAGTAAGGAAAATAATGATATATATTATAATGGATTTCATATTCTTATGGCTCTACAAAATTCGCTCATCTATCACAATAAATGCGATTTAAACACCCTTGTAGGTGCGTTTATAATCTGAGTTAACCTAGCAGACAGCTCTTTCACTTTATCAGGATATTGGCTTGCCAAATTATTTTTTTCTCCGGGATCTAATTTTAAATTATACAGTTGCGGTGTTATTTGCAAGCCCGATGCAACATCTTTATTGGCCAGCCAACCCGGTGTTGATTTAGTTTGTGGCGCAATATATTTCCAATCGCCAGAGCGCAAACAAAGGGTAAATGATTCTTCAACCAACTCGTCTCTTCCATTTTTAGCATCTCCTAATAAAACTGGAAACATATCAAAACTATCTGGTGCAACAGATTTATCTGAGATGTTTTGCCCCACCAAATTTGCTAAAGATGCAAAAAAATCGACTTGACTAATCAACGCATTGCTTTTTCCAGGTTTGATTATTCCGGGCCAGTAAGCGATAGTGGGAACTCTAGTACCTGCTTCATAGGCACTATATTTACCTCCTTTAAAATCGCCAGCAGGCTTATGCGTTCCAACTTTTATTTTTGCATCATCGGCATAACCGTCATCTAAAACAGGCCCATTATCACTGCTGAATATAACTAATGTATTTTTATCTAGATTTAGATCTTTTAAAGTTTTCATAATCTGCCCGGTTACCCAATCCATTTGCGCAATATCGTCTCCTCTTGGACCTAGCGTTGTAGTCCCAACAAATTTTTTATTTGGCGATCTTGGTACGTGTATATCAGGTAAAGCGAAATAAAGAAAAAAGGGCTGGTTTTTATTTTGATTGATGAAATCTTTGGCCTTTGCGGTTAAAACATTCGGAAATTCTTCATCCTTCCAATAAGCCTTGTGTCCGCCACTCATAAAACCTATTCGGCTGATGCCATTTACAATTGTACCGCTGTGTTGACTATCAGCTTTCATTGTTAACAATTCTTCATCCTCTAAACCAATAGGATCATTCCCAATACGTTTATCGTAATTTACGGTAATAGGACCAGAAGGATCTAAATTCACAACCTTGTAATTTTCCACAAAAACGGTGGTAAAGTTTAACAGAAGCAGTTGATTTACCAATAGGCGAAGTAGCTTATTATTGCGGTTATAGCGATCCGAATTATTTCAGCAGGATATTTAAGAAATATTATCAATGTACGCCATTGCAATATAAAGAAAACCCAGTTAAAGAGGTCATTCCCTAAAACCCGATTAAATGAAATTACAACAAAAAACTCCTTTAATTACTTAGAGAGGAGCTGTACCGTTCAGCGGGAACCTCGAATACTTAAAGGGAACGTCATTACCTTTTATTTAAATATTTTTCAATAAAGAGTAAAAAAATATTTATTATTGAGATATGAAGAAATCTATTTGTTTAATCTCGCTTTCGTTTTTAATTTACTTCTCTTCCAACGCCCAGAATCAAACAATTGCTTGGCAAAGTTTCTTTAAAAACGATACTGAAACTGCAAAGAAAGTTTTCAAAGAACTTGCTTTAAAACCAGAAACTGCTGAAAACGCCTATTTAGGTTTAAGTTTAATTTCTGAACTTGAATATTCTACCGATGCGGCTTTTGATTATTTTAACAAGTTCTATTTGCTATCTAAAAATCAAGCGCCTTATATTTATGCTCTTTGGAGAAGTCCTTCTTTTCATAACAGTTACACAAAACTTAGTGCTAGCAGTCTTGAAATAACTAATGAAATAGCCGAAAATAAAAATTTTGATGGATCTCTAAATGCAATGGCTTATTCTGCAATTGGCAAACATTATGAAAGCTCAAAAAAAATAGCGGAAGCTGATAAAGCATACTCACAAATTGGATCTCTAGATAACTGGGAAATCACCAGTAGATTTGAAAATATATCAACTAGTGGATTTGACAAGGATTATGATGTATTAAGTAAACCGAAAGACGATGCTCGTTTTACAGGCAAAGGTGATTTGCAATTTGGCTGGCGAAAAGTGCCCTTTACTAAAAATAGTAAATGGTTTGATTTTACTTATTACGATGACCCTTACCAGTCGATCATGTTTGCACAAACTTTTGTAAACTCTCCTAAAGAAATTGTCGGCCAATTGCGTATAGGAGTCTCTGGGTCCGTAAAAGTTTGGGTTAATGACCAACTAATTCTTACCGAGGCAGAGGAAAGGAATAATGATATTGATGCTTACATTGTTTCGGCAAAACTTAATGCTGGTTATAATAGAATTTTAGTTCAAATTGGTGAGAGCTACGCAAATAATTCGAATTTTTTAATACGGTTAACTGACAATAAAGGTCAAACAATACCTAACCTAACAAGTGTTGCGGAATATAATCCATATCAAAAAGAAAATAATTTCAAATCGGAAAGAATTACTCCAGAAGTTTACAACTACTTTAAAAATGCCATCAAAAAAGATTCGACAGATGTTTTAAGTCAAATTTTATTGGCCAAACTCTATTTAAGAGATGATATCATTTTTGAAGCCAGAAATATACTGGAAAACTTGAAAAGCAAATATCCTGAAAGCACTTATTTAAACTCAATGCTAATTGACTTACACTCAAAAGAAGATAACAGAACGGGTGTAAACACCATACAAGAAAACATTAAAACTATTGACCCAGAAAGTTTAATTGCGTTAAACCTAAAATACTATGATTATTATAACCAAGATAATTATGATAAAGCAGAAGAAATTCTTAACAAAATAGAGCAAAAAATTGGTGAGTCTGAAGATGTGATAGCTAAGAAAATTAATTTGGCTAGCCAAAGGAAAAATCAAGACAAGATAATTGAACTTGCCGAAAAAGCATATAAAAAATGGCCGGACAATAAGACTTTTATGCATTTAAAATACGTAATTGAGAAAGAAGTAAAGAAAAATTCTCAAGCAATAAACGTAGTCAAAAAATACGTAGCTGAAAATGACTCTTATGAATATGCGAAGTTTTTAGCCGGAATCTATTTTGATAAATCTGATTTTAAAAGTGGCATAGATATCTATTTACAAGAGATCAAAAACAAACCAATATCAACCGGAATATATAATGAATTAGCCAATCAATATTATACTATCCAAAAATATGATAAAGCTGAGGAGTACATGCTTAAAACCATTAACCTAGCACCTAATATCAGTTCTTACTATAACACATTGGGTTTGATATACGAGACAAAGAAAGAAAAAGTAAAAGCTGAGGAAAATTATAAAAAATGCCTAAGTATAAATCCGAATAATTATTCTGCCATTGATCACCTCAGAAAATTAAGCAATAAGAAAGATATATTTGAATATTTTGAGCAACCAGACGTTTCGCAATTAGTTAAAAACGCACCTGATTTAAAAGAATACCCTGATGACCACCTTGTAATATTAGACCAGGAAGTACAAACCGTTGTTTATGAGAATGGAGGTTCGGAAGAAAAACATTTTTACATCACAAAAGTACTTACCCAAAAAGGCTTAGAAAGTTTAAAAGAATATGACATCCCTTACGATGGAGACCAGTCTTTAAGTATTGAAGTTGCCGAAATAATAAAACCGAATGGCGCTAAAACACCAGCAGAAAAAAACGATAATAGTTTGGTTTTTACAAATTTAGAAGTTGGAGATGTAATTAACATCAGGTATAAATTGCAAAACTTCAACCTAGGAAGTTTAGCTTCTCATTTTTGGGATTCGTTTTATTTTACTCATGGTAATTCTTACGTGAACACTAAATATTCTTTATTGATTAACAAGAATAAAAAATTCAGTTACAAATTTTCTGAATCGCCAATTGAAGCTCAAAAAACAAGTGTTGATGAATTTGATAAGTATGTTTGGCAGGCAAAAAACCAAGTTTCTTTACGATATGAAGATAAAATGCCTCCGCAAGACGATGTAACCAATATGCTTTACATTTCAACAATCCCAGATTGGAAATTTGTTTCAGATTGGTATAACAATATTGCAACTGCTAAAGCAAGAAGTAGCTATGAAATTAAATCAGTAACTAGTCAGTTATTTGCTGGCACAGAGTTGAGTGATTTAGAAAAAGTCAAAAAAATATATAAATATATTACTCAAAATATCGCATACAGTTCTGTTTCTTTCAGACAAAGTGGGATTGTACCTCAAAACCCAGCTACGGTAATTAATACTCGTATTGGCGATTGCAAAGATGTTTCTACGCTATTCGTATCGATGTGTAAGGAAGTAGGCATTGATGCAGAACTGGTATTAGTTAAAACCCGCGACAATGGACAGAATACCTTGTTGTTACCTAGCATTGATTTTAATCATTGCATTGCAAAAGCAAATATTAAGGGAAAAGATTATTATTTAGAGCTTACTGCCAACTCGTTACCTTTTGGTACATTTTATAATAGCGATTTAAACTCTCCTATTCTAAATATTAATAACACCACAAATTCATTAACTAAATTGAATCCCCCAAATCGCGGAATCAATCATATGTCTTATCAAACTTCTATCAAGATCAATGACAATAATATGGCTATAAGCAGTACAAATTTCGATACCGGATCTGCGACAAGTTATTTAAGGAATGATTTCAACAATCTTTCTGCTAAAGATCAAATGAAAAAAATGAAAGAGCAACTCTCTAGTCAATTTCCAGAAAACGAGGTTACCTCTTTAAGCTTTGTTAATTTAGACCCAAAAAGTGCGTTATCAGACACATTAAGTACGACTTGTAATTATTCAATTTTAAATATCTGTAAACCTGTTGCCGGGATGTCTATCTTCTCATTGCCTTGGTCGGCTTCTATTGACCCTGCCAATTTAACAATTACAGCACCCCGTAATTTCGGTATAGACTTAACTCAATTATTTTTTGTTGATAAGAATGACGAACAAATCAATTTAGAGCTTCCATTAGGCAAAAAGTTGATTGAACCAGTAAAACCACTGCTTATAGATAACGAATATTTCAGATACTCTTTAAGCAGTAAATCAGTTAACAATAAAATAATTATTAATAGGGATTTTGTTTTAAAGAAAGACTTTGTAGATAAAGACAAAGTAGAAGAATTTCATACTTTATTTAAAAAAATAGCTGAATCAGATAAACAACAACTTGCCTTTAAGTAGTATTAACCCGTAGTGCATTATCAAACTAAGTTAACTTTAATGTTGTTGATGTTTCTACCAAAGACAAATTTATTGAGATACTGAATAGTTGTCAATGCGGTAATCTTGGTAAGTATTCTGTTTTTATAACCAATAAAAGTCTTG
>DATJED010000009.1:0-40310 GCA_035496935.1 Pelobium sp. | reverse complement strand
CTTTGAGGAAACTGTAACAGAGGAAACTGTTGAAGAGCCGATTGCAGAGGAAGACGTTCAAACCGAAGAACCAGTTCAGGAAACTGAAAATATCGAGGAAACCGTAACAGAGGAAATTGTTGAAGAACCGATTGCAGATGAAGAAATCCAAACCGAAGAGCCTGTTCAGAAAACTGAAAACTTTGAGGAAACTGTAACAGAGGAAATTGTTGAGGAACCGATTGCAGAGGAAGAAATCCAAACCGAAGAACCAGTTCAGGAAACTGAAAATATCGAGGAAACCGTAACAGAGGAAATTGTTGAAGAACCGATTGCAGAGGAAGAAATCCAAACCGAAGAGCCTGTTCAGAAAACTGAAAACTTTGAGGAAACTGTAACAGAGGAAATTGTTGAGGAACCAACTTCTAAAGAAGAACCAGCTAACGAAGGCCACGAGAAACCAACAGAAAAGGACGAACTTATTTTTGAAAGTCCTGTAGCTAGCGATTTTTTCGCCTTCGCAAAATCAGAAAAACCCGACCCTCAACCTGTGGCTTCTGCATCGGAACAATCGAAAGAAGAAAAACCTGAGACAAAAACTAAAGAAGATATTTCCCAATATAACGATGAGCGTTTGCCTTATACTTTTTTATGGTGGTTAAATAAAACCCGTAAAGAATATGCTAGCAATACGCAACCTTACGTAAAAGCAAATAAACCAGCTTCCGTAAAAAAAGAAGCGCCAGTTGAACAAAGCCTAAACCATCAGATTGCAGAAAACATTTTCCATTTAAGAGGTGCGGATGAAATTGGCAGCACTAATATGCAAAACCAAACCGTCCCTTTTGATTTTAGAAGAAAAGAATTTCAGATTATTGAGAAATTCATTAAAGAAGAACCGCAGATTAAACCGCCTGCACCAAATAAAATAGACACAGAAAATAAAGCAAAAAAAAGCTCGGAAGATGCTAACCAAGTAGTTTCAGAAACTTTAGCGAAAATTTACGTTGAACAGATGCTTTACCACAAAGCCTTAGATGTTTACAAAAAATTAAGTTTGAAATATCCAGAAAAAAGCACTTACTTTGCCAGCCAAATAAAATATTTGGAATTAAAGGTTAATTAGAAAATAGATTATGATAACGTTTTTAATAATATTGGGTATCCTGTTAAGCATCCTATTAGTTGGTATTATACTTATTCAAAACCCAAAAGGCGGCGGTTTAAGCTCTGGCTTTTCATCTTCAAACAATATTATTGGTGTAAAACGTACCGGAGATTTTTTGGAAAACGGAACTTGGGGAATAGCCATCGCTATTATGGTTATCGCTATTTTAGTAAACATTAGCGGACCAAAATCAGGCAGTACAATAAAAACAGATTCTAAAATTCAGGAGCAGATTGATAAAACCGCCGCTCCGTCTTCTTTGCCGTCCTTACCTCAACAAAACAACACTGATACTACTAAGAAGTAGAATTACAATAGAATATTCTGAAGCCCTGCGATAATCCCGCGGGGCTTTTTTTTGCCTGTAAACTTATAACAAGATTATTCTAAAACTGTAAACCTATTTCAGGACGAGACATAACTGGTAAACCACCCCCACCCCCCGCCAGCGGGGGATACTTGTATTATGGAAATGCCAGTTGGGAATCTGTCCGAGCGGTTCTCTTGAAGGGACCCTGCGAAACTGTAGATCTTATAAATTTAACCTACATACAATTATTACACAAACCGATATGCAAATTAACATCGGTTTGCTAAATTTAAACTTTACATAAAAACAATTCATCAAAAGGGAAAACACCATAATTATGAAGAACTTTTTAAGCCTACCTTTGATCCTCGCAACGCTCGTCAGTTGCAATAACAACAATCATAAAATGTCAGACAATACCATAGCTCCAGCAGATTCCATTAAAACATTAGCTTACCCAAAAACAGCAAAAGGAACCGTAACCGACGACTATTTCGGAACAAAAGTAGCAGACCCATACCGTTGGTTAGAGAACGACACTTCCGCGGAAACAAAAGCTTGGGTTATTGCCGAAAATAAGGTTACCCAAAATTATTTAAAGCAAATTCCTTATCGAAAAGCGATGAAAGATCGGCTTACCGAACTATGGAATTACGAAAAATTTTCCGCTCCGTTTAAAGAAGGTGCTTACACTTATTTTTATAAAAACGACGGGCTGCAGAACCAATCAGTTTTATATCGCCAAAAAGGCGATGCGGAAGCCGAAGTTTTCTTGGACCTAAACGGTTTTTCTAAAGATGGAACTACATTTTTAGCCGGTATCGAGTTTTCTAAAGACGGAAGTTTAGCGGCTTACCAACTATCTGAAGGTGGATCAGACTGGCGCACTGTTATGGTAATTAAAACATCGGATAAATCTACAGTTGCCGACACTTTAAAAGATGTTAAATTCTCCGACTTAGCTTGGCATGGTAACGATGGATTTTATTACAGCAGCTACGATAAACCAACAGAAGGCTCGCAGCTATCGGGTTTAACCCAATACCACAAGCTTTATTATCATCAGTTGGGCACTCCTCAAGAAAAAGACAAGCTAATTTTTGGAGGCAACCAAACCAAACGACGTTACATTGGCGCTTACGTTACAGAAGACCAACGTTATTTAGTCATTACTGCTGCAAATGCCACTACCGGAAACGAGCTTTATATCAAAGATTTAACGCAACCAAACAGCGGAATTATTAAGGCAGTTGGCGGTTTTGATACCGAACAATATGTAATTACAAGCGTAGGCGACAAGCTTTACATTTATACCAATGATAAAGCGCCAAATTACCGATTGGTTGAGGTGGATGCTAAAAACCCAACAAAAGCCAATTGGAAAGATGTAATTCCCGAGACGGAAAACGTAATGCAGGCCTCTACGGCAGGTGGTAAATTGTTTGCCAGCTATTTAAAAGATGCCACTTCTTTAGTCCTTCAGTTTGATATGGATGGCAAAAAAGAAAGAGAAATTGCGTTGCCTGGGATTGGGACAGCCTCAGGTTTTTCTGGCAAAAAATCTGAAAAAAAGGTCTATTTCACTTTTACCTCGTACGTTTATCCGTCAACTGTTTTTAAGTATGATATAAAAAGCGGGCAATCGGAAATTTATAAAAAATCGGGCGTTAAGTTTGATCCTACCAAATACGAATCAAAACAAGTTTTTTATCCATCGAAAGACGGAACAAAAATCCCGATGATTATTACCTATAAAAAGGGAATCAAGCTGGATGGTAATAACCCAACGCTATTGTACGCTTATGGAGGCTTTAATATTAGTCTTACCCCGGCTTTTAGCACTTCTAATATCTTGTTGTTAGAGCAAGGCGGTATTTATGCGGTTGCCAACTTACGCGGAGGTGGCGAGTATGGCGATAAATGGCATAACGCAGGAATAAAAATGCAGAAACAAAATGTTTTTGATGATTTTATTGCCGCTGCAGAATACCTGATCAAAGAAAAATACACTTCAAAAGATTACTTAGCAATTGCCGGTGGATCAAACGGGGGTTTGCTGGTTGGCGCTGTTATGACGCAACGTCCCGAGCTGTTTAAGGTCGCTTTCCCGGCGGTTGGTGTTTTGGATATGTTGCGCTACAATAAGTTTACAGCCGGCGCCGGCTGGGCGTACGATTATGGCACTGCCGAAGATTCAAAAGAGATGTTTGAATATCTGTATAAATATTCTCCGTATAGTGCTTTAAAAGAAAACGTAACTTACCCGGCAACGATGGTAACTACTGCAGACCATGATGACCGCGTGGTACCTGCACATTCATTTAAGTTTGCTGCCCGTTTACAGGAATATCATAACGGAAATACCCCGGTTTTAATACGTATTGAAACCAATGCGGGGCATGGAGCAGGAAAATCTACTGCAAAAGTGATAGAGGAACAAGCTGATAAATGGGCGTTCATGTTCCAGAATATGGGTTTGGATTATGTGAAATAAATTTTAAATTTTAGGAAGTTTTAACCTAAATAAATTAGGTATTGAACGCCTTTATCTTTGGTTGAAACAATAATCTTGTATCGCCAACGGAAAAAGTATCTTGGCAAAAAAACCACTCCTGCAAAACCGATATTGGCAGGAGTAGTTTTTTATTCAAACTTTAGCTGATAAAAATTAAAACCGCCAACATCCGCTTTTATTTTAACACTGTTTTTTCCCTGTTTAAAATTGAATTTGCCTAAAGGAACCCAATATTCTGGCAAACCAGCTTTTATTTCGGTTGATGTACTTTCTGTCCCGTTGATCAATGTTACGGTTGCAACTTTAGCAGAAAACAATTTTGCGCTGACGTTATAGGTGCCGGCCTCTTGAACGTTTAAGGTATAATTTAACCATTCGCCATCTTCAATGTCAAAGATGTAAGGTTCACCAATGTCATTGGTTTTTATATCCACGCCATCGTTACGGTAGCTTCTGCCACGGTTACCTCTAGTGTTTACGCCGGGGGTATATTGGTAGCTGGCGGTATCGGTATCAAAATAAGCGATGCGTTGCGCACCTAAATCGTAATCTACAGCATTAATTGTAGTTCCTTTTTTTATAATATTGGCTCTATATGGTCTAGCAGTTCTGTCTTTTACCTGCCTAAACATGGCATCAATCACGTCTGGATGATAAACCGTATTCTCTATTCTGGTATTTGCGACAAATTGCTGCAAGATTTTCCAAGCTTCATCTGCGGATGGTTTTTCGCCCTTGCCGTTCCAGTAAGCCAGCAGTTTCTGATAACCTTCAGGCGCTTTAATTTCTAAAGGATTGTTGATTCCAATTTTCTTTAACTGCCACCAAGCCCAACCAATGTTATTACTTTCCATTAAATTAATGGCTTCCGCAAACCAAGTATTTGAATTTTCGCCTGACTCACCCAACCATATCGGCATATTTTGTTCTTTGCGGTACTCCAAAAATTGTTGTATTGCTTTTGTATTGTTAAAGTTTCCGTATTTATGAAAGCTGAGTACCATATTATCATCCCATTTAGGGAAAATACCGGCGTAATTATTTCCAAAACCGTTGCCTTCGATAATAATAATGTGTTTTTTATCAACTTCTCTAATGGCTTTGGTAATTTCTACCATCAGTTTGCGCAACGGAACGTTAGTTTTTTCGGCAGTTCCTCTAAAATCCTCCTTACTTTCGAAACCCCAATTCGGTTCGTTAATGATATCGTAACCGCCAATCCAAGGTTCGTCTTTGTATTTTTCAGCGAGCTTCCGCCAAAGTGCTACCATTTTTTGTTGGTTTGCTTCGCTTTCCCATAAAGATGGTTTATCCGGATTTCTATCGGATATATTTAGGTCATTGCCTTGCCCGCCCGGAGTGGCGTGTAAATCTAAAATAAGATACATTCTGTTGGTCTTGCACCAAGCCAATAAGCTATCGGTTATATCAAAACCTTTCTTTAACCAAGTGTTTTTACCTGCAACTGGCTCATTTTCTACCGCTGGCGTATATAAAGCGTAGTGCATCGGTAAGCGCACCGAATTAAATCCCCAAGAGGCTAAAGAATCAATATCTGCTTTGGTAGTATGGTTTTTTAGCCATAGATCATAAAACTCATTGGCTTTTTGCTCGCCAACTAATTTTGTGATTTCTTCTTTAATACGGTACTGCCGACCCAAATTTGAGATATGAAACATATAACCTTCCTGCAACATCCATCCGCCTAAGCCCATCCCGCGAAGGATTATGTTTTCTCCTTTTTCATTCACGATTTTTTTACCATCGGCTTTTAAAAAGCCTTGTGAAAAGCCTTGCAAACCCGAAAGCAAAACCATGAAGCCGGTTAATAATAAAATACGGTTGTTTAATTTATTTTTCATGTTTATAAATTTTAATGTGTGAAAGACCTGCTTGGACAAATTTGCAGAGCCGTTCAGCCTCTCCCTCTGGAGGGAGATAAAAAGGGAGGTAAGACAATATTTATATTCCGTATAGAGATAAATAAAAAGCTGACAAACCACCCCCCGTCCAACAGTTGGCGAAGCTAGACCTGCTTTTCCGAAATTATCCTTATATAAAATTGAACGTTATTGTATTACCCCACAGTCCAATGCTCCCTTCGACTCCGCTCGGGGTTACACCCACCTCTTTCGGTCTGATAAAAAAACATTTAAAGAATATAAGTGCTGATGGAATGCGCCTTACTTATAGCTTCAGCGGCCTGTCCCTTAATCCATAACAAATGCTTAATACCGTTATCAGTCCGGTTCATTACCACCACCACAATTTTACCATCAGGATTGATGAATGCGGTAGATTCTAAAGCATCCCGACTTGATGAAACGATGATTCTTTTTGCGCCTTGAGCGATAAATTTTGAAAACTGACCGATGTAATAATAAGCGTTGGTGTAAATCAATTCGTTGGTTTTAACGTTAGCATGTATCGGCGCAAAGCAATAATTGCCAACATGGTTTGGCCCGCCGTTTTCATCCAATAAAATGTTCCAATCTGTCCAGGCGGCGGTTCCACTGTTAAAATCGTTGATCATCGAATGTCCGTAACGCTCGCCTAAAGACCAGTTGTTTACGCTATCCAAATCAAATTTCTCTTTACAGCCTTCGGTAAAAATCAGTTCCTTATCGGAGAAAGCCTCTTTCACACGGTTCAAATTCTGGAAAAGCATCTGGCTTTTTGTCCAAGTCTCGTACCAATGGAAACCTATTCCCCAAACGTATTTGGCCGCTTCCGGATCGCTCAAAATTGTGCTTGCTCTTTGGTAAATTAAATCGCGGTTATGATCCCAAGCAATTAGTTTTTTATCGCCCATTTTAGCTTTGGCTAAGGTTGGACCTAAATATGTTTTGATGAAATCTCTTTCTTCTTCGGCAGTGTAAATGCAGGATTCCCATCGCTGTTTCGCCATTGGCTCGTTCTGAACGCTTAAGCCCCAAACCGGAATGTTTCTTTTTTCCAACTCCTGAATGTATTTTACATAATAATTCGCCCACGATTGTCTAAACTCATCTTTTAGTTTACCGCCCTGCAACATGGTATTATTGTCTTTCATCCAAGCTGGCGGAGACCACGGACTAACATACAGTTTTAAGTTATTATTGGTGACTTTTATGGCTTGCTGAATCATCGGCAAACGATATTTATCATCATGGGAAATATCGAAAGTCTTTAAGTCTTTGTCATTATCTTTCACATAAGTATATGAACCGCTCGAAAAATCGCAACTGTTGATATGTGTTCTGGCTAAAGTATAGCCAATGCCTTTGTCTTTGCTGTAATAAGCATTTAGCAGTTCCAGCTGTTTATCTTTAGAAAGTTTGGCAAAAACCTCGGCAGAAGCATCTGTAATAGCGCCTCCAATGCCAACCATGGTTTGAAAAGTTTGGCTCGGATCTACAAATATAGTAGGCTGGGTTTCCAAAGGTTGTGGTAACGCCTTAAAATTTAATTCGCCGGCGTAGCTCATTGGTTTGTCCGATCCTTTTACGGTACTGTAAATTTTTGCTTTCGCAATGTCCTGAGCCATTAAAGCTCCACTAAAAAATACCGCTAAGGGTAATAGAATTGTTTTCTTCATAATATTGAGATTACCAAACGTAGGTTGCCACAGAACCTGCTTTTAATGATGTTGAAACTGTTTTATCTTTAAATTTAATATTGAATGCCTGTGTAAAACCCGCTTTATTTAAAACGATGAGTACTTTTTTACCGTTCGGTGCCTTAAAAGCTACGTTTGGTAAATCGGTAATTTGGTTAGAAGCTATCCGTACCGAACCCGGCCTCACAAATTTTGAAGCATGGGCGATGATGTAATAGGCCGTATTTTTCTTTACTGCAGAATTTACGGTAATTGCACCTAAACAGGTGGTACAGCCACCATCGGTATGAGGTTGGTAATTTTGGTCAGCGGCTAAATTCCATTCTAAAACATTTCTGCTCCAGTTTCTGGTAGCGCCGATAATCAAAGTTTCGATATGCCATTTTAAATCATCAGCAAAATTACCGGGACCGCCAATCCATTGTTCGGTAAAATAAATTCCCTTATCGGGATAGGCGTTTCTCACTTGGCTTAACGCCGAAATACTGCCACCGTATAGGTGAAACGCCGAACCATCTACGTAAGGTCTGGCTTCCGGATCGTTTAAAATCTCCAATGGATATTCTGGCCTATCCGCATTATGATCCCAAATAATAATTTTGGTATTGATGCCTTCCTGTTTAAAAATTGGCCCTAACGCGGTTTTAATAAAACTGGCCTGTTCCGATGCCAGCATCACCATACTTGGATTATTGCCACCATGCATTGGTTCATTTTGTGGCGTAATAGCATCTATCACAATGCCTTCCTCCTTCATTTTTTTAATAAACTTTACCAGATATTTCGCATACACCTCGTAATATTCGGGCTTTAAGCTTCCGCCTTTAAAGGAATTATTGGTTTTCATCCAAGCAGGAGCTGTCCAAGGTGAGCCGAGGATTTTAATATCGGGATTTATGGCGACGATTTTTTTAAGCATCGGAATTAAATCTTCCATGGCTTTATCCATGTTAAAATGTGCAAGTTCAACATCTGTTTGCCCGGCAGGCATATCATCAAAAGTATAAGGAACAGCGCTTAAATCTGATGCGCCAATGCTGATCCGTAAATAGCTTACGCCGATGTTGCTTTTATCGGTGGCAAATAATTGCTCTAAAATTGCCGATTTGTTTTCTGCACTTAAAGCATTCATCAAACTTGCGCTTCCGTCTGTTAATGTATAGCCGAAACCATCAATGGTTTGATAAGTGGTAGCGGTATCTACCACGATTGTGGCATTGCTATTTTGTTCGCTTTTAAAAACTAAGGAAATATTTTGTTCTTGAAACAATGCAGATTGGTCGGCATTGGTGAGCCAGCAAGCAACATCCGATTTTTTTGTTCCCGGAGGCGATGGCGGATCTATAATTTTTGGGCCTGTAGCTTTTTCACCTCTGCAAGCAGTTACGCTTAGCAAAAGCAGACCCATTATTAAATATTTAAACTTGTTCATAGAGATTTATAATTTTAATTTGATATTGATTTTTGAAAGTAGAATGGAGAAACCAACCATTAATGCTGCCCAAATTAATGACCCGCCAACTGCTAAAAGTTGACTGTTATCTTGCTTGTAAAAAAATATGGAAATGCCCAAACCCCAGCACAAGAAATAAATAACATCTGGCGCTAAATAGGTAGTTAATGAGTTTTGGCCCACAAATTTGAATGCTCCTGTAAATCGGGTCTGTTTTTTAATGTCCAATAGCCAATATATGCCGGCAAATACTATTAGGCTGATGCCGTTGCAAAGCATCGCCCAGCTTGGGGTGCCGTATATTTTTGAAATAATGAACCAGTTTCTAAGGAAAAAGCCCAGGCCTATTGTTGCTAAGCCCAGTATTAAAATGGTAATAACAATTTTTTTTGGTTCTAAACTCTTTTGTTGAAGCACCGAACTTAAAACCAAGCCGGCTAAAACAATAGAAGGCACATTTCCATCAATTACTACTCCGAAAACGGGGTTCAAAAAATCCAATTGCCATAGCATTCCTTTTTGAGAAAGGATATTTAACCCCACAAAAAACAGCCAAAAAATTACGGTTGACCATAATTTATTCCCAAAAAACAGGCAAATGATTGCTGCCACAAAATAGCCCCAACCAATTAAACCCAATATTCCCCACCAACCTATTTCTAGCCAGCTTATATCGCCAGGTTCGCCGGCTTTAAAACTGGTGGCCAGACTTATAAATCCAATAGCTCCAATTACTCTTAAAGCCATGAAAAGCATTTTGTATTTGCTGTCTTTTGGATAGTTGTTCCAAATCAGAAAAATAGAAATGTAAAGCAGGATTGCCCAAAGCTGCTGATTAATTCCGCTTAAATCTTCGTTTAACCGACCGATGTTCAAGATCATCACACCAATTACCAAAAGGCTCAACGTTCTGATTAAGATATGTCCAAGAATTACGAGCTTTGATTGTCTCCTCCGCTCTCTGGCCGCAATGGCATAAGGGATTGAAATGCCTACCATAAAAAGAAAACCCGGAAATACCCAATCTGCCAAACCCATTCCGTCAACATTTCCTTCGGTATGCACCAACCATTTAGGTACGCCACGTTCGTACAAATCGTTTACGAAAAGCATTAAAAACAAGGTCAAGCCTCGCATTACGTCAACCGCTAAAACTCTTTCTTTTTCCATTAATCTTCGGTTTAGCGTTTAAATACGTCTTCTTTTTTATCGCTAGCTATCACCCATTTTAAAGAAGATATGATGAGCATATTTTGTGTGGCATCTGTAAATATATCTCCGCCGTGGCCCATATTCAGGTAAATCATGCGGTATTTGGTGTTGCTCCAAGCCACCGGAGTATCGCCTCCTTGGATAATATCTTTTAAGCCAAACGGATAGTTATCTGTGGAAAGGCTTGCAAAAACTTTCACATCCTTGTTATCTCGGGGATTCGGTTTCCATTGGTACCACTCGTTAATTGGCGCAATAAAGGTTTCGGGCAAACCTTTGGTAACGGGACTCCACTGGTCATCGACCACAATTTTGGCGGGCATAGGTGGCCAGTTATTGGTATAAAAAACCGCACCGCCCAAAAAGTTTACAAACCAAGGCCAATGTGTATCCTTATCGTTATAAGCGGAAACATGAAAACCCATCCATCCGCCGCCGTTTTCCATATATTTTTCAAAAGCCGCTCTCTGTTTGTCGCTGTGCGGAAAATCATTGATCATCATCAATAGCTGATAATCTTTGATTTTTTCTTCGTTCAAATCGTTGAAATTGCTGGTGGTATCAAAAACAAAACCGTTGCCTATGGTTAAATCTTTGAAGAATTTTATGGCGTCTCTGCCAAATTGACGATGCGCAGGCTCTACATGATTGCTGTAAAATGCCAGCACTTTAAACCTTGGGAATTGCGCTTTTGCATCGCTTATACCTAGCAATAGAAACAAAACTGCAAAAAGTAAAATGTAGTTTCTTCTCATTTATCTATTTTTTGATGCCCATAAAATGGCATTAGCAAACATTTTTTTAAACTCTTCTGATTTTAACAAACTGGCGGAATGCCCCATCAAAAAATATACGTTTCGGGCTTTTTTGTTTGGGTTAACCCAGATTACAGGGTGATCGCCCATTTTTATATCCGTTGGCGGTTGATAGCTAGCTTCATCTACATTTGCCAAAACCTTTACGTTGGGACGTGGATTTTTATCAAAAGTGTACCATTCGTCATCGGGGATGATGAAGCTTTTTGGGAGACCTTTCATTACCGGATGGTTCTTAGATTCTACATAAACCTTTCCGGATGCCCTATTTGCCACATAATTTTTAAACCGGATTTCGCCCATAAAATCAGAAAACCACTGCCAAAGATGAAAGCCGTCAAACTCGCCTAAAAGCGTTGCATGATGAAAACCAACCCAGCCGCCTTTTCCTTCGTCGATGTATTCTTCGAAAGCTAGTTTTGCGCTGTCTGTCCAGTTGTAGGGCGGATAATTAAGCTGAATGAACAATTGGAAATTAGCTAAGTAAGTTTCGTTTATTGATTCCGTGTTATTGATTACCGTAAGTTCGATATGGTTTTCTGTAGCGAACGGTTGCAACCACCTAAGTGTCGCAGATACAAAACCTTCGTGTTGCCCGCCACGCTCTGTAAGCACTAAAGCTTTAGTGGCTTTTTGTTGCGCACTAACCAATCCAAATCCGCAGAAAAGGAAAAAAGACAGAATTACAATTTTACGTTTTAGCATAGAAATCTTTATTCAGTTATTGCAACAATCGCTTGTAAAACCAGGTTTATGAGGTAAAGTTAAGTGAAAGCATTCCATAATTACAATGAATTTTATATGTAAACAACTGTTAACTAGTTAATTGCGTATATTTTGATACGGTTAAGAAGCAATTTATAAAAGCTGGCTATTGATGCTGTAAGTTGTGTAATCAGGATTTTCTCTGTTTGACCAAATAGCTTTGATACGCTTTAGCTAATTGCGTTTTATTTTCAATTTTTGAAAAAAGAGAAAGCTTTTCCTTTTATAGATTAAAGAATAATAAAGGGGTTTTCCTGATATCTTTATATTTAACCCAAGTTTAATGTCCACAACATTTTGCAAGAAACAACAAAAAGCAGTTTATAAATTAAACCCATTGCTTAGAAGCTTACGAAGTTTACCGTCTCATGGGCAGCTAAACTTCGTAAGTCTGCATAAACAATATTTAGTCTATTCTTCGAAAATCAATATCAGACATGGTAATACCTGTAGTGCCTAAGTTATCTCCACCAGATTTGATTACAATATAAACTGTTCCGGCGGTATCAAAACTTACCACGTTACCGCTTCCAGAACATTTAATTGCAGAAAGTAAACCGTCGAAATTTGTTTTCCCGCAACCAGCCCAAGTATTTAAGCCAATTCTTGTACCGCCGGCAGTATAGTCCGAACCCTGAGTTGGTGCGGTTTTACTTACGTAAACTTCAAACCAAGTGTTTGTTGCGCCAGAACCTTTAACTTTCATGTCTATTTTATAATGTTTATTGGCTCGTACTTCTACCGGTTGATAAACACCCGCATGTCCACCTCCAGCGGTTGATGAAGCTAAAATAGTTCCGTTTGGATTTATCGTGAATTTTACGTTTTCGTTGTTATTTATTTTTAGATTTACCCATTTGGAATTATCTATCATGTTGTCTTTAGGCGTAATCCGGTCCAGCAGATCATCTATACTAAAATAAATAATCACCTTACTCAAATCTTCGTTGATTTGGTACATTGAAGGGTTCGAGATTTTTAAACCCAGAGCCACCACTTTACCTGCATAATCGTTCAGGCTGGCTTTTTTTACCATGGCAGTTACTGCCCCTTTTAGGATGTTGTTATCCGGTTTTACCGTATCTTTTTGGCTAATGGTATAACTATCTGGATTTAAAACTACGGTGTTTGCCGGTAAATCTCCGGACTGGATTAATGCGGCTATGGCGCCATTATCCACAGCTGCGTCAATGATAAAAGACTGCAAGTCGTAAAAACCACCGCGGTAAACCGGCACCGGAAAGTTTACGGTTTGGGCTATGGTATCTACCACCATATTGGTGTTTGCAATGGCTTCTATTAAACCGTTGGGTTTTTCGGCATCGGGAAAATAGACTTTTACAGTTTCGGTGGCTTTTATGCCCTGAATGTTTTCTTGCTTGCAGGCTGCCATAACAAGCAGTACAACAGCAAAGCTTTTTAAAATTGAGGATGAAATTCTCATATCTGTATTTTTTTTAATGATTATTATCCGTTTATATGTGATGTGATTTGTTTGTTAAAAGGTCATCAGCTAAACCAAACTGACAACCTTTTTTATTAACCAACCAACTACCAATCTGCGTTTTGGGACCAATTTGTTTTGGTAATTTCACTTTGAGGAATTGGGTATAAATTCATCTTCTCCTCATAAGATCTGTCTTCCAGTTTTTTTACAGCATACGAAAAAGTAGTTCCGGTTTTGGTAATTTCCATCCGGTTTACCGGAGCTTTAAAGTAAACTGTTCCTTTTTTCCATCTTCTTACATCCCAAAAACGTTGATTCTCGAAACCCATCTCTACATTTCTTTCATGCTCAATTCGGGCTTGGTTTAATTGTGAAGCAGTAATTGCAGGCATGTTTACCCGCTGTCTAACTTTGTTGATGGCTTGTAAAGCCGTCATTCCGTAAGCTTGTGGGTCTGCCTCTGCTCCATAAGCATTAAACATTGCCTCAGCGTAATTCAACAATATTTCACCGTATCTGAAGTATGACCAAGCGTGATTGGTTTTGGTATCGTTAATTAAATCAACCGTTGGATTAACCCATTTAGACATATAATAACCTGTTTTGGTGGCGTTTTGCTTTGGCAAACCGCTGTTGCCACCAGTGTAGGTCTGAATTTGGCTGTTTTTAAAAGTTTTATCATTATAGATTACCGTAGCCGCAAAACGAGGATCCCTGTTAAGATATGGATTGGCAGTATGAGCTGAGTTATTCCAATCAAAAGGAACTGCGCCAGTGATGTTTCCGTTGCCGTCTTTTTCAAGAACTTCAAATTCATCGACAAAATTTTGTGTTGGCGTAACGCTGTTTCCGTTACTGTTTTCAAAAGCTATCGGGAAACTGGCATATTCTATCGCATTGATAGAACCATAGCGGCGATAAAATATCAGCTCTGGCGAGGTGGTGTTATTTGCGCCATAAAGGTTACCATAACTTGCATCTAAACTATAGGCGTTTAAATGGATAACATCGTAAGCAGCTTTTGCGGCCTGCGCCCAAGTTACGGTAGAGCCTAAATCTTTAAATAGCGGACTTGCACCGTACAATAAAGCCCGGGATTTTAGCGCCAATATTGCCCCATTGGTCACTCGGCCTGCTTCGTACCAAGAGTACGGACCTAAATTGGTAGGGATAATGGCGGCAGCTTTATCACAAAGGGTAGAAATGTATTGTAAGCATTCATCAGCTGAATTACGAGGGACATTTTTCCAAGCTTCTTTGTCCTTGTAATCAAAAGGCTCTTCAAAAATTGGTACTCCACCGTAGCGTTTCACTAGCTCAAAATAGAAGTAAGCTTTCAGGAACAAAACCTCGCCTTCCATAAATTTAATGTTATTTCGGGCGTTAAAATAGGTGGTGGAGTCGGTAGAGGTGATTTTATCTTTAATATAGTTAATATCAGCCTTGTCCTTATTTTTGAGATAAAGATTTGCTTGGCGGATACCGTCGAAATTGCGTCCCCAAACATCATCCGGATTACCGTACTGATTCCAGATTCCGTAATTAAAAATTTGCGCTCTGGAACTCACGTTAGTTGCTTCGGCATTGTCCGTTGCTGCCTCCATATCCAAATTATTAAAACCATCTGGCAGGTAACTGTAAACATTCCAAACTACGCCCTGAACATAGTTGTAATTAGCGTACAGTTGGTCGATAGCAATATCTGCATCTACTGTTTTTACATCTAGGAAATCTTTCTTACACGCATTAAGCGTAATTCCTAATGCCATTAATATTATGATATAACGAGTTACTTTCATTGTCTGATGTTTATAAGAGTTCATCATTAAAATTTCATTCTTAAGCCAAAACTTACCACTTTCATTAAAGGATAGCCCATAGAAAGTCGCTCGGCTTCTAAATCATCTATTTTATCCCAACTTAACAAGTTAGTTCCGTTGATATAAAGCCTAACTACGTCCAGTTTCTTTAGCGCACCAGTTTGTGGCAAGGTATAGCCCAGCTCAACACTACGTAGCTTTAAGAAGTTGCCGTTACGTAACCAAAAATCGGATTGTTGGTTGTTGTTGGCATTGGCTAAAGTTGAAAGACGTGGCGAAGTTGCCGTTTGCGCTGTTGCCGGTGTCCAACTGTTAGCAGAAAAAGCAGTGATATTGTTGTTGTCAACAAACGGATGCGTGTAGATGTAGACATCGTCCAATAAACTTACTGTTCTGTTTAAAGCGCTTTGCAAAAAGGCATCAAAATCGAATCTTTTGTATTTGAAACCTAAGTTAAAGCCCAAAGTAACTTCTGGCAGTTTTGCATAATCAATTGGGATTTTATCATAATCGTTGATGATTCCGTTATTGTCTTGGTCAGCATATTTAAGATCGCCTGGTTTTACGTTGGCGTAAGAAGATGATGCAACTCCGGATTTTAGATTCCCGTTTGCATCAAAATCCGCTTCCTGGTAAAACCCGCTGTTGATTAATCCACGCATTTGGCCAAGTCTGTAACCGGTATTATAAAGGTAGCTGTAGGGCTGTGCGTCTTGTGAACGTTCAATGACTTTGTTTCTTGCAAATGCGGCCGATGCGCCAATATAATATTCGAAACCGGTGGCTTTTTTGGTATAGTTTAAACTGGCTTCGAAACCTTTATTATCAACGATACCGCTGTTTAAAATAGGTAAATCAAAACCGGTGTAAGCGGGTACATCTGCTGATGCAATTTCTAAAATACCGCTACGTCTCTCGCTAAAAATATCTAAAGTGGCAGATAAATTTTTCCATAAAGTAGCATCTATACCTACGTTAAATGTTGTTTTCTTCTCCCAAGAAGCATCCGAATTTGCAATGCGTCCTTCAGTTCTTCCGCCTTTACCTGAGTTTCCGGTTCCAACAATCCAGCCGGGTGCACCAACTCCCCATTGCTCATACAAAAAGCGATAGTTTTCGTTGATGTTTCCTACACTTCCGTAAGAAGCTCTGATTTTTAAGAAATCAACTACCGAACTATTTTTCAGAAAATCTTCATCAGAAGCTACCCAACCTAAGCCAATCGCAGGAAAAAATCCGTAGCGATTTCCTTTGTCAAAATCATCGGATCCGTTGTACGAGGCAGATAAATCCACAATGTATTTTTTATCATAATCATAAGTAAAATTACCTGACAATCCTTGTGTGCGTATTTGATAAACTAAGCCGTTATGCGAATAGTTCTGCTTTTTGGCCAACAGCATTCCGCTGAAAGTCTGTTTGCCAAAAGTTCGGTTGTAGTTAAAACCTAATTGGGCGGTTGTTCTGTTCCAGTGGCTTACTTCGCCTTCGCTGATGCCTTGGCTACTAGCACCGCGGGTAATATAAACGGGATTGCCGTCGGTATCTAGGTTTGGTTCGTCCTGCTCGTTTTTGCTGATTTCGTAAGCGGGAACGGTAAACGATTTTATGTAATTACCGATGTACTGATTGCTAAAGGATAGACCTCCGCTTAAATCAAGACCGGGTACAAAAGCGTCCAATTTTTCGGTAAACCTTACACTGGTTTGCAGGTTTCGGGTATGCGCATTATAAACGCCATATTGCTGTAACCTTTGTACAGGATTAAAGTTATATACCGAATTGATGCCCCAACTGTTATTAGGATTTTTAACCGGAAAGGCCGATGCAGGAATCCCCAATAGTCCATTGAACAGTTCTGTAGCAGTGAAACCAGCTGGTGTGTTTTTATCTTCGGTAATTCCGGTGATGTTGGCTTTTACGGATAAATTTTTGCTCAACTGGAGTTCTACATTTCCACGCAGGTTAAATTTGTTATACTCGGCATTGGTTCCAAAATCCTTGTCAATAGCATCGGCATTTTTGTATAAACCTGTAAAATCGGTATAATTCATCAGCACAAAATACTTGGCGGTTGGGTTTCCTCCTCTGAAAGAGAGATTATAATCCTGTATGGTAGAAGTTTTTCCAAGCACTTCATCATACCAATTTACGTTTGGATGAAACGGATCGTTTGTTGCCTTATACAAATCGGGGTTTGCATATTTTATCGGCAAGCCATCATTGGTTAAAGCCTGATTGTAATACCTTGTGTAATCGTAAGCGTTCATTACGGTAGGTAAATCAATTGCGCTTTGCACCCCGTATCTTCCGTTTAGCGTTATTTTTGTTTTTGGCATTATAGCACCTTCGCGGGTTTTAATAGCTAATACCCCGGCACCGCCTTCTAATCCGTAAACCGCCAAAGCAGAAGCGTCTTTAAGCAAAGTTATAGATTCGATTTCATAAGCAGAAAGCGAACTGATGGCGTTCATGTTTACCTCAAAGCCGTCCAAATAAATCAGTACTCTATTGCCTGCAATATTCCAGCTACTTTGCCCTCTTAAATAAAATGTTGGGTTATCATAACCTGGCTCACCAGAACCCGTTACCACGGTTAAACCGGGGATTCTGCCCTGTAGAGTATTTAATAAGTTACCCGATGTCATACGTGTGAGTTCCTCGCCCGAAAGGGTAAAAACTGCTCCTGTGTTTCTTCTGGATTCTACGTTTCTTAAACCTTCATGAATAATGTTGGTTGTATCTTTTCCTGTTTTTACTGAATCTTTACTTAGCGCATCATTTTGTTGTGCCTTAGCCACAAAACCGCAGAAAGTAAAAAGCATAGCAAAAAGGATTATATATTCTCTTCTCATTTTTTATCAATTAAATATATAAATGTTACCATCCTGGGTTTTGGCCGTTCCAGCCTTCACCATCTCCTAAATAATTCTTGCTCACCTCTTCGTTAGGGAAAGGGACGTAGTAGTATTTATCAGGAAAAACCCGCTGAATAAAAGGAACAGTTTCCCATGTACGTTTTAACTGTCCGCCCACGTTTCTGGCAGTTGTTGCTATACCATGTAAACTTTGGTTTAGCACTGTACTCGCTTTTAGCCATCTTTTTAAATCATCCAGTCGTTGCCCCTCAAAAGCCAGTTCAATGGTTCGTTCGTTTTGTACGGCATCTCTAAAAGCGCCTTCGTCGCTAAGATTTTTTGCGGGCATTCCGGCTCTGTCTCTTATCAGGTTCAGATAAGTGGTCGCATCACCAGATGGGCCTTGATATTCGTTTAAAGCTTCTGCATAGTTTAAGTAAAACTCGCCCAACCTAAACACCGGCCATGCAAAATGATTATCGGTCATATTGTCTATGCGGGCTACAAATTTATAGGTCTCCAAAGCGTAACCATCTACTCCGGCATCACTACTGGCCAATTTTCCGTCTGTAGGATAATCCCCTTTTTTATAATACTGCAAAGCACCACGACTAGCGTTATAAACCATTCCATCATAAGCAATGGTTTGGTAAAATCTTGGATCTAAATCAAAGTTTTTAAGATCAACAGGTAAATCACTGCCGGTTGAAGGGATGTTCCATTTGGTGCCGTCTCTTTTTTCGTAAAGCTTTAAAAACTCGACAGGTACATTGTTTTTAACACCCCAGCTGTCCATCCTTACTTTAGATGATTTGTAGCGTCCCCACTCAGATCCATTGTCCCAACCATTACCATAAGGAATTTGATTAATGGTATTTACCAAAATCAATTCTTTATTGGCATATACATTCCATACCGATTCGTAATCGCCAATTGTTGCGTAGGTTTCACCTGTGGTAACGGGTTTGTCGGTATCGAACAAAGCAACTCCCGAGGCTGTAGCATTATCAATTACATCTTTTGCGGCTTTTGCGGCCCGGTTCCAACGTTCTTTATCGTAAGTTGGGTAGCACAAAACAGAATCTTTTTCGCCACCATACCTAACGCCTGCAACACCGGTTGCCATTGATGGCGGTGTGTTATAAAGCGGACTAGCGGCGTACAATAAAATTCTTGATTTTAATGCCAGTGCGGCCAATCTGGTTACTTTTCCGTACTCTGCCGAAGGGCGTGTTGGAGGCAACAAAAGTGCTGCTCTATCGCACCAAGCCACAACACTATCCACCACTGAAGCAACAGAACTCCGGTGAATATCTATTTGTCCGTTCCCGTCTAATGGCTCGGTTACAATTGGGATACCTCCGTAATACCTGAAAAGTTCGTAATGTTGCATTGCCCGGCAAAATAAAGCTTGACCTTTTACATCGCTTTTCCAGTTGGCATCGGCATCGGCAACCATATCTATGTTTTTTAACACCAAATTTGCCTGGCGAATACCCAAGTAATGTTTTCCAAAGCCTCCCCAATCGCAGTTTGCAGAAGCGCTCATGTTCCCAGTAATGTAAGTGCCGTAGTTGATATCTGTACCGGCCCAATCATAAGCGGGATGGATAATGTACTGTGCATCAGTAAGTGCTTCTGGTCTTGGCTGGTAAGCACCGCCCGGAAAGTAACTATAAATACATTTATTATACATCTGAGCAACAGCGTATTGCGCTTGTTTTTGTGTATGGAAAATGGTATCAACCGTTACCGCACCGCCTTTAGGTTTTTCTAAAAAATCCCGAGTACAGCTTGCGGTTTGTAAACCAACCAAAATCCCTAAAAACAATAGGATGTTTATATTTAGTTTTTTCATCATGTCTTTTTTATCGATTAAAAATTAATGTTTACACCCATGTTATAGGTACGGGTGAGCGGATAACCTATGTAACCTAAATTCTCAGGTTCGCCCCAAATCTTGTTTGGAGACCAGGTGTGGAGGTTATTTCCGTTTACATATATTCTTGCAGACTGAATACCGATTCTTTTTAAGAAACTGGGCTGTAGGGTGTAGCCCACTTCTAGGTTTTTCAACCTCATATATTCGGTACTTTTTCTAAAAAAGGTATTAACAGACGCGGCTTGGTTATAAGCAGCTATCGGAAAATCTATCCGGTCGCCGTTGTTATACCTTTCTAGGGTAAACCTATTTTGATCCACCTCAAATAAAGACTGTTGCTTGTTAAAGTGTAAATCGAGCGGGTTCATTGCTGCTTTTGAAACTCCGGAAACGCCTTGTAGTAGCGCAGAAAAATCAAATCCTTTATAGTTAAACCCGAAAGATATGCCATAAGTGAACTTCGGAATATCCGTTGTACCTGTTCTGGCATAATCTTTTTCGTTAATTACACCGTCCTCGTTAATATCAAGCAGTTTTATTTCGCCGGGTTGCAAAGCCACACCAGAAAAACCTAAGTCTTTTTGGTAAACCGTAGTTCCTTCGGCGTTTACATAAGATTCTCCGTTTTTATTAAGTGCCGGAATCGGGCTTGATAAAATCGGGTTGCCGTTGCCGTCTATCTGGTAAAGATCTGCCCAAGAAGTATAAAGCCCATCGGCCTGCAAAAGAAGCGGCTGATTAATTGGTCTTCCGGTTGAAGCCTGATACTCTAATCCCGGAACAATGGCTTCGTCTCTAAAAATAATCTCGTTTTTTGTGTTTGAAGCATTTCCTTTTATCCAGTAGTTGAACTTATTATAGCTATCGCGATAGCTAACTTCAATCTCGTTACCCCAGTTTTTAACTTCGCCTAAATTATAGGGCGGTAAAGTTGCCTGCACAATATCAGGGATGGTCCCTTTGTAAGATAAAATGTCTTTTCTATGCTCTTTAAAATGATCGTAAATGATAGATATTTTATCTTTTATCAAATGCAACTCTAAACCAATATTGGATTTTGTAGCGGTTTCCCAGGTAACATTAGGGTTCCCGATTACGCTTTCCTTAGCACCCTGAACTAAGTTTCTATCGTTAAGGGTTCCAAAATAATATCCGCGGTCATAAGCCCAAGTATCTGGCAGGTATAAATAGCGGGCTAAATCATTTGTTCCAGGAATTTTAATAATATCATTACCCACTTTACCTACAGAACCTCTAAACTTTAAGTAGGTTACGTAATCATTTTTCGGAAAGAAAGCTTCGTTACTTGCCACCCAACCTGCCGAGTAAGCAGGTAAAAAGCCAAATCTTTTACCTTCCGGGAAGTTTTCTGAACCGTTATAGCCCATGTTATACTCGGCAAAATATCTTCCGTCGTAGTTATAGGTTACCCTGCCTACCATTCCCAAATAAGCGTGTGGCAAATGGTATGATAAATCTGGATCAAATTTTTTCTCCATATTGTACAGCACCAAACCAGAAACGGCATGTTTACCAAACTCTCTGGCATAATTCAAAGAAAGCTCGCCATAAATTTTTCTCCATTTTCCATTGTACCAATCGTTCCACCTTTGTGGTGGCGTTTCTTCGTTCAGCTGCACAAATATCGGATTCAAATTATCTCCGTTAGGATTTGCCCTAACGCCGTATACTAAAGGTTTAAAAGAGCCTCCGGATCGGCTTGAAAAATAACTGTCATAAGCCGCTCTTCCATTGGCAGACAAGCCCTTTGTAATAAAATCCAACTTATGGCTTAAACGCACTGATGAGTTAAGGATACTATTATTAGTGATGTTATAGTTATTGCTATTTGCGATAGAATACAAAGGATTTAAAGCTTCGTTCTGGTTGGTAAACGGCAGAACAAATTTTCCGTCAACAATGCCCGGAGAACCTAATGGGGACGACCAAAGGATACGTTTTTCCCAGGTGTAATTATCGTTATCCATCCCGGTAATGGTAACAAACTGAGTACCTACATCAACCGATATTCTGAAATTTTTGTTTACATCGAAATCAAAGTTTCCGCGTAAATTATAGCGGTCTTTTCTGAAATCCATTTCATCCGAAAACGGCATATAATCTGTTTTAAACAAACCGCCCTGCGTTAAATAGCCTAAAGAAACAAAATACTTTAAAGCTTCTGTACCGCCGGATAGGTTTGCATTAACCTGTGTTTGCGGTGCAAACTTTCTGAAAATCTGATCGGACCAGTTTTGGTCGGGGTGAAAATAAGGGTCGTAATACGGATTTTTTTGCCCGTTGGCTAAAGTTGGTGTATTTGCATTTTCGTAATATTTTAAATCTTCTGGAGAATAATAAAGGGTTGACTCTTTTATCCAATTATTATCACGTTTTTTCACAAAATCATTCCAGGTAACAATGTCTGCATCCTTTGCATGATTGATCCAGTAAGTTTCAAAACTTTGCTCGTTCAATAAACTCGCAAACTGAAAAGAGTTTACAAAGTTGGGCATGTTTGTAAATTCTGAGATTGCAGTTTGTACCGACGCACTAACTTTTGGTTCACCTAATTTACCGCGTTTGGTGGTGATTAAAATTACTCCGTTGGCGCCTCTAACCCCGTAAACCGCAGTTGCAGAAGCATCTTTTAAAATACTGATGGTTTCTATTTCGTTGGGATCGATATCATTATAGCTGTCTCGGGAAATTCCATCAACCATAATCAATGGCGCTGTTTCGCCGGTGTAAGTGCCCACTCCCCGGACATAAAGTTTTGATGCATCGGCACCTGGTTTACCGCTTTCTTGAACGGCCACCAAACCCGATAAACGCCCGGCCAACGCATTACTAATATTAGCTACAGGTGACTGCACCAGCTCTTTGGCACTAACGGTAGAAATGGCGCCGGTAACAGATTCTTTTTTCTGTTGCCCGTAACCCACCACTACCAGTTCTTCCATATTGATGGACTGAGCAATTAGTGTAACCGTGATTTGCGAGCGTCCGTTCAGGCTAACTTCCTGGGGTTTCATCCCGAGAAACGAAAACACCAATACACCATCTGAGCTTACATTATTCAGTGCGAAATTACCGTTAACGTCTGTAAGTGTGCCCGAGTTTGTTCCTTTCCTGGTCACAGAAACTCCGGGTAAGGGATCGCCTTTTTCGTCAACAACTTTTCCTTTAATATCTATAGGAGGAATAACTTTTTCTTTGATAACCACGGTTTCGCTCGCGTTAAACATGATCTCGAACCGCCCTGGGAAAAACATTTTTCGTAGTACCGTTTCTAAAGAAACATCTTTAACATTAAGTGTTACGGGGGCAAGTTTTTCTATAACATTGGCATCTGCAATAAAGCTATAGCCGGTTTGTTTTGTTAATTGATACAATACATCTTCTACAGAAGTTTTTTTGATATCCAGACTTACCTTTTGGGCAAAACCAGCGGTTGCTGTCTGCAAAAAAACAACTGTTAATAACATGACAGTAAGTTTCATAGCAATTAAATATTTGTTTGGACAGCACACATGTGTCCAGCATGACCATGCCGAAATTTTTTTATACATTTGAAATGGGTGTTTAGATTTAGGTTCGTTTAATTTAGTCTTTGATGCCCATGCAATCGTAAGATTGCTGATTCAGGGGTGCGCCAACACTCCTGAATTCATTTTAATGAAATACGTTTTTAGTAATTAGTTACCATAATCCTCCTTTCTGGTCCGCTTCCTTCAACCTTAAAATGTACAAGGCCGGTAAGCGCTATATTGTTTAACAAATTATTTAAGCTTTTGCTTCTGGAGTAGTTTCCTACAAAACGGACATTAGAGAAATCTCCATCAAATACAAATTTTACGTTGTACCACTTTGCCAATCGTTTGGTAATACTTTGTATAGGCTCATCGTTAAATATGAACAAGCCTTCTTTCCAATCAATAGTCTCAATAGTATTCACTTCTTTAACCGAAATTTCTTTCAAATTTTGGCTTACAAAAGATTGCTCGCCGGGAACTAACATTCGAGACTGTAAAGTTTCAGTTCCTCCGCTGTTGATATTTCTGCTTACCATAACGCTACCCTCTAAAAGCGTGGTTTTAATCCCTTCTTCGTAACCATACGAGTTGATGTTGAAATGGGTTCCTAGCACTTTTACTTCTTGATTTTGCGTTTTTACGATGAAAGGCTTTCCGCTCATTTTCGCCACTTCAAAATATGCCTCGCCCTCGAGTTCTACCACTCGTTTATCTTTATCAAAATCTACCGGATATCTTAAATGGCTATCGGCGTTTAGCCAAACCTTTGTACCGTCTGACAATGTTACTTGATATTCTCCTCCATAGGGCGTATTTAAAGAAAGATATTGGGTTTGGTTAAGGTGTCCCTGATCTTTACCGGCGTCAGTTAGCTGGCTTCCGTCAGAATAATTGACCTGATGGTGGGTTACCACAATCCCTTGTTTATACAAATCTATTTTACTGCCGTTATCTAGGGTTAAAGTGGCTTTATTGCTTCCGGGTTTAAGTTCTGGAACTATTTGCGCTACTTTTTTAATCGCAGGTGTTTCTTTGGTGTTGTAAATCCAAATAGATGCCCCCAAACCAAGTACAACCAAAATTGCGGCCGCATATTTCATCCACAATAACCTGTGCTTATTTTCTTTTTTACCTGAATTAACAATTTTTTGGAGTATTGCAGCCGAATTGGTTTCAGAAAAATCTATCAGCTCATTTTCCTTTAGATTATGCCAGGTTTCATCCAGCAAACTGTCAATTTTCGCCTGTTGCGCCGGATCTGAGAGCAAAGATTTAAGCTCATTCAATTCCTCAGCCGTACAATCGTCGGCTAAATATTTTCTGTATAAATGGGTTATTCGGTCTTTATTCATTGGTTTTATAAGAAAATGCGTATAGGTGCAACATCCCCTTTTTAAATAAAGACCCTTGAGAATAAACTATGGAGTAATGGAGATTGAAAAAAATTAAAAAAAGAATTTCAGCAGGAGAAGAAGCCCCGCAACATCAGTATGGCTGGTAAGATAAGCCCGTAAAAAACGGAGGGCATGTTGCATGTGGGTTTTTACGGTAAGCCTAGAGATAGAAAGTTGTTCTGCCACTTCCTCGTATTTTAAACCTTCCTCCCGACAAAGCTGATAGACCTTTTTCTGCTGTGGTGGAAGTTGGGCAACGCCCTGTAGCAACTGCGCATAGGTATCATGCAATAAAATCTCCTGCTCGGTTTCATTGTGAACTTCCTGCCAAGCAACAAACATATTTTTGTTTGATTTTAATTCGAGCTGTTGTCTCCGTAATAATTTTAAAGTCTGGTTGCGGGTAACCACTCGTAAATACGCATCCAAATTTAGTATGCTCTCTAAATCATTATATTGCCAAAGCTTGAGGAAAACTTCATGTACAATATCTTCTGCCCTATCGGGATATTTTAAAATTTTAAAAGAATAGGTGTAAACTTTTTTACGATAGCGATTATATAGCTCGGCGAAAGCCAGCTCGTCTCTCAACGAAACACGTTTTAAAAGCAAAAGATCATCTAAGTGTTGTATCTCTTTTATCATTAAAAAGCAATCGCTTTAGTAAATTCTATCCCTTTTTCCAAGCATGGAAAAAACAACCAACTGGGTTTAAAGTTCCCGTAATAGTTAAATAGAAGTTTACATGTCAGTTTATAATAATTGGCTGTAGGTATAAATTTTAAAAATCAAACCTATCTTACTCATCACAAATTAGTCAATATAGTGGCATTTACAAAATACCCTTCATATATTTTTTAGGCAACCGATTGACTAAATCCAATTATTTCAAAATACCTGATACCACTGCTTTACTTAAAGTTGCTTTGCAATCGTCCCCAGCATAATCCCAATACATTGCACCAAGCAAGCCTTCTTGTTTTATAAAACTGCATTTTTCTTTGATGGAATTTTCATTTTCGAAAGAGCATACAAACTCACCTTTTGCATTTACCAAATAGGGTGCTTTTGCTACATCGTCCCATTTTTCCTGATAACCTTCAAGCTTAAGAATTTTGTTGTAATCAATAAAACCTCCGATTTCTTGATTTCCTCTTCCATAAAACGGAATACCCAAAACTAATTTTTGAGGTGGCACACCTGCTTTAATGTGCAAATCTACAGCTTGGGCCACTGAGTTGTCTTTTGTAAATGCTGAAGTAAATAAACCCGCATGATGAAATGGAGGAGAAGCCATGTCATAAGCCATGATATTGACAAAATTGACATTGCTTATAATGTTTGGGAAATTTATGTACTGTGCGCTGGCTACGGTTGCTAAGGTAAGAAGTTTGTCTTTTCCAATAGCTTTCCGGATGGCTTTCATTAATGCCGTAAAATTTTCTGTATCATTAGGACTGGCAGTAATTCCAGCATAATCAGCAGTTGGATATTCCCAGTCAATATCAATACCATCTAACAAAAACTCGGCTACCACTCTTTTGCAATCTTTAGCAAATAAATTTCTTAAGCTATCACTGGCGGCCATCTCGCTAAAACCTCCGCTGCCCCATCCGCCAACAGAAAGTTGCACCTTTAAATTGGGCGATTTTGTTTTAAGCGCTACAATCTCCTTCAATCTTTCGGGGTTATCAATTCTTATTCCGTTAAACGATTTATTTACGTGGCCAAAAGCATAATTAATATGTGTAATTAGGTTAGGATTCGGGATAACCTTACTCCAGGAAGTTACGTAAGCTACTCCTACTTTATTGCTTTTTCGAGAAACCTGCGCCGAAATGTTGCCGAACAAACAAACTAGCGAGAAACATAAAAATGTTAAACGTTGCATAAATTGAAATTGGGTTTATTAAAATGGTATTTTAAATAAGACCCCTAACTTTGAGCTGTGGAGTAGTTTTGTAAACTACTTTAAAACAATAACTCAATTGGTAAAGCAGGTTATTTCCCACCTGTCCAAACCACGGCTTCCTGTATCATTTTAACAAAATCTGGGTTGGTGTAGCT
Organism: Pelobium sp.; assembly: GCA_035496935.1. Lineage (GTDB taxonomy): Bacteria > Bacteroidota > Bacteroidia > Sphingobacteriales > Sphingobacteriaceae > Pseudopedobacter. Next base: position 13,491 of record DATJED010000009.1, on the reverse strand, counting down.
TTCTTTGGTGTGCCCTAATGCTGTTGTAAAAATCTTGCCTCCTTCATAATTCTGGTACCAAACCACCGGATGATTTTCGCCCATTGTACCACCTTTGTAAGTGCTTTCATCAACCGTTGCAAGTACAACAGCGTTTGGATTAATGGGATTTCTAAAGTTGTACCATTCATCAAAGTGCAACCAAGTTTTACCAAAATGTTGCATGGCCTTAAAATCATGATTAATGATATTTATAGTAGCATTCTGTTGTTTAGGATGGCTTTTAAAAGCTCCGCCTACCATATCTACGTACCATTTCCAATCCATTTCGGTATCTGTGGCGGCATGTATGCCAACAAAACCACCACCTTTATGTATGTATTTTTGCAATGCTTTTTTTTGGTCAGCACCAAATATATTGCCTGTGGTACTTAAAAAAACGAGCACATCAATTTTAGATAAAACCTTGTTACTTATCATCAGCGAATCTTCGGAAAAGGTTAGTTTCCAATTGTTCCCCTCCGCCAGTTTTTTAAACATCTCCTGTCCATCTGCTATGGAAGCATGTCTAAAGCCATTTGTTTTGCTAAAAACTAAAACATTGGTTTGCGCTTTAACAACAAACGCAAAAACCGATAAAAGGATAAAAAGGGCAAATTTTTTCATGCTTAAAGCTAGTGCTTTTATTAATAAATTTTAGCATTTCATTAGCGGAAAGGTCAATCAATAGAAATAAATGCAATTGAGCTTTATTTACGGCACAAATTTTAACAGTTTATCTATCCTAACAACAATAAAATGAACAATCAAAAAGCTTGGTGGAGAGAAGCTGTAATCTACCAAATTTATCCGCGAAGCTTTAAAGATAGCAACAGCGATGGCATTGGCGATTTGCAAGGCATCATCTCCAAACTAGATTACATCAAAAATTTAGGTGTGGATGCGCTTTGGTTAAACCCAATTTTCAGTTCGCCCAATGACGATAACGGTTACGATATCTCGGATTATCGCAATATAATGACGGATTTTGGAAACATGCAGGATTTTGACGAACTGCTGGAAAAAATGCACCAAAAGCAACTCAAGTTAATTTTAGATTTAGTGCCAAACCACAGTAGCGATGAACATTTTTGGTTTCAGGAATCCAGAAAATCACGTGACAACCCTTATCGGGATTATTACCATTGGTGGCCTGCAGAAAACGGAAAACCAAATTGGCGAAAAAGCTATTTTGACATCAACCGCGATGCTTGGCAATATGACGAACAAACCAATGCTTATTATCTTCATTATTTCTCGAAAAAACAGCCCGATTTAAATTGGGAAAATCCAAAATTGCGTGAAGAGATTTACAATATTTTACGTTTCTGGTTTGATAAAGGCGTGGACGGTTTTAGGATGGACGTGGTTCCTTTTATCTCGAAAGACACTGCTTTTCCGCCAATTCCTGATAAATTCAACGGAAACTTCGGTGATTTTTATGCGCAAGGCCCACATTTACACCAGTACTTACAGGAGATGAACGAGCAGGTTTTAAGCAAATACAATTGTGTTAGCATTGCCGAAGGCGTTGGCGTTAAAACTGATGATGTTCATTTATTTATTGATCCCGAAAGAAAAGAACTGGACATGCTTTACCATTTTGAAGGAATGAGCATTGGTTTTACGCCCGATGGCTTTAAAGAACCGCATCCTGATGGATATAGCTTATTAGAATTTAAACAGGTTTATACCAAATGGGACAACGCTTTTGAAAAAGGCTGGGGAACAATTTATTTAGGCAACCACGATCAGCCACGGATGCTTACCCGTTGGGGAAATGATAGCGATGAATTTAGGGATGTTTCTGCTAAAATGCTCCATACTTTTTTATTAACCATGCGGGCAACGCCGTTTATTTATCATGGTGATGAGCTTGGGATGAGCAACATTAAATTTGATAATATTGCAGATTATCGGGACATAGAAAGTATTAATATGCACCAATATTTGGCAAGCACCGGTGGCAATTTACAACGTTTTATGGCCACCCAAAAAATCACCGCCCGAGATAACGGGCGTACGCCTTTTCAATGGAACAACAGCGAAAACGCGGGTTTCACTAACGGAACTCCGTGGTTAAAAGTTAACCCAAATTACAATCAAGTAAATGCCGAAGCGCAGGAAAGCAATCTTGGTAGTATTTTAAACTATGTGAGAAACCTTATTGCATTACGCAAAAACCACAACACCTTAATTTACGGAGATTACCAACTTTTGGATGGCAATAACAAATCAGTTTACGCGTATAGTCGCAAGGATGCTGACGGATTATTTATTGTACTATTAAACTTTACCACTACCAATGCGGATTTTAATATTGATTACGATTTAACCAATGCGGAATTAATTGTGGGCAATTATCCAGAAGAAACAAGCAGAAACTTTTTAAAGCCTTACGAAGCTTGCGTTTTTAAATTAACTTGAAGCATTTTTAGACTTACGAAGTTTTTAAAACTCGTAAGTCTCCTATAAAAATTATTCCCAAAAAGGGTCTTCTACATTATCTACAAATTTTTCTTCTACGTGGAACATTTCAATATCACTTAACTGTTCGTCAGTAGCGTATTTTTGGATTTCGTTAAACAACGTACGTTCTTCAAACCTTACATGGTTTTGTAAGGTTTCTTCAATGTCACGTAAATTACGTTCTATATCTCCACTGCCTGTAAAAAGTTGTTTCAAACGCTGGTGATCTACCTTTGCTTGTTTTACCATTGGGTGTTCATCACCTAAAACAGTAAAAACATATTTTTCTTCAATTTCAAAATGTGGTAAAAGGTGGTTCACAAAAAACCAATCGGCGTATTTTTTTATCCTTTCGGCAGATGCGCCTTTGCTAAAACCGGTCTTAATTTTCCAGCAAAGTAACAGGGCATGATGGTGTTCTCTGCTCAATGGTTTCAGTTTTTCGCTACGTTTTATGGGCTTTTCTTTCGCTTCCGTTTGTTTCTCTAAACGTTCTACAATTTTAAAAATATCAGGATCTGCATAGGTTCCGTACGCATTAATCACAATTCCTTTTACGCCGTGTTTTTTAGAAGAAATGGCGTACACAATCATTTCATCGCCGGGGTCGGTTTCTCCCTCAAACCGGTGGGTTTCATCAATTACAAATTCATCTGGCGACAATTGTTGTGCTGATTGCTTGCACACTAAACAATCATGCTCCTTTAATATTTCAAAATCGGTAGTGTAGCCTTTTTTTGCAAGTTGATTAATTGTTTCGCTAACGGTGTCGTAATATTTCTGTGCTTTCATGATCCTTTGCTTTTATAAGCATTATTATATTCAATGATAAGTTAATTCTCCATCTACAACTTTTGCCGGTTGCGTATATGGATGTTCGGTTGATTTTTCTTTTGATAAAATATGGACTACCTCCCAACCATTTGCTTTCAATTGATCGGCAATCATAGAACGATGGCATCGCCACCAAAGTACTTCAGAACACATGATTGATGTCACTTTTTCCGTTGCCAATAACTCTAATTCTTTAATGCCGATTTTAAATTCTTCAGATTCCATAAAATCCGCATAAGCTCTAAAAGCCGGGTGTCGCCAATTGATATTTTTTGAATCGGGATCTGGCTTACGTCTGCCACCCAAATTCTGTAGATGGATATATTTTATACCATTATCGATCAAAAAATTTTGCAACACCTCTCGGTTAAATTGCGGAAACTTTCTTGAACCTGGGAAACGCCTTACATCCACCAGTAAATCAATATAGTAATGTTTCAAAATGCTCAAAAACTCCTCGGCGCTATGAGTCGAATGTCCGACGGTCCAAATAGTTTTTTGTTGTTGATTCATCAATTAATAATTACACAAATCCTTAGGCTTTCTCCATCTCATCCATTGCAATGGTTGCATGTGCATAAGCCGCACCCGCTCTCATTTCTGAAGCTACCCAAATTGCTTCCATAATTTCTTCTTTGGTTACGCCTTTGCGCATGGCTTGTTTGGTATGTGCTCTAATACAATACGGACATTGCGTTACGTGTGCAACGGCAATTGCAATTAGCTGCTTGGTTTCTTCGGTAAGTGCGCCTGCTTTAAATACGGTTTTACTGAAATTTCTCCAAGCTTCGAGATTTTCGGGAGCCAACTTTCCTTTTTTTTCTGCAAGCTCTCTTGTTGTTTCCGGATATAACTGATCTTCCATAATATGTTGTTTAATCTTTTGTAAACGATTTTGAGTTTTAGTTTTTCATATTCCAGATTTCTTATTTGCTAACTACCCCCAAACCCCGTCCGCCAGCTGGCGGAGAGACTTTTGCAATGGAAAGAAAAAACTATCTTTCAATAATTTCTTTTGGTTGAAAAGCTTGCTCAATCTCTCTCCGCCAACTGGCGGACGGGAGGATCAAAGAAAGCAGTTTTCCGTTCAGCTGAGAGCGTTAAGGATAGAAGTGGATACCGGCTTGTGGCTAAGGCCTTGAGCAGTATGAACGGATAGCCTGTTAAAACGCCCTAATCCTTAAATTTAAATAAAATAATTCCAAATCCTAACCTATTAAATGTGCCAGACCATTCTCCACCGGTTCGCATAAAACGTTGATGCTGTTTTTGGTAAAAATTGTCTGGATAATCTCCCGTCCTTTTTTGTATTCGTTATGTATGGGGCAAGGGTGCGTGGAAGAACATTGCTTAAGCCCTAAACCGCATTCTGTAAAAACATCTTTACCGTCAATAGTATTCACAATATTTATGATCGGCTGTTGACGTTGCGCTTCGGTAATAAAAAATCCGCCGGTTGGCCCTTTAATGCTATTTATAATTTTCTGCTTCACCAAGTTTTGCAAAATTTTGCTCACCGTATGCTCACTTGCGTTGATGTTTTGCGCAACTTCTTTTACTCCAGCTTTTTCGTTGCGATCCGCCTTTGATGCCAAATATATTACTGCTTTGATAGCTGTTTTACAAGTGTTGCTTAACATATTATGCGTTTAAAAATTTATTTCCTTCTTCAGAAATCATATCCGGACTCCAAGCCGGCTCAAAAATAAGCACCACTTTAATCTCGTAATCCAGAAAACTTTCTTGCATGGCCTGTTTTGTTGCATCAACAATAGACTCGCCCATCGGGCAAAACTGTGTAGTGAGCGTCATAATCACGGTGATTAAATGCTCTTCTTCGTTAAACTGGATTTCGTAAACTAAACCCAAATCCACAATATTTAATCCAATTTCGGGGTCTATAACATGGTATAAACCTGTTAAGGCAATTGTACTTTTTAGCTCGTTATTTGTTGTTACGTTCATTTTAATCTTGATTTATGAAATAGGATGATGAACACATTTAAATTATAAAGGAAGGCGTTTACCAATAGCAATACTGCGCCTATATTTAATGCAATGATGTTGACTTTGATAATACCAAAGCTAAGGATAACAAAGCCTAAAATGTAACTGATGATATTGGCGATGAAAATGTTGTTCTTAAACAGTTCTTTTGGATTTGGTGTTTTGCCCAAACCGGCAATATTATGGTAAACTTTGTTCCAGACAATGAACGGAAGTGTTTTAAAAGTCATCCCGAGGATAATTGCGGTAATCCACCCGAAAAAGATGGTAAAGCCATAAAGCATTATAAACTGTTGGTGACCTAAAGTAGAGAAAATTAGGATGATACCGATGATGATTACCAAAGGAACACTTATTAATGCTACCGAAAGCATGGAGGTTTTTACCTGTTCGTCCACCGCTTTCCGGATTCTTTTTTGGTAGGCTTTATAAATAAAATGCCCGAACAGTAAAACTGCTACACCAATTAGCGCTACGGGGATTAAACTTACTAAAGGATTAGCGCCGTATATAAAAATGAGGATAAAACTGATTAAACCGCCGTTAATGAGCCAGTAAATTTGCCATAAGGTTTTTTTGTTCTCGTATTTAGAGATTAGAAACATAGGGATTAATCTAGCACCCACGCCAATAATCATCAATAAAAACCAACCTATGATACCTAAGTGTGCATGAAGCGATAAATAATGAACTGATGCCTCACTAAAAATTGGTGCTTGAAAGTTATATACGAGTAATAATCCCACGAAAGTGGTAACCAATAACCATATAACGGCGGTAAATGCAGATATGGCATGCACATTATGCTTTTTACTTTTAACAATACTGATGGTTAAATTAAGCAGGTAACTGATTACCGCCAAATTGATTAAAATTGCGCCCGATTTTGCTATTACTCCAAAATCAAAACTGTAAAAAGCATAAACCAGCATTGGGATACCAATGGCACCAAAAATAAAGGACAGGTAAGCCAAAAAGTTGCTGTGTAGTTTGCCTTCTATCAATACCGGAAACAATTGATGACTTGCACCTAAAATCATCATGGTTCCCCAGCCTAATGCCATTGTATGCGTAATTGCCAAAGTTTTTGGATTAAAATGGTGCTGGGTAAAAGCGCCAACATCGCACATCATTAGTAATGTAGCAACCAAAAACGATAACGCCGCATAAGCATAAAATGGCAATACTAACCTATAATCGGTGTTTTTAATGGGACTATTTGCGCCTGCTATAAACATTTTAATCTTTATAAATTAACAGATGAACCTCGCCGTCACTTATGTCCTGAATACGGTATTCAAAGCCTTGTTCCGCCAATTCTGGCAGTAAAAAAACCGGAATTCTTTTATGGTAAACAAACAAAGCTTTGTCTTTTGGTAAATCTTCAAGTTCGCCTAAAATGGTATGCATGGGTTTTGGCATTTCCATTTCCCGCACATCAACTTTTACCAGTTTATCTTTAAACCGAGTAATTAAAGCTCCCCAACCGTTACTATCGGTAGTTTCTAGTTCCTCTTTTATAGTATCGATAGTATCATTAGGCTTGTAAAAGTAGGTTTCAATATAATCATCAGCTATTTTATCAATATAAACCTCGAAACCTTTTTTCTCCAACATTTTAACCAATGGAATAGGTTCAAAAGTATTGATGATTTTAAGCGCCTGACCTGCCTGTACAGTTTTAACCTTTTCTAATATTAAACTCAGCGGGTCTTGCCCAGAAGTTAGCAGTTCCCGCACATCAAAATCAATAATCTGATCTTTGGTGATTTGGGAGACAAAAGCCGGAATTTCTTTTTGTTCGATTTCAACTGGGGCTATTTCCGCATCAATCTCAAAACCCAATGGTTTTAATTTTGCGAAAAACTCATCTACACTCCGTCCGACCATTTTAGATGCCATGGCAATGCTGGTCCTGTTAGCCAATATTTTGCGGAGGATCGGATTTCTGAGCTTCTCCAATTTTGGGTCTATGCTTACTATAGCCTCCAGCGCATCGGGGTTTGCTTTTATAATTTTACCGATTTTGGAATTTACATCTATCTTCTCCATGACATTAACTATTATTTATGCGCCGGGCTAAGCCCGGCGCAATTCTTTTACTACGATTGTAAATTTTCCTGTAATTTAATCATTTTAGGGAACAGGATGTTGTTCTCAAGATGAATGTGCAAGAATAAATCGTCTTCAAACTCCTGTAAAAGTTTAAATGTAAGCGCATAGCTGGCACAGGCATCTTCTGGTAAAGTATAGTTATTTGTAATCAGCCTTATTCGTTCCAACATTCTGCCAACTGCATCGTGTTCTGCTTCCATTTCGGCAATGGTAGCTATTTTTTCTTTATTTAAAACAGTGTTTTTATCTGCTTTTACCAATTCTTTAACGTAGGCAAATACTATATCTTCCTCTTCGCCCATGTGATGGGTCATCTCTTTAGCAATTGAACTTGTAAGATCACTAACTTCAACTAGCTCTGGATGACCATGACCATGCACTTGCATAATTTTTTTAGTATAGGTCAAAAGGTCTGGAAGGCTTTTCTTGACATAGCGGTGGTGTGTATTGACTATATAATCTGCCAAAAAATCAATAGCCCACTCGTCATAAGGTACACCTGTGGTGATTGGTGCTTTATCAATCTGTTGCAGTTCTTGCTCAACTTTGGTAACATCCAAACCTTTTTCTGCACAGGCATCTTTAACTGTTTTTTTACCACCACAGCAAAAATCCAGACCATATTTTTTAAAAATCTCGGCTTTACGCAAATCTTTAACCGCAATTTCGCCAAGAGTTTCCTCGTTTTCGCCGTTAATATTTTTCCGGATTTTTATTCTCCACCATTCTGGACCTTCTTCTAAATATTCCCAGGTAAATACGTTCCCTCTTTCGCCTAAAAGTTGGTAGTACAAAGGTTTGGGGTCGTGATCATTGTGGATGGTCAAACTTTCTCCCTCTTCCAATTCATCATAACGCTGAAAAATTGTTGGGTGCTTCACCCTCGGTTCCAAAAGCGTAACGTTTAAAATGTTTTCTACTGTAGCTTCCATATTGTAATTATTTTATTTTTTAGTGATCTTGATTCTGAAAAAAGCTGGACCTTGTTCCAAATATTCCCAGGTAAAAACGTCGCCACGCAAACCTATCAGTTGGTAATAAAGCGGTTTTGGATCATGGTCGTTGTGCAGAATCAGTGATTCGCCGGATTTAAGATTGTCATAACGCTCGAAAATTGTTGGGTGTTTTTGTTGCGGTGCCAGTTTGGTAACATCTAAAATGTTGTCGGTTGTACTTTCCATTATTTATTTGTTTTGGTAATTAATAATGGTGTAAATGTAGAAGTATTTTTCTAATAAAAGTATTAAAGTACTTTTATTATTTTAATAGAAATGTAAAATTACCAGCTATTAAAACTCAAATAGGAACTTGTAAAATATGTAAGGGATTGTTAAGAAGAAATATTAACTAAAATTTTATACTTTCACATAACCACAAACAGTATGAGAAAGTTTCTTATTATGCTAGCAGTTACACTAGGTGTAGCGCTAAGTTCTTATGGGCAAGAATCAGCAAAACAAATTTTTGAAAGCCCGAAATTGAAAAACGAAATAGCCAAACACAAGCTTGTTGCTATTTTACCCTTCAAAGTTTCTATTAAGTATCGCAAACAACCTAAAAATTTTAATGCGGAAGCAAACAGAGACCAAGAAAACTCAATGTCTAAATCTATCCAAAGCAGCATGTACACTTTTCTTTTAAGAAGGCAAAAAGACTACACTGTAGAGTTTCAGGACGTTGACAAGACTAATATTCTCCTTAAAAAAGCAGGAATGTTAGACAAATTAGATGAATTTACCAAGGATGAAATTGCGAAAACCTTAGGTGTTGATGCAGTATTAGGAGGAACATTTGAATCCGAGCAATCCAAATCCGAAGCTGGCGCAATTGCAACAACCGTTCTATTTGGAGGTATAGGTGCAAAAACAGGTTCCGGAACCTCTGTATTAACCTTAAATAATGGATCAGATGGAGATTTATTATGGCGATTCTCTAAAACGATGGACGATAGTATTTTTTCTTCTACTGATGTTTTAATTGAACGAATGATGAGAAAAGTAAGTAGAAATTTTCCGTACGCTAGTTAAACTTTATACCATAAAGCGGGCTCGTGATAAGCGAACCCGTTAATCAAAACCTAAGCACCTTTTTTCAGTTTCCCTTTATATTCCTCTTTAAATTTTTGGTACCTAGGCAAAGAAAAGTTTTTTATGTAGGGGTTCAAATTTCCTTTTCCGCTATTAATATAGCCTTGATGGTAATCTTCGGCCTTATAAAAAGCATCTAAATGTTTTAACTCTGTAACAACAGGTTTTTCAAAACGGTTAGAAGCGCTGATTTTTTTAATCTCATTCATCGCAATTTCCTTTTCGGCCGCGGTTTGGTAAAACAAAATTGAGCGATAAGAACTTCCCCTATCCGGACCTTGCTGATTTTTTGTTGTAGGGTTATGTGAGGCAAAAAACACTTTAACCAATTCTTGGTAGCTAACAACTTTAGGATCATAATAGACCAAAACTGTTTCTGCATGCCCTGTAGTCTCTGTGTTTACCAAATCGTATGTTGGATTTATGGTTGTTCCTCCTGCATATCCAGAAATTACTTCCTTCACTCCAAACACTGCTTCAAAAACATGCTCACTGCACCAAAAACAGCCTTCGGCAAAAGCGACAACTGCTTCGCCCTTTGGAGGCGTTAAATCCATCTTTTTATCTTTTGAAGTTTTGGCTTTGTTAGGTTGTCCGTTGCTGTTGCAAGCGGAAATGATAATAGCGAATATGCTAAAACTCAATAATTTTAGGTACTTTTTCATGATTTTAAATCAATATTTTAAATTCTTCCCATTAAGAAGTTAATACATAAACGTTGATAACCGTAAAAAAGTTTTTGGCTTTTTACAACTAACCAGCCCAGTTTTCCCTATCCAAACTTCTAAAATGGATAGCCTCCGCTAGATGCTCTAAACCAATTTCTTCGCTTTGTGATAAATCTGCAATGGTGCGGGCTACTTTCAAAATGCGGTCGTAAGCCCGGGCAGATAAGCCGAGTTTTTCCATTGCTTTTTTTAACAATAGCTGACCGGCATCGTCAATTTTGCAGATCATCCGAACCATTTGCGGACTCATTTGTGCATTGCAATAAATATTCTCATGCTCAGCAAAACGCTTTTCCTGCATTAAACGGGCATCAATTACGCGTTGACGGATGATCTCACTTTTTTCTGTTTTCCTTTCGGAGGCCAGTTCGTCAAAATTTACCGGCGTAACTTCAACATGTAAATCAATTCTGTCCAAAAGCGGTCCGCTTACCTTGCTTAAGTATTTTTGTACCACGCCCGGACCGCAAACACATTCTTTTTCGGGGTGGTTGTAATAACCGCAGGGGCAAGGATTCATGGCCGCAATCAGCATAAAACTTGCCGGATAATCCACAGACATTCTTGCCCGGGCAATGGTTACCCGGCGTTCTTCAAGCGGTTGGCGCATCACTTCCAAAACCGTCCGTTTAAATTCGGGCAGTTCATCTAAAAATAAAACGCCGTTGTGCGCTAAAGAAATTTCTCCGGGTTGCGGATTGCCACCGCCACCGACTAAAGCGACATCCGAAACTGTGTGGTGTGGCGAGCGGAAAGGTCTTTTAGTAATTAACGCATCAGTAGCAGACAGTTTGCCAGCAACCGAATGGATTTTTGTAGTTTCTAAAGCTTCGTATAAATTCAACGGAGGTAAAATTGTTGGTAAACGCTTGGCCAACATTGTTTTTCCGGCACCGGGAGGCCCAATTAAAATAGCATTATGCCCGCCAGCAGCAGCAATTTCTAAAGAGCGTTTAATATTTTCTTGCCCTTTTACATCGGCAAAATCGGCATCGTAATGGTTTATGGCGTGGTAAAATTCATCACGGGTATCAACCAAAGTCATTTCGGGTTTAATTCCTTTTGCAAAAAACTCCACCACTTCACTGATATGCTTAATTCCGTAAACTTCAATATCGCTTACAATGGCTGCTTCTCGGGCGTTTTGCTGTGGCAGAATAAATCCCTTAAACTTTTCTTTTTTTGCTTGGATTGCTATCGGCAATGCACCTTTAATCGGTTTTACTTCACCATCTAAGGAAAGCTCGCCCATAATCAGATAATTACCGATTTCCTCCGTCGGGATTTGGTTTGACGCTGCTAAAATTCCGGTCGCTATTGTTAAATCATAAGCGGAACCTTCTTTTCTGATATCGGCCGGAGCCATATTCACCACAATTTTTTGTCGTGGCATTCTGCATCCGCTGGATGTTACAGCACTCTCAATCCGCAACATACTTTCCTTTACAGCGTTATCGGGCAAACCAACGATAAAATATTTATTCCCCGAAGTGATGTTTACTTCAACCGTAATATTGATGGCTTCCACACCATAAACGGCACTTCCGTAGGTTTTTACAGGCATCATAAATTCAAAATAATTGGATTGCTGAATTTAAGAAAATTGCAATAGGTTTTAGAAAAAGATTATCCTAACGGACAATACTTTCTCTTAAGGCATCGTTTTTTTCAGACACGCTGGAAGTTATAAACATTTTCCTGCTATACAAAATCCCGATTTTTATTTACAAAAATCCAAAACTCCGCTATTTCACTTAACTTGCGAGGATGAAAAAATTTGCTTTTCTATTATTTTTACTATTCTCTCTAAATAAAATCGTTAATGCGCAAAGTTTAGCTTCAAAACTCGAAAGTGCATATTCAAAATTTGCTTCCAGTCAACAGCTCAAATACGCAACGGTTTCCTTTTCTGTATTAGATAATAGATCCGGAAAGACAATATTCAGCAAAAACGAAAACGCTGGTTTAGCGCAGGCATCAACGCTAAAAGTAATTACGTCGGCAACAGCCTTAGACTTATTAGGCGAAGATTTCACCTTTAAAACCAATATTTTTTACCGCGGAGAAATCATCAACGGTACACTCAACGGCGATTTAATCATAAAAGGCAGTGGCGACCCAACATTGGGAAGCGACCGTTGGGACAAAACGCAAAAAAGCCAAATCCTAAATAAAATACTATATGGTCTTCAACAGAAAGGAATCAATAAAATAACGGGTTATGTTATTGGAGACGCCTCGGTTTGGGATACACAATCATTACCCATTGGCTGGATTTGGCAAGATATGGGGAACTATTACGGTGCAGGAACATCTGCTTTGTGCTGGGGCGAGAATTTTTTTGAGTTAGGCTTTACACCCGGAAAAGCAGTTGGCGCCCCGGTCAAAATCAGCACAAAAAATAACGTTTATCCTTTTTTGGACATCACCAACGAATTAACAACCGGTAACTATGGTTCGGGAGATAATGTTTATGCATACTCCGCACCTTATACCAGTCAGATTTTTTTACGTGGCACTTATGGTATCGATTTAAAAAAAGAAATCGGATTATCTTTACCTAATCCGGCTTTAGCAATGGCCTATGATGTGGCAGATTTTTTAAAAGCGAATGGTTACGGTACGGAGGATTTTAAAGCGCAAATTGCACCGCTTGCTGATAAGGATGATAAACTTCTTTTAACCATTACAGCGCCACCGTTAAGTGAAATTGTTTATTGGTTCAATCAAAAAAGCATCAATTTATACGGAGAGCAATTGGTGAGAATTTTAGCCGAAAAATTCGGTAAAAACGCCTCGACCGTTGAAGGCATTAAAATAATCAACGATTATTGGGAGAAAAAAGGAATTGACCCCAATGCTTTACGGATATTAGATGGAAGCGGGCTTTCTCCATCAGACAGGGTAACCACTTCAGCAATGGTAAAGGTTCTTGCTTTTGCTAAAAAACAAGCTTGGTTTAACACGTATTTAAAAAGCATTCCCTTGCATAATAACCAAAAAATGAAAAGCGGAACTATTGCCAACGTATTGGCTTATAGCGGTTTTGCAGGCAAAGAAAATGAGCTTAGTTTTTCGCTGATTGTAAATAATTACACCGGAAGCATTACGCAAATGCGACAGAAAATGTATGGGTTTTTAGATGCTTTGAAATAAAATTTGATGCCGAAAGTTAATATTGTTGGAGCAGGTTTAGCAGGAATTGCAAGCGCAATTAGGTTTGCCTGTAAAGG
>DATJED010000008.1:0-2919 GCA_035496935.1 Pelobium sp. | reverse complement strand
TGGCCCTGGATTTTAAAATAATGATCCACACCATCAGGATCATTTTGTTGGGGAAAGGGAAATAGAGTATAACCGATAGTATCTTAAATGACTTATAGAATAATATACAAAGGCAGGATAGGCGCTACAAGGGCGCTTCATCGAAACCTTAGTAGAAAATTTCGTTTTCTATTTTGCAACCTTATTCCCTTATTTTTCTACATACTGGATTTGAAAATAATGTAATAAGGTTGAAGAACTATTGATTTTTTTCTTCTAAGGTTTCGATAAAATGGTTCCAAAGAAGTTTACAAATATTCAATGCAATCAATGAATACTATTCTAATCATTTATTATAAAACTGGTTGATAATATGGCAATGTATTTCTGTAAACAAAAAAAGGATTTTATACTAATTATAAATAATAGGTAGTCCGATATTTTGTTATTATTATTTTTCGTTTTACATTTGGACTATGTAATAAGTATAATATGGCAAATCCCTTTCAAATCACAGTTAAAGAATCAATTCAAGAGCTTCGCAAGCTTCAACGCCAAAGCGGGGCACTGGTAGCTAAACGCCTTTTAATGCTCATAGAAATTAAGAATCATGAAGATTCAGGGATTTCTAAAAGAGAGTTATCAAAAATCACTGGTATAAACCATAACAGCATTGTAAAATGGCGTAATCAATATAACAAAGAGGGCATCCGACCATTATTGACCCATGGAAGGATTGGCGGATTTAAGAAAAGTGTAGTTTCCAAAGGAGAGCATGCAAAAATTGAAAAAAAATTAAATGACCCAAAGAATGGTATTAGGGGTTATAGAGAACTTTTAGAGTGGGTAAATAAAGAACTCTCTAAGGATATGAAGTACATTACTTTGTTGAAATATACACAACGCCATTTTGGAAGCAAAATAAAAGTAGCCAGGAAAAGCCATGTAAACAAGGAGGCTGCACTGGTTGATACTTTTAAAAAAACTTTAGTCAAAAATGCCAGGAAGTAATTTTCCAATCAGATTTAAAATATACAACGGTAAACCTTTACTTTCAGGATGAGAGCAGGTTTGGCTTGTTCACCAGAAACGGTAAAGCCCTAACAGCAAAAGGAGTAAAGCCGATTTGCCCTTTCCATCAAATTTTTAAAACAGTCTATTTATTCGGTGCATTCTCACCAATCGATGGTGATAAATTTCTTTTGGAAATGCCCAATTGTAATAGTGATAATTTCCAGATATTTCTAAATGAATTCTCATTACAAAACCCAACAGAGTTTAAAATAATGGTCTTGGATAATGGAGCTTTCCATAAAGCAAAAGCATTGCAAATACCCCAAAATATTTCGTTGATCTTTTTACCGCCATATAGCCCGGAACTAAACCCTGCCGAAAAGATATGGGCAATTTTAAAAAGAAAATTTACGAATCAACTGCATCATTCATTAGATGAAGTAAGCAATTTTATAAAAGTTGCTATAGAAGAATTAACGGCCACTAAGATAAAAAGTGTTTGTGGATTTCAATCATTACCGTCCGATTAAAATTAAAACTACTCGTTCAATTTTTACAAACTACTGAAAATAAGCATTTTAATTTTTCAGAAAATTGATTTTACAAAAGTAAGCCCCCCCCTCTAAAAAAATTTCAGTTGCGGAGGCTTCAATTCTTGTTTTAGCCAGTCCTTCTCCGGATTCTCCAGGAATCGCATCAAGTGAAGGTAGTTGAACAGATGGATTCGGCAGAAACTTACCAGATTTGAAAACGCCCAGTTTCTTTTTAGTTGCTTTTGAATGACAGTCAGCAATAAATTCACTATCAGGGTACAGTAAATCTGAATTTTGATGGCATTTTCATTATCGCCCAGAAAATATTTTAATGGGAAGTTCTGTTTGAGTTGCTTAAAAAGCAGCTCAATTTGCCAGCGCAGCTTGTAAATGGCTGCTACCAAATCAGAGCGCATTTCAAAAAGGTTGGTCAGAAACTCAAATTTGCGCTTCAAAACCCGATCGTAAAATGTTATTTTCCTAAGTTTGAGCTTACTTTCCTTGCCATCTTCCTTTACAGTAATTTCAATGATGGTATCCTCTAAAACACCACTGTGAATGCATTCTTCGATCAAAAGTTTCTCTTCCACCTTATAGACGGCATTGTCTTTTATACGGGTTACAAAGCCAGTCTCATTATCTGAAAAACGCTTAAATGCCGCATAATCATTATAGCCTTTGTCAAAAACGTAGATGGTATCCTTATTGAGTTGAAGTTTATCCAAAAGAACGTGGTCGTGCGTTGCAGCACTGGTAAACCATACCAGCTTCGGAACTGTTTCATCCACATTGATTACCGTGTGCATTTTGATACCGCCTTTGCGTTTACCATCTGCTAGTATCCTGCCGGTACATTTTAAAATATCCTGGAAAAGGCTGATGGTAGTGCTGTCGAATATTTCTATTTGCTTATTAATGACCTTTAATATCCGGCTGTCCGAGATCAGATGACTATATTTTTTAAGCAACTCATTATAGATGCCGGCAAACACATTGCAGTGCCTGCGTTTATTTGCATCTGAAAGCGTGCTGCGATAAGGAAGGCTACCAAGTTGAAAATGCTTTGTTTTTCCTGAAAGGCCAATCATAGCACCGGATACCTCACGAAGTGAACTGCACTTGGCAAAGACACAAAAAAGCATGCTTATCAAATGATCCCTGGTAGTGAATTTCTTAATATACCTGTCCGACTGATGCTTCT
The DNA here is from genome assembly GCA_035496935.1 of Pelobium sp. Classification (GTDB taxonomy): domain Bacteria; phylum Bacteroidota; class Bacteroidia; order Sphingobacteriales; family Sphingobacteriaceae; genus Pseudopedobacter. The sequence goes on along the minus strand of DATJED010000008.1, from coordinate 192 downwards.
TGCTATTTCGTGTAATAATATTATCTTCTATCAATGAAATCAGCTGTCCGAGAACGGATTGGCCAAAGAAGTATGTACTTTTGTCCATGGTAATTTTGCTTTTTTGTCAATTCAAAATTACTAAGAAAGTGACGAGGATGCTCCCTTACAGGAAAATCCTCTCACTTTACTTTTTTATCGGACAATAGTGGT
>DATJED010000007.1:0-1803 GCA_035496935.1 Pelobium sp. | reverse complement strand
CAAGCAACTATGTAAAAGTGGTAACTTGAGATTACTTAAAATTCATAAACATGAACACTCAAATTACCACCACACCAAAGTTATTCATTGGTATGGACATGCACAAAAAATCATGGTCTCTACATTTGCGTACAGACCTTTTTGATCATCGTGGATTTTCAATGCCACCCCATCAGGAAGTACTTTATGAGCACGTCAATAAAACATTTCCCGGACATGAAGTTTACCTGGCTTATGAAGCAGGCTGCTGCGGCTTTTCTACAGCGCGATATTTTTTAAATTTAGGCTGGCAGGTAACCGTAGTAAATCCGGGAGATATTCCGATGGCTAATAAGCAACAATTTCAAAAAACGGATAAAATAGATTGTCGTAATTTATGTAACCAATTACAGGACGGGCGGCTCAAAGCCATTCATATCCCCACAGAAAGCCAGGACCACCTAAAAATTTTATTGCGGCAAAGAAATAGTGTTGTCAAACAACAACGCAGAGAAAAGCAGCTAATAAAAAGCATGTTGCTTTATATGGGAGTGCAGATACCTAAGGAGTATGACAATGCCAATTGGAGCAAAAACTTTTTGCAATGGTTACAGGAAATAAAGTGGCCACACCATACGGGCGCTTTTAGCATGCAAAGCAAGCTGAGAATATTGGAAACCCTGCATAAAGAATATCTGCAGACCGGAAATGAGTTAAGGGCCTATTGCAGAAAACATCAAAAGAAGGATTATTACTTACTAAAAAGCATCCCCGGTATAGGCGGATTTCTGGCAGCAGCTTTACTGGCAGAGGTAGGAGATATAAGACGATTCGCCAACGAGGATGAATTTAGTTCCTATCTGGGAATGATACCGGGTACGCGGCAAAGTGGAGAAACTGAAAAACACATGGGAGTTACTCCCAGGTGCAATTCATCACTACGCAGCTACCTGATGGAAGCAGCCTGGACAACCGTTAGAAGGGATCCTGAAATGCAGGCATATTATCGGAAGCATTCAGCTAAAAATCCAACGACCGTCATCGTGAAAGTAGCTCATAAGCTGGTAAAAAGGATTTTATCAGTGATTAAAAATGAGCGTCCTTATCAGATCAATCATGCCTTTAACAAGAAAAACATTCCATCAATACAATCAACTATTCCATCATAACAATAGAAAAATTTACTTCTTTAATACTCAAACATTTTATATGAGCAGACTACAAAACATCGGTGGTGAAATGGATGTAAATCAGTTGTCACAACGCCAAGCAGGTAGCTGCTCATTATTTCTTTGCAATCAAACAGTTGCTGGCAGAGTAAATAAAATTACTACTGCAGATAGGAGCCGGAGTTTAAAGAATATTTTTCAAGAAGACCTTTCGCTATGTCTTCGAATGATTTTATCACCTTGGGTAACACCTATCAGCTTTAGGAAGTAAAATCATTCAAATCCATAGCGATTAAAAAATAATTATGTAGTAACTTTATAACGATATTAATCATGGGTGGTCTCTAAGAACCACTTTACATAGGAACCTGCTGTTAGGCGCTTTAATGTCCTACAAAGTTTTTTTGTCGATAATTATATGTAAAGTATATTTGTCCTTTAGAAAAGCAAATTTGTCAATATGGAAAGCAAAAGACGCAAAAAGGAACCTGTTTTACTTCCAATCTATTTTAAAAAAGTTGGTCTTGTGATAATGATTTTAGCCTTTGTGCCTGCAATCATAGTTAAGTCAATGAATGTCGAACTGATGCAAACTCAAAAGGAATTATTTCGTGTCTTTACACTTAATGCTTTTATACTTGGGTTGCTGCTTGTC
>DATJED010000006.1:0-51850 GCA_035496935.1 Pelobium sp. | reverse complement strand
TATAGGTCGTTGCTCCAGTAGAACTGGTTCCGTTCTTATTGATGATCAGGTTAACGCCAGCTTTGTCTGTGGCACTCAACGTGAGTGTAAAAGAAGTTCCAGAAGTAATCTCTCCGTTCGAGGTATCGGTAAAGGTATAGGCTGAACCGCCCTCGCCTGTAAAAGTGAACTTGTTGGCTACGATATCGTTGGTTGCTCCGCTAAGTTTTAATAATCCTGTCCCGGTAACAACGAGTGCGCCTGTGGAGGCATCATAGGTAGCCGAAGTAATAGTTGGTACTGCCACATTACTTGCCGTAATCCCGTTGCCGGTTACATCTGCTACGGTTACCGCTACATTTGTTCCTGCTGCCCAATCTTCTGCTGCCGCTAGGTTATAAGTTGTTCCGCCAGTAGACGAGGTGCCGTTTTTATTCATCATCAGGTTGACACCCGCTCTATCTGTTGCGCTTAGAGTAAGTGTAAAAGAAGTTCCGCTAGTGATCTCTCCATTGCTGGTGTCGGTGAAAGTATAGGTTGCTCCGCCTTCGCCTGTAAAAGTGAATTTATTGGCTACGATATCGTTGGTTGCTCCGCTAAGTTTTAATAATCCTGTCCCGGTAACAACGAGTGCGCCTGTGGAGGCATCATAGGTAGCTGAAGTAATGGTTGGTACGGCTACATTGCTCACTGTAATGCCGTTGCCGGTTAAATCTGCTGCAGCGGAAGCCGTATTATCCCAATTGGTTGCTGCTGCTAAATTATAGGTTGTCGTTCCAGTCGAAACAGTGCCATTCTTATTCAGTATTTGATTGAGCGCTGCTTTATCGGTCGCATTTAAAGTAATGGAAAACGCAGTAGCGCTACTGGCGGTTACATTTGCCGTAGTAAGGGTATAGGTGCTTCCTCCTTCTCCAGTTAGCGTCAACTTACTAGGATCTATGGTGTCTCCAGCAGTCATATTTGTTCCCGTTACGGCTAGCACACCTGCATCAGCGTCATAGGTAGCGGAGGTAATAACCGCTATGCCCGCAACACTTACTGTTTTTGTTACGGCGGAACTGGCATCTGTACCATCAGTTGCCATAAAAGAAACAGTACGGTTGGCAGTATTGGGTGTAGCCGAAGTGTTATGATAAGTTATTGCCCGTAGTGCTACTTGCCATTGTGCCAATGTTGCCGTAGCGCCAGCAGAAGTTAAGGACAGCACACCCGTTAAGGCATTATAACTACCTGTGATATTGCCCATGTTACTACCATTATTGGTAAAAGCCAATTCATCCTCCCCATCCTGAAATCCGCCACTTATACTTACCGTTGCAGTAGCAAGGTTGATATTGTCCACATCTGAAATTGTGAGGCTGTTGTCTATAGTTATTGATGTACCATAAAATGCTGTCGTTCCGCCGGTAGTGGTAATAATTGGGGCATCATTCACTGCTGTGATATCGATATCGATGGCGCCCAGCGAAACTGCCGTTCCGCCTCCAGTACCGGTATTGCCATTGTCATTAGCTGTAAGCGTAATGCTTGCTGCATTAGCCCCGCTGGCATTTGACGCGGGTAGGTACCAAATGTTTGACGGCGTATTAAGATAGGTATTTACATCTCCTAATTTTCCGGAGAGCGATATTTCGCTTGTTGCGTTTCCGCTAAGTGTCATCCCTGTTCCCGCGGCTAGACTAAAAGTTCCAGCAGAAGCTTTCAAAACAACAGTTATACTTGCAGTTCCTGCGTCTACGTCGGCTATAGCAATCCCCGTAAGGTCGAGTTCGGAAGTTGTTGCATCCTCGGTAAAGGTCAAACTTGCAGGTAAACCACTTACGGTAGGATCATCATTTACCGCCGTAACCGTGAAAGAAATGGTACCATCCGCAGGGCCGGCATTCGCTGCATCGCCTATGCTCGTGGTAATGGTGAAGTTCTGATCATGATTGGCCGAAGGCGTAAAAGCCACAGCGGCCAATGCTGCATTCACATCTGCAACTGACCCGTTAACCGTCCAAACGCCTGTGCCTGCGTTATAAGTAGAAGTGGCAGCACCATAAGTTCCTGTAGAAAGCGTACCTGCCGCCACATTACTCAAACTTAAGGTAGCCGTAATGGTTTCTCCCGCATCCGCGTCGGTTACAACTATATCAGTTAATGCAACGGCACTGCCACCTTCTGTTGCGCTTTTGCTTTGCGTAAGGTTGGTGGCGGTAGGGGTGGTGTTGGCAGAAGCAGTAACAGGATCGCCGAAAACCAGTTGGTCAATACCAATAGTAACTACTTCAGAACTAGCGCCCAAAGGAATATCCGGATTGGTTAATCGTACCTCATCTACGTTTTGAAAAATAGCGGGTGTTAACTCGGTTGAGGTGAACGTATTGACGCCAGTAACCATATAGTCCAGATCCAAGGTGACTGAGCCAGTTGATGTTCCGTTGCGAAAGCCTTCAATAATAATTTTCTGCATTATTCCGTCTCGATTGCCGGTTAATATTCCATTAAATGAAAATTCTGCCCCATTAGCACTTTTTATAACGATTATTGGATCTCCATCGGTTAAATCGCCTACAATACCACCTATCCCTAAACCAATGTCACCATAATACGTCCAGGCTGTCCCGTTAGGAATTAAATTTATATCCGTTGAGAAAATCTGGTATTCTATATTCGGAATATCTGTAGATCCTCCGTCCCCATCTTTGGTTACCACAGTTCCATCTGCCGCATCGAAATCAAGTGTTCCGGCTACGCTTTGGGAATAAGAGGGGGAAGAAAAAAGCAACACCATAATAAAATTAAGTATTACAGCGAATGCAACTTTTAAGTGGTTTTTAGGAAGGTAAAATTTTGCCATAAGGACTCTATCGTATTTGTTATTATTTATCAATTTTACATAAAACTATATGTGATTTCTTCATGCGAGTGTTCAATTTCGTTGAAGTCATGCTTGTAAGTGTTTATACTAATAATTCGTAAATAAGTTTCATAGTTTTTTAAAAAATCAGGCAAATATATTATAACCTGGCGATAGCGAACAGTCCTGGCTTTCCTCTTTAAACTGCCTTGCTTCTCCTTCACCCGTCATTGTGATGAACGAAGGGTTGGAAACCGCTTGGGGGCAGATTGACAATCTGTTGGTTAATGGCTTCTTGCTTGATTCACCGATGTTCTTCATCCAGTTCCAACTTTCCACGCGAAAGGTCTGCGCCCGTGTACCTCCGTCAGCTGACGGACGGGGGAATTAAAGGGGTTGGCAATCTGCGGTTTGTTTAAGACTTTTTCTTTTGACAGGTAATCTTCCCGCTCGCCGCCGCGGGGCTCCACCCTTTTTTCTTAGCCAAAAAAGGGCGCAAACCTGAGCGTAGCGAATGCATGAAAGCCTTTGAAAAACAATAAACAGATTGAATAAAGGCAAGGTAAAACGATCCTTCATCCGCACAGGCCAGACTCCCGGCTCGGCGTTTTACCAGCCCAGCGCTCCCTGTCGCTTGGCTCTGCTGTTTCCGTAATATTAGTTCCCATAATACAGATTTCCACAACACAAGGAGCGTTGGGAGTGCCGGGAGATCAGAAAATCGGTAGCACAAAAGAACATTAAGCACCACCAAGCCTCTAGCGAAAGCGGTTTCACGTGGGGTTTGCACTAACATTGTTTAAGCACTTAGCGAGTGAAAAGTAGCGCTATTGATTTTCTGATGAGCGGTGGCTTTGCGCCCAAAGCACCTGTGCGACAAAAAAGAGTTTTGTTTCTTTTTCTCTAAAAAGAAATAGCCTCCCGCGGCAATGAGCGGGAAGATCTTAAATTGAAAATTCTACTTCCAATTTTAAAAAAAAACACCCATCCCACAGCCTTTTTTCATTCTGTGTTAGTTTTTCTTTAAAGGTATTCAAGAACATATCATGTTTCCGGCCTCTTGAGCGGCCAGCTCAAGTGTCTTTTTTCATTCTTTTTTGTTTTAACTTTAAAGGCATTCAAGCATGCTACGCAGGTTTTCTTAGATAAAAAAGACACCAAACCCGAGCGGAGCGAACACATGAAAACCGTTGAAAAACAATAAACAGATTGAATAAAATCAAGGTAAAACGATCCTTCATTATAAGTGCGCAGGGTCAGCTAAAAGCGAGACGCTGCTTGGAAACAGTGTTAACGGTGCTTTGCATTGCTGTAGCAAGCTTAGGGAATGATATGAAATAAAACGAGTGGGGTGGAAGCGTTTTGGCGACAACACCAACCGCAGGGAAGTATTTTATTGTATCGACAGCTAAATAAATGGCGCAATACAAATTGTTGTACGGGGTCAGCCAAATAATGCGCAGGATCAGCTAAAGCGAGGCCCTACTTGGACGGGAATGAGGAGTGCTGGGGTTAGTTAGTGCTGAGGAACTTGCAGACCTCTCTCCGCCAGCCGGCGGAGAGAGTTGACGGCGTGAATTTGGGTGGGTGCGGAAAAAGGGAGAGAAAGTGCGGGGGAACTACGGTGCAATGCCCATGGACGGTGGGGTTTGGGCAGGTGGTGGTAAGATGGGGGTGTGCTAAGGAACTCGCAGACCGCTCTCTTGCGTTCGAGATGACGGGCGGGAATTGTATATGGCCCTCTCTTACGGATATTGGGAGCTTGTCTATTTTGTGATGCCCGGATTTAGTTGGGATATGCAGTAATACATCTTTATCAGGATAAAACTACGGTATGCTGTTGCCTGCTAAGAAGCGAATTAAAAAAGAAACCCCTGAATCCATGCAGATTCAGGGGTTTTACATTTAAAGTGTTTTAAAATTAAATATATCTGTTGATCAGGTTTTCTAAAAACTCTTGCTTGCCACTGATGGTTTTTGGTTCGCCATTTTCGGCGGCGTAATTTCTTAAATCTTCTAAACTTAATTTACCGTTTTCAAAATCCTTGCCTTTTCCACTGTCGAAAGAAGCGTATCTTTCGGCTCTGATTTTTTTGTAATCAGATTTTTGGAGAATATTGTCGGCCGTGATTAAAGCTCTGGCAAACAAATCCATCCCGCCAACATGAGCGTAAAATAAATCAGCTTGATCGGTGGAGTTTCTTCTAATTTTAGCATCAAAATTAACGCCACCGCCTTGTAAACCGCCCCCTTCTAAAATAATTAACATTGCTTCGGTAAGCTCATTAATATCGTTCGGAAATTGATCGGTATCCCAGCCATTTTGGTAGTCACCGCGGTTTGCGTCGATAGAACCCAACATTCCGGCATCAACCGCAACCTGTAATTCGTGTTGGAAAGTATGGCCAGCCAAAGTTGCGTGGTTAACTTCTAAGTTCAATTTAAAGTCGTTAAGCAAATCATATTTCTGCAAGAAACCTAAAACCGTTGCTGCATCGTAATCATACTGGTGTTTTGATGGTTCGCATGGCTTTGGTTCGATAAAGAAAGTTCCTTTGAAACCATTTTTGCGGGCATAATCTTTAGCTGCATGTAGGAATTTTGCAAAATGCTCCTGCTCGCGTTTCATATCGGTGTTGAGCAAAGTCATATAACCTTCGCGTCCGCCCCAGAAAACGTAATTTTCTCCACCTAACGCAATGGTTGCATCCAAAGCTGCTTTAACCTGTGCCGCACCGTGGGCCAAAACGTGGAAATCCGGGTTTGTAGAAGCGCCATTCATGTAACGACTGTGCGAAAACAAATTCGCTGTTCCCCATAACAATTTGATGCCCGTTGCGGCTTGTTTTTGTTTAGCATAGTCAACTAAAGCTTGCAATCTTCTTTCGTTTTCTGCAACATCATTGCCGTAATCAACCACATCCACATCATGGAAACAGTAATAAGGCAAATTCATTTTTGTTAAAAACTCGAAAGCCGCATCCATTTTGTCTTTTGCTCTTTCAATCACATCGCTTTTCGCATCCCAAGGGAAAATATGAGTAGGTCCCCCGAAAGGATCTGCACCGTTTCCGTTGAAAGAATGCCAGTAAGCACCTGCAAAACGGAAATGTTCTTTCATTGTTTTGCCGGCAATAACGCGGTCAGCATCATACCACCTAAATGCCAAAGGATTATCGCTTTCTAATCCTTCGAACTTAATTTGTCCAATTCCTTTAAAAAATTCTGTTGCCATAATTTTATTCTTTTATATCGATTTTTTTTGTTTTAAAAATAGGTTAGTTGCTTTTAGCTTTTCGCCTTTAGCTTTTCGCTCAGCAAAGCGTTCCACCTTTGGTAAGCTTCTTCTAAGTTATTAGCCTTTGGTTCTATTAATTTTAGTGCTTTACTGTTTGCAAATGCTTCGTTTGTCGATGCAAAAATTCCTGCGCCAATACCAGCTCCCATAGCTGCACCGTGGCTACCATCGTTATCGTACAGCTCGACCGGAACGCCAGTAATGTTTACAAAGCTTTGGGTAAAAACATCACTTAAAAACAGGTTGGCTTTGCCGGCTTTAATCACCGAAGCCTGCATTCCATTTTCTTTCAGAATATCGAAGCCATAACGGAAAGCGAAAGCAATGCCTTCTTGCACTGCCCGAAAAACGTGTGCTTGGGTATGAATGTTTAAATCAATATTTTGTAACGATGCGCCCACAAGCCGGTTGTTGAGCATTCTTTCTGCTCCGTTGCCAAAAGGTAAAACCGATAGTCCATTGCTTCCCTCGTCAACAGTTGCCGAAAGTTGATTTATTGTGTTGTAATCCAAATCTCCGGCCATATTTTTTATCCAGCGATTTAAACTTCCGGTTCCGTTGATACACAATAAAACGCCCAAACGGTTTGCTTCCGCCGAATGACTAACATGAGCAAAAGTGTTTACACGAGATTGCTTATCAAAAAGCAACTGGTCTGTAACACCGTAAATTACACCAGAAGTTCCGGCTGTTGCGGCAACTTCGCCGGGTTCAATCACATTTAATGATAAAGCGTTGTTGGGCTGGTCACCAGCTTTATAACTTACCCAAACTCCAGATTTTAAACCCAATTTATCAGCGTTTTCTTTAGATAATGTACCGTGAGTAGAAAATACAGGCTTTATTTCTGGAATAAAAGCTTCCGAAATTCCATAATAATTTAATAATTCTTTAGAAAGGCTGTTTGTTTTAAAATCCCAAAAAACGCCTTCAGAAAGTGAAGATACTGAAGTGGTAACATCTCCGGTTAGCTTTAAAGCGATGAAATCCCCGGGCAACATCACTTTATCAATTTTTGCGTAAATCTCCGGCTCGTTTTGCTTTACCCAAGCTAATTTTGATGCGGTAAAATTTCCGGGTGAGTTCAAATAATGCGACAAACAGAATTCTTCGCCCAAATCTGCGAAAGCTTTGTTACCAATTTCAACGGCTCGGCTGTCGCACCAAATAATGCTGTTTCTTAAACTGTTGCCTTCCTTATCTACCAAAACCAAACCATGCATTTGGTAGGCGATACCAATTGCTACTATATCTTTTGGTTGGTATTTACCGCTGGCGTTGCATTTTAAAATAGCCTGTTGCACATTGTTCCACCACATATCTGGTGATTGCTCTGCCCAGCCATTTTTAACAGCAATAATTTCTGTCTCCTTATCAGGATAGCTTGCGCTCGCTATATTTTTACCTGTTTGCGCATCCACTACAGAAACTTTAATGGACGATGTTCCTACATCAATACCTAATAAAAGCATTTGTTTGATTTAACGATTTGTTCCTTGGTAATTTGAACTCCAAAAATAAATAAAATTTTTACAAAAGCAATCGATTGCTTAAAAATCTTTTTATAATATTGCATTAGGTTATGGAAAATCAGAAGCGTACAACTATTTATGATATTGCTAAGAAGTTAAATCTTAACGCCTCGTCTGTTTCCAGGGCTTTAAGCGGAAACAGCAACGTTAGCGAAACTACCAAGCAATTGATTTTAAAAACTGCCAAAGAGTTAAACTATCGGCAAAATAGTATGGCGTCAAATCTTCGCAAAGGCGAGAACCAAACTATTGGTGTAGTTGTGCCACGTATCAACCAAAACTTTTTCTCAAACGTAATTGCGGGTATTGAAGAAGTGACCTATCAAAAAGGTTATAATTTGATTATTTGTCAGTCCAATGAATCTTACGAACGTGAGGTTAAATGCGTTGATACTTTAATTAACCAACATGTTAGCTGTATTTTTTTATCCATAAGCGCCGATTTTGAAAATAATGACCATTTAAAATCAATAGCAGATCACGGTATAAAATTGATCCAGTTTGATAGGGTTGATGATACGATGGATACTTACAAAGTGCTTACCGGTAATGAGGAAGCGGCATTTGAGGCGGTTTCTCATTTAATTGAACAGGGTTATAAACGAATTGCACTGTTAGAAGGCCCGCAAAATTTAAACATATTTCGATTAAGGAAAGCAGGTTATTTGGAAGCCTTAAAGAAACACGGTTTTCCGATTATTGATGAACTGATCCGCGAAAACGCATGGACCAGAGAACTCGGCGCTAAAGCGACAGAGGATCTTTTGGCATTGCCCGAACCTCCGGACGCTATTTTTGCATCTACATCTGATTTTGCCGCTTTAGGAGTTTTAGATGTAGCACAACGCGAAGGCATAAAAGTGCCACAGCAATTAGGAATATGCGGTTTTTCTAACGAAGCTTTTACCGAAATTACACAGCCGTCTATTACCACCATTGATCAGTTCAGTAAAGAAATTGGGAAAAACGTTGCAAACCTGTACTTCCAAAAAATGAAAAAAGGAGTAAATATCGATGAACAAAAAGTGGTAAATATCAAACCTCAACTCATCATCAGAAGTTCTACGCTTAAGAACGGTTAAATATATTTTGTTAGCAGTTTCTTTTGCATAGTAGACATGCGCATGCAAATAGTCCTATTTAATGTTCCAGAAAAATAAGCTTTAACTCTTTAATGGATTTAAAATCGGCATCCGCCGTTATTAAAGGAATATCGAAGATAATAGCAGTTGCGGCAATAATCGCATCAGGTAATTTTATCTTATGTCTTTGTTTTATCTGAATAGCTTTGTATTTTATCTCAGCAGAAAAATCTATAATAAAACATTGTTCAACTATCTTTTGCATATCAGATTTATGGGCTTTTGATATACTGAATATGCCTAATAGTTCCATTTCGGTTATACATGAAATTCCAATACTATAATCCAAAAATGGTTCTACAATGGGGTTTTTCTGCGCAACAAATATTAGAAAATTGGTGTCGGCTAGAAAATCAATCCCATTCATTTCTTAATGCTTTTTGTATAGCAACAGCATCTCCTTTTATCGGTAAAATACCATATACAGAACGCAGGCTTTTTTTGGGCGATGTTTTCTTGAATCGTTGCAACATAGTAGCTATCTCTTCTTTATTTGTTTTCTTTTTGATAACGATAGTCATGGTACATGAATTTATGTATAAATATAAAAATTATTTTTATACCATACTAAAAGGTCAGAGTAACATAAAGTTCGTGATGTACGCATAAACATTTCTTTCCTCATTTTTGAAGAAGATTCTTTCGGTTAGGATAAAACGATATTAAGACTTTATGTTGATTTTATTATATTCTATAAACCCGTTATAAACTATAGTTCCGTTCAACGTGATTTTTACTTTTCCACATTATAAATGACTGTTATTTAGCCTAATATAAAACTTTAATTAGCTTATCCCGACTTTATACTTTGCCGTGTGGAAAACTGAACTTCGTTTATATCTATAAGTAAAGATAAATTTGATGAAAAACCCCTAAAGTTTTTTTTAACTCATTTAATATTTAACCAAAAACTACAGTTATGGCAAAAGCTTCTGCAACAAAAACTGCAAAAGGCCTCAAATTTGAGCGTCACTTCAGCAAAGAAGGAAAAAGTGTTTACGACCTTTTTGATTATGACAAAAGATCTTCAGTAATCAGAAATCCATCTGGAGATGCAGTTTTCGAAATGAACGATGTAGAAGTTCCGCACAGCTGGTCTCAGGTTGCAACCGATATTTTAGCACAAAAATATTTCAGAAAAGCCGGTGTTCCGCAAGCAGACGGCACAACCGGTTCTGAAAAAAGCATTAAACAAGTAGCGCACCGCTTAGCCAATTGCTGGAAAATTTGGGGTGAGCGTTACGGATATTTCGCATCAACAAAAGATGCCGAAGTATTTTACGATGAATTAGTTTACACAATTGTAGGTCAGCTGGCAGCGCCAAACTCACCACAATGGTTCAATACAGGTTTACATTCTTCTTACGGAATTACAGGCGGTCCGCAAGGCCACTATTTTGTTAATCCAAAAACAGAGCAATTAGAAAAATCAACATCCGCTTACGAACGTCCGCAACCACATGCTTGCTTTATCCTTTCTGTAGAGGATGATTTGGTGAACGAAGGCGGTATCATGGATCTTTGGGTTCGTGAAGCCCGTATCTTCAAATATGGTTCTGGAGTAGGGACAAACTTTTCCCGCATCCGTGGCGAAAGCGAAAAATTAAGCGGTGGCGGCTATTCATCAGGCTTAATGTCGTTTTTAAAAATCGGCGATAGAGCAGCCGGAGCAATCAAATCTGGTGGAACTACCCGTAGAGCTGCCAAAATGGTCTGCTTGGATTTAGACCATCCAGAAATTGAAAGTTTTGTAAACTGGAAAGTTGAAGAAGAGAAAAAAGTTGCTGCTTTAATTGCTGCAGGTTACGCCTCTGATTACGAAGGCGAAGCTTACCGTACCGTTTCTGGACAAAATTCAAACAACTCGGTTCGTATTCCAAATACTTTCTTTAACGCAATGAAAGAAGGCAAAGGCTGGGATTTAACCGCCCGTTCAGACGGTCGTCGAATGAAAACGATTGATGCCAACAAACTTTGGGACGATATCGCATTTGCAGCTTGGGCTTGCGCCGATCCTGGCGTTCAGTTTGATACTACGATAAACGAATGGCATACTTGTCCTGCGGGCGGAAGAATTAACGCTTCTAACCCTTGTAGCGAATACATGTTCTTGGATAATACCGCTTGTAATTTGGCATCTATCAACCTGCGCCATTTCTTTGATTTGGAAACCTTGATTTTTGATGTTAAAGGATTTGAGCACACCTGCCGTTTGTGGACTACCGTATTAGAAATCTCTGTTTTAATGGCCCAATTCCCATCAAAAGAGGTGGCGCAATTATCTTATGATTATAGAACTTTAGGTTTGGGTTATGCCAACTTAGGCTCCATGTTAATGGTTGCTGGCATCCCTTACGATAGTGAAAAAGCAAGAGCAATTGGTGGAGCAATCACTGCGATAATGACGGGAACTGCCTATGCGACTTCTGCAGAAATGGCCAGAGAATTGGGTACGTTTAGCCGTTACCACGATAACAAAGACAGTATGTTGCGTGTAATGCGTAACCACCGTTATGCGGCTTACAACGCAACCGATGCTTACGAAGGTTTAGAAATTGCGCCTCCGGGAATTGATCAAAAAGTTTGCCCTGATTATTTATTATCAGCAGCTTGCAATGCTTGGGATAAAGCGGTGGAAATGGGCGAAAAATACGGTTACCGTAACGCTCAAACCACTGTAATTGCACCAACTGGAACTATTGGTTTGGTGATGGACTGCGATACAACCGGTATCGAGCCTGATTTTGCTTTGGTTAAATTCAAAAAACTATCTGGTGGCGGTTATTTCAAAATCATCAACCAAGCGGTTCCTGCGGCGTTAAGAAATTTAAAATACAACGAGGACGAAATTGAAACTATCGTTAACTACGCAAAAGGCGCAGCGAGCATCAAAAACGCACCTCACATTAATCCCGATAGCTTAAGAGCTAAAGGATTTAACGAAGCTGATTTAGAGAAACTGGATAAAGCAATTGTTTCTGCTTTTGAAATTGGTTTCGCTTTTAACGTATGGACTTTGGGCGAAGATTGTTTACAGCGTTTAGGCTTTAAAGCCGAGCAGTACAATGCGCCAGATTTCAATGTATTAAGAGCGTTAGGTTTTTCTCGCACCCAAATTGCTGAAGCAAACGAATTTATTTGCGGAACAATGACCATTGAAGGCGCACCTTTCTTAAAAGAAGAGCATTATCCAATATTTGATTGCGCTAACAAAAACGGAGCAAAAGGCGTAAGATACATCCACGCTCATGGTCACATTAAAATGATGTCGGCCGCACAACCTTTCCTTTCTGGAGCAATTTCTAAGACCATTAACTTACCAAATGAGGCTAAAGTTGAGGAAATCAAAGAAAGCTACGAGTTGTCTTGGAGCTTAGGCTTAAAAGCAAATGCGCTTTACCGCGATGGCTGTAAATTATCTCAGCCTTTATCAACGAAATCTGATACAAAAGAAGAAAAAATTGACACCGTTGATGAGGTTTTAGGAAAAGCAGCGGAATTAAAATTGAGTGATTTAACGCCAGAGCAGGTATTAGAAGCAGCAAATGCAATTTTACAGCGTTCAGAAGATACCAGCTTTATGCGTCAGCTTTCGAGAGTGGTGCAGAAAAAAGTAATGCCTGCAAAACGTAGAGGTTTTACCCAAAAAGCAAGTATCGACGGACAAACAGTTTTTGTTAGAACTGGTGAGTACGGCGATGGTACTTTAGGAGAAATTTTTGTGGATATGCACAAAGAAGGTGCAACTTTCCGCTCGTTGATGAACTGTTTCGCCATTGCGGTATCAGTTGGTTTGCAGTACGGCGTACCTTTGGAAGAATATGTAGAGAAATTTACTTTTACCCGTTTTGAACCAGCCGGAATGGTTTCCGGTCATGCAAACATCAAATCGGCAACTTCAATTATTGATTATATCTTTAGAATGTTAGGTTACGATTACTTGAACCGCACAGATCTGGTACATGTAATTACCGAACAAAATGTTGTTACTGATAACCCAACCATGCAGGATAGCGATGTAAATACAGATGCAAGCAATGTTTATACGCCAACTAAAGAAACGGTAACAGCCAACGCTATGATTAAAGGTCAATCTGTTGATTTATCAATGGGTGCACAATCAGATGCTCCTGCTTGTAGCAGTTGCGGACATACAACCATTCGTTCCGGTACTTGCTACAAGTGCTTAAATTGCGGAACGTCAATGGGATGTTCTTAGTCTAATAAGTTAAAAGTCGAAAGTTAAAAGTTTAAAGCCCTGCGTCTAACAACGCAGGGCTTTTTTGATGTTACCTTTTTCAACTACAGATTCGATCGCACATAAAAAAATCCGGTTTCCATTTGCCTCAGCAAACAAAACCGGATTAAAAACTAAATCAAAAACTATCTTTTATCTACTTGGTCTTCCATTTCCACCACCTCTTGAAGAAGACGATGAAGAACGTGAACTTGAAGAAGAAGGAGCGCTTGACCTTTGTGTACTCCTACTTGGGCTACTGCTTTGCACACTTGGTGAACTTCTTTCTACCCTTTGAGGTCTACTACTTGGAGCTTCACTTCTTTGTGGAGAAGATGAAGGCGCACTGCTTCTTGTTGACTCCGTAGTTCTTGGCGAAGGACTGGTTGGTCTAGGAGCTTCTGCTCTTTCTGGTCTGCTAGAAGAATTGGAACTTGAGTTGCCTCTACTACTTTCCGTCCGACTAACATTGCCGTAAGAAGATCTGCTATCTGGCGCACTTGAGCGATCCGGTCTTGCGGTGCTCGAAACACTTCTATCATTATTCACTGTTCTGCTATTACTGTTGTCTGCCCGGCTTGGTCTTGCAGAATTACTTGCAATACTTCTTGGAGCAGAATTTCCGCTTCTATCCACACTTGGTCTGTAAACGCTTACCGCTCCACGGCCAACTCTGTCAGAACCTGGTCTGCTGTTATCGGCTATTCTATAAACCGGGACGTCTCTACGTGTTGCCCTTCTTACATCGTCCCTGCCCGGCCCACTATAATATCTTACCCTATCATTGGTGTAAATGTTATTGATAATAGTGGTATTGTGGATAATGTAAACGTTTCTTCTTGGTTCCCAATATCTACTGTAAGATGGGTAATAAATACATCTTTGGGGAATAAACACCCAATAGTTATCAGGTACATAATGGCGTCTGCCGATATTGATATTTATACTGATTCTTGGTCCTAGCGGCGCCCATCCGTAATATCCGCCACCGGTTCTCCAAGTTACCCAAGCTGGGCCCCATTCGGTATCTGGCATCCAAATCCAGCCGTCATAATCATCATAAAACCATCTTCCGTAATGGAAAGGTGCCCAACCCCAGTTATAATCAGAGACCCAGGTATTGCCATATTCTGTCATTACCCAATGTCCGTTGGTATAATAAGGTCTAAAATCGCTTCCTACATTTGGTCTCCAAACATATCCGTATTCCGGATTGTTTACCCAATCACCATAGTAGGAAAGCTCATCGTAAAACACTTGTAGGCTAATCCCCCTGTTAGGTTGAGCCTGTACGTTATTAGTTCCAAGGCTTATCAATATAAAAAATATACCAAAAGCCCATGCTGTTTTTTTTATGCCGTTGCCCATGTTTTCTAATATTTAAATTCGGTTTATTAATCAATTAACGCTTCAGAATTTTGTTTTGATACGCTCCATCAAAAATGTGACAAAACTGCTATAAAATCTAATAGCTACTATAAGAACAATTTTCCTTTGCGAGAGGTTTATTTATAAGACGATAGTTTATTTAAAAAGGTGTCAAATAAAATAACCTTATATACTTTGGAGCTTTTTAAAAGCAAATGGTTTAATTTGTAATATGGCAAAAGGCACATTATACCTCATTCCGGTGGTGATGGCAGAAGGAGCAGAACAAAAATCACTGACTCCATTTCTATCGCAAACCATCAATGAAATCAAAGAATACATTGTTGAAAACGAGAAAACAGCAAGGCGCTGTTTAAAAAATGCCGGCTTGGTAACAAAGCAAAGCGATCTCATTATTCACGATTATGGGAAACATGAAAGAAATGGAAGTTTAAAGCCCTACTTCCAAGGCTTAGAAGCCGGTAACGATGTTGGGTTAATGAGCGAAGCCGGTTGCCCGGGAGTTGCGGATCCGGGAGCAGATATTGTTGCCGAAGCTCATAAACGAGGTATAAAAGTAGTTCCTTTGGTTGGCCCGAGTTCTTTGCTCTTGGCTTTGATGGGCTCCGGTTTTAATGGGCAGAGTTTTACATTTCATGGATATTTGCCGATTGATAAAATGGCGAGGGTAAAGCGTATAAAAGAACTAGAAGGCTTTGCCGAAAGGTTTAAACAGACTCAATTATTTATTGAAACGCCGTTTAGGAACAATCCGATGCTTAACGACATTTTAGCTAGTTGCAGAAACGATACGAAATTGTGTATTGCGTCAAACTTGACTGCAGAGAATGAATTTTTGCAGACAAAAAATATTTTCGAGTGGAAGAATAATCAACCTGATTTGCATAAACAGCCAACAATATTTCTATTGTATCGGGAAAGATGAGAATTCCTACGCCATCAGATGTTTTAATAGTTGGCGCTACCCCGGTTACGTTGGGCTTTGCAACGCTGTTGGCTAAAGGGGGCTTAAATATATTGGTGATTGAACGTTCAGAAAGCCAACCAGCAACAACTGAACGCACTTTAAACTTGAGTCTCTACTGCATTGATATATTAAAACAACACGGTTTTAAGCTGGATGATGAAACTACAGAACAGAGTTTTAAGGAGCAAAGCCTGAGTTTGTTAGCGCATAGTTTGTGCTGTGTAATTTGGGAAACCCAGCTTCTTGAAACTTCAAACAGCGAACATCAATTATTGCAAAACGGAGAAACCCAATTGCACAATAGTAATTTTATTTTTAATCTGAGCGATTTAGAAGTTGATAAAATTAATAATGAAGCAAATTTTAGAAATGCTTTTGGTTTAGCTTGGCGAGTGATTGGCGTTCATCTTAAAAGGTTCCATCCTTTTATTTTAAACTCGTTTGAGGCTGAAAGAAAACTGATTTCCGAGTTTTATCAGGATAAAAGTGAAAACGGGTTTTTAAAAAAATGGATTGGAAAACTCGTTCCCGCAAAATCAGAGAATTTGGAACTCTCGGATAGTCCAATTAATCTGCATTTAAGCCAACAAAGGGTTTTAGAGGCCGGCGACTTGTTGCCAAATTTTCCGTTTTATGATGAAAAACTGAAGCGGGAAACATCGCTTCACCAATGGTGCAGCTACCAATATTTTTCGTTGATCGTTATCGGAAATGTAAACCCACAATATTTATTTAACATTGCCAAATGGGTGCAACTTAATTTTAACGTCAAGCTGTTTTACCTTCCTTACAGCGAAAAAAATGAATCTGTTTTCGAATCGTTAAAAATATCCTCAACAGAAAAAAGGACATTAATTGTTAGGCCAGATAAATACATTTCATTGGTTAACGATACAGTTGATACGGATATTATTGATAATTATCTGCGGAATGTATTGATGCTGACAGCTAATGCGGAAGAAGGTTAAGTTATTCATATTTAAGGAAATTGGCATTTCAATTGTACTGGAAAAAAAAGCGACTAAGGCGTTATAAGCTTATCATTTTATTTTCGTAAACAGAATACAATTGAAAAAACTAGACAATAAGGATACCCCTAAGTTAAATCATTCTTTAGTTACCGATTTGACACTGATGAAGAAGGCATTGGATGCAAGTAGCTCGGGAATAATTTTAACAGATCATCTACAACCAGACAATCCAATTATTTACTGCAATCATGCTTTTGAAGTGATGACAGGATATAATCGTAACGAAATTATCGGACATAATTGTAGGTTTTTACAAGGAAAAGATCGAAATCAGGAGGCTAGGTTAAAATTAAAAGAAGCCATAGCAGAAGGCAGAGATTGCAGGGTTGAAATCAGAAATTACAAAAAGAACGGAGATCTTTTTTGGAACGAACTTTACCTATCAGCAATTAGAAACAGCAAAAACGAGGTTACCCACTTTATTGGCGTACAAAACAATATTAGCAGAAGAAAAAAAGCTGAGATTGATCTGCTGTACCAGCAGCAGATCATGGAAAAGCAAATTATAGAAAGAACAAGGCTTTTACGGGAGAGTGAAGAATATTTGGCAAGTATTGTACAAACGGTAAGAGAGAGTTTAATTGTTTTAGATAAAGATATTAATGTGCTTAGTGCAAATGAATATTTTTTAAAAACTTTTAAAGTTTCTGAAATTGAAACCAAAGGAAAAAAGCTGTATGATTTAGGGAACGGGCAGTGGGACATCGCAAACCTAAAAGAAATGCTCGAAAACATTTTACCTACCAACAATCCCGTGGAAGACTTTAAAGTGGAACACGATTTTCCGCATATTGGTAAAAAAACCATGTTACTAAATGCTTATCGTATCGAGTTGGAAGGAAATTATAAAGATCGAATTCTGATTGCTATCGAAGATATTACCGAGCGAAGGGAAATTGAAAGAAGAAAGGACGATTTTTTAAGCATTGCCAGCCACGAGCTAAAAACGCCTTTGACAACTATAAAAGGTTATATGCAGATGATGACCCGTACCGTACCCGAAAATTCTTCGGACAAGTTCAGGAATATCGTATCAAAAACTGAACTATATGTTGAACGCTTGAATAATTTGATTACAGAGTTGTTGGACGTTACCAAAATACAGAGCGGTAATATTGAGTTGCATAAAGAGCTTTTTGATTTCGACAAAATGGTGGCCGAAACAATTGAGGGCATGCGTATGGCCAATGAAAACTACGAAATTAAACTAGAGGGATTTACCAATGCAATGTTTAACGGCGACGAATCTCATATTGTGCAAGTGTTAAACAACCTGCTTTCTAACGCCATCAAATACTCGCCCAATGCAAACCACGTATTGGTTTATTTATCTACAGTTAGCAATTATATTAAAGTATCGGTTATAGATTATGGAATGGGAATTAGCGATGAGGACCAAAAGAAAATTTTTGAAAGATTTTACAGAGTAGGCGATATCCAACAAAAATTTCCTGGAATGGGAATAGGTTTATACATCTGCGACCAAATCATTAAAAATCACGGCGGTACTTTATGGGTAGAAAGTGAAAAAAACCGAGGGTCTAACTTCAGTTTTACACTTCCGATAAATGAAAGGGAGACTAATGAAATATAAAAAAATACTCATTTGCGATGATGACGAAGGAATTTTAGAAATGATGCAAATGATTTTGGAAGATGATTTCATGGTGATTGCCGAACAGAACAGCCTCAACGTGTATACTCAAATAGAAAAAGAAAAACCAGATCTTATTTTGATGGATTTATGGATGCCGGTGCTTTCTGGCGATCAAATTTTAAAGAACATCAAAAAAAATGAGAACCTAAAAAATATCCCTGTAATCATTATCTCGGCCAGCACAGACGGAAAAAAAATAGCTTCAGAAGCTGGAGCAAACGGCTTTATCTCT
This sequence comes from Pelobium sp., assembly GCA_035496935.1. Taxonomy (GTDB): domain Bacteria; phylum Bacteroidota; class Bacteroidia; order Sphingobacteriales; family Sphingobacteriaceae; genus Pseudopedobacter. Next base: position 33,541 of record DATJED010000006.1, on the reverse strand, counting down.
AAACCTTTTGATATGGACAATTTGCTCGAAACGGTTAAAAGTTTAGTTCCTTAAAAGTCTTGTTCTGGAATATATTCTGCCGCCAATTTACTGAGTTATATTTAGGTTGTATATGTTATGATGCCGGTGTAATCGCCGCCTAGTTTTAAAATATTAAATACACCTAAACAAATTTTCTCATAAAATGTTCAAAAATTGGGTTTCAAATTGAGGCTAAATTCTTCATCTTCGTGTCTTCAAAAAAAATCCAAAAATCATGTCAGAACAGCATATCTTTTTAGTTGCTCAGGAATTAAATGTAGGAAGCAAGCAAGTACAGGCCACTTTAAATCTGCTTGACGAAGGGGCAACCGTTCCATTTATCTCGCGATACCGTAAAGAAATGTCGGGCAGTTTAGATGAAGTTCAGGTTGCCACCATTAGAGACCGCGTTCAGCAGTTAAGAGATTTGGACAAACGGAAAGAAGCAGTTTTAAAATCTATTGAAGAACAAGGTAAATTAACCGATGAACTAAAAAAAGCGGTGTTGGCTGCCGAAACCATGGCGCTTTTAGAAGATATTTATCTGCCGTATAAACCAAAACGTAAAACCAAAGCATCCGTTGCCCGTGAAAAAGGTTTGGAACCTTTAGCTTTGAGCATTTTTGAACAAGATCAAGGCAATCCAGAAACGGAAGCGGACAAATACATTGATGCCGAAAAAGGTGTAAACAATACCGTAGAAGCATTGCAGGGCGCAAGAGATATTATTGCCGAAATGATTGCCGAAAACGCCGAAGCGAGATTGGCATTGCGTAATTTGTTTTTTGATAAAGGAGTTTACAAGGCAGAGGTTTTAAAAGGAAAAGAAGAAGAGGGAATTAAATACAAAGATTATTTTGATTGGAGTGAACCGGTAAAGACAGCGCCATCGCACCGTGTTTTGGCTATGCGCCGCGGAGAAAAAGAACTGATTTTAAAACTAGATGCGTTGCCCGAAGAAGAAGCGGCCATCAGTATTTTAGAGCAACAATTTATCAAAGGCAACAATAAAAAAAGTGCAGAAGTTAAACAGGCCTTAGAAGACAGCTACAAGCGTTTGTTAAAGCCTTCTATGGAAACTGAAACCCGCTTAAAATCAAAGCAATTGGCAGATGAAGAAGCCATCCGAGTTTTTGCGGAGAATGCCCGTCAGTTATTGTTGGCGGCGCCTATTGGGCAAAAGCGGGTTTTGGCTTTGGATCCAGGTTTTAGAACCGGTTGCAAATTGGTTTGCTTGGATGAGCAAGGGAAATTGTTAGAAAACACCACCATTTACCCACACACCGGAGCAGGCGTAGCAAAAGAAGCAGCGCAAACGTTGAAGTATTTATGTGAGAAATATAAAATTGAAGCCATTGCCATTGGGAACGGAACGGCTAGCAGAGAAACCGAAGATTTTGTGAGAGCGCAAAACTTGGAAAACGTATTGGTAGTAATGGTAAACGAAAGCGGTGCATCCATTTATTCGGCATCTGATACCGCAAGAGAAGAATTTCCGGATCATGACGTAACAGTTAGAGGTGCTGTTTCTATCGGTCGTAGGATGATGGACCCATTGGCAGAATTGGTAAAAATCGATCCAAAATCTATTGGGGTAGGGCAGTACCAGCATGATGTTGACCAAAATAAATTACAGACCTCTTTAGATGATACGGTAATCAGTTGCGTAAACGCCGTTGGCGTGGAACTTAATACAGCCTCCAAACAAATTCTGTCTTACGTTTCTGGTTTAGGTCCGCAATTGGCGCAAAACATTGTGGAATATCGCAATTTACATGGCGCTTTTAAAAACAGAGCATCGTTAAAAAAAGTTGCCCGTTTGGGCGATAAAGCTTTTGAGCAGGCAGCCGGATTTTTACGCATCAGAAACGGCGAACACCCTTTAGATGCCAGTGCGGTACATCCAGAACGTTATGCTTTGGTTGAACAAATGGCTAAGGATGTAAATTGTAAGCTTGAAGATTTGCTGAAAGATGCAAAATTGCGACAACAAATAGATTTAAAAAAATACGTTTCTGAGGAAGTTGGATTGCCTACTTTACAGGATATTGTTGCCGAGCTGGCAAAACCCGGTCGTGATCCACGGGAACAGTTCGAGGCTTTTGCTTTTGCAGATGGCATCAATAAAATTGAAGATTTGAAACCTGGAATGAAGTTGCCCGGCATTGTTACAAACATAACAAACTTCGGTGCTTTTGTGGATATAGGCGTTCATCAGGACGGTTTAGTGCATTTAAGTCAGCTGGCTGATAAGTTCGTCTCTAACCCAAATGAAGTGGTTAAAGTTTCGCAAAGAGTACAGGTTACGGTTGTTGATGTAGATGCTGCCCGCAAAAGAATTTCTTTGACGATGAAATCTGGTGAGAAAAAACCAGTGGATGCAAAAGAGCGGAAACCTGTAATTAATCAAAAGCAACAGCTTCGTAAAACAGCGCAAACATTCAAGAAAAAAGAAGTTGAACCAAAAGCCTCTGAGGGAGATATGGCAACTAAATTAGCGGCTTTAATGGGAAAGTTTAAGTAGATAGTAAAATATGATAACCAACCAATGCTAAAAGTGATTGGTGTTAAAATTTAACCCAGTTTCTAATCCGCTTTATTTGGCAAGGTATTGGTATTGTTTTTCCTGAACAATTAAAATTTAAAAATCATGGAAAGCAAAACAAAATCAAAAATAGCCTTAGGCTTAATTTTAGGAGTTGCAGCAGGAGCGGCAGTTTACTATTTTATGACCAACGAAGACGGAAAACAACAATTAAGCGATGTGATCGATGCCGTAAAAGACTTTAGCGATAAAGCAAAAAACGCAGCAGCAGAACAGTCTAGTAAATTAGCAGATAAAGCTTCAAGCTTAGCATCGCAATATGTGGATAAAGCTTCGAATTTAGCATCTAAATATGCTTCACATGCATCAGATGTAACTTCGAAATTGGCAGAAGATGCACAAAAAAATATAGAGCGAGTAGGGTAAATATCCTACTTGCTTTTTATTTTGAACCGATAAGATTTAAAACCACTACAGAGCTGTGCTTGTAACCTAAAGTACTGCCGGGTTTTACTTCTACGAGCCGTCCGAAATAAAGGTCTAAAATACCTTGTAGTACTTTGCGGCGGTTTTCTCGATAATCATCTGTAGCGTTAAACCTATAAACATACATCTTCCCGTATTGATCTACGATTGCCGAAATGGTATAGGCAAAATCTTTATAAGCGGGTTTTATTTTAACTGTATATTCTGGGTACAAATAATCGTAGGATGCACTGCGGTTCTGTAATTTGTCAACTGTAGAAAGTTTTTCGATATTGATGATCTTACTTTTCGGCGTAAACTCCACGGGGTTTCTGGCCGCAAAAAACAAGCTGCTATCCGTTATTGATGCGTTTACCAAATCCGCCCGGTGTTTTACAAATAAAGAATCCTGTTTGCGTGGTTTTCTTAGTTCTTCAACCGTTTTATTTATTTTTTTGAGGTAGGCTTCAGCGTAAAAAGTCATATAAACTTCGGAGCGCACATCCTTGGCTATCTTTTTTGCATTTACTTCCAATCGCTGTAAAAGCAAACTGTCTTTACCAATACTTTTTACCCTAAACCATTCTCTGGCAAAATTATAAACACCATCATGACTAAAAATCAGATCAAAATCTAACATTTTATTCATTGTAGGGCTGTACGCCTGCACCGTGGTATCAGACAAAAAACGGATTGCCCACTCCGGTGTTTGCTGAAAACCAAGTTCATTAAATGCAAGTCCGTTTTTAAACGTTCTACGGACTTCGTAATATTTTATTCCTTTGATGGGTTCAAACTTAAACTCTCTTTGTGAGGGATCATCTTTTGGCGATGAATGATTGCAGGCCACCATCGATACCAACAACAGAATCAGAAAAAACAGATAATTGCGCATATTTTATATCACGGCGAAATTATGCTTTTATTTTCTACAAAAAAACGCCAACTATTAAACTCTAAATAAGGTTTATCATTATCTTTAAACCGATGCAAGGATTGGTAATAAAATCTACCGGAAGCTGGTACACCGTTGAAAATGAACAAGGCAACCGGTATGAGTGTAGAATTAAAGGCAAGTTAAGAATGAAAGGTTTGGTAAGCACCAATCCTGTGGCAGTTGGGGATATTGTGGATTTTGAGCTGGAGCCAGATTTGAAAACGGCAGTAATTTCTAAAGTGCATGACCGTAAAAACTACATCATCCGCAAGTCCATCAATCTTTCTAAACAGGTACAAATTATTGCAGCCAATTTAGATTTAGCTTGCTTAGTAGTTACTTTGGCTTCGCCGCGTACATCTTTAGGCTTTATAGATCGTTTTTTAGTTACCGCAGAAGCGTATGGCGTTCCAGCAATCTTGATTTTTAACAAGCTCGATTTATTTAGCAAGGAAGGTTTAGAAATTTTAGATAATTACATTGACTTATACCAAGGAATTGGGTACGCCTGCTACTCGGTTTCGGCAACAAAGGGAACAAATATTGAAGTACTGGAAACGGTTTTAAAAGATAAAATCTCGCTTTTCTCGGGTCATTCTGGTGTTGGAAAATCAAGCTTAATTAATCGCTTAATTCCCGGAAAAGAACTCAAGACCGGGAAAATATCCGATTGGAGCGAGATGGGGAAACATACCACAACCTTTGCCGAACTTTTTGATTTACCCTTTGGCGGAAAACTAATTGACACACCCGGAATTAGAGAATTGGGAATCACCGATATTGAAAAACACGAATTAGGTCACTTCTTCCCAGAAATGCGAGCGTTGATGCATGATTGTAAGTTTAACAACTGTGTACACATTAACGAACCTGGGTGCGCTGTTTTAAAAGCTTTGGAAGAAGGTGAACTGGAACCTACTCGGTACGATAGTTACCAAAGCATTTATTTTGGTAATGAGACGAGGCATTAATTTTGTTTGGAAAGGAAGCTCAGCTCAGTATTTATCCAGGCTATAACTTAAACATATAGCCTCTATGGTTTAATAAAAACGCCAACTGCTAAATATTCGTCAATTAAAGGCCAGTGAATACCGTAGCCAGCGGGAGAAATCTTAAAAAAGTTTCTTTTCATTTCATTTGCGTTCAAGAGTTTTTGTAGAAACCTCATGCAAATGGAGCTCATATTTTTTTCCGTCCACATCCAAGATTAAAAAATCGTCAACAAACCTTACATTTTCTATTTCGTGAGTCGCTATCATATTTTTATTTTACGGGTACCAACATTTCTCCAACAAATAAACTCATAGACTGGCTCTCCCGATCTGCGGAAACAAACGCAACATAAACCAATATTGATTTTCCTTTAAAATTAGCAGGCAAAGCTAAAATGGCGGTTCCCGTTTCACGGAAAGCGCCATGGGTTTCGTAAACTGCTTGCTTTTCCTCCAAACAATAGGTCATCAGCATGATCTGATCTCGAGCATTAGATGCATTTAAGCCAGAGGCTTTCCACTGGAACTGAAGATTATCTTCATCGAAAACAGTTTCTACATCGCTTGGTACTTCTAATTGTCCGTAGCTCACTAATGCTTTCTCGGGATTTATCCAAAATAAACCTTCATCCTGCTCAATAGCATTTTTTAAAAGATAGGATTTAGCTGCAACAAATCCTTCTAATCTTTCTCTGTAACTTTTAAACCCAACTCGCAAAAAAGGCGTTAAAGGCTTTAGCCATGCCTGTGCTATAGCAAACCTTTTGCGATTGGCCTGCTCAGCGTCAGAAACCTTGCCGGTTCTTTTTTTTGGTATGCTGCGCATGTACGGAATCCCCTTCCATGAAGCGCCCACTACCGTCCCTACTTTACCGCTAAAAGGGCCGTGAATCCCAGATTGATATTTTGCCATATTTAAAATTACAAAACTTTTTAATTAAAAATAACTAGGAATAAACAAATATTTTATAAAGATAAAATCCCTATAATATTCGTGTTATATCCCTGTAATGTCCGAGTAAAGTCCCTGTAATATTATATCTAACATAAGTTTAAGATTCTACCTAAACGCTATCTTTTACCAGTCAATATTCCTGTCTTCTCCGTATTCTAAAATCTCCCATAAAATTGATAAATTGCAACCCCAAATTATTTGCAAATAACAGGATTTAAAACATGTTTGATAATCTTCAGGATAAGCTCGAAGGAGCGTTTAAAGTATTAAAAGGACAAGGTAGCATTACCGAAATTAACGTTGCGGAAACCATGAAGGAAATCCGTAAGGCATTGTTAGATGCCGACGTTAATTATAAAACAGCTAAAGCTTTTACCGATGAGGTAAAACAAAAGGCATTAGGTCAAAATGTGTTGACCGCGATTTCTCCCGGTCAGCTATTGACCAAAATCATGAACGACGAGCTTACCGAATTGATGGGAGGTAGCGTTGATGAGCTCAATATAAAACAAAACCCAACTGTTATTTTAATTGCTGGTTTAAACGGAGCGGGTAAAACCACTTTTACGGGCAAGCTTGCCTTATTTTTAAAATCGCAAAAAGGCAAAAAGCCTTTATTGATTGCTGGTGATGTTTACCGCCCTGCAGCTATAGACCAATTAGAGGTTTTGGCCGGGCAAGTTGGTGCCGAGGTTTACACCAACCGCGAATCTACTGATCCGGTTGCTATCGCTTTAGAAGGTATTGCACACGGTAAAAAGAATGGCAACAACGTAATTATTATTGATACCGCCGGCCGTTTAACTTTAGACGATGCCTTGATGGATGAAATTGCTGAAGTTAAAAAGGCAACGCAACCACAAGAAATATTGTTTGTGGTTGATGCAATGACCGGGCAAGATGCCGTGAATACCGCAAAAGCGTTTAACGACCGTTTGGATTTTACCGGTGTTGTTTTAACCAAACTGGACGGTGATACCCGCGGTGGAGCAGCTTTATCTATCAAATCTGTTGTAAACAAACCTATCAAGTTTGTAGGTACGGGTGAGAAAATGGATGCGCTGGATGTGTTTTATCCGGATAGGATGGCTTCCCGGATTTTGGGAATGGGAGACGTAATTTCCTTGGTAGAAAGAGCGCAACAACAGTTTGATGAAAAAGAAGCGGCAGCTTTACAAAAGAAAATCCGCAAAAATAAATTCGATTTCAACGATTTCTTGGGACAGATACAGCAGATCAAAAAAATGGGTAACATAAAAGATTTGATGGGGATGATACCAGGCGTTGGGAAAATGATGAAAAACGTAGATATTGATGACGATGCCTTCAAAGGAATAGAGTCCATCATCCAATCTATGACACCTTATGAGCGTGAAAATCCGGAAACTATAAACCAAAGTCGCAGAGGAAGGATTGCCAAAGGTAGCGGAAACGATATTGCTGAGGTAAATAAACTAATGAAACAGTTTGAAGATATGCGCAAAATGATGAAACAATTCTCGGATCCATCAGCAATGGCAAAAATGCAGAAGATGATGAAAGGCATGCCAGGAGGAGGGATGGGCCGATAATTTAGAAGCACATTAACAAAAAAAGACGAGAGTGAGTTTTAACTCGCTCTCGTCTTTTTTTATGACTTTGCAATTTCTACCGCATAAACCTGACTTTCACCTTCGAAATTGGCTCTGAAAATAACCCACTTCCCATCCGGAGAGAAGTGAACATTTGGTTCCAATTTGTATTGATGATGTTTCATGTTCACCAATTTCTCGGTATCAAAATGATCTCCGTTTGGAGTAAATAAATTAATCCATTGTCCGTTCGGTGCTTTGGCAACTGCTCCCGGGTCGCCACCATCACCTGCAAATAAAGTTTCCGTAGCATTAGAGTTATAATGAACACTCCAATCGTTGCGTGGTAAGCTGTATGTTGTTTCTTTACCTGTAGCTACATCATAACCGCCTACAAAAAAGGTTTGTCCTTTTGGTTGCTGTAAATCAAACCACATGGTTTTGCCGCTTTTTCCAAACCATTCATGGCCCCAAATTTCCATATCCATTGTGCGGTGATGAACTTGTGTAACCTTTTTGGTGACAATGTTAATATGCCAAATCCGGTTTACTTTATGCCAAGGTCCCTCGTGGCAAAACGATAATAAATTAGGGTCTGTTGGCGAAAATTGCAGGTGGTTTAACCAAGCATTATCTATAAATATTTTTTTCAGTTCCCCTGTTTTAATGTTAATGGTAAATAATGTTTTGGGCAGATGCGCATCGTAAATTAAATTAAAAAAACTGCTTTTGTTAGGATTGTTCTTTAATATTTCCTTTTCTGCATCGGTTGATCTGGAGCCCGCCAATAAAGTGCCATTGGCATTTACCGTCATAATCCCGGATTGAAAATCAGCAGGGAAAACAAACACCAATCGTTCTTTCTTTGTGTCAAAATTTAGGGCGAACACGCTATCTTTTACTTGGTAAAAAATTGTTTTCGTTTTTTCGCAAACCACTTCTCCGTTCATTGGTGAACTGTGAAATGTAAGCTGATTTAATTTTTTTGTATCAAGGTTTACGCTCCAAAGTTGTTTATTGTTGATGTTTGTTGCTGGCGAATCCTCTTTCTTCATATCAGTAACATCTTCGGCTTTTTGACGGCTGTTGTTATAAAAAATCATTTCGTTACCGATAAAAGGATTGTTATGAAAATAAAAACTCAAACTATTACCCAACAAACCATCAGATAGGCGCACCACTTTGTGATGCGTATCTTTGTCAATCCATTCGGCGGGCATTTTCTTCCCTCCTGTTTCTAAAACTTCTTGCGCTTTTAAGCTTAAAGTTGTAAATACAAGGTAGCTGATAACAATAGCAATTGATTTCATTTTATTTGGATTTTGTTAAATTCAAGTTGTCATTCTGTTGCTTTCTGGGATTAATGTTTTAAATAAAAGCATAAGGTGCTGTTAATAACAATAAATTGGTATCGGTTAAAAACGGAATAACTAATTTAAATAGAAAAACAGGCCGACTTATCCTGTTCTGTCCTGCTCTTGCTTAACTTTAATATTTCACTTGCGCATAAATTTTTCCATAACGGTGTTTCACGAGTATTTTGAGAATACATATAGGTGAAATAGTTCGAAAGATCAGGATATGCTGGCGTTTTTTAAAAAGGCACAGTGTTTGTAAATATTTGTTAAAGGCGAAAGCCGTATTGTTAAATTAATTATTAGAAATCATGGGAACTATACTTTATATCATCGCTGTTGTTTTAATTATTGGATGGATATTTGGGTTTTTCGTTTATTCTGTCGGTGCGTTAATCCATATTTTATTAGTAATAGCAGTTATCGCTATTTTACTGGCTATTATTAGAGGAGCTGCTTAAATCAACTTATCAAAGCTAGAAAAGCAGATTATCAATACGACAGTGGTGCACATAAAAAAAGGTTCTCGGGTTTTAAATCCGAGAACCTTTTCTATGTGAAAGCTATTTATCTTATTGGCTAACCAAAGCTTTACCTTTTACCTTACGTTCTTGCTCTGTTAAGTAAATTTTACGTAAACGGATGCTTGCTGGTGTAACCTCAATATACTCGTCAGCTTGTATGTATTCCATACACTCCTCTAAAGAGAATTTAATAGCTGGTGCAATACGGGTATTATCATCCGTACCGGAAGCTCTCATGTTGGTTAATTGCTTTCCTTTGGTAACGTTAATAACCAAATCGTTATCGCGGATATGCTCGCCTAAAATCTGGCCTTCGTAAATATCAACTCCCGGATCAACAAAAAAACGGCCTCTGTCCTGTAATTTGTCAATCGCATAAGCGGTAGTCATTCCTTTATCCATAGAAATTAAAACGCCGTTTAAGCGACCAGGAATAGTTCCTTTCCAAGGCTCGTAAGCTTTAAAACGGTGTGCCATAATTGCCTCACCAGCAGTTGCTGTTAAAACGTTATTACGCAAACCAATAATTCCACGGGCAGGAATATCGAACTCTAGATGCTGTAAATCGCCTTTAGGTTCCATAATCAGTAAATCGCCTTTACGTTGCGTTACCAATTCAATTACTTTACCAGCAACATCGCCCGGTACATCAACAATTAGGGTCTCAATAGGCTCGCATTTAACACCGTCAATGGTTTTAATAATTACCTGTGGTTGCCCAACTTGTAACTCATAACCTTCGCGACGCATAGTTTCGATTAAAACCGATAAATGCAGAATACCACGACCGTACACTAAATAAGCATCTGGCAATTCGGTTTCAACCACACGTAAAGCCAAGTTTTTCTCTAGCTCTTTGTATAAACGCTCGCGTAAACGCTGAGAGGTAACAAATTTACCCTCTTTACCAAAGAAAGGAGAGTTATTGATGGTGAACAACATATTCATTGTTGGCTCATCAATAGAGATTACCTCTAATTGTTCCGGATTTTCAAAATCGGCAATTGTATCGCCAATATCAAAACCATCAATACCTACAACCGCACAAATATCACCCGAAGAAACAGAAGAAACCTTAACTTTTCCTAAGCCTTCAAAAGTGTATAATTCTTTAATTCTTGATTTTACGATTTTGCCATCGCGTTTTACCAAAGAAACCGGCATGTTTTCTTTAATGGTTCCGCGGGCAACTCTGCCAATTGCAATACGACCTACGAAAGATGAATAATCTAAGGAAGTGATTTGCATTTGTAAAGTTCCTTCTTTAACCGGCGCTGGCGGAATGTTCGCCAAAATAGCATCCATTAAAGGGAAAATATTATCGGTTTTCTCTTTCCAATCTGTGTTCATCCATCCTTGTTTAGATGAACCGTAAATTACAGGGAAATCCAGCTGGTCTTCTGTAGCATCTAAGTTGAAGAAAAGTTCGAAAATCTGCTCGTAAACTTCTTCTGGGCGACAGTTTTCTTTATCCACTTTGTTTACAACCACAATTGGTTTTAAGCCTAAAGCCAAAGCTTTTTGTGTTACAAAACGGGTTTGAGGCATGGCGCCTTCAAAAGCATCGCACAACAACAAAACACCATCGGCCATTTTTAAAACACGCTCAACCTCGCCACCAAAATCGGCGTGACCCGGCGTATCAATAATATTGATTTTTACGTCTTTATATTTAACGGAAACGTTTTTTGAAACGATGGTGATTCCACGTTCACGTTCTAAATCATTGTTGTCTAATATCAATTCGCCCGAACTTTCGTTATCACGGAAGATGGAACAAGAGTGTAAAATTTTGTCGACTAAGGTGGTTTTACCGTGGTCAACGTGAGCGATAATCGCTATGTTTCTAATCTTTTGCATTCAAAAAGTGCTCTAAAAAAATTTTTGCAAACGTACGGTTTTAATTGCGAAAAAAAGCATGCTAATCATTTGAATTTAAAATGACTATGTAATATTTTTAAACTGTTAGCTTTGTAAGGTTATGAATATTCAGCTCCTTATCGTAATATTATTATTCCTTGGTGCCTTATTTTACATGGGTAGATTAATCTACCGAAGCCTGAAATCTAAGAAAGGTTGTGCCAGCGGATGTGGAAAATGTGGTGTGGATTTTTCTAAGATTGATGTTAAGAAGGATTAATCTCTATCCAGTCCGAGCAGGTCTCTCGTAGAGAATCCTGCGTTTTTAAGCGCATTACCCTTCTAAATCCAAATAATGTTTGATAGCAACATCTTTATGTGCCAAATTCTTTTGATAGAAACCTGCGCTACTATGTTCATAATCGATAAAAGTTTCCGCTAAATTCCATTTTTCTGAAATAGGATTATGATGGATGTAATCCAATTTTTGCTGTAAAAATTTATCGGTCAAAATGGGCTTTGCATCAAAAGAGGACTCGAAAACTTTGTGCATCTGACCTTTTTTCTTTTCGTCTTTTGAACAAGCTTCGCTTAATCTTATCAAGAGTTCGGGTTGCTGTGCTTTCAGGCGTTTCACAATTTCATAAGCCATAAATCGCTTTCCATTGGAAATAACTTTATTTAAGTTGTCAGATTTATTTAAGTGTAGAATTGCATGGACATGATTTGGCATAATTACAAAGGCGGTGGTGTCAATTGCATATTTCTGATTGATCAAATTGAACCAATTGTAAACTAAATCGTAGGAGTTGGTGATTTGCAACAACGGAATCCAGTTGAAGCAAGTGAAAGTGATAAACCATGTTTTGTCTGTTGTATCGTGGATGGTTTTAATGGCCATTTTTAAAGATAGCGATTTCGAGGACATTTAACGCAGAATCCTCTGCGAGAGACCCTGCTGGACGTTGATTATGAAAAATATTTCTAGGTTTAAATTTCCACTAGACAGTCCAAGCAGAGTCTCCTTTTTAGGGACTCTGCGTTTTATGATTACTGATTATAATATATAAAATTAAGATGCATTATTGGAGACAGTTTTGGCGCAGAATATATGGAGTTTGGGCTTGTCGATGAAGACGCAGGGTCCTCTGCGAGAGACCCTGCTTGGACGAAAAGTGCTTTCAAAAAAGTTTATTTTCCTCTTTTAATTTGAAATAAAGTCTTTCACTCATTACTGAAAGTGCACTTGGACATAAATATTCATTTGTGCATTTTTCAACAGGTATTGGTAATACTCTTATAAAATCATTCTCCGAGTATATCATATTGTCTAAATGCTGACACTTATTACACAAATCTTGTTTACGACATATAACTTGTAAATAAAGTGATTCTCCATTAGAATTTCTCCATCCACTTAATTGTCTTAATGCATAATATTTAAAAGCTTTTTTTGCGTAATCTGTGTAAAGAGTATTACCTTCAAATTTGGCCTTTTCAGCTAATAATCTATAAATAGAAAATAATCCGGAATTGTTGTTGGGATTTAAATTTATTACCTCAGTAAGTAATTCCTTTAAAATTTCAAACTCACTTAGATCAGAATTCTCACTAAAAAATTGATTTATATTATCAGTCGTTAAGCTATGCTTTAATGGTGGATCCGATGGAATATAAAACATAGACTTTTCAAAATGCCGATTTTTAAGATTTAATATTATATCCAATGATTTTAATAATTTATTAAACTCTCTTTTACCAATGTTCATGGACTTGTTATATACTTTTAAGAAAAATGAATAATTTTAAAATAAAAAACGTGTTGATTAATTATCACGCAAATAAATCTCAATTAGTAGAATTTAAATTACTCTAACTATACATAATTTTTATGTTCTTTGAATATCTTAATAATTAGATGCAATTAAAGAATTTGATTTCATCTAATTAAAAAACAAACTCTATTAAATGAATTGGGATAATTTATTAAGCGGGGTGTTTGGCGCTATATTTCTTTACGTTATTCAAATAATTACTAAGAGAATTAATTAACACAAAATAGATAGGAAAATAAATAAAGTATTGTCTTCCTATTTAAATAAAGTCATCGTTAAAGGTTTAAAAGGAATGATTTTAGAATATGAAAATACTTTTAAACATATAATGAATTATAAAAATGAAGGTTTAGGTGGATATTTAAAAATCTTGAATTTTACAGAAATAAATTCTGAGTATCTAACTTCCGAAAAGTTTATTGGCCATATCGAAAAATCTGAAAATCAAGAATTACATGTTCTATATTTAAATTTAATTGCTCTATTAGACAGTTTTCAAGGTCAGTTTCCTGTTAATTTTCTTATAAAAACCTGTCAATTAGATCAGGAAACTTTAGAGTCAAAACAAAAGAGTTTTCAACTTGAGAGTTTTTTATATGAGATAACTATTCTAGTTGATAATGCAAAACTATCATTAGATAGAGCCGAACGAATAATTATTGAATTAAAAGGTTAAACGCCCGGTTGATTATTGGTCCTGAGAATTATTTAGATTATCAAAAAAAAATCCCTCCAAGAGAAAACTCCAAGAGGGATTTCAAAATATTCAGCTCAGCGCCTTAAATCCTAAACCTTTAGCCTCAAACCTTAAATAAGCGAAACGCTTCTATTCACAAAAGCAGTCAGCTCAGCGCCGGTTAACAAACCTTGGGAAAGCAAAGCCAAATCAAAAGCTTGTTTAGCTAATTCAGTTTGCTCAGCCTCATCACTAGAAGCCAAAATTTTGTTCACTATTTTATGGTTTCCGTTGATGGCCACTTTGTAGCTATCTGGCATATTTCCGTAGAAACTCATTCCTCCGCCCATAGCAGCCATGTCTTTCATACGGCGCATAAACTCGTCCATGGTTACGGTTACAGGCAATTCATCCGGACTTAAAGCTTCAACTTCTACTTGGTAAGCAGGCTTGTTTATAGCTTTTTCAAAGATTTCTTTCACCTGTTTGGTTTGGTCTTCGCTTAAAACGTGTTCCATTTTCTCGCCTTTATCAATCAGCTTATCCGCAGTGCCAGAATCCACACGTTTCAATTGTGTTTTCTCCAATTTCTGCTCCATCTGGCTCACAAAATGCGTGTCAATTGGCGTATCCATCAATAAAACATCGTAACCTTTTTTAGTTGCGGACTGAATAAATCCATCCTGTTTTGCAGGATCAACAGTGTACAAATACACCAAATTTCCGTCTTTATCTGTTTGGATATCTTTTACTTTATCACGGTACTCGTCCATAGTAAAGTTCTTTTTCTCGGTGTTGGTGAACAAAGCGAAATCTTTGGCTTTTTCGTAAAATTTCTCTTCGCTAATCATTCCGTATTTTACAAATAAGCCGATATCGCTCCATTTAGTTTCGTAAGCTTCACGGTCTTTTTTGAAGAGTTCACCTAATTTCTCCGCTACTTTTTTAGTGATGTAGCTGTTGATTTTCTTCACATTTCCATCTGCCTGCAAGAAACTACGCGAAACGTTTAACGGAATATCTGGAGAATCAATCACACCATGCAACAACATCAAAAACTCAGGAACAATGTCTTTCACCTCATCGGTAATAAAAACTTGGCGACTGAATAATTTGATTTTATTTCTTTGGATTTCAACATCGTTTTTCAATTTAGGGAAATATAAAACTCCGGTTAAATTGAAAGGATAATCCACATTTAAGTGAATCCAAAACAATGGATCTTCCTGGAAAGGATAAAGCTCTTTGTAAAACTGAAGGTAGTCTTCATCTTTTAACTCAGTTGGAGATTGCGTCCAAATTGGTTTTGCGCCATTAATTACGTTTGGCACATCAACTGATTTATATTTTTTCTTGCCTTCTTTATCTTCGCCGTCCTCAACGCTTTCAGATTTTGTTCCGAAAACCAATTTCACGGTCAAAAACTTGAAGTATTTTTCTAAGATCTGCTGTAATTTGTATTGGTCTAAAAACTCCTCAGATTCACTATTGATGTGTAAAATAACATCTGTTCCACGAGTGGTTCTCGTTCCTTCTTTAATTTCAAACTCGGTACTTCCGTCGCAAATCCAAGCGGCAGGTTCTGCACCTTCTTGGTATGATAAAGTTTGAATTTCTACATGGTCAGAAACCATAAAGGCAGAATAAAAACCTAAACCAAATTTGCCGATGATTTCGTTGGCATCTTTAGCATCCTTAAATTTTTCGACAAATTCCGTTGCGCCGGAAAAAGCAATTTGGTTAATGTATTTTTTAATTTCTTCGGCCGTCATCCCCAAACCGTTGTCAGAAATGGTAATGGTTTTTTTGTCCTTATCAAAAGCAACATCAACTTGTAACTCGCCCAATTCGCCGTTGTACTGGCCTAAACCAGCTAGTCTTTTTATTTTTTGGGTAGCATCCGCCGCGTTAGAAACTAATTCTCTTAAAAATATCTCGTTATCAGAGTATAAAAACTTTTTGATGATGGGGAAAATATTCTCCGTGTGAATTGAAATTGTTCCTTTTTCCTTCATGATATTATGTCTGTGTATTTTGATTTAATGTTACAGACTGATGGTTATCAATGCTTGTTCCAAAGAAAATTTTGGTGTCAATTTGGCAGAATAAGTTTTAGTTCCCGAAAGTGCTAAGTTGTTGTGTTTTTTGTTGCTCAAACGTAAATTAAACTAAAGATTGCCTTTCTAAACTCAAAAAAAATTATTTTTGAAATATGAGCTCAACAACTTATCAAGCTGCAAAAACGGCTTCTCCAATTATCGAAAGCCATTTTGCAAATCTAATAAGCAACGCTAACGAAAACGGCGAGTTGGAATTGGCGAGAGCCCCTGATAAAGTTGTTATCGAAGAGATTATTAATGCTGCATTTTGGGCCAGCTTGCGTAAAGAAGAGGGCAACTCGCCTAAAATTTCCATCGCTTTTTTATCCCCCGAGCAGGCAGAACAGCCTTTGCTTTTCGGCGCAAAACTACCTTTATCTGTTCCGGTTTTAACCAAGTTAGCGCCAGGAGTGGAACGAGCGGGGATACATTTGGGTGTGTGGGAAGAAAATGGCGTGTTATTCATTTGGGGAACTACGTTAAAAATTCCAAACTATTGTTTCGTTTTAGATGTTTCTGAACCGGGTTTAATTGTGGTAAAACATCGCCGTTTGCAAGGTTTTGGAAAGTACACCAACGTAGCGGTTTTAAAAGGCGACGAGGTAAAAGTTGTTGATAAGCAGTGCGGTGCTTTTGCCGAATGCCCCTCTATTGTTACGGCCTTGCTAGATATTGATGCGCCTTGTTCGTTTAACGATGGCGTAAATGTTTTGATTCAGTTGGCGGTTTCCATGCGGGCGCACCATCATGGAGGTTTGTTGCTGGTTGTTCCGCCACAATCCAGCGATTGGAGGCGCTCTATCGTACACCCACTTCAATATCCTGTTTTCCCTACATTTGGCGCTTTGGCTGGATTGTTAAAACGCGATGCAAAGGAACATGCCGATATTTTTTGGCAAACGGCTTTACGCAGCGAAGTTGAAAATATAGCCGGATTAACCGCAATTGATGGCGCTACAGTAATCAGCAGAGACCATCATTTATATACTTTTGGGGCTAAAATTGTGCGCAGTACTGAAACTACAACGGTAGAAAAAGTGCTGTTTTTAGAACCGGTTGTTTATGGTGAAGCAAAAACAAAGTTCATCGGTCAAATTGGGGGGACAAGGCATTTCGCGGCAGCGCAGTTTGTAAACGATCAGCATGATTCATTAGCGATGGTAGCTTCGCAGGATGGGCATTTTACAGTTTTCAGCTGGTCGGTAACAGAACAAATTGTTCAGGCTTACCGCATTGATACGTTGTTGATGTAAAGGATGTCCGCGGTCTTCGGTCAGCGGATTATCGACTAACGCTCCCTATCCAAAAAATAAATATCTTGCAACAAATTACAGCGTATGAAGAATCTGATTTTAATCTTATGTACCTTTTTTACACTCTCCAGCTTTGCCGCAAAGCTTAAAGATACTTACGTAAAAGTGAAAACCAATTACGGTACGGTTTACATTAAATTGTATAACGGGACACCGAAACATCGTGACAATTTTATAAAATTAGCGAAAGAAGGTACGCTTGACAGCACTTTGTTTCATCGTGTGATACCCGAGTTTATGATTCAAGGTGGCGACCCAACTTCAAAAACTGCAAAAGCAAGAGATCAGCTTGGTGGTGGTGATATTGGCTACACCATTCCTGCCGAATTTTTACCAAATCTTTTCCATAAAAGGGGTGCTTTGGCCGCGGCCCGAGATAATAATCCGGCAAAAGCTTCCAGTGGGTCCCAGTTTTATATTGTTCAAGGAAAAAAATACACCGATGCAGAGCTAGACGGAATTGAGAAAAACAGGTTACAGAACAGAAAATTTACACCCGAGCAAAGGGAAATTTACAAAACCATTGGAGGTGCTCCGTTTTTAGATGGTGCTTACACCGTATTTGGCGAAGTAGTTAAAGGAATGCAAATGGTGGATAACATTTGCACCGTTAAAGTGGATAGAAACGACAGGCCCTTAACAGATATTAAAATGACCGTTTCTTTGGTCGAAAAGAAAGAGTTGAAAACGTTGCTAAAAGAGCTTAAAGCAAAAGGTTAAATCGAAAACATAGAGCCTTAAATTAAATAGATGAAAATTATATCATACAATGTTAACGGAATAAGGGCAGCAATTAATAAAGATTGGTTTGCATGGTTACAGGCAACAGATGCTGATGTGGTTTGCTTGCAGGAAATTAAAGCCACGCCCGAACAAATTTTGGACATTGTAATTTTAGAACAGCTGGGTTACAAACATTATTGGTTTCCGGCAGAGAAAAAAGGCTACAGCGGAACAGCAATACTTTCTAAAATAGAACCAAACCACGTAGAATACGGTTGCGGAATTGAGGAATATGACAAAGAAGGACGAGTAATTCGGGCAGATTTTGATGATTTCTCGGTTATCAGCGCCTATTTTCCATCAGGAAGCAGTGGCGATCACCGCCAAATTTTTAAATACAAGTTTTTGGATGACTTTTCGGATTATATCGCAAAACTGAAAGTGGATTTCCCTAAGCTGGTAATTTCTGGTGATTATAATATTTGCCATAAACCTATTGATATACACAATCCAAAATCTAACGCAAACTCATCGGGTTTTTTACCCGAAGAAAGAGCTTGGATGGACAGTTTTATACATCTTGGATTTATCGATACATTTAGGCATTTTAATCCGGAGCCTCACCATTACACTTGGTGGAGCTATAGGGCGGGTGCAAGAGGAAAAAACTTAGGCTGGCGAATCGATTACCATATGTGTACTGTAGAACTGTCAGATTACTTAAAAAGAACCGCAATCTTGCCAGAAGCTAAACACTCTGATCATTGCCCTATCTTATTAGAATTACAGTTTTAAAGAATATTTCATTTCGCTTCACGTTTAATTTTTGTTTGAAACGTGTTATTAATGTAGGTCTTTTTACTTTCTACTTTTAACTTTCTACTTTTACCCTTAAATGAGTCTTTACGAAAATAAACGTAGATGGAAATATTTCTTACTGATTGGTGCAGTGTTTATTGCGGCAACTTCTTTATGGTATACTGATTTATTGGTTCGTGGGATTTCCAAATCAGAGCGTACCCGGGCCGAAGTTTGGAGCCAGAGTTTTAAAAAAATGTTCGAAACGGATAACGAGGAAATGATGAACTACCTTTTTACCGTTAAAGATAGCTTGATGGTTCCGGCAATTGTAACCAATGATAAAGATTCCATTATTACTTACACAGCCCTTGATACCACCAAAACATATTATAAGATAGATACCGCCCGAAAATACGATCCTCAGTACTTTTTACGGCAACTAAAAAGTATGAAAGCGCAACACGGCCCAATTCCGATGGAAGTGAACGGCAATGTGCAATACGTTTATTACAAAGACAGTTTTTTGCTTACGCAGTTGCGTATTTTCCCGTACATCCAGCTTTCCGTTATTGCGCTGTTTTTAATGACGGCTTATCTTATTTTCAGCTCATCTCGGCGTACGGAGCAAAACCAAGTTTGGGTAGGTTTGGCAAAGGAAACGGCGCACCAATTAGGGACACCAATATCATCATTAATGGCTTGGGTAGAGCTGTTAAAGAGCAAGTTTGATGCGGAAGAAGATCCGCTAATTTTGCAGATGGAAAACGATGTGAAACGATTAGAAATTGTAGCAGATCGTTTTTCTAAAATAGGCTCAAGACCGATATTAACCAGCCACTCGGTTTATGAAACCATTAAGGATTATGTTGATTATTTTAGCGTTCGGGTAAGCGATAAAATAAGTTTTGAAGTAAACGGTGATCAAAATCAGGAAGCTTTGTTAAACATTCCACTTTTTGACTGGGTGATTGAAAACATTTTGAAAAATGCGGTAAACGCCATTGCTGGCGAAGGGAAAATATCGATAAACATTGTTGAAAATATTGCGAAAGAGCAGATATTTGTAGATATTACCGATACAGGAAAGGGAATTCCACGCTCTAAATTCGATGCTATATTTCAGCCCGGTTTTACCACCAGAAAACGTGGATGGGGTTTGGGGCTTTCGCTTACCAAAAGAATTATTGAGAATTACCATAAAGGACATATTTTTGTAAAAGAGTCCGAAATTGGAAAAGGAACAACATTTAGAATCATCATAAAAAGTAGTTTAAACTATGTACCAACCACTAGCTAACGAATACGCACCATTTTACGAAAACTATATTGCGCTTGCATCTGCCGGTAACCAACCTATTTTGCGACGTTTAAAAAACCAGTTGAATACTATCGACGATTTTTTGGCAGATATCCCAGAAAAAAAATATGATTATGCTTATGCAGAAGGGAAATGGACGGTGAAAGAAGTGATTTCGCATTTGATTGATACCGAACGTGTAATGACTTATAGAGCCATGCGCATTGCCCGAAATGATCAAACTGATTTGCCAGGTTTTGATCAGGACGCTTTTGTAGCAAATACCAATATTGATAAATATACTTACAGCGATTTAGTTGACGAGCTGGTCATGTTGCGTCAGGCAAATTTGTTTTTTTTCAAGTCCTTATCTGATGAAGATATGAAGAAAAAAGGCACTGCTAATGGACATACAGTCTCTGCCGGTGCGTTGCTTTTTGTCATTTTTGGGCATATTGAACACCATTTTAATGTGTTAAAGCAACTATATCTTAAAAAATGATCTGGTTTAAGGAACCTAGTGTGGCGGAATTAAACAACCGCCACCCCAATCATCTCGCTGCCTATTTAGGAATTGAGTTTACAGAAATCGGCGATGATTTTATTAAAGCCAAAATGCCGGTTAATGCAAAAACCCATCAGCCGGTTGGGATTTTACACGGTGGCGCAAACGTGGTGCTTGCAGAAACTTTAGGAAGCGTTGCGAGTAACTTGGTTTTAAACCCCGAAAAGAATATGGGTGTGGGCTTGGAAGTTAACGCCAACCATTTACGCCCGGTAAAAGATGGTTTCGTAACAGGAATTTGTACGCCTTTGCATATTGGCGGTAAAACCCACGTTTGGGATATCAAAATTTATAACGATAAAGGAAAGTTGAGCTGTGTGAGCAGGTTAACTGTGGCTGTTGTGCCGGCGGTAACTATTTAATTCTGCTGTGCTTTCTTTATTCAAGTACAAAAGCTAGCAAAATGTTCATACTCACTAACTTTAGTTTGTATTACCAGTTAAAGTAACAATAGACCGGGCCGGAATGGTATAAAACCCATTATTATCAGCTTTAACGCCGGGTTTTAAATTTTGTGTTGCTGAGGTAATATAGGTTTTTAGCTGTTGAATTGATGTGTTTTTAATATTAAGATGGACAGTTATTGGCTTTACATCAGAATTTATGACCACTACAACTAAATTATTATTGGTTTTATTTTGATAAGCAGATACTAATAACAGCGTGTCTTTCTCGCTTAACCAGGGTGAAAAGGCCTCTATTCTGTGAAAGCCTGGTTTAATAAACCAGCTAAAGTTGCCCAACCCCCAAAGCATTTTGCTTTGATAAAAATTTCCATCGGTTTTATTCTTATCGATATAGATTAAACCATCTTTATAGTTATAAGCAGAAACAGCTGTCCACCATTGCCAAGATGTAGCATTGGCATTTACCAAATCGCTATGAATTACTTTGGCCATATACAAAGCAGAGTTTATACCTAAATCTCTACCGTTTCCATTAATTTCTCCCTTGTTATCTCCTAATATACAATATTCCGACATCCAATAACTAATGTTAGCCGAAGCAACTTCTGCTTTTAGTTGTTTTCGAAGAGCTACTGATTTTGCATACGGCGAAGTTGTAAAATAACTGTGCCCATCGATATGTTTACTCACGTGGTTTAAGTCGCCAATGTAATTAGCAGATCTAGGATCGAAGAATGCGGCAATTTGGTTGTCGCGATTTGGTTTGTCTTTTTCGGCTATGAGATATTCTAACTGCGCTGCCTCCGGTACAATAATTTTTGTGGTTAATTTTTCGCTTTCTAGTTTCTCATTTAAGGATGTCACCAAACTAAAAATCTGTTCATTGGTGTATGGATTTCCTTCCTGCCCGCCATCTTTCCAATCCCACTGTGGCTCATTAACCGGACTGATGTAATTGAGAAGAATCCCTGTATTCTGTTGGATTCCTTTTATAGTTTCTGCAATGTACTTACTGAAGTCGGAATATTTATTAATTTCGATATTTGATTTTCCATCAGATGAAAAAGCCTTTCCGTTTTTAGTAAGCGCCACAGGCGGACTATTGAAAAACCCCAAAAATTGGTTAACACCCCGGATTTTCGCCGCGTTTAAAAACCATGTTTGTCCCGGTTTCTTGTTCCAATCGTAAGTACCATCCTCATTTAAAAAAGATGGCGCTCTTCTCCATTCATCAACTATACCGCTATTGGCTCCTTGTTCTGCACTTCCGGCTCCTAGGTTATAACGCCATAAAGAAAGCCCAATTCCTTTTGGTTGTCCGGCTACAGTTGTGTCTGAGCTAAAAAGTAAATCTGCGATAGCCTGCTTTTTTTCTTCAGGCCATTGACCTAAAAATTGGAACGACCACGCATCTGAAGCACCAAAATTTTCAATGGTTTGATGCCGGTGTGATGGATCTATACTTATTTCGACAGTTTGGCTTTTTGAATTAGAACTGACGAGGGTTAGACTAACATTTAACAGAAAAAGCGTTAAGTAATAAGTTCTGATCTTTATTGTTAATTTGTGTTGGCGAAATTCCATGATTAAATTCTATAAGGTTATTTTACGACCTGTTCAACCTAAATTTTTTCTTAAATGTTGGGCGGTATTTTTTAACAAAAGCAGAAGGTTGCATTCCAAAAAGTTTAGTAAAGTGTTTCCTGAAATATTTAATATCATTTATTCCGCTAGCAAAAGCGGCTTCATTTATCAAACTATCAGTGTAAACTAAAATTTCCGCAGCTTTTCTTAAGCGGATAAACCTTATAAATGAATTAGCCGACTGCCCAGAAGACGCTCTGATTTTTTTATATAAATTGGAATGGCTCATTCCCATCACATCAGCTAATGCTTCTACGTTAAAATCGGGATTCTGTATCTGATCTTGGATTATTTTTGAGCAGGCAGCAAGAAAATCTTTTTGCTCTTCTGTTATGTTTATATCCAACTCGGTATTTCCGATTTCATTAAAGAAGTATTGCTGTAACTCCTCTCGATTTTTCAGCATCGATTCAACTCTCGCTTTTAATATTTCAACATCAAAAGGTTTCCGCATATAATCATCGGCTCCTTTTTTTATGCCTTTTAATTTTGTCTCTGAAGAAGTGCTGGCTGTAAGCAAAATAATTGGGATATGACTTATAGTAGAATCGTTTTTTATCGTTTCACACAATTCTATCCCGTCCAAATTTTCCATCATCACATCGCTGATAATGATATCGGGATGATATTTTCTAATGATTTGTAAGGCATAATTTCCGTCTTGCGCTTGAAAAATGGTAAAGTCTTCTTTAAACACACCCACGATATAATTGCGCATTTCTTCGTTATCATCTACAATCAGTATCGATTTTTTATCATTTACAAAAGGTTGTATTGCAAATGGGGCTATAGTTTTTATGATTGGTTTAAAATTATCTTTTAACGGCTCGTTGGAGACGTATTGTTCTGTTTCTGAAAAAAAAGCATCTTTATCATAATGAGCCTTTCCTTTTTGCAACTGGACCAAAAATATAGATCCCTGTGGTTTGTTTTCCAGAACGGAAACTTGACCCTTATGCAGGTCTACGAATCTTTTAACTATATATAAACCAATCCCAAAACCATCTGGATGCTTATGCGGTTTGGAATGTATCTGGTAAAATTTATCAAATAGTTTTTGCTTGCTCTGTTCCGGAATGCCCAATCCAGTGTCTTCAACGGATATGGAAATCTCACTGAGTGTTTCTGATAATTTTAATGTTATTTTTCCGCCATTGGGCGTGTATTTTATGGCGTTTCCGAGCAAATTAAAGAGGATAATTTCGATTTTCTCTTTATCTGCATAAATCTCATTCTCAATAGTACCAACTAAGTTAAACTCAATGTTATGAAACTGCGCTTCGCTTTTAAAGCAGCCGAAAACATCTTCGCACATTATTTGGAAGTTAAATCCGCTTATTTGCAATTGATAAGTGTCGCTGTCTGCTTTTCTAAATAGCAATAATTGATCTACTAGGGTAAGTAATCTTCTTGAGTTTTTAAAAATGGTTTGTAAGTCTTCGTTGGCACTATTAAGATTTTCTTTTTGCAGAAGTTCTTTTACCGGATTTATAATAAGTGTGAGAGGCGTACGGAACTCATGAGATATATTGGTGAAAAATGCAAATTTGCTTTCATTAAGCTCAGCTTCTTTATCCGCTTTAATCTTATTGATTTTTAACTCATACTTTAAATGCGCCTGTATTACTCTGTAACGATTGTAGACAAAAATTGCGCAAGATAAAGCAAGAAGATATACGGTATACGCCCATATGCTACGGTACCACGGCGGTGATATATTGATATTAATTAATTTTTCTTTAGGATTCCACTCTCCCTCGGCATTTGTTGATTTTATATGAAGTACGTAAGCGCCTTCAGTTAAACGAGAATAATAGGCGCTTCGATTAGAAGTATAAGTCCAAGTTTTATCCCAACCTTCTAAATAGTATGCATATTTGATTTTAGCCGGTGCTGAGTACTCTAAGACCGCAAAATCTATAGTAATGGATGCTTTTTCATAAGGTAGCGTAAGGTTGCTTAGGTTAGCCAAACTGCCTGAATCTGGAGTGATTTGTTCGTTACCCGTAACAGGTTTGTTCATAATATCTAACCCGGTAATCAAAAGCTTAGGAAAACCTTCAAAGTTTTTTATTTGTGTGGCATTAAAATAGTTTAAACCCTTAATACCTCCAAAAAGTAGTGTCCCGTTCTTCAATTTTAACGCGGCGTTATAATTAAATTGGTTACTCTGCAATCCGTCTGCTTTGTAAAAATTAGTGAATTTTTTGGTTTTTAAATTGAACTTTGAAATGCCATGAAAGGTGCTGATCCATAAATTTTCTTCTGTGTCTGCTAGGATATTTAATACGCTATTGTTGCAAAGCCCTTCTGTTTCGGTAAAATTTTTAAAGGTATTATTGACGGTATTTAGATGAATGAGACCAGTGTATTGTATTCCTATCCAAAAATCTCCGTTTTTATTAGAATAAATAGATCTTATGGGGTGTTTAAATTGATAAGAAATTAATTTCTTTTGAACTGGATCAATTTTAGTAAGTTTTCCAGACTCACTCCCAAACCACAGAGCGTGGTTATTATCTTCCGCGATAGTAGTAGTGTGGTCAAGACTTTTATCTGCTATTTCGAACTTGTTTTCAGTTCTGTTAAGTTTGTAAGTGTAGTTTCCCCCAAAGGTTGTTCCTACCCAAATATTATTTTTAGAATCGCAATACAATTTCCAAATGTTTTTATCTTCACCAAAAGGATATATGCAACGGAGGTGCTCAAAAGATTTTTTTTGAGGGTCGAATTTATTAATGCCTCCTCCAAAAGTTCCTATCCAGATGTTACCCTCATGATCTTCGACAATACTAGTAACGTTGTTGTTGCTTAATGTATTTGCTTGATTTAAATTGCTGGTGTAATTGGTAAAAGTGTTTTTGTCACGATTCCAAACAGAAATTCCTCCGCCGTCAGTCCCAATCCATACCTCGCCGTTACGGCTCTCGCAAAAAGAAAGTATAAAATCGTTAATTAAGCTGTTCGGATTATTGTGGTCATTAGCTAGCGTGTTGAATTTATTCTTTCGTTTGTCAATAATGTTAATACCTCCTCTTAAAGTTCCCATCCAAATACGATCTTCATTATCAAACAGAACAGACATTACTGCGTTGCTATTGAGATTTTTTCTAGGTTGACCACTGGTAATCTTTCTGATTTCTTTAGCAGTATTGTCCAGAACACTCACCCCTCCGCCATCTGTTGCTACCCAAATTTCCCCGTTCTTATTTTTTTTAATGTCAGTGGCTCTGATTACTTTTTCACTGCTTAACTTTTTAAAAGCTACCACCTTATTACTAAGTGTATTGTATTTGTATACCCCCTGTCCGCTCCCTATCCATAAAGCCTCGTTTTTATCTTTATATATACAGTTTGAGCTAGAGAACTGATCGGTTACTAATCTTAATTTATGTGTCTGTGAATTAAAAACGCAAAGCCCCATTCCTTCAATAACAAACCACACTTCTGACCCATCTATTGACATTGAAATTACGTTGTATTCCGCTGGCTGGGCGTTTTTTAAGTCCAACGGAATTTTTGTTAAGGCTTTACCGGGAGCTTTATAAAGCAGGCCTTGTTTATTTGTAGCGACCCACATTCCCCCTTCTTCATCTTTAATGATTGTATTGACCTCCATATCGGCCTTATGGTTACTTTGGTTTTTTGAATCGTAAAAATTGGGTGTGTTAAAGGTTGAGGAAAAATTATGGTAGATGCTGATTCCATTCTTGGTGCCAATCCATAAATTACCGTTGTCTGCGCTTGCTATGCAAATAACCTTATTGAAAGCTATTGAAAAGGCATCGTTTTTATTGTTCCTAAAAACTTTAAATTCATAACCATCATAACGATTTAATCCGTCATCGGTACCAAACCACATATAACCGTATCTGTCTTTAAATACGGCGTTTACAGAATTATTGGAAAGTCCGTCTTCTATTCCTAGATAGACTATATCCTCGACTTGTGCATTTGCTATTTTAACAAAAATTAGTAACAATGCAAGAAGCAAGGTAATACGGTTCACAAGTGGATAACTCAAAGCAGTTGCAAAAATATTGACTTTTAAAAGGTTATTTATATGAACAGGGAATTGCTCATTGCAATTTACAAATTAATTCGATAGCTGTCTTTCGGTAAGAGTTTTAGTACTGTGTAGGGGGAAGGTTAAAATTTGCTTTATTAAAGACTTGTTTTGCCATTAAGCTCGACAGGGATATACAATTTAAATGTCAGTTGTTCAATTCCCAAAACGATATCTATCGTTTTCACACTCTCAAAAAGACGAAAATGCCACCTAAATCTTACCAATATGAACCCCTTAAACGGGATGTTTTATTGACATATTTGTATTGTCAACCAATTTTATACTTAAACACAGGTATAGGCTTCCTTCGTTCTTAAAAATAAGTGTCTTTTTTACATTTAAAATTTTTAATTAAAAGAGTATCAAGAACACGGCCTCTGTGAATGCTAAAATTCTGGTTAGTACACCAAACCAATTTTAAACCAATTATTAATCGTATGACAAAAAAAATTACTTTGCTTGCAAAAGTCAGGTGGCTACCTGTTTTTGCGCTCTTACTGTACTCAGTAAATGGGTTCTCCCAAGAAAATGAAATTACTGTAAAAGGAAAAGTTGTTGCCGAGGGTGCTTCGCTTCCGGCAGTTTCTGTTAGTTTAAAAGGAAATCCAACAAGGGGGACCCAGACCGATACTGTTGGAAGGTATGGTATCAGAGTACCGGCTAACGGAACCTTAGTTTTTAGTATGATAGGTTATGAAAGTCAGGAAATCCGTGTTCTAGGTCGTAATATCATCAACATTGAAATGAAGGTTGCCGACAACGTTTTAAATGCAGTAGTAGTAACCGGATTTGGAGGTACCCAAAAGAAAGCGAGCGCCGTAAGCGCCATTACCACTGTAGATGTTAAAGATTTAAAAGGACCAACTGGGAATTTAACCAATGCTATAGCAGGGAGAATACCAGGGATGATTTCTTTTCAACGTAGTGGCGAACCGGGATTAGGTAGTGATAACTCTGCTTTTTACATTAGGGGACTCTCTACTTTTGGTACAGGTAAACAAGACCCGTTGATATTGATAGATGGCGTAGAGTCGTCGAGTACTGATTTAGCCCGTTTACAGCCCGATGATATCGCAGATTTCTCGGTTTTAAAAGACGCTGCTGCTGCTTCAGTATATGGAGCGAGGGGAGCAAATGGCGTAGTATTGGTGAACACCCGTACAGGAAAAAGTGGAGAAACAAAATTTTATTTTAGAGCTGAGAATAGGATTTCTGGCAACACAAATAACTTTGATCTGGCTGATAATATTACCTATATGAATTTGGCCAATGAAGCCGCATTAACAAGATCGCCATTAGCGATTAGGCCTTATTCACAAAATAAAATTAACCATACAGCGGCCGGAGACGACCCGTACCTGTACCCCAACAACAACTGGATAGATCAACTGATAAAAAAATATACCGTAAACCAAGGTTATAATTTAAACGTTAGTGGCGGTTCAGACAAGGCTCGCTATTATGTTGCTGGCACATATAATCAAGATAACGGGGTATTAAAAGTAGATCCTATCAATAATTTCAACAGTAATATTAAGCTAAAAAATTATTCAATAAGGTCAAATATCAACTTAAATCTTACTCCAACTACAGAATTGGCAATTAAAGTTTATGGTCAATTTGATGATTATAATGGCCCGGTTGGAGGAGGAGCAAGAACCTTTAACAATGCGATTTGGTCTAACCCAGTTGCTTTCCCGGCTATTTACCCATCTTCTAAATTACGCTATATAGAACACCCTCTGTTTGGCTCAGCAAGAACGATAAATGACGGAGGCCTAACCAGTACACTTTATGTAAACCCTTACGCAGAAATGGTAAAAGGTTATTCAGTTTATAAAACTTCCAATATACAGCCACAACTGGAGTTGAAGCAGGATTTAGCGTTTGTGACACCAGGTTTAAGTTTTAGGACCATGGGCTATTTAAGGCGATATTCTTATTATTCAGTTAATAGGAGTTACAATCCGTTTTTCTATTCAGCAAATATTGACCCTACCACTCAGGATTACAGCTTATCGGCATTAAATGACGGTAGCCTTTCCTCTATCGGAACTGTTGGTACTGAGTATTTAGGCTATTCAGAAGGTGACAAGAATGTAGATTCAAGATTTTGGTTAGAAGCAACAGCAAATTACAACCGTATATTTGGTAAAAATGAAGTTGGAGGAATGTTAATTGGGGCTATTTCCAACTATGAAACCGGTAATGCCGGAAGCGTTACCGCATCTTTACCACAAAGAAATCAGACATTTTCTGGTCGATTCACTTACGGATACGATAACCGATATTTGGCAGAGTTTAATTTTGGCTATAACGGAACCGAACGTTTTGCTGCAAAAAAACGTTTTGGCTTTTTCCCTTCAGTAGGTTTAGGTTATCGAATTTCTAATGAGAATTTTTTTAAACCCTTATTATCGGTTATCAACGATCTTAAATTCAGAGGAACTTATGGTATAGTAGGTAATGACCAAATTGGTAACATCAACGATCGGTTCTTTTATTTGTCAAATGTAAACCTAAATGATAGTGGTTTTGGAAGCTCTTTCGGAAAAAATGATGGAGTAGCGCCTTATTACCGTCCGGGTGTTTCAATCTCTCGTTATGCCAACAATAGTATAACTTGGGAAAAGTCGCGTTCTTTAAACTTAGGTATGGACCTAACCATGTTTAAACACTTAGATTTAACCATGGATGTTTATAAACAGTGGAGATCTCAAATACTACAACCCAAATCTGTAGTTGAGTCAGCGGCTGGTTTTGAGGCTACACCATATTCAAATTATGGAAAGGCGGAAACTAAGGGAATTGATTTATCAGCGAAATATCAAACCAATATATCTTCTGATTTTGGGATGAATCTTAGAGGAACCTTTACCTACGCTACCAGCAAAGTTAAAGTTTCAGACGAAATTCAGTATCCAGCTAATATAGCCTACTTATCACGAATAGATCATTCCCTTTCGCAAACTTGGGGCTTAATTGCAGAACGATTATTTATAGACAATAATGAAGTAGCTAACTCTCCAATTCAATACGGAGACAATACTTTAAAAGCGGGTGATATTAAATATAGAGATGTAAATAAAGACGGCGTTATTAATGATGATGATATGGTACCTATCGGGTATCCGCAACAGCCCGAAATTATTTATGGATTTGGAGCTTCTATGAACTATAAAAAATTCGATTTTGGTTTTTATTTCCAAGGATCGGCTCGTTCTTCTTTTATGATTAATTCTGGTGATATCCAGCCGTTTTATTTAAACGGGGGCTATCAAAACAATTTATTGCAAGTTATTGCAGATAACCATTGGTCAGAAGATAACCAAAATGTTTATGCCTTTTGGCCTCGCCTAAGCACTTTACGGGTTGCCTCTAATAATAAACCCTCAACATGGTGGCTGAGAAATGGCGATTTTATTAGGCTTAAGAGCGTTGATTTGGGCTATACCATTCCAAGTATTAAAGCCCTTGATTTAAAAAATATCCGGATTTATTTTTCTGCTACCAATTTATTCTCCATTAGCAGCTTTAAACTATGGGATGTAGAAATGGGCGGTAACGGGCTTAATTACCCTATCCAATCTGTTTATAACTTAGGTGTCCAAGTAAACTTCTAGTTATTTAGTAACTGTACTTAGAAATTATTCAAAATGATGAAAACGATTATCCAAAATACACCGAAAAATAGCTTCAAAATTTGTTTGCTCTTTTTTCTAACGATAAGTGTAAGTTCTTGTAAAAAGTATCTTGACGTGATACCAGATAACGTATCCACTATCGATAATGTTTTTAAGCTTCGGATTGAGGCCGAAAAATATTTATTCACCTGCTATTCATACCTCCCAAGGGATGGCGATGGATGGTTTAATCCAGGTCTTACCAGCGCTGATGAAATTTGGTATCCACAAGATGATCAAACGCATTGGCATCCCGCATTTAGAATTGCGGAAGGACAACAAACTGTTGCCGATCCCTTATTTAATGAATGGCAAGGAAATAAAAAAGGGAACGATGGGAGGTTTAATTATCTAAGAATGTGGAATGCCATCCGGAGCTGTAATACCTTTATCGAGAATATGGATAATCCGCGTAGAGTGCCGGATCTTCCAGACACGGAACGCTCACGTTGGAAAGGCGAAGCGCTATTCTTAAAAGCATTTTATCATTTCTATATGTTAAGGATGTACGGCCCAATTCCTTTAATGGAAAAAAATATCGCCGTTGATGGAGATTTGGCAAGTTCTTATGTACACAGAAAACCTGTTGATGAGTGCGTTAATACCATCTCAGCTTGGCTGGACGAGGCTGTTCCATTACTGCCTGAACGTATTATTAACGAAAACACAGAGTTAGGAAGAGTAACAAAACCCATAGCATTAGCAGTTAAAGCTAAATTACTGATTATGGCGGCAAGCCCATTATTTAATGGTAACCCAGATTATGCAGGCTTTAAGGATAAAGATGGAGTTGCATTATTTAATCCAGTCTTTGATCCAAATAAATGGGTGAAAGCTTCAGATGCGGCAAAGGCAGCAATAGAATCTGCGGAAAGTAACGGTTTTTCCCTTTATAAATACACCAATGATATCTATAACTTAAGTGACGCCACAAAAACACAATTAAACATCAGAAATGCCATCACACAGCGCTGGAGTACAGAGTGTGTTTGGGGCAATGCACAGTCTTATTTTGTAAATCAAGCATTATGTATGCCTCCAACAGAAAGAAGCAGTTCTCCTAACCGATTTAACTTGCAAGGAGTATGGGCACCACCTTTAAAAATTGCAAAAATATTTTACACAGCTAACGGAGTGCCAATAGATGAAGATAAAACCTTAGATTTTAGTGCATATGATGCTTTGCGTACAGCTACAACTGCGGAAAAATACAATATAGAGCCAGGTTTTGTAACTGCCAGAATAAATTTTGATCGCGAACCTCGTTTTTATGCTGATTTGGGTTTTGACGGCTCTATCTGGTATATGAAAGATGGTAACTCTACGGGTAGCGATATCAATACATTCTATATCAAAGCTAAAAATAGCGAAACTGCTGGATTTGGACATTTTCAGAATTGGAGCGCAACTGGATATTTCGTTAAAAAACTGGTGAGCTGGGAGTCAACTACAAACGGAACATCAGGCCCCACCTGGAAACAATACCCTTGGCCAGAGGTGAGGATGGCAGATTTATACTTGCTTTACGCCGAAGCTGAAAATGAGGTGCATCCGGGATCTTTAATTGCTATCCAATATTTAGATAAAGTGAGAGAAAGAGCAGGATTAAAAGGTGTTGTTGAATCATGGACTAATTTCTCTAAAAACCCTACAAAATATACAACTCAAGCAGGCCTACGTTCAATAATACATCAAGAGCGTACTATTGAGTTAATGTTTGAAGGACAAAGATTATGGGATTTGAAACGTTGGAAAGAAGCTTCGACAGAACTAAATAAAGATATTACTGGTTGGAGCATTAGAGAATCTTCTGACGCGTATTATAAAGAACATTTCATTTTCGGACAACAATTTATTGCGCCTCGAGATTATTTTTGGCCAATTGGTAACTATGATACTCGCCGTAACCCAAATCTGGTAGAAAACCCAGGATGGTAAAATTATTGTTTAATTATTTATGACTATAAATGTAATTTACATGAAATCAATATTAAAATTTTCCTTTCTGATTGCATTTGCATTTGCAATCAGCTCTTGTAGTAAAGAGCTGGAAACAAACAAACCAATTGCAAACGACCCAACAATTCCGGCGCAGGTTTCTGGAGTAAGTGTGGTAAACGGCAACGGAAATGCAACGGTAAAATATACCGTACCTAACGATCCAAATTTGCTGTTTGTAAAAGCGGTTTTTACCATTACAAATGGAAAGGAAAGAGAAGTGAAAGCATCTTTTTATACCAATGAATTACTGCTAGATGGTTTTGCAGATACTTTGGAGCATCAAGTAGCGCTTTATTCGGTAAGCCGTTCCGAGGTAGAGTCGGCTCCGGTTATCGTAAAAATTAAACCGTTACTTTCACCTATTTGGAAAGTGTTTAAAAGTATCAACGTGAACAATGCTTTTGGAGGGTACAACTTAACCGCTACAAATAGCACTGAATCAAATATTTCAATTGTTGTTACAAAACCCAATGCTTTTAAAGAATATGAAATTGATAACGACAAAAGCGTATTCACAAACATTCAAAATATTGTATCCAAGGTACGTGGTTTAGATACAACAGATCATCGGTTTGGATTTTTAGTTCAGGACCGTTGGGGAAATAAAACAGATACGATGTACAAAGTAGTTAAACCACTGTTTGAAACAGAACTGTCAAAATCTAATTTTAGCGCTTTTGTATTGCCTGGAGATGCAAAACAAGTAACTAACGGAGCAGCCTTACCTTATGCTTGGGATGGGAAATTGGGTTGGCCATATACAAGCTTTACCGATCAAGTTGCTACAGGCCCCCAGCCACACATGGTAACCTTTAGCATTGGTCAGCTAGCAAAAATAAGTAGGGTATATATTCGTCCTTTTCCTGAGGGAACTCGCTTTTACTATCTTTCTACGATGAAACGGTTCGAAATCTATGGTTCTGCTAACCCTAATTTGAATGGCGCATTGGATAGTAGTTGGATTTTATTAGGATCTTATACCGTAACAAAACCATCAGGTTTACCTTATGGTACAGACAATGCCGATGACCAGGCTATAGGTGCCGCTGGTTTTAACTGGGAGGCAGACGTAAATGCGCCTAAGGTTAAATATATACGTATCCGTTGTTTAGAAAATTTCGGTGGGGGAACTGCGCAAAGTATAAACGAACTAAGTGTTTTTGGAGACCCTAGATAAAATATTGTTTACTAGAGAATATTAGG
>DATJED010000005.1:0-88618 GCA_035496935.1 Pelobium sp. | reverse complement strand
ATTCAAGAATTGATCAATAATATCGCAAAAGCTTACGACGGTCTATCTGTGTTTGCTGGTGTGGGCGAACGTACTCGTGAAGGTAATGACCTTTTACGTGAGATGATTGAAGCAGGTATTATTAAGTACGGTGATGCATTTAAGCATTCAATGGAAGAAGGTGGTTGGGATTTATCAAAAATTGATAAAGAACAATTAAAAGATTCTAAAGCTACTTTCGTTTTCGGACAAATGAATGAGCCTCCAGGTGCAAGAGCCCGTGTTGCTTTATCCGGATTAACGATTGCAGAATATTACAGAGACGGTGAAGCAGACGGACAAGGAAAAGATATCCTTTTCTTTATCGATAACATCTTTCGTTTTACCCAAGCAGGTTCTGAGGTATCGGCTTTGTTAGGCCGTATGCCATCAGCGGTAGGTTACCAACCAACTTTGGCAACAGAGATGGGAACCATGCAAGAGCGTATTACTTCAACAAAAAGAGGTTCAATTACATCTGTACAAGCGGTTTACGTTCCTGCGGATGATTTAACTGACCCTGCTCCGGCAACAACATTTGCCCACTTAGATGCTACAACCGTACTTTCCCGTAAAATTGCCGAGTTAGGTATCTACCCTGCGGTAGATCCGTTAGATTCAACTTCAAGAATTTTAACTGTTGCAGTAGTTGGAGATGAGCATTATACTTGCGCACAGAATGTGAAAGAGATTCTACAGCGTTACAAAGAATTGCAAGATATCATCGCTATTTTAGGTATGGATGAATTATCTGAAGAAGATAAATTAACCGTATCAAGAGCCAGAAGGGTACAACGTTTCTTGTCTCAACCTTTCCACGTAGCGGAGCAGTTTACAGGTTTAAAAGGTGTTTTAGTTGATATCAAAGATACTATCAAAGGTTTTAATATGATTATGGCCGGCGAAGTTGACGAATATCCTGAAGCAGCTTTCAACTTAGTAGGTAGCATTGAAGCAGCTATTGAAAAAGGTAAAAAATTATTAGCAGAGGCAAACGCTTAGTAAGAATCGAGTATTTTAGTATCAAGTAGCAAGACTTGTAAATCTCTTGATACTTGATACTTGATACTTTCTACTAAATACTAAAAAATGAAATTAGAGATATTAACACCCGATAAAAAGATTTTTGAAGGAGACGTTACTTCGGTAACAGTTCCAGGTGCTCAAGGTTCTTTCGAGATTTTAAATAACCACGCTCCAATTATCTCAACTTTAGATAATGGAAAAGTGGTAATTAGAACCAACGGAAAAGAGCAACATTTTTATACAAAAGGCGGTGTAGTAGAAGTTATTAATAATAAAGTAATTGTTTTGGCCGAAGGTGTTCAGGAACATTAATCGGCTTTAAAATATCATTAAAGAACCAGTGCAAACGTACTGGTTTTTTTATGCCGATTTTTTGCGTGTTTTAATAAACTCTGCGGCGGATTTCAAGTTTTTAGGCAGAATTTTCCGATTTCATAATTTGATAACGTTCGCGTACCGAATACCGATTCGTTGTTTGGTATAAATATGAGGAAATTATAGCTTTAAAAGAGATATTTAGAAGGAATTATATTTTGTTTAATGTATTTTTGTGAAATATAATTTTTTTAAAACTATTTTGCTTTTACTATTGATACATAAAGTATGATACCCTATCTTGTTTTTATAAAACGAAACAGTTTTAAATTGCATTTGATATGTTATTAATCGTCACTATTCTTCTCATTATTATTTTGCTGGTTAACGGCAACAAAAGGAAGGCGTGTGTAAATTAATTACAATAAAATACTAAAAAGCGCCTTCCGTTAAAGAGGGCGTTTTTTTTATAATAAAATTATAGGTAGCATGGAAAGTTTTAAAGGAGATAAAATCATTTACAAAGACGGTGCTTTTGTTAAAGCAACCGAGGCTGGAATTGATTTTTTTAGCCAAACTATCCATTATGGATTTGGCGCTTTCGAGGGTATCAGATCTTATCAAACTTTAAATGGCGTAAAACTGTTTAAAGTAAAGGAACATTTTGAGCGGTTAAGATTTTCATGCCAAGAAATTGGTTTGCCTTTTCATTGGGATATTAACCAGTTAGTCACTGACACTTACAGACTTTTAGAGCTAAATGATTTAAAGAATGCATATGTTCGTCCGTTGGTTTTTGCGGGCACAGATATGTCAATGGTTGCCTCAAAAAAATCTCAACTGATTATAACTGCTTGGCAATGGGACGCGTTTTACGGAGATAAGTTTTTAAAAACTTGTATATCTTCGTTTGAAAAGCCAACACCAAATGCTATTCCCATAAAAGCTAAGATAACAGGTAATTACATCAACTCCGTAATGGCAATTTCGGAAGCAAAAAGAAATGGTTTTGACGAAGCAATTCTGTTAGATGTAAACGGATTTATTACCGAAACCACATCAGCAAATGTATTTATTGAAAAAAACGGAAAGCTGTTTACGCCATTAAAAACCAATATAATGCCCGGTATAACCCGAGCAACGGTAATTAAAATTGCAGAGCAATTAGATATTGAGGTCGAAGAAAAAAACATCACAGTAGAGGAATTTAAAAATGCAGATAGCGCATTTGCTTGTGGTACAGCCGTAGAAATTATCGGCATTAAAGCGGTAGATAACCAAGTTTATCCGCTTTCTTTTGATCTCAGTTTAGGAGCAAATATTCAAAGGGTTTACAGAAGCCTTGTTTTAGATAAATTAAGTTTTGAAGTAATTATATAATGGAATTAAATAAATACAGTAAAATATTTACGCAGGATAAAACGCAGCCTGCTACACAAGCAATGTTGTACGGTTTGGGCTTAACCACCGAAGATTTATCAAAAGCCCAGATAGGAATAGCAAGCATGGGTTATGATGGTAACACCTGTAATATGCACCTGAACGATTTGGCCGCAATTGTTAAAAAAGGCGTATGGAAAGAGAATTTGGTGGGCTTAACCTTTAACACTATTGGAATTAGTGATGGTTTAACAAACGGTACAGAAGGCATGCGCTATTCTTTGGTGTCGCGTGATTTAATCGCCGACTCTATTGAAGCTGTTTGCGCCGGTCATTTTTACGATGGCGTAATTACCATTCCCGGTTGTGATAAAAATATGCCGGGTTCCATTATGGCGATGGCTCGTTTAAACCGCCCGGCTATTATGGTTTACGGCGGAAGCATTCACTCAGGTCATTATAAAGGCCAATCTTTAAACATTGTTTCTGCTTTTGAGGCCTTAGGGCAAAAACTTGCCGGAAACATCAGCGAAGAAGATTATCAGGGCGTTATCGAACATGCTTGCCCAGGTGCAGGTGCTTGTGGCGGAATGTATACGGCAAACACGATGTCATCTGCGATTGAAGCTTTGGGAATGAGTTTACCTTACAGCTCCTCGTACCCGGCTTTAAGTCAGGAGAAAAAAGATGAATGTTTAGAAGCAGGAAAATACATCAAAATTCTCTTAGAGAAAGACATAAAACCAAAAGATATAATGACCCGCAAAGCATTTCATAATGCAATGGTGGTAATTATGGTTTTAGGTGGTTCAACAAACGCAGTATTGCATATGATTGCTATGGCAAAATCTGTAGGCGTAGATTTAAGCATTAAAGATTTTCAAGATATTAGCGATAAAACGCCAGTAATTGCCGATTTGAAGCCAAGTGGCAAATACATGATGGAAGATGTTCATGATATCGGTGGAACGCCGGCGGTAATGAAATATCTACTGAAAAAAGGATTGATTTATGGCGATTGTTTAACGGTAACCGGTAAAACCGTTGCTGAAAACGTAGCCGAAGCTGTTGATCTAGATTTTGATAAACAGAAGGTAATTTTTCCTTTAGAAAAACCGATCAAAGAAACCGGACACTTGCAAATGCTTTATGGAAACATCGCTCAGCAAGGTAGTGTAGCTAAGATTTCCGGTAAAGAAGGAGAGAAATTTACCGGTCCAGCAAGGGTTTTCAATGGCGAATTTGAACTGATTGACGGTATTTCATCCGGGAGAGTGAAAGCGGGCGATGTAGTGGTCATCCGTTACGCTGGACCAAAAGGAGGACCAGGTATGCCGGAAATGTTAAAACCAACGTCTGCAATTTTTGGGGCAGGTTTAGGTGCTTCTGTAGCTTTAATTACTGATGGCCGTTTTTCTGGCGGAACTCACGGATTTGTAGTTGGACATATTGTGCCAGAAGCGTTTGAAGGTGGTAATATCGCTCTAATTAATGATGGCGATTTAATTGAAATTGATGCCACTAAAAACACCATGAACGTTTTGATTTCTGACGAAGAATTATCAGCAAGAAGAAACGAGTGGAAACAGCCAGAACCACCCGTCAAAAGTGGCGTTTTATATAAATACTTTAAATTAGTTAAAAACGCGACAGAAGGTTGTGTTACTGATGAGGATTAAGTTATCATTACAAATTGTAGTGAACTGAAAGAATTGGTTTCAAACAAAAAATAAATAAAAGAGATTATGGATACTCTTGAAATACAAAAAAATAAAACAGAGAAACAAAAACCAAAAGCGGTTTCAACCATTACCGGTTCTCAGATTTTACTGAACGGGTTGATTGAAGAAGGCGTTGATACCATTTTTGGTTATCCGGGGGGCGCAATCATGCCAATTTACGATGCGCTTTATGATTATAACGATCGGATAAACCATATTTTGGTTCGTCACGAGCAAGGTTCAACTCATGCCGCACAAGGTTATGCTCGTACATCGGGCAAAGTGGGTGTAGTATTTGCCACCAGCGGTCCGGGTGCTACTAATTTAGTTACTGGTTTAGCAGATGCGCAAATCGATAGTACGCCAATGGTATGCATCACAGGGCAAGTTTTCGCACATCTTTTAGGAACTGATGCTTTTCAGGAAACAGATGTAATCAATATTACCACTCCCGTTACCAAATGGAACTACCAGGTTACTGATGCTTCTGAAATTGAAGAAGTAATGGCAAAAGCATTTTATATCGCAAGAACAGGGCGGCCTGGGCCTGTTTTAGTTGATATTACTAAAAATGCACAGATTCAATTAGCCGAGTACTTTGGCTACAAAAAATGCGAACATGTACGCAGCTACAAACCAAAACCTGTTGTAAGAAAAAGCTACGTACAGGAAGCAGCGGATTTAATTAATTCGGCAAAAAAACCTTTTGTGTTATTCGGACAGGGAATTTTATTGGGAAATGCCGAGCAGGAGTTTAAAGCCTTTGTTGAAAAAGCGGGTATTCCATCT
This sequence comes from Pelobium sp., assembly GCA_035496935.1. Taxonomy (GTDB): domain Bacteria; phylum Bacteroidota; class Bacteroidia; order Sphingobacteriales; family Sphingobacteriaceae; genus Pseudopedobacter. Next base: position 83,369 of record DATJED010000005.1, on the reverse strand, counting down.
GCTTGGACTATCTTGGGTGCCGGTGCAATTCCAACAGATCATCCGTTAAATGTTGGGATGTTAGGGATGCATGGCAATTACGGTCCGAATGTTTTGACCAACGAGTGCGATGTTTTAATTGCAATTGGGATGCGTTTTGATGACCGAGTTACTGGTCGTTTAGATAAATATGCCAAACAAGCAAAGGTTATTCATTTAGATATTGACCCTGCCGAAATCGATAAAAACGTAAAAGCTACTGTTCCTGTTTGGGGTGATTGTAAAGAAACGTTACCGATGTTAACCGAACTTGTGGAGAAAAAATCTCATACAGAATGGTTACAAAAATTCCGGGATTTTGACAAGCAAGAGATGGAGCAATGTATTGATGCCGAAATTAATCCAACAGAAGGTGAACTTTCTATGGGCGAAGTTATCAATCAGTTAAACCAACTTACAAATGGCGACGCCGTAATTGTAACGGATGTTGGCCAGCACCAAATGGTGGCTTGCCGATATGCTAAATTCAACAATACTCGTAGCAATATTACCAGTGGTGGTTTAGGCACTATGGGTTTCGCTTTACCAGCTTCTATCGGAGCTAAATTTGGCGCTCCAGATAAAGATGTAGTTGCCATTATTGGTGATGGTGGTTTTCAAATGACTTTGCAGGAATTAGGAACCATTATGCAAACCGGTATTGATGTTAAAATTATTATCTTAAATAATCAGTTTTTAGGAATGGTTCGGCAATGGCAAGAGCTTTTTAACGATAGAAGATATTCGTTTGTAGATATAAAAAGTCCGGATTTTGTAGCATTGGCGAAGAGCTATTATATAGATGGCCAAAGAATTTCTGAAAGATCTGAAGTTAAAGATGCGTTATCAACTATGTTAAATCATAAAGGTGCATATCTTTTAGAAATTATGGTGAAAAAAGAAAATAACGTTTTTCCGATGGTGCCACAAGGGTGTAGTGTAAGCGAAATCAGGTTAAAATAATCGAATCCTAAAAAATTAATTGGTTTTAAAATGGAATCAAATATAGAGAAGCAGGAATATAACATCACAGTTTATACCGAAAACCAAATTGGTTTACTTAACAGAATTGCGATTATCTTTAGCCGCAGAAAGTTAAACATCGAAAGCTTGAATACATCGCCATCAGAAGTGGAAGGTATTCATCGTTTCAATATCGTGATTACCGAGAGCGAGGAAGTGGTACGTAAAGTGGCCCGCCAGTTAGAAAAACAGGTGGAAGTATTGAAAGTTTATTACAATACCAACCAAGACGTAATTTGGCAAGAAATGGCATTATATAAAGTGCCAACTGATATTATAGCAGAACAAGTAAGTGTTGAGCGTTTATTGCGTGAGCATGGCGCAAGAGCGGTAGTAATCCGGAATGATTATACGGTTTTTGAAACAACCGGACATCGTGAAGAAACAGACAAATTAGTAAAAGTGCTACAGCAGTATGGTTTAATTGAGTTTGTTCGAAGTGCCCGAGTAGCAATTATCAAAGCTAGCGATGGTTTCCATTCTAAATTAAGAGAGTTTGAGAGACTTGAACCAAGTGAGGATGTGGTAGAAAATCAATATTTAAATAAAGGCAGTAAGATATTCACAATGTAATGGAGAAAGTTTTTAATTTTATTATTCAAAGTCGTCAGGCGTTCATTCAGCTGGTTGATTCGCTTTCGGTTGAGGAATTGAATCAAATCCCAGAAGGTTTCAATAATAATATCATCTGGAATTTTGGTCACATCGTAGTAAGTACACAAACACTTTCATACGTCCGCACCGGGATTTTGGCTGATGCATCTGCCGTGAAGTATAACGATGATTATAAAAAGGACTCAAAACCTTCTCGTTATATTAACGAAGAGGAGATTGCAGAGTTAAAAAGCCTGGCGATATCAACCGTCAAAAATATTCAGGAAGATTATAATAAGGGGGTGTTTGGTCCAATTGTTCCGTTTGCAACATCCACCTTTAAAGCACAGATGAATAGCTTTGAAGAAATTTTAATCACTACAGTTGGACATGATAATATACATTTTGGTTGTGCCTTAGCGTATAGAAAATTAATTAAAAAATAGTCTAAAATAAATAAAGTAATAAAATAGAAAAATGGCAAATTATTTCAACACACTACCTCTTAGAGAACAATTAAACCAATTAGGGGTTTGCGACTTTATGGACAATTCCGAGTTTTTAGATGGCGTGGAAGCCCTAAAAGGTAAAAAAATTGTAATTGTTGGTTGCGGTGCGCAAGGTTTAAACCAAGGTTTAAATTTAAGAGATAGCGGTTTAGATGTAAGCTACACTTTACGTAAAGAAGCTATCGAAGGTAAAAGAGATTCGTGGAAAAACGCGACTGAAAACAACTTCAAAGTTGGTACTTACGAAGAATTAATTCCAACTGCCGATGTAGTAGTAAACCTTACTCCAGATAAACAGCATACTGCGGTAGTTAACGCAATTATGCCTTTAATGAAAAAAGGTGCTACTTTATTGTACTCTCACGGTTTCAATATTGTTGAAGAAGGAATGCAAATCCGTAAAGATTTAACCGTAATTATGGTTGCGCCTAAATGCCCAGGTTCTGAAGTTCGAGCTGAGTATGTTAGAGGTTTCGGTGTGCCAACTTTAATTGCAGTTCACCCAGAAAACGATCCAGAAGGAAAAGGTTTGGCACAAGCGAAAGCTTATTGCGTTGGAACCGGTGGTCACAGAGCAGGGGTTTTAAAATCTTCTTTTGTGGCTGAGGTTAAATCTGATTTGATGGGCGAGCAAACTATTCTTTGCGGTTTATTACAAACTGGTTCTATTTTATCTTTCGATAAAATGGTGGAGAAAGGAATTGATGCAGGTTACGCATCTAAATTGGTACAATACGGTGTTGAAGTAATTACAGAAGCTTTAAAGCATGGTGGTGTATCAGGTATGATGGATCGTTTGAGCAACGTTGCAAAAGTAAAAGCTTTTGAAATTTCAGAAGAATTAAAAGACATTATGCGTCCTTTATTCCAAAAACACCAAGACGATATTATGAGTGGCGAATTTAGTCGTACCATGATGGAAGATTGGGCTAATGGAGACAAAAACTTATTGGCTTGGAGAGCTGAAACAGGAGAAACTGCTTTCGAAAAGACTCCGGCTGGCGATGTTAAAATTGGCGAGCAAGAATATTTTGATAACTACCTTTTAATGGTTGCTTTTGTAAGAGCAGGTGTTGAATTGGCTTTCGAAACAATGGTTGAAGCTGGAATTAAACCAGAATCTGCTTACTACGAGTCTTTACACGAAACTCCACTGATCGCAAATACAATTGCTCGTAAAAAATTATTCGAAATGAACCGTGTAATTTCTGACACTGCAGAATACGGTTGTTACTTATTTGACCAAGCTTGCAAGCCATTATTAGCTGATTTCATGAAAAAAGTTGATACTGATTTAGTGGGTAAAAACTTTAATGAAGGTAAAGACGGTGCTGTTGATAATGTTGAGTTGGTAAGAATCAACGAAATTTTACGTAATCACCAAGTAGAAATTGTTGGAACCAAATTGCGTAAAGCAATGACCGCAATGAAATCTATTAAAACGGCTTAACCATTAAATCCTCGCAAGAGAATTTAAAATATATTTTATAAAATGAACAATCGGAATATGAACAATGGCCAATCAAAGTCTCCTTTTGGGGATTCAGATGAAGCTTTTGTTTATATTTCTGATTTATCATTGAGGTTTCAAAATAAATCAGTTTTTTCTGATTTAAACTGGACAATCAATTTTGGTGAAAACTGGGTTTTAGGAGGAAAAAGCGGAAGCGGAAAAACAGCTTTAGCTAAAATCCTTACCAGTAAACAAAATGCTAGCGGAGAAGTAAAAATAAACTTTGATACCGAAAGCAATTTGTCCGCTCAAGTTTTATATGTTGAGAGTTGGTATCAATTTAAAAATGTGGAAGGCGTTGCAAACTTTTATTATCAGCAACGTTACACCAGCCAGCAAGCAAAAGAAACTTTAACCGTAAATGCAGAATTAGCGCATTTTGGTAAAGAAGAAAATTTAAATTTTAATGATGCCGAAAAATTGGTGGAAGCACTCGGTTTTTCGAGGTTAAGAAACTCGCAACTGATAGAATTATCAAGTGGCGAACACAAGAAATTACAGTTGGTAAAAGCGTTATGGTTAAAGCCACAATTGCTCATTATCGATCAACCTTACACCGGCTTGGATGTAGCTTCTCGCAAAAGTTTAAACATTTTGTTGGATGAAATAGCTAAAGCAGGTGTAACATTAATCTTAATCAGCAATGATGAAGAATTGCCAACCTGTATCAACCGATTTGCCGAAATTGAAAATGGCAAACTGATACAATTGGATGAGCCAAAAGAGACAACAATTGTTAAGGAAGATTTTGAAAGAACGCTTCCAGAATTTTTAAGACAATCGCCGGTTTATAGTTCCAACCAAATTGCCAAAATGGCGGATGTAAACATCAGTTATGGTGATAAGCAGGTTTTGAAAAATATCAATTGGGAAGTTAAAGCTGGCGAAAAATGGTTGTTGCAAGGACATAACGGTTCAGGCAAATCAACTTTGTTAAGTTTAATTAACGGCGACCATCCGCAATCTTACGCTAACGAGCTTTATCTGTTTGGTAAAAAAAGAGGAAGCGGAGAAAGCATTTGGGACATTAAACAGCACATCGGTTTAATATCGCCAGAATTCCATTGGTATTTTGATGCAAATGCAACCGTTTGGGATAGCGTAGCATCGGGTCTTTATGATTCTGTGGGTTTGTTTCAACAATTGCCTTACACCAAAGCCAAACATGTTGATGATTTGGTAGCATATTTCGGTTTAACCGAGTATAAAAAAGACTTATTGAGTTCATTGCCTTTGGGCAAACAACGCTTGGTTTTACTGGCTCGTACAGTGATAAAAAATCCGGAATTATTAATTTTGGATGAGCCTTGCCAAGGCTTGGATAAGCAACAAACAGCTTATTTTAACCAACTGGTTGATGAATTTAGTCGTCACGGAATGACGATAATTTACGTTGGACATTTTGAGGCACAATTGCCCAGCTGTTTAACAAAAAAAATAGTGCTAAAGAACGGCGAGGTAATCGCCAACGAAGAAATAATTAAAGAACAAGTTTTAGAAGAAGCATACTCAATTGTTGAGTAATAAAGTTTTAATCCCGCTTTAAGCGGATAATAAATAAATAACATGTTACACGATCCAAATCGCATTTACATTTTTGATACCACACTTAGAGACGGAGAACAAGTGCCTGGTTGCCAGTTGACAACATCTGAAAAGATAGAAATTGCACTGCGTTTGGAAGCTTTGGGTGTTGATGTGATTGAAGCGGGTTTCCCAATTTCAAGTCCGGGAGATTTTGAAAGTGTAGTTGCGCTTTCTAAGGCGGTTAAAGAACCGATAATTTGTGCCTTAACCCGAGCAAATACAAAAGATATTGACGCTGCAGTTGAATCTTTAAAATATGCTAAGAGACCACGTATCCACACGGGAATTGGTTCTTCGGATATGCATATCAAATATAAGTTCAACAGCACCCGCGAAGATATTTTACAACGTGGCGTTGATGCGGTAAAATATGCAAAGCGTTTTGTAGAGGATATAGAATTTTATGCCGAGGATGCCGGTAGGGCAGATGATGCGTTTTTAGCACAAATGGTGGAAGCTGTTATTGCAGCCGGTGCAACAGTAGTAAACATTCCGGATACAAACGGTTATTGCTTGCCAGATCAATATGGCGCAAAAATCAAATACTTGATGGATCATGTTAAAAACATTGACCAAGCAATTATTTCTGTGCACTGTCATAACGATTTAGGTTTGGCAACTGCAAACACCATCGCCGGAATTCAAAATGGTGCCCGCCAAGCGGAGTGTACCATTAACGGAATTGGCGAAAGAGCCGGAAATACTTCTTTAGAGGAAGTTGCGATGATTTTAAAAACGCATCAAACTTTGAATAAGCATACCAAAATTAACTCTAGACATTTTTACGAGTTAAGCGGAATGGTGAGCAGAATGATGCGTATGCCAGTGCAGCCAAACAAAGCAATTGTTGGTAAAAATGCATTTGCGCATAGCTCAGGGATTCATCAAGATGGTGTGTTGAAACATCGCGAGAACTATGAAATCATCAATCCAGAGGATGTTGGTATAGATTCGTCAGAAATTATTTTGACAGCCAGAAGCGGTCGCCATGCCTTAAAACACCACTTAGAAAGATTGGGTTACGTAATCGATAAAATTAACTTAGATGACGTTTACGAACGTTTCTTAATAGTTGCCGATAGCAAAAAAGAAATTAAAGACGATGATTTATTGGCTTTAATGAGCGGTGAGGGATCTGAACGTAATTATAAAGCAGGTGTTACCGTTAAGTTATTGCAAGTAATGTGTGGCGATCCGTTGTTGCCGACTTCGATCGTGAAATTAGACATCAGAGGAGAATTGAAAGAGGCAGTTTCTTCGGGTAATGGTCCGGTTGATGCAACTATTAAAGCCATCAATTCAATTATCGATAAAGAAATTTCCATAAAGGATTTCCATATCGATGCCATTCACGGCGGAAGTAATGATGTGAGTAAAGTGAATATGCGCATAAAACATAACGAAAAGCATTACAACGGCTACGGCTTTAGTACAGACATTGTGATGGCATCGGCCAGTGCGTATTTAGATGCGGTAAATAAGTTTATATAGTTGGATGGTTAGGGATTAGTTTGTTAGGTGTTTAGGCATTGCGTTAACGATAGAAGCGGATACCGGCTAGCGTGTTAAAACGTCCATTAATTAAAACACTAAGTTCGCCTTGTAAAACGGAGAACTTAAAATTGAGATTTTTCACTATCGTTCAACATGACAGGAAGGTGAACTAAAAAAGAAAAATAAAAGAGCGAACAGAAATGTTCCTCAAAAAACATAAAAAACAAATAAAATGAGCAGTACATTATTTGACAAAGTGTGGGACAGCCACGTAGTGCGCCATATTGATGGTGGGCCAGATGTAGTTTTTATAGATCGCCACATGATCCATGAAGTAACTAGTCCAGTTGCATTTTTAGGCTTAAAAAGCCGTGGAATTAAGGTTTTACATCCTGAACGTACTTTTGCTACGGCAGATCATAACACGCCAACAATTAACCAGCATTTGCCCGTTGAAGATCCACTTTCAGCAAATCAGTTGAAAGCTTTGGAAGCTAACAGTAACGAATACGGAATTTCGCACTGGGGTTTAGGCCACCAGAAAAACGGAATTGTTCATGTTGTAGGTCCAGAATACGGAATTACACAACCGGGAGCAACTATTGTTTGTGGCGATTCGCATACCTCAACCCACGGTGCTTTTGGTGCTATTGCTTTCGGTATCGGAACTTCAGAGGTTGAAATGGTGTTGGCTTCACAATGTATTATGCAACCAAAACCAAAGAAAATGAGAATCAATATTACCGGTTCTTTAGGGTTTGGAGTTACACCAAAGGATGTTGCTTTGTTTATTATTTCGCAACTAACAACTTCTGGGGCTACAGGTTATTTTGTAGAGTATGCTGGAAAAGTTTTTGAGGAAATGACCATGGAAGGCCGTATGACCGTTTGTAACCTTTCAATAGAAATGGGTGCAAGGGGTGGTATGATTGCTCCGGATGAAACCACTTTCAACTATGTTAAAGGAAGAGAGTTTACACCAAAAGGCGAAGCTTGGGATAAAGCAATGGCTTATTGGAAAACTTTAAAAACCGATGCTGATGCTGTTTTTGATAAAGAATATACTTTTGACGGAAGCAAAATTGAGCCAATGATTACTTACGGCACTAATCCGGGAATGGGAATTGGTATTTCTCAGGATATTCCAAATGCCGAAGCAGTTGAAGGCGGTGTTGCTACTTACGAAAAATCTTTGAATTACATGGGTTTCCATCAGGGAGATCACATGATTGGTAAACCAGTTGATTATGTGTTTATCGGTAGCTGTACAAACGGTAGGATAGAGGATTTTAGAGCTTTCGCATCGATAGTTAAAGGACGCCACAAAGCGGATAACGTAACTGCTTGGTTAGTTCCAGGTTCGCATATTGTGGAAGCAAAAATCAAAGAAGAGGGTTTGTTGGATATTTTTACCGAAGCAGGTTTTGTTTTACGTCAGCCAGGTTGTTCAGCTTGTTTAGCTATGAATGATGATAAAATTCCAGCCGGAAAATATGCAGTAAGTACATCAAACAGAAACTTCGAAGGCCGTCAAGGTCCAGGTTCACGCACTTTGTTGGCAAGTCCACTTGTTGCAGCAGCAGCGGCGGTAACTGGTAAAGTTACAGATCCGAGAGAGTTAATGAAGTAGGTGGTTAGTTGGTCAGGTTGTTAGATGGTTAGGACTGCAAAGTCGGACACCATAACCAACTAACAATCTAACAAACCGAAAAGTAATAATATAAATTTAGGGTTTAGCTAACTAGCTTGTAAGCGCTTCAAAAGCCTAACAACCTAACAAATTAAAGCCTAACAAACTAAAAAAAATGGCATACGATAAATTCACAATATTAAAATCTACGGCAGTTCCACTTCCGATAGAAAACGTAGATACAGATCAAATTATCCCGGCTCGTTTCTTAAAAGCAACAGAGCGTGTTGGTTTTGGCGATAACTTATTTAGAGATTGGAGATACAATACAGACGGTTCTCCGAAAGCAGATTTCGTGTTGAACAATCCAACTTACAAAGGAAAAATCTTGGTTGGCGGTAAAAATTTTGGCTCGGGTTCTTCTCGTGAACACGCTGCCTGGGCAGTTTACGATTACGGCTTTAGAGCAGTGGTTTCTAGTTTCTTCGCTGATATTTTCAGAGGAAACTGCTTAAACATTGGTGTTTTGCCAGTACAAATCAGTCCTGCATTTTTGGAAAACATATTTACTGCAATCCACGCAAATCCAGAAACCGAGTTGGAAATCAATTTAGAAGCACAAACTATTACGTTGTTATCAACTGGCGAATCAGAAAATTTCGACATCAGCTCTTACAAAAAAGAGAACATGATGAACGGTTTTGATGATATCGATTATCTGCAAAATATAAAATCAGAAATACAGGAATTTGCTCAACAACTTCCTTTATAATCTAAAATAGCTTGTTGATGAAAAGAAGGAAAATAGAAATCATGGACACTACCTTGAGGGATGGAGAACAAACCTCTGGCGTATCTTTTTCAGTATCAGAGAAGTTGACCATTTCTCAATTATTACTTGAGGAATTAAAGGTGGACAGGATTGAAATTGCTTCTGCAAGGGTATCTGAGGGGGAATTGGAAGCTGTTAAAACAGTAGCCAAATGGGCTAAAAAACACGGGTATTTAAATAAAATTGAGGTTTTAACTTTTGTTGATAAAGGCGTTTCTCTCGAATGGATGGTGCAAGCCGGTGTTAAAGTACAGAATTTGTTAACCAAAGGTTCGCTCAATCATCTTACGCATCAACTTAAAAAAACTCCAGAACAACATTTTGTGGAAATAGCGGAGGTCATCAAACTGGCTTCTGACAAAGGGATAAAAACCAATGTTTATTTAGAAGATTGGAGCAACGGAATGCGCAATTCGCAGGAATACGTATTCCAATACCTTGATTTTTTAACGCAACAGCCGGTGGAACGCATCATGTTGCCCGACACTTTAGGGATCTTAACTCCTTCGGAAACCAGCGAATTCATTGCAAAAGTGAAAACAAGATATTCAAAAACACATTTTGATTTTCACGGGCATAACGATTACGATTTAGGTACGGCCAACGTGATGGAAGCCATTAAATCAAACGTGGATGGTTTGCACTTGACCGTAAACGGAATGGGTGAAAGAGCAGGAAATGCCCCTTTAGCCAGTGTTATAGCCGTAATCAATGATTTTTTGCCCGAAGTAAAAGTAGGCTTAAAAGAATCATCGCTTTACAAAGTGAGTAAATTGGTCGAAACATTTTCTGGCGTAAGGATTCCAGCCAATAAACCGATTGTTGGTGAAAACGTTTTTACGCAAACGGCAGGAATTCATGCGGATGGAGATAATAAGAAAAATTTATATTTCAGCGATTTATTGCCGGAAAGGTTCGGACGTAAACGCTCCTATGCTTTAGGAAAAACATCGGGCAAAGCCAACATTGAAAAGAATCTCCAAGAGCTAGGTTTGAAGTTGAACGATGCTGATTTAAAGAAAGTTACACAACGTGTGATTGAGTTAGGCGATTTAAAAGAAACCGTCACTCAGGATGATTTACCGTACATTATTTCTGATGTTTTGGCGAGTAGCGCATACCAAGAAACGGTAAAAGTACATTCTTATTTGCTTTCGCATGCTGCAGGACTAAGACCGTCGGCTACAATTGCTATCAAGTTTAACGATAAGTTATACGAGGAACATGCTCAGGGCGATGGACAGTTTGATGCTTTTATGAACGCGTTGAGTAAACTTTATAAAGCTAAGGGCCGAAAATTGCCTGCTTTAATAGATTATAGCGTTCGTATTGCTCCTGGAAGTAGTTCTGATGCACTTTGCGAGACAACGATTACTTGGAAAACGGATAAAAAAACCTTTACAACCAGAGGCTTAGACTCTGATCAAACAGTTTGCGCTATAAAAGCAACAGAAAAAATGCTGAATATTATTTGTGGGCAGGAAAATAAAGTAGCTAGTCTTTAGTAGCAAGTATCAAGATGCTTGTTGGATGGAAAAAGAAAATAATTAATAATAACAATTGTAGTAATGTTTTGATACTAAGTACTCAATACTAATTACTCACTACTCAATACTTAAAATAAATGAAACTAAACATTGCCCTATTAGCGGGAGACGGAATTGGACCTGAGGTAATCAATCAGGCTGTAAAAGTAGTGGACGCCATTGCTGTAAAATTTGACCACGAAATCAACTATACATCTGCTTTAACAGGTGCTTGTGCCATTGATGATTGTGGTGAGCCTTACCCAGACTCCACTCACGAAGTTTGTTTGGCTGCTGACGCAGTGCTTTTTGGAGCAATAGGTCACCCAAAATACGATAATGATCCAAGCGCACCAGTTCGTCCGGAGCAAGGATTGTTAAAAATGCGTCAGAAATTGGGTCTGTTTGCAAACGTTCGTCCAACGTTCACTTTCCCATCTTTAATTGATAATTCTCCTTTAAAAAGAGAAAGAATTGAAGGAACAGATTTAATTATTTTACGTGAGTTAACTGGCGGAATTTACTTCGGTGAAAGAGGAAGAAAGGACAATGGAAACACCGCTTTTGATACCTGTACTTACACTCGTGAAGAAATTCAGCGTTTAGCTAAAATGGGTTTTGAAATTGCGATGACCCGTAGTAAAAAACTTTGCTGTGTTGATAAGGCAAACGTTTTAGAAAGCTCTCGTTTGTGGAGAGAAACTGTACAGGCAATGGAAAAAGATTATCCAGAAGTAACCGTAAGTTACGAGTTTGTTGATGCAGTTGCGATGCGTCTGGTACAATGGCCAAATTCTTACGATGTTTTGATAACTGAAAACTTATTTGGAGATATTTTAACAGATGAAGCTTCTGTAATTTCGGGTTCTATGGGTCTAATGCCTTCTGCGTCTAAAGGTTTGCATACTTCTTTGTACGAGCCAATTCACGGATCTTATCCGCAAGCCGCCGGAAAAGACATTGCAAATCCTTTAGCAACAATTTTATCTGCAGCTATGATGTTTGAAGATGCTTTCGGTTTACAAGCCGAAGCTGATGCCATTAGAGCTGTGGTAAACAAATCCTTAGCAGAAGGTATTGTTACCGAAGATTTATCTGGAAAAAACAAAGCTTACGGAACCAATGCAGTTGGTGATTGGTTGGCTAAGAATGTTTAGAACCGCTACGATTTTATGATCTAGAAACCGGCGGTATTTTATCGTCGGTTTTTTTGTTTAAAGATATTATGCGCATTATTAAATATTATGCGTATTTTTAATTTATGAAAACACGAGTTAATCTGACTATCGAAAAGAATGTTTTAACCAAAGCGAAGAAGTATGCTGCGGAAATTAATGAGAGCTTGTCTGAATTGGTAGAAGCTTACTTGAAAGGGTTAGAGAAAAAAAGAAGTTCTGAAAGTTTAATTGATTATATCGATAAACTAGAAATTCCAAAGATTTCTTCTGACTTAGATTTCAAAAAAGAGTATTATTTAGATAGAGCCGAGAAATATGGCAACTAAAGTTTTTTTAGATGCTAATGTAATTTTGGATTTCGTTTTAAAGCGAAATAAGTATGAAATGGTTAGGTCTATTTTTATGTTGGAAGAACAACAGAAAATTAAGCTGTTTGTTAGTTCATCCATTTTGCATATTATAAGCTATTGGCTGACTAAAAATTTAGGATCTACGGTAGCAAAGACGACGCTTTTGAAATTTTTAGATCATATTAAAGTTGTAGAGGGCAACCATGAAAGTTCGGTTAAAGCTTTAGAATCCAATTTTACAGATATAGAAGATGCCTTGCAATATTTCACAGCTTTATTGAACAAAATGGATTATGTAGTCAGTTTCGATAAAGGATTTCAGAAATTCAATTCAGACAAACTGCAAATTATCGACGCTCAAACTTTGGTTAGTTTATTCAAGTTATAACAGAAAACAGTTTATGTACAAATCCACCACACAAGAAATAAAAGAACGTTTTGACAACGATGTAGAACGTTTCTCTAACCTCAATACCGGTCAGGTTTCTACCATTGATGCCGAAATATCATTAGAACTGATTACAGAAGCTGCAAAAAGTATCGTTCCAAACGCCAGAGAAGTTTTGGACATCGGGTGCGGTGCGGGGAATTATACGCTTAAAATGTTACAAAAGCTTCCCAACCTCAATTGTACTTTGGTCGATTTAAGTGGACCTATGTTAACCAGAGCAAATGAAAGAGTCGCCGAACAAACAAACGGCGTAATCAAAACGCTACAAGGCGATATTAGAACTATTGATTTTGGAGGAAAAACTTTCGACATTATCCTTGCCGGGGCAGTTCTGCACCATTTAAGAGACGACGAAGACTGGTCACAAACTTTCCAAAAACTTTTTGACCTGTTAAATACTGGCGGTTGTTTAATGATTTCTGATTTAGTGCTACAAAATACAGAAGTTGTTAACCGTTTGATATGGGAGAAATACGGCGATTATTTAGAAGGAGTAGGAGGGAAAGATTATCGCCAAAAAGTATTCGATTATATTGAGAAAGAAGATTCACCCCGTTCTTTAAATTACCAGCTAGAACTCATGGAAAAAATTGGTTTCCGCAAAACGGAAGTATTGCATAAAAATTTATGTTTCGCCGCCTTCGGCGGAATAAAATAATACCTGAACTTATAGAAAAAAGACTTACGAAGAAAACTGACTCGTAAGTCTTTATACTTTTTACTTTCGACTTTATACTTCTACGTTACTGCGCATTCAAAGTATAAACAATCCTAGCAGAATTGCCGTTTAGCAACTGAAAAGGAGAGCTTAAAGTAAGCGAATTTTTAGAAGCCGCATCAACGTTTAAACGATAACCTTCGGTAACATTTCTGGCTTTCTCGCCGGCATCAACTTTTTTAAACTGGAAAACCGGTGTGACGCCATCGTTCAACAAAGACCAATAAATGTTTTGAGTTGTTCCGTTTGCTAAGGTAATATAACCGCTATAACCTCCGTATAACTGCCAAGTACTGCCTATAAAATCTTTATAAGGCGCCATCCCAAAAGCATTAGTTACTTGATAATCTGCAGGAAAACCTTCTAAGCTAACATCAGAAACTGTCCAGGTACCTGAAATTGTAGATTTTGAAACTTTGTAATTTGTTGCGCCATTTTTTGAAGCACAAGAAGTTAAAATTAATGCCACGAGGCAAAGAGATAGGATAGATAAGATTGATTTTTTCATTTTTATAAGTTTTAAGATTCAAAAGAAATCTGCTTTTCCAAACGTTCAAAAACGAAGCCAATCTTTAGCGTTTAACCATAAAAAAACAGCGCAATAAAACTGCGCTGTTCATTTCTCGTAAATAAGACGGCTTTATGCCTTTAGCTTTTCTGCTTTCAGCACTATTTCTGGTCTCCGCCACCTTTCGGTTTGGAGATGGATTCTCTCATATCCGTATCAGCTTGGATGTTCTGCATTTTGTAATAATCCATAATGCCCAAATTCCCGCTTCTAAACGATTCGGCAATAGCCAATGGAATTTGCGATTCTGCCTCAATCACTTTTGCTCGGGCATCTTGTGCCTTGGCAATCATTTCCTGCTCGTAAGCAACCGCAATTGCCCTACGCTCTTCAGCTTTTGCATTTGCCACTTTTAAATCGGCTTCAGCCTGGTCAGTTTGTAACTTAGCACCAATATTGTCGCCAATATCAATATCCGCAATATCAATGGATAATATCTCGAAAGCGGTTCCGGAATCCAATCCTTTGCTCAGCACAACTTTAGAAATCTTATCAGGATTTTCCAATACTTCTTTGTGGCTCATTGCAGAACCAATAGTGGTCACAATACCCTCGCCCACACGGGCTAAAATAGTTTCCTCGCCAGCACCACCCACCAATTGGTTAATGTTTGCCCTTACCGTAACTCTGGCTTTAGCGATGAGCTGTATACCATCTTTCGCTACGGCGGCAACCGGAGGCGTGTTAATCACCCTCGGATTTACCGAAAGTTGTACCGCCTCAAAAACATCTCTTCCGGCTAAGTCAATAGCGGTCGCCAATTTAAAATCAAGCGGAATGTTTGCCTTATCGGCAGAAATTAACGATTTAATTACGTTGTTAACGTGGCCACCAGCCAAATAATGCGTTTCAATTTCATTTGAAGTGATGTTTAAACCTGCTTTTGTAGAGGTAATCATGGCGTTCACCACTAGTGACGGTGGAACTCTTCTTAATCTCATTAAAACCAAGTTCATCAAATTGATTTTTACTCCGGATAACTGAGCAGTGAACCAAAGATTTACCGGTAAAATATAAAACAGAAAGAAGAGCGCAATTATACTTCCAATGATGATGAAAATAATGCTGATTGATGGATCCATTATTGATTTTGTTTAGGTTTATTTTACAATATCGTCAATTGCCTTGAAGTTAGGAAGATCGCCGGCATTTTCTAGTACTTCGGCATAAATTATTTTTTGATTTTCATCGATTACAAAAGCCGCTCTTTTAGCAACGCCTTTTAAGTTGAATACAAATTCATCATAAAAAGCACCGTAAGCCTGTGATACTTCTTTGTTGAAGTCTGATAATAAGGGAAATTGATAACTATTTTCTTCTTTAAATTTTGCTAAAGTAAAAGGCGAATCGATAGAAATACCTAATACTTGCGCTCCCAAGCCTTCGTAAAAGCCAAAATTATCTCGCATGGTGCAAAGCTGTGTGGTACAAACGCCTGTAAATGCTAAAGGAAAAAAGTGGGTAATTACTTTTTTGCCTGCAAAATCTTTTAAACTTACTTCTTTTAAATCTGAACTTACTAAGATAAAGTCCGGTGCTTGATCTCCAATTTTTAATGACATTTTCTTAAATTTTAATTTTTATGAATATAGCAAATGTATTTTAACGAAAAGCTTTTAAGCGTCAGACCTAAGTAAATTCCATTGCTTTTCCATTATGGCTATTCCTTCTTTAAATGAGTGTGGTTGGTAGCCTAATTCTTTTATGGATTTATCCAATATAAAACCTGTTTTTACCGGGCGTTTTGCGGCCTGTTTTAAAGATGCGGAGCTGATTGGTTTGATCAAACTTTTATCTAATTGATAATAATCAGCAACTTCTTGTACTAGTTCAATAATGCTCATCATATCTTTTCCGGAAGCATTAAAAATTCCTTGAGCTTCTTTTTCTGCCGCTAATAAGCAAATATCTGCCAAGTCTTCGGCAAGTGTTGGCATCCGCCACTGGTCGTTAACTACGTTTATCGGATTGCCTTTCTCCAAGGCGCCTTTTGCCCAAAGTACAATATTGCTCCGGCTCATATCGCTCACAATCCCATAAACAATTATGGTACGCAGAATGGTCCATTTAATGTCCGATTTCTGCAGTAAAAGTTCTGCCGCCAGTTTAGATTCTCCATAAAAAGAAACCGGCGAAGGTGTTGCATCTTCTTTATAAGGACCAGCCAAACCATCAAAAATAAAATCTGTAGAAAGATGAATCAAATGCGCACTATGTTTTTTGCAGGATTTTATCAGATGCTCAACCGCTGTAACGTTTAACGCCCAACAAGTTTCTTTTTCTGTTTCGCAGGTATCAACGTTGGTCATTGCGGCGGTGTTGATGACCACATCTGGCAAAAATTTTCCAATAACATTGTCAATACTGTCAGCGTTTAAAATGTCCATCTCCTCGTAGGTATAGCCATCTTTTATAGGAAAGCGATTTTTCCCTTTTCCTGTCGCCACTAACTCAAAATCATTTTTCGCTAAAATTCTTTCGGTTAGTTTTTGACCTAACAGCCCGTTACTGCCGGTCACTAATATTTTTTTCATCATGGTTTTTGATCTTAATATATTGTTTTTAATAGGATTCTATTTATGACTTGCCACTATTTCCTAGAGCTTCAATCAAATCATCAGCACTTAAATCAACTCCTTTTAAGATTATTTGTGCTTGGGTATAAAACGGAAGCCTTTCTTCCAATTTCGCTTCAATAAAAGCAATTAGTTCTTCGTAAGATTTTCCTTTAACGAGCGGGCGTTCAACCCGGGCGTTAATTAATCTATCGGCCAAAACTTTTACAGGTGTATCAATAAAAACAGTGGTGCCGTTTTTATTCATCCATTCCATATTGTCGAAAAAGCAAGGCGCACCGCCGCCAGTTGCAATAATTGCGTCATTTGCAATTGCAGCTTCCTGCAAAGTTTGTTTTTCTCTTTCCCTAAAACCTTGCTCGCCAAAAGCGGTAAAAAGTTCGGGAATGCTCATTTGGTTTTTTGCTTCTACCAAATCATCCAAATCTAAAAAAGGACGCTCTAATTTGTTGGCTAAAGCTTTACCCAATTTGCTTTTGCCGCAGCCCATAAAACCGATTAAAAATATTTTTTTGGATGGGATGTTTTGCGTTGAATTTTCTGCCATGATTTGATGATCTTAAATTTTTACCCGCGGATCTAAACTGGCATAAAGTAAATCTGCCAAAATATTGATAATGATAAATATAAATGCAATAAACAAAATAGAACCCATAATTACGGGTAAATCTGCTAGTTCTAAAGCGTCAACAGTGGCTTTGCCCAATCCGTTGTAGCCAAAAATGTACTCCACAAAAAACGACCCTGCTAATAAAGACGCAAACCAGCCCGAAACCGCTGTAACTACTGGATTTAGCGCATTTGGCAAGGCGTGTTTAAGAATAATGTTTTTTGCATTTAAGCCTTTCGCCTTTGCGGTGCGGATATAATCTTGCCGTAAAACATCAAGCATGGCACTCCGTGTCAGTTGCATAATTATCGCCAACGGACGTAAACCCAAAGTGAGCATCGGTAAGATTAAGTTTTTCCAAACTAAAACTTCGCCTTTAAACGGGTCATAATCGTACAAACTGCCCGACATGTTTAAACCTGTATAATCGCTCAAAACAAAGCCGAAAAGCCAAGCGATGATGATTCCCGCAAAAAAAGACGGTGCAGAAATTCCTAAAATTGAGCTTGCAATAGCGGTTTGGTCTATCCAACTGTCTTTGTAAACGGCTGCCAAAACTCCCAACGCTATTCCGAGAATTGTTGCAAAAAGCATCGCAGTAAATGCGAGAATCATTGTATTAGGTACAGTCTCTGCCAAAATACTGGTCACATCTCTTTTAGTTTGGTACGAACGACGCAGATAAGGCATTTTTAAAACCAAAGCGTTTTGGTTGCTGCTATTAAAAAGTTTTAAATAATGATATTTGGCTTTCGCCGATGAATCTGAAGGGTGAACAGCCAAAGGCGATAAATCATTGATATAATATAAAAACTGGACAGGAACTGGTTTGTCCAGCCCAAATTCTTTGCGGACGGCTTCTAAAGACTGTACGTCAGAACGTTGTCCTTGCGTCATCCGGGCAGGATCCGCAGGCAAAATGTTGAACAAAAAGAAAACCACCACCACCACACCAAGCAAAACTGCAAAGCCATAAGCCAGTTTTTGGATGATGAATTTAATCATTTATTTTACTGAAATAGTGTTCTGCCAAATAGTTGTAGGTTGGTAGGGCAGAGGCCGGCCATTTATTGACGATTACGCCGTCTTTTAAAAGCATTAATCCTGGGTTAGAGCGTACCATACTTTTTAACGGAACGGCATCAGCATAAAAAATCTCGGTAAGCAAAGTTAGTTTTTTAGAAAGTTTTGAGGCATCCTGCGCAGAGGCAGAAGTTAAAAGTACAGACCGTACATTAAAATTCTGCACCGCATTGATGGCAAGTGCGTTAATATCTCCTAAAGCTTTTTCTTGGGTTTTGTTCAAATTCCAAGCAACGGCAACCAAATTATAGTAAGGATTTTCAAAAATTTCGGAAGTGTAATTTACGCCTTGCGAGTCGTAAATGTTTAGCCCTTCAATCTTTGGTCTGAAGCCGTGTTTTATCACCACCGGCTCGCTTGAATGCCTGATTTCCCAGTCTGGATTTTCGTAAATTTTAGTGGCGAGATATTCTTTATCACTCATTTCTTTTTTCTCACCGGTTTTTCTGTTTTCGAGGCTATAGTTAATTTCGTATTCGTCTTGTGGGGCGTTTTCCGGGATTTTCATCGCTTCTGGAATATTTACGCCTACTTTGTAAGGCAAAAAATCTATAATCGGTAGAAAGGTATAAGTGT
Source organism: Pelobium sp. (assembly GCA_035496935.1). Classification (GTDB taxonomy): domain Bacteria; phylum Bacteroidota; class Bacteroidia; order Sphingobacteriales; family Sphingobacteriaceae; genus Pseudopedobacter. The sequence continues at coordinate 64,533 of DATJED010000005.1, read as the reverse complement.
ATAAACCAAAGAAAATTGGAAGTGCAATAATTATTACACTCCAAATTCGGCGTAAGCCACGGTTTTCGGAAGTATTGACGAGTTTTTCTCTGTTGATGAACAGAAAAACAATCATTACCAATAAAACCAAATCTTTTGAAAAAGACTGCCAAGGTGTTAACGGTATGGCATCGCCAAAACAGCCACAGGTTTTAACCACCTCAAAAAACGCAGAGTAAAAAGTCAGGAATGTGAAAAATATAATCAATAACAGCAAACCCCAAATCACTTTTTTTGCGTAGTAGCCCGTTAGTAGAAACAGCCCTAATATTACTTCTAAGGCACATAAAGTGATAGAAAAAAATACAGCAAAAGGGACTAGAAAAGTAAGGTGGAATACTTCAAAATATTCTTCCAATTTGTACGAAAAACCCAGCGGATCATTAAGTTTTATTAAGCCGCTAAATATAAAAAGCGCCCCGACAAATATTTTTATAGTGGTTAAAGCTATATTTTTACTTTTTGTAGCAGTCATTATGATATTCCTAATTTAATTAAAGCAAAAACCGAATAATTTATCATATCCTGATAGTTTGCTTTTACACCTTCAGAAGCCAAAGTCTTGCCATCATTATCTTCAATTTGTTTAACGCGTAAAATCTTCATCAAAATTAAATCTGTTAAAGAACTTACCCGCATATCTCGCCAAACTTCGCCGTAATCGTGATTTTTGGCAAACATCAATTCTTTGGTTTCATTAACCTTTGCATCAAAATTTACTGCAACTTCATCCGGATTTAGTTCTTGAGGCGCATCAGCGCTTAACTCTAACTGCATCATGGCAATTACGCAATAATTAATAATCCCAATATACTCGCCAACAATATCTTCACCAACTTTACTCACTTTTTTATCTTCCAAAGTTCTAATTCTTTGGGCTTTTATAAAAATTTGATCGGTTATGGACGATGGTCTTAAAATACGCCAGGCAGTTCCGTAATCTCTGGTTTTTTTAATAAAAAGATCTCTGCATACTTTTATTATTGCGTCGAATTCTGCGGAAGTATTATTTGCCAAAATGCTATAAATGTTTGGTTAAATGATGAAATTATGCCTTATTTGTTCTGTAAAATGAGGGATAAAGATACATTTTTTCAAACAAAGCGCACACTTAACATCGGCGGACAAATAGTTGATTTGGCGCAACCCAAAGTGATGGGGATTTTAAATTTAACGCCCGATTCTTTTTATCAACGAAGCAGAATGCAGTCTGATAAGGATTTGTTAGCTGTTGCCGAAAAAATGCTTATCGATGGTGCCGATTTTTTGGATTTAGGAGCTTATTCAACTCGCCCCGGTGCGGAGGATATTTCGGCTGATGAAGAAGCTAATCGCTTATTGCCGGCAATTCGCAGTCTAAAAAGAGAATTTCCAAAAGCCATTTTATCAATTGATACTTTTAGGGCAAGTATCGCCGAAAAGGCAGTTAACGAAGGTGCGCACATCATTAACGATATTTCTGGCGGAATGCTGGATGATAAAATGTTTGAAACCATCGGTAGATTAAATGTGCCATATATTTTGATGCATTCGAAGGGCGATCCTAAAACGATGACCACGCTAAACCAGTACGAAAATATGGCGCAGGAAATACTGTTTCATCTTTCTGCGCAGGTTAACAAACTGAAAAGTTTTGGAGTGAAGGACATTATCATAGACCCCGGTTTTGGATTTGCTAAAAACATTGATCAAAATTACCAGTTACTCAACCAAATGGAACGGTTTAAAATTTTGAGTTTTCCTGTTTTGGCTGGTTTGTCTCGTAAATCAATGATCTGGAAAACGTTAAAAATATCGGCTGATGACGCTTTAAACGGTACAACGGTTTTAAATACCGTTGCTTTGCAAAACGGAGCAAATATTTTAAGGGTACATGATGTTAAAGAAGCTAAGGAATGTATCGCTATCTTTAACAAATTAAGGGAGAACTTATAACAATTTCATTGCAATGGATTTTTTGGATTTCAGCTTTTTGAAGCTAACCGTTTTAGATGTAATAGATATGATTTTGGTCGCTATTATCATTTATTACATCTATAATTTAATTAGAGGCACTATTGCGGTAAATATTTTTCTTGGATTTTTGCTGATTTATATCCTCTATTTTTTAACAGAAGCCTTAAAAATGAAACTGCTTTCGGGCATTTTGGGCAGTTTCGTGAGCGTTGGTTTTATCGCACTAATAGTCGTTTTTCAGCAAGAAATCCGGAGGTTTTTATTAACCATCGGAAAAAATATATCCTTACGAAACCGCACTTGGTTAAAATTTATTTTTAGAAAAGAGGAGCTCGAAAAAAACAATATGGCAAAAATAAAGCCCATTATTGATGCCTGTAAAACCATGAAAAAATCCAGGACTGGGGCGCTTATTGTATTTGCGAAATATTTTGATCAGGATGCGTTTGCCAACAGTGGCGAAATGATTGACGGAAAAATATCAAAACGCTTGCTGGAAAGTATTTTCCAAAAAAACAGTCCCTTGCATGACGGTGCCGTGGTCATATCAGAAAATATGATAAAATCTGCCAGTTGTATTTTGCCTTTAACGGAAAACGATCAATTACCACCACAATTTGGGTTGCGCCACCGGGCTGGAATTGGCGTTACCGAATCTAGCGATGCCACTGCTTTAATCGTATCAGAAGAAACCGGAGAAATATCTTACGCTCAACAGGGTAGGGTGAAAATGAACATCAGCTTTACCGATTTGGAGCGGTTATTGAATAAAGATTTTAATTGATTTTTATTTAATAATTGTGGGTTATGGTACAGAAAGTTGCCCTTATAACTGGTGCAAACGCCGGTTTAGGGTTTGAAGTAAGTACAAAATTGGCCAAACTCGGTTTTAGGATCGTGATGGCTTGCAGAGATGTGGAAAAGGGGATTAACGCAAAGAAGAAAATTCTCAATAAATACCCTTCTGCCATAATTGATGTTATCAAACTCGATTTAAGCAGTCAAAAGTCAGTACAAGCCTTTGCAGATTTGGTAAAACAAGATTATCATCGTCTGGATCTATTGATTAACAACGCCGGCATTATGATGACCCCGTACCACCAAACCGAGGACGGATTTGAAAATCAGTTGGCTACCAATTACCTCGGGCATTTTGCGTTAACAGCTTATCTTTTGCCCTTATTAAAAACCACAGAAAACTCCAGAGTAGTAACTTTAAGCAGCTTGGCTCATAAATGGGCCGATATTAGGTTTAACGATATTAATTTTAAAAACGGCTATAGTAAACGGGAAGCTTACGGACAAAGTAAACTGGCTTGTTTAATGTTTGCCTATGAGTTGGAACGTAGGTTAAAAGTTTCCGGATATTCAACAGTTTCTGTAGCGGCGCATCCGGGTATTTCCAACACAGGTCTTTTCAAATCAACACCTAAATTTTTAAAATGGTTAAGCCCGATAATAGGGCAACCCGCAGAAAAAGGAGCCAAGCCAGTTTTGTATGCGGCACTTTCAAACCATTTAAAAGGCGGAGAATATATAGGGCCGAGCGGTTTTAACGAATGGCGAGGCGACCCCAAAATTGTAGACTCTAATTCGGCATCAAAAAATAAGCAGGATGCGCAACGCCTTTGGGATTTATCAGAAAAATTAACAGGCGTTAAATATCAATTTTAATTACAGCAAAGGCATTTAAATTAACTGGGAAACCAAAAGTCCTTTAAATTGTGCGACTCTTACCCAGATATCGAATGCGCTTTTTCTTTGTTCGGTAAGTATCTGAAGTCGAATAAACCAAACGTTAATTTTTGTTAAAAAGTGTTAAACCTGTTTGAAGATTTATTTTTCCTTTTTTTCTTTGATCTGTCTTTTCAAATCAACCGATAGAAACTTACATTTTTTCATAAAATTTAGTTGTAAGATTATGCTAACAGAACTATCATTCAATTATTCACGCATATTGCGAGGCGTTGCGGTATTATTGTTGAACCTTGTTTTTGCTGTACCATTATTACACGCTCAGGAAACTAAAAAATCAGCTGCCGGAGGATCTACTTTTACGGCAAAACTGATGAACCTGGAGCAGCCCACAAACGAAATTTTTCGTTATTCCACCGAACTCCATAATGGATCATCCAAAACAGTTGTTTATGAATTAGTTGCGGGGTTGGATCCGGGATGGACGATTAGTTATAAAGTAGATGGAAGTTCGGTAACCTCATTAAGCATGGAAGCTGGCAGAACGCAGAATATTTCCATCGAAATTGGGGCAGCCGCAAGCGCAACTCCACAGAAATACCGTATACCAGTAAAAGCGATATCAGGTACAGACACCTTGCTTTTGAACTTAGAAGCAGTGGTAAAAGGTTCCTATGCACTTACTTTCAGTACACCAAGTGGTAAACTTAACGAAGAGCTTACCTCAGGAAGCACCAAGCAAATTAAGTTAACGGCAACAAATACCGGTACAATGTTGCTCAGCGGATTAAGTTTTTCTTCACAGTTGCCTACCGGATGGGAGTGCAGTTTTGAGCCCTCAAACGTAGAGAAGTTGGAACCAGGAAAATCAGTAACAATAAGCGCCAATCTGAAAGTACCCGATAAAACAATCGCAGGAGATTATGCCTGCACTTTTACGGCAACAAATAGCAATACAAATGTACAAACGGCTTTCCGCATGGAGGTAAAAACTTCTTTATTTGCCGGTTGGATTGGCATGTTGGTAATTCTGCTCGCTGTTGGCATCGTGTACTATCTAATACGGAAATACGGCAGAAGATAAATTTCTGCATAAAAACGTTTATTATGATGGATTCTATCATACACTTAGAGCGTCTAAGCAAAAACTATGGTACTAAAGTAGCGGTTGATAAACTGAGCCTTGATGTGTATAGAGGCGAGGTTTTTGGCCTACTGGGACCTAACGGAGCCGGGAAAACTACAACCATACTTATGATGTTAGGGCTTACCGAACCTAGCTCAGGAAAAGCAACGGTATGCGGATATGATGCAACACGTAACCCTATTGACGTAAAAAGGCGTGTTGGCTATATGCCAGATAGTGTAGGGTTTTATGATAACATGACTGCGCTTGAAAACTTGGAGTATATTGGCAGACTGAACGGGCTTAGTGAGGAGGAATTAGCTTTTAGAACCGTTGAGGTGATGGAAACAGTGGGGTTGGCTAAACAAATGCATCTAAAGACCGGAGCGTATTCCCGAGGGATGAAACAGCGTTTGGGTCTTGCCGAAGTATTGATTAAAAAACCCGAAGTTATTATTTTGGATGAACCCACTTTGGGGATTGACCCTAGCGGTGTTCGCGATTTTCTTGCACTAATCAGAACGTTAAGTAAGGAACAGAAACTTACCGTGTTGCTTTCCTCTCATCACTTACATCATGTGCAACAAGTTTGTGATCGGGTGGGGATATTTGTGGAGGGGAAACTGTTGGTGCAAGGTAATATAATGTCACTTTCAGAAACACTTTTCTCCGGACAGGATCATGTAACGTGGGTTGATCTGGACGACACATTTGCCGGAATTTTCCCCCATAAAAATGAATTTATAGAATTGAAAAGTGTTAATGCGATAAAAGTTGAAGGCAATTCAATTGAATTTGCTTGCGATAGAAATATTACTCCTACAATCGTTCGTTCGCTTGTCGAAAAAGGTTATAATATTGAAGGTGTACGCCAAAAAAGTTACGGCCTTGAGGAAATTTATCAGAAATATTTTGAAAGCAGTTTAACAGAAAATACAGTTTATGAAAAGTCTAACGGTGTCTTTAAAAAATCTTTTCTTTCCCGCTTTAGAAAATAGAAACAGATTAAAAAAGTCAAAGTACAATAGTTTCTTTGCTGTAATAGTTAATAAAGAAATTGCAGATCATATACGTAGTTGGCGCTTTATTGTTCTTATTACCTTAATAGTGCTCACTTTTGTTGCCTCTATATATGCTTCGGTAGGTCATCTGCGTACAGCTGTTGGTAATACCAATGATCCCGACCATACTTTTCTTTACCTTAAACTGTTGACTGCCACAGATAATTCAATGCCTCCTTTTCATGTGCTGTTAAGCTTTCTTGCGCCACTTTTAGGTATCGGTTTAGGGTTTGATGCCTTAAACGCCGAGCAGAACAATGGTACTTTAACCCGCCTTGTAGCGCAGCCTATTTATCGTGATAACCTTTTGCTTGCCAAGTTTTTTTCTGCGCTTATTTTGGTGAGTTCGTTGTTTCTTGTGTTAGTGTTGCTGATGTTAGGTGGTGGTTTGATGCTCACTGGTGTTCGGATGGAGCCACAGGAATTACTTAGAATAATGGGATTTATTGGGATAACAATAGTATATGTAGCTTTTTGGTTAGGTCTATCTGTTTTACTTTCCGTTGCTTTTAGGCAAACTGCAACCTCTGCATTATCTGCTATTGGAATTTGGCTGTTTTTCACCGTGTTTTATCAAATCTTGGTTACGCTTATTGTGAAAGCCTGGTTACCGGATCCTTCTTTTCTTTCACAACAAGAGCTGTTGGGTTATAATGATTTAATACTGAACATACTTCGCATAGCGCCAAACCAACTTTATACGGATGCTTCTACAACCCTTCTGATACCGTCTGTAAGAAGCCTTGGCCCTTTAACTATGGAACAAATGGCCGGAGCAATTCCTTCGCCTTTGCCTTTTAGAGAAAGTCTTCTAATTGTTTGGCCACAGGTAAGCGGAATGCTTGCAGCAACAATTAGTTGTTTTGCGCTCTCATATTACCTTTTTATACGTCGCGAGATTCGGAGTTAAAAGAAAAAGGTAAGGTTTGAATTTGTAGTGCTCTAATCTTTTTTAGGATAACCTTCAGCATCTAAATCAGTTCGATCATCTTCGGGCACATGGCTGTTTCTTTCGTCTTTCCGACTGATTTTTAAACTGTCTTCATCTGCAGTATGCATTCCTAAATTATCGAGATTGGTTTCTAAAGACAGGTCTTTTTCATACTCGTCTCCAACATAGGGATTAGCCTCGTCATAATCCGAATCCATATCATCGCCATTATCTGCTGCGGTGTCATAAGGGTCGGCATGTTGGTAATCCTCGTCTTCCGGTTCGATATCTAATTCGTAGCTGTTTTCAGCTTCATTATATTTTAAGTTTCTGGCTTCGTTATCGTTTAAGTTCGATTCACCATTTCTATTGAAACTATCATCTCTGTTATTCGCTTTTTTTTCCATGATAATAAGGTTTTATAATTTATTAGCTATGATTATGCCAATAATTTTCTTTGATTCGCAACCATGAGAACAATGTTGTATTTAAAAAACGTCGTCATGTTGAGCGATAGTGAAACATCTCACAAGAAATTATGCTTATCGAATGGCAACCCTGCAAGTGAGATGCTTCCTATCGTCAGCATGACGGTATGGCTTAAGTAAAAAGCTACAAAACCAAAAAAGCAGTTTAAGAATCTCCTAAACTGCTTTTATAATGTATTGATAAATTACTACAAACTAGCCAAAGCATTATTTAATGTAGCGCTTGGGCGCATCGCTTTTGAAGCCAACTCATCGCTAGGGTTGTAGTAACCGCCAATATCTTGAGCTTTACCTTGCGCTTCAATTAATTCGGAAGTGATTTTCGCTTCGTTTTCCATCAATGCTTTTGCCAATGGTCCAAATCTAGCTTTTAAGTCAGCATCTTGAGTTTGCGCAGCTAGAGCTTCTGCCCAGTAAAGAGCTAGATAGAAATGTGAACCGCGGTTATCAATGGTACCTAATTTACGACCCGGAGATTTATCTTCTGCTAAGAATTTCGCATTAGCTTCATCTAAAGCATCAGCTAATACTTGTGCTTTGTTATTGTTTTGGGTTTGTGCTAAATGCTCTAAAGAGGCTTGTAAGGCTAAAAATTCGCCTAGTGAATCCCAACGTAAATAACCTTCTTTTACAAATTGCTCTACATGTTTAGGTGCAGAACCACCAGCACCTGTTTCAAACAAACCACCACCGTTCATTAACGGCACAATAGATAGCATTTTTGCAGAAGTACCTAATTCTAAAATTGGAAATAAATCTGTCAAATAATCACGCAATACGTTACCCGTAACAGAGATAGTGTCTTCGCCTTTACGGATACGCTCTAAAGTAAATTTAGTAGCTTCAATTGGCGAAAGAATACGAATATCCAATCCTTTAGTGTCGAAGGTTGGCAAATATTTGTTTACTTTTTTGATGATTTCCCTATCGTGTGCTCTGTTTTCATCTAACCAGAAAACTGCCGGCGTATTAGACAAACGAGCTCTAGTAACCGCTAATTTAACCCAATCCTGGATAGGTGCATCTTTTGCTTGGCACATACGGAAGATGTCCCCTTTTTCTACCGGTTGTTCAAAAAACACGTTACCAGAAGCATCACTTACGCGGATAGTTCCGTTGGCTACCGCTTGGAAAGTTTTATCATGAGAACCATATTCTTCTGCTTTTTGAGCCATTAAACCTACGTTTGGTACAGAACCCATAGTAGTTGGATCAAAAGCGCCGTGTTTTTTACAGTCGTCGATAGTTGCAGTATAAACACCAGCGTAACTTCTATCAGGAATTAAAGCTAAAGTATCTTGTTGTTTACCGTCTTTATTCCACATTTGGCCCGAAGTACGAATCATTGCAGGCATTGAAGCATCTACAATAACATCTGAAGGAACGTGTAAATTAGTAATACCCTTATCAGAATTTACCATGGCCAAAGCCGGACCGTTTGCAATTGCGGCATCAATCGCTACTTTAACCTCAGCTTCTTGCGGTTGGCCCGCAATTTTTGCGTAAACATCGCCTAAACCGTTACGGGTATCAACACCTAAAGTTTTAAAAAGTTCTTCATATTTTGCAAAAACATCTGCAAAGTAAACTTCTACGATTGCTCCGAAAATGATAGGATCTGAAACCTTCATCATCGTAGCCTTTAAATGTGCTGATAATAAAACGCCAGCTGATTTTGCCTCTTTAATTGCTTCAGCAACATAAGCTTTCAATTTAGAAATGCTCAATACCGAACTATCAATTACTTCTCCTGCTTTTAAGTTGGCCAAACTTTTAAGTTCTGTAACCGTTCCGTTAGCATCTACAAACTCAATTTTAAACTGACTGTCGTTTTCTACTGTTACCGATTTTTCGGAACCGTAAAAATCGCCTTCGCTCATACTGGCTACGTTGGTTTTAGAATCTGCGGACCAAGCGCCCATTGAATGAGGATTGACTTTTGCGTAGTTTTTTACTGCTTTTGGTGCTCTACGATCAGAGTTACCTTCGCGTAAAACTGGGTTTACAGCCGAACCTAATACTTTTGAATATTTTGCTTTAATTGCTTTTTCTTCTTCTGTTTTTGCATCTTCCGGGTAATTTGGTAATGCGAAGCCCTGTGATTGCAGCTCGGTAATTGCAGCTTTTAACTGTGGAATAGAAGCAGAAACGTTAGGCAATTTAATGATGTTAGCCTCTGGTAATTTTGCCAAAGATCCTAACTCTGCCAATGCATCTCCAATTTTTTGGTCATCTTTCAAAAACTCAGGAAAATTCGCTAAAATTCTTCCTGCCAAAGAGATATCTCTTGTTTCTACATCAATACCTGCCGAAGCCGTAAAAGCTTGCACAATAGGCAAAAGTGAATAAGTAGCCAACATTGGCGCCTCGTCTGTTTTAGTATAGATAATTTTTGATGAGTTTGACATGTGTTTTATTTTATGAAGTTTAATGAGATGTCCAAAAAAAAGACTGATTTTCTAAATCGTCCAAAGATAAAAGAAAGCATTTAATTTTAGCCGTATTTTAACCATTTTTAATAGTTAGATGCCGGTTTAATGATTAGAATCATCTTTTGACGGAGATTTAAAAATTAAATTAAAATAATAGTTCTATTTGGTCGAATATTTGAAAGTTTAGCTAAACCAACAGGAAATTCCTTTTATTACAAGGTCAACAGATAAATCTTAAATTTGCATCAGAATATACAATCATAAGTTTATGACAGAAGACAAAAAGTTAGGAGAACTCGCATCCACATCCATTTCGGGGAATGATATCAGTTCTTCTGTTCTTTATGTATGTGCGCTCGCAATTAGTTTTGCCGGACAATATGCATGGATTACACTTTTAATTGTTGCTTTGGTGCTTTTTACATTCCGAAAAATTTACGGAGAGGTAGTTGGCGCTTTGCCCTTAAACGGAGGTGCTTATAATGCTTTGTTAAATACTACAAGCAAGTCTTTAGCATCTATGGCAGCTTGTTTAACCTTGCTTTCTTACATGGCAACTGCAGTAATTTCTGCAAACGAAGGAATGCACTATCTGGCGCATTTAGTGCCTTCTTTGCCAGTGCTTTTAGCCACGGTGGGTTTACTTTTAATTTTTGCGCTATTAACAATATCGGGCATAACCGAGTCGGCAAAGGTAGCAATTGGTATTTTCCTTTTTCATTTAACTACTATGGCGGTTTTAATAGGATCTATAGTTGTTTATCTTTTCACCAACGGATTTGAAAATCTTTACACAAACTGGCATCGGCCATTAACTTTTGGTAGTATTGGGATGGCCATTTTTTTTGGTTTTGCAGCTTCTATGCTGGGGATTTCTGGTTTCGAGAGTTCGGCAAACTTTGTAGAAGAACAGAAGCGAGGTGTTTTTCCAAAAACCTTACGTAATATGTGGGTTGTGGTAAGCGTGTTAAATCCACTGATTGCTTTTTTAGCCATCTGTGTAATGCCAATTCCCGAGATTAAACTCCATAGCAACGCCCTATTATCACAGATAGGTGTTGTAAGTAGCGGTGAATGGTTAGCTTATATTATATCTATTGATGCTGTTTTGGTGCTAAGCGGAGCGGTTTTGACGTCTTTCGTTGGTGTTTCTGGATTGTTAGAACGGATTACCTTGGATAGAATTATGCCTAACTTTTTCCTCAAGAAAAATAAAAAAGGAAGTTCATATCGCATCATTATTTTATTCTTTCTACTTTGTTTGTCGGTATTGTTTATCACTAAAGGTGAAGTGGAATTACTGGCCGGCGTGTATGCATTATCATTCCTTTCGGTGATGTGCCTTTTTGTAATTGGTAATATGTTGTTGAAGGTAAAGCGGAGGCGTTTACCAAGACCAGAGAAAGCAAAGTGGACGGCATTAATTTTTGCGTTTTCAGCAGTTTTTTGCGCCATATTAGGCAATGTTTTAATTGTTCCGGAAGATCCAGGTCAATCAAGAAATATTGTGGTTTTTTTAAAATACCTTATCCCAACAATGCTTTTCTTGATAGTTATGCTGAGCCGTACTACGCTGTTAAAGTTCTTAATCAATTTTATTCAATATTTATTTAACCCGATTAGAAGAGCGATTGAGGATAGCAATTTAGAAATTCCGTTACGTCGCGGGGTGATTTACATCAGCAGAAGCTTGCAGAAAAGTATTGATAGTATTAACTCACAAGAGTTTGTGTTTTTTACCAAAGGAGATAATGTTGCCAATTTAAATAGGGTAATGACTTACATCAGAAATAACGAACATACAAAAAGAATTAAAATTGTAACCGTTTTAAGAGATGACGAGGAGATTCCCGAAAAGTTGGAACAGGATATTGATGTTTTAGATAGGATGTATCCAGAAATCGCTATCGAATTCGTGAAAATAAAGGCTAAGTTTGGGCCAGAGCTAATTCATGAATTATCTGAAAAATGGAGAATACCAGCTAATTTTATGTTTGTTGGTTCCCCAGGCGATAAATTCCCTTACCGGATTGAAGAATTAGGTGGCGTAAGATTAATTATTTGATATGGACGGAACAGTAAGAGCAAATATTAAACCCGGAATGTTGGTTAATATCGTTTTGAAGAAAGACCAGCGGAGCGGAACATTAACCGAAGGTGTTGTAAAACGTTTGTTAACGAGTGCGCCAAAACATCACAGAGGCATAAAAGTAATGTTAGAAGATGGGCAAGTAGGGCGGGTTCAGGAAATACTGGAGGAAGATTAATTTAATTGGTATTGCTTTAAAGAAGAATAATGGGTTTAACTAATCGTAAAAATTCCAGCGGATGCCAAATTTAGCTAAGGAGTAAGGCATTGGATAATGATTTACGGTGTAATAACCTTTGCTAAATAGGCCTTGGTTAAAATAATCATATCTTAAAAATAGATTAGCCCTTTTCCAGTTGGTGCGTATCCAAACATCCATAACAGGGTATGTATCTAACTGTACATTGCTTTTTTGATAAAATTGGCCAATTGCAGGTGCGTAAGAGGGCGGCGTATATTTACTAAAGTACCTTACATCAAAACCGAACTCGGTTTTTAGCACCTTAAAGAAATCCTGATGCATAAAGAAGCTATGGAAAGTGTAAATTTCCGGCGTCATCAGCACTGATTCAAAATCTGTTTTTTGATAAACCAGAAAGTTTTCAAAAGTGAATTTTCCGAATTTAAAATCTTTTCTTAAGCTTAATTTCAAGAGATTGATGTTACTGCCCAATTGTTTTGGATAAGCATCTCCATCTGTTCCTTCGGCAAAATATAGATGATTGCTGATCAAAAAATATTCGGCTTTGGCCCTAAAATTATATTTTGGAATAAGATAGCTAAAAGCTAAGTTTTGGGTTTTGGTTTTATCGAAGTTTAAATTCCACATATAGTGGTTTGTAACCTGCTTTTCGTAAACAATAGCCGGACTTTGGTTTTGTGAATAGGCTTCTAAAAGCACACTTCCTATTTTATTTCCTAATTTAATTTCGGAACTTGCCTGATACAGGAAATCTCCAAAATTACGCCCTTGTATAATTTGCTGAATATTTAGTCTAAGATTGGCTTTATCGCTAAAACTGTAATCTGCATTGCCTTTTAAAGTGATGTTTTGGAACTTTGTTTTATAGTTATATTGCTGATAATCGTAGTAATCCTGCGAGATTCCGGCATTTACTTTTAGCTCGTTTCTTAAAAAAGAAAGCTTGTTGCCCCGGAGGTAAAAACTATAACTAAATTCGTTTGTGAGGTGTTTTACAAAGGTGCTGTCCGAGGTTTTGCTGGAATCGGGATAGATATAGTAGTTTTTTAGCAAACCGCTATCATCTGCACCATCGTTTACAAAAAAATATTTTTGCGTATTGTAAGCTATTTTGTAGCCCACCCTTTGCGTTGGTAAAACTACAGCATTTGAGTCAACAGATTTTTGTTTACCAATGTTATAATATTGTTGTAAATATAAGGTGTTGTTTCTATTGTTATGCTTGGCCGAATTAAGTCTGGTAGCTTCGTACTCCGGATCTACTTTTGTAGTTGTTGTAAAAATGGAATCGTTAAGTATCGATCCGTTTTCGTAACCTTTTAGATTGTTAAATGTGGCATTTGCCAACAAGGTATAACGCTTATTTTTTGATTCGTACCAGTTCCATAAAGAAGCATTTAAATGATTTACAACAAGTGCATCTGCTCTACGTTCGGGCGATCCAAAATAACTCCGCGATCCTTGTTTTGCAAAACTGGCCCCAATATTCCAGTTAGGTTTTATGTTTTGTGTATGGATAACATGAAACTGTTGCTCCGTTGCCCGTCCAAAAGCGGGATTTTCAAAATATAACTCGGTGTATTGGGTACGGGCCTGATAATATTTTATATCTTCTGGCTTTAGTAAATATCGGTCATAATAATGATAGCCCACATCAAAACCAATAGTTTTTGCTGGTTCAAAAAGTAAATCTCTATAAGAAAGACCGTTTAGCCCTAGGTTCATTGTTGGATGTTCGGGCAAATCCAGAATTCGGTAACGGTGGAAATCTTTTGTTGAAGTATCTAAAGGGAACAGACGGCTACTGTCTGTTAAAAATTCGGCTTTTGTGTATTTGATATATTTAGCGGTGTAAACGATGGAGTCTCGTTTTGCATCTAGTCTCGCCCTTACAGAATCGATATTTTCCTCGCTGTCACCATCTCTTTTTTCATCCTGATTACCTTCTCGTTGCTGTCTTTCAAACTCTCCGTCTTGCGGTATACGGCGTTGAAATTGCGCAAACGATTGGAAGGCAAAGAAACTGAAAACAAGAAATAAAAAATACTTTTTCAATGTTATAGCTGTAAAATCAATTCTTTTAATATTTTCGTTAGTTTGGGTTCCGCTGCTGTAGCAATTTTAATGATTTCTTCCACAGAAACAGGCTGTAGCACTTCAGGAAATCCTTCATCTGTTAAAACAGAAATTGCAAAAACAGGCAAACTCATGTGATTAGCTACAATTACTTCGGGTACTGTACTCATGCCTACGGCATCCGCTCCAATAATTCGTAAATATCTATACTCGGCCTTAGTTTCTAAATTTGGACCGATAACCGATACGTAAACGCCTTTATGGCAAGTAATGTTTTGTGCTTTTGCAATTGCTAATCCTTTTTCAATCAAATCTGCACTATAAGGCGCACTCATATCTGGGAAACGTGGCCCCAAATCTTCGTAATTTCTGCCTATTAAGGGATTGTCTGGTTGTAAGTTTATGTGATCTTCAATAATCATTAAATCGCCTTTTCTAAAATCGGGGTTTAATGCGCCACTTGCGTTTGAAACAAATAATTTATGGATGCCCAACATTTTTAAAACCCTTACCGGGAAGGTAATTTGTTTCATGTTGTAGCCTTCGTAATAATGAAGGCGACCTTGCATTGCAACTACTTTTTTGCCAGCGAGTGTCCCAAAAATTAACTTGCCCGAATGAAATTCAAGGGTTGAAATAGGGAAATTCGGAATGTTGGAATACATTAATTGGTACTCAACCTCAATTTCTGTAACTAGGCCACCCAAACCGGTACCTAAAATTATACCTATTTCTGGATTAAAATCTCCAACTCTATGTTTAATGTATTCTACCGACTCCCTGATTAGATTGAGCATATGTTTTTATTAGTGTATTAAATTCATCCGTGTTATCTAGAAAGTTGACTTTTATAGACCACTGATAAATAGGCAAATTATTTAAAAAGCCTGCAAATTTATCTGTTTTTAAACGTACAGCATCTTTTTCTGTTGTAATAATTATTTTTTTATCTGATTTTATTGCCTCAAAATCTGCTACAAGTTTAAGCATATTTTTTTGGCTAAACTGATGATGATCTGCATAAGCGTGATGAAGGATATTTTTGCTATATTCTTTCAGTTCATCTAGCAGAGGCGCCGGTTTGGCAATGCCTGTTAGCAGTAAAATCGTCCAATTTTTATCGATAGTTTTTATTGGTAGCTGTTCTTTGGTAAAAACGGCATTTAATTCTTCTGCATATTTAATCCCGCTAAAAAACAATTTTTGGTGTGAAAAAGGGGAGACAATCTGTTGCAGTTGCTTTCTTTCTGCGGAGGTAATACCAAGCGGGCATTTGGTAATTATTAAAACATCGGCTCTTTCACGCCCATTAAAAAACTCTCTGTAATTACCGGCAGGCAATAAAAATCTGGTTTTTTTGATCTGATGATAATCGAAAAGTAAAATGCTTAAATCCGGTTTTACCGCTCGGTGCTGGTAAGCATCATCCATTAAAACAAGCTGATGCTCTTTCTGGATTTCCTGGATTCCAAAAACTCGGTTTTCGCAAACTGCCACGCTAATTTCTGGAAATTTCTGACTGATTTGTAAAGGTTCGTCGCCGGTAAGTTCTGCGCTTTCATTGGGTGTAACCCACCTAAAACCTCTTGTTTTGCGTCCGTAACCACGACTTAAAGTAGCCAGTTTAAAATCGTTTTTCAACAAATGAATTAAATATTCAACCATTGGAGTTTTACCCGAACCGCCAACTTCTAAATTGCCAACCGAGATTATAGGTGTTTCAAAAGTTTGGCTTTTAAAGATGCCCCAATCGTAAAGTTTATTCCTGAAAAAGATAACGATACCGTAAAGCAGAGAAATTGGCAATAAAAGCTTACGGATTTGTTGAAACATAGATTTTGTAAAGCCTCAAATTTAGTTTTTATAAAGCTAAAAGCAAAAGGTAGAGCGTTTAAGCTGATTTGTTAAAGTCGAAAACGAATTTATCGAAAGTGCCTTAAACCAAAAAGCCCTCCATTTACGGAAGGCTTTTGATTTATCTTAAGATTAGATTACCCAATTAAGTTTTTGCTCAATAAATACTCAGCAATTTGTACCGCATTAGTGGCAGCACCTTTTCTTAAGTTATCAGCAACGCACCACATATTCAATGTTTTTTCCTGTGACTCATCTCTGCGGATACGGCCTACAAAAACTTCATCTTTTTCATGCGCATCTCTCGGCATTGGGTATTTTGCATTTGCCGGATCGTCAACTACAATTACGCCACTGGTTGCCGCCAAAAGTTCACGAACTTTAGCCAAATCAAAATCGTTTTCAAACTCAATGTTCAAAGCTTCTGAGTGGCCACCCATTACCGGGATACGAACAGTAGTTGCAGTAACAGCAATGCTATCGTCGCCCATGATTTTTTTGGTTTCCAAAATCATTTTCATTTCCTCTTTGGTGTATCCGTTATCTTGGAAAACATCTATCTGAGGAATGACGTTCAAATCAATTGGATATGAATAAGCCATTGGACCATCGTTAATACCTTTACGCTCGTTCATTAACTGATCAACCGCTTTTACGCCGGTACCAGTTACAGATTGATAAGTAGAAACCACCACACGTTTGATTTTATATTCCTCATGCAAAGGTTTTAACGCAACCACCATTTGTATGGTAGAGCAGTTTGGGTTTGCAATAATTTTATCTTCGGCAGTTAATACATTTGCGTTAACTTCTGGAACTACCAATTTTTTCGATGGGTCCATTCTCCATGCAGAAGAATTGTCGATTACAGTGGTGCCCACCGCCGCAAATTTAGGCGCCTGTTCTGTAGAAGTGCTTCCTCCGGCAGAAAACAAGGCAACATCCGGGCGCATAGCAATTGCTTCATCAACAGTTACAACTTTGTACTTCTTTCCCTTAAAATCAATCTCTTTGCCTTTGCTTTTTTCTGAAGCAACGGGAATTAATTCTGTAACGGGGAAATTGCGCTCTGCCAAAACTTTTAACATTACCGTACCCACAAGGCCGGTTGCGCCTACAACTGCAACTTTCATGTTTTGTTAATTGATTTTTAAATAATTAATTATTAATATATTGTGATTAATTTAATGCCGCAAATATGGGAAAGTTTTTACTGTTTTTTAGCCTATTTATAGCAAATGTTGCATTTAGTCAGGTAAGCGAGAACTTTAATGACGGAGATTTTACGCAAAATCCAACATGGCAGGCCAATACGAACACAAATTTTGTTGTGAATAGCGGACAATTGCAGTCAAACTCAACTACTACAAACTCCAATTTCTATATTTCTACCGCCAATGCCAAAGCTTTGAACTGCACTTGGGAGTTTGATGTGAACTTAAAGTTCGGTACCTCTAGCACTAATTACGTAGATATTTACCTTATTAGCAATACTGCCGATTTAAACAGCGCCAATATTAACGGTTATTTTGTAAGGATGGGCGACACACCGGATGAGGTGTCTTTATATAAAAGATCTGGTGGGCTTAACAACAGCGTAAAACTGATTGACGGGAGAGACGGTTCTGTTAATAGCAGCTCAAACAATAATTTCAAATTTCGTGTTTCCAGAGAGAGTAGCAGTGTTTTTGTTTTAGAAAGAGACAGTACCGGTACTGGCAACTCGTTTTATACAGAAGGAATCATACTTGATAATTCTTTTACCTCCACGGTTGCTTTCGGTTTTTATATCAGGCAGTCAACCGCTTCTTTTGTGCAGAAACACTTTTTTGATAATGTTGTAGTTAAGGATATGCCGGCGGATGTAGCAGCTCCTGTATTTACCAAGGCCAGCACTACTGATGGAAAAAATATTGTTTTAAATTTTGATGAGATCGTAGATCCTAGCGATGCTTCTGTTACAAGCCATTATAACATTTCGCCCGGTAATATCCAGCCTTCTGGCGTTACGGTCAATGGATCTTTGGTTACACTAAATTTAGCGTTGGAATTAAATGTGGGGAATTACACGGTTACAGTAAACAGCATTAAGGATTTAAAGGGAAATGCCGCAACTCCTCAAAGCAAGAATTTCATTTACAAAAAGCCCTATACAGCCGTATTTAACGATATTGTGATTAACGAAATTTTTGCCGATCCGTCTCCTTCGGTTGATTTGCCGTCTGCTGAATTTGTGGAGCTTTGGAACAGGAGCAACGAAGATATTGCTTTAAGCGGATTTAAATATAGCGATGCTTCTACAATTTTTACATTTGGTGCAGACAGTATCAACGCCAACGAATATGTGATTTTATGCCCTGTAACAGACACGGCAGCATATAAAGAATATGGTAAAGTAATTGGTGTGTTGCCTTGGCCATCGCTCAATAATGCATCAGACAGTTTAAAGTTGCTGAATCAGAACGGCATTTTAATTTCTGAGGTCAACTATCTCGATAGCTGGTACAAGGACAATGCAAAAAAAACGGGAGGGTGGAGTTTGGAACTGATAGACCCTTTATCTGTATGTAAACAATCGCAAAATTACAGTGCCGGTAACAATGTTAGTGGCGGAACTCCGGGCAAACAAAATTCAATTTACCTCAGCAACCAAACCACTGAACCTTTAAAACTGCTCAGTGTTTCTATAAAAGATAGCGTAACTTTAATTTTAACGTTTAACCGAGGTTTGGACAGTTTACAAGCCACTTTGCCCTCGCATTACAATGTAAACAACGGAGTAGGTGTTCCCTTAATTGCCAATCCTTTAGCGCCGGCATTTGCTACGGTCGAACTTAAATATAGTCAGCTTTTAAACAGAAATCAAACTTACAGCATTACTGTTGATGGCTTAACAGATTGCGGAAGTAATGTTCTCGCCAACCAAAAATTGGATTTTGTTTATCCGGGATTAATCGCTCAAGGAGATATCATTATTAACGAAGTTTTATTCAATCCTAAATCGGGCGGAGTTGATTTTGTTGAAGTTTACAATACTTCCGATAAAATTTTGGATTTTAAAGACTTCAAAATAGCAACCATTGCTGCCGCCAAAGATTCGCTGGCAAGTATCAAAGAAATTAGTGCAAATACTATTTTATTTGAGCCTAAAAGCTACTGGGTAATTACCACCAATCCCGATTCGGTAAAAGCGCAGTATTATACCTCGCACCCGAACAATTTTATAAAAATAAGTGCTTTGCCAGCTTATGCGGATGACAAGGGCAAGGTGGTAATTTTAAAAGACAGCATTACCCGTTTAGACCAGCTGAACTATGATAAATCCATGCATTTTGCCTTGTTAAAAGATGTTGAGGGTGTTTCCTTAGAACGGAGCAGTTTTACTGAAGCTACCAATACAACGGGCAATTTCAGATCAGCGACAGCAGCAACGGGATATGCCACACCTGCTGATAAAAATTCGCAATATTTAGAAGATTTGGCGAATACAGAAGCAGAAATTTCTTTGCCAACTCCGACTTTTTCTCCGGATAACGACGGTTTCGAAGATATTTTAAGGATTCAGTATAATTTTCCTGCACCGGGAAAAGTAGGTAACGTTACTTTATATAACGACCAAGGAAGATTGGTTAAAAAATTGGTGAACAACGAAACTTTAAGCGTAACCGGACAATGGGTTTGGGATGGAACAGATGAAAGCAATACAAAAGCAAAAACGGGAATTTACGTTCTCTACGTTGAGGTTTTTGAACTGAACGGTGAAGTGAAAAAGTATAAGAAAACTGCGGTATTAGCTTCTAAACTTGATTAAAATCGATTGAAATTGGTGTTCCGGGACTATAGCGGGCGCATTCCCTTTTTATAGATAAACTTTAAAAAGCCGGGCAATATTTTGATAAGTTCTTTAACAACTTTCATAATAGTAGATTTGAGAGACGCTATATTTTATTTTGCGGTGCAAAGATAATAATCTTTTTTAATTTTTAAGAAAAAATTATTAAAATGCTTTCCTTTAAAGCGAAAATCATCAAACAGCCAATAAACCGTTATTCCTTAATAATTGAATTGGCTTGCTAAACCAAAACAGTTCAAAATCTTCAAAAGTGGTTTCAAAATCTTGTTTAAGCTGATTAAATGTGGTTTGCTTTTCCGCTGAAACGGCTAGATTTCTTAATCTTGATTTTAACCATTCGCCCTTATCTTTATCAAGACTGATGGTAAAACTTTCTTTTTTTTGATGAAATGTGAGCGACATTAATTCCCAAGTTTGCCCTTTTTTTGACTTTGTAAATAATTTCGTTTCTGGCGCATCCCCCAACCAAATAATTTTTGCACTGCTTTTAGTAGTGAAATCCGCAATATTTAATACCTGCCGGATAAAATCTGGTTTAATGCTTGTCCTAGGGATTTTAAAATCGAACCAATCTTGTAAAGGAAATTCAAAGCAGATGCCATGCATGTAATTAAACAGCGATTTGCGCAGGCCTTCACTGAATTTTTGGTGGTTGATGCCGGTTTTATCTTTAAACTCGACATCGTTATGGGCAAAACCAATTTCTTTTTTGTTGGGAATAATGCCAAAATCGCCGGGATTTAAACCGACAGGACTATGAGCGGTTAATGCAAATTGGTGCCAAAAGCCCGACTGCATAATACCCAGTTCAAACATCTTGCGCACCATTTCTAAACTATCAACCGTTTCTTGCACAGTTTGCGTTGGGTAACCGTACATTAAATAAGCATGCACCATAATACCTGCGTCGGTAAAATTGCGGTTTACCTTTGCCACTTGTTCAACCGTTACGCCTTTATCAATTAGCTTCAATAATCTATCAGAAGCTACCTCCAAACCGCCTGAAACGGCAATACAGCCCGATGCTTTTAATAATAAACACAAATCTTTGGTAAAACTTTTCTCAAAACGGATGTTTGTCCACCAGGTAACAACTAGTTTCCGTCTGATGATTTCCAGCGCCACCTCACGCATTAAAGCTGGAGGAGCGGCTTCGTCTACAAAATGAAATCCTTTTTCGCCAGTTTGCTTAATTTGCTGTTCCATTCTGTCTACCAAAACCGAAGCAGCAACAGGTTCATAATTTTTGATGTAATCTAAGGATATATCGCAAAAAGTACATTTTCCCCAATAGCAGCCGTGTGCCATTGTTAACTTATTCCAGCGACCATCGCTCCATAAACTGTGCATTGGGTTGGCAATTTCAATTACCGAAATATATTTGTCCAGCAATAAATCCGAATAATCCGGAGTTCCAACGTCCAGCTGTTTGTAGTCTTGCCTTAGTGAAAAATTGTTGTAAACAACTTCACCGTTTTCAATCAATAAAGTGCGTTTATAGGCTTTGTAATTGAGGTTTTTGGCAGATGGATCAATAATGTTCGAATTCAATATCTCAACCGGAAGTTCGCCATCATCCAATGTAATAAAATCGAAAAACTCAAAAACCCTAACATCTTTTAAACTGCGTAATTCGGTATTTGGGAAACCACCGCCCATACTCACTTTTACAGCCGGATAATTTTGTTTAACAAACTGTGCACAACGAAAAGCGCTGTATAAATTTCCGGGAAACGGAACGGAAATACAAACTAATTTTGGTTGCTGGGTTTGTAATTTATCTTCTAAAAGCTTAAAAGTTATCTCATCAATATAGGTTGGCTCTTGTTGAAGGAAAGCATATAGTTCATCAAATTGGTTGGCACTTCGGCCTAAACGCTCGGCATATCGGCTAAAGCCAAAGTTTTCGTCTACACATTCCACAATAAAATCCGACAAATCTTCGAGATAGAGCGTTGTCAGATGTTTTGCTTTATCCTGGTTTCCCATGTTGCCGAAAGCCCAGTCTAAATCGTCTAACTGCGAAAACCTTGAAGCCTGTGGCAGAAAGTCATCGCTACAAATTTGGCGGGCAAGGGTTTGATTTTTGCCTTGCAGAAAAAGCATCACATCATCAACGGTTTTAATGTACTCTTCTTTTAGGGCATAAATCCGTTTTGCGTTTTCCGAAAAAGTATCTTTATTTTTTGATGCGTAGCTGAATAGTTCCGTTAAACTGTTTTTGTTAAATATTTCAATAATAACTTCAATTCCTAAATCCGATTGGTAAGAACTGATGGCTTTGGTGTTTAAAAAGCCTTTTAAATATGCCGTAGCAGGGTAAGGCGTATTTAATTGTGTAAATGGCGGCGTAATTAAAAGTATATCTTTCAAGCTGTTGCAAAGCTATTGAAAAAAATGATTTGTATAGCTTTGACAACAATACATTTGACTAAACTGGTTATTTCACCCTTAACCAAGTTTTAGATTTCCCGATAAACACAACGGTAGCTGTTGATTTGATTTCGTTTTCGTTTTGCATTGTAATCTTCCCTTTTAAACTTAAATCTTTGGTAGGAATTTCAACTGTTCCTTCCCACTCTCCGTCCTCGTACACAAAGTCTTTCATAATTACCGTCCCCGGTTGTAATTTGTTTTCATGGTCGCTTAAATTTTCTGTTATCTTTCCAAAGTAGCTGGTTTTTACCTTATATATTTCGATGGTTTTTGTGCCGTCCTTCTCTTTCCATGTGCCTAAGATGGCATCGGGTTCTGGCATCCGAAACGAAGACATGACAACGAAAATTAATAATGCTACGCTAGATAAAATTGTTTTTTTCAATTTATACATGATTAAATGTTTTTAAGTAGATGATGGAATAGCGTTTTTCAAAAACTGTGCTATTTTTTTTGCGAGGTATTATTTTTTAAACGGTTTTTACGGATAATAATTGTTGTTTCGCAATTGTTACACAAAAAATCAAGTATTTCCAGAAAGTAATTGCTAATTCTTTAGTCTTCTTCCATAAAAGGATAGCGGTAATCCGTAGGCGGATTAAAAGTTTCCTTGATTGTTCGGGGGGAAACCCACCGCAATAAATTAATCATTGAACCGGCTTTATCATTGGTACCCGAACCTCTTGCGCCACCAAAGGGTTGTTGCCCAACTACGGCGCCGGTACATTTATCATTGATGTAAAAATTGCCGGCAGCGTTTTTTAAAACTACAGAAGCCTGTTCAATTGCGTACCTGTCCTGAGCGAAAATAGAACCTGTAAGCGCATAATTTGAGGTTTCATTTATCAATTCCAAAGTTTGCTCAAATTCATTATCCTCATAAATGTAAACTGTTAAAACCGGACCAAAAAGTTCTTCGCACATAGTCGTATATTTCGGATTGGTAGTCACAATAATTGTAGGTTCTATAAAGTATCCAACAGATTTATCATAACCGCCGCCACAAATAATTTCTGCCTCTTTGTCTTTTTTTGTTTGTTCTATGTAGCTTGCCAGTTTATCAAAAGATTTTTCGTTGATAACCGCATTTATAAAATTGTTGAAATCTTCAACATCGCCCATTTTAAATGAAGCTACATCCGCTAGCATTTTCTTTTTCATTTTTGGCCATAGCGATTTTGGGATATAAGCCCGTGATGCTGCAGAACATTTTTGCCCCTGATATTCAAATGCGCCACGGACAATTCCGGTTGATGCGACTTCCCAATCGGCAGATGGATGAACCAAAATAAAGTCTTTTCCGCCCGTTTCGCCTACAATGCGTGGATAGCTTTTGTATTTATGGATGTTGTTGCCAATGTTTTTCCAAATCTGCTGAAATACCGCTGTTGAGCCAGTAAAGTGTATTCCAGCAAAATCCGGGTGATTAAAAACAACCTCGCCAACTTCGGGTCCATCGGCATAAATCAAATTTATCACACCTTTTGGCACACCCGCTTCCTTAAAAACCCTCATTAAAACATTTGCGGAATAAACTTGGGTGTCGGCAGGTTTCCAAACCACTACATTGCCCATCATGGCGCAAGAAGTTGGTAGATTTCCGGCGATAGCCGTGAAATTAAAAGGGGTCAGCGCAAATATAAATCCTTCAAGGGGACGTTGCTCTAAACGGTTCCAAACGCCTTCGGGCGAAATTGGAGGTTGTTGCGCATAAATTTCCGCCATATAACTTACGTTGAAACGTAAAAAATCGATGATTTCGCAAGCCGAATCTATTTCTGCCTGAAAAGCATTTTTCGACTGCCCCAACATGGTTGCAGCATTTATTTCGTAACGATATTTGGTGGCTATCAAATCCGCAGCTTTTAAAAAAATCGATGCCCGATGCTCCCAAGGCAAATTTTCCCAATCTGCTTTTGCGGACAAGGCTGCGGAAATTGCTTCTTGCACATGGCTTTTATCTCCATAATTGAAATATCCTAAAATGTGCTGGTGCAGATGTGGGGGTGAAATCGGCTTTTTGTTTTTTGTAGTTACTTCCTTTGCGCCAATATACATCGGAATATCAATTTGCTTTTTACCAGCTTCGGCCAAAGCCTGTTTTAACAGCATCCTTTCTTTTGTGCCAGGTGCATAGGAAAATATTGGCTCGTTATGGGGCGTGGGTACTTTAAAAAATCCTTTTGACATAATTTTTTAATCGTTTATGATAAAGATAAGATTTTGAAAATTAAGATGCTTTTTCTTGATTGTCAGATTAATGATACAAGGGTTAGTACCGCTTTTTTTCCGAAACTAATCGTCTATATTTGAGTTTAAATTTTTGAAAAAAATGAGATCGAAATTTCTTTTCCCAGGTATAGCTTTGTTTGGTGCTTTTTTATTGATTTCCTGGGGAGTTACGGGGCATCGGTCTATCGCTAAAATAGCAGAAAACCATTTGAGCACTAAAACGAAAGTTGCAGTAAAAGCCATTTTGGGCGACGAAGAAATGCCGATGGTAAGTACTTTTGCGGACGAAATTAGGTCAAATCCGAAATATCGTGAGCAAGGAAGTTGGCATTATATCAACCTTCCGGAAAACTTGAATTATAGTGAGTTTGTAAAAGCGCTTAAAAGTGACACTTCGGCAAATGTTTATAATGCGTTATTAAAAATGGTAGCCGAATTGAAAAATAAAAAAACGATTAAAGAAGAGCGGCTATTCGCTTTAAAAATGGTAATTCACTTAGTTGGCGATTTACACCAACCAATGCATGTGAGCCGGGCAGAAGACGAAGGTGGCAACAAAATTAAATTGAGGTTTAATTACAAACAATCGAACCTGCACTCTATTTGGGATAGCGGATTAATAGAATATAACGGACTTACCTTTACCGAAATGGCCACAGCGCTTGATAATGTAAGTGATGCTAAAATTAAGGAATGGCAAAGTGATGAGCTTACAAAATGGCTTTTCGAATCGTACCAAATTAGTGCGAAGTTATATAAAGAGATTGAAGGGAAAGCGAGTTTAGATTACAACTATTATCCGCAACATTCGAAAATTTATAAAGAGCGTATTCAAAAAGCGGGAATTAGACTGGCTGGGCTGTTGAATGAGATTTATAGGTAATCTTTATGAAGTCCGTAAAATTTTCTCCATTTTCCGGCCTTTTGCCAGCTCGTCTACCAGTTTATCCAAATATCTCACCTTTTGTGTTAACGGATTTTCGATTTCTTCTATCCGATAGCCACAGATTACACCGGTAATAAGGTAAGCGCTCGGATTTAGTTTTGCGTTCTGAAAAAATATTTCAAACGTTGCTTTTTCTTCGATAAGTTCTTGTAATTTTTGTTCATTATAGCCAGTTAACCATTCAATTACTTGGTGCAATTCTTCTTTTGTTCTGCCTTTCTTTTCGATTTTTGTCAGTAAATGTGGATAAACCGAAGCGAAGGTCATTTTTGCCACACGGTCGTTATGTTTGTCAGTAGTATTCATAGCGTTTCGTATTGATTATCAAAATTATAAAAAGGTTTTTGGTTTTAAAATCAAGAATTAAACGTCTTTCTTTCCTTGAATTCTTATCGCATTTAAAATCGCGAGTAGTGCTACGCCAACATCAGCAATTACCGCTTCCCAAAGTGTAGCAACTCCGCCGGCTCCCAAAATTAAAACCAAGATTTTTACGCCGCCCGCAAGCGCAATATTTTGCCAGACAATATTTTTGGTGATTTTCCCGATTTTTATTGCACTAATAATTTTGTGCGGATTATCGTTTTGGATAACTACGTCGGCAGTTTCAATAGCAGCATCGCTTCCTAAACCGCCCATTGCTAAACCTACATCAGCAAGCGTAATCACGGGCGCATCATTTAATCCATCGCCCATAAAAGCCACTTTTCTTCCAGATTTCTGCAGTTCTTCTACTTTCGTAATCTTGTCCTGAGGCAACAAATCTCCAAAAGCTTTGTCAATATTTAATTTTTTTGAAACGCGATCTGCAACGTTCTGTTTATCCCCACTCAACATTAAAGTTTGGATGCCTAACAAATGTAAATCCTCGATGGTACTTAAAGCTTCTTCTTTAATTTTATCGGCAATGGTAATGTAGCCAGCATATTTTTGATTGATTGCAACTACTACAACGGTATCTTCAATTGCAGAAATTTCCTCGTCGAAAGCAATATTGAATTTAGCGAGTAACTTTGTGTTTCCCACTAAAACATCATCATTTTCAACTTTAGCTTTTAAGCCGTATCCGGCAATTTCTTCTATATCAGAAACGCTTAATTTTTCAAAATCGTTTCCGCTTTTGCGGAGGATTGCTTTGGCAATCGGGTGCGAGGAATGGTTTTCAACAGCTGCCGTATAATTCAATAATTGTTCTTGGCTGATGCCGACAGCTTTAATCTCCTGCACTTCAAAAACACCGTGGGTTAAGGTTCCGGTTTTATCGAATACAACGGTGTCCACCTCGGTAATGGTGTCCATAAAATTAGCGCCTTTAAAAAGAATACCGTTTTTTGAAGCTAAACCGATTCCGCCAAAGTAACCCAAGGGTATAGAAACCACCAATGCGCAAGGGCAACTAATTACCAGAAAAACCAAAGAGCGGTAAAGCCATTCTCTAAACACGTAATCGTCCACGAAAAGAATCGGGACTAAAATTACCAGCAAGGCTAAACCGAAAACAATGGGAGTATAGATCTTAGCAAATTTTGAAATAAATAGCTGTGTTTTCGATTTTCGGGCAGTGGCATCTTGTACCAATTCCAAAATTTTGCTGAGTTTGCTGTCTTTAAAAAGTGTGGTGACTTTAATATTTACAACCGCATTGGTATTGATCATTCCTGCTAAAACCTCCTCATTTTTGTATTTTGATGCTGGTTTGCTTTCTCCGGTTAATGCAGCTGTGTTAAAACTAGCTTTTTCATTCAGTAAAATACCGTCTAATGCTACTTTTTCTCCCGCTTTTACGCTGATGACATCACCTACGTTTATTTCCGAAGCTTTTGTTTGGATGTTCTGGTTGTTTTTTACTAAAGTTACCGTATCCGGCCGACTATCTAAGAGACCTTTTATACTCTGTTTAGCGTTATTTACCGCAACATCCTGAAACCATTCGCCCAGAGAATAAAACACCATTACTGCTACGCCCTCGCTAAAAGCGCCGATACTAAAGGCGCCAATGGTTGCCACGCTCATTAACACAAACTCGTTGAAAAAATCAAATCTAATTGCTTTGCGGAAGGCAAGGTTTAGCACATCAAAACCGGCTAGTAGATAAGCAACTAAATAAATAAAAAAGGAAAGATAAAAATTCGGTGTAAAATGAAATCCAAACTCCAGAACTAACATCACAAATAATATCGCCAAGGCAGTTAACAACTGCCAGTGGTTGGGCGAATCATGATTATGCTCATGAGAATGATTATGTTCTTCATTTGCTTGTTCCGATGGTTTGTTATGGTCATCGTTACCGCAGCAATGTTGGTTTGTTGGCTTTTGCATCATTTGTTCTTACAAAAGTCAGGCTTATTTGTTTGGTTTTTTAAACTTTTTATGGATTATATGTTTTTGAACGTTACAAGTTATACTTTAGGTCAGATAAGTTTACTTCGCTAGTTCAACATAAATTCCTACATCACTAACTGCTTTCAGCGGATTGTCTCTCATATTTTGTTCAACAATTAGCGTATATTTTCCGGTACTTGCAAATTTGTAGTTTTGCTTATAAATAAGTTGGTAAGTAAATAAATTACCCGAACCGGTACCCAACCATTGCCCGTCTGGCATGGCAAGCTGAAACTCTTGCCTTACCGGAACATCTTTTTGGTTAGGCCCAATAATGTGAAACCTTAACCAGATGTTTGCATATTTATAATCTGCAGTATGCCTAAAGTTCACATATATGTTATACGCTTGTGTGCTATCCGTAACGTTTAAAGTAGCTTTAACCGGATTTACGTAGGTCCAATTTTGTTTCGGGATGGCATTATAAGTATCCACTTTAACATTTGGGTTTACGCAAGCTTGCAAAACCCAAATTAATAAAGAAAACAAGAGCAACAACTTTTTAAATTTCATTATTCCTGATCGGGTTTGTTATTGTTATTCCTGCGTTTTTTGTTCCGGTTATTCCGCTTTGGCGGGTTAGCTTTTTCTCCGTTTTCTGGCAACGTCTTTACATTATTATTTGGATTGGGCTTTTTCTGCAAATTAGTAGCGGCTCCACTGTTTTCGGTATTGCGGGTCGGCCTATTATTTCTGTTTTTGTTTCTGTTATTGTTTTTCTTTTTACGGGCTTTTTCGTCTAAACGAGTTAAGCTGTCTTGTCCTACAACATTTTCGTAATCAAAGGACTTTTCTGTGGCTTTTAGCTCTTCCATTACAACCGCTAAATCACGCAAATCTTCAGGTTTTTCGCCTCGTTTATTCATTTCCTGAATTTCTTTTACGCGTTTTGCTTCTACAGGAATCCAAGCATTATCTTCTCCGAAATAGCTGAACCACATCAGTTGCTTAAAAATATCTGTTTTTTGCAGTCTTGCTTCTCCTTTTTCTGTCTTTAACCTATCCGCATTAGATGGGATGGTTTTCAGCGCATCCATATAAGTATCTAGCTCATAATTTAAGCAGCATTTCAGCTTGCCACACTGCCCAGCGAGTTTTAGTGTGTTTAAAGATAGATTCTGGTACCTGGCAGAAGCGGTAGAAACTGTTTTAAAATCTGTTAACCATGTGCTGCAACAAAGCTCTCGCCCGCATGAGCCAATTCCTCCTAATCTGCTGGCTTCTTGGCGCATACCAATTTGGCGCATTTCTATACGCACTCTAAAAGATTCGGCCAATTTTTTAATCAACTCTCTAAAGTCAACCCTGCCATCGGCGGTGTAATAAAACGTAGCTTTGGATCGATCTCCTTGGTACTCAACGTCAGAAAGTTTCATTGCTAAACCCAGCTCTAAAGCTATGGTTCTGGCTTTATGCATTGTTTCTGATTCTTTCTCTTTTGCGTTTTTCCATTTCTCCACGTCCTGTGGTGTGGCTTTTCTGTAGATTTTTAACGGGGCTTTTTCCTCGGTTACGCGTTTGCGCTTCATCTGCATACGCACTAATTCGCCGGTAAGCGTTACATGGCCGATATCATAGCCGCCGGTAGTTGTTTCTACCGCAACCAATTCACCCGCTTCTAGGTAAATGTTCTCTTCATTGCGATAAAAATCTTTTCTTGATCCTTTAAACCTTATTTCAACATAAGGAAAAGGTTTATAATTTGAGGGTAAATCCATATCGGACAACCAATCGTAAACATCTAATTTGCTGCAACCGCCGTCTGTTAAACAGGTACCGTTGCTTTTGCAGCCAGCAGGGGTGCAACCACCGCCTGATGAACAACTTCCACATCCCATAATCTATAATATAATTGAGTCCGCCGTTGGGCGGAGCGTTTTAAATTTTAAAATTTTAACTAAAATCAAAGATACATCTAAAAATAATATTTTCGGGTTTGCATTTCGTTCGATATGATATTGGGCTTTCTCTAGCTCATTTGTAATTGCCTGCACTTGCGCTAAAGTTAACACCTGAGAAAATTTACTGATAAAGTCTAATTCCTTTTCGGGAACGTGAATTAAACCTGGAGTTTGGGCGATAAAAAGTGCGCATTCCCGCATTAAATTTACTCCGTAACGCAAAAAGTTTTTCTGATTTTCACGTCCCATTTTGGACAGTTCGCCCTCTGTATAAGTCACAATTTCCAGACCTTTGTTTCCCCAACAGGCCCTTAACCACCCTAAAAATAAATCGTGATAATTGTTTTCTTGATGAACTAACAATTGAAGTGCTGTTTGCAGGCTTCCGTTGCTGAGGTAAGCCAAAGTTTTGGCTAAAGCGGTATCGGTGCCTTTTTCTACCACTAAATAATTTTCAATTTCGGCCGCTTTTAGTTTAGGGATTTTTACCAGTTGAGTTCTGGAGATAATGGTATTTAATATTTGCTCCTGATTTTGAGCAACCAATAAAAAAAGTGTTTTTTGCGAGGGTTCTTCAATTACTTTTAAAAGTGCGTTTCCTTCTTTTTCTAAATATTCGGGCAACCAAAGGATTAAAACTTTGTATTCGGCTTCAAAAGGTTTTAAACTGAGCTTGCTGATGATGCTGTGCGCTTCGGCAATGTTGATGTTTGCCTGTTTGTTCTCTGCGTTCAATTGTTCACGCCATTCATCTAAACCTAAATAGGGGTTCGTTAAAAATGCGTTTCGCCATTCTTCAATAAAAGTTAGGGCGGTGTCTTCTTTGTGTTTTGCGAAAAAAGGATAGGAGAAATGTAAATCGGGGTGAACCAACTTGCTATATTTCCGGCAAGACGAGCACACGCCACAGGAATCTGTTTCTTGCTTGTCCTCGCAAGAAATATATTGAGCATAAGCCAGTGCTAAAGCCAAACTTCCTGAGCCCTCGGGGCCTAAAAAAAGCTGTGCATGGCTAATTCGTTCGTCTTTAACGGTTTGTATTAAATGATTTTTTATCGCTTGCTGACCTACAATGTCTTTAAACTGCATGTTTGCAAATTAGTAAAAAACTAGACAAATGAATAAAGACGAAAGAGCCAAGACTAATTTTCTGTTGATCTGTTTTAATAATAAAAGAGACAGAATACAATAGGAGAGCTAATTTCCAATTGCCTTTGCAAGTGTTAATGATTATTTGATACTATCGGATGAAATTAATGAACTCCTTTTTTACGCCAATCAACTAATTAATCATTTAACCATTCATTAAATCTTCGATTTCTTCAGCTTCAATAGGGATATTTGCCATTAAATCTATTGGTCCGTTGTTGCTAATGTAAATGTCGTTCTCCAGCCTAATACCCAGGTTTTCTGCGGGGATATAAATTCCGGGTTCACAGGTAAGCACATTCCCAACGGCAAATGGTTCGTATCTGCTTGCATAATCATGTACATCAATTCCTAAATGATGCGATGTGCCATGCATAAAATATTTTTTATAAGCTGGCATTTTAGGGTCTTGTTTCGCAACATCATGTTTGTCCAGCAAACCCAGTTTAATAAGTTCCGCTGTCATAATTCTACCAACTTCATCATGATAGTCGTTCCAAATTGCTCCGGGAACTAACATTTTTGTAGCTTCTTTCATCACATAAAGAACCGAACAATAAACATCTTTTTGTCTTTTGGTAAACTTTCCACTTACCGGGACGCTTCTGCTTAAATCCGCATTGTAATTACCGTATTCGGCACCAAAATCAAATAAAATGACTTCTCCGTCTCGGCAGATTTGGTTATTGTCGTTATAATGAAGAATGCAGGCGTTTTTGCCAGAAGCTATTATTGGAGAATATGCATGACCTGTAGCTTGCTGCCGGATAAATTCGTGGATGATTTCGGCTTCAATTTCCCATTCGCCAACATTTGGTTTTATGAATTTTAAAATACGTCTAAAGGCATCGTTTGTAATATCACAAGCCTTCTGTATATATTTTAGTTCACTTTCTGATTTTATTGGTCTCAATTTCCTGAAAATAGGGGCGGCTCGCTCATAATGATGTAAAGGATATTTAAACTTCAGTTCTTCAATAAAACGAATGTCCCGGTAGCTTACAGAATGTGAATACCTGTCGTTTTCGTTGGTGTTTAGGTAAATATTATCCGCATAATTTACGATAGATGAGAATATTGGCCAAAAATCATCTAACCAATAAATGGTTGTAATTCCAGAAACCTCTTTTGCTTTTTCTTTAGTGTATTTATGCCCTTCCCAAACAGCTATGTATTCATTAGTTTGTCTTAAAAACAGTACTTCTCTGTATAAGGGATTAGGGCAATCAGGAAATAAGAGCAAAATGGTCTGCTCCTGATCTATGCCCGTAAGGTAAAATAAATCAGGGTTTTGCTTATAAGGAAAGGTCTGATCGCCACTTCTTGGAAACTCGTCATTGGCGTTGATTACACACAAAGAATTTTTTTTGAGGTTAAAAGAAAAATTTTCTCTATTTTTGGCGTGTAAAATTGGTTCTATGATTTGATGTTTCATTGATAATGAATTAATTGAAGTCCAAAAAATAAACTATTGTGAACTTTTTTTATCACATTTTAGATTTTGGAACAGATTTTGAATAGTTGCTGAAATCAAACTTATAATTAATTTTACAAAAAATTACAATTAAGAATTGTTAACCTTAAAAAAAAAATGATGAATTACTCTACATTAAAAAAAACAGTTGCTTTGTCTCTAGCTACTGCTTTTGCTGTTGCTGCAAATGCTCAGGACACAATGCCAACTACTAGTAGCTCTGCTAAAACTTTCGGCGGAAAAAAACAGTACCGTACTTGGACATTAGGAATTAACGGAGGCGTAAGCGTTCCTGCTGTTATTACAGGCGGAACTAACGACTTCGGAGATAATGTTGAATTTGGTGGGTACAAACTTGGCGGTTATTACGGATTATCTTTAAGAAAGCAATTTGGTCATGTTTTCGGTTTAGAATTAAACGGTTACAGAGGTCACGTAAATCATATTGATAAAGCGCCTAGCGCAGGAACTACAGCGCCGGGATTCGGATTAACTCCAACTACTCTTTACAAATCTGCCCAAACTCAAGTTCAGTATGATTTAAATTTAAGCGGTTATTTTAACCTAGCTACAATTGATTTCTTGAACAGAACCAATGCAGTTAATTTCTACGGTAAAGTTGGTTACGGTTTAATCGCTTATAATCCGGTACTTTACACTGGTGATGATTTAGACGGTACAGAACGAGACAACAAAGGTAACTACGGTTCTGCTGGTGATAACAATGACTACATCAGACAAGCTTACATTCCAGTTGGCGTAGGTGTTAAATTTAAATTAAGCGATAGAGTTGCTTTAGATTTAGGTTATGATGCTAAATTTATCGATTCAGACAATTTTGATGGCGTTTATGCAAAAGGAACTTCTAAAGATAAATTCTCTGTAATGAGAGCTGGATTAGAATTCTCTTTAGGTTCTAAATCAAAACCAGATTTAAACTGGGTTAACCCAATTGCTATGATGTATGATGAATTGAAAGATCCAACATTACGTCAAGAAGTTGAAGCTTTAAAAGGTCGTGTAACTAATGTTGAACAAGCTGTTGAAGATTTGAAAAAAGATTCAGACGGTGACGGTGTTGCAGATCATTTAGACAAATGCCCTAACACTCCAGCTGGAGCTAAAGTTGACGGTGCTGGTTGCGAGTTAGATACAGACGGTGACGGTGTGCCAGATTGGAAAGACAAATGTCCTACAGAAAAAGGTTCTGCCGAATTAAACGGTTGTCCAGAAATGGGAACAGCTACAATGGCTGGTGTTAACAACATCCAATTTGAGTACAACTCTTCAGTATTAAGAACCTCTTCTTACGCTACTTTAGATAAAGTATCTTCAATGTTAAGAGCTGACAAATCTAAAGGATTACAATTAGATGGTCACGCTTCTGCAGAAGGAACTGACGCTTATAACATGCAATTATCATTAGATAGAGCTAACGCAGTAAAAACTTACTTAGTAAACTCTGGTGTTGATGCAAAAAGAATTGCAACTAAAGGTTACGGAGAAACTCGCCCAATTGCTTCAAATACAACTGAAGAAGGTCGTGTAGCTAACCGTCGTGTTGAGTTCAGAGAAAAATAATCAGATTAAATTTTAATCTAAGAAGGGAGTCTGCTAGCAGACTCCCTTTTTTTATTTATAAATTTGTGTATGTACTTTTTTAGGAAAAAGGATCCGACCCGACCAACAAACTTTAACATCAGGGCAATGCACTGGATAAATAAATTCGTAATTATCGTGTTTGTTTTAGGCGTGATTTGGAAAATAATTGACATATTGATACTGAGCAAATAACTATGAAACCGATATGGTTAAGATAAAATCCCCAAGCAATGTTTTAATCATCAAAGGTTCCATCTGACAATCAAAAAATAAGACAGATGAAAAAAATTATAAAAACAGAGAATGCGCCTGCGCCAATCGGTCCTTACAATCAAGCAATAATGGCGGGCGATACGCTTTACATTTCTGGACAAATAGCCATCAATCCCGAAAGTGGAGATTTGGTATGTAATACAATTGAGGAAGAAACTAAGCAGGTAATGGCAAACTTAAAAGCCGTACTTAGCGAAGCTGGTTTGGATTTTATAAATGTGGTAAAAACTTCGATTTTTTTAAGCGATATGAATTCATTTGCCAAAGTAAACGAAATTTACGGGCAATATTTTACGCATGATTTTCCGGCTAGGGAAACAGTTGCAGTGAAAACATTGCCAAAGAATGTAAATGTGGAGATTTCTGCAATTGCAGTAAAAATTTAATCACCGCTTCGTTTTGTCTCATCATTACAAAACAGGTTAAAGCGCACTCGTACCAATAACTGAGCGAATCAATTGAATCAAACTGTATTAGATACGCCAATAGCCTATTTAAAAGGAGTAGGTCCGCAAAGAGCAGAAATTCTGAAAAAAGAAATTGCTGTTTTTAACTATCGCGATTTAATCTCATATTATCCTTTCAGGTATATTGATAGAACGCAGTTTTATAAAATCAAAGCTATAAACGCCGATTTGCCTTACCTCCAAATTCTGGTAAGGTTAAAATCATTGGAAGTCATCGGCGAAAAGCGAACAAAAAGATTGGTTGCTCAAGCCATTGATGATACCGGCGAAATAGAGCTGGTGTGGTTCCAAGGCGTAACTTGGATGCAGAAAAACTTAGTGCTTAACCAAGTATATATCATTTTTGGAAAAGTTACTTTTTTCAACGGTAAAGCGCAGATGGCGCATCCAGAAATAGAGATTTATAATAAAAACGCTTTAAGCCGAGGGAATTTAAAACTCCAACCGGTATATTCCTCCACAGAAAAATTAAAACAATATAACCTCGACTCAAAAGGCGTCCAAAAATTGGTTGCTAACGTTTTGGATGTTTGTCTTCACGAGATTGAAGAAATTCTCCCGAAGTATATTTGCCAAAAATACAAGCTTTTACCAAGAGCTAAAGCCATTTATAACATCCATTTCCCGGCTAATGCCGATGATTTAAAACAAGCACAGAATACACTGAAATTTGAAGAATTATTTCTGATTCAGTTTAGGATGCTGAAATCCAAACTCATTAGAACTCAAAAATTTAAAGGAAATATTTTTGCAAATGTTGGCGAGAAGTTCAATTACTTTTATGAGAACCTGCTTCCGTTTGCATTAACCAATGCGCAAAAAAGAGTAATCAAAGAAATTAGACTGGATACCCAAAAAGGCATCCAAATGAATAGGCTGGTGCAGGGGGATGTTGGCTCGGGTAAAACCGTTGTTGCATTAATGACGATGCTTTTAGCTGTTGATAACGGTTTTCAGGCTTGTTTAATGGCTCCTACCGAGATTTTGGCCACGCAACATTATCACTCGGTAAAAGTGCTTTTAAAAGATGATTTTGTTTCCATTGCATTATTAACGGGTTCAACAAAAAAGCGTAATCGCAAAATTATTGCTGACGATTTAGAAAGTGGAAAGCTCTCTATTTTAATTGGAACACACGCTTTAATTGAGGACCCGGTGAAGTTTAAAAATTTGGGTTTTGCAGTGATTGATGAACAGCACCGGTTTGGTGTGGAACAAAGGGCCAAACTGTGGAGAAAAAATGTAATTCCACCACATATTTTGGTAATGACGGCTACGCCCATTCCGCGTACTTTGGCAATGACTTTATATGGCGATTTAGATGTTTCCATGATTGACGAACTGCCTGCCGGAAGAAAACCTATCGAAACCCGACATCTTTACGAAAGCCAGCGTTTACGCATGTTTGGTTTTATGAAACAGGAAATTGCAAAAGGCCGGCAAGTTTATATTGTTTACCCGTTAATTCAGGAAAGTGCCAAACTTGATTTAAAAAATCTGCTGGATGGCGTAGAAACAATGAGCCATGAATTTCCATTGCCTCAATATAAAATTAGTATCGTTCACGGGCAATTGAAAGCCAACGAAAAGGAATTTGAAATGCAACGCTTTGTAAAAGGCGAAACGCAGATTATGGTAGCAACTACGGTAATTGAAGTTGGTGTGAACGTTCCAAATGCTTCGGTTATGATTATTGAAAACGCAGAACGTTTCGGTTTATCGCAATTACACCAGTTGAGAGGACGTGTTGGGCGAGGAGCGGAGCAATCTTATTGCATATTGATGTCGGGAGATAAGTTGAGTAAAGATGGAAGGGTGCGCCTAGAAACTATGGTTAAGAGTAACGATGGTTTTGAGATTGCTGAAATTGATTTGCAGTTACGCGGACCCGGAAATATAGAGGGCAAACAGCAAAGCGGCGTAATGGAATTAAAATTAGCCGATTTAACCACAGACCAAACCATACTTGCTGAAGCCAGAAAAACAGTGATTGATATATTTGATAGCGATCCGGATTTAGAAAAGCCAGAACATCAGATTTTAAAAGGAATTTTACTGAAATCCGAAACTGGAATTATGTTGAATAAAATCTCTTAGCTTATCCCAAAAAGCTTTTCTATTAATTGGTTTTTGGGTTCTGTATCATGCAGTTCTACAAAGTATTTGTTCTGCCACAATTGTGTTTTTTTGGACTGGGGATTATCTGCAAAATCCCAAGATGGATAAACTCTGAGTCCTCTTTTTCCGCCGATCCCGGCTACAGACATTATTTTCTTCTCTAACAGCACTGATTTTGGAAATATAAATGCACCAAATTGGTTTTCATATTCGCTGACGATTATTATAAAATCGAGTTCGTCGCTTTCATCAAAAGGTTGCGTAATTCCGGCGTGATTTCTTTTCCAAATGGTTACAAAAGCCCCAACTTTTTTTGGGGTAACTTTTGAAAGCCTAAATTCCACGGATTTTCCTTTTAATCTGAAACGGCATGCGCTGTATTCTTTGCTTTCCTGATGACGGGTGAAATCAGAAAGTTTAAAATCCTTAAAAAGTAATTTGCTGAGTTTTTTTAACGCTACCGGATAATCGTCTGTCATTTGAGCAGGTTAAAACGTATCTTTTACATGAGGTTTATAGGTGTCTGTTTTTACAGATGCACCTAACTCATTCAAGATATTATACAGTCCAAAATTAGTTCTGTTTACATAAATAAAATGCTTAACGCCTCGGGCTTGTTTAAATTCGGGCATTTTTGAAATTTTTTCACCGAAACTGTAAAGTGCATCAAAAAAATCGGGCTTGCTAAAATCAAATTCGCCTTTAATATAGGGCTGTGCAAATAAGGTAATCATTTCTTTGTACGCTTGGTGGTAAAAGTCAATCTGCTTTTCGCTATCGTTCGGTAGAATCATTTCCAAAGCTCTAAAAGCTTTAATAGTTTCTTCTCGGTTATTCATTAAATTTGTTGAAGTAGTGGAGAAAAAAGGATAGTAAAAACTATCGGGCAGTTCTTTTATACAACCAAAATCAATAATCCCTAAATTTCCTTCCGGCGTAATTAAAAAGTTTCCGGGGTGCGGATCTGCGTGGACAGCTCTAAGTTCATGTTGTTGAAAATTGTAAAAATCCCACAAAGCTTGTCCAATTTTATTTCGGGTTTCCTGAGAAGGATTTGTTGCCAAAAATTCTTTTAAGTGTAAACCTTCCAGCCAACTCATTGTGATGATTCGCGGACCTGATAATTTTTTGTAATATCTAGGGAAAACCAAATTTGGAATGTTGGCGCAAGCTTCGGAAATTTTGATAGAATTTTGCACTTCCAGTTCATAATCTGTTTCTTCGACTAAGCGTTCCTCTACTTCTTTCATGTAAATCTCCAGCTCCTTTTCGCTCATTCCTAAAAGCCTAAAAGCAAAAGGTTTTACCATTTTTAAATCTGAGGAAATGGAATCACCAACGCCCGGATATTGGATTTTTACTGCTAATTTTTCGCCGTTTAACTCGGCCTTATGCACCTGCCCAATTGATGCCGCGTTGGTTGATTTTAAATCGAACTTATCAAAAATCTTATCTGGTGTTTTGCCAAAATTCTTTTTAAATGTTTGCATAATTAACGGTCCGCTTAAAGGCGGAGCATTGTATTGCGACATGGAAAACCTATCTACATAAGCCTTTGGCAAAATATTTTTATCCATGCTAAGCATTTGTGCAACCTTTAAAGCACTGCCTTTTAATTGACTTAGCGAACCATAAATATCCGCTGCGTTATCTTCATTTAGCTCATCTCTGCTCAATTCCGGATTGAACATTTTTTTAGAATAATGCTTAATATAGTTGCCGCCAATTTTAAAACCTGTACCCACAAACTTTGCAGAGCGGGCTACTTTACTTGCCGGAATACTATTTTGTTCTTTCATCTTATTAAAGTCAAAAGTTTAAAGTGAAAAGTCAAAAGCCTATAGCGTGATTAATCTGGTATAAAAGCATCTTGCTACTTTTGTTTTGCTACCCAAAATCAGAATTCCATTTTAAATCCTGCGTTTTGTGCTAAAAATTTACCGTAATCCAATAGGTTGTCTATTGGGCTTCTCTGAAATAAATCAAAAGTTACGTTGATCCCTTTTTCTATTGCTTCATCGGTTTTTTCGAAGCCCGCGGAATTGTCTTTTATCCAAAAATTTAATAAAAAAGCCAATTGCAACCATAAAGCGTCTTTGTATTTGTTGCTAATGAATTTCCGCTCGTTTATTTCTCCGCTTTCTAAACCTTCGTTTATAAGCTCTTTACTAAAATCTTCGAAAACTTCCTTGCTTTCTTTTAGCTGGTTTGGGGTGTGCAAACCTTTTTTAAAGTTGCCCATGCTATAACTCACAAAGCTTCTTTTGCTTTTTAACAGCTCAAAGAAAGTGTAAAAGAAGGACAACGCTTTTTCTCTAACGCTGTAAGTCTCCCAAATTTCTTGTGCCTTAACTTCGCTAATGGTTGTGATAAATAAACTGGACCAAACTTGGAGTTCAATCGCATCAAAAGAACTAAAGTATTTATAAAATTCCTCTTCTGGGAATTTGTTTTTCTTGGCAAATGAAAAAACAGAGTTGGGTTTTTTGCCCTCTGTTAAAACGTAATCAATATAAGCGGTCTGTATTTTTTCTTTTGTAGCCATTTTTTTTGTGTTGAAATAGAGTGATAAAACGAAAGATTTTCAAAAGTTCTCTACGCTGGATATTCAACGTAATTTCGTTCTGTTTCATATAATATGACTTTCAAATCCAATTCTTTTGCTAGGTGTGGCCTTACCAAATCAAAGATAACCATAGCAATATTTTCTGCTGTGGGGTTTAAGTTTTTAAATTCCTCGGTATCTAAATTCAGGTTTCGATGGTCAAATTTATCAATTACGTTTTTCTGTAAAAGGTCAGATAATATCTTCATATCAAACAAATAACCCGATTCTTCATCCACATAACCCGTAACTTTTACAATTAAATCGTAGTTGTGGCCGTGGTAATTTGGATTGTTGCATTTGCCAAAAAAATCTTTATTCTTAGCCTCGCTCCAATTTGGGTTATTTAATCGATGTGCAGCGTTGAAATGCTCTTTTCTAAAAACCGATACTTTTTGTTTCATCTTTGATACTATAATTACGTAAATATAAGCATCGGTTTATCATCAAATCTTCATAATTATCTTTTGTTGTTTTATTCGGCGCTATTTGTTCTTTTAGTTCGCACTTAAATCAACATTTTAAATTGTAATTTTAAAGCTTCAATAATTTAATTTTCTTTGATGGAGTTAGCGTTGGTAGTTATTTCAGTTGTGATTTTGTTGATGGCGGTTTTCGTTTTCCTGAAAAAGCCATCAGCTACGGTCGGTGTTGATTTGGCAGAATATCAGCATGTGAAAACGCAACTTGCAGTAGCCGAACAGCAAATAATAGATGCGAAAGGGGAGAAGCAAGTTTTAGAAAATAATTTGATTGCCCGAATTAATAAGCTAGAAGGTGAAAAAGTGAATCTGTTAGAACAGGTTTCTTTTGAGAAACAGGAGCTGGCAAAAATGCAGGAAAGTGCAAAAGCGCAACAACAGCTTTTCGATTTGCAGAAAGAGTTTATCGCTGAAACGCAAACTAAATTTTCGAAGGATTTTGAGCTGATGGCAAACGATATTTTGAAGCGTAAATCTGCCGAATTTACCGAAGTGAACCGCAGTAATTTAGATTTGCTTTTAAATCCGCTAAAAGAGAACATCAAAGCTTTTGAAGATAAGGTGGAGCGGGTTTATAAATCAGAATCTGACGAAAGAAATGTTTTAAAAGGCGAAATCACAAAGATGATAGAGCTTAATAAACAGATTAGCGACGAAGCCAATAATTTAACAAAAGCACTCAAAGGCGATAATAAAAAGCAAGGAAATTGGGGCGAGATGGTTTTGGATAAACTGATGGAACGATCGGGTTTATTGGAAGGAATAAATTACAGTAAACAGGGAAGTTATATTGCAGAAGACGGTGCTAAATTATTGCCAGATGTGGTGGTTTTTTTACCCGATGAAAAGCATATTGTAATTGACTCAAAGGTGTCTTTAATTGCTTATGAGCGTTTGATAAATGCTGAAACAGAAGAAGAGCGTAATCTTTTTGTAAAACAGCATGTTGTAGGAATTAAAAATCACATAAATGGTTTGGGCGCAAAAAATTACCACGATTTATATCAAATCAATTCGCCGGAATTTGTGCTGCTTTTTGTGCCGATTGAATCTTCTTTTGCTATTGCCGTACAGTATGATCAGGAATTGTTTGATTTTGCATGGAACAAAAGGGTGGTGATTGTTACGCCATCAACTTTATTAGCAACTTTAAAAACCGTAGCTTCTATTTGGAAACAGGAACAACAAACCCGTAACGCCATTGATATTGCCACAAAAGCTGGTCAGTTGTATGATAAGTTTGTAGGTTTTGTAAACGATTTGCAAAAGGTTGGCGACCATTTGGATAAATCGCAAAAAGTTTATCAGGATGCGATGAGCAAACTAAGCGTGGGCAACGGAAATTTAGTTGGCAGGGTTGAAAATCTAAGGAAATTAGGTGCAAAAAATACCAAAAATATCGATCAAAAGCTGTTGGAGGAATAGTCAATGAAAAGCTAAAGGGTTTGTTGGACTTATGAAGTTTTTGAAACTTCGTAAAGATTACAGCAACTCCATTAAAGTTTCCAATTTCATTCCACGGCTACCTTTTACCAATACCAAAGAATCGTTTATTGGGTTTTGTTTTAGATACTCAAAAGCTTGTGGCGTAGTTTCAAAAAAGTGGGCATCAGCGTTTATAGCTTGTTTTTTAAATTCATTTCCAATTAAAATCACTTGGTCGAAATTATAAGCAATTGCTTTTTGTAAAACGTTAAGGTGCTCTTGCCCGGTAGTTTCGCCAACTTCAAACATATCGCCCAAAATCAATACTTTTTTATTTGCATTTAATTTACTGATGTTCTCGATAGCTAAAATCATACTACTCGGGTTAGCGTTGTAATAATCGCCAATTACCGTGTTTCTTTCTGTTTTTGTGATTTGCGAACGGTTGTTTTTTGGGGTGTATGATGTAATTCCTTTGTTTATTTCTGATGGTGTAAGTCCAAATTCAAGCCCGATAGCAATAGCAGCTAAAATATTTTCGAAGTTATAAGTGCCGGTAAGTTGCGAGACTACTTCGTGATTTTCGTTATCAAAACTCCATTTAATTTTAAGGTACGGATTATTGTCAATCAGTTCGCCTTTAATTTTACTGCTGTTATTAGTTCCGTAAGTAATTGTTTTTTCGAGATTTCTTTGGCTAGCCATTTCAGCAAGCGCCGGACTATCCGCGTTTATAAACGCAATTCCATTATTGTTTTGCAGGTAATCGTATAATTCACCTTTGCCTTTTTTTACGCCTTCAATCCCACCAAAACCTTCTAAATGCGCTTTGCCGATGTTTGTAATTAATCCGAAATTGGGCTGGCAAATTTGGCACAGCATTTCAATTTCTTTTTGATGGTTGGCGCCCATTTCTACAATGGCTATTTCAATGCTATTGTCGATTTCTAATAAGGTTAATGGAACGCCAATATGGTTGTTTAAATTTCCCTTGGTAGCAAGGGTTTTAAATTTCTGACTCAGAACACTGTTCACCAATTCTTTGGTGGTGGTTTTTCCATTGCTCCCTGTTAAGCCGATAAACGGGATTTTTAATTGCTTTCTGTGGTAAGTTGCTAATTGCTGCAAGGCTACCAAAGTGTCTTCCACCAAAATGCATCTATCGCTTGTTTTATATCTTTTATCATCAATTACCGCATACGCAGCGCCGTTTTCCAATGCTTGAGAAGCAAAGGTATTGGCATCAAAATTTGCTCCTTTTAATGCGAAAAATAAACAGCCAGATTCAATTTTTCGGGTATCTGTACAAATAGTCGGGTGCGATAAATAATAAGTATGTAATTCCGTAGTGGTCATAAGAAAAGCCGGGGTTCGACGTAGGCAAAGTTAAATGGATTTTGTTTAAACCGAAAACACGCTGCTATGCCAGCTATTGGCAATGGTAGTTTCCCATTTATTTTGATAATCCTGATAGTTGCTTACCATGTTGTTAAATACAGGTGTCGCTGATGTAACCGCTCCGGATTTTATCAATTCTTCAAAACCGCTTCTATCGACAGATTTTACCACATTTCCTTCCTTATAAGCAATGTTAAACCTATCCAGCAAATTAATTTGGAACTTCTTCTCCAACTCTTG
This sequence comes from Pelobium sp., assembly GCA_035496935.1. Taxonomy (GTDB): domain Bacteria; phylum Bacteroidota; class Bacteroidia; order Sphingobacteriales; family Sphingobacteriaceae; genus Pseudopedobacter. The sequence goes on along the minus strand of DATJED010000005.1, from coordinate 21,601 downwards.
TATCAGGTGAACAGATTTATCTATTGAGCATCCGCTGGCGCCGGCTTGGGTTTCGTCAACAATCAAAACAATAAACCTATCGTATTTTATCTCGAAATTGGCTTTAAGCGCTTGGTTGTGGGCCGTCCATGAAGTCGTGAAATCTTCAAGAATAGCGCTAATTTCGTTTAATTGGGTTTGGCTTAATGGTTGGTTTGCTTGGTATATCCATACCCTTGCTTCCGGATTTATCATCTTCAAAAATAATTATATTTTAAAAACCGGGCAGTAGGTTTTTGTCATAATTTTATTTTAAAAAGTTAATAAGTTGATAAATTATTTTTAGCAGGTAGCTTTTTTCAGATAATTTTAATCATGGCTTTTACGCTTACCTCAAAAATATTACTCTTTGCGCTATCGTGTTTTACTCCCAAACACGATGAATTAACTTTTACTGAGGCTAAGATTCAATTAATTAATCAATATAAACTCCATAGCGCTGACCAGGATTTAGGTGTAAAAAACGCCAGTTTCGAAATATCTGAAAACGGCTTTATAAGATACAAAAGAACAACCTCCGACAATAAATCAGAATATTATAGCGTAAAGTTAGATCAGTTTAAAGATGCTTTTTATTTAGGAGACGAAAAGGCGGGATGGCTTTTATTAAAATTTACCGATGAGGCCGTGATTTATCAGACCTATAATGATAAAACCGGGAATGTAGATGAGATGCTTACAGAAATAAAAATCCCACTGAAAAACATTGACGTAAACGACATCAACGGTTTATATGAAGCAATGAAAACGCTCAAACAGAGTGGTATTTAACCCTGTTTGAGCTTATGGCTTTCAATTCGATTTAAACGTGGATAAATAAGTCTTCTTTTGATTTCCTCACTTTTGTATAGTGTTGGTAGCTGTCATCCGCAGATCGAAAACCCACCGCTGCAATGGCTACTGAATGTAAGTTTTTACTTTCCAAGCCTAAAATTTCATTAAATTTTGCGCTGTCAAAGCCTTCCATTGGGCAAGCATCAATGTTGTTTAAAGCTGCCGTTTCCAATAAAATTCCCAAACCTATATAGGCTTGACGGGTATTCCATGCATCTACCTCTTCTGCTGATCTTGAATTTACGGTTGCTTTCATTACATCTGCATAACCTTTTAAGCTTTCGATTGTAACACCGCGGGTTTCGGCTATGTTTTTCGTGAATGCATCAACATGTCTCTCAGAAAAATTCTTTTCGATGGCAAAAACAAAAATTTCAGATGCATCTGTAAGCTGGGTTTGCGCATAAGCAGCCAGTTTAAGCTTTTCTTTTACCTCTTGATTTTTTACTATAATAACTTTGTAAGGTTGCAAACCAAAAGAACTGGGCGCTAACTGGACCGCGGAAAGCAAGCCCTCTAACTGGCCATCGTTTAATTTTTTACTACTGTCAAATGATTTAGTAGCATATCTCCAATTTAAGGATTCAATAATTTCTTTCATAATTTAAATATTTGTTCAAACATAGGTGTTTAAACATTTATTTTATATTTAAATTATAATAGATGACCTTTCAGTGATTATTGAGCTACATTACTAAGCGTTGCTCTAACTTTTGGTAAAGATTGCGGATATTTCTCTTGAATAAAAGTGATAAGCTTTTCTCTGATATAGCATCTTAAATCGAAAGCGGCTGAAGAATTTCTAGCGCTCATTAAAGCTCTAATCTCAATCACGTTATCTTTCGCATCGGTGAGTTGTATTACTTTAACTTTTTTATCCCATAAAGGATGGGCGGTTATTAGCCTGTCAAACTCGGCCCTAAGATCATCTAAAGGCAAGCTATAATCGGCGTAAATAAAAACGGTTCCCAAAATTTCTGAAGTTACCCGGGTCCAGTTTTGAAACGGCTTTTCTATGAAATAATTAATAGGTAAAATTAATCGCCTTTGGTCCCAAATATGCACCACTACGTATGTTAAAGTAATTTCTTCCACGCGTCCCCATTCTCCTTCAACTACTAAAACATCATCAATCCTAATAGGCTGTGTAAAAGCTATTTGAAAACCAGCCAATAAGTTTGAGAGTGATCTTTGCGCCGCAAAACCTATAATAATACCGCTTACTCCAACTCCGGTAAGTAACCCGGCACCAATCCTACGCATCCCATCAAAACTAAATAAAACAGCTGCCAACGTTAAAACAATAATTACGCCCATCAAAATTTTGCGCAAAAACTGTAGCTGGGTTCTAATTTTGCGTTCTCTAAGGTTGTTTTCTTTTTTTAAGTCATACGTTGAAAAAATAAAATCCTGTATAACTTTTATCATGCTTACCAGGATATAGGCAAACGCAATAATTAATGCTATCTCAATTACTTTATTGTAAACAACCAGAAGCGAAGAAGGTAAGACAATTAAAGATTTAGTAATACTCAAAAATATTAAAGGGAGAAAAATATTAAACGGCTTACCTAAGTTTATTACGATTGATTTAACGAAAGAAAAGCTACTTCTGCTACTGTAAAACTTGGTTAATTTTACAATACAAAATTTTAATATTAGGCCCGCTATAATTGCAATAGCAATGATAATAATATCAAACAACCAATTCGGAATCCCCCAGAAATCATTCTCGGTAACAAGTTTTAACATAATAATGTTTTTAAAGTGTGGACGTGTCATTTAAACAAAAAACACGCCAAGCAAACATTACTTTTATTTTAAAAAAGCTAATTTTTTACCATAATATCAGCAAATTCACTCTTTTAATGCTTTTTGGTTAAATTATTGATACTGTTTAATCATAATTATTGATTTAAGAAAGTTATGGGGAAAACGATTATTGTCTCGAACAGGTTGCCTGTTAAAATCACACAAGAAAATGAGGACTACGAGTTAAAGGTAAGCGAAGGCGGTTTGGCCACGGGATTAGGTTCGGTATATAAAGAAGGTAATAATATATGGATTGGTTGGTGCGGGCTGGATGTACCTAAAATTGATGAGAAAAACATTAAAGAAAAGTTAAACAAAGAAAATCTCGCTCCGGTTTTTTTGAGCGAAGAAGAAATTCGCCTGTATTACGAAGGCTTCTCTAACGAAACCCTTTGGCCTATTTTTCATTACATGTCTACCTATGCGCAATACGAGCAAAGCTACTGGGACAGCTATCAGAACGTTAACGAAAAATTTAAAACCGCCGTTTTAGCACTTGCCGAACCGGACGATGTAATTTGGATACACGACTATCAGCTACTTTTATTGCCAGGTTTACTTAGAGAGCAGTTGCCAGATGCAACTATTGGGTTTTTCCAACATATTCCTTTTCCATCCTATGAACTATTCAGGCTAATTCCGTGGCGGGCAGCTCTTTTGGAAGGGATGCTGGGCGCAGATTTAATAGGTTTCCACACTTATGATGATGTAAGACATTTTACAAGCTCGGCAACGCGGGTTTTACCGGTGCAAACCAGCGCAAACGTTATCCATAAAGAAGATAGAAATATCACTATAGATGCGTTTCCGATGGGTATTGACGCGAAAAAATTTAGCGATTTACCCAAAACTCCAGAAGTTATTGCGATTAAAGAGCAGTACGCAAATATCTTGGGCGACACTAAAATTATTCTATCAATTGACAGATTGGATTACAGTAAAGGAATTTTGCAGCGGCTTTTGGCTTTTGAGAAAATACTTGTAGAAAACCAAAAATACATTGAACAAATTTGCCTGCACATGATTGTGGTACCATCGCGTGATACCATTCCACAATACGCCGAACTACGTGACAATATTGATAAATTGGTAGGCAACATTAACGCTAGGTTCCGCACTTCTAGCTGGAATCCGATCCAATATTTTTACAGATCTTTTCCAATAGAGGAACTTTCTGCTTTGTACAACAAATCGCACATTTGTTTGGTAACACCCATGCGAGATGGGATGAATTTGGTAAGCAAAGAGTACATTGCCAGCAGAACAGATAATACAGGCGTACTCATTTTAAGTGAAATGGCGGGCGCATCCAAAGAGTTAATTGAGGCTATAATAGTGAACCCCAATAACTTGGAGGAATTAAGCGATGCAATTATCCAGGGTTTGGAGATGACAACGGAAGAGCAGGTAAACAGAATGAAAAGCTTAAAACAAACGGTTACAAAGTTTGATATAAAGCATTGGGTAAAAATATTTATGGATCAATTAAAGGAAGTTAAAACAACAGAAAAATCAAGAAGGGCCAGACATGTAAATAAAGATTTACTTGTTGAATTTGGCACCACCATGAACGTCGCAAAAAAAAGAGCCTTATTTTTAGATTACGATGGCACACTGGTAGGTTTCAAACCAAATATCGATGAAGCATCGCCTGATGATGAACTTTATAGATTGATTACCAAATTAAGTAATGATGATAGAAACCAAGTGGTTATTATTAGTGGCAGAAAATATGAAACCTTAGAGCAATGGTTTGGACATATGCCCGTTGATTTGATTGCGGAGCATGGCGCCTGGAAAAAAACATACGGAGCAACCTGGGAAGAAACGCCAAACTTATCCAACAAATGGAAAGAAAACGTACGCCCTATGTTAGAATCATACTCAGATAGAACCCCGGGAAGTTTTATCGAAGAAAAAAAATATTCTTTAGCGTGGCATTATCGCAAAGTTGAAAAAGGCCTGGGCGAACAAAGAGCAAACGAATTGGTTAGCAATATGAGGTATTTAACCAGAGAAAAAGGTTTACAACTTTTACCAGGCAACAAAGTAGTGGAAGTTAAAAACGCCGAGATTAACAAAGGAAAAGCAACCTTGGATTACCTTTACAACAAAGAATTCGACTTTATTTTAGCCATGGGCGATGACCATACCGACGAAGATATTTTTGAAGCAATTAACGACATTGCTATTACCATTAAAATTGGAAGTAGCATTTCTGAGGCAACTTATTACCTCAGAAATGTAGAAGAAGCAAGAAATTTACTTAATAGTCTCTGAAGATAAGTACAGAGGTTTGTTAATTTTGTTAGAAATTCTGTAGGCTGCATTCATCAATCCAACATGACTGTATGCCTGCGGAAAATTTCCCCACATACTACCGTCTGTTTCGTCTATATCTTCGCTAAATAGCAATAAATGGTTTGCGTAAGGCATCAGTTTTTCAAATTCTCTAATCGCATCATCCACACGGCCTACACAGGCTAAAGCTTCAACATACCAAAAAGCACAAATTAAAAATGTACTCTCGGGTTTCCCGAAATCATCAGAATGCAGGTACCTATAAAACAAGCCGTTTGGTGTTTTAAGCTCTTTTTCTAAAGCTTCTAAATGGTCTCTTGCTTTTTGTGAGCTTGGGTCGATGTAGTTCATCATAATCAGTTGCAAAGTGCTTGCGTCTAAATACGGACTGCCAACTGCGTGGGTATAAACTTTACGAACAGGATCATAACAAGCCTCAATATGCGCTGCTGCCCGTTCCATTAAGCTAGACGCTTTCTCCTCAAGCTTTTTATGATCAATTGTTCTGGCTATTTTTAAAGCTGCACTACAACCCGCCCATTGAAACAAGTTGCTGTAACAATGCATATAGGCGCTGTTTCTAAACTCCCAAATTCCTGCGTCCTTTTCATCAATGGTGTGTTCTATTCTTTTAAGAGCAACCTCCACCAAATGAGCTGAATCTTTTCGCTCCGAAAAAACGAAACGATGATCAGTATATAACGGCAACAAAGAAATTAAAGCCTGTCCGTAAATATCATTTTGGATGTGTTCATAAGCCTGGTTGCCAATTCTGACCGGCCCGTTGCCCATATAACCTTCTAAATGATCGGCTATTTTTTCGGTTAAATCTTTTTGTCGCGAGATGCTGTATAATGGCTGGTAACGCAAACCTTCCTCAAAAGAAATATCGGTGATGTAATCAAAATATTTTTCGGTTTCCTCAAAATGCCCAATATGGTGCAATGCAGTAATTACATAATAAGTGTCTCTGAGCCAGCAATAACGGTAATCCCAATTTCTGCCACTCCCCGGAAATTCGGGCAAACTTGTAGTGCTTGCAGCTATAATTGCGCCCGTGTCTTCATACTGATGAATTTTTAAAGCCAGAGCAGAACGTATTACATATTCCTGGTTAAAATCGCCGATGGACGATCTTTTAACCCAAGTACGCCAGTAAGAATTGGTTTCATTTAAAAACCGTTCTGCAGTAACTTCTGCACCGGCTTCAAGCGGTTCTCCATAAGTTAAAATGGCATATTTGGTTTCCTTTAAAATAAAATACTGATCCTCTATGATGTAAGAAATTGTGGCGTTTGTAGTTAACCGCAAGCTTTCTCCGCAACCATCAAAGTTAACGTGGTTACTTCCTCTAACTGTTCTTAATTCGGTACGCCCATAATCATAAACGGGCTTGCATACAATCTTTATGTGCGGATTTCCTTCTAAAGGTTCAATTTTCCTGACCAGCATTAGTGGTTTAAAATACCTATCATACTGCTGGTAGCGGGGCGCAAAGTCGGTAACCCGGTATTTACCAGTTTCTGTGGTAATTTCTGTACAAAGTATATTGGTGTTTTCTTGATAGTACTGTTTTGAGGTAAATTCGCCAGAAGGTTTAATTGAAAATTCACCACCTTTTTTGTCGTCTAACATGGACCCAAATACAAAAGAGCTATCAAACCTTGGCCAACAAAGCCATTTTACGTCGGTATCTTTGTGTATGTGCGCTAAAAAGGAGCAGTTCCCAATTAATCCGGTGTCATAAGTATGTCGTCCCATATATAATATTCAGTTTTATATAAACCTAACAAGGTTTGTACCTAAGCCTATAAAAACCATTTATTTTTTAATTAAAAGATAAAAAACTGGTTTAACTGATAACAAAAAAACGCATTACCGTTTTCTGCGCTGTTCCCGTCGCTCTTTACGGAGCTCTCGCGGTGTTTTTTGTGTGGTATCTTTGGTATTCGGATTTGCTTCAAATACCTGCTTTAAAAACGATTCTTTTTTAGTTATAGAATCTCTTGGTGTTTGTTTTTTAAAGATATTGAGATTAAAAAATCCATTATCGTCTTCTTCTAACAAACTATCGGGCACAAAATCATCAGGTGCAATTTGTTGGCGCAAACTTTCTTTTAAACGCACCCCATAAAATCCGTAACCGCTACTATCTCTGTCGATGTATCCGTTTATAGCCATTAACTTACCCAAAGAGTTGAAATAACCCGTTAAATAGGGCTTTAGGGAACCATCTGGTTGCCATTTATATAACGAAGCTTTAGGTTTGGGCACAATACTGGCCAAATAGATGGATTCCCCCACAGATAATTCTGCAGGAGATTTACCGAAATAATAATGTGCTGCTTCGCCAATGCCGTAAACGTTATTGCCCCATTCTATAATATTCAGGTACACCTCGTACATTCTTGATTTTGTACTTAGTCTTTCATTTTCTATCAGCCAAACAATCAATATTTCTTCGAATTTGCGGGCTAAATTCTTTTTTCGGTTTAAAAAAACATTTTTCACCAATTGCATAGAAATGGTGCTGGCTCCTCTTTTAAAAGATTTTGCCTTAAAATTTGTAGCAATTGATTTCCTGATTGCTTCTTCCTCGAAGCCTTTGTGCGAGTAAAATGTGGGATCTTCTGAGCTGATTAGTGCGTTTCGCATATTAGGCGAAATGGACTGCAACGGCGTATAGTTTGGATTTGTAGGACCTACCATAATATTCCTTACCGGTTTGCCTTTCTCGTAAGGGGTGTACACAAAGGGTGAGTTAATTTTTTGGAAATTTACTTTTCCGAACCTGAGTATTTTAAAATCATCAGTTCCGGTTAAACCCGAGCTAAATACCACATCATCTGGCTTTGCCTCATCTAAATAAAAGTTAAGCGCATAGTTCAGCTTGCCCTGCACTTTTATTCCTTCTAAAGATTCGAACAAACCTGTCGGGAAAGCATCAAAAACATCCTGTGCAACTTGGTCATAAGCATTTATTTTTAGCTGATATATTTTTTTATCGCCAAAGGTTAACTTAACAAAAGGATTAACCTGCGCTTTGCCTAAAGTAATTACCGAACTGCTGTCTAAGGCAATATAATTTGAACCTATAAGCATTTTGGCGTCTATCATTCCGGATTTTACAATTACATCATTAGGAGCAATTTTTGGGTGATTGATCACTAAATTTCTTACATACCAAGAGCCGTCAATTTCAAACTCGTCGCCTATTCTTTTAGCGCTCCTCATGGTTGTTCTAACGGTATCAAAACTTACTTTTAAATCGTATTTTTTATCCAAATACGGAAAATGTACCTGCTGGTTATCTGCAAAAAGCTTTAAATCCAGTTGTTGGTTCGATGGATCGGCCGTTCCGGTTACATGCCAAACTGCCTGATTGTTTAATTTTATGGTTGAATTTACTGCTCCGTTTACAATGGTAGCGCTTTCTGTTTTTAAGCTAAAATGAGTGGTGTCTTGATCAAAAGTGACCACAAAATCCCTCACATCCATATCATCCGGAATTTTGTCCAAAGCCTTTTTCAATAATTTGTTGGCCAGTTCAGCCAAGTCGGTTTTAGATTCTTTTTTAACCGAGTCCTGCTTGTTTTTCTTGAATAAAAAATCGTAATTACTTAAGCTATCTTTTTTTACGAGTGAAATAAGCGCATTATGTACATCAAGTTCCGAAATTTTCACATCGCCAAACAACAGCGGGAAAAGTCTCACGCCAACTTTTAAATCGGCTATTTTGGCTAGCGAATCTCGATTTTCTGGAATTACGGTTACATTTTTAAAATAAACCGTTGTAAAGCCATCAAAACCGTAGGAACCTATATCGACTTTTAAACCGTATTTGCTTTTCGCTTTGTCAACGCCTTTTGCTACTGCTGCTTTTAAAAGCCCTTCCCTTTTGTTGTAAGCTACTGTAAATCCAATAATCAATATTACTATTATTGAACATAAACTGATGAGGATGGCTTTTTTATGCTTTTTAAAAAAAGGTTTTTGGTAAGGCTTATTCATACAATCAGCTATGGCTTAAAATCTTGCTCAAATATATTTTTTTATTTCTCGGTTTTGTGTCAAAAACAACGCCGAATCCTATATATCATTGTAAGTTTTGTAAATTCGGGCATAAATTAATTAAAATGTCATTTACAAAAGAAAATATATTAGATGCCTTAAGCAATGTTGAAGATCCGGATCTGAAAAAAGATCTGGTGACACTAAAAATGATTGAGGATTTAACCATCGATGGCAACAACGTAAGTTTTTCCGTTGTGCTTACTACGCCTGCCTGCCCTTTAAAAGAGATGTTGGAGAATGCTTGCAGAAACGCCATTAAACATTTTGTGAGCAAGGATGCAGAAATCAGTATAAAAATGACCAGCCGGGTTACTGCACCGCCACAACAGCTGACCGGAAACATTAAAAATATTATCGTAGTAGCATCTGGAAAAGGCGGTGTTGGGAAATCAACCGTTGCAGCAAATTTGGCTTTGAGCTTAAAATTAAACGGCGCAAAAGTAGGTTTAATTGACGCTGATATCTACGGTCCGTCTGTTCCTATTATGTTTGGCTTACAAGGTGCAAAGCCAAAGGCATCTGAAGTTAACGGAAAAACCAGAATTGAACCGATAGAACAATACGGAATAAAATTATTGTCTTTAGGATTTTTTACCGACCCAAACCAGCCTGTGCCGTGGAGGGGGCCAATGGCTTCTACCGCGGTAAAACAGCTTTTTAACGATGCGGATTGGGGCGAACTAGATTACTTAGTGGTTGATTTGCCTCCGGGCACTGGCGATATCCATATCACAGTAGCACAAAGTTTTCCGATATCAGGCGCTGTAATTGTTACCACGCCACAACAAGTTGCCCTTGCTGATGCAAAAAAAGGTATCGGTATGTTTAGGATGGATGCCATTAACATCCCTATTTTAGGGGTGGTTGAAAACATGTCGTACTTTACTCCTGCTGAATTGCCCGAAAACAAATATTATATTTTTGGCAAAAACGGGGGGAAAGAGTTAGCCGAAATGTACAACGCACCATTTTTAGGCGAATTGCCTTTGGTGCAAAGCGTAAGCGAAGCTGGTGATAGCGGTTCTCCGGTAGTGCTACAAGCCGATAATTTGATTGCCACTGCATTTATTCACCTGGCCCAAAAAGTAGCGCAACAGGTTGCAATTAGAAACAACGAATCAAAAAACAAAACTGCTGTTTAGATAAAGGAATAAAATCTGTATTTTTATATAAATTAATAAGAAGATGAGTGATCAAGAAAATTTGCTGGCAAGAGTAGAAGCAGCTTTGGATACGATAAGACCTTATCTAATTGCTGATGCGGGGAATGTATCGATTTTAGAAATAACAGACGATAAAGTTTTAAAACTTAAACTTTTGGGTTCTTGCGAATCATGCCCGATGAGTATTATGACGCTTAAAGCAGGAATTGAACAGGCGGTTAAAAAAGCCGTTCCGGAAATAACTGCGGTTGAAGCTATAAATATTACGCCCATTGATTCGCCAGAAGCCGTAATGCCTAACAGCAAATAACTTGTGGCATAAAACATTTCGAAAGCCTTTTCGTTAAAAGAGAAGGCTTTTTTGTTTAACAAAAATTAACAATATTAAAGCGTTACGGTACTTTTTTTGATATAAATTAGCATCTTGAAAAATTTAATTGTCCTCATATTGCTCACTTTCGGTTTACAGGCCTTTGCCCAGCAGGCTAAACCTTTGGTACAATTTTCGGGGGTAATTTATGATAAGGACAGCAATTCTGTAGTTCCGTATGTAACTATCAAAAACCTGTCTGAGGACGGAAAAACGTATTCTGCTAATTATAAAGGCTATTTTTCTTTTGTTGTGCATGAGGGAGACAGTATTTTATTTAGCTCCGTGGGCTACAAAAAATTAAAGCTTACTATTCCAGCAAATCTGGAGGAAAAAAAATTCACCGCTTTAATCAAAATAAAATCGGACAATATAGAGTTGCCTATGGTAACCGTATTTCCTTGGGCAAGCATTGATGAGTTTAAAAAAGACTTTTTGACCCTGAAATTTGCAGATGACGATTTGGAAATTGCGATGAAAAATCTATCAAAAGAGAGTTTGAAAGAGCTAGCCTCGTCCTTACCACGAGATGGCGCAGAATACAGTACCAATAGTTTTCAATACAACCATAACAATCTTGTTAACAGCCACATGGTACAAACTAACCCTTTGTTAAATCCGTTAGCTTGGGGTGCATTAATCAAACAAATTACCGAAGGTAATAAGTCGAGAAATAAAGATTAGGAATTAGATTTGAGTATTGAGATGTGAGATATGGGACGAAAGTATTCAATCATTCAAAACTCAATCATTCAACCATTTTACATGAACTAAATTACTTCTTTTTCTTTTGCAAAGGAAACTTCATTTTATAATCTACTTTTACAGCACCTTTAGAAATTGCATCTAACCTACTTTTAATCATAGTTTTTCGGAGCGGACTAATCCTATCAGTAAATAGTTTACCTTGAATGTGGTCGTATTCGTGTTGGATAACACGGGCAGCCAAACCGGTGAAAGCGTCTTCATGAAAATTAAAGTTTTCATCATAGTAGCTAATTTTCAGATCTTTATGCCTATTCACATTTTCCCTTATATCCGGAATGCTTAGGCATCCTTCATTAAAATCCCATTTTTCGCCACTTTCTTCTTCGATTATGGGATTGATAAAAACTTTTTTGAAATTTTTTAGAGCTTCCTCATCCTCAGAAAACGGCGAGGCATCAATCACAAACAATCGGATAGGCAAACCAACTTGTGGAGCTGCCAAACCTACACCACTTGCAGTATACATGGTTTCAAACATGTTGTCAATCAACACGTTAAGTTCAGGATAATTTTCGTCAATATCATCAGCCACTTTCTTTAAAACCGGATCTCCGTATGCTACTATTGGTAATTTCATCTTACAAAAATAAACAAATATGTATCTATTTCACTAAATATTAGTATAAGGATAATTTGGATGTTGCCCAAAAAGATAATTTACTTAACTTTAATAAATTTTAAACTTATGAGAAAAATACTACCTTTTCTTTTTGTGTTAAGTCTATCAATCGGTAATTTGTTTGGGCAATGTACGCCACCGCCAGATGTTACCATATCTGGACCGGTAACAGGTTGTTCAGATAGGGTAGCCACATATACCATCTCTACTTCTGCCGGGGCAACAAGTTATTTATGGAATATCACTGGTACAAATAGTAAAACAAAGCAATCCGACACGAAATACAGTATAGTTTTTGAAAACAGCGATGTAACTATAGAGGTTACGCCAATGAACGGAACATGTGCCGGCAATAAAACAACTGTCACTATTCCTGTATCGCAAACGCCCAATAAGCCTCTAGTATCGCAAAACGGAAACGTTTTAGATGCTGGTGTCACTGCCACTTCATACCAATGGTATTTAGAAAGTGCGCCCGTTAATGGGGCAACTGCTAAAACATTTACTCCTTCAAACAATGGATCCTACGTTGTTGAAGCCAAAAATGCCAATGGCTGTAGCGCGTTTTCTAACAGCTTCAACTTCTTTAAAACCGCTATTAAAGAAGACGCCATTTTTGGAGACTTTAGTTTTTACCCAAATCCGGTAACTACCAAACTTTTTGTAGATTTCAGCAATCGGTATGATTTAACTTTTGTGGATTTGCGAGGACAACAAGTTTTACAACAAACAGCTTTGCAAGGCAAACAAGAGATAGATTTATCAGCGTTAAAAAGAGGGGTTTACCTGATGAAGGTTAACAGCGACGGAAAAACTGCGGTACGAAAGTTGCTTTTAAAATAAACATAAAAACAATTTTAACTAAGCCCCGAAAATTGCTTTTTCGGGGTTTTCTTTTTATATAAAATGATGTCAACAAAGCCAAATTTAATAGAAACGGTAGAACTTAGAACTTTAAAACCAGAAGATTATGCAGATTTAAAATCGGCAATGATTTCTGCTTATGCAGCCATGGGAGAAAGTTTTTGGCGAGAAAAATCCATCGATAAATTAATAAAAATTTTTCCAGAAGGGCAGTTATGTATAGAAATTAATGGTAAAGTTGTGGCCACAGCTTTGAGCATTATTGTTGATTTTGATAAACTAGGGACCACACACACCTATGCCCAGGCAACGGGGAATTATACATTTAGCACACATACTTATGACGGCGACGTTTTGTACGGGATAGAGGTTTTTGTGCACCCTGATTATAGGGGATTGCGTTTAGCCCGAAGATTATATGACGCTCGTAAGTTACTCTGCGAAAATTTAAATTTAAAGTCCATTATTTTAGGTGGAAGGATTCCGAATTTTGAAAAACATAGCAACCTTACACCTCGCCAATATATAGATAAGGTAAAGATGAAGGAAATTTACGATCCTACGCTTACATTTCAGATTTCCAACGATTTCCACGTTAAAAAAATATTAAAAAATTATTTACCAGAAGATCAACAATCTAAAGAGTTTGCTACGCTTTTGGAGTGGAACAATATTTACTATGTTGACGAAGAAAAAGACAGCCTACTAAAAAAATCTACCGTAAGAATTGGTTTGGTGCAGTGGCAAATGCGCTTGTTTCCTACCGTAAGCGATTTAATGGAAAGCGCCGAATATTTTGTGGATGCGGTGAGTGATTATTCTTCTGATTTTGTCGTTTTCCCAGAGTTTTTTAATGCGCCTTTAATGGCAGATTACAACCATTTAGGAGAAGCTAAGGCGATAAGAGAGCTGGCAAAACATACCGAATTTATTAGGAATCGATTTTGCGAATTGGCTGTCTCCTACAACGTTAACATCATTGCTGGCAGTATGCCTTTGTTAGAGGATGATAAACTTTACAATGTATCTTATTTGTGCCGTAGAGATGGAACTTATGATCGGTCGATTAAAGTGCACCCAACGCCATCAGAAGTCCATTCATGGGGAATGAGCGGTGGAAACGAGTTAAAGGTTTTTGATACCGATGCGGGACGAATTGGGATTTTGATCTGCTACGATTCTGAATTTCCGGAGTTAGCGAGATTACAAGCCATAGAAAAAATGGATATTCTATTTGTTCCATTTTGGACCGATACGCAGAACGCCTATAACCGAGTTAGGATTTGTTCTCAGGCGAGAGCGATAGAAAACGAATGTTATGTTGCCATTACCGGCTCTGTAGGTAATTTGCCAAAAGTGAATAACATGGATTTACAGTACGCACAGTCGGCGATATTTTCCCCATCCGACTTTGCATTTCCGTCAAACGCTATTGTAGCCGAAACCACTCCAAACACCGAAAACATTTTGATTGCCGATGTGAATCTGGATTTATTGAAAGAGCTCCATGAGTTTGGAAGCGTTAAAAATTTGAAAGATCGAAGAACAGATTTTTATGATTTGAGTTTGAAGAAGAAGAACAAATAATTAAAGAATAAGGCGTAATTAGTAGGGTAGGCAGACGCTTCCTTTTTGTATGCTGCCCTGTAAATCGAAGCAAATTCAGCATCATTAGGCTAAAACTCCACCTTTCCCAAATTCCGCATATTTCTAAGGATTAAATATTGCCTGTGGTAAATATAAGCCGTTGGTTTAGCGGGCGACCATCGCCTAGGGTTAGGCAATACGGCAATTAATAATGCTGCTTCGCCTTTTAACAAATTGGTTGCCGGTTTTTGAAAGTAATTCTGGCAGGCGCTTTCAGCACCGTAAATGCCGTCGCCCATTTCAATTACATTTAGATAAACTTCTAAAATCCGGTTTTTGCTCCAAAATAGCTCAATTAAAAAAGTAAAATAAGCTTCAAACCCTTTACGGATATAAGAACGGCCAGGCCATAGGAAAACGTTTTTTGCAGTTTGTTGGCTAATGGTACTTCCGCCTCTCAATTTCTTGCCTTTCTGGTTTTTTTGAAAGGCCTTTTGCATAGCTTCAAAGTCGAAACCATTATGGTGTAAAAAGTTGGCGTCTTCACCTGCGATAGCGGCCTTCTTTAAATTGAAAGACAGTTCATCAAAACGCTTCCATTTTTTGTCGATTTTCCAAGTTTTACCATCGGCTTTTCTTTCAAACGCCCTTTGTACCATTAAAAAAGTAACGGGCGGGTTTATAAACTTGTAAAGCAAAACCCAAAATACACTAATTGCTATTGCATAAAGTATAATTTTGGAAACCCATTTTCCGACGGCTTGTAAATTAAAAGCTGGACGTTTACTTCTTTGTTTCGACATAGATAGGGCTAAAATAAAAAATGCTTCCTGAATAAACAGAAAGCATTTTTAAATAATGTTTAATTAGCTTATTCGGCTACAACACTAAAAGGAACTTGTACTTTAACTTCTTTATGTAAGTTTAAATTAGCAACATAGTCACCAACAAATTTTACATCAGATTCAAAAGTAATTCTTCTTCTGTCAACCTCAAAACCTAATTTCTTTAATGCATCAGCCACTTGTATAGTGTTTACTGCACCAAATATTTTACCGCTTTCGCCAGCTTTAGCACCAATAGAAAGTGTAATGCCTTCTAATTTAGCAGCTGTAGCGTCAGCATCTTTTTTAATTTTCTCTTGTTTAAACTGAGCTTGTTTAATGTTCTCAGCCAAAACTTTTCTTGCCGACTCGGTAGCTAAAATAGCCTGACCCTGAGGAATCAAATAGTTACGGCCAAAACCAGGTTTTACAGAAACGATATCATCTTTCTCTCCCAGGTTCTTTACATCTTGTTTTAATATTACTTCCATGTTAGCCTCCCTTATTTTAAACCGTCAGTTACAAATGGCAATACACCTATGTGGCGAGCTCTTTTTACTGCCTGAGCTACTTTACGTTGATATTTCAAAGAAGTACCAGTTAATCTGCGAGGTAAAATTTTACCCTGATCGTTGATAAACTTTAACAAAAAGTTAGCGTCTTTGTAATCAATGTACTTGATTCCGTTCTTTTTAAAACGGCAATATTTTTTTCTGTTATCCTCCACCTTGGGAGCAGTCACATACTGGATTTTGTCTTGTGCCATTAGTTTGCTACCTCAGCTTTGTCTTTTTTCTTGTTAAATGCACCGCCACGTTTTTTCTCATTGTAAGCAACTGCATGTTTATTTAAACTAATTGTTAAAAACCGCATCACACGCTCATCACGTTTTAATTCGATTTCTAATTTGCCGATAACCTCACCTGAACATTTATATTCGGTCAAGTGATAGTACGCCGTTGATTTTTTCTCAATCGGGTACGCCAGTTTTTTCAAACCCCAATTGTCTTCCATGACAATTTCGGCTCCGTTATCAGTAAGAATTTTAGAGAATTTTGCAATTACCTCTTTAGCAACTTCTTCTGATAACAACGGGGTAAGAATGATAGTGGTTTCGTATTGATTCATTTCTTACAATATTGTTTTTAATTCCGCTTTTTTGCGGGACTGCAAAAGTAGAGATTATTAAATTGAAAAACAATAGTTTAAATCTTTTTAAGAGAGAAAACAAAGATGGCTATAAATTATTTCGCTATCCAAATAATTAATTATTAACTATACTAGTAATTAAAGCTTTAACTTTTAACTTTCAAAAGAATTGATTGTTTAGCATCGTATTTGATAATATAAATTGTTGCATCTCTTTTCAAAAGAGGTTAAATTGCAAAAAGCCTAATTAAAATCTTATGAGGATACCTATCACCAGAAAAAATGTTACTGTAATACCAGACGCAAAAAGGGTTATTGCCCGTTTTTTTTATAATGGCGAAATTAGAGCAAAGGAAATTTTGGATCACATTAATAAGCTTGATGAACTACAGGTTTATGATTTAATAGCCCCCATTTTACAGGAGTTTTCTAAAAGACATCGGAACATTACCAAGATTTTGAATAAACATGCTGATAAATTGATGCAAGAACTGCCTAGTGAGGCGCAGAATATAAAAGAAACTTCCCGCTTTAGAAAACTTTTAATAGGAGCTTATTTTACACATGAATATTCCATTGAATCTGCGGCGTTTTTTAACCCATCTATCATTGAAGATCCAGACCAATCTGATTTGGAGGCAGGCGAACGCCGATTGATCATTAGCTTTAGAGCGGTAGGTGAGGGACATATTTCTTCCATAGTATTCAGGCGAGCCTTACTAAAGCGTAATAATGATGTAGAAGTTTTGCCTGTCGGCAGATACGTGGATGAGGCCGAGATTATAAAGAATAATATTTACCGTAAAGAGTTTTTCTTAGAGAAAGTAAAAGATGCCCAGATTTCTAAAAAGACAAGAATGTTGGCTCGTGAACATTTAGGGGATAAGTTTGACTACAAAACGCTCAAGCTAACTATAGAAAAGTTGATGGCGGATGATAGCATCAATAAAACTGATACTGAACTGGAAAAATTGCTTTGGTTAGCCGACTCGTACCACGAGATTATTTTTTCTCTGGATACAGACATATCCGATCGCATCATTTATCCAATAACAGAATACGAACGTAAAGGAATTGAAGATGCAAGGTTTGTAAAGTTTACCAATGAAGATGGTTCCACAAAATATTATGCTACCTATACGGCTTATGATGGGCATACCATTATGCCGAAATTATTAGAAACTACTGATTTTTATGATTTTAAGGTAAGACCGATGTACGGAAAGGGCGCAAAAAATAAAAACTTGGCTTTGTTTCCTCGAAAAATCAAAGGAAAATACGTAATGATGTCCAGAATTGACGGCTGGAACAACTATATTATGTATTCTGATAAGGTAAACATCTGGACAGATCCGATAATGCTGCAATCGCCAAAATATTTTTGGGAATTTGTCCAGATAGGCAATTGCGGTTCGCCCATAGAGACCGAAAAAGGCTGGCTAGTAATTACACATGGTGTTGGTGCTATGCGCAGGTACTGCTTGGGCGCAAGTTTGCTGGATTTAGAGGACCCGAGTATTGAGATAGGCCGCTTAAAAGAACCGCTTTTAATTGCAAATAAAGACGAGCGGGAAGGCTATGTGCCTAATGTAGTTTACTCCTGCGGTTCCATCATTAATAATGGCGAATTAATTATTCCTTACGGATTGTCGGATTATTCTTCTTCTTTTATGTCAGTTAATTTGGAAGAATTATTGGATAGACTGATGAATGAGCGAGTGAACGGGGTTAATGGGTGAAGGATGGAATGATTGAAGTTTGAATGAGTGAAGGATGAAATATTGGAGTGATGGAATAGAACAATGCCTAAATATATCATTTCAAGGAACTAATGACTACCAGACTTACGAAGTTTATTTGCGACTTGGCAAAGGAAACTTCGTAAGTCTTTTACTAATGACCAATGAGCTGAAACACTGCCCGCAAATACCAATGCTAACGAACTATTCAATTAATGGCCTTTTTCTAAAATCCGTTTATAAAGCTTCAGGTAATCTTTCGCCATTGTTTGCGCAGAAAATCGGCCTTTGGCAATTGCCGAGCAATGGGAACGGTTAATGGTTGTAATTTTTTCTACTGCCTTACTTGCTTCAGCTACATCATTCACTAAATATCCTGTGGTTCCATGTTCGATTAGCTCTGGCATGGAACCACGATTAAAGGCTATTACCGGCGTTCCACACATCATAGCTTCGGCAACACTTAATCCAAAAGGCTCATTAAAATTTATCGGGTGCAACAGCGCTAACGAAGTGCCCATCAACTCGTTCCTTTTTTCGGGACCGGCGTGTCCTATAAATTCGATATTGCTGTTTAAATGCGGTTTAACTTCTTTATCAAAATAATTTTGGTCTTGTATAATCCCCGCTATAATCAGCTTTTTATCTGTTTGTTTAGCAATAGCAATTGCTTCGGCAGTGCCCTTGTCAGGATGGATTCTTCCAAAAAAAAGTAATTGATCTTTTGGATTTTCGTTCAGGTCAAAATCATCGACGTTTAAACCGTTATAAACAGTTGCTAAATAATTCAGTTTATCATGCCTGTCGGAGTTGCTGATAGACACATACGAAGTATTTGCATTATATTTTTGATAAACCGGGATAATTTTTTCTGATGAAAACCCATGAATAGTGGTAATCATAGGTGTATTGACCAGCTTAGAATAGGTGAGGGGCAAAAAATCAAAATGATTATGAATGATGTCAAAATCATTTGCGTTTTCCATTAAATTACTAATGTGCAAGCACTCCAGCACCTTTGCATCCTGTCCTTTTTTGGTTTCATAACCTTCTTCAATTACTGCATTTAGTTTTCCGGAAGTTAAAGAATCTTGCGTAGCAAAAAGCGTGACGTCAACTCCTAATTTCACCAATTGTTCGGCTAGGTTAGAAGCCATTTGTTCCCACGGACCGTAGTGTAAAGGAGGCGTACGCCAAGCAACCGGCGACAGAATGGCAACCTTCATTTAATCACAAGTTTGTATAGAAGTTTTTTTATCAAACAAATACTCTTT
The DNA here is from genome assembly GCA_035496935.1 of Pelobium sp. Taxonomy (GTDB): domain Bacteria; phylum Bacteroidota; class Bacteroidia; order Sphingobacteriales; family Sphingobacteriaceae; genus Pseudopedobacter. The sequence goes on along the minus strand of DATJED010000005.1, from coordinate 2,184 downwards.
TTCCTGCGCTTTTAGTACAGTAAGGTGCGAAATGAAGTAAGCCAGCGTACTTTCGGCTCCCTGATTTCTGTTTAAACCCTGTGGCGTTAAACCATCACAACAACCTTTAGTTTCGTGGTCGTAAAGCGGTATCCGCAATGCATTTTCGCCTAAAAACCATAAATAGGTTTTAAACATTTTTTCAATAAATACCACATCTTTGGTAGTTTCAAACGCCTGAAAATACATCATTACTGCCGCCATGGTTTCTATCGCCTGTTGGTCAAATACAGCTTTTTCTTGGTTTTTATAAAACCAGCCGTCGTTTCCTATTGGGTTATAGTATCCTTGGTTTAGCGTTTCACCATCTAAAAAGCATAAACTTTCTAAGCCAATTTCTTTGTAGATGTATTTGTTGGTAATCTCGTACGATTTAAGCAAAGCCAAAGGTAAAATGGCGTTATCATAAGTCAGTTTTTCTTCAAACCAATGCCAGTTTTCTGTACGATGTTTTTCATAGGCCAGCACTAGCTTATCAGCTAAAGCCACTAGTTGAGATTGTAAAATCTCATCGGGATACGAATTTAAATAATGCGCTAAACCGATAATACTATTTGCATAACCGCGTAAATGCTCCAATTTTTCAAGATGTTGCAAAGAATTGAAGAACAGCTCTCGGGCAAATTCTTTATAGGAGTTATTTGGAGAATTGCAGATCATAAATCCCAAAGCCCACAGCGTTCGTCCATATGAATCGTCAGTGCCAACTTCGTCTAAATATTCCCGTTTAAAGCTGAGGAAATTTCTGAAATTTCCGTTCTCGCACTGCATATATTGGATAAAACTGAGGTAAATAGGTGCTAAATCAAGTGCTTCCTTAGATTTGTATTGATCGTATGCCATCAATATCATAATCAAAGCTCTGCTATTGTCATCCATACAATAGCCCTCTTTTAAATTTGGGATACCGTATTTGGCGTGTTGCACAATGCCGGTATCATCTGTCAAGCGTTTTACATATTCTAACGTAAAAGCGGGCAACAAATCGGCGTTAAGTTGCGAAAAACTGAAGGCAACTTTAGGAATATGTGTGCGTATCGCTTCCTCGGCCAAATTTTTATATAAGCCACCTATTTTTGGATACCGAAGCGTTAAACCATAAGCATAGGCGTTATCGCGGATGTTTTTTAGAGTTTTATCATTATCCAGCAAATCATTTACGATTTCTGATAGCGCTTCATGATCTCCAAAGCCAAAGAGCCTGCCTTTATTGTTAGCGAGTAGCTCTTGGGCATGCCAATACGGTGTAGATACCACTGCTGCACCGGCTCCAACTGCATAAGATAAAGTTCCGCTAGTAATTTGTGCTTCGTTTAAATAAGGTGTAATGTAAATTTCTGTAGCGGTAAGGTATTTAATCAAATCTTCCTCGCTAACAAAACTGTTGATAAAGTTTACGTTTTTGCTCACGCCTAAATCGACAGCCAGCTTTTTAAGATAATCCCGATATTCTTCTCCTTGGTTTTTTAATATATGTGGATGAGTTTTTCCGATAACGGTATAAACCACTTCGGGATGTTTTTTTACGATTGCCGGCAAGGCTTTAATTACTGTTTCAATTCCTTTGTTTCTGGACAGTAAGCCGAAAGTTAGTAAAACACGCTTACCTGGCAGTATATTTTGTTTGTTTAAAATTTCATAGATAGAATCTGGATAATCTGGTACACCGTGTTCAATTAGCTCAATTTTTTCTCTGCTTACCCCGTAAATCTCAACTAAAAATTCAACGGCTTTTTCTGCCATTACTACAATTTTTGAGGAATGTAGCGCAATATCTTGAATGATGATTTTTTGCAGATAGCTAGGTTCTTGTAAAACCGTGTGCAATATGGTAATAAGGGGTTTTTCTATACGGTTGATGAGCGGTAAAACATAAACGCCGCTATCGCCACCGTAAATTCCAAATTCATGTTGCATAATGCAAACGTCGGTATCGCTGTTGTTGATGAAATTTGCGGTCTGGATATAATCTTTTTGATATTGTTGCCTAATGATGTATTTGACCTCTTTTCCGTACGGATATTGTGCCAAATCATCCTGATCATTAATGGCGATAACGAAGCTCTCATCTGTGTTTTTCAACAGATTTTTATCGATAGCGTTTTTAAGATTCGCGTTAAATGTAGCCAAACCGCAGGGGCGTGG
>DATJED010000004.1:0-201283 GCA_035496935.1 Pelobium sp. | reverse complement strand
GGTTCTTCTTTAGAAGTTGGTTCCTCAACAATTTCCTCTGTTACAGTTTCCTCAAAGTTTTCAGTTTTCTGAACAGGCTCTTCGGTTTGGATTTCTTCCTCTGCAATCGGTTCTTCAGCGATTTCCTCTGTTACAGTTTCCTCGATATTTTCAGTTTCCTGAACTGGTTCTTTGGTTCGCCTCTCCTCTACAACTATAGGTTCTTCAATATTTTCTTCTGTATCAGCTTTGGCCTCATCAACTTTATAATAGTTTAAATCTGCACCAAAAGCCTGCCCCATATCATTCTTTGGTTCAATAACTTCTAGAATTTCGTTAGGCGTGTTTAAAGATTCATCCAGTACAACGGTTTCAGTTTCAAAATTTTCAACATGATTGATAAACTGAAATAAAACCTCTCGATTTGATGCAAAAGTGGCCGCTTTAGCTAGATAGCTTTCTGTTTCTTCGGCAGATTTTGTTGCCTGGACAGCTAAAAAATGTAAACTTTGGCAGTACGGATATTTTAAAATCCAGTCGTTAATCAGACCTAAATCATTGCTACTCACGGCATGTGGGTGTGCATGAAGACTGATAAATTGATTTGCGTCTGAAATATTAATATCCACCTATGGTATTTGCTTAGCGTTATAAAACCTTGTGAAGTTAATAAAACCCTACCAATTGGCAAAAGCTCGGTTATAAATATCCTCTGTTAGTTGCTGGTTAATGTCTTTGACTAAAGCAGGTTCTTGGCTACTAAACGGACTTCCCTGGGTAGAAAAATCTTTGTAGCGGGTAAATGATTGTTCAAAGCTTTTATCAGCTTCTAACTTATTCGTATATTTTACGCTTACCGTGATACTTAAGCGGGTTAACCCAGCGGTTACCTGTTCATTTGCCTGTATAGCAACAGGTTGTAAATTGTAGTCTGTAATTCTTCCTTGAAAATCCGCATCGCCATCGACCCGTACAAAACTTAAACTTGTTTGTGTTCTGATACGGTCTTTAAGTGCTTCGGTAAATTGCTGACTTAAATTTGGGTTTACTAAAGGAGCCGTGTTCTCAAAAACCAAAACCGAAACAGTTTTCATACCGGCAGAAATTGATCCTCCGGTAAAAGAATAAATACCACAGCCGGCCAGCAGCAAAAGTGGCAAAGCAATCAGCAAAAAAGCTTTTTTCATCATAAGTTTAGTTCTTTAATTTTTCGGTATAAAGTTCGTTCGGAAATTCCCAATTCTTCTGATGCTGCTTTTCTTTTTCCTTTATGTTTTTTCAATGCTTTTTTAATCATATCCGCCTCTTTATCTATTAGTGATAAAGATTCTTCTACTTCTTCTGCATCATGTGTAATGTGGTAATTATCTGGGCGAGAAAGGTTAACAGGTTGTTGGATAGTTAAAGTAGAATCGTTTTTCGGCATATCCAAATCCTCATATAAAGCATTAATTACATGAGGATTGTCTGCTGCATAGTTAGAAATTCCATCACCGTGGTTGATGATGTCCACTACTAATTTTTTCAGCTCCACCATGTCTTTCTTCATATCAAAAAGCACTTTATAAAGAATGTCACGTTCAGAAAAATCCTCTTTATTGCCGGTCTGGTTCAGTCGCATTGGCAAGCTAGAAGTGTGATCTGCCGGTATATAAGAAAGCAATGTTTGTCCGTTGATATGCCTTTCTCTTTCTAAAACGGCAATTTGCTCGGCGATATTTCTTAGCTGGCGTACGTTCCCCGGCCAGCTGTAATTTATTAAAACCTGAACAGCGCTATCATCTAAAGTGATGTTTGGCGAACGGTATTTGTCGGAAAAATCAGATACAAATTTTCTGAAAATTAGGTGGATATCCTCTTTTCGGTCTCTTAATGGAGGTATTTTTAAAGGAACCGTGTTTAAACGATAGTATAAATCCTCACGGAATTTGCCTGCTTTTACGGCTTCAAACATATCTACGTTTGTTGCCGCAACCACCCTTACATCTGTTTTCTGGACTTTTGACGATCCTACTCTAATGTACTCGCCAGATTCTAAAACCCGCAACAACCTTGCTTGTGTACCGATGGGCAATTCGCCAACTTCATCTAAAAAAATGGTTCCACCATTTACCACTTCAAAATAGCCTTTCCGGGCTTCGTGAGCCCCGGTAAAACTTCCTTTTTCGTGTCCAAAAAGTTCCGAATCTATGGTCCCTTCAGGGATTGCGCCACAGTTAACAGCTATAAAGGGACCGTGTTTCCGTGAACTCAGCTGGTGAATAATGTGCGAAAAAACTTCTTTCCCCGAACCGCTTTCGCCGGTGATCAACACAGTAATATCCGTTGGCGCAACCTGCCTTGCAATATCTATAGCCCGATTAATCAAAGGCGAACCTCCAATTATTCCGAAACGTTGTTTTATTTCTTTTACGTCCATTTTTGTTTAGATTTTAGAGTTAAGATTCAAGAAGCAAGAGATTTGCGTTGTCTTTAATCTCAATAGAAAATATCAGCTGGTTAGAATTTTCTCCCTAAATGAGAATATCATTTTTTGTAATTCGGTAATTAATTCGGCTTCATAAGACGATGTTAAGGCGGTAGTCAAAAACTCCGCAAAATGAACTGCTGTTCTTTTTCCAGAGCCTTCCGCAATATTTGACGGAATTGAACATGAACATCGCTTAATTTGATCAATCAAGTTAAATCTCTCAGAAGACGGCAAACCTGCACAATAATAAAAGGTAAGATCGGTTAAATCCATAGATTTTTGCCAGATTTTAAGATTTTTAAAATTATGTTTAACCATTTTGTTTTTCTTGCTTCTTAGCTCTAAGAATCTTGCTTCTTTTAAACAACCTTTCCAATCAAAGTCGCTGTTGTTGTTTTTTCTATTAATACGTTAACATAATCACCGGGTTTTACGCCTTCAGTTACCGGGAAAATAACCATGTGGTTATGGTCGCTACGGCCACTGTAATCTGATTTTGATTTTTTGGATAAACCTTCTACCAGCACTTTTTCTATTTTATCCAATCTGTTTTGTGCTCTGTAATGACTATTCTTCTGCTGTAAAGCGATGATTTCCTCTAATCTGCGTTGCTTCACATCTTCCGGTACATCATCGGCAAATTTTTTGGCCGCAGGCGTTCCCGGTCTTTCCGAGTAAGAATACATATAAGCAAACTCAAACTTTACAAAATCCATCAAGCTCAAAGTATCCTGATGATCTTCCTCTGTTTCGCTGCAAAATCCGGTGATGATATCACTGGAAATAGCACAATCCGGGATAATTTCGCGGATGGCTTTTATCCTATCTAAATACCATTCGCGGGTATAAGTACGGTTCATCAAATCCAATATTCTTGAACTGCCCGACTGTACCGGCAAATGAATGTAATTGCAAATATTTTCGTGTTTGGCAATGGTTTCCAAAACCTCATTGGTAATATCTTTCGGGTGCGAAGTTGAAAACCTAACTCGCATATCCGGGCTAACCGCCGCTACCATTTCTAAAAGCTTGGCGAAGTTTATCTTGTTTTCACCATCTTCTGATTGCCACTTATAAGAATCAACATTTTGTCCTAAAAGCGTTACCTCTTTATAACCGGCATCTCTTAATTCTTCGGCTTCACGGATAATGGAAAATGGATCTCGGCTACGTTCTCTGCCACGGGTAAAAGGCACTACGCAAAAAGAACACATATTATCGCAACCACGCATAATGGAAATAAATGCCGAAATCCCGTTGGAGTTTAAACGGATGGGACTTAAATCCGCATAGGTTTCTTCTCGGGAAAGCAAAACGTTGATTGCTTTTTGTCCGTCGTTAACCTGCGCTATTAGGTTTGGCAAATCGCGGTAAGCATCTGGGCCAACCACTACATCCACCAATTTTTCCTCTTCTAAAAATTTTGATTTTAATCGCTCGGCCATGCATCCCAAAACACCAATTACCAAATCTTTATTCTGGCGTTTTACCGCTCTAAATTGCTTTAAACGATTTCTAACTCGGGTTTCCGCATTTTCGCGGATAGAGCAGGTATTTATAAAAATAACATCGGCATCTTCGTACTCATTAGTGGTAGAAAAACCTTGCTCGCTTAAAATTGAAGCCACAATTTCACTGTCCGAAAAATTCATGGCGCAACCGTAACTTTCTATATAAAGCTTCCGCTGATTAGGCAAGTTGCTTTTACTTTCTAAAATTAAAGCTTCCCCTTGTCTGGACTCATCGTGTTGCTTGGAAGGTAAATCTATCTCTAACATGCTTTTTGATTTGGATTGCAAAATTATAAATTTAAACATGAAATGACAGTTTGTCAGCAAAGAATTTACAGATGATGATTTTTAGATGATGATGCAGGATAAACTCCTTTCAAAAATTGATTTACTTTTGCAGAAATGTCCACAATGCAAAAAAGCATCTACACCACACCTTTTCTATTGGTTTGTTTCAGTTCGTTCTTGTTTTCAGCAAGTTTTAACATGCTAATTCCGGATTTACCGGCTTACCTCACGGGCTTGGGCGGTGCAGAATATAAAGGTTTGATTATTTCTCTGTTCACCTTAACCGCCGGAATTTCTCGTCCTTTTAGTGGAAAACTGACCGATAAAATCGGGCGTGTACCCGTTATGGCGGTAGGTTCGTTAGTGTGCTTTGTCTGCGGATTTTTGTATCCTATTTTAACCAGCATTGCCGGTTTCCTGTTCTTACGACTAATCCACGGATTTTCTACCGGTTTTAAACCTACGGCAACTTCTGCTTACGTGGCAGATACCGTCCCTGCCGGAAAATGGGGCGAAGCGATGGGCATTCATGGTTTGTTCTTTAGTACCGGAATGGCCATTGGGCCAGCAATAGGAAGCGCTATTACGCAATGGTATTCCATTAATGTTTTGTTTTATTGTTCATCGGTTTTTGCTTTAGCTTCCATTCTCATCATTTTTAATATGAAGGAAACGTTAAAAGACAAACAAGCTTTTAAGCCGGCTTTACTCAAAATGAAGAAACACGAATGGATTAATAAGCAAGCCATGCCTGCTTTTTGGGTTACAATTTTTAGTTACGTAAGTTATGGAGCAATTATTACCGTAATTCCAGATTGGACAGCGCACATCGGTATTGCCAATAAAGGTATTTTCTTTATGGTTTTTACCGTTGCATCTTTGCTGATGCGTTTTGTTGCTGGTAAAACTTCTGATAAATATGGCAGAAAACCCGTTTTAAAAGTTTCCATGGTGATGCTTTGCATAGCCTTAATTTGGATTGGGGCTTTTCAAACCGTTAACGGATTTTTAATTGGAGCCGTGTTGTACGGAATGGCAACGGGAATGTTGTCGCCAGCAATTTCCGCGTGGACGATTGATTTAAGCGATGCCGATAAACGTGGGCTTTCGGTAGCAACCATGTACATTGCTTTAGAAGCTGGAATTGGATTGGGCGCTTTTTTTTCGGGATGGTTTGTGAGCGATAAAATCGGGAAAACGCCTGTGGTTTTTTACGCAGTAGCTGTTGTAAACTTGGTCGGGCTGATTTATTTGTATTTCCACCGAAATGAAAATAAAAAACCCCTTATCCAAAACGAATAAAGGGTTTTTTAAAATTGTTTTAAAGGTTTTGGCGTTAAGCTTTCTGCATTTAGCCTTTAGCTTTTTTAACATTAGAAATGTAAAGCCAATCCTGCCTGCCAAGTTTGGTTTTTAAATTGAGGAGTTTCGTTGGTGCCATCTTCATTGTTTTTTTGGAAATCCAAAGCATACCTAGCGTTTAAACTTAAATTATTGGTAATGTCAAATCCAGCACCTAAAACACCGCCAACAATGCTTTTCTTAAATTTATCGGCATCATCTTCATAGGTAGTTTGTTGTGCTTCGGTAAAATCGCCTTCGTATTTGGTATTGGTTTTTGTTAAAAACGAAACCTGCGGACCTAAGTAAATATTAAAACCCATAGCCGGAGTAATTTTTGCTAAAATTGGCACTTCAATCCAGTTGGTGGTTTGTGTTAAAGTTCCGTTACCCAACAGCAGACCGCTTCTGTCAGATTTATAACCTTTCTGCGAAAACATCAATTCCGGCTGAAACGATAAACGGTCAACAATTGGAATATTGATAAATATACCTGCATTAAAACCCGTGTTATAATCTGTTTTAAAATCGGAATCGTCGGTTTTAATAATATTGCTAAAACTCACTCCGCCCTTAATTCCGAAACTAGGTCCGTTTGATTCTTTTGTTGATTCCTGGGCGCTAACTTTCCCTGCAACCAGCAAGGCAAAAGCTACTATAAATAATTTTTTCATTTTTTTTAATGTTGATTAAACAGCCTTAGGGAAATACTATGCCAGATTATTTTGTCTATTTTAAGTAGTTGTTTTTGAGATGATTATGTGGCATAATGTGAAATTACTTTCATTAAGCCAGTTACAGTACTGTATGTTTTGCGCTACATTTTCTATCATGTAATAATTATTTGGTATTCTGCATCCAAAATAAAACCTTTAATTGCTAATATTACGTTTGCATTTATCACGATATTGATAAGCAGAAAAAGAAGATATTTCTGATGAGAAAGCACATATTTACGATGTTGAGCTGTTTACTTTTTACGCTCGCAGCGATTGGACAAACTCCTGTTCCTTTTATAAAAACCCTTAATAACCCCAACCGCTGGGTCGATTCTGTGTTTAAAAAAATGACCCGTAACGAAAAAATCGGACAGCTTTTTATGGTTCGGGCGCATACTAATCTTGGGCAAAGCTATTCCGATTCGGTTGGAAAAGTCATTAAAAAGGAACATTTGGGGGGCGTAGTTTTTTTCCAGGGCGGGCCGGTGAGACAAGCCAATGTAACCAACTACTACCAAAGTTTAGCTAAAATTCCATTGATGATTGCCATGGATGGCGAATGGGGCTTAGGGATGCGCTTGGACAGTACCATTTCTTTACCTTATCAAATGACGCTTGGTGCTATTCAAAATGATGATTTAATCTACAAAATGGGGCAACAGGTCGCCAAAGATTTTAAACGTTTGGGTGTACAGATCAATTTTGCACCGGTAATGGATGTAAACAACAACCCAAACAATCCGGTGATTGGCTATCGGTCTTTTGGCGAGAATAAACACAATGTAGCAGAAAAAGGAATTGCATACATGAAAGGAATGCAAGACGGCGGACTTTTTACCACGGCAAAACATTTTCCCGGTCATGGCGATACCGATGTAGATTCGCATTATGATTTGCCTCAGCTCCCGTTTACCGCCAGTCGTTTGGACTCTTTGGAAATGTATCCTTTTAAGCAAGCCTTTACCGAAAATTTAAGCGGTGTTATGGTGGCGCACATGAATATTCCAGCTTTGGATAATACACCGAGTTTACCCTCAACATTATCCAAACCAATTATAACCGATATTTTAAAAAATAAACTGGGTTTTAAAGGATTGGTTTTTTCCGACGCGATGGACATGAAGGGCGTGGTAAAGTATTTTCCTAATGGCGAGGCGGACGTACGTGGTTTAATTGCCGGTAACGATGTGTTGGAACTGTCGCAAAACTCTGCTAGAGCAATCAAACTCATCCGTAAATCTATCCGGCACAAAAGGTTAAGTTGGGATGATATTGATGCTAAAGTGAGGAAAATATTGGAAGCCAAATATTGGATGGGTTTGCACAAGCTTAAACCAATAAATACTGGGGGTTTGGTTGAAGATTTAAACTCGCCGGCGGAACAAGCGCTTAATCAGGAGTTGACAGATGCTTCAATCACGCTTTTAAAAGGCGAACAGCTCATTCCGCTAAGGAATGATTTTGTGCGTAAAACCGCAATTGTTACCATAGGCGTTAATGCGCCAAGCACCTTCGCAAAAGCAATAAAAAAGGAAATGCCCGATGCAATGTTGTTTATTATCCCAAAAAATATCTCTATTAAAGAAATGGAGAGCGTGAAAAGCGAGCTGAAAAATTACGACTTATGTTTATTGAGCATTTATGATACCCGCACCAGACCTGCCTCAAGCTTGGATTATGGTAGTTCTTTAAAATTATTCATCGCCGATTTGGCAAAGCTAAATTCAATTACCACGGTATTTGCAAATCCATACACTGTAGCCGGTTTACCCGGAATTGAAGCAAGTAAAGGATTAATAATTGCTTACCAAAACAGTAAAGAAACTGAAACTTCGGCTGCAAAGCTTTTATTAGGGAAACTAAAAGCCAGCGGAAAATTGCCGGTTACTATCAATGCTTTTTTTAAATATGGCGATGGAATTAAAATGGAGTAAATATTAAATACGAATTTGGCGTTACTTAAAAAACATAGGATTTGTAACGTAGCTCGTCATAATAGTCATTTTAATACAAAATAACATGAAACATTTTTTCAGAAGTCTGAGTTTCCAACTAGGCTTAATTTTTTGCGCTGTAATTCTATTAAGCGGTCATCAAAGTGTAGCATACACAATTGCTCCTCCACAGGTAAGTGAGATAAAAGGTGATGGTGTCATCAAGATATTGGCAATTGGGAATAGCTTTTCTGAAGATGCGTTAGAATATTTTTTATATGATTTGGCAAAAGCCGGCGGACATAAAATTATTATTGGAAACCTATACATAGGTGGTGCAGAACTGGCATTGCACTGGAAAAACGCTAGTGGAAATAAAGACGCATATAGTTACAGAAAAATAGGTAAAGATGGTGAAAAAGTAGTTAGATCGAAAATGTCAATAGCGTCTGCTTTGGCAGACGAACGATGGGATTATATCAGTTTTCAGCAGGTAAGTTCAAAATCCGGACTTTATCAAACGTACACCGAGCCACTGCCTGCACTGGTTAATTACGTTAAAGAGAAAGTTCAAAATCCGGATACGAGATACATTCTTCACCAAACTTGGGCTTACGCACAAACATCTACACATAAGGGTTTTGCTAATTACGGAAATAGCCAGAAAAAGATGTATAGCGCAATTGTAAAGACTACTAACAAAATAAATAAGGCATACCACTTTGACATGTTAATCCCATCCGGAACAGCGATTCAAAATGCCCGGACATCATTTGTGGGCGACCATATGAATAGAGACGGTTACCACTTAAATTTAATTTTGGGCAGATATACAGCTTCTTGTACTTGGTACGAAAAAATCTTTAATGAAAGTGTTATCGGCAATACTTTTCATCCTGAAAAATTATCAAACTACGAAACGGAAATGGCGCAAAACGCGGCTCATACTGCGGTGTTAAATCCGTTTAAGGTTACTGTTTTAAAGCAGTTTAAAAGCAATCGGTAAATATTCCGTAATTTCCTAAATCACAAAGAAAAATTTCCGAATAGGTTTTATACAGTTTATTTTTTTTCTAAATTGAGTTTGTGAGCTATCAGTGGCGGTTTTCCTTTTATCCCGCTTCAAAGAATTGTACTTTTACCATTATACCTTTCAAAAATTATAAACTAAGATGAGTAAAACGAGAAGAAAGCAAGACGCCTTAGATTATCACGCTCATGGTCGTCCCGGTAAAATAGAAGTTATCCCAACAAAACCAACCGCCTCACAAGGCGATTTAACTTTAGCCTATTCGCCAGGTGTTGCAGAACCCTGCCTAAAAATAGCCGAAAACACAGATGATGTTTACAAATACACCGCAAAAGGCAATTTGGTGGCGGTAATTAGTAACGGAACAGCAGTTTTGGGTTTAGGAAATATTGGTCCCGAAGCCGGCAAACCAGTAATGGAAGGCAAAGGTTTGCTGTTTAAGATTTTTGCAGATATCGATGTTTTTGATTTAGAGTTGGATGTTACCAATGTCGATGATTTTGTAAGAACCGTAAAAGCTTTGGAACCCACTTTTGGCGGTATAAATTTAGAAGATATTAAAGCACCGGAATGTTTTGAGATTGAACGCAGGTTAAAAGCCGAAATGAAAATTCCGGTAATGCATGACGACCAACATGGCACCGCAATTATATCGGCGGCAGCGCTAATTAACGCTTGCGAATTACAAGGCAAAAAAATCGAAGATGTTACCATAGTTGTGAGCGGGGCAGGTGCGGCGGCAATTTCTTGCACCAGATTATACGTTGCTTTAGGTGCAAAAATTGAAAATGTGGTAATGCTGGATAGAAGTGGTGTAATACGGGCCGACCGAGATAATTTAGAAGGTACAAAAGCCGAATTTGCTACAAAAAGAGATTTGCACACTTTAGAAGACGCGGTTAAAGACGCCGATGTTTTTATTGGATTGTCATCTGCCGATATTTTAACTGCTTCGGCTTTAAAAACGATGGCCAAAAATCCTATTGTTTTTGCCATGGCAAATCCAAATCCCGAAATTGCTTATGAACTTGCGGTAAATGCTCGCGAAGATATCATCATGGCAACTGGACGATCTGATTATCCAAACCAAGTGAACAATGTTTTAGGCTTCCCTTATATTTTTAGAGGAGCTTTGGATGTCCGTTCAACGGCTATAAATGAAGAAATGAAACTGGCAGCGGTAAAGGCTATCGCCGATTTAGCAAAAGAAAACGTTCCGGAAGCTATAAACGTGGCCTACAATGCTAAAAACCTCAAGTACGGAAAAGATTACATCATCCCAAAACCTATGGACAGCCGGTTAATAACTACGGTTGCACCTGCAGTTGCAAAAGCCGCAATGGATTCGGGCGTGGCAAGACACCCTATCACCAATTGGGATAAATATAAAGAGGAGCTTAAAAAGCGATTGGGTATGGATGATGCTTTGATGCGAAGCATTACCAGCAAAGCCACCTCGGCGCCAAAACGAATTGTTTTTGCCGAAGCAGATAATTACAAAATACTGAAAGCCGCCCAGATTGTTAAAGACGACGGCATTGCTATGCCCATTTTGCTAGGCAATAAAAAAGCAATTACAAAAATTATTGAAGAAAACGACCTCGAATTAGACGATGTACCCATCCTAGATCCCTTGGAAGAGGAAGAAATGCTGGAAAAATATGCCCAAAATCTTTACAAAAAACGGCAGCGCAGAGGAATTAGTTTGTACGAAGCTAGAAAAGCCATGCGAGACCGCAATTATTTTGGTGCATCCATGGTTGAGTTTGGCGATGGCGATGCTTTAATATCGGGTTTAACCAAAAACTACGCAACTACTGTTAGGCCTGCTTTGCAAATCATCGGCACAGAGGATGGGGTAAACCGTGTTGCCGGGATGTATTTAATGCTCACCAAAAAGGGACCTATCTTTTTTGCCGATACCACCATCAACGTAAACCCAAGCACAGATGAGCTGGTAGATATCACTATTTTAGTCAACGAATCTGTAAAGCGCTTCAACATTAAACCACGTATTGCACTTTTATCGTACTCAAATTTCGGCTCTAACGAGGGGAAAATACCTTTCAAAATCCGTGAAGCGGTAAGGGTTTTACACGAAAAACACCCTAAAATTAAAGTTGATGGAGAGATGCAAGCCAATTTCGCTTTAAACCATTCTTTGCTTAATGATAACTTCCCATTTTCTAAATTGAAATCAGCACCTGCTAATACCTTAGTTTTTCCTACCTTAGAGGCTGGAAATATTGCTTATAAATTGTTGCAGGAACTAGGTGGCGCAGAAGCAGTTGGCCCTATTTTGTTAGGAATGAACAAACCAGTACATGTACTACAGCTGGGAAGTTCTGTTAGGGAGATTGTAAATATGGTTACCATTGCCGTGGTTGATGCACAGGCAAAGGAAAACAATAAAGCGCAGTAATTTATCTGTAAAGATTTAGAAAAAGAATAAAAATGTACGAATATATAGATGGCAAGTTGGCGTTTAAATGCCCGGCTTATGTAGTGATAGAAACTGGCGGAATTGGTTACCATATACATATTTCGCTCAACACTTACAGCGCATTAAAAGATCAGGAACGTTGCAAGTTATACACTTGGTTATCGGTAAAAGAAGATTCGCATACGCTTTTTGGTTTTGCAGACGAAGGCGAAAGACGTTTGTTTTTACATTTGATTTCTGTTAATGGGATAGGTCCCAATACAGGTCGAATGATGCTTTCGTCCATTACGCCGGCAGAAATTGAACAAGCTATTGTTCAGGGCGATGTAAACCAGATCAAAAGAATTAAAGGCATCGGACCAAAATCCGCACAACGTTTAATTATCGAACTACAGGATAAATTGAAAAAAGATGGCCCTGGCACATTAATTTCTATCCCAAAAAATAATACTTCCAGAGATGAAGCGTTAAGTGCTTTAGTGATGTTGGGCTTCGTTAAAAACACTGCAGAAAAAGCGGTGGATGCGGCAGTCAAATCATCAACTGAACCATTAAGTGTAGAAAGCATCATTAAAATTGCACTGAAAACCTTATAATTACCAACGCAAAAACAAGAACCGCTTGAAAATTAATTTTACTAGGCTATTTGTCTTTTTGAGTATGATTGGCTTATGTGTAAGTAATTACGCATTTGCGCAAAATACTCAGCCCGATTCCCTAAGGCTAAAATTCCCTGTAAAAGATACTTATGTAACGCCGTTTTTTGGTAAAAGTGGCATGTTTCTAGAACATCCGCAAGCCATAAAAAAAACGGTAGAATATGACCCGGTCACAAAAAAATATGTTGTTAAAGAGCTATTGGGAGGCAAGCTCATAAAAGCGCCACAATATTTAACTTTTAAAGAATATCAGGAACTTGAGGAAAAGGACATTATTAACGCTTATTGGAAAACCTTGGTTAGCACCGGAAAAAACCCGGTGGAGAAAGAAGGCTTTATTCCAGAAGTTAAAGTTAAAAGTAAGGCATTTGAAAGGATTTTTGGAGGAAATACCATAAATATTCAGCCTCGTGGTTCGGCAGATTTAACTTTTTCTGGCAGAATCAACCGCAACGAAAATCCTTTGTTTAATGAACGGCAGCGCAAACAAGGAAGTTTTGATTTTGACCAGCGGATTCAAATGAACTTGGTGGGTAATATCGGTGAGAACTTAAAAATTAACACCAATTACAACACCGAAGCACAGTTTGATTTTGAAAACCAAGTGAAGCTTGAATATACCGGACAAAAAGACGATATCATCAAAAAAATTGAAGCGGGGATTGTAAATTTTCCTTTAAATACCTCTTTAATTAGCGGTAGCCAAGCTTTATTTGGCGTAAAAACGCAATTGCAATTTGGGCGTTTAGGCGTAACCGCGATGTTTTCGCAACAAAAATCGCAATCAAAAGAAATTAATATTACCAACGGTGCACAACAAAATGAGTTTAGGCTCAACACAGATAATTACGAGGCTAACAAGCATTACTTTTTAGCGCAATATTTCCGTAATAACTACAACAGGGCATTGGCTAATCTGCCCATTATTTCCTCAAACATAAATATCACGAAAATTGAAGTTTGGATAACCAACAAAACTAACAGCACAACAGATTCTCGGGATGTTTTGGCTTTTATGGATTTGGGCGAAAACCAGCCTTACAATACCACGCTTTTTCAGGGTGGTGCAAGTTATTCAAGTCTGCCAGCCGGTTTTAACGGTCCGGGTTTTACCCAGCAATCCAACAATTTATTGCAACAAATTCCGGCAACGGCAAGGCAAACAAATTCTAATGATATTGATAATTATTTTCAAGGTTCGGGCGCTTTAGATAATTACAACAAGCTTACCTACGCCCGTAAATTAACTGATAGAGAGTACACTTTAAATCCACAATTGGGTTATATTTCTTTGAATAATGCGCTTAATGCCGATGAGATTTTATCAGTTGCTTACCGCTACAGCGTAAACGGTGTAGAGTATCAGGTGGGCGAGTTTTCTACAGATATTCAGGTATCGCCAGAGAATCCTCAGGTTTTATACACTAAATTGTTAAAAAACGAAACTACCAAAACCAACTTGCCAATTTGGGATTTGATGATGAAAAACATTTATTCCATTGGTGCCTACCAAATTAGTCCGACAGATTTTAAACTGAATATTTTTAGGTTAGATGACAAGGCCGGAGTTGAACAACCATTGATTACCGAGGGACAGAATTTAAACGGCAAATTATGGTTGCAGGTTGTTAATCTAGATAGATTGAACCAGCAGGGCGCAAAAGAACCCGACGGTTATTTTGATTTTTTGGAAGGTTTAACCATTGATGCCCAAAATGGACGCATTATTTTCCCAACAATTGAGCCTTTCGGTAAAGATTTAGCTTCGCAGTTTGTACCCGGGGCAGAGCAAGCTTTGATTGATAAATACGTTTACCAACCTTTGTACGATTCCACAAAAACAGTTGCGCAACAGCTTTTCCCAGGTTTAAACAGGTATGTAATTAAAGGAACTTACCAATCGCAAGTAAGTTCAGAGTTTCAGTTGAATGCCATTAATGTGCCCGAAGGCTCTGTGGTGGTTACCGCCGGAACGCTTAAATTAACAGAAGGTGCCGATTATACAGTGGATTATAACATTGGCAGGGTTAAAATTTTAAACGATGCGCTCCTGAATTCTGGCCAACCCATCAAAATAAAATTGGAGAGCAATGAGCTTTTTGGTATCCAGCAAAAATCGTTGTTCGGGACCAGGTTGGATTACCGGGTAAATGATAATTTCAATTTAGGAGCCACATTTTTAAGCTTAAAAGAAACGCCGCTCACGCAAAAAATTAACTTTGGTGAAGAATCAATCTCAAACAACATCTACGGTTTTGATTTAAATTACAGCACAAATTCTAGGTTTTTAACCCGAATGGTAGATAAGCTTCCATTTTTATCCACCAAAGAAACTTCCTCCATCACGTTCAACGGCGAGTTTGCCAAGTTTAATCCGGGCCATCCAAAAGCATTGGATTTTGCAGGCAACAGCGGTGGAACCAGTTATCTGGACGATTTTGAAGGCAGTCGCTCGGTAATAGATTTAAAAAGTTCTTCGGTATGGCAACTTTCGGGTACACCGCAAATGTTTCCGGAATCGCAGTATTCAAACGATTTATCTTACGGATTTAATCGGGCAAAACTGTCGTTTTTTAACATCGATCCAATATTTTACAGCCGGAGCAGCAATTTTACGCCATCAAACATCAAAAACAACAAAACAGAACTTTCAAACCATTACGTAAGGGAAGTTTTAGAGACCGAGGTTTTCCCCTACAAACAAACCGCAACAGGTACTTTATTAAGTTTATCCACCTTAAACTTAGCCTACTATCCAATGTTGCGTGGGCCATATAATTTTACTTCCACTGGCTTAAATTCAGATGGAACTTTAACTAACCCACGAAGCAGATGGGGCGGGATGTTCCGTAAAATTGAAACTAACGATTTTGAAGCTTTAAACATTGAGTTTATTGAATTTTGGGTTTTAGATCCGTTTATTGGTAAGGATAATGCTCAGGGTGGAGATTTGTATTTCAACATTGGAAATATCTCTGAAGATATTTTAAAAGACGGACGAAAAAGTTTGGAAAACGGTTTGCCTGCCGACGGTGATGATACCAAAACCGATGAAACAGTTTGGGGCCGAGTGCCAAAACTGCAACCGGTTATCCAAGCTTTTGATAATGATCCAAACGCCCGTAAAATTCAGGATGTAGGTTTAGATGGCTTAACTAACGAGGCTGAGCAAACAAAATACCAGACCATTGTTAACCAAGTAACCTCGATGTTAGATCCGCAGGCGGCAAATCAGTTCAGAAACGATCCGTCATCGGATGATTATATTTATTACCGTGGCGATAAACTCGACCAATTAAATGCCGGTATTTTAAAACGTTACGAAAATTATAATGGTACAGAAGGAAACTCAAAAACTACCCAACAATCTTTAGACGCTACAGGGATTGAAAATTCTGCGGCAACATCTTTTCCTGACGGGGAAGATATCAACCGAGATAATAATTCCTCAAAAGCTGATGAATATTTCCAGTATAAAATAAGTATGCGTCCGCAGGATTTAGTGGTGGGAAAAGGTTTTGTAACCGATAAAGTAACATCCACTGTAAACCTTGCGAATGGCGAGAAGTCAACCGTAAACTGGTATCAAGTAAAAATTCCGCTGGCACAGTATAACAGCAAAGTAGGAAACATTCAGGATTTTAAATCTATCCGCTTTATGCGGATGTTTATGACAGATTTTGCCGATACCACCGTATTAAGGTTTGCCCGTTTGCAATTGGTACGTGGCGAGTGGAGAAGGTTTAATGCAGAAAATACACCGGCCAAAGTTTTGGCAGATCCTGCGTTAAATAACCCGGGATTAGATAACTCAACACTTGATGTTACCACGGTAAACTTGGATGAAAACGGAACGCGTACACCAATTCCTTACGTAATTCCGCCGGGCATTCCGACAGAAAAAGACATTTCAAATTTTAGAGGAGATACCCGCCAAAATGAGCAATCTTTAGCTGTAGTAGTTAAAAATTTAAGAGACGGTTATGCCAGGGCCGCTTTTAAAACTACGCTTAATGACGTACGCTCGTACAAACGTTTGCAAATGTATATCCACGCCGAAGGCGAGCAGCTAAAAGATGGCGATGTTAACGCTTTTATTAGAATTGGTACAGATTATCAGGATAACTATTACGAATATCAAATCCCAACTAAAGTAACTAATCAAGGCTCGCGTGACCCGGAATTGATTTGGCCCGAAGAAAACCGCATCAATGTGGAATTCCGTTTGTTCCAACGGGCTAAAACTGCCAGAAATAACGATTTATCAACAGGTCAGCCTTGGCCGATAAATGTTCCTTATACTTACTCAGATGGCGTAAATACCATTACGGTTAAAGGTCAGCCAGATTTAAGCAAGCTTAGGATAATGATGTTGGGTGTTAGAAATCCTTTAAAAACCAATGCTTCCGTTGGTGATGATGGTTTGGATAAAAGTGCCGAAGTTTGGTTTAACGAGTTACGTTTAACAGATTTTGACGAACGCGGAGGTTGGGCCGCAACGGCCCGGGTTAACGCCAAACTTGCCGATTTTGGCGATGTAACCGTTTCGGCAAACAAAAGTACCATCGGTTTTGGTTCATTAGAGCAAAGGGTAAGCGAAATAAATCGGTCTGATGATCGCTTTTTCGATGTTTCATCGAGTTTAGAACTGGGTAAGTTTTTTCCGCAAAAATCGGGATTAAAAATACCGATGTTCATTAACTATTCCAGCCAGTTAAGTACGCCACAATACGATCCTCGAAACCCTGATATTGAACTAAAAAATGTTTTAAATAGCGTTTCTAGCGAAACCAGAGATTCCATTTTAAATTATGCGCAAGATTTTACGCAACGCCGCAGTATTAACTTTACCAATGTGCGTAAAATTAAAACAGATGCGAACGCGAAAAATCATCTTTGGGATGTAGAAAACTGGAGTTTGACTTATGCTTATACCGAATACGGGCATCGGGATTTTATCAATAAAAACACCGAACAAAAAACTTATCGTGGTGCTTTGGCTTATGATTTTAACAATCCGGCTAAATTTATTTCGCCTTTTAGCAAAGCCATCAAATCAAAATACCTTAATCTTTTAAAAGATTTTAACTTTAGCTTGTTGCCATCGGTACTTAATTTTAGGATCGAGCTTAACCGCTTATATTCCGAAAATACCTTGCGAGACAATGACCCGAATAACTTTATTCCAATTCGCACCACGTTCAACAAAAACTTCCAGATTAACAGGTTGTACGGTGTAAGCTGGGATTTAACAAAATCTTTAAAGCTTGATTTTAATGCCACAAATTTATCCGTGGTTGATGAACCCGAAGGACGTATTACCGGGCTAAAAAGAGATACCTTGTGGAACAATTTAAAACGTTTGGGGCGAACCACAAACTACAACCACACCATTAGCCTTTCTTATACGGTGCCGTTGAATAAAATCCCGGGATTGGATTTTATGAATGTGCTTACCCGCTATCAAACGCAGTTTACTTGGGTTACCGAGCCACTTTTAACCTTAAACGATCCAACCATCGATTTTGGTAACAACATCCAAAACTCCAGAACTATACAGGTTAATCCAACCTTAAACATGAATTTGCTTTACAACAAATTTGGCGTTTTTAGAAGGTTGAACAACGCTGCGGATAGCACAACAGCTGGCATAAGCAAGTTTTTATTAAACGCAATTACCAGCGTTAAAAATTTAAGTGGATCGTACATCCGCAATGACGGAACATTTTTACCGGGTTATTTGCCTAAAACAGATGCTTTTGGTTATGATTTTGATGCCAGTGCGCCGGGCATAGGTTTCCTTTTAGGTTCTCAGGAAGATATCAGATACAGAGCTTTAGCAAACGGTTGGTTAACGCAAGATACGCTTCAAAATCAGCTTTATGTAAACACGTTAAACGAAAAACTGAACTTACGGGGAACAATTGAACCTTTTAAAGATTTCAGGATTGAGCTTACCGCATTTAAAAATAGCAGTAAAAACTTTACCACTAATTTTAGGTATAACAATTCGGCTCAAGGTTTTGAAAGTTTAAACCCGATTACAACTGGCGATTACAGCATTAGTATGATTGCGTTGGGAAGTGCTTTTAAAGACAAAAATTCGGCAAAAACATCGGAGGTGTTCCAGCAGTTTTTGGCTAACCGAACTATAATTTCGCAAAGGTTAGGAAGACAAAACCCAAATAGCGGTGGCATTGGTACTGATGGTTTTGCAGATGGTTACGGCAGAACTTCACAGGAAGTAGTAATTCCGGCATTTTTAGCGGCTTATAGAAATAAAGATGCGGGAGGCACAAGCCTAACTAAAATGCCAAAAATCCCTGTTCCAAATTGGCGGTTAACTTATAACGGTTTGGTTAAAGTGGAGGCAATTAATAGTCTGTTCTCGGCTTTTGATTTGTCTCATGGTTACAGTTCAACCTATAACGTAAACGGATATACTTCGTTGATTAGATATGGTGAAGCTAACGGAGCGGTAAATGTGAGAGATAACCAAGGAGACTTTCTGCCATTCTATCAGTTTTCGCAGGTTACTTTGTTCGAGCAGTTTGTACCGCTTTTGGGTATCGATATGCGGATGAAGAACAACATGACTGCAAACGTTGAATATCGTAAATCCAGATCGATGAGTTTAAGCTTGGCAAATAGTCAGTTGGCATCGCAAAAAGACCAAGCTTTTGTAATTGGTTTTGGTTACCGTACTTCGGATTTTAGGTTTCCGTTTGGTTTGTTCAAAAGCGTAAACCTGAAAAATGATTTAAACTTTAAATTGGATATTGCCATCCGTGATAACAAAACGGTAATTTATAGAGCTGATGTGGATGATCCTGAGATTTCTGGTGGTTCTAAAAACATCACTTTTAGACCAAGTATTGATTATGTTTTAAATCAAAGATTTAATTTAAGGTTGTTTTACGATTCAAACGTAACCAAACCTTATACATCGCAAACCTTTGTTACTGCATTTACCAATTTTGGTATTAATTTAAGGTTTACGATACAATAAAGCCTTACGAAGTTTCTAAAACTTCGTAAGGCTGATTAACCCATTTAAGTAGGTGCTAAACCAGTTTTATTTAATCCCATTTATTTGTGCTGGAAACTGCAAATTTCCCTGAACCACATATTGCTAAAACTAATCCTCCAGTAATAAATAGGCCTAAAAGCTCTACAGCCCAACCTCCGGCTTGGTTTAACTGAAAAATATCGGCAGAATGCACTAAAAACATGGCAGACAGCATTCCCAAAATTAAAATAATGGATGCTATTCTGGTTCGGTAGCCAATGATGATGAGCAAAGGCGCTATAATTTCAGTAATGTAAACGCCGTAGGCTAAAAAGCCGGGCAATCCTTTTGAAGTCAACATTCCTTCAAGAAAATCAATTCCTTGTAATTTAGCAATGCCATGCAATAACATTAAAACACCAACGCCTAAGCGTAGGATAAGTAAACCTAAATCTCTGTCTTTTTTCATTTTTAAATTTTTAAGATGAATAATTTGGAAAATATTTTTACATATACTAAAATAGCATC
Organism: Pelobium sp.; assembly: GCA_035496935.1. GTDB lineage: Bacteria > Bacteroidota > Bacteroidia > Sphingobacteriales > Sphingobacteriaceae > Pseudopedobacter. The sequence goes on along the minus strand of DATJED010000004.1, from coordinate 181,372 downwards.
AAATATTTGAATTAAGACTTTTTAGGACGAGAAATTTATAGCGAAATTGCTAGCTAAACTAATTTGTCGGTGTTTTTTGAGGATAGAGTAAACTAAGCAAGCTCAGTTAGATTTTTCGGCAACAATTACCACCGCATTCAAATTTTTGCGGTGCTTTTTAAACATTTTTCGAAGCGCCAAAACGCGTTTACGCTCTTGCGGGCGGGTAATAATTTTAAATAAGATTTTTAGGAAATTTATAATGCCTTCATCCGCAACCATACGTTTTAAGGCTAGCAAAAGCATTTCACTTTTCTCGATTAAGATAACTTTAAATCCTCCGTTTTCCAGTAATTTTGTCCACTCATCAATGCCCAAAGGCCGGGCGTTTACATGTGAAACTTGAGCAAGTTCTTTCTGAATTAAAATAATATCAGTATCTGAAAGTAGCTCTGTGTTTAAGCCTAATTCGTGGATGCCATATAAACCTCCGGGTTTTAAAATCCGGTATGCCTCCGAAATAATTGCTGCTTTACGATGATCGGCATGCATAGTCAGCATGGCTTCGCCGTAAACTTTACTTGCGGAATTATTAGGTAAACCAGAGTTAGCGACATCCGCGAGCATAAAAGTGATGTTTTTTGCCGGGAAAGTTTTGTTTAAGCGCTCAACGGATTCGGCATCACGTTCAATTCCGGTGTATGATTTTGGATGTTTGCTTAAAGTGATTGAAGCTGTAAGACCTAAACCCGGCGCAAACTCTACAATATCATCAGCAATGCCGATGTTTAAATTATCGAGGAGTTTTTTAGTCAGTTGTAAGCCGCCCGGACGAAGCACTTTTTTGCCTATCCGGCTCAGCAGATCGTAACTTTCTACTTTTTCAATACTTTTTTTGTTCACTATATAAATTATGGTTGATTGGCGACGTCTTTTACACGATTAACCTTATCGCCTTTGGCCAAAGTTAACCTTACAATACTTTCTTTGAGCGCTTTTAAATCATGTGGAACGTTGGCATCCAATGTAACAATATCGCCTTTTTTAAGTATTAAATTTTCGCCATTTATGCCAAACTCGATTTCGCCATCAAAAATTTCAGCCACAATAGGGAATGGGGTTTTATGCTCCTTCATGAGTTGGTTTTCCAGAAAAGCAATGCGTATTTCCTTGGTAAAATCGCTTTCAAACAAAACCGAGATAGCAGGTTTGTTTTCGTTGAAAATGAGGTCTTGTAAAATGGATGCTTTTTTCATAATAATGCTTTTTGGTAAAAGTACAATTGGTTTAGTGTTTACTAATGATGAATGTCATTTTCTTTGACGAACGTTAATATTGAGTTCGGTTTTTACTTTAACATGATGAAGTTTCTGTTCGCAAGCAGCGTTAGTTCGATGATAGTAAATCCCGCGGACTTTCAAATAAACTCCGTAGATATTTGGTTAAACAAAAGCGCTAAAACCGGTAATTGCCCGGCCAACAATCAAAGAATTAATCTCTTTTGTGCCTTCGTAAGAGTAAATAGCTTCGGCATCGGCAACAAATTTTGCTACATCATAATCTAATAGAATGCCATTTCCTCCCATTACTTCACGGGCTCTGCTCACTACATCGCGGGTACGCATGGTACAAAAAACTTTTGCCAAAGAAGCATGTTCATCGGTCAGTTTGCCTTCATCCTGTAATTTGGAAAGTTGAAAAACCAAGGTTTGCATTGCAGTAACATTTGATAACATTTCTACTAAATGGTTCTGTATCAGCTGAAAAGAGGCTATTGGTTTTCCGAATTGCACCCTTTCTCTGGTATATTTTAAAGCACTTTCATAAGCGCCTCGGGCGCAACCAACGGCCATCCAAGCTACGCCAGCCCGGGTCATTTGTAACACTTTGGCGGTGTCTTTAAACGAGTTGCAATTTTGTAATCTATTTTCTTCTGTAACTACGCAATCTTTTAAGGTTATTACAGCGTTCTGCACAATCCGCAAGGCCATTTTATCTTCGATTTTCTTTGCGGAGAAACCCAAGTTGTCCTTCTCTATAATAAAGCCTTTTACTTGGTTATCGTCTAAATCTCTTGCCCAAATAATATTTACATCGGCAAAAGTTGCGTTACCAATCCACTTTTTTTGTCCGTTTAATACCCAGGTATTACCGGTTCTTTTTGCGGTAGTGGTTAATCCGCCGGCAGCAGCTGAACCAATTTCGGGTTCAGTTAATCCAAAGGAGCCAATGAGTTCCAGCTTTTGCATTTTGGGCAACCATTTTTGCTTTTGCTCTTCGGAACCACAAATGTATATGGAGCCCATTGCCAAACCACTTTGTACACCAAAAAAAGTAGCGATAGAAGCATCAATTCTGCCCATTTCAGTCGCAACAATTCCTTCCATTAAAAAAGAGCGGTTTGCACAACCGTAACCTTCGAAAGTTAATCCGCAAATATTTAGTTCGGCAAGTTTGGGGATAAGTTCGAATGGAAATTCGGCCCGGTTCCAATAACGGTTTACTATCGGTTTAACCTCTGTTTCCATGAAGTTGCGCACTTTTAATTGCAAGCCCCTGTCTTCTGGAGAAAGTGAATCTGAGAGTTCGTAGAAATCACCGTTAATCGGCGGAAGCTCTTTCTTTTTTCCGCTTCCACCGCTCATCATCTTCATTAAACCATTTAATTGGCGCTCATCAAGCTGGCTAAATTGGTTCATTACCTTTGGCAAATCTACCTTTTTTGAAAGCGCTTCTAGCTGATTAAAATCTACTGTTTTTAATAGCTGATAAATGTTCTTTGCTTTTGAAAATAGTCCCGACATATTTCTTTAGATTGAGGATACAAGTAATGGGTTTTCTTTTGCAAGAACGTTGCCATTTAAATTGCTTTAACCTTCTAGCGCTGTTAAACTATTTCATGCTTAATGCTTCGCCTTCAAATTCAATTCCTTCCCAGCCGTTCTGCATAAACTGGCGGATATTTTGATGATCTGTGGCTTCCGGCGTGTTTAAAACCGATTGATAATGTTCTGCAAATAACAAAAGCGTATCTTCTTTTGTTAGATTGTTCAGTTTTGCGAAGGAAAAAACTTTGGCGCTGCCCTGGTTTTGCGATGCTTCATTATACGCTCCCCCGTTCTTAAAGGCTGTTGGCGTATGGTTATAACGCGAATCAACGGTGGCAATAACCTCTGTAAATAGGGCTTTGTTTTCCTTTAATTTCTGTAAAAGTGTTGCAATAGTTTCTGTCATCGGATAAAGATAAGCAAATAATGATTTTCTTTAATTGCATTTAGCTATGATATATAGGCAGCAAAGCTTGTTTAAAATAAACAATAAATAGTATTTTGGGCATAATTATAGCCGAATATTATAACACATAAAAAGAAATGTCCAGTCATCATATTGTACGAGAGAAACAGGAACCTGCACTTCTTCTGTTAGATTTAAGCGAATTTAACGAGGAGTACTTAGGGCAAATATTAGAATGGTCGCCAGCTATTTTGGTGCCACTTCATTTGCTCGAAAAAGTAATTTCTTTAGGCATTAAAGTGGATGTGGTATTGGCGCAGGAGAATCCAAATCTCTTATATTTTCAGGAACATGTTAAAGTGATTTCATGTGATGAAAATGTGTTGGATTGTGCCTTAAAATATTTAGTTGCTGAAGGATTTCCAGCAGTAAATGTGGTCAACAACCATTTTAAGGCGAATGAATATCAGTTTTATACAGATCTAATTGATTTGGTTGTTTTTAATGGAAGTCAGAAGATTTTTCCAATAAAATCTGGGTTTAGTAAATGGAAGGCTGCCGGGGAAAATATATTTGTTTTGCAACCCGACTTAATGAAAGAGCTTTCCACATCCGGATTAACGTTTATTGAAGCTGGACATTACCGTACTGAAAAAGATGGGTTTTATAGCTTTACTTTTCAGAACCCTTTTATTTTTATTGCTGAGGAGATATGATGAAAGTGAGGTTCGCTAATTTTGAGGATGCTGGCTTAATAGTTAAGCTGGCTCACGAAATTTGGCCGGTGGTTTACGTTGATGTGATAAGTAACGAGCAGATTTCTTTTATGCTGGAACAATCTTATAGTATCAGCGCAATTGAAAATCAGATGAAGGAAGACCATCTTTTTTTTATCCTCGAATCGGATTCCGTTGCCCAAGGATTTGCAAGCATAACAAAAGAAAGCAATGAAATTTACAAACTACACAAACTCTATATCCATCAAAGTTTACACGGGCAAGGAGCAGGCCGTTTTTTTATTACAACCCTAGAAAATTATTGCAGAGAACAAGGCGCTTTAGAGATGGTGTTAAACGTTAACCGAAATAACAAAGCGAAGTTCTTTTATAAAAAAATGGGCTATGGCATTATCGAGGTTGTGGATATTCCATATTACAAATACGTGTTAAACGATTATGTGATGGTCAAGAACCTAGCTAGATAGCTGGTGGTTTTGCCAAAATGGCATTTGCAATATGACGATATTGCTCTTTAATAATCGTTTTTAGGGCTTTTATATGATTATCGTCAGAAATCAGCAATTTATTTCCAATTATTTTTGAAAGGACGACTTTTTGATTATCATTATAAATTAATTGAAAGAAACATGGCAATCATTTTATTTGTAGTCATTGCATTAGCTGGTTTTGCAGTGCAGTGGAGATTTAAAAGTAAGTTTAAGAAATATTCGGAAATAGCTATATCCTCCGGACTTAGCGGATCAGACATTGCTAGACAAATGCTAGCAGATAACGGTATCCACGATGTTGAAATTATTTCTGTTGAAGGACAGTTAACAGACCACTATAACCCAGCTAACAGGACTGTTAATCTCTCTCCGGATGTTTATCACGGAAGAAGCATTGCAGCTGCCGCGGTTGCCGCTCACGAATGCGGCCATGCCGTACAACACGCAAGAGCATATTCTTGGTTGCAGTTTAGGTCAGCTATGGTTCCAATTGTTGGCGTAGCTTCAAATCTTATTCAGTGGGTATTAATGATTGGTGTTTTGTTAATGATTTTTAGCGGAAATCCAATTGTTTTGGCGGTTGGTGTTGGTGCTTTAGCAATTGTAACAATATTTAGTTTTATAACGCTTCCGGTAGAGTTTGATGCAAGTAGGAGAGCTTTGGCCTGGTTGCAAACAAAGAAGGGAATTATGCAGACCAGCGTAGAGAACGACCAAGCTAAAGATGCTCTGTGGTGGGCCGCGATGACTTATGTAGTTGCAGCATTATCATCATTGGCAACATTGGTTTATTACGCTTCAATGCTTTTTGGAAGAAGAGATTAAACATTTTTAATGTGTAAAAAGGGGTTGATTTGAAAAAATGAACCCCTTTTTTATTGTCGTCTATTTTATAGTTTTTAAGGGATTTTTAACCACAGAGAATTACACAGAGAGTAGCGAACGTTTTTTAACCGCGAAGGACGCAGAGATTCCAGAGCTGGATGGTGTTTTACCACATGATTTCTGTAAAATATAACCTAGAATAAATATCCCCAAAGAAAAACCATTATAAGCAAGTCCCTCTCTGAAGGAGAGGGACTTAGGGTGTGAGGCTTTAGTTTTCCCTTACGCAGATCAGTCTCATATCTCACATCTAACAGCGTAGCGGTCTCACATCTATAAAACTAAAACCTATAAACCATCGCATTAATATTCATCCCTGCGCCAACCGAGGCAAAAAGTATAACATCGCCTTTGTTGATTTCATGATTTTCTTTTTCTCCTTTTAAAATCAAATCTAACAAAGTTGGAACGGTTGCTACAGAGGAATTGCCAAGCGTGGCAATAGTCATTGGCATAACATCGGTCGGAGGTGTATCTATATCATATAATTTAAAGAAACGTTTTAGGATGGCTTCGTCCATTTTGCCATTTGCCTGATGCACCAATACTTTCTTAACCTCACTAGGTGAAATGCCAGCTTTTTCCAAGGCAGCTTTCATTACCAATGGCACATGAGTTAAAGCGTATTCGTAAACCTTACGGCCGTCCATTCTAATGTATAAGTTATCTTTTGCCGGATGTTGAGCGTTGTAGGATGCTTCCATTCTTAAAAACCAGGCCTGATCTACCGTGTGGCTTTGCGTTTTATGGCTTAAAATTCCCGAATTGCTTGCGGCATCGGTTGAAGCCGCCAAAATAGTTGCGCCTGCGCCATCAGCAAAAATCATCGTATCCTTGTCATGCGGATCTACAATTCTTGACAAGGTTTCGGTACCGATAACCAATATTTTTTTCGCATCTCCGGATTTGATAAAATAATCGGCCTGTATCATTCCCTGCAACCAACCTGGGCAGCCAAAAGGTAAGTCGTAAGCGATACAGTCAGGGTTTATAATACCTAATTTGTGCTTTACGCGACTGGCCAAAGCCGGCACCATATCCACGCGGTTGTTTCCGGGTTTAACGTCTCCAAAGTTGTGGGCTACAATGATATAATCTAGCTCTTCACCGTTTATGCCCGAACTTTCTAAAGCGTCTTTTGCTGCAAAGAAAGCCAAGTCCGAGGCTGTATGTTCGGCGTCGGCATATCTTCTTTCTTCAATATCGGTAATGGTTTGGAATTTATTGATGGCATCAACGTTTTTCCTAAGCTGCGGAGACCCGTCTTTCTCGAAAAATGAATGTGACAGAAAATCTTCATTTTTTATTACCTGTGCCGGAATATATTTTCCGGTTGCCACTATTACCGATTTTATATTATTGCTCATTGATTTAAAAATTTAGACTAAAAACTCATTTAGTTTAGGGTTTAAAGTTAGGTAATAATTTTAAAATTATTACGACCCACCTCAAAAGCAATGTTTAACGAGGTTGGTATAACCGTTTAAGAATCTGTGGGGCAAATTAAAATAAATTTGCGTAGCCGAATAACTACATTTATTTTTGTAGCCAAATAGCTTCATAATGAATTTAAGACGAGATGTTTTTCAGGCAATTGCGGACCCAACCAGAAGGGCTATTCTTTTATTGCTTGCTTCACAATCGATGACGGCAGGTGCAATTGCATCAAATTTTGATACTGCAAGACCTACGGTTTCTAAACATTTGCAAATTCTCACAGAATGCGAATTACTTAAACAAGAACAAAACGGACGAGAAATTTTCTATCATATAAACGCGGGTAAAATGGCGGAGGTAGCGGATTTTGTGGAGCAGTTCCGTAAAATGTGGGATGACAGGTTTAACAAATTGGAATCGGTAATGAGCAAATACAAAAACAAATAGAAATGGAACAAAAAACAAAAATTGATGCCGAAGACGGCAAACAGGAAATTGTGATAACAAGAACTTTTGACTTGCCTTTAGAATTGCTTTTTAAAGCTTATGTAGAACCCGAAATTGTGGAACAGTGGATGGGCACAAAGGTGTTAAAACTTGAAAACAGGATACACGGCGGTTGGCAGTTTGAAACCTCACATAACGGAAATGTTGTGTTTCGGGCAAACGGAACAATCCATGAGTTCGTCCCTAATCAAAAAATAACGAGAACCTTTGAAATGGAAAATACGCCTTTCCCCGTTCAATTGGAATTTCTTGAATTTGAAAAACTGACCGATCAAACTAGCCAACTTAAAATGCAGATAGTATTTAAATCTGTGGAATTTAGAGACCAACTACTGAAAATGCCTTTCGCCCAAGGTGTCAACATGGCACATAACCGCCTTCAGGAAATCTTAACATCATTAAATAATTAACACAATGACTAAAAAGGATAAAATAATTTATTGGGTAGCTACCATTTGGTTGGCTCTGGGAATGGTTTCAACAGGCTTTGTTCAGCTTATTAAAATGGAAGAAGAGGTCGCAAAAACTTCCTTACATTTAGGGTATCCAGCTTATTTTTTAACCATTATCGGCGTTTGGAAGTTGCTGGGTACGGTTGCGGTGCTTGTTCCTAAATTTCCTGTTTTAAAGGAATGGGCTTATGCAGGTTTCTTTTTTGTGATGACCGGCGCAATTGCTTCTCATTTTGCAGTTGGAGACGAAGCCAAGGAATTTTTTGGACCTACCTTATTGTTGATATTAACGGTTGTATCCTGGTACTATAGGCCTTCGGATAGAAAACTTTAAGCTTTTTGACTCACACTTTGCTAGCTTACTAACCCTTCACCAACAAGTGGCCCGCCTGCCTATTTAAAAAAGTACCTACTTTCCGGAATTTTTCGCCTTAAAACTGATAATTGCATGACAATAATTAATCAATCGATTAATTAAATTTGTCGCCTTTATGACGGATGAGAAATTGGATACTAAAAGTAAAATCCTTGCAATTGCCGAAGAGCTTTTTGCTGAATTGGGCTTTGACGCAACTTCAACTCGCTTAATTGCTAAAAAGGCAGGAGTAAATATTGCCATGCTCAATTATTATTTTGGTGGCAAAGAAGGTTTGTATATGGCTATTTTGGAGCGCCATATTACAGCGAACCGTGTGAGGCTGCAGCATATCAATAGCGACAATATTTCTTCTTTTGAAAAACTGGATAGGTTCATCGACGGTTATGTAGATGGTATGAAACGGAGTATCTGTGTACAAAAACTGATGTATATAGAGATGAGTTTGAGCTTACGTAGCAAGTTGAGCGAGCAGATTATTGAATTGCTGTCAAAAAATTTGTTGGAGGTAAAAAGAATTATAGATGATGGTGTAGCAAACGGAAGTTTTGCTGATGTTGATTCGGATATGCTCATCGCTTCTATGTTTGGCACCAAAATATATTTAATCAATGCGTCTCCAATGGCAGCACTTTTATTTAATGGCGATGCCAATTGTCAAGAACTTTTAAGTGATGAAATAGTTGTCCGTTTAAAAGCCCACCTAAAAAGAATGTTCAAATTGTACTTAACAAAACCATGAATACCAAACTAAATCATCACAAACAACCTAGTATTTGGCTAAAAGACTTTAGTCTGATCTTGTTTTTAATTGCTTTACCTTTTTTGACTGTTGCGCAGGAGGTAAAAGATGTTAGCTTAAAAGACGCAATTTCTTTAGGGCTGGCAAACAGTAAGTCCTTAGCTTTAACCAAAAACAAAGTTGCCGAAGAAGAAGCGGCCTACCAGCAAGTTTTAGATCAAACTTTGCCTTCGGCATCAGCAAGCGGAATTTATAACCACGCAGAAATTCCTAACAATGTTTTGCAGTTGGGCCCCGGCGATCCAATAAAATTGCCAAAAAGTGCAGATGCCTATATCGGGATGTTATCTGTAGAAGAACTGATTTTTGCAGGCAATAAATTAAAATACGCTAAAGAGAGCGCTCAGCTTGTAAAAAAGATCGCTTCTTTAGATGTAGATAAAAGCGAGGACGAAATTACCCTCGCGATTATTGATGCCTATTTAAATCTATACAAGCTTGATGCAAGCAAATCCGTAATTGCTCAAAACATCAAATCACTGGATACACAGCTGAAGCAAACACAACGTTTTTTTGATCAGGGTATCGTTACAAAAAATGAGGTATTGCGTATCCAGCTTCAACGGTCTAATGTGGAATTGGCGGATTTAGATTTAGATAAAAATAGAAATATCGTTAACTATAATTTAGATATTCTGCTGGGTTTGCCCGAACAAACCTTAATTAAAACAGCGGTTCTTCCGGTTGATTTTATGTCTGAAAGCGGATTAAGTGTTTACATTGATAGTGCCCTTAATAACCGTGTGGAACTAAAGCAAATGGATTACCAATCGCAGATGATCGGTAAAAATATAGCTTCGATTAAAGCCGGTCAGCTGCCAACTTTAGGAGCCGGTTTGGGCGCTTATTACGTAAATCCAAGCGGTAAGTTTATCCCCGGAAAGAACGAATTTATTACGCCGGTAACTTTAGGCTTAACCCTGTCTTGGAACATCGGCAGTTTGTGGACAACCAAAAATAAAGTAGCAGAAGCCAGCATAAAACAGCAGGGAACGCAGATCAATAAAACTATTGTAGCAGATCAAATTAGAGCTGAAGTAAACAGAAATTACGAAGCTTATTTACAGTCGGTCAAAAAAATCAATCTATTAAAAACTGCAATTGCACAAGCTACCGAAAACGAGAATATTGTACAATCTAAATACGAAAACAATATTTCTCCGCTAACAGACAGACTGGATGCAAATACTCAACTTTTTCAGGCAAAAATAAATTTGGAGCTTGCCAAAGCCGACGCACAAATTGCATACTACAACTTATTAAAATCAACAGGTAAAAAAATTATATTATAGAAACAGAATGGAAACTCAAAAACCCAAATCAAAATCAGCAAAAGTAATCCCAATTATATTAGGTGTACTTATCGTTATCGGAGCTATTTTTGGCATCAAAGAATATATTTATTTCAGCAAACACGTTGATACTGATGATGCCCAGATCGACGGAGATATCAGTCCGGTGGTATCAAGAGTAGGTGGCTATGTAGATTCCATTTATTTTGAGGAAAACCAGCATGTAGATGCAAATCAGCTATTGGTGAAAATAGACGATAGAGAGCTGAAGGTGAAATTAGAACAGGCGCAAGCTGGCAAGCAATCTGCTTTGGCAAATGTGAATGTTAGCGAAACTGTTGTAAGTTCAACCGCGGCAAATGTAGGTACTGCGAAAGCAAACGTTGAAATTGCTGCTGCTAAAGCCAACAAGGCAAATAAAGATTTTGCCCGTTACCAAAATCTAGTGAAAGACGGTTCTATTACCCAACAACAATTTGATCAGGCAAAAGCCGAAAAGGAAGCCGCAGATGCAAGTTTGCAGGCAGCAAAAACGCAGTACGAAGCAGTAAAAAAGCAGGTAAATACCAGCCAGTCTCAGGTTTCTGCAGCAAGCTCTAACATCAGTTTGCGAACTGCCGAGATTGACTATGCAAAGCTAATGCTGTCTTACGCCAGAATAACTGCGCCAACCTCAGGTATCATTTCCAACAAAAATATCCAAATCGGTCAGTTGATCCAGCCGGGGCAATCACTGTTTTCTATCGTAAATGACAATAGTCTTTACGTTAAAGCAAACTTTAAAGAAACTCAGCTAGAAAAACTTAAAGAAGGTCAGCTGGTAGATGTAGAAATTGATGCTTTCCCCGATGCGGAATTAAAAGGCCATATCTATAATTTTTCTCCGGCAACTGGCGCTAAATTCTCTTTACTACCTCCGGATAATGCTACAGGAAACTATGTGAAAGTTATCCAAAGAGTACCGGTAAAAATCAAATTAGAAAACAATAAAATTTTATCACAACTACGTCCTGGGATGAGTGTGAACGTATCAGTGCATATAGCAGATTAAGATGGCAGAAAAAGGTCTAAAAAAGTGGGTAATTACCATTACGGTGATTGTTGCCGCACTTTTAGAATTAATAGATACAACAATTGTGAACGTATCCCTGCCACAGATGCAGGGAAATTTGGGCGCAACTTTAGAGGATATCGCTTGGATTACTACCGGTTATGCAGTAGCAAACGTAATTATACTTCCAATGTCGGGATGGTTAGGGGAAACCTTTGGGCGAAAAAATTACTTTTTAACCTCTATCATCGTATTTACGATAGCTTCTTTTTTGTGTGGAAATGCAACGAGTTTAAATGAGTTGATCATGTTCAGGATTCTTCAAGGTTTAGCCGGAGGCGGTTTGATTTCAACCGGACAAGCCATATTGCTAGAAACCTGGCCTCCGGAAGAAGTAGGAACGGCAACTGCAATGTTTGGTTTAGGCGCTGTAGTAGGTCCAACATTAGGCCCAACAATTGGAGGTTACATTACTGAGCATTTCTCCTGGCCTTGGATATTTTATGTAAATATTCCTGTAGGAGTTTTAGCGGCTTTTGCAACGTATTTGGTCATCAAAGAAACACCTAAAACAGCAAAAGGCCGACCTGTAGATTGGTGGGGTATTGCACTACTTGCAATTACCGTAGGTAGCTTACAAACCGTATTAGAAAAAGGCGAAAGTGAAGATTGGTTTGCTACTTCTTATATCCTGTTTTTAGCGGTGGTTTCTGTAGTTGGGTTTTTATTATTTATTTGGCGGGAAAAAGTCACCGATCACCCGATTGTTAATTTAGAAATACTAAAGAAACGGAGTTTTTCCGTAGGGATGTTTTTCAGTTTTATATTGGGATTTGGACTGTATGGATCAGTATTCATCTTTCCAATTTTTTGCCAAAACCTACTGGGATTTTCTCCCTTACAAACCGGCGAAATATTACTACCCGGCGGTATTGCAACCATTATATTGATGCCTTTTATTGGTATCATGTTAAAAAAAGGAGTTCCGGCGCAACTTATGGCAGGGTTCGGAATGTTTTTGTTCTTTGTTTTTTCGCTGATGCTGAGCAAGTCCACACTTTCATCCGGAACCGGAGATTTCTTTTGGCCTTTAATTATTAGAGGGGTTGGGATGGCATTTTTATTTGTGCCTTTAACAACTTTGGCCATACAGGATTTGCGTGGAAAAGAAATTGGACAGGGAACCGGATTGAACAATATGGGAAGACAGTTGGGTGGTTCCTTCGGGATTGCGGCTTTAACTACGCTTTTACATATCAGAATTGGTGTTCACCGTAGCAGTTTACTCTCTAATATTAATGAATATAACACCGCGTTTACGGATAAAATGCATGGTATTACTCAAAGTTTTATGGCGAAGGGTTATAGCTTTTTAGATGCACAACATGCGGCTACAAAAGCTATTGAAGGTATGGTAAGCAGGCAGTCTGTTTTATTAACTTATACAGATGCCTATTGGTTAGTTGGCTATGTAATGCTATTTTCGATACCGCTTTTATTATTGCAGAAGTTTAGAAAGAACACCGAAATTCCGGCAGATGTCCATTAACAAACAAAGCCGCTTTATTTTGTAAAGCGGCTTTGTAATTAACAATTAAAACCTATAAAATCCCAAAAGTATGTTGATGAATACCTTTAGGTGTGATTAACCTTGTTACTAATTTAAGAATTTAATTCGGTTAAAAACAAATTTTATGAGAGAAAAATTCATGCAAATGTTATCAGTTGCAACTATAAACTAATTTGAATTTGTTTTTTATCGTATTAAAATAATTTTAAAGTATTTTGATTAATAAATTATTTTCCCTGTGGCGGTAACAATGGATGCAATTCTAACCGCATCAAAAATTCTTTCTTCTTTACAGCCAAGTTTAATTAGTGAATCTTCATGCGCATTCACACACATTTCACAACCATTAACTGCAGAAACAGCTAAGCTCAATAATTCAAAAAATTCTTTTGATGTTACTGGCTTTACCATTAATTGCATTCTGATACGGGCCGGAATCTGCGTATATTTTTCTTTCTGTGTAAAATGACGGAATCTATAAAATACGTTATTCGATGCCAACAAAGAAGCGCATGAAACTGCTTCTGCGAGTTCATCTTCTGTAGCTTCAAATTTTAAAGCGTAATTTTTGTAAAATTCTATTAAAACAGCATTTTGGTTATTTGTCGCGATGCTTAAGCCTAACAAAGCACATTCTTTTTCTGATAAAAATTCTGAAGTTAGTGTGCTGTTGAAGTTCAGTTTTAAATCGCGGAGGTATTTAAAGTCTGTACTGTTTAAAATTGCTAAAGCTTTATTATTGATGGTGGTTTCACCAAATATATCCAACACTTCTTGTGTAGTTTCTGAAATATTCATAATATTGATTATCAATTAGTTATAAAATTATTAATTCAATAAAAAAGCCCCTTGCTTAAAACAAGGGGCTTGTGTTTTAAGCTTCTAAAGCTGCGGTTAAAGTTTCTTGTCCTTTTTCCCAGTTACATGGGCAAAGTTCATCTGTTTGTAAGCCGTCAAGTACACGTAAAACTTCTTTCACGTTTCTTCCTACGTTTAAATCGTTAACAGAAACCCAACGGATAATTCCTTGTGGATCAATGATGAAAGTTGCTCTGTAAGCTACTTTTTCACCTGCAACTAAAATGCCTAAATCCTCTGCCAATGATTTTGAAGTATCAGCCAACATTGGGAACTTTAAGCCTCTTAAATCATCGTGGTTGTTTCTCCAAGCTAAGTGAACAAACTCCGAATCTGTAGAAGCACCAATTAAAGTGGTGTCTCTGTCTCTGAATTCACTGTAATTGTTGTTGAATTCTGCAATCTCTGTTGGGCAAACAAAAGTGAAATCTTTTGGCCACCAGAACATAACTGTCCAACGGTTGTCTTCGTTGATAAACGAATCTGACGAAATGTTTTCAAACTCTTTACCTTTTTCTAAACTTACAACCGAAATTTTGTTAAACTCTGGGAATTTTTCTCCAATACCTATCATAATAATATATTTAAATGTTTTACTGATTTAATGTTCTACAAATATAAGGCTAAAATTTAGTGGTTTTCATTTTATGTTTTGATAGGCTTATAGTTAAAAGCTATAATTATTTTTTAGTTAATAGATGCCTTGAAATTACGTCGTGGAAAGCAACTTGCTCAATTGAATTGCCTGCGCTATCATATCAGCTTTTACTTTATTGTTGAACCTAAACGAGGGTAAATAAATGCTAAAGCTTGCAATCACCTTATCTCCTTTATAAATTGGTGTGGCAACACCAGTTACTTGTACGGTATCTTCTATCAAAGCATAACCCTGACTTTTTATTCTATTAATTTCTTCAAAAAAAGCGATTCGAGATGTAGCTTTTGACCAAGTGTTTTTATTTGGCAAGCCGTATTTTTTGATGTAAAGCTGCAGGTCTTTTTCGTCTAAAAAAGCAATCAGCAATCTCCCTGTTGAAGAATCATAAGCTAGTTTTTCTGTGGGAGTTGTAGCTTGTATGAGCTGTGCGCTGGGTTTATTGAAAATTACCTGACGTTTATCTTCTTTTAAAACAGCAATCAAGCAATTTTCATCAAGCGTTTTGGGCGTATCTGCGAAGAAATGGTCTGCTCGGTCTATCAAATCGCTAAAACCCAAACTACCGTTACTGATTTCTATTAACCTAGCGCCAATTAAATAGCCTTTTTCGTCGGCCGCTTTTCTTAATAAACCTCTGCTTACTAAAGTTTTTATAATATTGGCGCAAGTGCTGGTATTTAGGTTTAAATCCTGAGCAATATTGCCCATAAGTTTAGGCCTGTTGATCTCTTCTGCAACGTATTCTAAAATGTCTATCGAGCGGTTTACAACTTGTATCATTCGTATAAGTTTGCTCAAATCTGTGTAAAAAATTCAATAATATAAAATTTTTGCTTTATATAAATGTAATTATTTACTTTGCTCATATCTTAAACCAGATTGCATGACCAATTCTAAAAGTTCTACAAAGTTTGCCTTTGTAATGATCACCTCGCTGTTCTTTTTATGGGGATTTGCTCATAATCTAGATCCTATTTTAATTCCTCATTTAAAACGGTCATTCACTTTATCCACTCTAGAAGCCACTTTGGTAGATTCTGCAGTATATATCGCCTATTTTTTAATGGCAATTCCGGCAGGAATTATCATGAAAAAGTACGGCTATAAAGTCGGAATAATTATAGGGCTTTTGGCTTTTGCTTTGGGGTCATTTTTGTTTCTTCCGGCGGCAGATCACCAGTCTTATATCTTTTTTCTGGTCGCATTATTTATCATTGCTTGCGGTTTGGCTACTTTAGAAACAGCGGCCAACCCTTACATCACGGTTTTAGGTCCGCCAGAGTCAGCACCTTTCCGTATTAACTTTGCACAGTCTTTTAATGGTTTGGCAGCCACTTTAGCTCCAATCATAGGTGCTAAAATTATTTTAACCAAAGGCGCTACTGATGAACAATTAAATGCAATGAGCGATGCCACAAGACAGGCTACATTGGCCGCAGAAGCATCATCGGTAAAAATGCCTTATTTGGTATTGGGCATTATATTGGTGCTGGTTGCGGTATTATTTGTGTTTATAAAATTACCCGATTTAGTAAAGCATAATGATGAAAAACCTGCAAGTAAAAGTATCTTCCATGCTCTAAAACATAAGCATCTGGCCTGGGGAGTGAGCGCACAATTTTTTTACGTTGGTGCTCAGGTATGTGTCTTTAGTTTGTTCATTTTATATGCTCAAAAATCGGCAGGAATTACTGATACACAAGCGAGTGTATATTTAGGGGCTTGTGGTTTCGCTTTTCTGGTCGGCAGATTTTTAGGAACAATTTTAATGAAGTTCTTTAAAGCAGAAAATTTATTGGCGCTATACGCAGCAATCAATGTTCTGCTATGTGTAGCGGCGGCTTTAGCGACAGGAATGATTACTGTTTATATCATTATTGCCATCTGCTTTTTTATGTCAATTATGTTCCCAACCATTTTTGCTCTAGCCATTAAAGACTTAGGTGCCGATACTGAATTTGGAAGCAGTTTAATAATCATGTCAATTGTTGGCGGGGCTTTATTACCTCCAATTTTTGGGCATATCAGTGATCTTTATCAGAATATCCAATACGGATACATTGTTCCTTTTTTCTGTTTTATAGCGATTTTGTGTTTCGGACTTTTCGGGCATAAAGTAAAACCTTTAACATCTGATATATGACGAGACATTGCTTAACACTGGATTTAAAACCCGATGAAGAAATGATAAAGGCTTATGATGCGTGGCATGCAAAAGTTTGGCCTCACGTAATTCATAATATGATTTCTTCTGGGATAAAAGAAATGCAAATATATAGGGTAAATACGCGTTTATTTATGATTATAGATGTCAATGCCTCTTTCAGTTTCGAGAAGAAAGCATCTTTAGAATCATCCAATAAAAAAGTACAGGAATGGAACGCCTTGATGTTGCAATTTCAAGAACCATTAGTGTACGCAAAACCTGGCGAAAAATGGGTTTTAATGAATAAAATATTTGATTTAAATCAATAATGAAATGGCTGCAAATTTAGTTTTACAACTCGATAAAAAAGATAATGTGTTAGTGGCATTGCAGGATTTAACTCCTGGAATGGACATTGTTTTCGAAGGTTCATCAGTAATTATTAAAGATACAATTCCGGCAAAGCATAAAGTTTTTATTAACGATATGCAGGCGGGTGATGAAATTATGATGTATGGTGTTTTAGTAGGGAAAGTTCAACACGCTGTTAAAAGCGGGGAGCGGATGACAACCGAAAACACCAGACATGCCGCAGAGCCTTACGATTACCGAAAAGTGGATTACCAGTGGCATAAACCTGATGTTTCCAAATTTATTGGAAGAACATTTAACGGCTACCATAGAAACGACGGAAGTGTAGGAACGGCAAACTACTGGCTTTTTATCCCAACCGTATTTTGCGAAAACCGCAACATGGATGTTATCAAAGAAGCTTTGCACCAAACTTTGGGCTATGCTGTAACGGATAAATACAAACTTTTTTCGGCACAATTGCTCCAGAATTTAAAAGAAGGAAAAGACATTAATGAGGTCGATTTTTCTCCTTCTACAGAATCGCATCAAAACCGATATTTCAAAAATGTGGATGGCATTAAATTTTTAAACCATCAGGGAGGTTGTGGCGGTACAAGGCAGGATTCTGAAATGTTGGGGAAATTGTTGGCTTCTTACGCCAACCATCCAAACGTTGCCGGGGTTACGCTTTTAAGTTTGGGATGCCAGCATTTGCAAGTAGGCAATTTCTTGGCCGATATTAAAAAATACCATCCAAGTTTTGATAAACCTATTTTGGTTTTCGAACAACAGAAAACCAAAAGTGAAGATGCTTTAATTAGCGATGCAATCCAACAAACCATTGCGGGCTTAGTTGAAATCAATAAAATAGAAAGAAAGCCAGCGTCTTTAGCACATTTAACGGTAGGCGTAAAATGTGGCGGAAGTGATGGTTTTAGTGGTATATCTGCAAATCCGGCGGTAGGGTACACAGCCGATTTATTAGTGACTTTAGGCGCAAAGGTTTTATTGGCCGAGTTCCCCGAATTATGCGGGGCCGAACAAAATATGATAGACCGTTGCGAAAACGAGGAGATCGCCAGAAAGTTTATCCATTTAATGACAACCTACGATGCTCAGGCCCATGCCGTGGGGTCCGGGTTTTTTATGAATCCTTCGCCGGGAAACATTAAAGATGGTTTAATTACCGATGCCATTAAAAGTACAGGCGCAGCAAAAAAAGGAGGAACTTCTCCGGTAGTTGATGTATTGGATTATACGGAACAAGCTGTAAAACCAGGCTTAAACTTGGTTTGTACGCCCGGAAACGATGTGGAAGCAACTACAGGAAAAGCCGCAAGTGGCGCCAATCTGATTTTGTTTACCACAGGTTTGGGTACGCCCACCGGTAATCCGGTTTGTCCGGTGATTAAAGTAGCCACAAATACCCAACTGGCAACCCGGATGGCCGATATTATTGATATTGATACCGGAGCAATTATCAGGGGCGAAAAATCAATAGCGCAAATGGGAGAAGAAATTTTGGAATTATGTATTAAAGTCGCAAGTGGCGAGGTTATCCCAAAAGCAGTCGCTTTAAATCAGGATGATTTTATCCCGTGGAAAAGAGGCGTGAGTTTATAATTATTTGAATCAAAAAAGGAGAATAGCGTGTTTAGTTTAAAAGGAAAATCAGCAGTAATTACAGGTGGCGGAAGCGGAATTGGCAAAGCAATATCCATTCTGTTTGCAAAGCAGGGAGCAAAAGTTTACATCTTAGAATTGAACGAACAATCTGCACAACAGGCAGTAGAAGAAATCAACCAATTTGGAGAAGCTCAGGCATTTTCTTGCGATGTAAGCCAGCAAGACCAAGTTTTGGCAACATTTGCTAAAATGGATAAGGTGGATATTTTGGTAAATAATGCAGGAATAGCTCATGTTGGTAATCTGGAAAAAACCGCTGAAGCTGATTTCGAAAGAGTTTATCAGGTAAATGTGAAAGGAGCGTACAATTGTTTATACGCAGCTATTCCGTTAATGAAAAAAGCGGGTGGTGGCGCAATATTGAACTTAGCTTCTATTGCCTCCGTAGTTGGAATTGCCGATCGTTTCGCGTATTCAATGAGTAAAGGTGCAATTTATGCAATGAGTATGTCGGTAGCCCGCGATTTTATGGCAGACGGAATCCGGAGCAATAGCATCTCGCCTGCAAGGGTACACACACCTTTTGTTGATGGGTTTATCGCTAAAAACTACCCTGATAATCAGGAAGAAATGTTCGAAAAATTATCTAAAAGCCAACCCATCGGCCGAATGGCAAAACCAGAAGAGATTGCCTCATTAGCGCTTTACCTTTGTTCTGATGAAGCAGGCTTTATCACCGGAAACGATTACCCGATTGACGGCGGATTTATTAAATTGAACAACTAAAGAATCAAGATTTAAGACACAAGAATTAAGACGATAGACCGCGGACAGCTGACTACAGTCTGTGGACTATTAATAACAAGAATAAAAATCAAACAAAATGAAACTAATAAGATACGGACAAGCAGGAAAAGAAAAAACAGGAGTAGTAATTGACGGTAAAAGGTACGATACTTCGGCTTTTGGAGAGAATTATGATGAAAAATTCTTTGAAACAGATGGCATCAACAGATTGGCCTCTTTTGTTGAAGAAAACAAATCAAGTCTTCCGCTAGTTTCAGATACAGAACGACTGGGACCGCCAATTGGTCGCCCGTCAAAAATAGTTTGTATTGGTTTAAATTATGCCAAACATGCGCAAGAAACCAATGCGCCAATCCCAAAAGAACCTATTATCTTCTTTAAATCTACCACATCCGTTGTAGGTCCGAATGATGATATTATGCTTCCAAAAGATTCTTTAAAAACCGATTGGGAAGTGGAATTGGCTTTCGTAATCGGCAAAAAAGCGAGCTATGTTTCTAAAGAAGAAGCTTTGGATTATGTTGCCGGTTATGTTCTACATAACGATGTGAGCGAAAGAGCTTTCCAATTGGAACGTGGCGGACAATGGGCAAAAGGAAAAGGTTGCGATACTTTTGCACCGCTTGGCCCTTGGTTAGTTACTTCGGATGAAATTGCTAACCCAAACAATTTACGTTTATGGTTAAAACTGAACGGAAAAATGATGCAGGATGGCAACACGGATGATTTCATCTTTGATATTGCGTATGTAGTTTCTTACCTCAGCGAGTTTATGACACTTTTACCGGGCGATGTGATTTCTACCGGAACGCCACACGGCGTAGGTTTAGGTTTTAACCCTCCGTTTTACTTAAAAGCAGGCGACGTAATTGAACTCGGAATCGATGGTTTGGGAGAAGCAAAACAAACAGTTGTAGCTTATAGTAAAAAGTGATTTTAGCAGTTAATTGTTTTTACGAGCGTTAATTTTCATATAAATCAATATAAAATGACATTTAGATATATTGATAAGGATTTTCAGAAAGCAGGTCTGTCCCCCGCTGGCGGGGATTGGGGGTGGTTTACCGGCTTTTCATTTATCTTTTATAAAGAAATAAATCGTTTTAAATGAAAACTGTCTTACCTCCCTCTGTATCTCCCTCCGGAGGGAGACATTGTACGGCTCTGCAAATTGTTTTTTAAACCAGAGAGACACAGGGCTGGATGGAGTTACAATATAATAAATTAGACAATTTTAGTTTATTGATTATCAATAAAGCTCAATGGCAACGGAGTCGAAGGACGAACAAAAAGATACATCCGCCAGTTGGCGGAGTGTTAAAATGCCCAAATAGATTTTTGATTTGGTAGTTCAAGCTTGTGATAAACGAGACACCTAGCCAACTTTCGATTACAAAATAAAATAATGGATTTAAACTTAAAAGACAAAGTCATTTTAATTACTGGCGGTGCAAAAGGCATTGGTTTCGGGATAGCAGAAACTGTTGCAAAAGAAGGCGCAATTGCAGTAATTATAGGTAGAAAGCAAGCGGATAACCAAAAAGCAATTGATCTAATTGCTGAAAATGGTGGAAAAGCTTTCGGTATCGAGGTCGAATTAACTAGTCCCGAAGCCTGCGAAAAAGCTGTAAAAAAAGCGATTGAGCAATTTGGGAAAATTGATGGTTTGGTAAACAATGCCGGTTTAAATGATGGCGTAGGTTTAGAAAACGGCAATTATGAAGGTTTTGTACAAAGTTTACATCGCAACCTAATCCATTATTATTTAATGGCACACCATGCTTTGCCCGAGCTTATTAAATCAAAAGGAAATATCGTCAATATATCTTCAAAAACGGGAGAAACTGGGCAAGGAAATACATCGGCTTATGCTGCATCAAACGGCGGTAGAAATGCTTTGACCCGAGAATGGGCGGTAGAATTATTGAAATACGGCATCAGAGTAAATGCTTTGGTGGTTGCCGAATGTTGGACACCTCAGTACGAAAACTGGATTACAACGTTAAATAATCCAGAAGAAACTTTGGCAAAAATCACCGCTAACATTCCATTAGAAAACCGGATGACTACCATCCACGAAATAGGGAATACCGTTGCCTTTTTATTGAGCGATAAATCAAGCCACACCACGGGTCAAATTTTGTATGTCGATGGCGGATATGTTCATTTAGACAGAGCTTTGGCGAATGCTTAAATTATGAGTTGTAGCTATAATACGTTTAATTCAGCCCAAGCACTGTCCTTAATTAAGCTTATTTCGCCCTTGGCGGTTTCGGACGTGATGAAGAAATAATAGCAAACCATTATAGCAAGCGGCACAGGCGAGAGTTTTTTTGGTTACTTTTTTTGCGGAAAAAATTGCGACGCACTCTTGAATGCAAACAGTGAAATAAACAAACAATGAAAAAAGTAACTGCCATTGACCGGCATGAGGGCAGGCAAGCCTGTACTGAAAAGGCATTGGAAGTAAGGTTTACGTTTAATAAGACCTAACTCAGCTAGTTTAAAATACATCAAAAAAAGAATTAATCATGGCACAAGAATTCAACACCAAATATCCTTCTATTGATGATTTAAGGAATAAAGCACAAAAAAATATCCCAAGGTTTGCATTTGAATACTTAGATGGCGGATGTAATGAAGATGTTAACCTTCATAGGAATACTTCTGAACTTAGAGACGTTCAGTTAAAACCTCAATACATCAGAAATTTTAATGGTGCAAGCTTAAAAACCAAATTGTTTGGGATAACGTATGACGCACCATTTGGGATAGCACCTATTGGTTTACAAGGTTTAATGTGGCCAAATTCTCCCGAAATTTTAGCGAAGGCCGCTTTTAAACATAATGTGCCTTTTATTTTGAGTACCGTAACCACCACAAGTATTGAGCGGGCTAGCGAGTTAACAGAGGGCAAAGCCTGGTTTCAGTTATACCATCCTACAGAAAACCGCTTACGGGATGACATCATAAAAAGAGCAGAAGCGGCAGAATGTCCGGTTTTGGTGATTCTGTGCGATGTGCCCACTTTTGGCTTTAGACCCAGAGATATCCGAAATGGCTTAGCGATGCCACCTAAAATGTCTGTCAGAAACATATTGCAGATTATGGGAAAACCTACATGGGCTTTAAATACTTTGAGGTACGGACAACCAAATTTTGCAAACCTAAAGCCGTATATGCCAAAAGGTTTGGATTTAAAGCAATTAGGTCAGTTTATGGATGCTACATTTTCTGGAAGGTTAAATGAAGATAAAATAAAAGCTATCCGTGATCAGTGGAAAGGAAAATTAGTGCTTAAAGGTGTTGCTTCGGAGGTTGATGCACAAGAAGCCATTCGTTTAGGATTGGATGGAATCATCGTATCTAACCACGGTGGAAGACAGTTAGATTCGGGCGAAGCAGCAATAAAACCGTTAACTAGAATTGCAGAAAAGTTCGGAGATCAAATTGAGGTGATGATGGATAGCGGTATTCGGTCTGGTTCTGATGTGGCTAGAGCACTTGCCAGTGGCGCTAAATTCACATTTCTAGGAAGATCCTTTATGTATGGAACGGCAGCTTTAGGTAATAAAGGAGGTAATCACACCGTTACCTTATTAAAAACGGAAATCCAGCAGATTATGGAGCAGCTTTGTTGCGAGAGAGTGGAAGATTTACCAAATCACTTAATTAAGACCGCTTAAGTTTCTTTAGTTCAAGCAGAGTCTCCTTTAGGGACTCTGCGTTTACAAGCCTATTGCCCTACTTGCCCTACTTGCGCTCGTTTGCAACGAGCGCAATTCTTTTCCAAAACCATGCTCATATTGCTTATCAAATTGCCAGAATAGGTAAAGAATAGCTCAGCTAATTTTGCTTATTTGCCTAATTGGTATCGGGTGATGCTGCCTAAAATTTAACAATTACAATAAATATGAGATTCAAACTCCAGAGCATCCTAGTTTTATTAATTGGATGCTGTAATGTTTACGGACAATCAGCTAATCAACCATTAAAACTTTGGTATAATTTGCCGGCCAATGCTTGGGAAGAAGCCTTGCCATTAGGAAACGGTAAAACCGGAGCAATGGTTTTTGGCAAAGTTGTACAAGAAAGAATTCAGCTAAACGACAATACTTTATGGTCAGGTTATCCGAATCCTGGAAATAATCCCAACGGACCGGCAGTTCTGCCCGAAGTGAGAAAAGCGGTTTTTGAGGGTAACTATACCAAAGCTGCGGAACTGTGGAAGAAAATGCAGGGACCGTATTCTGCCCGGTATTTGCCTTTGGGCGATCTCAATTTTTATTTTAATACTAAAGATACGCTGGTTAAAAATTACCGTCGCGAGCTCGACTTAAAAACCGCAATAGCCAAAGTAAGTTATGAGCTAAATGGTGTAAAATACACCCGTGAAATTTTCACCAGTTACCCTGATAAAGTAATGCTGGTGAAAATTACTGCCGATAAAAAGGCTACACTTAATTTCGAAGTGGATTTAAGCAGTAAGTTGCGTTATCAAGTAAGTTCAGTTGATAACCAGACCATTAAATTAACCGGAAAAGCGCCAAAATTTGTAGCAAACAGAGATTATGAGACAGAGCAAGTAGTTTATGATGACGAAGGTGGAGAAGGGATGACCTTTGAAATTTTAACAAAAATTAAACATGATGGCGGAGAAATCTCCAGTAAAAATGGAAGAATCATTATAAAAAATGCCAATGCGGTTACCATTTATCTTACAGAAGCTACAAGTTTTAACGGTTTCGATAAATCTCCCGGATTAGCAGGTAAAAATCCCGCTATAGAAAGCCAACGAAATATGCAAAAGGCATTTGCAAAAAATCATGAAGAACTTAAATCAACTCATATTAAAGATTATCAGCAGCTTTTTAACAGAGTAGACTTCAGTTTAAAAAGCAATGAACAAGCCGAAGCCAAACCTACCAATGAAAGATTAAAAAACTATACAGAAGCAGACCAAGGTTTGCAGGTTTTATATTACCAGTTTGGCCGATACCTGATGATTGCTTCTTCCAGACCCGGCTCCCGACCAACAAATTTACAAGGTTTATGGAACGATCATGTTCAGCCACCGTGGGGAAGCAATTATACCACAAACATCAATACAGAAATGAACTATTGGCCGGCAGAAAACACCAATCTTTCAGAATGCCATCAGCCTTTGTTTGATTTTATTAAAGAATTAGCCGTAAACGGAGCGCAAACCGCCAAGGTTAATTACAACATAAACGAGGGTTGGGTAGCGCATCACAATTCTGATCTTTGGGCTAAAACCTCGCCACCGGGCGGTTATGATTGGGATCCGAAAGGAATGCCACGCTGGTCGGCCTGGCCAATGAGTGCATCATGGTTCAGCACACATTTGTACCAACATTTTTTGTTTACCGGCGATAAAGAATTTTTGGCAAAAACTGCTTATCCTTTAATGAAAGGCGCTGCCCAATTTATGTTGCATTGGTTAATTAAAGATCCAAACTCTGATTATTTAATTACAAATCCATCTACCTCACCAGAAAACACCGTTAAAATCGAGGGGAAAGAATACCAGCTTTCCATGGCTTCCACTATGGACATGTCTATTTTAAGACAGCTGTTTACAGATTTAATCCGTTCTTCTGAAATTTTAAACATTGATGAAAGTTTTAGGAAAGAACTGATTACGGCGAGAGCGAAATTATATCCTTTTCATATCGGGCAGTACGGACAGTTGCAAGAGTGGTTTAAAGATTGGGACGATCCTAAAGATACACACCGCCATATTTCACATTTATTCAGCCTTTTTCCAGGCGATCAAATATCAGTATTTAACACGCCAGAATTGGCGAAAGCAGCTAAGCAATCGCTGATTTTTAGAGGCGATGTAAGCACAGGCTGGTCTATGGCCTGGAAAATAAATTGGTGGGCAAGATTGCAAGATGGTAACCATGCCTACAAAATTCTACAGGATGCTTTCCGTTATATGGATCCAACCGAAGAAAAGGGGCAAATGAGCGGAGGTGGAACTTATCCAAACCTTTTTGATGCGCATCCGCCTTTCCAAATCGATGGAAATTTTGGCGCAACAGCCGGTATTACAGAAATGTTATTGCAAAGTCAGGATGGGATGCTCAATTTATTGCCAGCTTTGCCAGACGCTTGGTCAGAAGGGGAAATAAAAGGCATCAAAGCCCGAGGAAATTTCACAGTTGACATCAGTTGGACAAACGGCAAATTAAAACAATCTAAAATTTATTCCGCAATAGGCGGAGACTGCCAACTAAGAACAAAAGTTCCAGTAAAGGTGCTGGAAACAGGAAATTTAGCTGATGAAAACCTTAATGCGTTATTAACACCACCATTTGTTCCGCCGTTTAAAATGGCAAAAAAACCAACGGTGGAATTAGCCATTGAGAAAGGATATCTAATTAATTTTAAAACTGAAAAAGGTAAAACTTATACTGTTGTGCCTGTTGATTAATCGAGATTAAGGAGATTTTTAAGAAAGCGGGTCTGTCCCCCGCTGGCGGGGGTTGGGGGTGGTTTGCCAGTTTTTATTTATCATTTTATAATAAGAAATGAAATCGTTTTTATAGAAAATTTATTTTACCTCCCTCTGTATCTCCCTCCAGAGGGAGACAAGAACGGCTCTGCAAAAACACCTTTTTAATATGTCTTTAGCTTTTATATAATAAACACTTTATAAACCATGAAAAAACTACGCTTACTGTTTTTTATCTTCTCCTTGTTGGGGTTTCACCTCTCGGCCATCGCACAAACTGTAGATTGGAAAGAAGTAGAACCCGGAATATGGAAAACTGTAGTCGGAAAGCCGGGAGATTTTAATTTATTATCGGCGTCCGGAGCAAAGCCTAACAAATCAGCATTAGAAAAATTGGGTTCCGCAGATTTTCCCTTATCAAAATCAGAAATCGAATTTAGGGTAGAAAACGGGAAAACCTATTTGAGATTTCCGCTTCAGCGAGAAGAGCAATTATTTGGTTTCGGCTTAAATTTTCAGACGGTTTATCAACGAGGTAAGATTTTAGAATTACATGTGGATCATTACGGAGGCAAAGACAACGGACGTACACACGCTCCTGTTCCGTTTTATGTTTCCTCAAATGGTTATGGTGTATTCATAAATTCCGCTCAATATATTAAAGTTTGGGCTGGTTCTGCTGTGAGAAAAGACAGTCCAAATTTCCCAACTCCAAAAGACAGAAACACCGATAAAAGTTGGTCATCCCGTCCATATTCTGATGCGGTGGAAATGCTAATTCCGGCTGAAGGCGCCGAAATTTATGTATTTGGCGGACCAACTCCTTTAGATGCCGTAAAGAGATATAATTTGATGAACGGTGGCGGAGTTTTGCCTCCACGTTGGGGCTTAGGTTTTACACAAAGAGTGATGACACGTTCAACAGAGCAAGATGTTGAAAAAGAGGTTGACAGTTTTAAAGAAAAAGGATATCCGTTAGATTTTATCGGTTTAGAGCCGGGTTGGCAAAGTAAAGCCTACCCCGGAACATTTTCTTGGGATAAAAATCGTTTCCCAAATCCGCCTGCTTTTGTTAACAGAATGAAGGATAAAGGCGTAAGACTTAATTTATGGATTAATCCCTATGTTTCGCCAGATGCGCCTTTTTATAAAGCGATTTTGCCCTACACCGCCTCGCATACGGTTTGGTCGGGCGTAGTGCCTGATTTTACAATGCCCGAAGCCCGAAAGCCGTTTTTCAATCAGCTAAAAACCGATCAGGTTGATATCGGCATAAGCGGTTACAAAATAGATGAGGTTGATGGTTACGATTATTATTTGTGGCCAGATGTAGCAACTTTTCCTTCCGGGCATAGCGCCGAGCAGATGCGTCAAACCTACGGGCTGTTGGCGATGCGTTACACCGCAGATTTATTTAAAAAACGAAATCAAAGAACTTATGGTTTAGTGAGGGCATCAAACGGTGGAGCATCTGCTTTGCCTTTTGTGCTTTATAATGATTATTACAATCATGAGGATTTTATCACGGCTTTAATCAACAGCGGTTTTGCCGGCGTATTATGGACGCCAGAAGTTAGAGCTTCCAAAACCGCCGAAGAATGGTTGCGGAGGTTTCAATCAAATGTGTTTTCGCCAATGGCGATGATCAACGCTTGGTCAACCGGTACCAAACCCTGGACTTACCCCGAAGTGGAAAAGCAAGTGAAAGAATTTGCATTGCTAAGGATGAAAATGATGCCATATTGGTATTCCGAATTTGCCAAATATCATTTTGAAGGAACACCGCCATTTAGGGCCATGAATCTTGAGCCTGACTTTAAACAAGAACTTCCTGCCCAACAAGAGAAAAACGTAAACCTGCAGGAAAATCCTTACGCAGAAGCTGTTTCCAAGGAAATAAAAGACCAATATATGGCCGGCGAAAATTTGTTGGTAGCACCGATGTTTACCAGTCAAACTTCTCGCAAAGTGGTTTTACCTAAGGGTAAATGGTTTGATTTTTACACCGGGAAATTTGCCGGTGATGGAGAGGTAATTACGGTAACACCTGGTTTGGATGTAATTCCAGTTTTCGTAAAAGACGGCGGAATTGTACCGATGATGCCACCTTTATTGCATGCACCAAAACCCGGACAGAAAGTGGATTTAGAAATCAGGTATTACGGTACAAAACCCGGCACTTACCAATTGTATGACGATGACGGCGAGACCTTTAATTATGAAAAAGGTGTTTACAGCTTTAGAACCATTAACGTAAACAGAAAAAGCAACAAAATTTCCGGAAGCATTACAAAACCTGAAAAAGGGAAACCTAATTCATTTGCGGAGGTTACGTATAAAATGATGACGGAATAGAATTGTAAAAACAAATTTTGTTGCGTAGGTTGCTAATTTTTATCAATTAAAAATGACACGAATTGCCGTTTTTATTGCTTTAAATAAGTTTTAAGAATGATTATCGAATTTTTTTAGAATGAAATATATCCTGACTTTTTTGGCGTCGCTAATAATTTGTAATTCGGTTGAAGCCAAAGATTTTTACGTCTCAAAAATTGGAAATGACAACTACATTGGGAGCTTAAGCCGTCCTTTTGCAACAATTTACCGAGCGCAGGAAGAAGCTCGAAAGTTTAAGAACGAAGCAGTAAATATCTACATCCGGAAAGGGAATTACTATTTGTCAAAACCGATTGTTTTTACAGATGCAGACAGCAGAAAAGATGACGCCATTTTAATCATCATGCCTTACAAAAATGAACAGGTTGTTATCAAAGGCTCGCAAAAAATCACTTTAAAATGGGAGCTAAAAAAAGGAATATATCAGGCCTTAGTTACAGATAAAATCTTGAAGTTTGATGCGCTTTACATCAATGAACAATTGATGCAAATGGCAAGATATCCTAACTATGAAAAAGGGAAACTGCCATTTGGAGGAGCATCGGCGGATGCCATCAGTCCGTCAAGAGTAAAAGAATGGCAAAATCCTAAAAATGCGTATTTGCATGCCATGCAAGCCAGCATGTGGGGAGGTTTTTCTTTCCTCATTACCGGAAAGGAGAACGATTCGACACTCACCATGGATGGAGGATGGCAAAATAACAGACCTTCTGCAATTCACAAACAATACCGTTTTGTAGAAAATGTGTTCGAAGAATTAGATACGTTTAACGAGTGGTTCTTTGATGAAAATCAACACCTACTGTTTCTGAAATCAAATCAAAACCCCGCCCAATTAATTGTGGAAACACCGCAATTAGAAACTTTGTTGGAGTTTAATGGAAATAGAGATCCGGTAAAGAACATCACCGTAAAAGGACTAAAGTTTAGTCATACTTTAAGGACGTTTATGAAAAACCGAGAACCTCTTTTGCGTAGCGATTGGACAATTTACCGTAAAGGAGCGATCACGTTAGAAAATGCAGAAAATATAAAAATCGAAAAATGCGAACTCACAAATTTGGGTGGCAATGCTGTTGTATTCAGCCGTTTTAATAAGAACAATACTTTATCCGGTTCCCACGTTTACAACGTTGGTAGCAGTGCCGTTGTTTTTGTTGGCGACCCATTAGCTGTTCGCTCTCCGTCTTTTCAGTACGAAGATTTTATTGCCTATACCAATTTAGATAAAAAGGTGGGGCCAATTGGAGACAATTTTCCTTCAGACTGCTTGGTTTATGATAACCTTATTCATGACATTGGAACAGTAGAAAAACAAACTGCCGGTGTGCAAATTTCCATGGCGCAAAATATAAAAGTTAGCCATAATACAATTTATGATGTTCCACGGGCTGGTATAAATATTAACGAAGGAACTTGGGGCGGGCATACAATTTCCTTTAATGATGTTTTTAATACGGTTTTAGAAACAGGCGACCACGGCGCATTTAACTCTTGGGGACGAGATCGTTTTTGGCATCCGAAAAGAGCAATAATGGATACTTTGGTCGCTAAACACCCAGAGCTTATTTTTTTAGATGCCACACAAACCACGTTACTTTATAATAACAGATTTAGATGCGATAACGGTTGGGATATTGATCTGGACGATGGCTCAAGCAATTACATCATTAAAAATAACGTTTGCCTTAGCGGGGGACTTAAACTGAGAGAAGGCTTTAAAAGAGATGTAGAGAATAACGTTATTATAAACAATTCTTTTCATCCGCATGTTTGGTTTAAAAACAGTGGTGCTACTTTTAAACATAATATTTTAGGAGCAACCTATCTTCCTATCCGCGTTAATGATTGGGGAAATAATATCGATAGTAATTTTTTTATGAATGAAGCTTCCTTAAAAAAGGCTCAGCTTTTAAATATCGACCAACACTCCACGGCCGGTGAACCGGAATTTGTAAATGCAGCGCTAGGAGATTATAACGTTAAGCAAAATTCCAAAGCACTCAAGATAGGTTTTAAAAATATTGAGCAAAACTTTGGTGTCGTTTCTCTGGACCTAAAGTCAAAATCCAAAAAAGTAGCCATTCCAAAAATTCTTCCATTGTTATGGAAAGCGGATGACACCTATGATTTTGCCGGGGTGCAGGTTAAAAATTTAACTACGCTTGCGGAAAGATCTGCCACAGGAATGGCTACTGAAACCGGTGTTTTGGTTTTAGATGTTTCTGCCAAAAGCTTAATGAATGGCAGTATAAAACCAAATGATGTTATTTTGAAAATGGCTGATTTTCCTATTGCAAACATTAAAGATTTGGTGGATGCCAGACTAAATCTGCAATCAAGAAAAACGGCTTTGATAAAAATTTTTAGAGATCAAAAAGAGCATAGCATCACCGTTAATCTGAAATGACGAATTGGGATTTCAAACAAATGTGTTGCATACTATGTGATTTTACAATAACTTTTAATCAGCCAATATCTCTGATGATTATGCCAAAAGGATAAACTGCTTTAAGGTTTAAAATGAGTTACTTGTATATTCTAATTTAGTTGAGTGCCAATTTTTAACCCGTTAATAATCAATAGTATGAAGCTCGTCTACTTTTTCTTAATCAGTTCATTGCTGTTTGTTTGCGCTTGCAAAAAGAAACCGCAAGTTAAAGTGGAAACTCAGCCACCTGTAGTGGTACCGCCAGTTGTTGATCCGCCAAAAATGCCCACTAATTTAGTTTACTTAGGTAGCGATGGGCGTTTGCGGTACAATTTATTCGCAAACCAAGGAGAAAGCAATAACATCAACAAAATTCCCGATTTTTCGACAGCGGGTTATAAAGGCGGAGGTGTAGCAATCCCAAAAATTATGGAGATTACAAAAACATTATCGCCATTGGCGGGAGATAACCTTGCACAAATTCAATCGGCAATAAACGAAGTGCAAGCATTGGCCCCAAATTCATCGGGAATCCGTGGTGTAATTTTATTGACAGCGGGAACTTATAATGTAAGCAATACCATTTCAATTACAAAAAGCGGTGTAATATTAAGAGGTATGGGTCAGGGAAAAAGCGGAACTGTTTTAAAGGCGACTAAAACTGCTCAACATACATTAATCAGTATCAAAGGAATTGAAACACCCGTTACCAAACAACTCAATAAAATTACAACAGGATATGTAGGTACTGGAAAAATGGGTTTCAAAGTGGAGAGTAATGCCAACCTTGCAGTAGGAGATAAAATTGTTGTTTATAGAACCCCAAATCAGTTATGGATTGATGATTTGGATATGGCACAATACGGCTGGACAGCATCTAGCTACGCAATTGGTTTCGAAAGAAAAATTGCTTCATTGGCGGGCGATAGTATTACCTTAAATGCTTCAATAGTAGATCCAATGCAAAAAAAATATGGTGGTGGTGCTATTTATAAAACCAATCCAAGCCAAAGAATAAATAATTGTGCAGTAGAAAACATGCGTTTAAGTTCTGTTTTTTCTGGAAACGAAGATGAAGACCACGGTTGGATAGCAATAGAGCTGGAGGAAGCGGAAAATTGCTGGGTTAAACAGGTTACATCCATTTATTTTGGATACGCTTGTGTCAGTATTAGTTCGGGTTCTTACTATAACACAGTAGAGGAATGCGCCATGCTTGATCCAAAATCTATAACTACCGGCGGAAGAAAATATTCTTTCAATTTAGAGGGCCCCGCTAGTTTTAACTTATTTCAAAGGTGTTATGCGGATGGTGGAAGGCATGATTTTGTAACCGGATCGAGAGTGCCCGGACCGAATGTTTTTTTAGATTGTTTGGCGATTAACACCACTGCAGATATTGGTCCACATCACAGATGGTCCACTGGTCTGCTTTTCGACAACATCTCAGGCGGACAAATTAGGGTTCAAAATAGGGGCGCAAGTGGTTCTGGGCATGGATGGGCAGGGGCACAAACGCTTTTCTATAATTGTAGATCCTCCAAAGCGGATATTAAAGTTGAGAGCGCAAAGGGAAGTTTGAACTGGGGAATCGGTTGCGTAGGTACAAATAAATTAGGAGTTGGATATTGGGAAAGTTGGGGAAACCCTGTATCGCCAAGAAGCCTATATCTCGCTCAGTTAAAAGATAGATTAGGAGAAACTGCCGTTGAAAATATAACCACAAGAGCGCAACGATTAGGCTCAATGGATGGTTTATTGAGGGGCTGGGCCGGGGAAGGCAAATTAAGTGAAGAGTAAAATAGAAGTCATGATCATACAAAAAAAACTAATTCTTTCGGTTTGTTTATCGATAATTGCATCCGTTTCATTTGCCCAAGATGCAGGTGATGAAGATGCTTCGATGAAAAATGCTGCTACAATGCGGGATAATAAAATGATTGAGGAAGCAAATAACGGATGGTGGAAAAACTCGATGTTGAATCATGATCATAGAATTGAATGGTGGCGTGAGGCAAGATTTGGGATGTTTATCCATTGGGGTGTATATTCTGAAGCTGGTGGCGAGTGGAAAGGGAAAAAAGTGGACGGTTACGCCGAGCATTTAATGCGAAAGGAAAAAATTACCAAGGCAGATTATCTGAAATTAGCTTCACAGTTTAATCCTACCAAATTTGATGCAGATAAATGGGTCAAAACTGCTAAAAACGCGGGAATGCGCTATATGGTGATTACTGCAAAGCATCATGACGGTTTTGCGATGTATCCGTCTGATTATTCTGATTTTGACATTACCGATAAAATCCCCTTTAAAAGGGATCCGATGGCAGAGTTGAAAGCTGCTTGTGAAAAGTATGGGATGAAATTTGGATTCTACTATTCTCATGCATTTGATTGGGAAGATCCAAACGCACCAGGTAATGATTGGGAGTACAATAACCCTGGTGGAGATAAAAATCTTTTTGGAGGAAGAAACTGGTTTGATGTACACCCAGAATTATTACCGAAAGCGCAAAAATATGTGAATGAAAAAGCCATCCCTCAGATACAGGAACTCGTAAAAAAGTATCACCCAGATATTTTATGGTTTGATACGCCACACAAACTTCCTTTATCCGAAAACATCCGAATTTTGAAAGCGATTAGAGAAGTCGACCAAGATGTGGTAGTTAATGGCCGGTTGGTTAGAAGCACTGCAGGAAATATGGGTGATTATCAGAATACGGCCGACAGGCCAGCAGAATTTTTTCCAGTTACTGGAGATTGGGAAGCTATCCCCACTACAAATGAATCTTATGGTTACAGTAAGTATGACGATAGCCATAAACCAGCGAGTCATTTTATTAAATTAATTGCAAACGCAGCATCCAGGGGCGGAAATATTTTAATGAATATTGGTCCCAAAGGTGACGGTACTTTTGATGCAAGAGATCAGCGAATTTTAGATAGTATGGCTATCTGGACAAAAAAATATGGCGAGTCTATTTATAAAACAACAGCTTCACCGTTGCCTTTGCAAAGTTGGGGGGTAATTACTCAAAAAGACAACCTACTTTATTTACATGTTTTCAATTGGCCAAAAAGCGGTAAATTATTAGTTGGAGGAATTACAAGCAAGGTAGCTAAGGTGTATGATATGGCGGATAAAATGACGATTAAAACTTCACATACGGCACAGGGAAACTTAATTTTGGATTTGCCTGCAAATGCACCGGATGCTGTTGATGCAGTTTTGGTAATGAAAGTAAAACAACCGATTAAATCAAATGATACACGATATTTGAACGTTGATGCTACAACGAATAGGTTGTTAGCTTTTGACGCCAAGTTGAACGGCGAAGGTTTTTCTTATGGAGATGGCAAAACCAATAAATATTATATTACAGGTTGGGAAAATAAAAATCAGTTCTTAAGTTGGGATTTTGCCACACCTAAAACAGCAAATTTTAAAATTGTTATTAAATACATTTTTGAAAAGCAGAATTCAGGCGAATTTAATATTGCGGTTGATAACCATATTTTTAAAGGAAAAACGGACAGTTCTACAGACAAAGAAGGTTTAGTTACCAAAGAGATGGGCTTTGCCGATTTGCCCGCCGGAAAGCATCAGTTAAAAATTAGTGCGCTAGAAGTTTCGGGCGCAGAACTGATGAAAATATTGGAAATTGATTTGATACCGGCCAATTCTAATAAATAGTATCTAAATTAAGCGCACTCATCAAAGTAAAAAAAGATTATATAGCATCAAAACTAGTTGAAGTGAATATGGTATATGGTTAAGCCACATACTACTTAGCGTACCTAAGAAACGAAAAGTAAAATTATCTAACATCTGATAAGCCAAAATAGCTTAATCATTGGCTAATGTAGCCCACAATTAGGTGCCTGCTTTGCTTTAAATTTGATACTTGAGTATTTTTTATAACCAAGCATAATTACTCAAACAAAAACCAATCAATAATTTACAACCATAATTAACTTAAATGAACATTAACGTCTTTAAACATCTTTTATCTAAAACTACCGGAGGTAGGGTTAGATGGCTATTAAGTTTCATCTTTTTATTAAGTATGACTCGGGTATATGCTCAAACACCGATTCAAGTTACCGGGGTAGTAAAAGATGCCAGCGGTGTTACTTTGCCAGGGGTAACAGTAAAAGTTAAGGGAGCCACAAGCATAACTCAAACAGATTTAAATGGTGCTTTTTCCATTCCTGTGAAAGATAAAGCGGCGGTACTTTCTTTTAACTATGTGGGCTTTGCTACTAAAGAAGTGAAACTAGGAGATAAATCAACAATAAGTGTTGTTTTAGAAGAAAGTGTAAACGATTTAAATGAGGTAGTGGTAATAGGCTATGGCCAAACCGCAAAAAAGCGGGATTTAACAGGTTCTCAATCTTCCGTAAGTCAAAAAGATATTGAAGAAAGGCAACCAGTAACGCTTTTTGATGCATTGCAAGGTCAGGCTTCTGGGGTTTCTGTAGTAAATGATAACGGCGATCCGTTCGGGCAAGGTACTATTCAAATTCGTGGAGCATCATCAATAAACGCAACTGGTGTTGGGCCATTATATGTAATAGACGGAATCATTAGCGAGAACGGAAATTTTGTAAATCCACAAGATATCGCTTCTATAGAGATATTGAAAGATGTGGCCTCCGCATCTATTTATGGTGCAAGGGGTGCCAACGGGGTAATTTTAATTACTACTAAAAGAGGCGTAGCGGGTAAACCCGTAGTAGGTCTGCAATACACTTATACTTTAGGAGAAATTTCTCATAAATTACGTACAACTTCTGCTGATGAGTTAAGATATTTCAGAAGAGTTAGAGGCGGTGATACTGGTTTCGGTGGTAACGTGGATTCTGTAAATCCTTATTTAAATGCAGATAATGATTTTCAAGAGCTATTATTTAGAACTTCAAAAAAGCATATTGTAAATTTAAGCTTAAGCGGTGGGCAAAAAGGAATTACTTATTACGCAGGGCTAAATTATTTAGATAACCAAGCTTTAATTATAAATAGCTACGCTAAACGTATCCAGTCAAAAATCAATGTGACATTTGAACTTTCTCCGAAATTAACTATCAGTAATAATCTGGCATTTGCTTATCAAACAGGCAATATTATAAATGTCGGAAACTCTGCAAAGCAAGTTTTTGAAAGAAATCCTTGGACAAGTTTGTATGCACCAGATGGTTCGCTCAATAACTATTCAGAATCTAAACGTAACCCTGTAGCTTACGCATTGCTTGATAAAAACGTTGATAATGATTATTTAACCCAGTTTAATACGCAACTTAAATATAAAATATATAAAGATTTAACTTTTACTACGCAATTAAACGCACAAGTAAACAATGAAAACAACAGAGAGGTTACACCCGGTTATTTGAATAACACAAATACTTCAGTTGGCTTAGGCTCTGTTGATAGAAAAGTATATTGGGAAGCGCAAGGGTTTTTCAACTATAATAAAACCATCAATAAAGATCATGTAATCTCTGGTGTATTGGGGCTTACTGCCGATAGAAGAAGAAGAGATAGTTACGATATTAGGGTAACCGATTTATTAAGTGATGATATTTTCACCTCTAACATCGGGATCATAGATCCATTAAAGACTGGAACTTCCGCTACCGCAAACTCTAATGCATCAATTTTTAGCAGACTTTCTTACAGTTATAAGGGAAAATACATTGTACAGGGGTCAGTAAGAAGAGATGGTTCATCAAGATTTGGTGAAGACAATAAATATGGCAATTTCTTTTCGGGCTCGGCATTATGGCGTTTCTCCGAAGAAAAATTCATGAGCTTCGCTAAAAGCTTTCTTGACGACGGAAAATTAAGATTCAGCATCGGTTCCGCGGGTAATGATGCCATTGGCGATTACTTATCCTACACCGTTATGAATTTTGGAGAGAATTATTATAACGGCTATTTAGGGGCGGCAGAAAGTTCCGTGTTAGGCAACTCGTTAATAAAATGGGAAACTTCAACATCTAAAAATTTCGGTTTAGATTTAACCTTCTTAAAAGGCAGACTATCTTTTACAGCCGAGTATTACGACAAAATAACCAAAGATTTGCTGTATTCTGCTGAATTGGCTAAAGAAAGTGGTAAATCTCAGGTAGCAATTAACTTGGGCACCATCCAAAATAAAGGACTAGAGTTCACTGTTTTAGGCTCTCCGGTTGCAAACAAAGATTTTGGTTGGGATGTAAATGCAAATATTACTTTCCCGCAAGGCAATATTAAAAAACTAGCGGACGGTACTTCTTTTATTACGGGTAATAAATGGTTGGTACAAGAAGGTGGAAAAATTGGTGATTTCTATCTGTTAATTAACAAAGGAGTTTATCAGTATGATGTTTCCAACGCTTATACGCCTGATAACCAAAGATTAACACCTGTTAATGTTGTGCCTAGTGCAGATGGAAAAACAGTTGCAAGTTTTGATGGCTATACTTTAAACGGCCAACCTTACACTGGTACGGTAACAAATAAATATTATAACGGTGTGTTATTGCAAGGAGGTGATACTGAATGGCAGGATACGAATAACGACGGAAGCATAGATGATGATGATAAAGTAATTGCAGGAAACGGCCTTCCAAAGTATTATTTCGGTTTTGGTAACACTTTCCGTTACAAAAAATTCTCGTTAAACTTTTTGTTTAATGCACAGTTTGGTAACGATATTTATAATGCTGTGGCGAATAGTCAAAATAAACATTCATCAACCTATACTCCTCCAATTTGGGATGCTGCACTAACATCATGGTCAAGGCAAGGAGATATCACCAAATATCCTATGGCATCCAGAAAAGACACAAGGGGAAGTGTTAGAGACGGCTATAATAGTTTGTATTTAGAAGATGGTTCATTTATTAGACTGACTAGCGCAAGATTTACTTATGCGGTTGACCCAAAAGTCACTAAAAAGGTCGGAATTAAAGGAGCAAACGTTTACCTATATGGCCAAAATTTGGTAACATGGACCAACTATAGTTGGTACGATCCAGAGTTTAGCACCAATAATCAGTTGCAACCAGGAAACGATACCGGTAAGTATCCAAAGGTAAGAGAGTTTGGTTTGGGACTTAATATCACATTATAATTAAAATAGTCATGAAAAAAATAGCATATATCATTACCTCATTATTTCTAGTTACCAGTGTAACTAGTTGTAAGAAATTTTTA
This sequence comes from Pelobium sp., assembly GCA_035496935.1. Lineage (GTDB taxonomy): Bacteria > Bacteroidota > Bacteroidia > Sphingobacteriales > Sphingobacteriaceae > Pseudopedobacter. Next base: position 143,597 of record DATJED010000004.1, on the reverse strand, counting down.
ACGGAAGAACCCTTAACTCAAGTCGCTACTAAAAATTATTTTAAATCTTTAAAAGATGTAAATGCGGCAATGGCTGGTGTTTATGGCTCTTTTCAGCAAGAAATGACGGGAGAAGGAGGCACTAAAAACTTTACAGGTAAGTACCATTATTGGGGAGAAGCCCGAGCAGATAACTTTGACTCGCACCCAAACTATAACACAAGTACAGTACGTGAATTGGTGACAAATGCGCTAACTTCTAGCAATTCTATTACAGATTGGACTGGGCTATACCGTACAATAGGCCGAGCAAATACAGCGATAAAATATATTCCACAGGCAGCAAGTATAGATAAAGCAATAACAACAGATTTGAGAGACAACAATTTGGCACAATGTTATGCTATGCGAGCCATTTGTTATTTCCAGATTGTACGTTTATGGGGAGCGGCGCCAGTTTGGACTGAGCCTTATGACGATTTTAAAAATGAGGATGAAAGAGAGGTAACTCCAGCAGACCAAATCATAGCCGATGTAATTATTCCGGATTTACAAAAGGCTTATGAATTAACTAAGAAAAGTCAAACACCTAATGTTTGGTTAATAGGCGAAGGCGCAATTGCCGCTGCCTTGGCAGATGTTTACATGTGGAGAGCTGGAACACAATCTCAATTATCAGATTATAACGAAGCCATTGTTTGGTTTAAAAATGTTTTTAAAGCAAAAGCACCATCTGGTAAAGTTTACGGAGGAACGGTTATCGGCGATTTAGAATCAGCAGCTGACTGGAGAAATAAACTATTTTTAGATCCAACAACTTCAAAAGAAGCAATATGGAGCATTTACTGGGATCCTACAAATAACGGTTGCGCTTGCATCCCGGTTTCTATTGGAACAAGCAACAATAATATCAGAATAGATTCTGTACTGAGTGCTACCTGGAGAAAAGACAAAACAGATTTGAGAGTAACCCAAACCATTGACACCATTGAAGCTGTTGGAAGGTACGATAAGCTGTTGAAATATTATAATGTACCGGCATCAGGCTTTTCTGGTATAAGTAATGGCGATGCTGATACCTTTCCTGTTTATTTGGTAATGTACAGATTAGGGGATGTTTACCTTTCTTATGCCGAAGCATTAAACAAAACCGGAGCGAAAGCAGATGCGCTTAAATACCTGAACTTTATAAGACAAAGATCTGGCCTAGCTGCTTATACCGTTACAGACCCTGTGTATGCAAGTATGGATTCCATGGAAGATGCTATATTATTAGAAAGACAACATGAGCTATTTGGAGAAGGAAAGCGCTGGTTTGATTTGGTGCGTACAAAACATGTTAATAAGGTTTTGGATCCTGTAATGAACAGGAGACTTACAAAGATTCAAGGTTTACCTTATACAGACGGTTTTGTTGGTGTTGACGCAGGTAAATTGTTGTTCCCGATAAACAGAAACGTGTTAGAGGATAATAAAAAATTAGATCAAAATCTTGGTTATTTATAATTATTGCTATGAAAAAAATATATAGAAATACCGTAAAAGTATTAGCTGTTTTAATAGCTACTACAACATTGTACAGTTGCTCTTTGGTGGGTTTAGATGTACAAAAAGACTATGACCGTGTAACCCATACATTAGATCCCGAGTTGAGGATGGATACATGGGAGTATCTAAAACTACGTTCACACGGTACTTTGGCAGAGGATAAAGTTTTTGCCAGCATGATGGATGCTATTGAATATGCAGAGATAGACTCTATGGAATACAAAAAGCCGGGGAGAACTTTTATTTTGATACACGATGCAGCCGCAAAAGATTTCTTTAAAAATGTAAAAATTAATAACGTTGCAGGTACATCTTTTCGTAGCTACCCTAAAGAGTTTATAAAAAACTACTTGTTGTATCTGATTGTAGATGGCGTTTATGATCATTACACCATCCCAGCTTTAACAACTATTGATGCAACCACAATGGCTCCGGCAGGTTATTTTAATACATTACCTACTGGTATTACCATGCCTAAGTATGTAGCAAATACAAACCCACAATCGATAATGCGATTGGCGGTTTTAAATACATCTGTTAGTAATACATCAGATTCTCCTATTCAGCTGAACGAGGTACTTAATGTAAGAACGAGTAGTCTTTTAGCAACTAATGGATCTATTCATGTAATAGGTGCAACTTTAATTCCTTCTTTACCGCTTTAAATACTAAGACAGTAAACATTAAAGAATCTCCGCAAGGTGACCGTTAGATTCTTATATATCGAAGTTTTAAACTTTCAAAAGTATTTGTTCAGGAGATGATTATTAAAATCATCTCCTTTTTTTTATAAACGCATCTACAATTGGTCGTGACTCATTTTTCAATGCTAATAAATACTAAGGTTGCTAAGCTAATCTACAGTTGTTACTTTTCCTAAAGTGTCTTTAAATTATAAAGCAGTCTCAGGGTTTTCCTATATGCTAAAATGGCATAATACTTAGCCAACTGAATTAATTTTTGCCCTATCTAATTGTTTAGTTTTGAAGTAAATAAACCAATTACAGTAATTAATCCCAACTCAGGCGATGATATAAAACTGACCTTGATGGCGGATTAATCTGATAAACTAAAACAATTAATTTAATGAGAGAACGATTACTAAAAAAAAGTAAAGTGATGTTGTTTCTTGTGCTAAGCTTTATAAGTTTAGAGGTGTTTGCTTTTGCCGAAAATTATCCAAAGACTCTTAAAGCAAGTATTGATGGCAATACTTCCCCGCTAGGAAAATACCATGTTCACAATTTTCAGAAAAAAGAGATGCGTGGTACCGTATCGGATGCAACCGGTCCTTTGCCTGGAGTTACCGTTTCCGTAAAAGGCAATCCATCTATTGGAACGTCTACAGATTTAAACGGTAAATATATTTTGGATATACCGGATGAGGCGGATGTACTTGTGTTTTCAATGGTAGGTTTTGAAAGCCAGGAAATTCCAGTAAAAGGAAAATCAGTAATTAATGTGGTAATGAAAGAAAGCGTAAATCAATTGGATGAAGCGGTTGTTGTTGCTTTCGGAACCCAAAAAAAGGAATCTGTAATCGGTTCTATTACCACCATAAATCCGTCAGAGCTTAAAGTGCCTTCCAGTAATCTCACAACAGCGTTGGCAGGGAAAATGGCTGGTATTATTGCTTATCAACGAAGCGGAGAACCTGGGCAGGACAATGCCGCATTCTTTATCAGAGGAGTAACCACCTTTGGAACGGGGAAAAAAGACCCTTTAATTTTAATAGACGGGGTTGAGGTTACAACTACAGACCTAGCCCGCCTGCAAGCAGACGACGTAGGCAGTTTTTCCATTATGAAAGATGCGACGGCAACTGCTTTATATGGTTCTAGAGCGGCAAATGGTGTGGTGCTGGTAACTACAAAGACAGGTAAAGAAGGGAAAGCAAAAATCAATTTCCGATTGGAAAACTCTATTTCACAGGCTACAAAAAACGTAGAGCTTGCCGATCCGATAACTTATATGCGGTTACAGAACGAAGCGGTGCTTACCCGTAACCCACTTGGAGTGCCGGTTTACAGCCAGAGCAAGATAGACAACACCTTAACTGGGACTAACTCAACAGTTTTTCCGGCAACAGACTGGCAGTCCGAACTGCTTAAAAACAGTACAATAAACCAAAGAGCGAATCTAAACGTGAGTGGAGGCAGTCAGGTGGCTCGGTATTATGTAGCAGGTACCTTTAATAAAGATAACGGCATCCTAAAGGTAGATAACCGTAACAATTTTAATAATAATATCGATCTTAAGTCATACTCCTTACTGTCTAACGTAAACGTAAATCTTTCTAAATCTACAGAAATGATTGTGAGATTGCGTGGTAATTTTGACGATTACACAGGTCCTGTAGGCGAAGGAACTGGGGTTTACCGCTCTATAATGCGCACTAACCCCGTATTATTTCCAGCATATTATCCAGCAACTGACGATTTACAATATACCCAACATATTCTTTTTGGTAACGATCCTGAAACTACCTATATCAATCCATATGCAGATTTGGTAAAAGGGTATAAAGAATATTCCAGGTCAAATATGCTTGCGCAGTTTGAATTGAAACAAGATTTATCGAGCTTGATAACAAAAGGACTATCAGTAAGAGCGATGGCTCAAACTTTACGTAATACCTTTTTTGACGTTTCTAGATCTTACAGCCCTTATTGGTATAATGTAGGCTTTTATGACAAATACAGTGATCAGTATTCTGTAGTAAACAGTAATCCTGATGGTGGAACAGAATACTTGGACTATAGCCCAGGGCAAAAAAATGTTTCCTCTAATTTCTATCTTGAATCGGCAGTAAATTATAACAGAAGTTTTGATAAACATACTTTTGGAGGCCTGTTGGTATATATGATGCGTAACAATATTACCGGTAACGGAAATGATTTACAGGCATCTTTACCTTTTAGAAACGTAGGGCTTTCAGGAAGAGGAACGTATGCTTATGATAACAGATACTATCTGGAATTTAACTTCGGTTTAAATGGATCCGAAAGGTTCGCACAGAGTGAACGCTTTGGTTTCTTCCCGTCAGCCGGAGCCGCATGGTCAATCTCTAATGAGAAGTTTTTCGAGCCTTTACGTAATACGATTACCAAGTTAAGGATAAGAGGTACGTATGGGTTAACCGGTAACGATCAGATTGGACGCGATGAAGATCGTTTTTTCTTCCTGTCTAATGTAAATATGAACGATTCTGGCAACGGTGCCGTGTTTGGCAGAGACAACGGTTATTCTAGGCCAGGAGTTTCTATTAGCCGATACGACAATAGTATGATTACCTGGGAAACGTCTAAAAAGTTAAATCTTGCATTGGAACTGAGTTTAGCGCAGGGCTTTGATTTAATTGCCGAATATTTTACTGATAAACGAAGTAATATTCTCATGGCTAGAGCAGATGTGCCTCTGACTTTAGGTTTGCAAGCCACGCCTTACTCTAACCTGGGTAAAGCATCCGGCAAGGGAGTAGATATTTCATTAGATTACTCTAAAAGCTTTAATAATACTTTTTGGCTCACCGGGCGGGGGAATTTTACCTATGCTAAAAGCGAGTTTGAGATTTATGAAGAGCCTGAATATAATGAAGCGTACCTTTCAAGAGTTGGGAATCCACTTTCGCAACAATGGGGCTACATCGCCGAACGACTTTTTATTGATGATGAGGATGTTAGAAATTCTCCACCACAATCTTTCGGCGAATATATGGCGGGCGATATTAAATATCGTGATGTAAATAAGGACGGCATTGTTAATAACCTAGACATGGTGCCAATAGGCTATCCGACAGATCCCGAAATTATTTATGGTTTTGGCTTTAGTACTGGATATAAAGGCTTTGATTTATCAGCATTTCTTCAGGGGTCTGCCCGGTCCTCATTCTGGATCAATACCGGTGCAACTGCCCCTTTTGTATCGTATAAATATTCTTCAAGCGAATCATTGTCGGGCCAGCCGGTAAATCAACTATTAAAAGCTTATGCCGACGATCATTGGTCAGAAGACAACCGAAACTTATATGCCTTATGGCCAAGGTTAAGTGATACTTTTAATGATAACAATGCACAACAAAGCACTTGGTTTATGAGAAACGGTGCTTTTCTTAGACTTAAATCTGTTGAGTTCGGATATACGCTACCTACAAAGCTAACACAGAGGTTAAAGGTAAGGAATTTAAGAGTTTATTGTAGCGGAACCAATTTGGCAACCATTACCGGTTTCAAACTTTGGGATATAGAGCAAGCTGGTAGAGGCTTGGATTATCCAATTCAGAAAGTTTACAATTTTGGGCTTCAGCTAGGTTTTTAATCAAAAAATTATGAAATATTTTAAAATAATTATTCTTTCCGCCCTATTATTTACGGTTAGTTCCTGCAAGAAATATTTAGATATAGTACCGGATAATATTGCTACTATAGATAATGCTTTTAGTATGCGTAGCCAGGCAGAGAAATTCCTCTTTACTTGTTATTCCTACCTTCCTAAAGACGGTGTGTTTGAAAGCAATCCAGGCTTTAATACCGGAGATGAAGTTTGGTATATGTATCCGCCTAGGAGCGTAGGTAGCACTACCTACTGGGATATTGCTCGTGGAAACCAAAGCACAACTTCGCCTTTAGGAGGTTATTGGGGCAACATGTGGATTGCCATACGTGACTGTAATATTTTTCTGGAAAACATTGATAGGGTTAGGGATTTGGATGAACTGGAAAGAAAAAGATGGGTTGCAGAAGTTAAGTTTCTAAAAGCGTATTACCATTATCTGCTGTTTAGGATGTATGGGCCTATACCCTTAATGAAAGAAAACCAAGATATTACAAGCACAACTGAGGAATTAAAAATATACAGACAGCCGGTTGACGATTGTGTAAACTATATTGTTGAGCTGCTAGATGAAGCTGCCACAGAAGAAAATATGTTGGATGTTATCCAGAATGATATAGGAGAATTGGGAAGAATAACCCGACCAATTATTCTGGGCGTTAAGGCAAAAGTTTTAGTATTGGCGGCAAGTCCCCTATTTAATGGCAATAAAGACTATGTGAATTTTAAAGACAATAAAGACCGACAGTTATTTAATCAGACTTATGATGAAACCAAATGGGAGCGGGCCGCTAATGCCTGTAGAGATGCTGTAGATTTATGCGTTTCTTTAGGCTACAAATTGCATCATTTTAATCCTACCATTGCCATTTATGAGCTGGTTCCGCAAACTCAACGGGAGTTAGACATTAGAACAGCTGTCACAGAAAAATGGAATTCGGAAGTTATCTGGGGAAATACTTTGAGTATGACCTCAAAAACCCAGCAATATGCAATGCCCTTGTTAGCAACCGGTCCAAGAAGTTCAGCCGGAGCCAAAGGTGTTATAGCGCCTACCTTAAAAATGGCAGAATTGTTTTATACCAAAAATGGTGTACCCATTAAGGAGGATAAGACATGGAATTATGCAGAAAGATTTAATTTAAAGAGCATTCCTACAAATGCGGTAGACGCCCCCGAAAATGTATATAATAAATACTATATAAAATCTGGTTACGAGACGGCTAAACTTAATTTTGATAGAGAACCACGCTATTATGCCGATTTAGGATTTGATGGTGGTTACTGGTATGGCAATGGGGTAGGCAGTAACAGCAATTACAAATCATCGTCTATGCTGTACTTACAAGCAAAAAGCGGGCAAGTAGCGGCTAGAACAGGTCTTTCCGAATACTCCATAACCGGAATGAATATTAAAAAACTCACTCACTTTACCAGTAATTCGGGTACCGATGGTGCTTTTAACGTTGTGCAGTACCCTTGGCCTGAAATAAGATTGGCAGATTTATACCTTCTATATGCAGAAGCCCTAAACGAGTGGCAAGGCCCAAGTGCCGATGCTTATCATTGGATTAATCTGGTAAGAGGAAGAGCTGGTATACCTGATGTTGAAGTGTCATGGTCTAATCCGAATTGGGTAAATCAGGTAAATAAGCATCAGGACAAAATCGGTTTCAGAGAAATTATCCAACAAGAAAGAATGATTGAAATGGCTTTTGAAGGACAACGTTATTGGGACTTACTGCGCTGGAAAAAAGCTCCCGAAGTATTGAATGAAGATATAAAAGGCTGGGACATTGATTTTGCACTGGCACCGGAGTATTACCGTGAAAAGGTACTTTTTAGCAGAACTTTCAGATTACGTGACTACTTCTGGCCGATACCAAACAATGAGATTATCAAGAACAGAAATCTGGTACAAAACCCTGGATGGTTGTAGTTTATAAAACAAAAAGACAATGAAAAGAAATCAATATATAAGCATATTCTTACTTCTTTTAACATTTATTTTTTCTTGTAAAGAAGATATTAATTCGCCGTTAGACGCAAATGCCGAAGCTCCGGATCCGGTTACTAATGTAAGCGTAGTAAACAGATCAGGCGAATCAGAAATTTCATACACTATACCAAATGATCCTGGATTGCTGTACGTTAAAGCAGTGTATGAAGTAAACGGAACAAAAAGAGAAGCTAAAGCATCGTTTAATAAAAATAGCTTAGTGGTGGGTGGCTTTGGGCAATCAAAGGAGTACAAGATAACTTTATATGCTGTAAGCCGATCGGAAAAAACTTCCTCGCCTATAGAGGTTACAGTGCACCCTTTAACCCCTCCAATTATAGACGTTAGAAATTCCCTACAGTTGCAAGCTACGTTTGGTGGAGTTAACATAAATTTTGAGAATCTTAACAACGGAAATATCACTATCCAAGTTTTAAAGAAAGATTCTTTAGATGGATGGGAAACCATAGATAATTATTATACAAAAGCAACAAATGGTAATTTCTCTGTTAGAGGCCAGCAGGTAAAAGAAACGACATTTGGTGTATTTATCAAAGATCGATGGGACAATCGTTCCGATACACTTCAGGGAATCTATACACCTTTGTTTGAGGAGGCAATTCCAAAAAGCGGTTTTAAGGATGCCCGTTTCCCTGGAGAGCCAGGAAATTATAGCAATAATTATGTGTTAACAAAGCTATGGGACGATAACTTGAATTCTATGTACCATACTCCTCAAAATATCCCTCAACCGTTCTCTGTAACGTTTGATATGGGTCTTACTGCTAAACTAAGCCGTTATAAAATATGGCAACGTCAGGGTGATACTTATTGTTTTGGCCATGGAAACCCGCATAAATGGGAACTGTGGGGTAGTAATAATCCTGCAACAGATGGCAGTTATGACAATTGGGTGTTATTGGGAACTTATGAAATGACCAAGCCGTCTGGAAACGCGGTAGGCGTAAACACGGCTGAAGATATTGCAGCCCAAAAAGAAGGACAGGAATACGCTGTGCCAGATGGAGCACCAGCTGTACGTTTTATCAGGTGGAAACATATCGATAATTGGTCGGCAATAGATAGTCAGATTGGTTTTTTACACATGGCCGAAATCAATTTCTGGGGCAAAGTTCAATAGTTAACCTTAAATCTTAAAGAAATGAATTTAATAAAATACCGTTTTTCTCTCATTTGTATAATAGGGTTGGCAATAATTGCATCTTGCAGTAAAATGGATGATAATTACAAGGAGTTTGTAAAAGGAGGCGAGATAGTGTATTTGGGCAAGGCAGATTCTGTTCAAACCTTCTCGGGTAAAAACCGCATAAAGGTAACATGGTTGCTACTTTCTGATCCTAAAATAAATAAAAGCGTAATCTACTGGAATGAGAAACAAGATTCATTGGTTGTACCTATAGAGAGATCCTCCGGTATAGATACTGTTTCTGTATTCTTGGAAAACATGGCTGAACAGACTTATAATTTTGAAATATACAATTATGACAGTTCGGGACATTCGTCTGTTAAACAAGAAGCTATTGGCACCGTTTACGGCGATAATTATGCAAGTAGTTTAACAAATAGAAGTTTTGCAGAAGCAACTTATAAGGTTGCAGATAAAAGTGCACTTATTAATTGGTATGGTGCCGCAACGGAAGCTGTTATAGTAGAGATTGTATTTACAGATACAGATGGTAAAGAGCGTACAATAAAGGAGTCAAGGTCTGTAGCACCCGTAAACCCTATTAATCCCTATACTTTTCCGGTAGAAACAGTTTTGTCCAAATACAAGAAAGGCACAACTTTTAAATACCGTACAGGTTATTTGCCAAAAGCAATGGCAATAGATACATTCTATACCGATTATAAAACTGTTGAACTGCAATTTCCTTCCACGGCAGAAATCAATATTGCTTTAAGTAAAAATGTAGAAAAAAGTAGCGATTCCAGCTCAGGAAGAGCAGCTAATATCACCGATGGAGATAGATCAACTTTTTGGCAGCCCCTTTCAAATGACAGATCTGATTTAAATATTTGGGCAGTTATTGATTTGGAGGATAGTGAAACTTTCGATCATGTTGGTTTATATTGGACAAAAGCGAATGATAAAATAGAATCATACGATATTTTGTATTCTGACGACAACACGAATTGGCAGGTTGCATATCATAAAGACAGTCCTGTGCCCAGTGAAGAATCAGTTGATTTTCCGGAAGTGACGGGCAGATACGTGAAACTATCCATAAATCTTTCTTCTAGTACAAACGTAACTCTAGGAGAGCTGGAGGTTTACGATAAATAATTGGTTAACAAGTTGGTTGTAAATCCCGTTAGTCTGATCGATTTTCAGGCTGGCGGTTTTTAAGCCCTAAAAAAAGTAGAATAATAATGGATAAAATGTTCCTTAGGGCTTCTGTATTGGTTTCAATGCTTATATGTTTATTGCACCCTGTAGTTATAAAAGCGCAGGAGCTTTTGGTAGAACAAACAGAAGGCCCGATCACAAAAAAGGAACTTTTAGCTTTTAAGAATTTTATTAAAGATTATAACCCGAACGAAGGTCAGTTGGGCAGTAATATCTGGGTGTTTGGTGCGCCGGGTAAAGCTATTGAGGCATGTGGCTTAATGTACGAGGCGACAAAAGATACCGCCATTCTCAATCAGATGGTTTTTTATTGCGATAGAGCCTTAGCTACCCGAAATGATTTGGCACCAGCTAATATTGGCGGGCAGTTAAAAACATGGACAGGTAATATAGATCCAATTTGGCCATCTAATAAAACCGCTCAGCCACAAGCAGGAGCAGGGATAGAACAGGGCTCAGTTTTAGCCCATTTAGCCTTTTGCTCCCGATTGATCCTAGAGAATCAACCAATTTGGAATAAGAAAGTCAGTATCGGGGATCCTCACAATTTTGGAACAACTTATAAAGAAAGAGCTTTAAAATATATCAAAGAAGGAGACTATGTGATGGACAATTGGATCATCAAAAGATTTGTTCGCACCGATGATCATAACAGATTATACTTTCCCGGAGCTCCCAATACTTACAAACCAAATGGTCCTGCACCTTGGAACCAACTGTTTATGGTCACAAATGGCTTAATCCGATTAACAGAATGCCATCTTATTCTAAAAGATGACCCGGAGCGAGTGAAAAGATATGATGAAATTGTTCAACCTAATTTAGATTGGTTTTTGTCTTCTTTAACACCAGATACATCGGCTGTAAATACGCCAGTTTATCAGTTTGATTATGCTTTGGGTTCACGATCTGAAGACGCAAATCATTTTGCTTACGATGTTGAAGGGCTTTGGATAGCTTACAATTCAGGCAGATATGGTGTCAAATTTAATGATTTGGTACCTTTTGCCAATACTTATGTTGATGTAATATTAGGAAGTAAACAAGATAATGGAAGATATATTGGCATGTTAAACGGCGAAAGCAGGACCGGAAACATGGCCGGTTATAACTACATAAGGGATGAGTACTTTTATTTAGCTGATTTTAGGCCCGATAAATTTGAGACGATGGTTGGTATTAATAGGCAAGCCAACAAAATAGCTGATTTTTTACCAGCAACGGCCCGTATTTTATGGCAAAAAAATAGAAGGTACCAAACATCGTTAAAACAGGATACAGCCGCTAAAAAATCATCGCTTATTAAAACCTTTATTTATAAAACAATAGATACTTTAAATTTAAAACTGACTTGCTATTATCCCGAAGGATATGTGCCGACTAAAAAATACCCGGCTATTCTATTCTTCTTTGGTGGGGGATGGGTTGGTGGAAGTACCGCTCAGCTTGAACCACAGGCAAAATATTTTGCCACCAGAGGAATGATCGCCATTTTAGCTGATTACAGAGTGTCCTCTCGAAATAAAACTACCCCTTTTGAAGCTGCAAAAGATGCCCGAACCGCAATGAGGTATATCCGTAGCCATAGCGAAGAATTACTGATTGATACAACTAAAATTGTTGCGTCTGGTGCATCTGCAGGAGGGCATTTGGCTGCAGCGTGTGATTTATTAGCTATAGATGAAGATAATAGCATCAGTACCAAACCGGCAGCGTTAGTACTTTTTAATCCAGTAATTGATAATGGTCCCGGCGGTTATGGTTATGAAAGAATCGGAAATAGATATATGGAGATATCGCCCCTGCATAATATCAAAGCGGGCGCTGCGCCTACCATTCTTTTCTATGGAGATCAGGATAAACATGTCCCATTAAAAACCGCCAAGCTTTATCAGACTGAGCTAAGAAAGGTTGGCACAGAATGCAAGTTATTCTTTTATCCAGGGCAGGGGCATGGCTTTTTCAATTATCATAAACAGGGCGATAACGAATACTTCAATAAAACAGTTAAGGAGGCGGATGACTTTCTTACTTCGTTAAAAATTATTAACGAGAAAAGATGAGAGGAGATTTTTAAAAGAATTTAAATGGCTAAAATAAATTCACCAATTATAAATCTAATAAATCATGAAAAAAAAGTTAATTGTGCTTAGTACGCTTATATGCGTTCTATTAGCGTTTTTCTCTTGCCAGAAGAAGATGTTTACCGATGAAGATGCTAGTGCAGAAGTTTCAGACGACAGATTCCTAAAAACGAGGGGCGCAAATGATATGGTCGTCGAGAGTTTGATGGGGCCTATTACTTCCAATGAAATTACAGCATTTAAAAATTATATACAAAATTACGCTGCGCCCAGCAATAATGACCAAAATGTTTGGGTTTTCGGAAATCCGGGGAAAGCTATAGAAGCATCTGGATTAATGTACAATGCCACCGGGAACCTTGATATTTTAAATCGGATGATTTACTACTGTGATAAAGCTTTAGCAGGAAGAAATGATTTGGCAAGTTCCGCTAATGGTGGACAAAGAACGGTTTGGAGCGGAACAATAGCGCCGGTTTGGCCTTCTACCGCTTCGGGAGTTAGTCCGGCAGGTGCTGGTGTTGAGTCGGGGCAAGTAATAGCCCACATGGCACTTTGCGCCAGATTAATTTTGGAACATTCGGCTATTTGGAACACAACAGTTTCCACAGGAGATCCGTATAGTTTTGGGACTACCTATAAACAAAGAGCTCTAAAATATATTACCGAGGGTGATTATGTGATGGATAATTGGATTATTCCACGTTTTGTAAGAACTTCAGATAAAAAAATATACTTTCCTGGTGCACCTAATACCTATAAACCTAACGACCCTGCACCTTGGAACCAGATGTTTATGGTAACTAATGGGCTCATAAGGCTACTACAGTGTCATTTGATTTTGAACGACGCAGCTAGTAGGGTGAGTAATTATGATGATATTGTTCAAGCCAATGTAGATTGGTTTAAAGCGAATTTAACTACGCAAACCGCTGCTAACGGTAACACCTGTTGGAACTGGAAATACGCCTTAGGAGGAAGTACTGAAGATACCAATCATGCGGCTTATGATGCAGAGGGTTGGTGGATTGCGTATGATAGCGGACGCTATGGCTTGACCTTAAACGATATCAAATACATGGCTAACACCTATTTTGATATTGTATTGACTACAGTAACAAATGGTATTTATGCCGGAAAAGTAGATGGAACTACAGGTTCGGGAAATTCGGGAGGAGATAGTTACGTGAGACCCGAATATTATTACTTAGCAGATATAAGGAAAGACCGTTATTTTAAAGAGGCAAACATCAATATTGATAATAACTTGATTGCCGGTTCGCCCGGAAGTACTGCAAGAATTCTTTGGTTGAAAAACAGACGCCAACAGGCCGGTGATGGATATGTTTCCCTGTATCAGAACTGTAGCTATGGGGGCTGGAAAGCGAATTTTGAAATTGGAAACTTCTTGATGGCTGATATCGCCTCTCATGGAGGAGTGAATGACGACGCTTCATCGTTAAAAGTACCCCCTGGATTAAAGGTTATACTTTATACTAACAATAGCTACGGTGGAACTAGCTTGAATTTTACAGGAGACGACTCGTGTTTGAGTGACAATGGAAATAATGATATGACTTCTTCACTTAAAGTACAGCTGGCCCCTTAAAAGAATCCCTTCAAAAATACCATTGTGTTATTAAACTGTTGAAACCACTCTGAGTGGTTTCAGTAGTTCGTTATCTAATTTATAGGCTCATATTTTATATTTAATATTAGTCAAAATCATCAACGCAAATTAAATTATAAATAATAAAGGTTTTATAGGGAGTTCCTAGGGAATTAATAGGGGTTTTATAGGTAAGTTTTACTAATAATTACTTATATTAGTAGTATAAAATACTAAAATAAGTCTATTTATCATGGCAATTATTAAAAATGGAATTAACGGTGCTTTTAGCGGAAAGGTTGGAACTATTGTAGGAACAAGCTGGCGTGGTTTAAATATTATTAGATCTAAACCTAAACCACCTACGCATTTTAGTGAAAAGCAACTAGCCAATCAGATGAAAATGAAACTCATCCAGTTTTTTTTAAAAAAGATGGTAGCTGTTGTGAGAATTGGTTTCAAAGACGATGATATTATTCCTACTGCTTTTAACAGTGCCATGTCCTACAATAAGAAGAATGCCATTGTAGGTGAATTTCCTGAGCTGTCCATTGATTTTTCTTTAGTGAGACTGGCACAGGGAACACTTTACTTCCCAGAAGATTTCCAGATGGAAAACGATGATGCTGGCTTGCATTTTACATGGAATAAAAACAGCGGGGATAATGGATCGGTAGACGACCAATTACTGATTGTAACATGGAATGAGGAGGAAGCCGTCTGCGATTATAGTTTGCAGGCTTATCGTAGTAACGGAGAATTTAATTTCATGCCGAATAACATAGGTCAAGGGACTCAAGTATGGGTGGCATTTGTCAGACAAGACAGAACTATGCAAAGCAATAGCGTTTATATGGGTATGGTCGGTTAAAACAATGGGTGTGTTTTTTGGAATTTACCTAAAGTTTATTTACCTATCCATATACATGTTGATCGTGTAAGGAGTTGGATTTCTTTTACATGATTAGTGGCTGTGATTGATTTATCCGCCAATTCTAAACTGATAGGTTGAATCTAAGCTGAGTAGAGCGAATCACCCAAACCTCCCAACGTTGACATGCGACGTTCTGCTTTGCAGTAAAGGCTGCTGCCCTACTAATGAGACCTCTCATTGCATTCAAGGTGACGGGAGATTTTTGTTTTTCGCGTCATTGTAATTTCACCAGTCTTGCATCGTTAAACTCTCAACACTCGCCTAGCTTTAAAAGCATAACAAATTGTCGAAAAACTGAAAAAGATCATCGTTAAGCTTTTCTTATGCATTTGGATTAAGAAATTTTTTGGTTAAACTGAAGATGCAATTACGTTAATTTTATTTTTAATAACTATGTTTTTTTGGCAGTTTACTATAGCAGGTTGGCAATCTCAAAATAAGCTAAACTAGCTGAATGATGCGCCAAAATTTATTAATCAATAGTCTTCTTTTTTCACTCCCTTGCCTATGTGCTACTAATACTATCGGGTAGCAAAGTATTCATATAGTTAATCAACAATAATCTTTAATATGAAAAAAAAGTCACCTCCTCGGGGAATTTCTTTTGGGCATAATGGTCGGAAAATAATGATGAATAGCGTTTTGCTAGCAATGCTATGCGCTAGTTATGGCAACACAGTTAAGGCAAGCGCAAACGCTCATTCGGTGCTGTTAAAAACAGCTACTTCATCTAATAACCAGCAAGATGATATCAATATAAAAGGAAAGGTAGTTGATGAAGCGGGCGTAACCTTGCCTGGAGTAAGCGTTAAATTATTGGGTACTGCTAAGGGTACTGTAACTGGTGCAAATGGTGAGTTTGCTATTGCTGTGCCAACCGGCGCATCTTTAGAGGTTTCTTATTTGGGATATTTGACTAGAACAATAGTTGTAGGTTCGCAAACCAACCTCAATATTGTATTAAAGGCCGACCAAGTTGGTACCAAATTAAATGAAATTGTTGTAGTAGGCTACGGTACACAAAGAAAGAGTGATTTAACGGGTGCTGTGGCATCTTTAAGCGGTAAAGATTTAGATAAAACACCTGTTGTAGGCGCTGATCAAATGTTGCAGGGAAGGGTAAGTGGTTTACAGCTTACACAATCTGACGGTCAGCCCGGCAACGCATCTACCATTAGGATCCGTGGTACAAACTCTATTAATTCTGGTAACGAGCCATTGTATGTGATTGATGGTTTTGCTGGAGTGGGTAATTTAAGCACCATCAACCCTAATGATATTCAGTCGATTGAAGTACTGAAAGATGCTTCTTCTACCGCGATATATGGGAGTAGGGGCGCCAACGGGGTAATTTTGATCACCACAAAAAAAGGAACAGCGGGCCAGAATGGGATTAATGTGGATGCTTATACCGGCATTCAGAAGCTTTCAAACAAATTGGACATGATGAATGCGTCAGAATTTGGCCAATATTTGAATAGATATTTTACCCAATATAATGTAACCAACCCAGCTACTGCTAAACCTTTGCCTTATACACAAGCGCAGATTGATGCTTTTGGAGAAGGTACAGACTGGCAAGATGAATTATACCGAACAGCTCCAATCCAAAATTACCAGCTAAGTTTTAACGGCGGTAACCAAGAAACTAAATATTATTTAAGTTTTAACCATTTTGACCAACAGGGCATTATGAAAAATACAGGTTTTAAAAGAGAACTGGTGAGGATGAACTTGGATAGAAACATTGGTGAAAAAATAACAATGGGATTTTCTTCTCAAATATCTTACGGCAAGCAAGCGGTAGATGCAACAAAAACAGGCACCGGATATGGTTCTGCCGGGGGCGCACTAAACATGAGCCCAATTGTTCCGCTTAGAAATGAAGATGGAAGTTATTCATTTCAAAACGAACCCATTGCATATATTGGAGTGTACGGAAATCCAGTAGCAGGTGTGGCGCTTTCTCAAGATAACCTGACTACAGCAAGGGCATTGGTAAATACCTTTGCAGAATACGAGTTTATTAAAGGTTTAAAATTTAAAACCAGTTTCGGCGTGGATTATATAGCGGGGCAGGAAAAACGCTACCTGCCTTCTAATATATTTATAGGTCAGGCTACAGGAGGTGCCGCGTACTCATCTTCTCTTACCAATTACAGTTGGTTAAACGAAAACACGCTTTCTTATCAAAAAACATTTAACAAAATGCACCGTTTAGACGCTTTGTTGGGTTTTTCTTTACAAAAATTTACTGTTAGTGATTTTGATGCAAGCGCACAGAATTTTTTTACAGACAATTTAGGTTATGATAATTTAAGCATTGGAGGTAATATCTTAACTCCAGGCTCCAATACCACAGAAAATTCTTTGGCTTCTTTTTTTGGCAGACTAAATTATTACTTGTCTGATAAATATATCTTCACGGCCACCTTAAGAGCGGATGGTTCATCCAGGTTTGGTATAACAGATAAGTGGGGTTATTTTCCTTCTGGAGCAGTTGCATGGAGAGTCTCAAGCGAAGACTTCATGAAAAATATTGAGCAAATTTCCGACTTCAAAATTAGAGCAAGCTATGGTAAAACCGGAAATCAGGAAATTGGTTCCTACCAATCTATTCAACAATATGTAACTAATGGCTATTCTTTGGGTGTTACACCAAGTAGAGTAGTAGGTGTTTCTGGAAATAATATTCCTAATCCTAACCTGGCATGGGAGTCTACCCGGTCATTTGATTTAGGTGCCGATATTGGTTTATTTAATAACCGCTTATCAATTACTGCAGATTACTACCATAAACAAACGTCTGATCTGTTATTAAACGTTTCAGTTCCTCAATCATCTGGCTTCTCTTCCATATTATTAAACGCGGGTAAAGTTCAAAACCAAGGATTTGAGTTTTCACTAAACTCAAGAAATATCGAAACAGAAGATTTTAAATGGTCTACTACTTTAAATTATTCAACCAATAAAAATAAAGTGCTAGATATGAATGGAACTGATGATGTTTTAGTAGGTAGCACAGGGGCTTATATAGTGCCAAACGGTCTGGCGCCTTCCATTTTACGGGTTGGGCAACCTATTGGATCTTTTTACGGGTATTATTTTGATGGAATTTGGCAAACTCAAGAACAGATTGATGCCGCCGGGAGAACAGGGGTAGTACCTGGTGATGCCATTATTCGTGATAGGGATGGAAACAAAATCATTAATGGTGACGACCGTGATATTATAGGACAGGCCGCTCCAAAGTTTATTTATAGCATTAATAACAATTTAACCTATAAAAACTTCGACCTTTCTGTGTTTATACAAGGTGTACATGGAAATAAAATATTAAACCTATCTAAATATTCACATAATGGAGGGACTACCACTAATCAATACACCGAAATGCTGAACGCCTGGAGTGGCCCAAATACCAGTAACACCTTACCCAGAGAGTTTAGTACAACAGAAAAAAGTACCGGGGTAGTAAGCCGTTATTTAGAAGACGGTAGTTATTTAAGGTTACAAACAGTATCGTTGGCCTATAACATTCCGCTTGCAAAAAGCTCTAAAGTATTTAAAAGCTCCACGGTATATTTAACCGCACAAAATCTTTATATGCTAACCAATTACACGGGCTATAATCCAGAAATTAACTCTTTTGATACGCGTAATTCAGCTTCTACCAGCCAAAATACAGGTTCTCAGAATTTAAGTTTAGGAGCAGATGTCAATTCTTACCCAGCGTCAAGAACGTTTATTTTGGGATTAAAATTTGGATTTTAATGTTTAAAAATATGAATAACGCTATCAAAACCAGATTAACTTTTAATAAAAAGATAATGAAAAAACATAACTATTTACTTCTTCTTTTGGCAATATTCACTTTTACCTCTTGCGAGAAGTTTCTTACCGAAAATCCTAATAGTTTTTTAACACCAACTAATTTTTATAAAAACGAGAAAGATGCTGTTGCGGCGTTGAATGGTGTATTCAGTACCATGCAACCACAAGGGTACTACCAGCGTACGGTTTATGTGGTGTCTGAGAATGGTGCAGATTTAATGTATGCAGGCGCAGGTTCTGCTGACCGTAATACAATTACCCAGCATACATTTACTGCGGTAAACGGCGAAATCAGCAATTGGTATAACAACAATTATAAAATGATACGGAATGCCAACGATGTGATTTTTTATGTTCCTGCAATAACTATGGATGAAGCTAAAAAGAACAATATTATAGGGAACGCCCGTTTTTTAAGAGCATTGGCTTATTTTAATTTACTAACGGCTTATGGCGAAGTTCCTTTAATTACCGAACCAGTTAGTGCAAGTGATCCTAACTTATATCCACCAAAAGCGACTTTGGCGTCACTTTACAATCAGATTATAGAAGATCTTAAATTTGCAGAGCTAAACTGTTTTGCAGAAAAAGATATTGCTGCCGCAGAAAAGGGAAGAGTATCTGCTGGAGCTTCCTCTGCTTTATTAGCTAAAGTTTATTTAACTAGGGCAAAATCTACAGAAGCTCAACCAACAGATAGTCAAGATGCACTTACCGCCTGTAATAAGGTAATAGGTGATACAGGTTCTTATGCTTTGCTAAATAATTATGCAGATATTTTTAGTTCGGACAATAAATACAACAAAGAGGTGGTATTTGCAGTGCGTTTTGGCACCGCACCAAATGTAGCTAACATTACGCTAAGAATGTTTTATCCGACTGTATTAGGCGGATATGGTTCTTTTCTTGTTCAGAATGAGTTTTTTAACAATGGTTTTCCGGAAGGAAGTAGAGATGTGAG
This sequence comes from Pelobium sp., assembly GCA_035496935.1. Classification (GTDB taxonomy): domain Bacteria; phylum Bacteroidota; class Bacteroidia; order Sphingobacteriales; family Sphingobacteriaceae; genus Pseudopedobacter. The sequence goes on along the minus strand of DATJED010000004.1, from coordinate 123,949 downwards.
AAAAACCTACAGCGTAGCAAATACGGCGAATGGACAAGCAGTAACTCCTTTTATTTACAAATTTAGAGATAGCCAATGGAAAAAAGACAATAACTCCAGAACAGATTGGTATGTATTAAGATTGGCAGAAGTTTATTTACTACAATCTGAAGCAATGAATAACATTAATCCTAATGATCCGAATAAATTCAATGGCATTAATACCATTAGAAAAAGAGCCGGTTTAACTTTAGCAACAGACGAATTTAATCTGATAAATACACCAACACCTGAAGCATTTGTAGATATGCTATTAGCGGAAAGGGCAAGAGAGCTTTGTGGCGAGGGACAGAGAAGATGGGATTTGTTACGCTTTGGCAAACTGAAAGAAGCCATGGCTAAAGTAGGGGTAACGGTAGATGATGAGCATTTGCTTTTTCCAATCCCTCAAGCAGAGCAGGATGTCAACCCTAATTTTTAATGGCCAAAAACACTGATCATAAAGAAGATGATAGGGGCTGTGTTTTTTTATTTAGGAATACTAATCTATAGCTCAGAACCAATTTAAAAGATGATAAAATATTAATATTTATAAAAGCATCCTGTCATTTGCGGTTCTTCTGATGGTGCGTCCTGTAATTGTTCAGGAAGCATTATCGAAGAATGAACGCATGGCATGGTAGCGAAATGTTTGTACATTTTGTTGCTTATGCATTAATAAGGGTGGTGTTTATCGGGTCATCAGCAGGTAAATGGCGGTCGAGTGGATCATGAATAGGGCTAAATTCCTGTTCAAGAGTATACCACTAAAATTTAATCCTATAAATTACAAAGCGGATGCGTAGAGTGCCAGAGGTCACGCCCGGTAAAATGCTACCCTTATTATATTACAGCTAAAATAAAACAAAGCATATACGGATGGTAAAATGTACCGGCAAATTAGATTGATAGTGATTTACTGATAAAATGAAAAAAAATATTTTATGGATTGCGCTTTTATTATTGCTTTATAATAATGTTTTTGCGCAAAAGAAAAGTACTGATTACATTACCTATAACGGTAAACTGCAAAACACTGCTTACCTAATTTTAAAGAAAAAGAAGATTACAGTAGCTTATTTAGGTGGGTCTATCACCAACATGGATGGTTGGCGAGATATGGTTTCTCAAAGCTTAAAAGAAAAGTACCCCGAAACTAAATTCAAATTTATAAATGCCGGAATTCCGTCTTTAGGGAGTTTGCCTCATGCTTTTAGGATACAAAGAGATTTATTAGATACAGCAAAAGTAGATTTACTTTTTGTAGAGTCGGCAGTAAACGATGCCGTTAATGGTACCAATGAAAAAACACAGCGCAGAGCTTTGGAAGGGATTATCCGGCATACTTTAAGAGTCAATCCTAATACAGACATTGTAATGATGGCTTTTGTAGATCAGGATAAAATGGCTGATTATAGAGCCGGAAAAATACCAAGAGAGGTTAAAGTGCATGAAGATATTGCTAAATATTACCATTTGCCATTTATAAATTTGGCCAAAGAAATTACCGATAGAATAGATGCAGGCGAGTTTACCTGGGAAAAAGATTTTAAAAACCTCCATCCATCGCCTTTCGGCCAGCGTTTATATTTCAACACCATTAGTACTGTTTTCAATGGTGATTTTAAGAACAATGTTCCACAACAAATCTCGGCTCATCAATTGGATGTTCCGCTTGATGCCGGAAATTATAACGATGGAGTTTATTTGCCAACAAATAAAGTCGGGAAAGAGAAAGGCTTTAAAATTATACCGAACTGGAAACCTATAGATAAAGTCTCGACCAGAAAAGGTTTTGTAAATATCCCAATTTTAGAAGGCAAAGGAAATGGCGCTAGCTTCGAATTAAAATTTAAGGGAAACGCATTAGGTATTGCTGTATTGTCAGGTCCGGATGCGGGAGTAATCGAGTATGAAATAGACGGAAAGCATTTTGAACCGATTGATATTTATACCCAATACAGTAAAAAACTACATTTACCTCGTTACCTAATGCTTGCTGATGATTTAGATAAAGGTAAACACAAGCTAAAAATAATCATCAATCAATCCACAGAAAGAACCGCAGGAAACGCCATCAGAATTCCTTGGTTTTTGGTGAATAATCCTCGGTAAATGAAATACTTAAAAATATCTTTAATTTTTTTAATGCTTGCCTATGCTGGTAATCTTTATGCAAAAATCAAAGTGGCTTGTATAGGTAATAGCATTACTTACGGTGCTTTTTTGCCAGATAGGTTAACCCAAAGTTACCCTGCTAGGTTACAGCAAATGTTGGGTGATGGCTATCAAGTAACAAACTATGGAGTCAATAGCACTACCTTGTTAAAAAAAGGTAATAAGCCTTATTGGAAAACGTCTGCATTTTCAGATGCCATTAAAAGTCAGCCAAATATTGTTTTTATAAAGCTGGGAGGTAACGATAGTAAGTTGATCAACCGAAAATACCTTTCAGAATATTATGATGACTATAAAGCTTTGATTGACACGTTTAAAAACCTCGCTTCAAAGCCACGTATCATTTTGCTTAAGCCCATCACTTTTTTTACTACTGATACCAGCGGGATATGGGATAAGCCGGTAACAGATTTCATGATTCCCGCAATTGAAAAACTTGCATTTGAAGAAAATTTAGAAATCATTGATTTGCACAGCCTTTTTAAAGACAAAGAAACCCTAATGCCTGATAAAGTTCATCCAAATGCAGAAGGCGCCAACTACATTGCAAAAAGATTATTTGAGCTACTGGATACTAAATTTTATAATTCTGATATCTCCAAAGGCATTAAAGAACAAAAAACCGAAAAATCTTTTTATGGATTTAGAGACTTTGAGTTTAGTTTTAAAGGAAGGCAAGCACACATTGTTCAGCCTAAAAAGGCCAGAAAAGGAAATCCTTGGATATGGCGGGCTAGGTTTTTTGGTAACCAGCCACAGGCTGATATTGCGTTGTTGGAGCGAGGCTATCATTTAGTGTATTGTGATGTTGCAGAGCTTTATGGAAATAAGGAAGCGATCCAGCTATGGGATGATTTTTATGTTTATGTGCAAAAATTGGGCTTAGCTAAAAAGGCAGTTTTAGAAGGTTACAGCCGAGGCGGAATTTATATTTACGCATGGGCGGCGCTCAACCCCAAAAAAGTTTCCTGTATTTATGCCGATAATGCGGTGATGGATATAAAAAGCTGGCCGGGAGGTTTTGGTAAAAGTGCCGGAAGCAAAAAAGATTGGGGAATTTATAAAGCAGATTTTGGTTACCAAACAGATGAGCAGGCAAAGGCTGGCAAAGATGGCCCTATGGATAAAGTGAAAGCTATTGTAAAAGGGAAATATCCTATGTTACATGTGATTGCCGATGAGGATGAAGCTGCTCCGATAGATGAAAACACTCTTCCTTTTGCAAAACTAATTAGAGGTGCGGGAGGCAATATTACCATCATTCAAAACCTGGCTTTAGGCACCATCCGCACAGCTTAGCTAATCCGCAACCAATAGTTGAATTTGTTTTAAAAACTTTAAAAAAATGAAATATATTCTAATCTTAATCTGTTTTATTACTTCTGTTTCTAATGCTATGGCACAAGGCATGGAAGAAATGTGGGGAAACAATATTGATCAAACCAATGATGCTAAAACACAATGGTTTAAAGATGCAAAATTTGGGATGTTTATCCATTGGGGCTTATATTCTAAATTAGCAGGGGAATGGAATGGAAAGCGCTATTACGGCAGCGGAGAATGGATTATGAACCAAGCTAAAATTCCGGTTAGGGAATATAGAAAAGTTGCTTCTAGTTTCAACCCGACAAAATTTAATGCTGCCGAATGGGCACAACTGGCAGAAGATGCCGGTATGAAATATATGGTGATCACAGCAAAACATCATGAAGGTTTCTCGATGTTTAATTCAAAGGTGACAGATTATGATATTATGGATGCCACGCCGTACCGTAAAGATCCGATGAAAGATTTGGCAAGTGAGACCCGAAAAAGGGGCGTCAAATTCGGGTTTTACTATTCTCAGTTTCAGGATTGGTACGAACCTAATGGTGGTAAAAATAGCTGGGATTATAAAGAATCCGAAAAGGATTACAAAAAGTATTATCAGGAAAAAGCTGTTCCGCAATTGAAGGAGTTAATGAGTAATTACGGTCCTTTAGGAATTGTTTGGTTTGATACTCCAGGCGGAATGACCAAAGAGGAAACAAAGAATTTTGTAGATGATTTGAGAAAGTATCAACCCGATTGTTTGTTCAGTAGCAGGGTAGGTCATGGGTTAGGAGACTACCGCGATTTTGGAGATTCAGAAATGCCTGCAAAACCAATAAACGGCGCTTGGGAATCCATTTATACCCATAACGATTCCTGGGGTTACATTAAATACGATCTCGATTTTAAATCGCCCGAAGAAATTATTAAGCTATTGGCAGAAGCCGCTTCGAAAGGAGGGAACCTGATGCTGAATATCGGACCAGATGGAGATGGAAATATCCCGCCCTACAGTATTAAATTTTTGAAAGAAGTAGGAGCTTGGTTGAAGGTTAATGGCGAAAGTATTTATGGAACAACCAGTGGACTAATTCCTCAACAGCCCTGGGGATTTAGCACTTCCAAACCTCATAAACAATATTTACATATTTTGAATTACCCGCATAACGGTGAGGTTTTTGTTCCTCGATTCCCTGCAAAAGTTTCAAAAATAACTGTTTTAAATGGAGGAGAAGTTCTTAACTCCAGAAGGGATAATAAGGGGATTTACATTCAGCTTCCAGAAAAATATAGGAAAAACGTTAACACCGTAATTGAATTAGATTATCAAAAAGAATCAACATATGGGAAATTGCCCTTAACAGTATCTGCCCAGTTTAACGAGAACAAATTGGAAGCAGCAGATGCAGATTTTACAGGGAATGCCAAGCTTAGAAGTTTTACTTACAGCCATTATTATGGAGATTGGAAACACACAACTTGTATTACAGGTTTAAAAGACACTACAGACGGATTTGCGTTTGATATTTACATAGACCAACCCGGAGATTATCAGTTGACGCTTGAATATAGCTGTTCTGCTGAAAACGCGATGCAGGAAGGGCAGATAGATTTTAACAACGAAAAGTTTTATTTCAGAACCTTAACCACCGGCGCTTTTGACAATCATAAACCAATGCTGTTTATTAAGCAACGAGTAATAACCACTTTTATAAAAAACAAGGGGCAATACAAAGTTTGGGTTAAACCGTTACAGAACGGGAAAGAGCTGTTTAACTTAAAAGCGCTGTATGTTAATCCTGTAAAATAATCTAGCGGTGATCACCATCAAATTTAAAAACACTTTGATACAACTAAAGAATTAAAAAATTAGCTTTTTTAACAATGATTATCTGCTTCTTCTGCCTTTCTTGCGAAAAGATTGGCGACGCAAACGTATTGACTTTCTGCGATAGCAAATCAATAGATGATTTACAGTGGGTTCAAGATATTAAAGAAGGAAAAACACAATGTACTATATACAGTGGCGCTGTTCTGACTGCTTTTTCATCTGATAATGATAATTTGTTTTTATTGTATAACGGTGCGTCTTCTCTTTACTCATGCAACCAGATGGTTTATAACTGCTCTGGTCATATAATTTCGTCTGATTGGACAATTGATGATTGGAATAATTTCAAGTTATCACATACTAAAGGAACAACTATATGGCAAAAAAAATAACTTTTATAATCTGGTTATTATTGGCTTTTAATTAGTCACACAAAAATCAACCACAATATAAAATTGCTTTCTCGCGGTTCATATTATTACCATACCACATTTTACAATCCGTTTCGGGATTCTTCATTACAACTTGCCTCAATTAACCACTTGTTTGCCCAACTAGAGCATATAGAAGCCATAATAAATATGAGACATATTATCACAAAAAAATGCCAATCAGCTATACTACTATGCCAGTTTGGTTTATTTTTTAATCTTTCTATTTTTATTTTAGTGGAGAATATTTTTTGAATCTACTAATAGATCAGTCAACCTAAACAATACAAAAATAAAATAAATACATCTACTTTGGTCTTTATGTAGTAAAAAAGCATGTGTTACGGGACGCTACCAGCTTTTACGAAAAATCAAAGTATATTTTTGAACATTAAAACAAAAGCGAGATTAGATCGGGTTATTAAGCGTAACACATTTAATTACTAAAAATAAAATAGTATGAAAACACCATCATTTACCCCTCAGAATTTAACCCTTTTGCTTTTAGCACTGAGCTTTATGCTTTGCACAGGTATGAAATGTAAAAAAGACAACAACCTCGATAAAGATGGGCTACCCAAAGCTACACAAGGTGGATGGGGGCTTTTTGCTTGTAAAGTTAACGGGGGGAATTGGGTAGCAAAAAAAGGTATTTATGATGTAAGAGGTACGTTAAAAAAGGACACTCTGAAAGTTTGGGGAAGAAAATCAGATTTATATTTTGAATCGTTTGGTTTTTATATTTACGATACGGAAATTAAAGAAAATACTATTTATAAACTTGATAACCATAATAATATGTTCGGGCTCTATGTTTCAAATAAAGACTGTTTTTTCAGTACTGATTTGTATAATTATGGGGAAGCTAAATCTACAAATGGGGAAGTGATATTTACAAAAATTAGAAAAGTAGACGATTATACTGCTATAATATCCGGTACTTTCTGGTTCAATATCAAAACAGACAAATGCGGAGATTTGAAAATATCTAATGGCCGGTTCGATATAAACACAGGAACTGGTAATGTCAAATAAACTAACCCTTTAAGTTATGAAAATTAAATTTTACTTAATCTTTTGTTTCTTATTACTTTCTGTGCTAAGAAAAGCAGATGCGCAGGACACCACCAGTTTTTACGGGAAATCGCAGTACATCTTTGAGCATGTGGACAAAAGCCAGATCAGTTCGGGGTTATTGAGCGAGTACGGCATAGAATTTTTAGAACTCGCAAATTATAACGGTACTGTACTTGCCGATAGCAATTATGTGGGGAAGGAGAACAATATCCTACAGTTTTAGGAGATTCTTATGGTTATGAAATTCCAGCTTATCCAGATGCAATTTCTTACGATTGGTATGTAACCGGAGGGCCAGCTTCTATCTGGCAAATTTACTTTTTACCTAATGCGGCCGATATAGTTTTTGATTATCCAGAAGGTTTTCGCAATATACAAGTAAAGATAACTACACCGTGTGGCGAAGTGTGGAGCAATACTTCATGGGTATATGTTGATTTTAGCCAAAATAGGTCTTATAGCTATTTCCCAAATCCGGTAAAAAACGAGCTTACGGTTACTTATGAAACGTTGGAAAATCAGGCCGTTAATGATGAAGCTCCTGTCAATAAAGTACAGATACCTGTATTCGAGATCAAATTACTGGATAACAAAGGTTTGGTTTTAAAATCTGCTAAAAGTGAAGGCAGTAAAAATTCTATCAATATCTCAACTGAGGATATACCTGATGGCACTTATTTTTTACATATTCTGAACAATGGGAAAAGCATTAAAAAACAGATTATAGTGCAACATTAAATTCTTTGGGATAAATGCCAATATCGCATAATCCTTAGTATAAAAACAGACACGAATTACCTGCAAAATTGAGGTAATTTGTAATCAGGACTTGTTATATAATTTACATTTTATCCTTATGAAGCAAATCAGCATTTTATTATTGACAGTTTCAATGAGTTTCTGTGCTTTCTCCCAAGCAAAAAAAGTTAAGGGAAGTCAGCCAAATATCATCTACATTTTAACAGATGATTTAGGTATCGGCGATGTGAGTTTTTATAATGCTGAAGGTAAAATTAAAACTCCAAATATTGATAAATTAGGAAATGAGGGGATGGCTTTTAATGATGTCCATTCTTCGTCTGCTGTATGTACACCCTCACGTTATAGTGTGGTTACAGGAAGGTATGCTTGGCGAAGTACTCTTAAAAAAAGCGTAATATATGGTTATGATGATCCTCTGATAGATTCCAGCAGACTAACAGTTGCCGATTTGTTACGTAATGATGGTTACAGCACCGCATGTATTGGTAAGTGGCACTTGGGCTTAAGTTGGACTCGAAATTCTTCACAAAAAGAGGATATAGATTATACTAAGAATATACAGGGAGGTCCAAACAGCTTAGGTTTTGATTATTTCTATGGCTTGGCGGCTTCCTTAGATATGCCTCCTTTTATTTATATAGAAAATGATCATACGGTTGGCGTACCAACGGTAACTAAAAAATGGGTAAGAAGTGGGCCAGCAGAAAAAGATTTTGAAGCAGTAAACTGTGTGCCTGATTTTACTGCCAAAGCAGTTTCCTATATTAAAGGCCAAAGTGATGCCAAGAAGCCTTTCTTTTTATACTTCACTCTCCCTTCTCCGCATACGCCTATTGTTCCAAATGATCAGTTTAAAGGAAAAAGTGGCTTAACAGAATATGGTGATTATGTATTAGAAACAGATTGGGCAGTTGGCGAACTTTTAAAAGCATTGGATGATGCTAAAATTGCTGAAAACACCATTGTGATTTTTACAAGTGATAATGGTTTTGCTCCTTATGTTTTAAACACATGGAATGTTGAAGCATTAGGCCATTATCCGAGCATGCAGTACAGAGGCTACAAAGCAGATATCTGGGAAGGCGGACATCGGATTCCTTTCCTAATTCGTTGGCCAAAAGAAGTAGAAGCCAAGTCTGCATGTAACGAAACAGTTTGTTTAAGTGATTTTATGGCCACTGTAGGGGCAATAACAAATCAAACGATTCCAGACAATGCGGCAGAAGATAGCTACAATATACTACCGTATTTAAAAGGAAACAACAAAAAGGTCATTAGAGAGGCCACCGTACACCATTCCATCGACGGGAATTTTGCAATCCGCCAAGGCAAATGGAAATTGGAATTCGCTCCAGGCTCTGGAGGTTGGGCAGCACCAAGAAATGCAGCAGCTGTTGAAGAAGGATTACCTGCTATACAATTGTACAATCTGGATACCGACATTAAAGAACAGCATAACGTTTATAAAGAAAATCCTGAGGTAGTAAAATCACTCACTGCCTTATTACAAAATTATATCGATAAAGGAAGAAGTACGCCGGGTGCGCCTCAAAAAAACGATACTCCGGTTGACCTTTGGTATAATACAAAGCTTCCAGAAAAAGATAAAACTATAAACTAAACTCAAAATGAAAAGAGTTGCTGCTTTATTTGCGTTTTTGGTCATCATCCTTGTAGGAGAAATTAATGCGCAATCTTTAGAAAACACAATACTCCCTGCAAAAAAGGGAGATGGTTTTAAAATGGAAGGATATATTTTATGGTGTCCTTCGGTGATAAAAGTTGGAGATACCTACCATTTATTTGCTTCTCGTTGGCCAGAGAAATACGGACTTGCCGGTTGGACAACTTACTCGGAAATTGTCCGGGCTACGTCTAAAAACTTATTAGGGCCGTACACTTTTCAAGAAGTAGTGATACAAAAACGAGCAGGGTTTTGGGATAATGATAGGGCACATAATCCTAAAATAGTAAAGTCGGGCGATACTTTTATTCTTTACTATATTTCATCAGCAAACGAAACGGGATATGCTTACTCAAAAGCTATAACCGGTCCATGGAAGCGGGTAGATAAAACTGCAATGCCTTTTTCAAATCCTGCACCTTTGGTAATGCCAGATGGCAGTATTTATGTATTCGGCCGGAAATCTGTCAATAATATTAGAATTGCGCAAGCTTATAAGGCTGTACGTTACGATGCAGCCTATGTAAAAGTTAGCGAAAAGTATAACCTTTTGCCAGATTCCAATCAGCTAGAAGACCCAACCATATGGTGGGAGAAAAACCAATATAATGTGATTGTAAGTGATTTTGGAGGCGAAGCAACTGGAGAGAAAAAAGATGGCGCCCAGTATTTCTCTAAAGATGGAGTAAATTATAGCTTATTAACAAAAAAATCCATTTATAACAAAACTGTTAAATATACAGATGGCACTTCATTTACTTTTAGAAGAAGAGAGAGACCTTTTGTTTACGCAGATAAAGGGCAGAAGCCCCAAGCATTTTTTACTGCTTGTTTAACAGAAGATGGCCGATCTTGGATTGTTGCCCAAGAGCTCAGAAAAAAGTAACCATTGAACTTTATACTGCCGTGGAGGCAATGTTAAATTGCTCCAATTAAGCTTATCAATCTGCCAAATTCCATTAATCTTTTCTGTTTTTAAATTCTTTTTTTTAGGGAATCAAATCATAAACTAGTTTTTGCTAATTCTAGTAGCCTATTCCTCGAAAAATTATATGATGAAAACTTTGACTCAAAAAACTGAACTCTTTGTAAGGATAACTGAAAAGAAATTTTTAAAATTTTCGCTTATTGTTTTGCTTATACTATTTAGTGGTAAACGAGGGGCAAAAGCAGAATCAATGGTGATTGATAATTTAACCGGTGCAATTACGCAAAACGAAATTGATAACTTTAAAGCTTATATGGCCAGTAAAGTTACGCCCCCGGCATACAGTGGAGGAAATGTATACGTTTACGGAAATGCTGGAAAAGCAATCGAAGCCTGTGGTTTGATGTATGAGGCCACCGGTGATATAGAAATACTGGATAGAATGATTTATTATTCTGATGCATGTTTGGCCGGACGAAATGATTTGGCTTCTTCTTCGGTTGGTGGGCAACGCTTATCTTGGACGGGCGAAATAGAGCCCATATGGCCTTCGGTAGATCAGTCAGAAACGGTAGCAGGCGCAGGTATAGAACAGGGTGAGGTTCTTTCGCACATGCTTTATTGCGCTAAACTTATTTTGCAAACTCCTGCTATCTGGAATACAACCGTCCCAGATGGAGATCCGAAAGTTTATGGCGCTACTTACAAGCAAAGAGCTCTGAAATATATTACAGAAGCTGATTATGTAATGGATGCCTGGATTTTGCCACGATTTTTAAAAGCCAGTGAGGATAATCACTTCTATTTCCCTGGCGCACCAAATACTTACAAGCCTAACGATCCGGCACCGTGGAATCAGTTATTTATGCTTACAGATGGGTTTATACGTTTGATACAATGCCATGAACTGTTAAACGATAACCCAGCAAGAGTGACACAGTTCGATGCCATTGTACAATCTAACCTTGATTGGTTTTACCAAAACGTTTCTGCACAGACTTCATATACTGGCGCTGCAATAAATTTATGGTTGTATGCCATTGGCGGAAGCATAGAAGATGCAAACCACTTTGCTTATGAAGCGCAAGGCCTTTGGATAGCATATGAAAGCAAAAGATATGGACTAACTTTTAAAAGCATAGTGCCTTTTGCAAATACTTATGTCGATATGGTTTTGGGCATTTACAACAATACCACCAACAAATACGCAGGTAAAGTTGACGGAACTACAGGTAGTGGAAACTCTGGTGGAGACAATTATGTGCGTGACGAATATATTTACCTAACAGAATTCAGGCCAGATCAATACACCAGATTTGCAACAATTAATAATAGTAAAATAGCATCATCCCCACAAATTACAGCTCGTTTGCTTTGGGAAAAAAATCGTCGATATATCAATTCCCAAACTAATTTAACCCAATTACCAGAACAAGCCGTAGTAGTTATTCCGGGGCATAAAAACAAGAGAGTTCTTTTTGGCGATGTTACCCTAAAATGGACAGGTAGCATCAACACCGCGTCTTACAAGGTTTATTTAGGGACAAGTGAAGCAAATATGCAGGATTTAGGTACTGTTACCGATGCAACTTTGGACGTTCCGGATTTGGCGGCAAACACCAAATATTTTTGGCGGGTGGATGCAACCAATAATGTGGGGACAGTAACTGGCGAAGTGTATTATTTTACAACTTATGATCCAAATAATTTACCTCCGGATCCAACAGGAGACCAAATCAGAATTACAGGAGATGGCGGTAAAATGACAGCACAGTTTTCTGGAAGTGGAAGCGGAGCTATCACTGTAGGAAACCATATACCCAATCTTGTGGATGTTAATACAGGGACAAAGTTTTATATAAGTAGTAAAACAGCTTTATGGTTTCAATACGAACCTGTTGCCCCCGTCGCCTTATCAACGTATAAAATTTCTTCGGGAAATGACCGCCCAGCCCGCGATCCGAAAAGTTGGACTGTGAAGGGATCTAACGATGGGGTTAATTGGATATTATTAGACGAACGGAGTGATGAGGCATTCAGTGCTAGAGAGCAAACAAATTTTTATATCGTTAATGATGAAACCAAGTACAAATATTTCAGGCTGTACATTACTCAAAACGCAGGAGAGGCAAATACCCAATTGTCTGAATGGAATATATACCAGTCCAAAACGCTACCGGTTGAGCTTGTTTCCTTTGAAGCAAAAAAACAGGTTAATGGTGTTGATTTAAGCTGGCGAACCGCATCTGAAAACAACAATAGTTATTTTATGATTTATAAGGCCGGAGACGACCAGCGGTTTCAGCCTTTAACTAAAATAGCAGGAAAAGGAAATTTAAACCAATTACAAACCTATTCTTTTACAGATAAAGAACCATTAAAAGGGAATAATTATTATAAATTAGTTCAGTTTGATTTTGATGGAACAGCAACAGAAAAAGGAGTGAGCGTGGTCAATTTCAATTTAGCGAAACCAGGTTTACTTGTTTATCCAAATCCTTTGGTTGGTAGTATGATTAATTTGTATTATGACAATGAAGATACAGCTTTTAAGGTGGAAATTCAGGATTTGGCAGGAAGAACTGTTTTTGAAAAGGAGCTTACCACAAGCAACTCACAAAAAAGGCATCATTTTAATTTAAATTTTAAACCAGATAAAGGAATTTATCTGTTGAAGGTTATATCAGTAAACAATAAGATGGCGGTTACAAAGCTACTGGTTGAGTAGCAATTAGTCAATTATGGCAAGTTTAACAATTTTATATACAATATGTCCTTGTATGCCTTAGGGCTAGGGATTTTAGATTTTATAAACCACAATATTTTACATTTAGACATCATGACCAAAACATTTTTCTCCCTTGTATTTTCTTTTCTTATTCTTACACAATCCGTATCTGCGCAGGAAAAACTTTCTAAAGACGAACGCATGGAATGGTGGCGTGAGGCCCGTTTCGGGATGTTTATCCACTGGGGCGTATATGCACAGTTTGCGGGCGTGTACAAAGGGCATGAACAACGCCGGGGCGGTGCCGAGTGGATCATGAACCGCTGTAAAATCCCGGTAGCCGAATATCAGGAAATGGCCAAAAAGTTTAACCCAGTTAAATACGATGCTGATGCCTGGGTGAAAATGGCGAAGGATGCCGGCATGAAATACATTGTAATTACTGCAAAACACCATGATGGATTTGCACTGTTTGATTCAAAAGCCAGCAAATGGGACGTAGTGGATGCAACGCCTTACGGCAAAGATTTGATAGCGCCTTTGGCAGCCGCCTGCCGTAAATACGGCGTGAAACTCGGTTTTTACTACTCGCAGGCGCAAGACTGGAACAATCCCGGTGGATCTGCGGCCAGGAAAGTAATGAATGAAGGCTGGCCAAATCCAGATTCTACAAAAATAGATGCTTACACTTTGGCACATAAAGGGCATTGGGACCCGGCGCAGGAAACCAGAAGTTTTGACGATTATATCGACCAGGTTTCGGTTCCGCAGGTAAAAGAGCTGATGACGAACTATGGCGATATCGCTGTTTTATGGTGGGATACACCAACTAATATGACAGATGAAGCAGCTACAAAACTGCAGAACGTATTAAAACTGCAACCAAATATCATTACCAATGATCGTTTAAAGCGTCCCAATTTCCCTGGCGATACCAAAACTCCTGAACAAAAAATACCAACCGTTGATGAATTAGATGGACAGGATTGGGAAACTTGCATGACCATGAACGGAACTTGGGGTTTCAGAACGTCGGATCATAAATGGAAATCAAGCGAAACTTTAATCCGTAATTTGGTGGATATTGCATCTAAAGGTGGTAATTACCTGTTGAATGTAGGGCCTAAACCAGATGGAACTTTTCCTCAGGAAAGTATCGACCGATTAAAAGATATAAGCAATTGGATGAAGATCAATAGCGAAGCCATTTATGCAACTAAACCTAGTCCGATAGCTCCGGTTGCTTGGGGACGCTGCACTCGTAAAGATTCTAAAAAAGGTACAACTTTATACGTATCTGTATTTGATTGGCCAACAGACGGTAAACTAGTAATTCCAGATTTGGATCATAAAGTTATATCAGCAAAACTATTGGATGGCAATGTAAAGCTTAAATCTTCGTTTTCTAAAGAAAAAGGCTTAATTATTAATGTTCCTAAGGAAGCACCAGACAAAATCGCATCTGTAATAAAAATAGAAGTAAAAGGAAAAATGGGCACTAAGTTTTCTGGCGCAACAAAAAATATGAAAACCGGAGAGTTGGATTAAATTATTGTAACCGATTAATCTTGGATACCTATGCTTAATCGTATAGGTATTTCTTTTAATATTGAATATTAAGAGCTATTAATTTATTTGTTTTATGAAGCGATATTTGATTTTTAAATCCTTTGTACTAACAATTTTATGTATCGCTTATACAGTTAGTTTAAGAGGTACAGAAAGGGCGTCGTACAAGTATCAGCAAAAACCGAAGAATATTTTTAGCAAGCCTACCGAAGTCAAGAATACGTTTTCTTTTCATGGATTTTCCGGAGTTCAATTCCAGTTCGAGAACCGAATTGCCAAAATTGTAAGTCCCAAATTTATAGCCAGAGGCAAACCTTGGATATGGCGGGCTCGGTTTTGGGGACATGAACCACAAACCGATATAGCTTTGTTGGAATTGGGTTACCATGTAGTTTACTGCGATGTGGCAGAATTATTTGGCAATCAGGAAGCCATCGGTATCTGGAACCGTTTCTACCATTTTTTAAGAAAAAAAGGCTTCGCTAAGAAAGCAGTTTTAGAGGGCATGAGTAGAGGTGGCGTATATATTTATAATTGGGCAGCGGAAAACCCGCATAAAGTTGCCTGTATTTATGCTGATAATCCGGTTTTAGATCTTAAAAGTTGGCCCGGCGGTTTAGGCATCGGGCCAGGGAGCAAGAAAGAGTGGGAACTGTTTAAAGAAGATTATCAGGTTAAGAGTGAGCAGGATATCGCTGATTTTAATGAAAGCCCCATCAATAAAATAAAACAAATTGTGAAGGGCAATTATCCCATGTTGCATGTTTGTGGCGATGCCGATGAGGTAGTACCTATGCAGGAAAATACTTTTCCCTTTGTAAAATTAATCAAAGAAGCCGGAGGAGAAATAGCGCTGATACTTAAACCCGGAGGGAAACATCATCCGCATAGTTTAAAGGATCCAAAGCCTATTGTGGATTTTATATTAAAAGCGAGGAAAAAGTAGGTTTAAGTCTGCATTGAGCGCCAATTTTGCCGGACTGGCAAGGAGTCGGAATGTGTCTCGAATAGACCTCGTCTCCGCAGTCTAACAAGCTAGTAGTTCCGTCCGGATATTGACAAAGGTAATAATTGAGACTTACGAAGTTTTTGAGACTTCGTAAGTCTATCCAAAATAAGTTTCTTCATTTATTCTTCGCCCTTACTGCTTTAACCTGGCTAGCCGTAATTGCGCTGGCTTTGTTCTGGAAGTTATTACGAACGTAGGTTAAAACATTTGCAACCTGTTCATCGCTCAATATATTGAGCGGAGGCATGGGGTTGGTATATTCTTCATCGTCAATCACTACGCCTGTGCTCATTCCTTTTAAAATGATATTAATTAAACGGGTTTGGTCTCCCAAAACATACGCTGTTTTAATTAAAGGAGGATTTAAATTAGGCACACCACCGCCGTCTGCCTGATGGCATGTTAAGCAATATTGTTGATAAACCGCTTTCCCCTTTATCATACTTTGGGCTAAACCCGATGACTTAGCGGTGGGTTTCTGCTGACCTAAAGCGCTTAAAGTAGCTGTAATGCTTAAGAGTAGTGCAAGCCCTAAAAACTTTTTCATAATTATAATGTTTTAGCTTTCAGCTTTTCGTCTAATTATCGATAACTAATTTTATAAATGGTTCCTTTTGTATCGTCTGTAACATATAATGCACCATCCGGACCTTGTGCAAGCCCACACGGACGGTGTTGTGCTTCCCTGGTTGACATTACCTTATCAACGCCAGAAAAGCCGTCTGCAAACACTTCCCATTTACCTGTTGGTTTACCGTCTTTAAAAGGAACAAATACTACATAATAGCCTTCTTGAGGTTCTGGAGAACGATTCCATGAGCCGTGGAAAGCAATAAAAGCGCCGTTTCTATAACGTTCAGGAAACATTTTTCCGGTATAGAAAAGCAACCCATTTGGCGCCATGTGCCCCGGAAATCCCATTATCGGATCAAGGAAATCTTTGTCACTTTCTTTTTTTCCGTCTCCACCATATTCGGGTGCCAATATTTTTTTCTTCTGGATATGATCATAATAAATATAAGGCCAGCCGGCGTTATCGCCTTCTTTTAGTTTGTAGAGCGCCTCTGAAGGCAATTCAGCGGACTGTTTTTCTGTGTAAAGATTAGGCCATGAGCTGTTGAGGTTATCGCGTCCATGTTGCATCACGTAAAGGCTGTTATCTTGTTGGTTCCAATCCAATCCTACTACATTTCTTAACCCCGTTGCGTAACGTAAGCCTTCTTTGTATGATTGATTGAGTTGGTCGGCTTTAAATCTCCAGATGCCACCCACAGAATCTAATAAAGGGCATCCCGGTATTCCCGGAGATGCTACGCCACGGTCTTGCTCCTGGCAGGAGTTGGAAGGCGCACCAATATTTACATAAATATGGTTGTCGTTATCTAAAACAATAGACTTGGTTTGGTGCTGTCTGCCAGCTACTAAACCAGTAACGATTTTTTCGGGATGTTCTGCGTCTATCACATGTTCCTGTGCATCTAGTTTATATCGGAAGACTTCTCGGTCAGAAGAAGCGTATAGATAGCCGTCTTTAATCTTGATACCTGTTCCTGTATAATCGCCAAAACTTGTTTTGATTGTGAAAACGCCATCCTTATCATCATCGCTCAATAATAGAATGCCTTTGCCATTTAACAGTCTTTGCAATTTAACGTACACTTCGCCTTTGCTAGTCACTGCAATGTGTCGAGGTTTTCCGGCACTCTCAATTATTTTGCTGGCTTCGAAGCCGTTGGGCAAAGTTAGTCCGGCATTAACTGTGTTTTTATTATTATTCTCCTGAGCGGATACAGACTGGAATAAGAATAAACAAAGCGCACTCGAAAGTGCAAATAGCAAGGTTTTATTTTTCATGGTCCAATTTCGTGAAACGATTTACAATTATTGAAGTTTTTACGCAACATGCATTAGTAAAGATATGAAAACTTAACGAAGTAGGGCAGTTGCACACCATAAAATAGGCGCCTGTCCGTGTAAATCGCCGATATTTCTTTTTCTATCCAAATAGTATTGCCTGCTATTTTTCTTGTTGGTACCCTCGCAAACTTCGCGTACATCACCATCTGCATTTAAATAAGAAACCAAGCTTAACCAACCTTTTCTTGCTGCTGTACCATAGGTTTGTTTATCTAGCCAGCCGTTTTTTACACCGGTAATCATGGCAAAAGTAAACATCCCGGTTGACGAGGTTTCTGGCCAGGCTTCGGGATCATCAATCAACTGTCGCCACATACCTTCTTTGGTTTGGTATTTTAATAAAGAAGCCATCATTAAACGGTAACCTTTCATTATCCTATCATAATCGGGATTGGTTTTGGGCAACGATCGGAGCAATTCTGCCATTCCTGTTGCCATCCAACCATCTCCTCGTCCCCAAAAGAAAGGAACATCTGGCGAATGGTAAAACAAACCATTGGGTTGCTGAAGTTGGTCTAAATAAAACACCATTTCTTTGGCTGCCCGGGCGATATATTTTTCGTCGCCGGTAGCTCTGTAAGCCTGAGCTTGTACGGCCGTAATCATATACATATCATCAATCCACAGCCGGGTTTCCCAGGTTAAACCCATATCATAATATTTTTGGGAGTTTTCATTCACCCTCGGGCCAAAAGGAGGGGCCCATTGCTTATCCGCAATTTCTTGCCCCATTTCTAGGTAATGAGTTTCTTTATTGTTCATATATATTTCTAGCGGAACAGCACCAAATACGGCGTAATCAACATGGTCTGGGATGGGAACCATTTTCGCTTCCTCCGCAAAAAGCGGTTGAAACCTTTTGATTAAGGCATTTTTCAACGCCGTATTATTTGATTCTTTTGCAAAAGTAAGCGCTCCGTACCAAGCACAGCTTTCGGGGTAAGTGATTACCCGTGGTGGCGTGATTTTATTGAAGTTTGTGTGCGGAGAGTTATTAAACCGCCATGCTACTTTGTTGCCAATTTCTTCGGGAGATTGCCCTGCTGGCCAATGTTTTAAACTATAGTTTGAGGTTGCGCAGCTGCTCAATAAAATGCTGCCTAATAGGAAAGTTGCCGTAGCTAGCGGTAAAGTGAGTAATTTCATTTATTGATTTTTTTCCTGTTGTTTTTTTGAGCTAAATACAATGAAGTGGGTTGCAGGTCTTTTTGATTCTGGCCTTCCCATTCGCTTTCTGGTCTTCCTTTTAATCTGCCTTCAGATTTTTTTCCTTGTACGCCAATTGCGTAATTTTTACCCGAAACCCAGGGGGTTTGAACGGTTGCTGCGCTTACTTTACAGTTCCACACCACTTGGGTAACGCCTGCCCAACCATGTCCGCTTCCCCAATTCCCGCGGTCTTGGATGTTGATTTCTCCATCAGTGTCGATATTATCATAGAGTGTACCCGTGGCCCAACGGTGGTGCGGACCAATATCTGCATGGGTTTTTCTGGCTTTGCAGTTGTAAAAAACGTTTGGTCCGCAGGTTCTTGCTCCGGTAACATAATCATGTCGGCCATCTTCACTTTCCAGGTTCATGAAAAGGTTCTGTTGCCCGTTGTTATTAAAAGAATACCTTCTTCCGCCGGTGATGATGGACTTTGCATCTAAACATTTAGAATCAATTACAGTGATGTTTTTAGCCCTATTCTGAAGCCAAACGCAGGAATAGCCAAAGTATTTAGCTGTAACATTTTTTACCCATCCGTTTTCGATGTTGTTCATTTCTATGGCCGTCCAGCCGTGGTCTTCCGCAATGTCAGAGCTAAACTCAGATTCAAACCTTATCCCCTCAATACCAACTTCGGTAAGCCTTCCTTCAAAGGTATATTTAAACAATTCTGCACCGCCGTATTTCGCTTCCAAAGGCATTACAACAGGATTATCAATGGCAATTAAATCTCCTTTAATTTGGGTAATTTGCCTTTCGTAGCTTAAATTATATTCTTCTGGTTGCCATTGTTTGGTACCGCTTCTTTCAAGGATACGGTCCATTTGTAAATCGGTAATCCATTGCCGGGTGCCGGGGCGGTATAAAATTACTTTATCACCGACTTTGAGGTTGTCAGCATTTTTAACACGGAAAGAAAAAGCACCCGTGGGTACATATTTATCGGTGATGGCAGTACGGCTTCCTTTTATTTCGGTTGGTGCGGCCTTTCCGGAAACCAAAATTAGCGAACGCTGTTTGTTTCCTGTCGCAATAAGTTTGGTGCCTTTTTCATCGTCTCCTTCTCCGCGTAAAACAATCCCGTTCGCATTAACATTTATAGTGCCCGAGATTTTATAAGTGCCTTTTTTTAAAAGGATTGCCCCTCTGAAACCATTTTTTTGCATCGGGTAGGCTGAAACTTCATCAATCGTTTGTTGGATGAGTTGGGTGGCGTCGCCATCTGGTGCTGTCAAAGTTTTTACAATTGCCACATCCGGAATTTCCCTATCTCCGTGGTGATAGCCAACCCTGCTAAAATCCGGGATGATATTTCCGTTTTCGTCCGCAACATATACCAATTCTTGGTTTTTCCCTTCTTGTACAAACTTTGAATGCCAGGCTTTAATGGGCTGTTTAAAAGCGCTTAACGCGATAAGTCCTCCACAGAGCAAAAAGAATATTTTGTTTAAACGGTTCATGTTTAATGGTAAATTATTAAGATTTCTAAAATGCAATAAAGCGAATTAAATTGAAGTATTACTGTGGTTTATTGGCAGGCTATTCAGCGATATTAACAAACCTAAAATTAAGCAAGGATTTTAATGTTAGTATATTTTAATGAAATGGTAAAATAGACTAATAAACTATTAAGTTAAAATGGCTTATTGCAAAGTTTAAACTCCGTCGTGAAAGACAAAAGTAGAGATGAAAAAAATAACATTTAAAAGGACTTGGTTTCTCGCTGTTTTATTGCTGATAAACTGTTCTAAATCGAAGTCTAACCAAAAGAAAGACCCAGACCCTCCCGTAAAGGAAGAACCACCAGTTAAAACTAAACCCGGATTTTTATTGCAGGCAGACGGACCAGGAAATACCTACGAATTGTTGAACAGTAAACTGGGAGGAACTGCAATGGAAGTTCCGGATTGCGGACATGCGGATTTTGGAAGGCATATTTCTGAAATTTACGATGATGTTTTAAAAGAGAATGTATTTGTGTTTACCATTCATACAAGTCCGGATGATGATCGTTGCAATGGCGCTACCGATAGGCAAAGGAATGAAATTAAAACCTATGCACCTTCTCCGGATAGTTTAAAGGCAACGTTGAACGAAACGGTAACTTACCACTGGAAATTTATGTTGCCTGTTGGTTTTCAGCCATCGCCAAGTTTTACGCATATCCACCAGATTAAAGCGGGAGACGGAGATGACGGTTCTCCGATTATAACTATTACCCCCAGATACGGAAACCCAGATAAATTGGAAATTATCCATACCGCCGGAAGCACCGGTACGTCTTTAGGCAAAGTAAAAACGGTGGATTTGGCAGTTTTTGAAGGCGTATGGGTAGAGGTGACCGAAAAAATAAAATACGCCACTCAGGGTAGTTATGAAGTAAGCATCAACCGAGTTTCTGACGGGGCGAGTTTACTAACTTATGCCAATAACAATATTGATATGTGGCGTAACGAAACTACTTTTTGTCGTCCAAAATGGGGGATTTATAGAAGCTTAAACAATAAATCGTACTTACGGGACGAGCAGGTACGGTTCGCCGATTTTTGTATCGCCGAAGGAGATGCGGTTTGTCCGTAAAGAGAGTTAAGTATAAAGACGTAAGATTCAAGAGAAAAGACACAATTATGTATCATTAGAAAAAATATAACAAGATAGTCTTTCTCTATCTTTGAAATACGCTTTCATAAAAAGAGTTGCGGTTCCTTCTCCAAGCAGGGCCTGTCGCAGACGTCCCTGTGTTTTTGATAAAAACACCCCGTTATAATCGCTAAGAGTTAACCGACTGAAACTGCTTTTTATACTCAAAAGGCGTTTTATTGGTAATTAATTTAAAGTGCCTGTTAAAATTTGAGGCGTTCATAAATCCGCTTTCATAGGCAATTACGGCAATACTGTAGTCAGATTCTGTCAGTAATTTACAAGCATGACTTACTCTAACCTCTAGCAAAAATAAAGAATACCTTTTTTTAGTTCTCGATTTAAAATACCGACAAAAAGAATGCGGTACCATGTGAATTACATTGGCAATTTCAGCAAGTGTTATTTTACGAGCAAAATTGTTTAAAGTATACTGGTAAATTCGGTTCAGCCTGGCCTCATCTTGCTTGTTGGCATATAACTTAATTGCCTTATTAGATATAAGCTTGGTTTCTTCTGAATTGGCAATCACACTTAAGATTTCCAACAAAGAAATTAGTCGCATGGTTTTATAAACGTAGCTAATAGCCTGCATCAGTTCGGTTATCTTTTTTTTGGTTTCGCCCAAAACCGAGATGCCCACGAACGCTTTTTTTAGGAGCTTGACAATTGCTTCATTTTCTGGTAGTGCTAAAAAAGTTTCAAAAATTTCTGGCAGAAAATGGATGGTTAAAGATTCGGTGATCAACTGTTCGTCGCCTTGTTCCACATCGCTTCTAAACATATGCGGTAGATTAGCGCCAATCAGCAAAACATCACCGCTTTTTATATTTATAATGCCATCACCGATAAGCGCAGTTCCAGACCCCTCTACAATTAATACAAGTTCAATTTCTGGATGATAATGCCATTGATTATAAAACTTCTTTGCTATATCCGTCTTAATCCGAAAAGATTGATCAACCTGTAAAGGGATTTTAAGCAATTGTGCTTTCATTACTAAAGTAACTTGTTTGAATCTAAATTATCATTATATAAGTTAATATAGTATTAAATATGGTTATTTTTATTCTTTTTTACACAATTGCTTATGCCGAGTTTAGCCCAATAAAATAATTGGTAATGAAAAACAGAATAACGCTTAGGCTTAACGAGGTAGGTATTAACGACATTAATATTGCAGGCGGAAAAAATGCTTCCTTAGGTGAAATGATGAAGAATCTCTCTCATTTAGGAATAAAAATCCCGAATGGTTTCCTAATTACGGTTGATGGCTATCATGAATTTATCGCTTTCAACGATCTTGAACCCGTTATCGCTGAAATTATCAATGACACCAATGTTGATGATTTAAAATCATTGGCTAGCTGCGGAAGTTTAATAAGAGAAAAAATTAAGGAAGCGGTATTTCCAGATTTTTTTATAGAGCAAATTAACGATGCTTACGAGACATTGTCTGGTTTATATCATCAAAAAAATGTTGCCGTGGCGGTGCGTTCGTCCGCAACTGCAGAAGATTTGCCCGATGCATCTTTTGCCGGGCAACAGGAAACATTTTTGAATGTGAATGGCGTAGACGATCTTTTTGTAGCAATTAAAAGCGGTTTTGCCTCTCTTTTTACAGATAGAGCCATCAGCTATCGCAAAAGTTTTGGCTACAGCCATTTTAAAATAGGACTTTCTGTTTGTGTACAAAAGATGGTAAGGTCTGATGTTGGTGCTTCGGGCGTTGCTTTTTCTTTAGATACCGAAAGCGGGTTTAAAGACGTGGTGGTGATAAACGGAACTTTTGGTTTAGGCGAAATGGTGGTGCAGGGTGCGGTGTCTCCGGATGAGTTTATTGCGTACAAGCCTTTGTTAAAGAAGCAATATCCTGCTATTTTAGAAAAAAAGTTGGGCGCCAAAACTCAAAAAATGGTTTATGGGGACAAGAATGAGCGGGTTAAAATTATTGCGACTTCTACGTTCGAGGAAGAAACGTTTTGCTTAAACGATGCGCAAATTATCCAGCTTTCTTATTGGGTAATGGCCATTGAGGATTATTACACATCTATAAAAAAACATTGGTGCCCCATGGATGTTGAGTGGGCTTTGGATGGTGAAAGTAATGAACTGTACATTGTGCAAGCTCGGCCAGAAACTATCCATTCCCGAAAGGAAAATAAAAAAATTGTAAGCTATAAAATAGCTGAAAAAGAGAACAAGGAAGTTCATTTAAAAGGGGTTGCCATTGGCGATAAAATAGGTGCCGGGAAGGTGAAGATTGTGCCTTCTTTGATGAAAAACCTGAATGAAATTAATTTTGAACCGGGCAGCGTTTTGGTTACAGAAATGACCGACCCCGATTGGGAGCCTATTATGAAAATAGCTTCGGCAATTGTTACTGAAAGAGGCGGACGTACCTGCCACGCCGCAATAGTTGCCAGAGAGTTGGGCATTCCCGCAATTGTAGCCTGTGAAAACGCAACTCAGCTTTTAAACGATGGTGATTTAGTGACCGCTTCTTGCGCCGAAGGCGAAGTTGGGCTGGTTTATAAAGGTATTTTAAAAACAGAAAGAAGCGAGGTTTTGTTGAATGAACTGCCCCGGGTTAATACGCCTTTACTTTTAAACGTGGCTTCGCCAGATAAAGCCTTTTATTTTGCAAATCTTCCGCATAGTGGCATTGGTTTGGCCAGAATGGAATTTATCATCAATAATTATATCAAGGTGCATCCATTGGCACTGTTAAACCATGCATCGTTAAGGGATCATGGTTTAAAAAATCAAATCACAAAAATAATACAAGCGCACAAAAATGGCGAAAGTTATTTTGTGGAGAAACTTTCTTATGGTTTGGCTAAAATCGCCGCGTCTTGCTATCCAAAACAGGCAATAGTGCGTTTCTCTGATTTTAAAAGTAACGAATATGCCAATTTACTAGGCGGTAGATTGTTTGAACCTGATGAGGAAAACCCAATGATAGGTTGGCGAGGAGCATCTAGGTATTACTCCGATGCTTATAAAAAAGCTTTTGGTTTAGAGTGCAAGGCCATCAAAAATGTTAGGGAGAAATTAGGCCTGGATAATATTAAGGTAATGATCCCATTTTGCCGTACAGTTGAAGAATTAAAAAAAGTGTATGCGGTGATGGAGGAAAACGGATTAAAAAGAGGCGAAAACGGTCTCCAAGTTTATTTAATGGCAGAATTGCCGTCAAACTTTATGTTGGCCCGGGAGTTTGCGAATGAAGTAGACGGTTTTTCTATAGGCTCTAACGATCTTACACAATTGGTTTTAGGTTTAGATAGAGATTCTGCTCATGTCGCTCATCTTTATGATGAAAGAAATACGGCGGTAAAAAAGATGATTTCGATGCTAATTAATGCGGTGAAGGATAAAAATGTAAAAGTTGGTATCTGCGGGCAGGGGCCATCAGACTTTCCGGATTTTGCGCAATTTTTGGTGGAAAAAGGCATAAATACCATTTCTATAACGCCAGATGCGTTCGTTAAAACCGTACATGCAATAGCAGCTAGCGAAAACACGGTAGTTAGAAAGCAATTTAGAATTGCGCAAAGCGCAAAGATGTTTAGGGTAGGATGAAATTTAAGATTTGGTAATGAATAACGGTAGATGCCAATAAAGCTTAATGTTTAGATGATAGGATAAAATCTCTAACAAATTAAAATTTGTTATTTGCTCATGTTAATTAAGATGATGTTGTTTTAGTTAACCACTAAGAGAGATTTATCATACCATTTATGAAAAGATACTGTTTAACCCTTGACTTAAAGGACGATTCAACACTAATAAAAGAGTACGCAGAATGGCATAAAAATGTTTGGCCGGAGGTTGTGGAAAGCATCAAAAATACAGGTGTAATAGAAATGGCGATTTATAGGCTCAATAATCGGCTGTTTATGATTATGGAAACCGAAGATTCATTTTCTTTCGAGAAAAAGGCAATTATGGATGCCGAAAATGAAAAAGTGCAGGAATGGGAAAGAATTATGTGGAAATATCAGCAGGAAATACCCGGAACAAAAGCGGGCGAAAAGTGGGTGTTAATGGATAATATGTTTTCCTTAAAGAAAGCGCTTCAGCTAATAAATAAGCAAGTGCTAAACCATCGTTAATCTTTTTTTGTAGTACGCCGGATTCATATTCATTACTTTTTTGAAAATTTTTGCGAAATGATGTCGATCTGAAAAGCCACAATCAAAGGCAATTTCATCTATAGTTTTGTTGCTATGGTGCATTAAATTACAAGCGGCTTCAATTTTAGTTCTGATAATATATTGTTGTATAGAAATTCCTGTGCTGTTTTTAAAAAGTCTGGCAAATGAATTTACCGCCATATTGGCATTGCTTGCCAGCTTATCGTTATTAATATTGTCGCTAAAGTGTTTTTCTATATGCTGCATCGCAATAAAAACCCTTTGGTCCAATGCGCCAAATTTCCAGATGTCGTTCTGTAGCCTTAATAGGCAAAAAGAAATAAGTTGTTGAATGGTAAGGCATTCTTCAAAATTGAAACTGGTATCGTCTAAACAAAACTTCTGAATAACCTCTAATAGCTGTAGCGAGTATTCATCGCAATTAATAACGTTTACAGTGTTTTTCACAAAATCCAATGGGAAACCCAAAGAAAAATGGATGAAGAGATGGTCAACTTTGCCTTTCTCTTTAATGCTTGCTAAAGTATCTTTTTTGATAAATTTCCTTCCAGATATACTTTCGTTGTTGGTGGTAAAATCCTGTTTCAGTTTAGATGAAAAGGACGTGTTAGGCGGAATAATTACAATTACATCCTCTTTTAACTCGGTTTCAACATTGTTGAATTTTATTTTTGCACCCGCAATGTTGTTATGGTAAATACGCCAAAACGGAACCGAGAGGTCAAAGCACTCCCATTCTTCTAAAACCCAGTATCTGCAACATAATAGCTTAATGTTTACGCTATTAAAAGCCTGCCTTATCTCAGAAGGGTCAATCTTGGATTTTTCCGTTAACTTTTTCCCCAATTATTTGATGTTTGTTTTGTACATATTTTTGAATGCAATAGATACCTCGGACGCATATAAGTATATCTACCTTAGTGTACCAATTATAAAGATAAGTAAAGTTAACATTATTCGGGAATTAATAGCGCAGTCCGGATGCGTTAAAAAGTGTGGTAACGTGTTAAAACTTTATTTGTAGCTCTAATTGCGTTTAATTTTATTTTTATTAATCTAATTTTAACTAAGATGAAAGCACAATTACTTAAAGTATCTATGGAGCCAACGCAGTCCTTAAGTGTTCGTCAAGACTCTAAGCCCTTTATAAATAATAAGTGGCACTATCATCAAGAAGTTGAACTGATACATTTTATTGAAGGAAAGGGAACCCAGTTTATAGGGGATAGCATAATGCCTTTTGAGCGTGGCGATATTGTTTTAGTGGGTAAAGATTTACCGCATTACTGGCGTTTTGATGATTGTTATTTTCAAGAATCAGAAGCAGTGTTGCCCAACGTTAAAGTAGCTCATTTTTCTGAAAACTTTTTGGGCGAGGCATTTCTGAATTTACCGGAAAACAAGCCCTTAAAAGTGTTGCTTGATAAATCAAGACGAGGGTTAAAGATTATAAAAGGAAACAAGCAAAGAATAGCAGAAATGTTGGATAACATGCTAAATTCTGAAGGTGCAGAGAGGATTATTTACCTCATCCACGCTTTGATTGAAATCAGCAAATGCGAAGAAGTTGAAGTGCTCACATCAATTGGTTTTTCTATGGATACAGAGCCGTCAGAACGCGACCGTATTCGTGATATTTATGAATATACCTTTGCCAATTACCGAAATAAAATACATTTAGATGAAATTGCCGAAGTGGCGAAAATAAGCCCTAATTCTTTTTGCCGATATTTTAAATCGCGTACCCAAAAAACCTATTCACAGTTTTTAACAGAAATTAAAGTTGGGCAGGCCTGTAAATTATTAATTGATAACCGCTTAAATATTAAGCAGGTTTGTTACGAGAGCGGTTTTAATAACTTTGCAAGTTTTCATAAATGTTTTAAAAGCATTATGGGGAAAAGTCCGTTAATTTATCAGAAAGAAATGATGGCCGCTTAGAAGCTGGCCTAAATTTCACTGAAAAAACAATTATAACCACATAGATACCTAGATTTTTATTTCCAATCTTGTGGAAACTTTCTTTTAAAGATGCCCAAGGGCATTACAATAGGGTGCTCTGCTATGTTAGAAGATTTATCTTCTTAATATATTCAACAGCTCTTCACTTTAAAAGTCCTATAT
This sequence comes from Pelobium sp., assembly GCA_035496935.1. Taxonomy (GTDB): domain Bacteria; phylum Bacteroidota; class Bacteroidia; order Sphingobacteriales; family Sphingobacteriaceae; genus Pseudopedobacter. Next base: position 96,370 of record DATJED010000004.1, on the reverse strand, counting down.
AGCCATGTGGTTGTATTTTTAACAGTTTTTTAATCCGTAAAATAAAAATGAAATTTTTCTTATCACTTGTGTTGCTGGTAAATATCAGTTACCTATGTTACGCACAAGATAATATTTACCATAAAAACTGGATTGATTTCAATAAAAACGGAAAAAAGGACGTTTATGAGGACGTTACCCAGCCTTTAAGCAAGCGCATTGATGATCTGCTATCACAAATGACAATTGTGGAAAAAGTGAACCAAACCGCAACATTGTACGGATTCGGGAGAGTTTTAAAAGATGAGATGCCCACTGCGGAATGGAAGAATGCCATTTGGAAAGACGGCATTGCCAATATCGACGAAGCCTTAAATAGTTTACCAAACAATAAAAAGGCGGTTACCGAATACTCTTTCCCTTACAGTAAACACGCTACAGCCATCAATACCTTGCAAAAATGGTTTATAGAAGAAACCCGTTTAGGCATTCCGGTTGATTTTACAAACGAAGGAATTCATGGTCTTTGCCACGATAGAGCTACGCCACTTTGTGCGCCAATTGGCATCGGAAGTACCTGGAATCCGGATTTGGTGTATCAGGCAGGGCAAATTGTAGGAAAAGAAGCCAAAGCTTTAGGTTATACAAATGTTTATGCACCAATTTTAGATGTGGCCAGAGACCCGAGATGGGGAAGAATTATAGAGTGCTACGGCGAAGAACCTTTCTTGATTTCTGAGCTGGGGAAAAAGATGGTTCAAGGTATCCAAAGCAACGGAATTGCAGCAACGCTAAAGCATTACGCAGTTTATAGTGTGCCAAAAGGAGGTAGAGATGGGAATGCCCGTACAGATCCGCATGTTGCGCCAAGGGAATTGCATCAACTTTACCTGTATCCTTTCAAGAAAGTCATCCAAGAGGCACATCCAATGGGTGTTATGAGCAGTTATAACGATTGGGACGGCATCCCCATTACCGCGAGCTCGTACTTTTTAACTGATTTATTGAGAAAAGATTACGGTTTTAATGGCTATGTAGTATCCGATAGTGAAGCGGTAGAGTTTATATCCTCAAAACATCATGTAGCTGCAGATTTTAAAGACGCATCTGTAAAAGCGTTAAATGCCGGGCTAAACGTTTGGACTAATTTTAGGCAACCTGATAATTATATCAATAACCTAAGAGACGCGGTGAAGGATGGATCGTTAAGTTTAGAGGTTCTAAATCAAAGGGTAAAAGAAGTTTTAAGTGTTAAGTTCCGTTTAGGATTATTTGATAAACCTATAAATGCAAACCCCAAATCTGCGGATAAAATTGTCCACCAACCCGCTGATGAAAAATTTGCAGAACAACTGAATAGAGAATCATTGGTGCTGTTAAAAAACGCAGATAATTTACTCCCCTTAGCAAAAAATAAGCAACAAAAAATTTTAGTTACAGGGCCATTGGCCAAAGAAATTGGTTATACTGTAAGCAGATATGGCCCATCCAATAATCAATCTGTTTCTGTTTTTGACGGATTGAAAGCCTTGGAAAGTAAAACTTTAAGTTTTGATTATGCCAAAGGTTGCGACATTACCAATCCCGGGTGGCCCGGCACCGAAATCATAGAAACCCCGCTAACTACTCAGGAACAACAAATGATTGATGAAGCGGTTGGAAAAGCAAAATCGGTAGATGTTATTATTGCGGTAGTTGGCGAGGATGAAAAATTGGTAGGTGAAAGCCTTTCCAGAACAAGTTTAGATTTGCCCGGGCGCCAACATGAGTTGCTAAAAGCCTTATATGCAACAGGAAAACCTGTGGTTTTGGTGATGATTAACGGTCGCCCTTTAACCATAAACTGGGAAAATCATTATTTGCCAGCTATCCTAGAAGCTTGGTTTCCTGGCCCTAGCGCTGGTAAAGTTATCGCTGAAGCTTTGTTTGGAGATTATAATCCCGGAGGTAAGCTATCTGTAACATTTCCAAAATCTATCGGACAAATTGAACTGAATTTTCCGTTTAAGCCCGCTTCACAAGCCAGTCAACCTTCATCTGGCGATAACGGTTATGGTAAAACCCGCATAAATGGCGCTTTGTTTCCTTTTGGTTATGGTTTAAGTTATACTTCTTTTGCTTACAGCAACCTGTCCATCAATCAATCTCAGAAAGATAGCATTAGCGCAAGCTTTAATCTAAAAAATATAGGAAATTACCCAGGCGACGAAGTGGTGCAACTTTATTTTAAAGATAAATTGAGTAGTGTGATCGTTTATGAGTCGCAGTTGAGGGCTTTTAAGCGAGTAAATCTTAAAGCCGGCCAGGAAAAGCTAATTACTTTGAAATTTGCTGTTAAAGATTTGGAGTTATTGAATAAAGACATGAAATGGGTGGTAGAGCCCGGTGAATTTGAATTAATGATTGGCAGTTCGTCCGAAGATATTAGGTTACAAGGTAAATTCACCATATTGGAAACCGAATAAATCTTATATTCTGAAAAAAGCCGTTTCCTTTCGAAAACGGCTTTTGCAATCATATTATAAAAATCAGTTCCCTCTAATCCCCATTTCCAGTCCCCGCAGTTCTGCCAGCCCTTTCAGTCTGCCAATTACAGAGTAACCTGGATAGGTATTGCGGTTAAAATCATCTAAAATCAAATGTCCATGATCCGGGCGCATTGGGATGTTTACAATTCCTTTTCCGCCTGATGCTCTTGTGTTTTGCTCGTTTACTACGGCTTTCATAACGGCGTACATGCTGTTGCTGCCTTCCAAATGTGGCGCTTCGTAAAAACTTCCATCAGCCTCACGCTGTACATTACGGAGGTGCAAGAAATGGATTTTATGACCTAAGCGCTCAATCATTGCAGGTAAATTATTTGCTGGGTTGGCGCCTAATGAACCGGTACAAAAAGTAATGCCGTTGCTGTCAGAATCTACCGCATTCACAATGAACTGCAAATCTTCCTCATTGCACACAATTCGGGGTAAACCTAAAATAGGAAATGGCGGGTCATCCGGATGAATACACATTTTAATACCTTCCGCTTCGGCAGTTGGAATAATTCCCTTTAAGAAATAGGCTAAGTTTTCACGCAACTCGTTTTTTCCAACTTTAGCATATTTTTCCAGATGCTCGTTAAACTCCGGGATGGTAAAAACTTCATCCGTTCCGGGTAAACCGGCCATAATGGTTTCGGTAAGTAATTTTACCTCATCGGCTTTAAGTCCGGTTAAATAGGTTTTTGCTTTTTGTTGTACTTCCTCGCTAAACTCGTTGAACGCCGCTGGGCGTTTTAAAATGTAAAGGTCAAAAGCGGCGAGGGCAATTGCATCGTAACGCAATGCAACGGCTTTATCCGGCAAGGTAAACCTTAAATGCGTTCTTGTCCAATCTAAAACGGGCATAAAATTGTAACAAACCACTTTGATTCCCGCTTTTGATAAGTTTTTAAGGGTGGTATTGTAACGCTCGATGTACAAATCTCTTTCCGCCGTTCTGGTTTTTATGCTTTCGTGGATATTTACACTTTCCACTACAGACCATGTTAAACCAGCGTCTTCAATCAATTTCTTGCGCTCTAAAATATCGGCTTCTGTCCAAACATCCCCGCAAGGGATTTGGTGCAAAGCTGTAACAATTCCGGTTGCACCGGTCTGTTTAATATCTGCCAGCGTAACTTCATCTGCCGGGCCAAACCACCTAAAAGTTTGTTCTAATTTTTGATTATCCTTATTCATTTCAATTAATAAATTCTTCGTAACTGTAAGCCGTTTAGTATCGGTTTGCTTTTTAATTTCTCAAAATCAATCACTACACCCGTTCCGTTTTTTACGTTTATACTGATTTTTGTGGCATAAGCAACTTCCGGAACAAGCTCATTTTGTGTGCCCAACTTATCTAATACTTTATTGCCGTTTACATAAACGTTGAAACTTCTTTCGGTTAACTTATCGTTTTCTGCCGCACTTCCTAAATTATAGGCCAGGCCTTCTTTCTCTTTGTCTGATAAAAGCTCTGCAAAATGTAAAGTCAGCTCGTAATTTCCATCGGGTACATCTAGTTTAAACTGTTTAATGTCTTCACGCTGACTGGCGTAAATGGCGTCATAACCTGTGCCTAAGATGTTTTTATCGGTTCCAAAACTCTGGCGACCACTGTTTTTCATCTTAAAAATATCGCCACCAATGTAACCCCAACTTCCGGGCGTGTAAGCTTGTTCGGGCAACCAAACTTGTTGCAAAGGTTTATCCATATAATAACGTGGATCGCCCAAGCTCACATTCAGCTCTGTAAATGGTTTTAGATTTGATTTTAATTTCTGTGGGATGATGATGTACTTAATCTCCACAAAATCAACCACCTCTTTGCCGTTTACTAAAGTTACAGCTTGTAACTGGTTAACGCCGTCTTTAAACGGAACGTTGAATTTTGCGATGTTAAAATCGGTTTTTACCGAGCCTAAAACTTTGCCGTTAACTTTTAGGCTAACTGCTGGCTGGTTGCTGTAAATTTCTACCATTTCATGATGCACCAGCTCAGTTTCGCTATCAGAAATACCGCTTCTTAAATTGCGGAGCTGTGAACCTACTTTTATGAACGGTGTTTTTATTAAATGCGACTGATAAAAATAATATTGGTCTTTCGGTTGGCGGTCAACCGTTAAAATTCCTTTATTGTTGATGTGCGGATCGGTATCTGTACGTTGTTCGGAGTTGAAATCATTTAAATTCCAGATGGTGCCTCCGGTAACGAAAGGGCGGTCCAACATCGCCTTTAAATAAACCTGGTGATAAATGTTTGAATATTCCTGAGATTTATCAAACCTTACTGGATTTGGATTACTGATGTGTGGATCAACATCTGCACCGTACTCTGTAATAATTACCGGTTTGGTGGGCAAGTTTTTGTGGTGCATATCCAAATATTCCGCAAAGCCTCCGAAATTGCCTCCGTACCAGCCTTGGTAGAGGTTCCAGCCTACAATCATCGGAATTTGAGTTAAGCCAACTCGGTTGTATAAATCAAAACTGCCGTGGCAAGGAATCATGGTATAACGTGATGGATCTTCTTTGCGGGTCAAATCCTCAATTTCCTGTGCCAGTTTGGCAACTGATTTAAAGTAATTTTCTTGTCTTTCACTGCCTTTTTCAAAACGTGGTCTCAATAAAACCTCGTTCATATAGGCCCAAATGACAACGCTGGGGTGGTTGTAACTTTGGCGGATCATCTCGGTTTGCATCATCAAACTGTTATCAGCGAAAGTTTTAGACTCTGTAATGGCGTTTACGATAGGGATTTCTACTGAAGTTAAAATGCCCAAACGATCACAAGCTTCCAAAACTTCAGGATCTTGCGGATAATGCGAGATACGCAGAAAATTGCCTCCCATGGCTTTTAACAGGTCTATATCTCTAAGATGTAAAGCATCCGGAAGAGCGTTTCCTAAGTCTTTAAAATCTTGATGGCGGTTGGTGCCGATGAGTTTTACGTGTTCTCCGTTCAAGAAAAAGCCTTTATCGGCATCAAAACTAAACCATCTGAAACCAAGCGGGTTGCTGACTTCGTCCAATAAATCGCCGGTTTTTGCATCTTTTAGTTGCGATACGATCCGATATAAATATGGCGACTCTGGCGACCACAGATTTGGATTTTTAATCGATGGGATACTTTGCTCAAAAACTTGATTGCTTTGTGCTGAGGCTTTTATTTTGTCCTGCTTTTCTGCAACTTTTTTGCCATCGGCGTCAAAAACTTGGCTGTAGAGAATTAAAGATTTCGTTGCTTTTTCGGTATTGCTTAAAACACCTTTTACCAAAACAGAAGCCTGTTCTTTACTTACTTTTGGCGTAGAAATAAATATGCCTTTTGAAGCGTGGTTGTCCATATCGAAATGGACTTTGTTTACTGCAACTAAGTAAATGTCTCGGTAAATGCCTCCGTAAAAAGTGAAATCGGCAGAAAGCGGGGGAATATCCTCATTATGTTCGTTATTTACTCTGATGCTGATGGTGTTGTTCTGGTCAAATTCAACGGCATCCGTTATCGGAAAACTAAAGAAATTATAACCGCCGATGTGGCTGCCAACGGATTTACCATTAATAAAAAGTTCGGCAATTAGCGATGCGCCCTCAAAATAAATGTAAACATCTTTGTTTTTCCATGATGCTGGTATGTTGATTGTTTTTTGGTACCAGCCCGTTCCACGATAGTAACCCGGCTCGTCATCGTTTACATCTATAGCATTCCAAGTGTGTGGGATATTTACCTTCTCCCAGTTAACTGCTATTTTTGTTTTTGGAAAGCCATTAATTTCTCCTTTATGAAAATTCCAGTTGGTGTTAATGGTTTTTTTGATTCTTTCCTGCGCTTTTAAACCGGTTGCCATTATAATTAAGCAGCAACAGAAAGCCGATAGTTTTTTTAACATGTCTTATTTATTGTTCAGTAAATTAATTGTGCAAAGTCGCTTTTTGTTAGTGTTAAGTCAGCGATTCGCAAGGTTTTTACACACTGTATTTTAATCATTATTGGTAACGGCTAAGTAATGGGTTTTCTCCAAGCTATCAAAATTAATTTTTCCGTTCATCTCTGATGCTAAATTAGGCTTTATTATAATTTATCTAAAACTACATAAATTGCTTTTTATATAATTAGCGTTAGCATGTAATCTCATCGAAAACGTTAGTAAATGACAGGCTATTTCTTCTTATTGTTACTATTATTATGCGATAGATTGTCCTTTTAGTAGTTCAGCTAGGGGGATATAAACAGATTAAATTCTTAGGGAGCCATAATTTTAGCAGTCTTAAGCTGTATTTTAGAAATAGGGGATAACAAGTTTGTGTTTGGTATGATTATGTATCAGATACGATTTTATACTTGTTAGAAACCTTATTATCTGTGAATTGTATCTGTAAGTGTTGACTTATCATAAAATTCTAATGTCGTTATTTGGGCGAACAACCTGGGGATTTTTCGTTTAAGGTGTTAAAAATATTATTCTAATTTCTAAATATGAAAACAGCATCGCATCCGAAACATACCTTCCTTTACAGGAACGGGCTAACAATCGTATTCCTTATTTTATTTGTAGTAACGCTATTTGCCCAAGCCTTTACCGGCTGGAAACAACATAACCAGGATCTCAAAGATGAAAATCAGCATGAGATAGGTTTGGATCAATATCTTCAAAGTGGCCATTTTATTTCTGCAACGTTTGAGAATTTTGAAAGTGAGTTTCTGCAAATGGCTTTGTATGTATTGCTGACAGTTTCACTGAGGCAGATTGGTTCGGCGGAATCCAAAAAATTGGATGAAAAAGAGGAGGTAGATAGAGAACCGGTTGCATCGCCAGACGCACCGTGGGCGGTTAAAAAAGGCGGATGGATACTGAAAATTTACAGCAACTCACTTTCCATTTGTTTTGGCCTTTTATTCTTTTTAAGCTGGGGAATGCATCTTTACGGAAGCTGGCAAAATCATAATGTGGAACAGCGGGCAAAACACTTGCCTACAGAATCTGTAGCGGAATACCTTACGCAAGCAGAGTTTTGGTTTGAAACCTTCCAAAACTGGCAAAGTGAATTTCTTTCTGTAGCTTCTATCGTATTTTTAACTATTTATCTCCGTCAAAAAGGTTCCTCAGAATCTAAACCTGTGGATGCGCCAAATATGGAAACCGGTAAATAATAGGGTTGAAAATTTTTAATTGATTTAGTCTCTTATTTTAGAGAACGCATCTAAAAGCACATCATAGGAGCGATAGCCCGTAAACATAATCTTTTTTTGCCGATATGCCATTGTTACGGTAGGAAAGCGCCCGATGCTGTTGGATTTTATTTTTTGAAGATCTTGCCTAAACGCGTCTCTACTTTCTTCGTTATTATAATTCTGAAGAAAATGCGAAAGGTCAAAAATATTAGGAAATTCCTCGGAGAGCTGTTGGGCTATCTGCACAAGCACTTCTGGTTTAGAAATATTCATTCCGTTTAGCATTGCAGCTTCCGCGATATTTTTAAAATATAGTTCCTCTGCTAAAAGAGATTGAAGTCCGGCAGTTTTTACAGCAATACATGCGGGGTAAGAGGACGTTGGAGGATCATCGACCCAAAGATAATGACTAAAATTTGTTCCGGTTTTCTGAGCTGCTTCCATCCATATTGGGCCCATTTGCGAAGGTTGGCTAACGTTGTTCAAAGGATCTGCAAAATTGTTCCAGTCCTTAATTAGACCACCCATACAATAGCTGATGGTTACTAAATCCTCAAAATCAGCTCTTAATCTGAGCAGTTCCGGAAACAATGCCCAGCTCCAGCAACATAAAGGATCGGTATAGAAAACTATTTCTACCCGATCCGTATCAATTAAAGGATTAATGTTATTTAGATTTTTTTGTGGATTTATCACCCTTTGTTTCTGAATAAGTGCTCCATTGAATGTCTTTTTCTGGAGTTGCAGATTTTACTTCGGTACTGCGTTCTTTGCTCAAAGCCTTGTTGGCTTTTTCCACAGTTTTTTCTGTGCGCTTGGTGCCTTCGGGTTTTACATCGGTTAAACCGTTGGTAGCCGGAACATGTTGCAAAGGATCTTCAATATATTGCCAAGTTTCTCCTAATTGGCTGCTTGGGCCTTCATTCCAAGGACCGCGAGCTTCTTGTCCGGATGACATGTTGAAATAAAGATTGCTATACCTAGGATCACTTTGAAGAACAGCGGGTGGAAAATTAGGCTGAATTGTAGATAATGCCGCTTCAAATTGTTGAAAGTGCGCAACCTCTCTTGTCATCAGAAAACGCAATGTTTCCTTAACATAAGGGTCGTCTGTAAATTTCATTAGGTATTCATAAACAATTTTAGCTCTTGATTCGGCAGCAATGTTAGACCGTAAATCCACCGTAAGATCAGAGTTTGCGTTTACGTAAGCGCCGCTCCATGGTATTCCATTGCTGTCTGTTACCATTGGTCCTCCGCCAGATAATACATCAAACTGCGGATTAACCATTGCTTCGTGGATAAAACTCTCTTTAGCAGCTTTGCCATTTAGCGTCTGCATAATTTCATCACTTTCCGCTGCATTTTTAAGCTCGCCATTTACGCCACTTAATAGCATTTGGATAGTTGCTCCAACAATTTCAAGATGGCTGAACTCTTCCGTTGCAATATCCATCAAGAGGTCATACTTGTCAGGATATGGGTTTTTGCAACCGAAAGCCTGTACAAAATATTGCATAGCGGCTTTAAGTTCTCCATTTCCTCCTCCGAACTGCTCTAGTAGCAGGCGGGCAAAACGCGGATCGGGTTTGGATACCCTAGCGTTAAATTGTAATTCTTTTACGTGGTAGAACATATGTTTTTAATTAGATGAATGATGTTTTGTAGAAACCAAACTTCAAGCCAATTATTTTCGGAGAACGTGTTCCTATAATAAATACATGATTTTTATTTTACCGCGAAAAATTTAAATCCACTAGATCGTTGACAAGCAATGTAAAATGAAGTGTATTTCATGCCCAAAACAGCTATGGCAGATTCTTTGCGTGAATAGGAATGTTGCCACTTATTTATACTGGTTTGATTTTAATTTTGAAAGACAGGCATAAAGCAGATTGTAACGGTGGATGAAAAGCTATGAAAAAAGGAAGCATTCGTATCGGGACTTCAGGCTGGCATTATAAGCATTGGAAAGGTACTTTTTACCCTTCGAACGTTAAGGAAAAAGACCAATTGGCTACCTTTATCCAACATTTTGATACAGTCGAAATAAACAATTCTTTTTATCGGATTCCTAAAGAAGAAACCTTTGAGACTTGGAAAAAATCTGTTCCGGGAAACTTTTTGTTCTCGGTTAAAGCTAACCGGTACTTTACACATCTTAAAAAATTAAACGTATCAAAAAACGCTATTGAAGATTTTCTAAACAAGGCTTCACTTCTCGAAGAAAAATTAGGTGTCATTCTTTTTCAGCTTCCTCCCGGTTGGAAATGCGATCATAACCGCTTAAGTAGTTTCCTTCATCAATTGCCAAAGGGTTTCCGTTATACGTTTGAGTTCAGAAACGCCACTTGGGATAATGAAGATACTTACTCACTCTTGAAGCAATATAATTGTGCTTACTGCATTTACAACTTAGCGGGGCATTTATCGCCTATAAAAACTACTGCCGATTTTGTTTACATCCGTTTGCATGGTCCCGGAGGGAAATACGAAGGTTCTTATAGCGATGCGGAACTAGAGAATTGGGCAAAATTGGTTAAACAATGGTCAATGGATGGTAAGGACGTGTATGTTTATTTTGATAACGACCAATTAGGGTATGCGGGATTTAACGCAGAAACGTTAATTCAAAAAATCGGTAAAGATTAAGACCCTATTTCGGAAATAGCATTGTCCGTTACTTTCATTGCCGGTATAAAAACAAAAAAACTGGATCCATGTTCTGGCGTACTTGCAAAGCTGATGGTGCCTCCTTGCAATTCGGTAAACTCTTTGCATAAAACCAGACCTAACCCTACGCCTTTTTCGTTGTTTGTGCCATACTCAGCTTTTGAGCTGATGCTGAAAATCTTCTCCTGTTTTTCTTTAGCAATACCTTTTCCATTATCTTGGACTGTAATTTTGCATTCGCTTTGTACAAGTTCTGCCTCAATATGGATTTCGCCTCCCTTTTGGGTAAATTTAATGGCATTACTGACTAAATTTCGCACCACTAATTGTAGCATATCTACATCTGCTATTACAGTAATATTTTCAGGAATTTGGTAGCTCAAAGAGATTTCTTTTTTTAATGCATGCATTTTCTCCATCGCCAATGTGTTCGATAAGGCTTCAAGAAGATTAACTTTTACCAGATTTACATTAACGCCATCCATTTGTGATTTTGACCAGCTCAATAAATTAGAAAGCATTTCAATAGCATTGTTTGTAGAAGTAAGTAATGTTTTTTCCAGATGCTCTCGCTCTACAGTTCCTAACTCGTATTCATTCAATAATTCCAAATAGTTTTGTATACTAATGAGTGGCGAACGTAAATCGTGTGAAATGATCGACATTAGTTTGTTTTTCTCTGAATTGCTCTGCTCCAGCTGGTCGTTCTGTAAAGAAATGTATTTGTTGTTTTCGGCAACTATTAATGTTTTTTCTTCTGTTAGTTTTTTTTCTTTATCATAACTCCGCTTAATAAAGTTTATCACAATATAAATCACTATCACTGGCATCGGCGAAACGGTTATCCTATCCAAAAACTGGCCTCTGCCTGGATAAAAGGGATGTCTGATGAGAAAAGGAAACTGATATTCAATAAAATGGATTGCTAAAAAGCATATTAAATAAAGGCCCAACCATTTAGCGTGTTGCTTGTAAGGAGAAATAGCCAGTACAAGTAATAAATAAGCAGGCCAAATCAAATCGGTAGAGCCGTCAATCCCCGAATTGAAAAAATAATTTATTCCAAAAATAAAAATACCTATAATGCCAAATGCAAAATTACTATGTGGCTTTCCTAAATATCTTGAACGGTAATATTGATAGATGAAAAAGATGCTAAACAGGAACGCTGAAAACGCTGCAACATAGAGACCGCTATATATATTATATGGGATGTATAAGCTAGCAAGAGCAATCAAACAAATACTTAGCGAGTGGAATATTCTACTCTCTAAGGAAAAATCTTTAGACCTTCCAATCAGCTCAGACCAATAGTTGCGTTTCTTGTTTAAAATCGGCACTGCATTATTTGTTTGAAAAATATAAAGGTATATGTTTTTAAAAGAATAGCGTCAGCCTATTAGCATTTACTACACAAATTTAAGTTTAGGAAGCTTAAAAATTTAGTGTCCACTTTCAATTAATATTATGTTAAACGTTAGCTAGCGTAAATGGTTACCATATTTTAAAATGAACTTATAAATTACAATTAAGTCACGTTTTTAACCTATCCGGGAGTTTTTCCAGATATTTACGGTGGTAATATTGAATGATTATGCCAACTATCGGTATACATGGGTCGAATGAAAACCGACCCTTCTTTTTCGAAGCGTTAATTAAGCTGTTCACTTCCCGGTTTGTGGTTTGGGTTTATACGGTATCTACTGGCTAACGCTGCAAAAGACCGAATCTGCTGGCTTTCCCAACCTTTATCATAACCAAGTTCGGAAGCGATAATTTCAGCGACTTTTGGAGCCATTTCAACTGCTACTTTTGCGTCTAAAAACAAAACTCTTAATCTTCGGGCTAAAACGTCTTCCACGGTTCTGGCCATCTCATTTCTAACAGCCCAAACTACTTCACCCATTTGGTAAGGGAAATTTGGATGAATTTTTTCTGCAAATTCAGGGTGTTGCCCAATTAACTTTTTGATAAAAGCCGCATCGCTCCCATAAAAATCGAAATAATTATTTTCTGTTTGCGTAGTACTTCCATGTATCGCTAGATTTTTGGTCACGCATTTACTTACCGATAAATTCGCTGTTGAGACAGCTTTATCAATAGTGTCTTCCGCCATTTTACGATAGGTTGTCCATTTGCCTCCGGTAATGGTTATTAAGTTGCTATCGCTAACAACCAATTTGTGACTTCTTGAAATTTCTTTGGTCTTATTAATATTTTTATTTGGAGCAGCTAAAGGTCGTAAACCTGCAAAAACACTTAAGATGTCATCTTTTGTGGGTTTTCTTTCTAAATATTTACTAGCAGTTTCTAAAATAAAATCGATTTCTTTCGCTAAGGCAACGGGTTCCAAACTGTGTTCATTTAGTGGTGTGTCGGTAGTGCCTATAACCAAATGCTGATGCCAAGGTACTGCAAATAAAACTCGTCCGTCACTTGTTTTTGGAATCAGCAAAGCTGATTCCGACGACATAAAAGAACGGTCCAAAACCACATGAACACCTTGACTAGGCCTAACCAATGGCTTTGCATTTGGCTTGTCCATTTTTAAAATATCATCAACAAAAACTCCTGTAGCGTTAATTACTACCTTCCCGTTAATTTCAAAACCTTGTTCCGTTTCTATATCTTCTGCAACAACGCCGTTTATTAGATCATTAACTTTTTTTAATTGCTTTACTTTGAGATAATTTAAAACGGTAGCGCCGTTTTCTATTGCTGTTTGTGCAATATTCAAAGCCAATCTTGCATCGTCAAATTGCCCATCAAAATATTGTACACCGCCTTTTAACTTTTTATTGCTGATGCCTTTTAACGCATTTAATGTTTTTTCTTTATTGAGGATAACTGATGAGCCAAAGCTGAATTTGCCAGCCAGCAAATCGTATAGTTTTAAACCTATAACATATTTTATTTTTTCAAAAATGCTATAACAGGGAATAATAAACGACTGCTTTTTTACTAAATGAGGAGCATTTTGTAATAGCAAACCGCGTTCTCTTAAAGCTTCGTAAACTAAAGAAACATCGCCGGCAGCTAAATACCTTACACCGCCATGCACTAACTTTGTACTTCTGCTTGATGTACCTTTTGCAAAATCCGATTGTTCTAGCAAAAGCGTTTTAAACCCTCTTGTAGTTGCATCAAGGGCGCATCCCAAACCAGTTGCTCCACCACCGATAATGATGATGTCCCAAATTGGCGTAGATTTTAATTCTTGTAATTGTGTGGCTCTAGTTTTAAAGTTCATTTTTTCAATTACAGAATAATCCTTTTTGAAATTTATTTTTGCTTGCTTTTTTGATAAATAGCTAATAATTTTTCGGGTTCATTCGTAGTGATAAAATCGAAATTATTAGTAATAAAGAAATCCATTAATCGTGGGTCATTAACAGTCCAGGCGTTCAAAGTAATGCCCGTTTTTTTTGCTTCTTCTATCCATCCGGGATTATCTTGGAAAACTTTAAAATGATAATCAATGCCGGTTAATCCCGCAGATTTAATCTCTTCCGGACTTTTGTCTCCGTTTAAATATTGTGTAGTGACATTTGGGTTTAGTTGATGAATCGTTTTGAGCATATCGTAATCAAAACTGATGTAGGTAACGTATTTTTCAGCTTTCAGTTCTTTAAAAGTTGCTAAAACTTTTTTAACAATTTCGGTTGCTCTGGCTTTACCCAGTCCCGAAGGTTTAAGCTCGCAAACCAATTGTGTTTTCTGATTGTTCGTTATCCCTGCAATGATGTATTCGCTTAAAGTCGGTAATTTTTCACCGTTAGCAAGCTCGAATTTTTCTAACTCGGCATAGGTACTTTTTTCTATCAATAACTTATTGTAATGTGGATCATGGTTGATGACTAAAGAATCATCAGCAGTCATTCTAACATCAAATTCGGAACCATGGCAGCCCATTGAAATAGCTTGTTTTAAAGATGCTATCGAATTTTCCGGTAAGCTTTTAGCTTTCCAAGCACCTCTGTGGGCAACAACGGGGTTTTGTGCAAAATTCATGTCTTTTTTTAAGATGCCACATGCTGTTAAGATTGAAGCAATTAGTGCGAAAGATAGGAAACGTACAAGCATTATAGAGCTAATATTTTGAATAAAAAGCTTAAAGTTAACATATTTCAAAAGTTTCCGCCAAAAGTTGATAAGATTTAAATCGGTCTTCTTTGGTTTCTGTAAAAGTAGACATGATGATTTCTTCGGTATCAAAGTCTTCACAAATTTTTTCTAACTGCTGTTTCATTTGTGCCGGAGTTCCAACTGCCATTCTTTGCCTGTTGTACAAGACTCTTTGCCATTCTTGCGCATCATATTCTTCATCGTTAATGTCATCATAAGAATATATGCTGTTGAATTTTCCACGCTCAAAGCTTAACAAGCGATAGTCCATTAAAGCTTGTGCTCTTTTAACTTTTTCCTCATCGTCACTGCAAAAAGCAAAAATACCGACACTGGTTTTGGGTTCGCTAAGCTCAGCAGATGGTTTAAATTGTGCTTTGTAGTTTTTTATCGCAATAGCGCCGCCAACCGGATTGATGAACTGCGCAAAAGACATGGCCATCCCAAAATGTGCGGCAATTAAAGCACTTTCTCCGCTCGAAGTTAAAATCCATAAATCAGGCGAAGTGTTAATCATTGGAATTGCCTGTACTTTTGCCTCGCTGATTCCTTCCAAAGGTTCATCGTTAAATAAATGCTGTAAATCGCGGAGTTGCTGTATATAGTCTTTCGGGTCAAACTGATTCGATGGATTTAGTAAATGCGCTGTTAAACGATCGCCACCGGGCGCTCTGCCCATTCCTAAATCAATTCTGTTCGGATACAAACCTTCTAAAACTCTAAAATTTTCCGCTACCCGCAAAGTGCTGTGGTTTGGCATCATCATTCCACCAGAACCCAAACGGATATTTTTAGTTTCCGCACCTAAGCGGGCAATAACCACTTCTGGCGAGCCGGTTGCCAAAGTTTTTGAGTTATGATGTTCGCTCAGCCAATAACGAGTATAACCTAATTTATCGGTAAATTTTGCTAGTTCAATAGTTTCTTGTAGAGATTCGGAAGCGTTACTTCCCTTGCGGATTGGAGTTTGGTCTAAAACACTCAGTTTGATGTTTTTCATAGTATAAAGATATTTGAATTTCGCCTTTATTGATAGGCTTGCTCATGCTTCTGACTGTGAAATGACCGCAAAAGCTGTGCTTTGAAATTTTGGTGACAAAAGCATTTTCGGATGTAATCGAGATTTAATATTTAGTTGGATTCAAAAACAAAAATCCCGTCCTAAATTAATAGAACGGGATTTAATTTGAAGTTAAAGTATTCGGCTCAAAGCCTTAAGCTTTTTGCCTTCCACCTTAAGCCTTAAAGACTATTTCTTCTCTTCGTCTTTTACTTCTTCAAAGTCAACATCTGTAACGTCATCGCCTGCGTTTCCAGCGTTAGAAGAGTCTCCTTGCGGAGCGCCTTCTGCACCAGCGTCTTGCGTAGCTTTGTACATATCTTCAGATGCTGCAGCCCAAGCCGCGTTTAATTTTTCAGAAGCTGCATCAATATCTGCGAAGTTTTTAGCAGCATAAGCATCTTTCAAAGTTTTTAAAGCGTCTTCGATAGGTGCTTTTTTATCAGCCGGAATTTTATCGCCGTATTCTTTAATTTGTTTCTCGGTAGAGAAAATTAAAGCATCAGCAGTGTTAATTTTATCCGCTTCTTCTTTTGCAGCTTTATCAGATTCAGCATTTTTTTCTGCTTCCTCTTTCATTTTTTTGATTTCTTCATCAGATAAACCAGATGAAGCTTCAATTCTGATTTTTTGTTCTTTGCCGGTAGCTTTATCTTTTGCACCAACATGTAAAATACCGTTGGCATCAATATCAAAAGTTACTTCAATTTGAGGCACACCGCGTGGTGCAGGTGGTATTCCATCCAAGTGGAAACGTCCGATAGTACGGTTATCTTTTGCCATTGGGCGCTCACCTTGTAAAATATGGATTTCTACAGATGGCTGGTTGTCAGATGCGGTAGAGAAAGTTTCTGATTTTTTTGATGGGATGGTTGTGTTTGACTCAATTAATTTCGTCATTACACCGCCCATAGTTTCAATACCTAAAGAAAGTGGTGTAACATCTAATAATAAAACGTCTTTTACCTCACCGGTTAACACACCACCTTGAATTGCAGCACCAATTGCCACAACTTCATCAGGGTTAACACCTTTTGATGGCGCTTTGCCAAAGAATTTTTCTACAGCTTCTTGAATTGCAGGGATACGAGTTGAACCACCAACTAAGATGATTTCGTCGATATCCGAAGTGCTTAAACCAGCATTTTTCAAAGCAGATTTACATGGGTCGATAGTTCTTTTGATTAAATCAGAAGCTAAAGATTCGAATTTTGCTTTTGATAAAGAACGTACCAAGTGTTTAGGTCCGCTTGCATCAGCAGTGATATATGGCAAGTTAATTTCAGTTGCAGTTGAGCTAGATAATTCAATTTTAGCTTTTTCTGCAGCTTCTTTTAAACGTTGTAAAGCCATTGGGTCTTTGTGCAAGTCCATACCGTTTTCGGTTTTGAACTCGTCTGCCAACCAATCAATAATTACTTGGTCAAAGTCGTCACCACCTAAGTGTGTATCACCGTCGGTTGATTTTACTTCAAAAACGCCGTCTCCTAATTCAAGGATAGAAACGTCATGCGTACCACCACCACAGTCAAACACAACAATTTTCATATCCTTATGTGCTTTGTCTAAACCATAAGCAAGAGCAGCAGCAGTTGGCTCGTTGATGATTCTACGTACTTTTAAACCAGCAATTTCACCGGCTTCTTTAGTAGCTTGGCGCTGTGCATCGTTAAAATAAGCCGGAACTGTAATTACAGCTTCAGAAACCTCGGTACCTAAAAAGTCTTCAGCAGTTTTCTTCATTTTTTGAAGAATCATCGCAGAAATCTCTTGTGGAGTATATTTACGGTCATCAATTTCTACTCTTGGCGTATTGTTATCACCTTTTACAACCTTATAAGGAACTCTACTAATTTCTTTAGATACCTCATTATAGCTGTTTCCCATGAAACGCTTGATTGAATAAATGGTCTTGGTTGGATTGGTAATCGCCTGGCGTTTCGCAGGGTCACCAACTTTACGCTCGCCACCTTCTACAAATGCAACTATAGATGGAGTGGTACGTTTTCCCTCGCTGTTAGCAATAACAACAGGCTCGTTACCTTCCATTACAGATACACATGAGTTGGTAGTTCCCAAGTCGATTCCGATAATTTTTGACATGATTTATATGATTTTATTTATTAACAAATTGTAACTGCAACTATTTAACAAGGCTTGTGCCAATGTGAAACTGGCAGTAATATCTGTTAAGTGGCAGTTTTGCACTGTTTATTCAGTCAGTTTACTGAGGGGAATAGGCGACAGATTGTCAGATTTTACGTTATTACATCGTCATAGCTTAATAGATGCCTAATAACTAGAATGCCTATTATACGGCCTGTTACGATGGGCAAAAATGGAAAACGGCAATCTTCCGAAAAACTTTACTCTTTTCTTATCTTTGCACCTTATATAAATAAAATGAGCGATAACATCAACTGCCCAAAATGTAATTCGGAATTTACTTATCCGGATCAAGATCACATGGTTTGTTCACAGTGCTTTCATAAATGGGCGCCTAGCGAGGAAAATACAGAAGCGGATGCAACTAATAAAGTGCTGGACTCAAACGGAAACGAATTAAGCGATGGCGATTCGGTTATTGTAATAAAAGATTTGCCTGTCAAAGGCGCACCTAAGCCTATAAAAGCCGGAACAAAAGTGAAAAATATAAGGCTTACAGATGGGGACCACAATATATCCTGCAAAGTAGATGGTTTTGGTGCGATGCATTTAAAGTCGGAGTTTGTTAAAAAGGCGTAATTAGTCCATTTAGTCATTGGGTTCATTAGTCTTTGTTTTGTGGCTAAGTAAAGGGGCTATTTATTTAATGTGGATTTGTGAATGGTTGAAATAAAAAAGTTAAATTTGATTATGAGCATTTTACAAGAAAAAATAGAGTTAGCTAAAATGGTTTTGGATATTGAAGATGAAAGTATAATTGAGCAAATGAAGGTCTTGTTGTTAAATCAAGCACAAAATTTGCCTCCTCATGTGAAGGAAAGTATCGATAAATCAATAGAACAAGCAAACAGCGGTAAATTAATCTCTCTAGAAGAGTTTAAGATGAAACATTTTTCTGAAAAGTGATTTTTGAAATAAAGTTCACT
Source organism: Pelobium sp. (assembly GCA_035496935.1). Lineage (GTDB taxonomy): Bacteria > Bacteroidota > Bacteroidia > Sphingobacteriales > Sphingobacteriaceae > Pseudopedobacter. The sequence continues at coordinate 77,746 of DATJED010000004.1, read as the reverse complement.
CCTGAGGCTGAACAGACATTCGATGCTGTTGTTGAGCAGATTAATTTAATTGGGGAGATAAAGTATTGGTCGGTTTTGAAGACAAAATGATCAAATCTCTATCTTTAATATCTAGGAACCCGCTAATATTTCCAATAATATATAAACCAGCTGAAGTCAGAAGATGTGTATTGCATAGAAACTGCTCAATGCTTTACAGAGTTATTGGTAACTCTGTAGAAATTATCTGTTTTTGGGACAACAGGCAAGAGCCACTGATTTAATATGAGGGAATTGATATTGGTTGGAGATGATAAAATTGAGATCAAATTGACAGACGGATTATTGTACAAGTATTTCTGTATTGATAAAAAGTTAAAAAAGTCAATTCGTAATAATTATTTATGGTTTTCAGATCCTTTAAAAGATTTTAATGATCCTTATGATTGTAATACCGAATGCGGAATTGGTTGTTCTGAAGGGGAAATATACGAGTTCATTAAGAAAAAAAGCAGTAACGAAAAATTAGGTCTTGATGAAGATTGGATAAGGAATCGAGCAAAACGACTTTTTAGTAATCCGATAGAGAGCCAAGAATTGGCGAAAGAAGGAGACTTGCAAACAATAGCTCAATTGGGTGTTTGCTGTTTTTCGAAAGAGGATGATATTTTATTGTTGTGGTCACATTATGCGGATAAGCATAAAGGGGTTTGTTTAGTTTTCGATGTATTAAACGATAAAGAACTTTTTGGGAAATATCCATATCAAGTGGAATATCCCAAAGAATATCCAATTTATAATTATCCATGTGATGAGGGGACATTTAATTCGTATAGATTTTTAGTAGCGACCAAATCTAAAGATTGGGAATACGAAAAAGAAGTTAGGTTGATAAGAGATTCGGAAAATAAGCCGTTCAGAGGTGCGGTTAAATTTGCCAAAGAAGCCCTTGTTGCAGTAAAATTCGGTTATAAAAGTGAATTAAGTGAGATGACTGAGGTTAATAAGTGGCTTATAGAATCTGGTGGGTATGAACATGTTAAATTTTATAGTGCGAATTTAAAGAAGCTAGCATTTGGTTTGGAATTTGAAGAAATTTCTAGAACAAGATTTCATTGAATTCTTAATTTCTCGCGTGAGGGATAGCAATGGATACCCGCCCTGTGGCTAAGGCCTGCGCAGTATGAATGTATAGCCCGGTGCTTTTTCGGCACACGCCATAAAAGTTCACTTCCATTAGGGAAAGGGTAATTCATTGTTTTTTTATTGAGAATTATATGAATTAAAGGCTGATTAATCGAAAAACCACTATCTGTCTATAAAGCAAGCCCGTCCAAACTGCCGACTGTGGACACCCGACCTTCAACTTCCTGCTATCCAAAATATTTCTCCCAACCTATTGAAAATCAAAAAATAAAATCCTACTTTTGCAGTCCTTTTGCTTAGGAGTGTTAAATGCTCTGATACAGAAGATTAAATAATTAACAAAAAACAAATTTAAAGAAAGCTTAATGCCAACCATTCAACAATTAGTTAGGAAAGGTAGAGTAGCTCTGGTGGATAAGAGTAAATCCCCAGCGTTGGACAGCTGTCCACAGCGAAGAGGCGTATGTACACGTGTATATACTACTACCCCTAAAAAACCAAACTCAGCAATGCGTAAAGTAGCTCGTGTACGTTTAACCAACGGTAAAGAGATCAATGCTTACATTCCTGGGGAAGGGCACAACTTACAAGAACACTCTATTGTTTTGGTACGTGGTGGAAGAGTAAAAGATTTACCTGGAGTACGTTACCACATCGTTCGTGGTGCATTAGATACTGCGGGTGTTGCAGGTAGAAATCAGCGTCGTTCTAAATATGGTACCAAAAAGCCAAAACCAGGACAAGCAGCAGCTGCGCCAGCAAAAGGTAAAAAGAAATAATTAAACGGAGGACAAGACAATGAGAAAATCGAAACCAAAAAAGAGAATCATCCTGCCTGACCCGAAGTTTAACGACGTTATGGTTACCAGGTTTGTAAATAACATGATGTACGATGGAAAAAAATCTATCGCTTATGACATTTTTTACGGAGCTATTGAAATTGTTGAAACTAAAACCAGCGAAAACGGTTTAGAACAATGGAAAAAAGCATTAAACAATATCAGCCCTGCGGTAGAGGTTAAATCTAGACGTGTGGGTGGTGCAAACTTTCAAGTACCAACCGAGGTAAGACCTGAGCGTAAAGTTGCTTTAGGTATGAAATGGTTAATCAGCTATAGCAGAAAACGTGGTGAAAAAACCATGACTGAAAAATTAGCCGGTGAAATTATATCTGCAGCTAAAGGCGAAGGTGCTGCCGTTAAGAAAAAAGAAGATACCCATAAAATGGCAGAAGCTAACAAAGCGTTCTCTCACTTTAGATTCTAAAGCACAGATTAAACAGATTAATTTGGTTACACCGATTTTTGACGTAAGCTGAAATCGGTGTAATTATTTAAATCGCATAAATCATTTATAATGTCAAGAGATTTAAAATACACAAGAAACATTGGAATTGCTGCCCATATTGATGCGGGTAAGACAACTACAACAGAGCGTATTCTTTATTATGCCGGTGTAAACCACAAAATTGGTGAAGTACATGATGGTGCTTCTACAATGGACTGGATGGTGCAGGAAGCGGAAAGAGGGATAACAATCACCTCTGCGGCTACTACCGTAAACTGGAAATACAGAGGCGACAATTACCACATTAACATTATTGATACTCCGGGACACGTAGATTTTACCGTTGAGGTAAACAGATCTTTACGTGTATTGGACGGATTGGTGTTTTTGTTTTCTGCGGTTGATGGTGTTGAGCCTCAATCAGAAACTAACTGGCGTTTAGCTAACAACTACAACGTATCTCGTATTGGTTTTGTTAACAAAATGGACAGAGCTGGCGCAGATTTCTTGAAAGTTGTTAAACAAGTTAAAGAAATGTTAGGCTCTAACGCAGTGCCTTTGCAAATTCCAATTGGTTCTGAAGATCAGTTCAAAGGAGTTGTTGATTTAATCAACTGGAGAGGTATTGTTTGGAACGAAGCGGATAAAGGAATGACTTTTACAGAAGTTCCAATTCCGGATGATTTGCTGGAAGAAGCTAAAGAATGGAGAGAGAAATTATTGGAATCAGTTGCTGATTACGATGAGTCTCTAATGGAGAAATTCTTTGACGATCCGGATTCCATTACCGAGCGTGAGATTTTAGATGCTTTACGTAAAGCTGTTTTAGATGCTTCTATTGTTCCTATGGTTTGCGGTTCATCTTTCAAAAACAAAGGTGTACAAACCATGTTGGATTATGTGATGGAATTGTTGCCATCTCCAATGGACCAAGAAGGTGTTAAAGGAACAAACCCTAATACTGGTGAAGAAATTTTGCGTAAGCCAGATGAAAAAGAACCGTTTGCAGCTTTAGCATTTAAAATTGCAACTGATCCTTTCGTAGGTCGTTTATGTTTCATCAGAGTGTACTCTGGAAACTTAGAGGCTGGTTCTTACGTTTACAACGCCCGTTCAGAAAATAAAGAACGTATTTCCCGTATCTTCCAAATGCATGCTAACAAGCAAAACCCAATTCCTAACGTAGGTGCTGGAGATATTGCTGCGGTAGTTGGATTTAAAGATATCAAAACTGGAGATACACTTTGCGAAGAGAAGAATCCGATTGTATTGGAATCTATGAACTTCCCTGATCCGGTTATCGGCTTAGCTATTGAGCCTAAAACTCAGGCTGACGTTGATAAATTGGGTATGGCTTTGGCTAAATTGGCTGAGGAAGATCCAACATTCAAAGTTCATACTGATGAAGATTCTGGACAAACCATTATCCAAGGTATGGGCGAGCTTCACTTAGATATTTTAATGGACCGTTTAAAACGCGAATTTAAAGTAGAAGTTAACCAAGGTGCTCCACAAGTTGCTTACAAAGAGGCTATCACTGGCGAAACTCAGCACAGAGAAACATACAAAAAACAAACTGGTGGTCGTGGTAAATTTGCCGACATCCAAGTTGTTATTTCTCCAAATGAAGAAGGTAAATTAGGATTAGAGTTTGTAAACGAAATCTCTGGTGGATCTATTCCTCGTGAATTTATCCCATCAGTACAAAAAGGTTTTGAAAACTCATTATCAAACGGGGTTTTGGCTGGTTACCCAGTAACTGGTATGAAAGTTCGCTTAATTGATGGATCTTTCCACGCTGTCGATTCAGATGCTTTATCTTTTGAGTTAGCTGCTCGTAATGCATTTCGTGAGGCATTGCCAAAATGTCGTCCGGTGTTGATGGAGCCAATCATGAAGATTGAAGTATTAACTCCTGAAGAAAATATGGGTGATGTAATGGGCGACTTAAACAGAAGAAGAGGCCAGTTACAAGGTATGGATACAAGAGCGGGTGCTCAAGTAATCAAAGCTTTGGTACCGCTTTCAGAAATGTTTGGTTATGTAACTCAATTACGTACCATTACTTCTGGTAGAGCAACTTCAACAATGGAATTTGACCACTACGAACCTGCTCCAAAAGGAGTACAGGACGAAGTGATTGCCAAGGTTAAAGGAGCAAAAGCTAACGCTTAGTAAGTTAAAAGTGTAAAGTAAAAAGTTGAAAGGACTTTAAACCTTAAACTTTCTACTTTTAACCTAATAAAAATAAACCCGGTTTCCGTTATAAATAGCTCTAACGGTAAATCATAAAACAAAAACAATGAGCCAAAGAATCAGAATCAAATTAAAATCTTACGATTATAACTTGGTAGATAAATCTGCTGAGAAAATCGTAAAAACTGTTAAACCTACGGGTGCAGTAGTTAGTGGTCCAATTCCTCTTCCAACGGAAAAGAAAATTTACACTGTATTACGTTCTCCACACGTTAACAAAAAAGCAAGAGAGCAATTTCAGTTATGCTCTTACAAAAGATTGTTAGACATTTACAGCGCTTCAGCTAAAACTGTTGATGCTTTAATGAAACTTGAATTACCTTCGGGCGTTGAAGTTGAAATTAAAGTCTGATAAAATTTTAATAAAAGAAAAGCCCTTCTTGATTTCAAGAGGGGCTTTTTTTATGATTTAAGCGATACAATATCTTGAATCTGATAAAGTACTTTCCTGATTGGTTTAACTAATTTTAAGATACATTACCCTATGTGTCCCAATTTCGGGAATTTCAAAGCTTTCGCTGATAAACTCGAAGCCTAAACTCTGATAAAATTTAAAAGCTTTTTCGCGAGCGTTGCACCACAAGTAATTTACTTTTTGTCCTTTTAAGTAAACAATAGCGAAATTTAACAATCGGTTTCCAAAGCCTTTTCCCTGATATTTTGTTGCGGTCGCCATTCCCCTAAGTTGATAACCAATACCTGTAAAATCGTCTTTTGCTTGCTGATGAAAGCTGGCTACGCATACAATTTGTTCGTTAGCCAAAAATCCCAAATGGAAAGTATCAGCATTATCGTCGTTTTCGAAAATGCATTCTTCAAGTGTAAGTTTTCCTTTTCTTAAAATCGCATTTCTAAGCGGCAGAACATCTTCGGTTTTTATAAACTTAATCATGCTTAAGTGATGCTAATTTTAGTGTAAGATCAACCAAACGACTGGAATATCCGAATTCGTTATCATACCAACCTACAACTTTTATCATCCCACCAACAATAGAGGTAAGTTTCGAATCGAAAATACAGGAATGTGGATTGTTAATAATATCGACAGAAACAATTGGGTCTTCTGTATATTCCAAAATGTTTTGCAGCTTTCCATTGGCAGTCTGCTTAAAAGCATCGTTAATTTCTTCTACGGAGTTGGGCTGTTTTTTTAAAATACAGGTAAAATCGGTAAGCGAACCATTTAAAACAGGAACACGGATTCCGGCACCGCCCAAATTCCCGTCTAAATGAGGGAAAATACTAGTAATTGCCTTTGCTGCACCGGTTGTTGTTGGGATAATAGACGATGACGCCGCTCTTGCCCGCCTTAAGTCGCGATGAGGTGCATCGTGTAAATTTTGATCACCCGTCATCGAATGAACGGTGGTGATATAACCTTCTTTAATGCCCCAAACATCATCCAAAACTTTAACCATAGCAGCAACGTTGTTGGTAGTGCAAGATGCGTTAGAGATTATTTTACTGCTCCAGTTTATCTTGTTTTCATTTACGCCTAAAACTACCGTTGGGATGCTTTTATCTGGTGATGGCGCAGAGAGTAGAACTTTTTTTGCACCGGCATCTAAATGCTTTTGCGCTAAATCGGCCGTTAAAAATTTTCCGGTACATTCCAGTACCAGATCAATATCTAACTCGCTCCACGGAAGTTCTTCTGGTTTCGTTTTTGCGAAAACACGAATGTTTTTTCCATTTACAATCAAGCCGTTTTTATCATATGAAATATTTCCGGAAAAGTTTCCGTGAACGGAATCGTATTTTAAAAGATGCGCCAGCGTTTCTGTATCAGAGAGATCATTTACAGCTACTATCTCAATTGTTTTTTGTTGTATAAGTAGCCTAAAAACTGTTCTTCCAATTCTTCCAAAACCATTAATTGCAATCCTCATTTTTGTAATTTTTTGCAATTTACCAAAAGCAATTTATAATGGGCTTTTTTACCTAAAATGCGACTTTCAATTAACCATTTTAGTAAGAACATTTTTTTTCTGGTTTAAAAATGCGCAAAGAAATGTACCTAAATATTCTACCTTGTTAAAAGTTGACAGCTGTTTTATTAGCTTTAGGATAATCCGAATTAAAACATCAAAAAAAATCCTATTTCGTAGTAATATTTAAACAATAGTTTTATTTTTGCATCACATTAAAGAAAAGAGATATGGTAAATGCAAACAACCCTTCACATGTAAAACTTATTATAGCTGGTGTTTTTGTTACGCTATTTGGTGTTTACATCAAACAAGTAATTGATCATTCTTATGTTGTGGATGTTTTGGGCTGGATTGTTACTTTTATTGGTGCTGCAATTGCAGTTATCGGTGTTATGCGGATTTTAAATGATTAATAATTTTTTTATATAAAGACAAAAGGCGTTGCTTGAAAGTAACGCCTTTTTTATTGCCCATTAATTTGGATTTTTGCTGTCCAGCCCGAAATTGAATGTGAAAAATTAATTATTTCTTTTGGTTTGGATGATACTTGGCTCTGGTTAAAATTAGTTGTGCATCCTTCATCAACATCAGCTTTTTTAAGTCCACTTCAGAATTGTTCTCCATGTAGCTTTTAACAATTTGCCAGCCGATAAACACGCCGAGTTTGGGTGCCGAGTCGTTTTTTTCGCCTAGACCTGGTGTAAAAGGAGCTTCCGCTAAATATTTTTGAATCTTCATGTAATCTGTATTGTACAACAGATTTTGTTCTAAAAAATAAGCCCAAGTATCCGACTCAAAGTTATTAGCCCATTCCATTTGTGCTTGGCTGTAGCCGATGATGGTGCTGTCAGCCAAATCTGGTTGTACAGCTTTCATAAAGTACATCAGTTTTCCGTTGTAAATCATTTTGGCCAATAGACTTTTATCAGCGTCTAATTCGGGGAATAAATCTTCTCTGGTAATTACCTCAACTACTCTTGGAGTGATATTTTCGGGTGTAAAACGGCGACTAATGTATCTCGGAACACTCTCTACCAAAGCCGGATAAAACTTTGATTTGTTACCCAAAAACATATCTAATCCAATACCTACATAACCACTTCCGATGGGAGTTTGTACCTGAAAACCGGAAATATAAGTAATGAGCTTTGGCGTTTTCCATTCCGGATAGTAGTATTTAATATGTTTAAAGGCATCTACCAACTCAGGTTTCTGCGCATCTAGATTTGGGTAAACAGAATCTGTTTCATACTGCAGATCTTGAAAAGGTTTTCCACCTAACACTTGCGCTAAAATGCTGATATACTCATCGTTATCTGTACTCCCCAAACTCAATATTTTTTCAAAATAATCTTTATAGAATACCGGATATTTTTTTTGTAGGGCTGGTAACTTTTCGCGGAGTTGGTTTGGGTTGATTTTTGATAAGTCTTGATCAAAACGTTCAATTTTTAAATCCACCTTAATGTTGCTCGTATCTATTCTGTTTTCATTGTTGCAGGCAACAACTAACAGGCAGATTAGGAAAAAAAGTGTAATTTTGGCGAGATTTTGAAATTTCATTTGAACAAAATAATTATATAAACCGAAGTTATGAAAAAGATATTATTAGTGGTCATTTTTACCTTAAGCACCGCCATGCTGTTTGCGCAGGATACCTATAAAGGATTTAAGTTAGGCATTACAGCGCACCCAAATTTTGGCTGGTTAAAATCTGAAATAGATGGTGTAAAATCAAACGGTTTAAGAGCAGGGTTTAGCTATGGTTTGGTTGGTGATTTTTATTTTGCGGATAATTATGCATTTACAACCGGTTTAAAATTAACTACCATTAATGGGCAAACCGAAAGCGAACAAACTGCTACTAAAGGAGAGCAACATATTTACAAACTTCAATATATAGAAATTCCGGCTAAAATTAAGTTGACTACCAACGATGTAAATGGCTTGAAATTTTATGGTGAATTTGGTTTAGGAAATGCCTTTAACGTAGGGGCAAAGCAAGACGTAAAAGGGGTTAGCGGCGTTGCGAATATAGAAGATCAAAATATTTATAAAGAAACCTCTTTTTACAGAGCATCTTTAATTATTGGAGCCGGAACACAGTTTTTGGTAGGTGGAAAAACTGCTTTAGATGTTGGTTTATCTTTTAATAATGGTTTTACCGACATTAAAAAAGGAAGTGGCACTATAAAAAGCTCTTATTTAGGTTTAAACTTGGCAGTTTACTTTTAATAACCACCCTATCATCTTTCATTATCTATGAAAATCGCTTTAGCTCAGTTAAATTATCATATCGGTAATTTTGAGGCCAATACCCAAAAGATAATTGACACCTTAAAAAACCAGCAACAACAGGGAACTGATTTGGTGGTTTTTTCTGAACTCTGTATTTCTGGCTATCCGCCGAGAGATTTTTTAGAATATTCTGAGTTTATTGAGCTTTGTGAAAAGGCAGCGCAGGAAATAACCAAAGCTTGTGCAAATATTGCCTGCATCATAGGTTTGCCAATCCAAAATCCCGTAATAGAAGGCAAGAATCTTTACAATGCCGCTTATTTTATAGCCGATGGGAAAGTGCAACAAGTAATAAAAAAGGCACTTTTACCTACTTACGATGTGTTTGATGAGTACCGTTATTTTGAACCGGCACACGAGTTCAAATGCGTTAATTACAAAGGGCATAAGATTGCTGTAACCATTTGCGAGGATTTATGGAATTTGGGAGACAATCCGCTGTATAAAACCTGCCCAATGGATGAGTTGGTTAAAGAATCTCCAGATTTTATGATCAACATTGCGGCTTCTCCTTTTTCTTATAAACATGATGAAGAACGCCTTTTTCTGCTTTCGCAAAACTGCCGGAAATATAATTTACCCTTGTTTTATGTAAATCATGTTGGGGCGCAAACAGAATTGATTTTTGATGGTGGTTCTTTGGTTTTTGATAAGGCCGGCGATATTGTAGCCGAGTTGGACTATTTTAAGGAAGAAATCCGAGTTTTTGATGTAGAACAAGTGCAGCGTTCTATTGTATTGAATAAGACCTCAGACCGGCCGTCAGATACAGAACAGGTTTACAATGCATTAGTCCTAGGAATTAAGGATTACTTCAGAAAATCTGGATTTAAGCAGGCTACTTTAGGTTTGTCTGGTGGGATAGATTCTGCCGTGGTTTGTGCCTTGGCCTGTGAAGCTTTGGGTGCAGAAAATGTTATTGGTGTTTTAATGCCATCGAAATATTCGTCGGATCATTCTATTAAAGATGCCGAAGATTTAGCAAAAAACTTAAACTGCAAAAGTACCATTATTCCCATTGAGGCTGTTGCCGATGCCTTTGATAAGACCTTGGAAAATGAATTTAGAGGCTTAGCGCCTAATCTCGCTGAAGAAAATATTCAAGCAAGGGCTCGCGGAGTAATTATGATGGCAATGTCTAACAAATTTGGATATATTTTGTTGAACACATCTAATAAAAGCGAAGGAGCGGTGGGCTACGGAACGCTTTATGGAGACATGTGCGGTGCAATTTCTGTAATTGGCGATTGTTACAAAACCCAAGTTTATCAGCTTGCCGAATATATTAACAGAGACAAAGAGATTATTCCAGTAAACACGATTACAAAAGCACCTTCTGCGGAGTTAAGACCTGACCAAAAAGATTCTGATTCGTTGCCGGATTATGATGTTTTAGATAAAATTTTGTTCGAATACATCGAGATGCAAAAAAGTTCAAAACAGATTATAAGCGACGGTTTTGATGAGGCTTTGGTGAAAAAGATTCTAAAAATGGTAAACAAAGCCGAATTTAAACGCTACCAAACCCCACCTATTTTGAGAATTTCTCCAAAAGCATTTGGTATGGGGCGTAGGATGCCAATTGTTGGGAAGTACCTGTCTTAAGATTTTATGTGTTAAAAGCTCAAAGATCTATTTCCAGTTTAGATTTTATACTCCGCTGTTCTGGCCTTGTTACTAAAGAAATTGAGTGTAAGAGAAAATTGGTTTGTTTATTGTATTACAGGTAGTGTATTAAAAAAACATTACCATGAAAACAAAACATACTTTTCCATTAACAAGATCTGCAGATTATAGGTTTAATTTATATGCAATTTTAACAGGAGCATTGTTAATTGCTATGCTTATCAACTCTTGCGGTTAGTTAAAAATAAATTTCTTTTGCCTTGGAAATCCTTTTAAAAAAGGATAAAGGAATAATTACGGCTTATTTTATCTGTTTAGCCTTATTGATGAATACCGTTAACAGAAATGAGGCTATAAAACAAAGCCCCTTCAGAAGTTCTTCCGAAAGGGCTTTTGATTAGAATTGTTAATTCTTAAAAAGTGAACCTAAAGCCAAAGCCAAATCTTCCGGCTTCAAAGCCACTATAATCACCGATATAAGCGGTTGGTCTCCAATCAAAATCCAAAGCAATTGGTGCTCCTGGAATTTTAAAGTCTAGACCGGCTTGAGGCATCAACAGAAAATGAGTATCGTTATTTCCGTAATATTTTTTATCAAGAAACTCCAAACCAGCACCACCGCCAATATACCAATTTAAGCCTTGTGCACCACTAATTCCTTGATGATATTGGTAAAATGCTTGTACTCTAGTTAAATGATTACCAAATAATAATTCGGGTTGAATTGCAGAATTTCCGTTAAAAAAATGTTTGAAAGACGGACCTACTAAAGTTTGACCACTGCCAAAATCAAGACCTAAACCAAGGCTGTTTTTGTAAGTAGATTGCGCCATAGCACCTAATGAAAGTGATAATGCGGCAAATGTTAAAATAAATAATTTTTTCATTATAATTTTTTGTTTGATTCTCATCTACCCATCCAATTTTATGCCAGTTTAACCAATACGAAACAAAAATGTAGTTCTTCGCTTGTCTTCCAGCTGGTTAAATTTTGAGATATACAAAAAGCGACATCCAATATTGAATGTCGCCTTCCTTTTTGTCCGATATATTGTTTTAACTAATATTGCCCATAATGGAATGTCCCATTTTATCGCGTTTTGCTTTTAAATAAAGCTCGTTATGTTTGTTCGAATCTATTTCGATAGGTACGTTTTCTACAACTTCTAATCCGTAACCTATCAATCCCGCTCTTTTTGTTGGGTTATTGGACATCAAGCGCATCTTTCTAACGCCCAAGCTTCTTAAAATTTGTGCGCCAACACCGTAATCCCGCTCGTCCATCTTAAAACCCAAGGCCAAGTTGGCATCCACGGTATCCATGCCGTTTTCTTGCAAATTGTATGTTTTTAATTTGTTAATTAAACCAATTCCGCGTCCTTCTTGGTTCATATATATCACTAAACCTTTACCTTCTTTTTCAATCATTTCCATGGATTTGTGAAGTTGCGGACCACAATCGCATCGGCAAGACCCAAAAATGTCTCCCGTAACGCATGAACTATGTACTCTAACTAAAACAGGTTCGTCCTCTTTCCATTCGCCTTTTATTAAGGCGATATGATTTTCTTGGGTATTTATCTGCGTATAGGCAACCATTTCAAAATCACCCCATTGAGTTGGCAATTTAACAGAAACCTCTTTTTTGATAAGAGATTCGGTACGTAAACGGTAGGAAATTAAATCTTCGATGGAAATAATTTTCATGTCCAATTCTTTTGCGAGCTCTAAAAGTTCGGGTAGCCGAGCCATTTCGCCATCTTTGTTCATTATTTCGCAAATTACTCCTGCAGGTTCTAATCCTGCTAAAACCGGTAAATCAATTGCGGCTTCAGTGTGTCCGGCTCTTCTTAAAACGCCGCCGTTTTTAGCAATCAAAGGGAAAATATGACCAGGTCGGCCCAAATCTTCAGGTTTTGTAGCGGGGTCAATTAAGGATAAGATAGTTCTTGAACGATCAGATGCGGAAATTCCGGTAGTACAACCATGGCCAATTAAATCTATGGAAACCGTAAAATTTGTTTCAAATGTTGCGGTATTGGTACCAACCATTAGGTCAAGTTGTAGCTCCTCACATCGTTGTTGCGTTAAAGGCGCACAAATTAAACCTCTGCCATGTGTAGCCATAAAATTAACTACTTCTGGCGTAGCCATACTTGCCGCAGCTAAAAAATCGCCTTCGTTTTCCCGGTCTTGATCATCTACTACAATAATGATTTTCCCTGCTTTTATATCTTCAACTGCTTCTTCTATTGTGTTTAGCATAACTTGTATTTTGTTCAATATCTCGCTGTTTTACAAGGTTTGTACCTGATTTTATAGAGGGATTGATACTGCAAATTTAATTAAATTATTTGCTTGCCCTGTTAGGTTAAGTGGTTTAGCTGGAAATTGCTCGTAAAAATTACAGTTATATTAGAGTTAAAGAATTTAAATGTGAATAAGTGCCGACGTTAGGAACTTTAGGCTTTAGATTTTTTCACGAAAAACTTTTTGTATAGGTTTTTATAAACATCTACATCAAACAAGGCAGAATCAATTGTTGCTTTGTAAGTCAAAAATAAGCCAATCGGAGTGAGTATAAAAATAGCAGACCACATTCCTAAAATTGGGTTCATACTGCCTAGTTTAACTGATTTTTCTCCTATTGTGCTAATTATGTGATAAATGAGAAAGAAAATGACAGATACAACAACCGGCAAACCTAAACCGCCTTTTCTGATAATAGCACCCAAAGGGGCACCGATGAAAAATAATACTAGGCAGGAAACGGCTAAAGTGAATTTTCGGTTATATTCTATGATATATCGCCTGATAGTGGTTGTGTTTTCTTTTGTAGTGGCAATATTGCCTTGCAACGATTCTTTCAGCATTCTGATGTTATCAATTGCGCTTGATAGTACAGTTTCTTTTTGAGCTGAATCCACACCTGCCCAAATGCCTTGTTTTTTAAAGTTTAAACCTTTAATTGGTGGTATGCTTTTATAGTTTTGTGTGGTGTAATATATTTTGTGATAAGGCTTTATCTGCTTAAAAATATCTTTGCTTATGCTATCGTTTAAATTTTTTACCGAATCTCTGTTGGCAACCAACTGTTTAATGTTTAACATTTGATAATTGCCTTTAAAAAGGTTTTCGTCTTCGCGTTTAAATTTAAAGCTAGATAAATCAAACTTCTGCTCGGTTTCTTTAAACCTTAAACGAGTAAGTTGTTGTCTTGGGTTGTAACTTGTTTTCCCTTGGCTTTCCTCGTACCTAACGCCATCTTTTAAACGCAGAATCAAGTAATTACCATCATCCGTTTTATACATTTCGCCTTGTTTGGCCATTAAAACGTTGGTATTGCCTTGACCTTTTGATTGGTCGTATATTACAATGTCTTTTAAAAGTTGTCCGTCTTTTTCTTTTTTTTCTACACGTATAGAGTAGCCCGGAATACTATTGTTGAAAACGCCTTCCTCAATTAAAAATGCCGCTTTTTGTTCCCTTACGTCATATAATAAGGATCCCATTTTAAGGTTGGCAACGGGCAACATATAATCCGAAAAAAAGAAGGCGCTAATTCCTAAAAAAGTAATGAGAATAAAAAGAGGAGCCATTGCTTTTTGTAGGGAAATCCCGGCCGATTTAATGGCAACCAGCTCGTAATTTTCGCCTAGGTTGCCAAAAGTCATGATGGAAGATAGCAGTATTGCCAGTGGTAGCGCCATAGCAACATTGGTTGCAGCAGCGTACATTAATAACTGCAAAATCACGTACCACTCAAAACCTTTTCCAATTAAATCATCAATGTATTTAAAAAGAAAAAGCATCAACAGCAAAAACATCACTATAAAAAAAGTGACAATAAAAGGTTTGATGAAAGCTTTTAATACGAGAAGATGTATTTTTTTCACGCTACAAAAATAGCAAAAAAATTATGCCCCGATTACATTGAGTAAGCCTTCAACCTGAATATTCCAGATTGCTTGACGATCTTTGAGGTTTTCTGGCAAAGCAAAATCGGTTATCACCAAAGCTACGTCGTTGGTAAGCTCATCTTTTAATATTTCAAGTTCGAAATAAGTGTATGGCTCATCATCAACCCAGTGAAATTTAACAGACTTGTTTTCTTTTGCAGACAATAATTTGGCTTTCTGCTCTTCTCCGTCGTCCCAAACGAAGGTATACACCTGCTCACTTGTTTTTACCTCATCGGCAAACCACTCGGCTAATCCATTAGGCTCACTAATAAAGCTATACAGAATTTTAGCGGATGATCTGATCTCGTACTCCAGCGTATATTTTACTTTTTCACTCATGGATAATTTTACTAATAAAGAGGGGTAAAAACAACAGTTTTAATTTTTTTTAATTTCTTTTCTAAAGGAAAGTAATTTCCTCTATATTTGCAACTCGAATTTCAGACGGTTAAAACGGCTGGAGAATTGTTTAAGAACGCACAGCTGAAACTGATGTTATTAGTTTTTAATAACTAGTTAGAGAATTTGGCGGGGTAGCTCAGATGGTTAGAGCGCAGGATTCATAACCCTGAGGTCGGCAGTTCGATCCTGCTCCCCGCTACTTGGATAAAGAAGCCACCGAAAGGTGGCTTCTTTTGTTAGATTTAAGTGCTTAAATATTTAACATTCTCGATGCCTTATCGTCTCTGGAACATCTTTTAATCTACTTTAAATTATAATTTAAATAGATCCGGTAATATAAATCACGTAGCCATTTCAAATTAAATTTAATAAACAGTTAGTTCTTTCAGTTCTTGCGCATTTCTATAACCAGCTTCGTAATAAGTATTGTTAAAATAAACGAAGCGTTTTTTATGTTGCCGAAGTTCTAATGCCAATCGTTCGAGCTGTTCGGTAGAATAAGAAGATTTAAATAGCTCCGGGCTACCATGTAAGCGCAGATAAAAAACATCGGAAGTATTTAGGAAATATGATTCCAAGCCGGGAAAATCTACATTGCAGAATGTAATTTTAGCTTGGGTCAGGGCTTCTTTTACTTCATTGTTCCACCAGGATATATGCCTAAATTCAACAATGCTCGACGAATGATGCGGAACAGTTTCAATAACACGTTGTAAATTTTCTTCGTTAAAATGAAAACTTGGTGGCATTTGAAACAATATGCAAGCCAGCTTATTCCCTAAACCATCTTGTATTAAATCGGTAAAGTCTTTTACCTCATTCTTACAGCCTTTCAACTTTAACATGTGGGTAATATGGCGGTTCATTTTTACCGAAAACAGAAAATCATCAGTAGTATTCGAAGCGTATTTTTTTAAATCGCTGAGTTTAGGTATGCGGTAAAAAGTGCCATTAAGCTCAACAGTGTTAAAAATGGTATTGTAATATGCCAGCCAGTCTTTTGGTTGTAGCCCTGTTGGATAAAACCTGTTTTTCCAGTACGGATAATAATAGCCCGAGCACCCGATATGTAAATCTAGTTCCATGGTAAGGCTATTTCAACTTTTGAACCATTTTTTATGAAGGATTTAGATTTCTCGTTCTGTTGCGTTAAGGATTGAAGTGGATACCGGCCCGTGATTAATGCCTGTGGCGTATGAACGGAAAGCCTGTTAAAACGCCCAAATTTAAAAGCTTAATTAATCCTGCTTCCGAATCCTTACAAAAAACACTAAATTGCAAGCAATGGAAGTTAAGATTTTTGGAATCCCGAATTGTGGTTCGGTAAAAAAGGCAAGAACGTTTTTTGAAGAAAAAGGTATTGAATATCAATTTCACGATTATAAAAAACTTGGGGTTGATGAAAAAGACCTGAAAAAATGGTGTGCGGAATTTGGATGGGAGAAAGTGCTCAATAGAAAAGGTTTAACCTGGCGTGAACTTGATGAAACGTTGAAAAATGAGATTGTTGATGAAAATACAGCAATTAAATTAATGAAAGATAATACCAGCACTATTAAAAGACCCGTTATACAATCTGATAAAGGAAACACCATTGGTTTTGATGAAGATGTGTACCAAAATCTTTTTGGTTAAGGGGTAACAATTGCGTTAAAAAGTGTTAAGTGTTTGCTAATTAAAACTTATTGGCAGATTTTTGTACAGATGAAAAAGGCTTTATTCCTATTACTTATGCTGTTTCCCGCTTTTTTGAAGGCGCAGATGACCATTGTAGGTACCGCCTATGACGCTGATACGCACAATAAATTACGGTTGGTTTTTGTAAATAACCTTACGCAAAGAGAGGTTGACCATACCGGGCAAAAAGGCGATTTTACAATTAAAGCAGATTTGGGCGATTTGATTGTTTTTACCTGCCCCGGTTATGAGAGCGATACACTGATTTTGGAAAATATGCGCCCTAAAATTGTGTTGATGCGCCCAAGTCTGATTGTTTTGGATGAAGTAATTGTAAATGCAAAAAGCAGAAAATCTGAGGACGCTAGGGTAGCGTATTCTTCGGCTTATTCTTATGCTACAACAAATGTGTTTTCTTTAGATGGAAGTGTAAGTTTGGTGAACGCTTTTAGCAAACAATCCAAACAAAAACGGGCTTTTCAAAAGTTTATGGATACCGAACTGAATGAAAAGCTTATTGATGAAAAATTTAACAAGCCTCTGGTTACACAGCTCACCAAAATAAGAGGGCAACTTTTAGAGGATTTTATGTCATACTACCGCCCAACGTATACGCAGGTTTCAGCAATGAGCGATGTGGAGCTGAGAACATATATCGTAAACTCTTATAACGCCTACATTAAGTTGCCTGCGGAACAACGCATTTATCCAAATTTACCCAAAACATCCTTTAGCGGTAACTTTTAGTTAATTTCAATATTGGTAATTTCTGGAACGAGATTTCCCAACCCGGTTATAGTCTTATAATATGAAAAGTATAAAATTTTTAATATTCTGTTTTTCACTGAGTTTTAGTTCTGTTTTTGCGCAGCAAAAAGTTAGTTCCACAAACGGGTTAAATACTAATTATAATTACAACGAAGCGTTCGGACCATTTTTTTACACCCAAAACGGCAACACTTATCGAAGCGCAAGCGGACAGCCGGGGAAAGATTATTGGCAAAACCGAGCAGATTATAAGCTTACCGCTCATTTAAATAATGATGAAAACAAAATAACCGGAACAGAAGTTTTAACCTATACCAATAACAGTCCGGATGAACTTGCTTTTATTTGGATGAACCTAGATCAAAATCTTTTCAAGGAAGATTCAAGAGGCACAGCCATTATTCCGCCCACCGGTAGCCGAAATGGTAGCAAAGGACAAAAGTTCGATGGTGGACATCAACTAAGTACGGTTAAATTATTAAGTATAAATGGCAGAGCAACAAGTCTCGATTTAAAATATTTAGTTAACGATACCCGTATGCAAATATTTTTGCCAGAGAACTTAAAAGCCGGAGGCGCATCGCTAAAACTGAAGATTGATTTTTCATTTGTTTCTCCGGAATATGGCTCTGACAGAATGGGCGTTTTGCAAACTAAAAACGGGAAAATATTTACGATGGCGCAGTGGTATCCACGGATGTGTGTGTATGATGATGTAAGCGGTTGGAATACCATTCCGTACACTGGGCCAAGTGAGTTTTACTTAGAATACGGGGATTTTGATGTTTCTATTACAGCGCCAAGCAGTCACATCGTAGTTTGTTCTGGCGAATTACAAAATCCAGATGAGGTTTATACAAACGAGCAGGTTAAACGCTGGAAAGCAGCAAGCAAAAGCGATGAAACTGTTATGATCCGTTCGGCAAAGGAAGTTACCGATGCCAGCTCACGCCCTAACGGAAAAAAAGAACTGACGTGGAATTTTAAAATAAAAAATGCTAGAGATGTGGCCTGGGCTTCTTCGCCGGCATTTATTATTGATGCCGCAAAAATGAATTTGCCTAGCGGAAAGGCTTCGATTGCAATTTCTGCCTATCCGGTTGAAAGTGCGGGTGCAAATGCTTGGTCGCGGTCAACAGAATATGTAAAAAAATCTATAGAATACAACTCCAAAAAATGGTACGAATATACTTATCCAAGCGCTATAAATGTAGCTGGAAACGAAGGCGGAATGGAGTATCCGGGTATTGTTTTTTGTGGATGGAAATCGACCAAAGACAATTTGTGGGGCGTTACCGATCATGAATTTGGACACAATTGGTTCCCGATGGTTGTAGGTTCAAACGAACGTTTGTACGGTTGGATGGATGAAGGATTGAACACATTTTTAAATACTTTAACTACCGAAGATTTCAATAATGGAGAGTATAGCCCTAAAGAACGTACGGATATGCATAAATTGGCTAATTACTTAACCAATCCTTTATTTGAGCCAATTATGGTAAGCCCGGATAATATGAAGGAATCTCATATTGGGGTATTGTGCTATTATAAACCCCAAGCAGGCTTAACATTTTTACGTGAGCAGATTTTGGGAAAAGAACGTTTTGATTTGGCTTTTAAAACCTACATAGAGCGTTGGGCATTTAAACATCCTACGCCAGCAGATTTTTTTAGAACAATAGAAAACGTTGCCGGAGAAGATTTAAATTGGTTTTGGCGAGGTTGGTTTATGAATAATTGGCGAGCGGATATTGCCATAAGCAATGTAGCTTATATAAAAGACAACCCTAAAAATGGAGCTTTAATTACTTTATCCTGCATAGAGAAAATGCCTTTGCCGATTATTTTAAAGGTGCAAACTGTGAGCGGGAAAACCGAAACTATAAAACTGCCGGTTGAAATTTGGGCCAGAAACACCAGTTGGACATTTAACTATCCGTCGATAGAAGCAATAAAATCTGTTACATTTGATCCCGAACGTGTGTTATTAGATATAAACTCTGAAAATGACGTTTGGACTTCTTCTGCGAAATAATTACAAATAGTCTTCAGAATAAAAATTAAAAAAACTCCAATCAGTAAGCCTAATAAACTAACAAACCAACCAATTAATCCTCTTTTTTAGGTCCGTATATAATTGGCGATTGCTGTGTTTTTGAACGTTTATCAGATTCTTCTTTCTGTTCGTCTTCGGTTTTCTTTTTGGCTCTACCGAAAGTGTTTTGTATAAATTCTTTAAACGTATCGTATTCCTGAACATAAACCAAACCTACGCCGTTTGTATAAATATCGCTGTTAAGATTAAAAAAGTCGCGGTTTGATGGACGGTTGAAAATTTTGCCTACTAAACTTCCGTCTTTTTTAATATCATAAGTCATTTGGGCGTCGCGGGTTAAATCGTTAAAAGACGAATTGAAAACGTTGTTATTGAAATAATCGTTGTTGTATTTATTGTTTACAAAGTTGCCCTGCACTTTTAAGCGGTTGTTAAAAAAACTGTAACCAATCCCGAATTCACTTAAAGAGCGCAGGTTAAAATCAAGGTTTTTTACGCCCAACGTTTGCGATACAATATTCTGTAATTTGCTGAAACCTAGCTCTAAACCCGAGCCAATTAATGTTTGGTTGTCGATACCAATTCCAGCGCTCGAGTTTCCGTTGAAACTGTTACGCACCACTAAATTAATCACCTGTTGTGCTTCGTTGTCTTTATCATCTAAATAGCCTTGTAACTCGGTTATATAGCCAGAATTATTTGGGAAGTTTAAGTTGAAATCTATTTGTGGGTTTAATAATGAGCCTTTTAAAAGCATCTCCGCTTCGGCAAGTACGCGGAGGTTTTGGTCTTTATCTGGCAAAGTACGGCCGGCTGCAGCGTATAAAGGCGCCAAAGAAGCCCTTGTTGTGTAGCTTGCGTTAATGTTAATTTCCGCATCTGCAGGGTCGCCGGTCCATCTTAATGTTCCACCTTTTTTAATATCAAACGTTTTATTGATGAGGTTGTTGGCGGTAAAATCAAACTGTCCTTCATCAATAATATAATCGCCTTTCATCTCAAAATCTCCTAAACTGGTAATTTTAAGGTTTAATTGCGCATTTCCTTGGCCGGTTAAATTTCCAACGTCGGTTAATATATTAGCGGTTGTTCCTTCATCAACGCTAAGGTCAAACTCCATGGTAATACCATTAAAATAGTTAACCTGCTGCTTTTTATTTAACGAGGAATCTTTTGCTACATAAATAATAAAATCATCAGAACTAACGGTAGATGCACCGTTTAACGGAATTGTAAACTCGGTGCCCTTTTCTGTTTTTGCTTTGATGTTGATTTTCATGGCATCCGTTGGGCCAGCGAAAGTAAATTTACCGGTACTAAAAGCTTTTCCAAAATAAAGCGGATTATCTTTAGCCGTAGTATTTAACGCCATAAAATTGGTGGCGTTTATCTCTGCGTTTATTGTTGGGTTGTCCGGTTCCCGTAAATCAATAGTTCCGTTTGCAATGGCAGTATTGCCGTTTATATCTGTAAGTTCAAGGTTTTCGATATTGATAATGCTGTTTTCGATATTTACCTTATGCGTAAATGTATAAGCCGTTTTAAGATAATTTACAGTTACGCCGGTGTTTATAAAATCAAGCGTTCCGTCAATTTTTGGGTTGTTAAACTTGCCGGTAACTTTTAAGTCGGAACTGATTTGCCCCTTTAAGTTTGAGACCAAGTTTTTTACAAAAGGCTCAATAATTACTAGTTCTGTTTTATCTAAAGCAACATCTAAATTAAGGTTATTAGTGTCGCTACTGATATCAATATTGCCTTTAACATCCATTGTTTTGGCGTTGTTTTTAAAGATGCTTGCGTCAACATCAATTTTATTTGTTGCGTTGTTATATACCGAAACGGTTTTTAAATCGCCGATAAGCGTATTATTGTACTTTAACGTGTCAATAGTGATATCTGATTTTAAATTCGGAGTACCCAAAATACCGTAAAGATTCGCCGTACCATTTACCATTCCACCAAGTTCAACGCCATAAGCTTTGGTAACCTGACTTAAAGAAGCCATTTTAAAATTCTTTATTACCACTTCCAAGCCGTCTTCCTCTTTTTTTGAAATCGCTCCGTTAATTGCTATTAATTGGTCGTTACTGCTCAGTTCAAAATTTTCAACTATTGTACGCGAGTTTTCAAATTTAATCCTCACCTGCTCCTGGATTTTCCATATCTGATTATCAATAATAATATCCGATGGTAATAAGCTTAATTGGGCTAAAGTATCGGTGTCAAATTTTACCAAACCGTACAAATCCAGCTGGTTAATGGCGTCTTTGTCTGATAATTTTACGTTGAAAGTGAGGCTGTCGTTTTTTAATGTATTTTGGATAATGATGTTCTGAACAAAAGCGCCACCTTCAGAAAATTGCACTTTGTCCATGGAAATAATTGCCTCTAAAGATTTGCTATTGGTGTTTTCATCGATAATGATGTTGCTGAAAATAATATCATTATAAATCAATGTTTTTACAAAACCGCTGAGCGTTACCGTGTCTTTGCTTGAGTTAAATTTTCCATAAAAAGCACCCCTTTCCGGAATTTTTAGTTCGGGGATGAAAAGGCTTGAGAGGTAATCGAAGTTTTTTAAATCGACCCGAAACTCAAAATTTTGGTTTTTAGGCGGTACGATAACAGTTTTATAGGACGGAATGTATTTTTTTACGATGGTTTTAAACGCAGACGGCAAGGTGTTTAAATCGTACTCGCCTTTAATCTCCGCATCACCAATGTTTGAGGTAAGTGCCAATAACCTGTTTGTGCCAATACCTTCGGCTTTTAAAGCAACAGAATCAATTACCACAGATTTTTCTGTATTGGTAACGCGTATATTCCTTAACCTAAATTGTCCTTGAATATCGGCCAAACTACTGCCCTTAAAATTGGTGTTTATATCCGCATCAATAGAAACGGTGTCTTTCCCGAAATTAAGCTTGTGTAAATTTGCCTGTTTAACATTAGCTATAAAATCAAATTCGGGTAGGTTAGGGTTAAGGTTCGCCTTTCCGTCAAAATTAAGTTTAATGTTTTTATCATTGATATTGAGCTTTCCATTAAACAACTGCCTGTTGACGCTCCCATTTACCGTTATATTTCTGTAACTGTAATTGTTAAATTCAAAGTAAGAAGCTTTAAGGTCTAACTTTTCTGCAAGGTTATCCAGTTCAAAACCACGACCATCAACATTTGCGATAAAAGAGGTTCTTTTTATAGACGCTTCGTCAATTAAATCGCCGAGGTTAAAATCAATTGCCTGTATTTTACCGCTGTAAGAGGGCACATTGTTACGGTTAACCTTCATGTTAACGTCCGATTTTATTTGACCCAATTTGGTTTTAAAATCGCCGTAAGCAATAAAATCGTTAAAGAAACCGGTAAACTGACCTTTGAAATTTATATTGCCAAATTTATTGAATACATCTGGCAAAATATTGCGCTTATTCCCGGTTAGGCTTTCAACAATATAATCAATATCTGCTTTGTTGGAGTAAATCTGTTTAAAGTTTAAATCCAAAAAAGTATTCTTAGTTTCGGGCAAACCTTTCACCTCAAAATCGCCTTTTATGTAGGTGGTTTTTCCAGCTTTTATTAATAAATCTTTTGCCTTTAAATTATTCACTTTCCCTTTAATGGTTCCGGTAACATATATTGGGAGGTTCATATAATCAATCTGCGGTGCAAAAAAAGCGATGTCTTTAGCGTAAATCTTCGTGTTTTTAAAATGACCTTCCATGGTGACTTTATTCTCCACGTCATCAAAATCGGTATAGCTTTTAAACTTCATACTAAAATAATCCCGAAGTACGGTATGTGGAGTTTTAAGATAAAGCTGTTCTAAAACAATACTGTTCGAAGTTATTGTTGCATCGGCAGTAAGGTTGTTTAGCACAAAACCGCTGCGTTCTTTAAAAGTAAGCTTGTTAATTTGAGCCTTTAACAGGTAATCTTTGGTGTTGATGTTTTTTAAATCGGTGCTCAAATGCGTAATATGCACATCGTCGTAATTAACGCCGTTAAATAATGTGTCTTTTTTACGATAGTTTTTGTATTTAAAATCGAGATTTCTGATGGTTGCATTGGTCAATGCAAAATCAAAAGGTTTCTTTTTTATGGTGGTGTCAACCGCTCCGCTATCAAAATAATTGATAATGAAAGATAGGTTCGTAGTACTGTCTTTGTAATCTTTTAGATGAAAAGTTGCGTCATCGAGCTCAATATTGTTTAAAATAATTTTGCGTTCTCTAAAAGGCGCAAAATAGTTGATGTCCACCGTAAGTTTTGGAGCGTTTAATAAAGTATCTTTATCTAAATCGGCAATGAAAAAACCTTCTAAAACCAAAGATTTAAAAGGCTTTAAGTATAAGCTTTTGATTTGTACCTGTGTTTTTAGTTCTTCGGATAAAAAATTGGCCGCTTTTTTAGCTGCCCAGGTTTGAACGGATTTAAATTGAAAAGAAAAAATAACACCTGCCAACAATAATATGATGACAACAAGGGTGTAAAGCGTTATTTTGAATACTTTTTTAATATTTTTGTGTTTTTATAATTAAAACCCTCATTTGTGTCAGTTATTCTTGGGATCGAGTCCTCATGTGATGAAACATCTGCCTCCGTTTGTATAGACGGTAAAATAGTGTCTAATATTATAGCTAACCAAACTATACACGAACTTTATGGTGGCGTTGTGCCAGAACTAGCTTCGCGTGTACACCAACAAAACATTGTGCCGGCTGTTCATCAGTCCATTAACGTTGCGAAAATACATAAAAAACAAATAGATGCAGTGGCTTTTACTCGCGGACCAGGCCTGTTAGGCTCGTTGTTGGTGGGCACCTGCTTTTCTAAGGCTTTTGCTTTAGCAAATAATATTCCACTAATTGAGGTTAACCATATGCAGGCGCATATTTTGGCGCATTTTATTGATGCACCGAAGCCCAGTTTCCCGTTTTTATGTTTAACCGTTTCGGGCGGGCATACGCAGATAGTTTTGGTGAAAGATTACTTTGATATGGAAGTGGTTGGTGAAACCTTGGACGATGCCGCCGGCGAAGCGTTTGACAAAACCGCTAAAATTTTAGGTTTGCCTTACCCGGGAGGACCGTTGGTAGATAAAAACGCAAAGCTTGGCGACCCGAATAAATACAAATTTCCCGAACCTCAAATCCCAGAACTTAACTTTAGCTTTAGCGGATTAAAAACGGCAATCCTTTATTTTGTGCGAGATAACGTTAAACTAAATCCGGATTTTTTGCAGGAGAACATGAATGATATTTGTGCATCGGTACAAGGCCGTATTATTTCAATTTTGTTAAATAAACTTAAGAAAGCAGCGGTTAAATATCAGATAAAAGATGTTGCCATAGCTGGCGGAGTTTCGGCAAATTCGGGTTTGCGTGATGGTTTGAACGCAATGGCGGAAAGTGAAGGATGGAATGTTTTTATCCCGAAGTTTGAATATTGTACCGATAATGCCGCAATGATTGCTATTGCTGGTTATTACAAGTTTTTGGCGAAAGATTTTGTAGGGCAAGATATTGCACCGCTGGCGAGGATGCCGTTTTAAATTCGAGAATTGAAAAATCCGAAACCAATATTTAGTCTTATAATCCTGTTCTTTTTTGGGTTATTGTTGCTAAATCATTTCTTTGGTTTTACCGGACCTTTTGGTTTTGACGATATTGAATATGCCCACTTGGGGTATTTAATTTTTGATGGAAGACCAGATTGGACTAACCCTTTTATATTTCGGTTTGGTATAGTGATACCAAATGGGATCTCTCAATTTCTTTTTGGTATAAATGAACACATTGCCGCTATTTACCCATTGGCTGTTTCGTTAGGCATTATAATAATTGTAATGCGCCATGTTGCTACAGATTGGAAAAGTAAATTTATTGCAGGTGCGTTGCTATTCGCCAGTCCCTGGGTAGTTTTTTATAGCGACAAAATTGGTGCTGATATTCCCGTGGCATTTTTTATTTTGTTATCGGTTAGTATCCTATATCGCTACAGGTTTAATCTCGACAACCAGAAAAAAGGATATTTATATGGACTATTTTTTGCTTCAAGCTTATTTCTTGGATTGATAACTAAGGAAACCATTTGGTTTTTGTTCCCATTAGTAGCTATTTTCTTTTTCAGAGATGTATTTAAGAAACAACATTACAAATTTTGGCTAAGTACTATCTTTCTTTTAGCAGTGCTGATGTTTGCTTATATGTTGTGGCAAAAAGTAGCTTTTAATGACTGGTTTTATAGATTTAGCTTGATAAAGGCAAACAGTTATCAGAATATTTGTAATTATGATAAACAGCCGTTTATAGTACTTTTTAACAGAATCTCGTACGAATTATGGCTGTATCTCTTAAGAGAATCATCATTTATAATTCCGATTGTATTTTTGCTGGCAACTGTTAATAAGTCGCTATTAACATCCATTTTTAGCAAAGAAAGTTTTTGGGTGCTAGCGGCTCTTATTTTGGCTTTAAGTGCCAATTTTTGGACAATCTCTTATGATTCATACCATCCTTTGTGTGTAGATATAAGGCATTACCTCTATATCTTTCCGGTAGCTGCCATAGCCATTGCAAACAATTACCAAGAACTTACCAAAAACAGACCTGTTATATTGATAACAATTGTTTGTGTCTTAGTTATTCTGTTTTCGGCACAATTGGGAATTAGGAGCGAAACTGTTTTTAATGCTGCAATAATTGGCGGTATTTTTTTGTTGATGCTCGTTTTCAGTAATCAACGTAAACAACTATTATTGTTTTTGATTATAGTACCGTTGTTTAATCTATTTCATCAAATTAAGGCTGCGGCAGGTTACAATTATCACCAGCAAAAAGAAACCGCAGAAAATTTCTTGAAAGATAAACACGATGTAACTATCTACACCTCAGAAGCTCAAAAAAGGCTGTTTAATTACTATTTGGGATTTGAGAATAAAAACAGATTAAGTATTGCTCCCTATCATTTCTTTTCCAAATTAGAAAGTGGTTATCATTATTGGAATTATCATGTGCTTCAGCAAACCAACGAGTTTAACAGTATACCCGCAGAAATTAAGGCTGTTTCGATAGAAAAGAATTCGGTTTATAATTCTGATATCATCAAAATCTATAAATGGAATGAAGTCGATTTCTCATCAAAGGAATTTAATTTGTGGTCATCCGATTTATGGCAGAAAGGCGATGTTAATCAACAGCCCTACGGAGTTGATTTGAACGATGAATATGGGCCCACATTTAAAACGCGGTTGGATAGTACAATCAAAAATATATACATATCCAGTACTTGGTGGTTAAAAAATGAAACTTTGAGCGATGCATCTTTAATTTTTTCCGTTGAAGAAAACGGGAAGAATTTGTTTTATAAGGGATATAGTATAAAAACGGATAAAGCGGCCGTAAGCAATTCTTATAAGCTATTTAAAAGTGTTAATATTGAATCCTTGAATATTAAGGATAGTGCCGAGTTGAAGGTTTACATCTGGAACAATTTTAAAACAAAACTTGAAATTAAAGATGCAAAAGTTAATTTAATTTTAAAGCGTTAGACAATTACACAAAACATGAAATACCTGATTGTTGGTTTAGGAAATATAGGTTCGGAGTACGCAGATACCCGCCATAACATTGGTTTTATGGTTTTGGATGAACTGGCGAAGGAAGCTGGCGCTACATTTTCTAATATGCGTTTAGCTTATTATACGGAAGTGAACTATAAAGGCAGAACTTTGTGTTTGATAAAACCAACTACTTACATGAACTTAAGTGGAAAAGCAGTTAGACATTGGATGCAGGAGTTGAAAATTCCTATTGAAAATGTGCTAATTGTAGTTGATGATCTGGCCATTCCTTTTGGATCTGTAAGGATAAAACCTAAAGGAAGCGCTGCCGGCCATAACGGTTTGAAAAGTATTGAAGGTTTATTAGGCTCTAATGAATACACTCGTTTACGCTTTGGTATAAGCGATAATTACCCAAAAGGCCGACAAGTAGATTATGTACTGAGTGGTTTTGATAAGGATGAATTGCCAGAACTGCCTGCCCTGATCGATAAATCTATTAATATGATTAAAGCTTTTGTTACCATTGGTGTTGAGTTAACGATGACTAATTTTAATAAGAAGTAATACAATACGGGCTACTTTGTTAGAACAGATTGCTACAGTCCGCTTTGTACGCTAGTAGTCTACCTCGCCATCTTTCCGTCCCCCTTGCGCAGGACAAGCTCAAGTTTTTTTCATCAAGGAAAGAAGGACAAAAAAATCAAGACTGCCGAATCTTGTTCATTCAACCGTGGTAAATCTTACCCACAAAGACTTTATCACTATAATTTGCGCCAGACCAGGAGTTTTCCTAACTTAACGACATTGAGTTCGCACCAGCGAAGAGCAACAGTATGACAAAATTAGCTTATTAAATATGTTAGGACTTAGAACAACAATTTATAAAGTTGGAGACATTCAAAAAGCGACAGAATGGTACTCAAAAATATTTGAAACAAATCCTTATTTCAACGAACCTTATTATGTAGGCTTCAACATTCATGGATATGAATTAGGACTTCAACCAGAAGAAAATCCGACTTTGAATAAAATTGAAAGCGTAGTTTCATATTGGGGAGTGGAAAATATTCAAGAAACTTTTGATCGACTAGTTGATTTAGGGGCAATCGAAAATGAAAAACCATACAATGTTGGCGGAGAGATTATGACGGCAACTGTTAAAGACCCATTTGGGAATGTTATTGGCTTAATTTACAATCCTTATTTCCAACTAAAAGACTAACCAATTGCATGGAAACCTATTTGAGAGATGTTTCTCCGCTCGCTGGGGGAGAAAACATGACGCGCTTCCTTAACTTAACGACATTGCGCTCGCACCAGTGAGACAAGAATGGTTTTTGCTTTATGCGGATTGCAAACCGTTTTATTTCTGAATCTGGGATGCGCTTGGCTTGAACATCCCGAACAGCTATGACTCTTTAAGTACAATTATATTTAGACACTAAACACTTATGGAAAATAATGACGAACGAGTGATTGGAAAAATCGAAAGTCGCCAAAATGAAAAAAGAAGAATAGTGATTTTGTGCTTAGGGGTATTAGTAACCGCATTATTTGTAACCGCTTTGGTATCTGATTTCACTACCCATTCTACACGCGGAATAACCAGCCGTGAGGCTATAAGTGGTGTCGGGCTAATTTTAATGTTGATAGTCAGGTTTAAATACCTCACCAACCACTCAGGCCAGTTTATTGAATGGACAGCTGACGAAATAATATTTAAGTTGAAAAATGAAACTTCAGAACTAACCATTCAGCTTAACCAAATAAAAACAATCAACATCCATTTAGATATAATAGAGGTATTTGATAAGCAGGACCAAAAATTTGTACTTGATATTTCTGACTTTAGCAACTACGATGACAGATTGAAAATTAAAGAAAACCTCCAGAATAGCTTAATAAATACAGACAATTAGAGAGCCTGTTCTAATTGAACTTTTCCGAACAACTATTAACACTTGAATGAGTTAGGGGTACTGTTTATTTTATATTATCCTCAAGCACCACACATGGTGTTTTATCAAGTTTAATTCGAAGGTCTGCTGCGATATTTTTAAGTGCAGCAGGTTCTTTAAGATACTCAAAAGTAACTTTGTGTTTTTTTCCTGAACGCAAGGTGATTTCTATCCATTCTGCTCCTCCATCGGCACAATCTGGACAACCCCAAACTTCCTGCATATTGAAAAAGCTAACAGCGTCTATTTTTTTGCTTAGGTTGTTTAATACGTTTTTATCCTGTGAAACTTCACAAAAAATTGGTTTCACCGTGTTATTCCATCCGGAGCGTTTAATGGTTATTTTTCCAGAATCTAATGCCATCTCATTTTTGCAATATCCTATACACTCCGAAAACGAGGAACCAAAACTGATTTGTTGAATTAATGGCTGGTGCGAACTATTTTTACAACTAATAATACTCAAGAGTATCAATGATAAGAACAACGTTTTTTTCATATTGTTTTATGCTGTTTAGTTACACCGATAATTTCGCTTTTTACCACATGGCTTTCCAATAACTATTTCACTAAGGTAGCGGTTTTATGTCCGCTTAGTGCATAATACAAAATATATAGGTAACAAGGCAACATACTCACTAAAAACGCTTGTTGCGAACCCATTGAGTGCGCTAAAAAGGCATAAACCTGCGGAATAATTGCTCCTCCGGAAATACCCATCACTAACAGGGCGGAGCCTATTTTAGTGTATCTGCCCAAACCTTTAATTGCCAAAGGGAAAATTGCCGGCCACATTAAAGAATTCGCCAGCCCCAACAAAGCAATAAATACAATACTGGTGTAGCCAGTTGTAAGGTATGCGGCTAATGTAAATAAACTGCCAACAATTGCCGAAAGCATTAGGGCTTTCTCTTGTTTAATGTATTTTGGAATGCAAATAATGCCAATGATATAGCCCACCACCATAGAAATTAGGGTGTAGGAGGTGAAAATTTTGGTCTGGTCTAGGCTCATTCCCAAGGATTTGCCGTAGGTTCCAATAACGTCACCTGCCATAACTTCTACCCCTACGTAAAGGAATAAACACAAAACTCCAAGATTTAAGTTTTTATAGCTAAAAACGCTGGCTTTTGGGGCAACTACGTTTCCGTCATCACCAACATGGTCTTCATCGGTGTTAATTTCGGGCAGGGACGAATAAATGACCAATAAGGCCAAAATAATCAGCACAGCTGCAATTACAATGTATGGCAGAATTACCCTGTGCGCTAATGCGGATAATAAAACTTCCCGCTGTGCCGGATCTGTAATAATTTTTGCTTGATCCTCGATAGCTTGCGCACCCTTTAAAACCAATGCGCCAAGAATGATCGGACTTAATGCGCCTGCAACTTTATTACAGATGCCCATAATACTGATGCGTTTTGCAGCACTCTCTATTGGGCCAACAATGGTAATGTATGGATTTGATGCTGTTTGTAGCAGTGCCAATCCCATCCCCTGTATAAATAAGCCAATTAAAAATAGCGGGAAACTGCGCATATTGGCGGCGGGTACAAAAATTAATGCGCCTAATGCCATTACAAAAAGTCCCATTGCCATTCCTTTTTTAAATCCCGTAAGTTTTAGGATATAAGAGGAGGGGATGGCCAAGAAAAAGTAGGCCATATAAAAGGCAAATGTCACCAGCAATGCTTGTGATGTGTTTAGCTCGCAGGCTAATTGTAAAAACGGGATTAAAGTACCGTTTAGCCAGGTTACAAACCCGAAAACGAAAAATAAGGCCCCGATGATGATAACCGGGTTAAGTCCTTTCTTAAGAGGAATTGGTGTTGCTGTTGACATATATTTTAGCTTAGTTTTTTAAAAAATGTGGCTTTTCCAAAATAATTGGGCAAGTGAAAATTTGGCTGTTCAACGTTTATTATTGAGGTACAGCATAAATAATTGGGTTCTTATGTGTTCGTAATACACGACTTAAAAGTAATAAAATCTTTGTATAATCAAATAAAATGTTACCGAACACACGCTGTTTTACTGGTTAATGATTATCAGATTAAATCTATTGGAAAAAAGGCATTCCATTATGTTTATTAATAATCATCATCTAACGCAAAGATTGGTTTCCTGCTCATCCAAGCACCTGAAGTGAAATCTGGGAAGTCAACAGTTGTGAAGCCCAACTCTACTGATTTTTCACTTAAAGGGGTAATGGCACTCCAGGTTGCCGCATCATACACGTCCATGGGTGTTTTTTCTCCTCTTTTTGTAGCTTCAATAAATGCGTGGATTACAAAGAAATCCATGCCGCCATGTCCAGCTCCGTTAGAGTCTGATGCGTATTTTTTCCAAAGCGGATGATCATATTTTTTTAGCCATTCATCTGCATTGTCCCAGGTGTGGGGCTTGCTTTTCCCTTCTACATAAATACTGTTGTTGATATCCATCCAAAGGCCTTCTGTACCCTGTACTCTAAAGCCTAGAGAATATGGGCGGGGCGAATTGGTGTCATGCTGTAAAATTATCGTTTCTCCATTTGCACAGGCAATGGAGGTGGTAACGATATCACCTAAAGCAAAATTCACCTTTGCGTTCGGATGGTCCTCTCCTCCGTGATCTACCACATATTTATGCAAACCACGAGATTTTGTAGAAAATGAATTCAGTTTTAGGAATCTGTTTCCGCGGTTGATATTGATATAGTGCGCAATAGGGCCAATGCCGTGTGTTGGGTATAAATCGCCGTTGCGGTGTACAGAATGGTTGGAACGCCAACGAGCTTCAGAAAATGCCTTTTCCCCAAACTCTACGCCTCCTCCATAAGGCTGTACGCCATTGTTAAACTTAACTTCGCGTAAGTCATGCTGGTAACCACCCTGTAAATGAGTTAGCTCTCCAAATACGTTTTGTCTGGTCATATTTAAAACGGCCATTACGTCTCTACGGTAGCAAACATTTTCCAACATCATCACATTTCCGTTGTATTTCTCTGCCGCTTTTACCACATCCCAGTGATCTTGCAGAGTAATGCCCAACATCACTTCTGTACCTACATATTTAAGCCCAGCTGCTAAAGAATCAATAATCATTGGTTTGTGCAGTTCCCACGGCGTAGAGATAATTACCGCTTGTAAGCCTTTGGTATTTAACATGTCTTTCCAAGCGTTTTCGCTTCCGGTGAAAATTTTGGGCATTGGTTTGCCGGCTTTGTTTATTTTGGCTTTTGCCATTTCTAGCATTCTGACATCAATATCGCAGATGGCTACCAAATCCACATCATTTCTTTTTAACAATAAGTTTAAATGATTTTGACCGCGAAGCCCTACACCTATTATAGCTACTTTAACTTTTTCTTCGATAAAAGCGAAGAGATTTTCTGTGGGCAATATGCTAATTGCTGCCGCGGTTAATCCTGTGCTTATAAAGTTTCTTCTTTTCATGATTCTTGATTTTAAAGTTTATTCTTATTTCGTTGCGAAATATGATTGTCTTTTTGAGTTGCTATACTTGGATTGCAACTTATTTAAATGTAGCGTTACTATTAACTATCGGAGAAATTCGACACGGTTTAACACCGCTTTTTTTTGAATTGACTGGTAGTTAAGTAGTTATTTGTTAGTTGAGTCTATTAAAGAAATAATTAGAACCAAATGTTTATGCGTCTAAAAATTTTGCTTCTCAACTCGTCTTTTGGACATAAGCGGAAATTTATTGATGGGCAGGTCTATACAGTTGGTTCATGGGGTCATAACTAGGTTTTTTTAAATAGACTTTATATAGGCAATGAGTTTGAACGGCAGATAATAAAAGCAATATTAGTATTTTTTAAAGCAAAGTTCTCTATTATTAGGGATTGGTTTATGTGTTCGGACACATAGGGAGTAAATATATTGAAATATTTTTAATTTAAAAATTTGTGAAAAATAGATAGCCATGATCCACATACCGGGATAGGAATTGTAAATAGTATCTTTCAAAAGATAAGGTTATGTTAGATAATGAGAGCCTCAGTATTTATTGCTGAAGCTACTCAGAACTATAAGTTTTTTTTGAGACACGGAAACAGTATTGGGTATATTTCAGGCGTAATTACTTAATTAAGCATGTTCTATTTCATAGGTGATGAAGTAGTTGGCGTTTTCTTCTATGGGATCAAAAAGATAATTAACAGAAAGAGTGTATTTTTGAGTTCCTTTAACACCCCGAAGTGGACAGACTTTGCTTCGGAAAGGAAGACGGAACCATGTTTGGAGGAATATACTTTGGTAGCCGGTTTGAATCGGCTACATAATTTGCCTAGTTTAGCTTTTGGTCAGCGAGTTGTATTATTAAAAAAATAAATAGATTAGCAACGGGA
This sequence comes from Pelobium sp., assembly GCA_035496935.1. GTDB lineage: Bacteria > Bacteroidota > Bacteroidia > Sphingobacteriales > Sphingobacteriaceae > Pseudopedobacter. Next base: position 44,470 of record DATJED010000004.1, on the reverse strand, counting down.
GATAAAGCTTATTTTTCTGAAATATTGCTTTTATTTGCAGCCGATATTAAAAAGCTTTGAGTATCTAATAAATAAAATGAAAAATAAATCTGCGGTTCCAGTCTTTTTTTGCATCCCAGATATTACAGGTTTTACAAAGTTTGTCACCTCAACAGATGATCCCGAATTTGCGAACATCGTAATTAGCAGCGTACTTAATAAGGTTGCTAACGCAAATATTTTAGAAATGGATATTGCTGAAATTGAAGGCGATGCCATTTTCTTTTACAAAACCGGAAGGTTGCCTTCTGTAAAAAAGGTTGCAAAGCAATGCCAGTTAATTTACGATACTTTTAACGCTACTATTGCCGATTTTCAGCAGTCGGATCCAGAGTTGTACATTAAATATCTTTCGAACAACCAGCTCGGAATAAAAATCGTTATCCATCATGGCCACATCACCCATACAAAAATCAACGGACATACAAAGCTAATGGGCGAGGACGTAATATTGGCACATAAGCTATTGAAAAACAGCATCCAGGAGCCTTGTTACATCTTGCTTACCAATAAATATTTAGATAAACTAAAAGATAAAAAAGTAGTGAAAAACTGGTTCCATTGGGAAAGCCTAAAAAAAGGAAAAGACAATTACGAACATTTTGGGGCTACGCATTACTCTTACATTTCCCTTGTGGATTGTAATCCGATTAATATGAGTAAATAATTATCCCGATAAAGCCTACCGCACAAAGAATTAAACCCGCCATAAATATATTGTAAGACCAAGTTAAAAGCTTGTATTTTCTGACTAGTACGCCACCCAAATGGTAAATATCTACAGACATGCTATCGTACAACTCGTTTTTTTCGTCCTTCAGTGATTTTATTTGATCTACAAATTCTTTTAATTTAAGTTGCGAAAAATTCCCAAAAAACAAAATACTGCTTCCTTTATTGCTGAGTTCGTATTTTTCTTTTGAGGTAACGTTTGGCCTGGCTGATAGAATTGCAAACGTTACCGATACTAAACTGCTGATTACCAGTAACAACATCGGGAAAACAAAACGCATGTGTTTAAAATCTTCAGAATCTGCAAAAGTATAGCCCGAACCAAATAGCGTAATAATTACCGAAACCACAATGGTATTGATACTGATCATGATGTTTGCTTTTTGATCTGCCATTTGACTCAAATTCATATGATAGCCATAAACAGATCGGTACAAAGTCTCTATCCCTCTGCCTTCTTTTTTGATTTTCGCATCGGTGCTATCTTTTTTTAATTGTACTTTATACTGGTCAACTTTATATTTTTCAATCAGTTTACGCTGTTTTTCGATGTTTTTTTCTCTTCCTTCGCCAAATTTTTGGGTCGCAATGCTGGTTTTAAACTTTTTAGAAATCAAAAAATCAAGCTGTAATTGCGCCCATTCTAAATCATTATATATCTTGTTGTTTAGCTTTTCCCACTCGCATCTTAAAAGCTCCGCTCTTTTGCTAAAGCTCTTTTTTCCCATGCTTACATAATCGGCGTCGTGGATAATTTCCTCGTTTAAATTTGCCTGTTCCTGCCCAAATTTGGTACTTAAAATAAGTTGCTCAATTTCTTTAAATCGCTTTTCATCTAGCTTATCGCCAAAGTATTCCTTCATAATTTTAATACTCTCTTCTTCATGATTTTGGTAATCACGGGCATAACCGCTATCATGAAACCAGGCTGCAATAATTAGGTTCTCAACGTCTTTTTGGGCGAGTTTGTACGCGTCTGCTATTTCTTTTACCGTTTCAACGGTTTGGTGGGTATGTGCAAAATTGTGGTATAAAATATAGTTTGAGAGTTCTTTTTTGAACAGCTTAAAAATAAACTGCTCTATCTCTTCTTCTGCAAATAAGTCTGTCATGGTTACTTTTTTATCAATTTAAGGAAATTTAATGGTATAGGTTTTGATTAAATATCATTTCTAATATGTTAACAAATTTAAATCCAAAAATGCATAAACTGTTACTTGTATTATTTTCTTCTTTTTTACTGTCATGTTTAAATAAACCTCGTGAGGCGAAGCATGAAGGACCAAAAGTTGATTCAACTGCAGAGATAATAGAAGTACCTAAAGATTTAAAGGAAATATCTGGTATTGAGTTTATTAACGATAGCATTGTGGCTGCAGTTGAAGATGAAAACGGCGTTTTGTATTTCTTTGATCTGTACAAAAAAGAGATAACTAGAGAATTCAGTTTTGCCGAGGATGGTGATTATGAAGATTTGGCCAGAAAAGGCAAAGATATGTATGTGGTTAGGGCTGACGGTGTAATTTACCAGATAGCAAATTTTGAAGACGAGCATCCACAAATTACTTATTATGAAACACCCCTAAAATCCAAACATGATATTGAAGGATTGGCGTATGATGATAAAAACGATAGGCTTTTACTTTCCGTAAAAGAGAAAAATTTAGCTAAAACCGATAAGGAAGAGGAAGCTAAAAATATTTATCAGTTTACGCTCAAAGACATGAAATTTCATGGGGAGCCAGCATTTCGCATCCAAATAAAAGACATTGAAAACGTATTTGCAGGGGATGAACTAATGGAAGCTTCGAAACATTTTTTAAAGGCGGCGGGCAACGAAAATCTTAACGAGGTTATTAAGCCGTCGGCCTTAACTTATCATCCACAAAACGGACAACTGTATGTGCTTTCATCTATCAACAATTTCATTTTGGTACTTAACGCAGACGGGAGCTTTTCTAAAGTGATCCGCTTTACCGGGAAAGAATTTATACAGCCCGAAGGGATTGCTTTTAACTCAAAAGGAGAACTTTATATCTCTAACGAAGGAAGAAACAAAAAAGGAAACATTGTAAAACTTATCGAATAAATGCGAAATAAATATCTACCCGTTTTAGTTTGTCTGGTGGCAGGCATGTGCTATACCTCTTGTACAACGTACAAACCCTTTTACGCCAAAAGCCAAAAAGATTGGAAAAAAGCCAATAATCCGGATTCATTGACTTTGGATTATACTGTTTTTTTAGTTGGCGATGTAGGTAAACCGTCTTTAACCAAGCAAGAACCAACTTTAAAACTCATGGAAAGCCAGATGTTTAAAGTTGATACGGTAATTAAAAATTCAGTAGATACTATTATCAATAAAACTTCCAGTAAAAAAGATGCTGTTATTTTTATGGGCGATAATATTTACGAATACGGTATGCCGGAAGCTGATGCCTCTGATCGGGAAGAAAAAGAAAAGCGGATCATTGAGCAGATGAGGATTGTTAAAAATTTTGAAGGTAAAAAGATTTTTATCCCAGGCAATCACGATTGGAATAAAAGCCGATCCGGCGGGTTAGCAGCTCTTAAAAGACAGGAGGTTTTTGTTGAAAATTATTTGGATAGTGCCGATGTGTTTTTACCAAGCAACGGCTGTGCCGGTCCGGTTGAGATTCAAATGAGCGGTAATTTGGTAATTATTGCTATGGATAGCGAGTGGTGGCTAACAAAACATTCCCGCTCAGACAGGTACGAGCAAGGCTGTACAGTTGAAAATGAAGACCAGCTGATTGCCCAAATCAAAGACATTATTTTAAGGAACAAAAACAAAAATATTGTTTTTACCATGCACCATCCGTTATTTTCAAACGGAAAACATGGCGGTTATTTTACCCTGTTGGATTACATATTTCCATTAACCTTGGTAAAACCAAATGCCTATATTCCTTTGCCTGTAATTGGGTCTATTTATCCGCTAATGAGGCAATATGGCTTGTCTCGTCAGGATATCTCCAATAAAAAATATCAGGATTTAAGAAATAGGCTACTTGCACTTTTTGAAGACAAACCGAATATTGTTTTTGCGTCAGGGCATGAACATGCTTTAATGCTTACCAAATATAGAGGACAAAATTATGTTACCAGTGGCGCCGGAAGTAAGAATAGTGCGCTTTTTAAAGGCAACGGTGCACTTTTCGGTCATGGAACTAAAGGTTTTGCAAGGTTAAATTATTACAAAAACGGACAATGTTGGATAGAGTTTTGGGAGCCTGTTGATGATGGCAGTAAAGGAGAATTGGTTTACCGCTCACCATTGTATGCGTTGCCATCTACCAAACAACAGGTGAAACTGGAAGCAATTACAAACTACAGCGATTCTACAAAAACAATGGCAGTTGGAGAGCGTTATAAAGCCTCCAAATTTAAACAATGGCTTTTTGGCGAGCATTACCGTTCTGTTTGGGCAACGCCAATAGATATTCCTTATCTTGATTTAACAAAATTTGCCGGCGGTTTAACGCCGTTGCAACTGGGTGGCGGAAAACAAACCACATCTTTAAGGTTAGAAGGAAAAGATAAAATCCAGTATCAGTTCAGAACGATAGATAAAAACCCGGCCGCTTTATTGCCCGAAGGGCTTCGGCCTACTTTTGCGGGCGATATCGTACAAGATCAAATATCCTCTGCACATCCTTATGGGGCTTTGGTAGTGCCAGATTTGGCAGACGCAATAGGTGTTTTCCATGCTAATCCAAAAGTGGTTTATATGCCTTATTCAAATCTTTTGGGGCCATATATTCAAGAAGTTGGCGGTAGGGTAGGTATTATTGAAATCCGTCCGGATGAAGATTTATCACAATTTAAAGATTTCGGATATACGAAAAACGCAGTTGGTACGGTTAAAATGTACGAAAAAATCAGAGAAGATAATGACAACGAAGTTGACCAACAAGCATTTTTAAAAGCTCGGCTTTTTGATATTTTAATTGGCGATTGGGACCGCCACGAAGATCAATGGCGTTGGGCAGAATTTGAAAAGAAAGGTAAAGGATCTATTTATAAACCCATACCAAGGGACAGAGATCAGGTATTTACAAAATTTGATGGCTTAATGCCGAGGTTAATTAGCAAAGCAGTACCAGATATACAATCGTTTGAAATGAAAATTCAGGATCCGGCAAAACTTTCTATCTCTGCCAGAAACCTCGATAGAAATTTACTTAATGAATTAAGCTATAACGACTGGGTTGAAACCGCAACTTTTATGCAAGAAAAGCTTACCGATAAAGTAATAGAAAAAGCGGTACATGCAATGCCAGCAAAAGCTTTTGCACTTACCGGAAACGAATTGATTACTAAGTTAAAATCACGGAGAGGTCAATTATTAGATGTGGCAAAGCAATATTACAATACCTTAAGTGAAGAAGTTACCATCACAGGTTCTGATAAATACGAATACGTAGAAGTTAACCGCGAAAAAGACAGCACAGAAGTAACAGTTTACAAAACAAAAAAGGATGGGAAAATTGACAAAACTATTTTTTGGCGAGTTTTCGATAACAACCTCACTCGGCAGATCAACTTTTATCTTTTAGGTGAAAACGATAGTGTGGTGGTCAAAGGCAAATCGGACCGACCGATAAAACTAAAAGTAGTAGGTGGCCCGCAAAAAGATTATTTGGCTAACAAGGCCGAAAATGGAAGAACTGTTTTTTACGATACACCAGATAACAAGTTTGTAGATGGAAACAATACTCGCATTTATAAATCTAAGGGGCTTTGGGTTAACGAGTTTTTGCCGGATAATTTCAAGTACGATAAATCTTCCTTTTTACCCAATGCGGATTATAAAAATGGTAAGGATGGCGTTTTATTAGGAATTGTTTATGGGGTTAAACATTATGGATTCCGAAAATATCCATATAGCTTCGATCAAAAAATTTCCTTGTTGCATTCTGTGCAAACAAAAGCTATCGTAGGTAAATATCGGGCAACTTTTTATTCGCTTTTTGCGCATAAATACGATTTAGTGGCAAACGCAAACTACGCTGGTCCCGCTTATTCCTTCAATTTTTACGGAATTGGCAATGGTACCGCCAACGTTGATGATAATATTGACTATTACCGTGTACAATCCGAATCTTACGATGCTCAACTTTATTTGCAACGTCGGATTTCAGATCGGGTAAAGTTTGGGGTTGGTCCGGGTTTTCAATTTGTGAAAATTAATCCGCGTAACGATGCTAATTTCTTAGCCACGCAACCCGTTGATTATAAAAATCCAGGAAGGTTTATAACGCTTAAGTCATACATTAATATTTCTTTGGTTGATGATAAACTGAAACCGCAGACCGGCTTAAAATGGAATAACTCAATAGATTATTTTAACGAAATAGGGGGCGATAAAGATAAATTTGCGAGATTAAGTACAGATTTATCTGCATTTGGAACACCTAATGTAGGACTGCCTTTAACATTGGCACTACGTTTAGGGGCACAAACCAATATTGGTGATTACAAATTTTATCAGGCAAATTCCATCGGAAATAATGAAAATTTAAGAGGATTCAGAAATCAACGTTTCTCCGGAAAATCTGCCTATTATGCCAATTCAGAGGTTCGGTTTCCGGTTACGGCTTTCAGAAACTACATTTTAACAGGAGATTTTGGGGTATATGGTTTTTATGATGTAGCAAAAGTGAGCAATAGCTTTACCGAGTCCAATAAATGGCACCAAGGTTATGGGCCAGGCATCTGGATAAACCTTTACAATAAGCTTTTGGTTACAGCCGGATACGGATTTTCAAATGAAAGCAGGCTAATATCCTTCGATTTTGGTTACAGATTTTAATATTTCACTTAAAAACGAATTACAACTTTATGTTAAAAACCTTTGAGCAAGATGTGATAGCAGGGCTCACAGCAAAAGAAAAGTTTTTATCATCGAAATATTTTTATGACGATGAAGGAAGCCGGATTTTCAAAGAAATTATGCAAATGGCAGAATATTATCTTAGCGATTGTGAGTATGAAATTTTGGAATCGCAAGCAGAAAATATTTACCTAAGTTTAAATTTTAACCAGCCATTTAATATTATAGAGTTGGGCGCCGGCGATGGAACCAAAACTTTTAATCTGTTAAAATATCTGCTACAGCAAAAAGTGAATTTTGATTATATCCCTATCGATATTTCTCAAGAAGCCATGAATATGCTTACGGAAAGTTTGAAGGCCAGCTTACCCAAATTAAATATTAAGCCCCAAGTAGGCGATTATTTTGAAGTATTGCTTAACCTTAAAAAAACTAATAAGTACCAAAGTTTGTTATTGTTTTTAGGAAGCAATATTGGCAATTATCCAAAAGATGAAGCTTTGTCATTAATGAAGCTTTTTATTAATGCAATGAAACAAGGCGATAAATTATTGATGGGGATAGATTTACAGAAAAACCCACAAACCATTTATCAAGCCTACTCAGACCCTAACGGTATTACAAAACGTTTCAACCTTAACTTGCTTAAAAGAATAAATAGAGAACTAGGGGCAAATTTTGATATAAATCAATTTGATTTTTATTGCTATTACAATCCTCGAAATGGCGAACTCTTTAGCTATTTGGTAAGTTTAAGCGAGCAAAAGGTTTTTTTGCCTAACACCAACACTACCCTTAATTTCGATAAAGACGAACTGATATGGACAGAGCAGTCAAAAAAATACAGTTTTAAAGAAATTGAATCTCTGGCTAAACACGCTGGTTTTTCAGTTGTTGATCATTTTTTAGACAGTAAGCAATATTTTACAGACAGCTTGCTACATAAAGCTTAACTTGTATGGATTAGAGGAAATATTATGGCAAATATAAATGTAGCCACACTTGGTGGCGGATGTTTTTGGTGTACAGAAGCGGTTGTACAACGATTAAAAGGCGTTATAAAAGTTGAACCAGGTTATGCAAATGGTTTAATCCCAAACCCAACTTATGAGATTGTTTGTAGCGGAGTTTCTGGTTATGTAGAAGTTGCACAGGTTACTTTCGATACTGATATTTTAAGTTATCACGATTTATTGGAAGTTTTTATGACCAGTCATGATCCTACAAGTTTAAACCGACAAGGTGCAGATGCTGGTACGCAATATCGCTCTGGAATTTATTACCATAACGATGAACAAAAAAAGGTAGCAGAAGGCGTTTTACAAGAGCTGGCTCTGGCTTTTAGCAAACCAATTGTAACAGAGCTAGAACCTTTGAACAATTATTTTCCGGCAGAAAAGTATCATCAGAATTATTATAACCAAAATCAATACGCGGGTTATTGCGTGGCTGTAATTGAACCTAAAGTAGCCAAACTGCGAGCTAAATATGCCAATATGCTAAGTAAAGATGCTTTGGATGAATAGTTTTTTGATTAAAAAGAGGAATGGACTAAAACCCGCGTAGCGCCAAATATTCATTTTCTTTGGCAGTCATTGCCGTTTTATCTTTAGGGGATTTGTCTTTATAACCCAGTAGGTGTAATGTGCTATGGATCATTACGCGGTGTAACTCGTCTTTTGTAGTGGTTTTAAAGGTTTTTGCGTTCTCGCGAATTCTATCGATACTGATAAAAATATCGCCTAAAACCTCACCTTTTATTTCCGAATTATCAAAAGTTACGGTATCTGTGTAGGTATCGTGATTTAAGTATTCCTTGTTTATTTTTAGTAGGTAATCATCAGAGCAATAAATAAAATTGAGCTCTGTTAACGTGTGATTTTCAGCTTCGATGCTTTTTAAAAGCCAGTTGCGTAACAATGTTACCTGTTTGGGCTTGAAATTGGTTTCTTCAGAAAAAAAGTTGATTGCTATAGCGCTCATTAATACCTAAAATGCAGTTCTACCTCGTTACCACGGGTATTAAAAATGCACTGATCTGCTAAACGTTTCATAATAAACACACCACGTCCGGTCAGTTTTTCTAAATTCTCAAGATCTGTTGGATCTGGTATATTGTTAAAATCGAAACCTTCGCCCTCATCAGTAACTGTAAAAACCAAACGTTTGTTTAAAATAACATCTAAATTGACATATATTTTTTTATTAGGATCTTGTTTGTTGCCGTGATAGATGGCATTGGTAATGGCCTCGTTTAAGCAAGTCATTAAATTAGCATATACATCTTCACCAATCTCCAGTTTTTCAACAAGGTCATCAATAAAATTTTCCAATACCGCAACGCTTTCGCTATTTGATGGCAATTGAAGAGAATATAACTCGTTATCCATAATAGTTTCTGTGAAATTGTCCATATTTACTCTCCCAAATTTAATGTTTTATAGTATTCGGTTATTTTATTCTTATAAAAATAGTTTAAAGCAGGCGGCACTGTTTTAATTTGCTGCAACTCTTTGGCCTTAAGCTTTTGGTATTCATCCAAAATTAAATTATAATTCGGATAAAAAGCTGTTGGTGCTTTACTTTCTCTTTTATTATCCTGTTCCCTTTCTCGGTTTGCTTTTTCGGCTTCTAGCAATCTTGTTTGTATTTCTTGTTGCCTGGTTAAAGCTTCTTGTGTAATACGTCTGTTTACGAGATCAGTCTCGGTTTGTTCCATTTGTTTCATTATTTTTTCCAAATTGCCCAATTTTCCTTGCCCATCTTTGTTTAAACGATTATTCACTTCTTGTAAGGCTTGCCTAATCATTTGCTGTTGTTGCGCCATTCTAGCTAAACTTTCTGATAATTCTTTTGACCCTTTTTGCCCCGGCATAATGCCTTGTTTTTGCATGGCGTCTTTTGCTTTTTGCATGTTTTGGTTCAGCTGTTTTTGCATTTCAGTTAATTCAGCCAAACCTGGTTTGGGTTTTCCGCCTTTGCCTCCCGGTTTTGCGTTTTTCATTGCGTCTTGCAATTGTTGCAGCGCTTCACTCAACATTAAAGCCAAATTATTGATACCGGTTAATGCAAACTGCTGATTTCTGTTAGCTTCATCAATTTTTCGCTCTGTAATTTGTTCTATCGCGAGGTTAACCTGTTGATTAATATTTTGAATTTCTTTATTTACGGTAGATTGTATCTGCGGAACCAACTTGCTCAAGCTGTACAAACTATCCTCAACGGTTTTTAAGTTTTCTTTAATTTCCAGTTGCTTTTGCCCCAGTTTTACAAAATTTGGATCGTCCTGATAGGTGTTTTTAAAATCAAGCATCAATTTTTCCTGATCAAAAGAGGTTTTAAGTAAGTTCTTCAAAATCATTCGCAGTTGTTGTTCATTTACTTGATTTTCTTCCGCTTGTCCGCCCTGCATACTGTCTTTTAATTTTTGAGTGAGGTTCTGCATTTTTTGCGATGCGCTTTTTTGCGCTTTTGATGCATCCTGTTTTTTATTGTTGTCTAAATTTTTATCTGCATTGTCCAAATCTTTATCAACCGCTTGTTGATCCTCTTTATCGATATTAAAATCTTCGGGTTTTTCTAAAAGTTCGTTTTTTTCCTGAACTTCCTTTAAGTCCTTTTTGATACTTTCAAAATCCTTTTTTATTTGGTCTTGCGCTTTTTTAATTTCTTCCGTTGGTTTTGATTTGGCATCGTTGCTCAAAGCGTCCTGTTTTTTTGAAAGCTCTTCTAGTTTATCAATGGTATTGTTCAGTTTTTGTTCAACTGCTAACTTTTTATACAGTTCTAAAATCCTGTCTAATTCTTTTTGTAATGATTTATTGTCCAACTGCATTTTCTGGAGCTCATCTTGGCTCATTTCCTTCTGGTTTTTGTCTACCAGCTTTTGCAAATTTTCTAATAATTCTTTGGTCTTTTTATCCAGTACATTCTCAAATAAATCCTGAATCTGTTTTTGCTTTTCCAACAAATCCTTGTTCTGTTTTTCTAAATCTTTGGATTGTTCTAAATTCTGTTTTCCTTCTTTTTGTATATTTTCAATTAGCTTTTCAAGTTCTTTTTTCTCCGAAACTAAATTCTCTATCCGTTTTTTCTGCTCGTAGTCGAGGTTTTTTTGACCCATTAAATCCCGACTCAATTTCTTGGTTTCTGTTTGGATTTTTTCGGCCTTTTTAATAGCCTGTTGCATTTTAGTTTGGATGCTGGCGGTACTTTCTTCCAGTTTTTCAACCTGAGCTGCTTCGGTAGCTAATTTGTAAATACGTTTGGCAGATTGAGTGTGTTTTGGCCCGTTTACGCCGTCGTTATCAGCAACATCAAAATAATAAGAAATCTCCTCGCCGGGTTTAATTCCAAGCTGTTTTAACGGCCATATATAAAAGAAATTGCTTTGTAAAAGTGTTTTATTAAAGTTTACAGGTACGGCAAACGATTTTCCTTGACGTGTTTTATTGTCAGATTTTACCAGCTGATAATGAAATTTCAAGGATGTTAATCCATAATCATCGCTGGTGTTCCCGATGAAATAAAGCACATTTACATTTGCAGAATCAATCCGTTCCTGTACTTCAATTTTTGGATATTGGTCCGTTACCACATTCAAATTATAGCTTACAGAATCAGCGATTAATGATTCGTTATTCTTCAGAAGCAGGCTATATTTTCCACTTTTTAATATCCTGTTTTCAACACTAAAATTGTTTTCGGCGTTGGATTTTGCGGTTTGAACCCGATTGTTGATTGCCAAAGAAACATTGTTTACATATTCGGTTTTAAATGTCCATTTGGCAACTGTTCCGGCCGGTATGGTTAAATCTCCAGGATTATCCAAAGTTTCGGTGCTTTTTTTAACATAACTTGGATAAATTAACTGCACTTTATAACTCAAAAGCGCCGGTTTCTTTTTGACTTCAATTACAAACTCATCCGAAAAAAACTCGCCAGCCTGAAACCTAAAATGTTTGTCTTTTTGTAGATTTTTAAACTCGTACCTAAAATTGATGATATCTTTTTTATCGAGCTTGAAGGTGTTTACGCCATCAACCAGATAAACTTCATCTGGCACTTGGTTGCCAGTCATTTTTAAGTTTAGCGTTAAGTCATCGCCTTGGCGGGCAACCAAACTTTTATTTAAAATGTTAAACTGAAAAGGTGCTTTCTTTTTATAAAAAACCTGATGGTTGATGATCCGTTCGGTACCTTCTTTCAGAATTGAGGGAGCGGCAAAAGCCATCACTATCACCACGCCAACTGGAATTAAGGCATAGCTAAGGTATTTTTTGTTTTCTGATAAATTTACCGCGGCAACAAACGGGATGGGTCTAAAATTAGCGATCCGTTGGTTAATGCTGGCTTCAATCAGTTCTTTTTGCTCCGGATTTTCTGTTGCGAGTTGTTTTAACTCTAAAGTATTTATCAGTTTATCTTTAATATCGGGAAAATGGTTTCCAATAATAACAGAAGCTTGCTGATGGTCAATAATTTTACCTAATCTAAAATAAGCCACCAAATATCTGGCAATTAAAAACCAGGCTAAAACCAGTTGCAAGGCTATAAATCCATAAAAAATAATGCTTCTTACCGCAATATTGAAATAGCCATAATATTCTGAAATAATGAAAACCAAATAGCTAATTAAAAAAATAGCGACCCACCAAATTAAGCCCCGTACCAACTTATTCAGATAGTATTTTCTGATAAAATCATCTATTTTATGGATTAACTGGAGGTAGTTTTGGCTCATGATATAGACTCTAAACTTAATAAACTGTTTGGTATTGCGCAATACAAATATTTTTGAGTGTATTTGCCGAAGTTTTAGTAGTTAAAAAAGGACAGTAACCAAGCTGAGATATTAAAAAAGCCATGTAAACTGCTGTTGCACAGTAATTGTAGCTGTGGAAGAGAACAATTTTTAATTAAACATTATATTATGAAAATTAAAGCAATATTAGCAATAACAGGAGTTGCGTTAATAATAGCTTCCTGTTCTGCTCCCCGGAAACTAAGAGAGGCACAAGTCGAGAATAGAAGGCTTGACAGTCTTTACAGAGATTTGCAAAACCAGTTATTGGCTTGCGAAAACGCTAGGAAAAGCAGTAGTTCTGATTACGAAATGCGTATCAAAAACCTGAACGACCAGCTTTCCAACATCAAAGCCAATAACAGCCAAATGGTTAATCAATTGAAAGATCTTTCTGTAATTAGCGATAAGCAAGCGGAAAGCATCAACAAATCTTTAGAAAACATTGGTGCAAAAGACAATTACATCAGAGATTTACAATCAGCAATAGCCAGAAAGGATTCGTTAAATATGGCTTTGGTGATGAATTTAAAGGGTGCCATAGGAAATATGGATGATAAAGACATCAACATTAAAGTGGATAAAGGTGTGGTTTACATTGATATTTCTGATAAATTATTGTTTAAAAGCGGAAGCTACACCGTTAACGAAGGCGCAAAGACGGTGTTAGGAAAAGTTGCCAAGGTGCTGTTGAACCAACCAGATATTGAATTCATGGTTGAGGGACATACCGACAATGTGCCATACATCTCTAACGGCGTATTATTGGATAACTGGGATTTAAGCGTGAAAAGGGCAACTTCTGTAGTTCGGATTTTACAAGATCAGTACGGCATTCCGCCAGCTAAAATGACGGCCGCTGGTAGAAGTGAATATGTTCCGGTTACTTCCAATGGTACGGTTGAAGGTAAAGCAGCAAACAGAAGAACGCGTATTGTTATTTTACCACAGTTAGACCAGTTTTTTAAATTGTTGGAAACTCCACAGAGAAAGTAATTTTAGTATTTAAATTTTTAATGGGCAACCCAGATTTGGGTTGCTTTTTTTTGCCGTAAAAAAAATACTTTTTCAGCCTACCGTAATTAGATCAGTAGATGTTCCTTTTCAGCATAGCGAGCATCAATATGTCTATAAACCTTCTTAAACTGTGTAATACAGACATATAATCGGGTAACCTACTTTGTCATCAGCTCTAATGTTGATATATTATTCAGCTATTTTTAAAAGATGGCTATAGATAAAATCTATGTTCCATAAATTAATAACATTTTCTTTTACAAGTACATAAGCTTAGTTTTGATTAAACTCATAAATAATTAGGAAATGGAAAATCAAAACAAAAAACTCACAACTCGTACAGGTACACCTGTGCCAGACAATCAGAACATTCAAACTGCTGGCGTACGTGGGCCGGCCTTACTGCAAGATTTCTGGTTTTTAGAGAAGATGGCGCATTTTGACCGAGAGGTTATTCCCGAAAGGCGGATGCATGCTAAAGGATCGGGTGCGTTTGGTACTTTTACCGTTACACATGATATTACAAAATATACCATGGCAGATCTTTTTTCTGAAATCGGTAAGAAAACAGAAATGTTTGTGCGTTTTTCTACCGTAGCCGGCGAACGTGGTGCCGCAGATGCCGAGCGAGATATCCGTGGTTTTGCAATGAAGTTTTATACCAATCAGGGCAATTGGGATTTGGTTGGAAACAATACGCCGGTTTTCTTTTTTCGTGATCCTATGAAGTTCCCAGACTTAAATCACGCTGTAAAAAGAGATCCGAAAACGAACCTCAGAAGCGCAGACAATAATTGGGATTTTTGGACTTTGTTGCCCGAAGCCCTACATCAGATTACGGTGGTAATGAGCGACCGCGGTATACCAAAGTCTTACCGTCACATGCATGGTTTTGGAAGCCATACCTTTAGCCTTATCAACAAAGATAACATACGCCATTGGGTGAAATTTACTTTTAAAACGCAACAAGGAATTGAAAGTTGGAGCAACGAAGAAGCTGTAAAGATTATCGGGACCGACCGTGAATCGCACCAACGCGATCTTTTTGACAATATAGAGAAAGGTAATTTTCCGAAGTGGGCCATGTATATTCAGGTAATGACGGAAGAACAGGCACAAAATCATCCTCAAAATCCTTTTGACCTGACCAAAGTTTGGAAACATGCCGATTATCCACTTATTCCGGTTGGGGAGTTTGAACTGAACCGTAATCCTGAGAATTATTTTGCAGATGTAGAACAGGCGGCGTTTAATCCCGCCAATATTGTACCCGGCATAGGTTTTTCGCCCGATAGGATGCTACAAGCTCGTTTATTTTCTTATGGAGATGCACAGCGTTACCGCTTAGGTGTCAATAACGCACAGATTCCGGTTAACTCGCCACGTTGCCCGTTCCATAGTTTTCATCGAGATGGGGCAATGCGGGTTGACGGTAATTTTGGTTCCACCAAACATTACGAACCAAACAGCTTTGGCGAGTGGCAGGAGCAAAGCCAATATAAAGAACCACCTTTGTCGCTTTATGGAGACGCCGGTGCATGGGATCACAGAGCAGATGATAACGATTACTTTTCTCAGCCGGGAGATCTTTTCAGGCTAATGACGGACGAACAGAAAGAATTACTATTTAAAAATACTGCGGCTGAAGTTGGTAATGCACAACGTTTTATTCAGGTTAGGCATATCCGAAACTGCTACCAAGCAGATCCTGCTTACGGTGAAGGGGTGGCAAAAGCACTTGAATGGAGTATGGATGAAGTGAATACATTTAAGTTGTAAATGAAAAACTAAAGACCTTCGGAAAATTCTGAGGGTCTTTTTTTTGAAACTAATCTTGCCTGTCAATTTTGCGAGTAACAGCCATTAGCTACTGCAAAATTGTAGCCTGTATCAGATTGGATACTCAGCAACTATTGCTATGACCAAACCATTTTACCTTGTCAGTCTAATACCGCTGTACATCCATTGCAAATGAGGATGAAAAAAATTGCGATAGGTGCATCTTCCATGCCCTGGCGAAGTAGCTATAGAAGCGCCCCGCAACACTTTTTGATTTACCATAAATTTACCGTTGTATTCGCCGATTGCGCCTGGTGCTTTTGAGAAGTTGGGGTAGGGCAGATAAGCGCTTTCTGTCCATTCCCAAAGTTTTCCCCAATTTAATTCAGATGAAGCAATTTCCCACTCAAATTCGGTAGGCAAACGCATTCCTTTAAAAGCCGCAAAAGCCGATGCTTCGTAAAAGCTGACATGGCAAACCGGTTCGTTCATTTTAATTGGGTTTAAACCGTTTAAATCGTATCGGAACCATTCTCCGTCAATCTGGTGCCAATATAATGGCGCAATAATATTGTTGTTGCGTACCCAATCCCAAGCTTCGGAATGCCAAAATCTAAAATCTTGGTAGCCTCGTTGCTTTATAAATTCCAAATATTCGGCGTTGGTTACTAAACTTCTGGAAATCTCGAAATCGTTGATGTAAACTTTGTGTCTTCCCAGTTCGTTATCGAAACAAAACTCTTTTTCAGCATAACCAATTTCGTAAACGCCTTCTTTAACCGCTACAAAACCAATTTCATCTGCAAGCAAATTCGCCTCAATATTTTCCGGCGAATAAGCGGGGAACAAAGGGTTATGTCCTAAAATATACTTGATATCGTAGCATAACAGTTCTTGATGTTGTTGCTCATGGTTTAATCCCAATTCTAACAATTCTTTAACCTCATCGTTTATCTCACAGGATAGAAAGTTTTCCATCGCTTCATCCACATAAGCTCTGTATTTATAAACGTCTAAAACCGTAGGCCGACTTAAATTCCCACGATCGGTGCGGATTACCCTTGCGCCAATACTTTCATAATAACTATTGAAAACAAAGTTGTAAGCCTTATCAAATTCTTCATATTTAACGGCATAAGGCTTTAAAATAAAAGTTTCGAAAAACCAAGTTGTGTGGCCTAAATGCCATTTCGGCGGACTAACATCTATCACCGGTTGCACTACATAATCTTCGGTTTCTAAAGGCCCGCAAATGGCTTCTGTATGTTTCCTTATTTTGAGGTAATGTTCTGCTAAATTCATTTTTACGGTTTGAGCGTTTCCTAAAGTTCGGCGAGCCTGCTTTATCCGCTTAACCAACTAATATTAAGCCAAAAATATTTGGTTATAAACTAGCAAAAAAGGTCTCCTAAATATATTTATTCTTCTTTTTGCTTATTTTCCGTTCGCCGTCCGCACCTTTAGAAGCTTCTTCGGTTTTACTGGATTTAGATACCAAGCCCATAATTTGTGCAAGTTCTTCGCGGGTTAAATTTCTCCAAGTACCAAGCGGGATATTTTTGGTAGTGATATTCATGATGCGAACCCGTTTAAGCCGGGTAACTTCGTAATTTAAGTATTCGCACATTTTACGTATTTGGCGGTTTAAACCTTGTGTTAAGATAATATTAAACGTTGATTCTCCTTCTTTTCTAACTAAACATTTTTGGGTTACCGTATCACCTATCGGAACACCGTTGCCCATTTTTCTGAGAAAATCAATGTCTATCGGTTTGTTTACTGTAACTACGTATTCTTTTTCGTGATTGTTGCCTGCTCTTAAAATCTTGTTCACAATGTCGCCATCGCTGGTTAAAAATATCAGTCCTTCAGATAATTTGTCCAATCTTCCGATAGGGAAAATACGCCGTGGATGACCGATATAATCTATAATATTGCCTTCAACATGTCTTTCTGTGGTGCAGGTAATTCCCTTAGGTTTATTAAAAGCAATGTAAACAGCGTCGGCTTGGTTTTTAAATTTCACACGTCGGTCGTCAACTCTCACATCATCGTTTTCGCTCACTTTATCGCCTAAAACAGCTTCTCTTCCGTTAATGGTTACGCGACCTTCTTCTATCGCTCTATCTGCCTCTCGCCTTGAGCAAAAGCCAGTATCGCTAATGGCTTTATTTAATCTTAAAGTTTTTTGGTTTGAAGCCATAAATCAAATTTTAAAACGGACTATTAATAGCAGAAAACGCGGGTAAAATAGCATCCTTTGGCGAAACAAGTGCGTCTTCAGCATTAATTCCCCAATCAATCGCCAAGGTTTCATCATTCCAAATTACGCCAAGCTCGGCTTCTTTCTGGAAAAGACCAGTGCATTTGTAACTGAAAATAGTTTTGTCTTCAAGAGTTAAAAATCCATGCAAAAAACCAGGAGGCACATAAAGCATTTTGTTGTTTTCGCTACATAATTCAACATCGAAATGCTGCCCATAAGTTGGGGAGTTTTTCCTAATATCTACCGCCACATCCAAAACTTTTCCTTGGATTACCCGCACCAATTTCCCTTGTGCGTAAGGAGGCATTTGCGCATGTAGGCCACGTAGAGCATTTTTATGCGAGTAAGATTGGTTGTCTTGAACAAACTCTAGGTTAATTCCAAGTTTTTTAAAAGTTTCTTTATTGTAGCTTTCGAAAAAATAACCTCTGTCGTCTTTCCAGATTTTCGGTTCAATAATTACTAAATCTTTAATAGGAGTTTCTATAATATTCATCTATACTTTTTCTAACACACTTCTAAAAGAAACAAATTTATTGGCAAATTTCATCTGGATATCTTGCTGCAATTTTGGCGAATAGTTTTCACGATAATCGGCCAGTTTATCGGCTTCATCTGTAACATATTGCGCACAGTAAGTGATGCCTTCGTTAACCGGTTCGGTAAGTCGTAAAAGATGGCAGTCAACAAATTTTCCGGTTGCCATTACTTCGGGCATGTGTACGTTTTTCATGTATTGAATGTACGCTTCATGTACCTCATCTTCAATAATGGTGGTTACGTTATAAATAATCATGGCGCTAAGTTAATCAACGGCTTTTTATTACAAGGCATCGCCTCTTAAATTTCTAAATCTTTTGCGGGCTTCAATCAAGTATAAACTTCCCGGATATTGGTTAATTAGCTGTTCGTAATGTTTTTTTGCAGCAGGTAAATCTTTTAGATTGTCTTCTTCAATTACCGAAAGCTTAAAAAGAGCGTCATCTGCCCAAATACTGTTGGCATATTTTGATATGATGACATTCAAGTTTTCCAAAGCAGTTTCGAATTGATGTTCTTTGATGTAGATGTTTGCCTTAAGCATCAGCACATCATCAAACAGGCTAGATTGTGGATATAATTGCGTTAGGCTATCCAAAGTTTTTAAAGCCAATTCGGGTTTGTTTTTAAAACTTAACAAATCTGCTTTTGCGTAAAATTTTAAAGCGTTGCCGGTACTGTCAACCGCCAAATCATCCTGTATCAATAAACTTAAATCAAGCGCATCATTAGCAATTAATTGCGATGTAGAGGCTTTTAAAACGTCCAGTTGTGCTTTTGCCCAGTTAAAATCTCCATTATAAAATGATAGTTTGGCATTTTTGAATTTTGCCTCCTGGCCGATGAGATGATCCTTGAAACTTTTCTCCACCTGTCCGTACAAAAGTGCGGCATCCCAAGGTTGGTTGTTCAAAATGTAAATGGTTGCTAAATCTAATTTAAGCTGCGCAGAAACAGCGGTGCTAATCCCCGGGAGTTGAAGCGCTTTTTCGAGTAGTAAACCGGCTTCATCGATTTTATTGAGATAAAAAGCTTTTAAATTGGCCAATGCCCTAATTGCAAATGCGGTTTGTGCATTTTCTCCGTACTCGTTTAAAAGTGCATGATAATCTGCACTTAACTGTTCGATTTGTTGTTGCGAGTATTTGCCATCAATAACTTGCTGATTTTTGATTTGTAACAGCGCAACTTTCGATGAAATATAATACGGCGAGTTTTGTGGTTTGCTCAACAAATATCCGTAAGCTTTTTCGGCGGTTGTGTATGCCTTGTTTTCAACCAATATATTTGCCAAGTTATATACCCAACTGCCGTTGTCGTTTGTTCTTTTATCTAATGCAATAAGTTGCACAAGCGCAAAATCATACTGTTTTTGTTGCAGATACACCCATGCTAATAAGTTTATATAAGTGGTGTTTTGTGCGTCTTTCTGTATTTTTTTTAACAGTAAAGATTTTAAAATGTCATAGTCTTCGGCGTTTTCAAAAGCCCTGGCTAAACTGCTTTTTGCACTTGCCAAAAAATCGGGCTGACGGCTTAAAACAGTTAAAATTTCATTGGTAAGTTCGGTTTTCTGTTTTTTAAAGCGATATAAATTTATAAGCTCATAGCTAAAGGCTGTTTCATCTTTTAATAATTTTCTGCCCGTTAAAAAGGTTTTTATCGCATAATCGTAATTGCCGGTTGCGTAAAAAGAATTCGCCACATCGGTTATCGCAAATTCATCTTTAGGCATCTTAGTTAAAACATCGTTAAAAACCTTATTGGCTTTTTCTACATCGCCTTTTTCTGTGTAAAGTTTCCCCAGTTCAATACCGAATTTAAAGTTTTCTTTGATTTTTTTATTGATAATTTTCTCGGCGGATTCGTATTTTTGCAGTTTCAAAAGATTATCAAAATATTCCTCGAAATATAAATCGTTTCCGCCCTTGCTTTCATATAGTTTTTGATAGATCGTTAAAGATTTATCATATTCGCCATTATTATAAAACTGACGGGCTAACGTTAGATCACTTGCAGTACCTTGTCCTTTTACAGCAACAAAGTGAAAGAACAGAAAAATAAAGCTGCTTAAAATTTTAAAACGTTTGGTCATTTAATGCTAAAATAGAAATTTATAGTTGTTAATATCAGAATCTTGATAGATTATCATGTATTCTAAATGTTACTCCTTTTTATGGTCTAAATGGTGTTTAATACTTAATTTGGATTTCTTAAATATGGTTTTTGTTTTAGCATAAGCCGTCAACAAACGGATTTAATGGATTATTTGGATAAAAAATATTGTTTCGTGGTGTTGTTGTTAATCCTTGGTTGCAAAAGCAAGCCAAAGGTGGAGATATTACCTGTAGAAACGTTTTTTACAGGCGCTCAACAAGCCAACTACCAAATTTCTCCTAACGGAAAATCCTTAGCTTTCTTACAATTATATCAAGGTAAATTAAATGTTTTCGTTCGACCTGTAAATGATACCGTTTCTACCCGTGTAACTGCTTTTAAAGACGCATCTATACGAATCGTTAACTGGGTTAGCAATAATAGGCTACTGTGTGTCAAACAAAAAGATAGTATAAATAGCTATAATGCTTTTTTAATAAACAGTGATGGAACTGGGCGCATCATCGTACAAAACAAGGCAAATACGAAAGTAAATGTTCTTGATGCCGAAACGCATGATAGCGTAAATGTTTTAATTACAATAAATGAAAGAAACGAATCGTTTTTTGACGTTTATCAATTAAATATCTACACAGGAGAAAAAAAACTGTTTGTA
Organism: Pelobium sp.; assembly: GCA_035496935.1. GTDB lineage: Bacteria > Bacteroidota > Bacteroidia > Sphingobacteriales > Sphingobacteriaceae > Pseudopedobacter. The sequence goes on along the minus strand of DATJED010000004.1, from coordinate 23,664 downwards.
AAAAATCCGGGCAATATTGTTTCGTGGTTTGCCGATGATGAAGGCAATGTAAACTTAGGTGTGGCTGGCGATGGTGTAGACGAAACAATTTATTATCGGAAAAACGCTGATGCGCCATTTACTCGGGTAATAAGCAACAACTTTAAAAATACTTTGAAACCTATAGGGTTTATTAAAGATAAAACACACATATACGCCTTATCAAACCTTAACCGCGATAAGCTTGCCTTGGTAAAGTTTGACTGTGTAAAAGGCAAGGAATCAGAAATAATTTATGAAAATCCGGATGCCGATATTCTCGAGGTTTTAAATTCGGCTTTAAACAACAAACCTATTGCCGTAACTTACGAAGGAGATAAGCGGGAAACACATTTTTTAGATGAGCGCTACAAAAAAATATACACCGAGATTTTAAACAAACTGACAAACCAGGAAGTTGAAATTATAAGCAAGGATTCGCTAGAGCAAAATTTTGTAATTAAGGCCTACACGGATAAAAACCCAGGATCTTATTACGTTTATAATGTGGGACAACGCAAACTTCTGGAAATTGCAAGGGTTAACCCGGCTATTAATCCAGAAAATATGTGCGGAATGCAGCCCGTCAATTATAAAACCAGAGACGGCTTGAGCATTCATGGGTATTTAACGTTGCCTTTGGGCAAAAAGAAAAAAAACTTTCCTTGCGTGGTTATGCCACATCAAGGGCCAAATCAAAGGAATGTTTGGGGCTACTCTCCAGAAGTGCAGTTTTTAGCTAATAGAGGCTATGCAGTTTTCCAGATGAATTTCAGAGGCTCCACCGGTTATGGAAAAGCTTTTGAAAACGCCGGTTTTAAACAATGGGGAGGCAAAATGCAGGATGATATTTTTGATGGCGTACAATGGTTGATAAGTGAAGGCATTGCAGATCCAGAAAAAATAGGCGTTTTTGGTTACGGGTTTGGTGGCTACTCGGCATTAAACCAAATTATTAAACATCCTGATACTTATAAATGTGCTGCTTCTTATTCTGGTTATATTAATTTATTTAACTACATTAAAGGTTTTCCCGCATATTTTAAGCCCTATAAATTGATGCTGAATGAGATTGTTGGCAATCCCGAAACTGATATTGATTATTTGAAAAGTGCATCACCGGTATTTCAGATCGAAAAAATTAAAACACCTTTATTTATAGCGCAGGGCGGAAAAGACTCAAAAGTAAATGTTAATGAAACCAGCCAGTTTGTAAAAGAACTGCGCAAAAAAAATGTTCCGGTTAATTATATACTGAACGAAAATGAAACGCAATTGTTTAAAAACATTGATAACAAACTTGTGTTTTACAGGCAACTGGGCGAATTTTTAGATAAATATCTTAAAGCGCAATAAGCTTATGAAAACTCGGGATTTAAGCTATCGGAAAAACTTTACGCTTATTGTTTCTTTCGTGACTTTAATATCCGTTTTATTAATTGTTGTTTTAATCATAAGTTATGATCTCACAAAAAAAGTTATCGAAAACGAGTTTTCGGCTTCAAAAGTTGATGTGCTCGAGAAAACGGTTGCTCCTTATAATGTGTTTTTCCAAAATAAAATCCCTGAGATTTCTTTTTACCAAGGTTTTTTAGATTCTGCTTCTGCAAAAACGTATGCAAATGCGGTGCTTAAAAAGTATCCCTTTGTAGAAAAAATTCTTTTTTACGATGCGCAAATCAGCAACAGACCTGTTCAAGATGGTTTACGGACATCCAATTTTTCATTAGGATTAAAGGCGCTTTACCAGTACAGTCCAAAAAATGTTACCGTGTTGTTCTCAAATGATAAACCAGGTTCGCTTTCGTTAACAAATGGTGATGAGTTTAACAAAATCGGGTTAAAAGTGGCCAGCTACATTTCTAATGTTGATACGGCAAAAGTGCTTTCAAACGAGCAGATATTCAGTATATTTTATAACATTTCCAAGAATAAAATTACCTATATGAATGTTCCGCGTAGGGAGGACATTAAAACGTATAAAGAATTGATGTTTAAAAAATTGCCTCGTTCGCCGTATTACGAGCAAGATGTTTTTTCTTTTGAGCTTAATCCCTACAAATTAGCCGTCAAAAACACACATCCACAAATTTATCAGCATATCAGCATAAAGCCGTTGTCGTTTGATTCGATGTTAGAGAAACCAAACCTTGTTACCACAGAAATTGCCTTGCCTTTGGCTTTTTCAAACTTCAAGCTATATCTAAGTAGCGATAGGGCATTTTTAAACAAAGAAGTAAGAAACCGATTTTTGCCTATTGGTTTAGGAATAATAGCTGTATATAGCATTTTGTTGATGCTCGTGTTTTTCATCAGCAGAAATTTAAAGATAAACCAAAAGCTGTTTAGCTTGCAGTACGATTTTATAAACAATTTTACCCACGAGTTTAAAACGCCAGTTGCCGTAATAAAGATTGCCGGTAATAATATTTTAAGTGCCAAAGAATTAACAGATTTTGAGAGAAGACGTTACGGGAAAATTTTAGATGAAGAAGCCGATAAGCTCAATGATTTAATGAATAAGCTTTTGTCATTTACACAGATAGAAAACAGATCGATTAAAGTAAAAAGCGAAGAAATAGATTTAGAAACGTTCTCGCAGAATATCATTGACGCGTTTCAGCTAAAATATCCCGATTATGATATTCAATTAGATATCCATAATGTTCCTACTTTTCAAAGTGACCAGGTTTTATTAAGTAGCATTTTTTATAATCTGATAGAAAACGCCTATAAATACGCAAATCCAGGAGATAAACATCTTACAATAACTATATTTAAAAGGAAAAAGAACGTTGTTTTTTCTTTTAAAGACAAAGGTATTGGTATTGAAGCCAGCGAGTTGGATAATATTTTTAAGAAATTTTACAGAATACAGAGCCGTTATAACCAACAGGGCAGTGTTGGATTAGGTTTGGCTTTTTGTAAGGAACTCGTTACTTTTATGAACGGAAGTATTAAAGTAAAAAGTAAACCCGGCAAAGGTTCCGTATTTGAAGTAACTCTGCCCCTCCGATAAAAAATTATGCAAAAAGAAATAAAAGTTGCCATCATAGAGGACGATGAAAACCTGAGGTTTTTAGTAAGCCATCGATTGGAAAAAGAAGGCTATAAAATTGTAGAAACTGGAAAGGGAGGCGAAGCTGTTGAGCTAATTTTAGCAGAACAGCCCGAAATTGTGCTTTTAGATTGGATGTTGCCAGAAAAAGAGGGCTCAGAAATATGTGCCACGTTAAGAGCTAAAGGTTTCGAGAATGTAATTATCATGATGTCTGCTAAATCGCAGGATATTGATAAAATAGACGCTTTTCAGTTTGGCGTATCTGATTATGTAAGCAAGCCATTTAACATGGATGTATTGGTTGCCATGTTAGATAGCAAGGTAAAATACGTTTTACACGGCAAAACCGATAACAATAAATTTGGTGATATGGAGCACCACCCAAATACCCATTCGCTGTTAAAAAATCATAAAAAAATTGAGCTTACCATCCTTGAGAACCGTATTCTTCTTTATTTCTTAAATCATAGAAATAGCGTAGTTAGCAGAGACGATTTAATGATGGAGGTTTGGGGCTATAATTCTGATGTAAATACCCGTACGTTGGATATGCATATTGTTAGACTTCGTAAAAAAATTGAATCAAACCCAGATCGTCCAGATTTTTTACAAACTGTTAGGGGAGTAGGCTACCGTTTTAATGATCAGTAAAAGGATGTTATAAATATCATCTGTTCTCAAATTTTAGTTTTTAAAGTTTTTGTTTTACATTTGCAACCCCAACAGAATTTTAAAGCGGGATAGAAAGGTGGTATTTAACAAATGATTATTATCAATGTAAAAGATGGCGAATCAATTGACAGAGCGTTAAAACGTTTTAAAAAGAAATTCGAGAAAACAGGTGTTTTAAGAGAACTTCGCAGTCGTCAAGCTTACGAGAAAAAATCCGTAGCAAGAAGAATGGAAGTAAAACATGCCATTTACGTTCAAGGAATGAACCAAGAAGGTTAATCTTTTAGATTAAACTCAATTAATATATTAACTGTTTATATGTTCACATTAAGTGGATGTGTAAACAGTTTCTTTGTTTAAAAGCTCTTTTATAGAACTAACTAAGGCCAGCTAAAATATCATCAAGGACTTTTTGAGGCGATTGTGATGCGTTTACAACTATAATATCCTTTTCTGTTTTCTGCGGGCGCTCTAACGTTTCTATCTGGCTGTGCAATAACGATGGTGGCATAAAATGCGCTTTTCTATGCATCAACCTCCCCGAAACAACATTTTCTGATACATTTAAGAATAAGAATCTGATGTTTCCGGCTTTTCTAAGAATATCTCGGTACTCAATTTTTAAGGCAGAGCAACTCAGTACAAAGTCTTTATTGTTGGTTATTCTCGTCTGAATTTCGTTTTTCAGAATATATAGCCAAGGCATCCTGTCGGCATCAGTAAGCGGATGTCCACTTTTCATCTTCTCAACGTTCATCAACGAGTGGAAATCATCGCCTTCAATAAACTCAATTCCAAGGTTTTTTGCGAGCATTTTACCCATCAGTGTTTTGCCACTTCCGGAAACTCCAAAAATAACCAGGTATAAATTACGGTTTTTCAAATCTTCTAAATTTTATTAAACTATAATTGAATTAAATAGCCTAAAATTTCGCTCAATATATAAACTATTTGTATATTCACTTTTCAGGCAAAAGAGCATTTTTTCTTATGGTGTTAGCGGATTTCTTGAAATATCTACAATATGAAAAACGGTATTCTAAGCATACTTTAATAGCCTATGAAAAAGATATTCTCCAATATCAAACTTTTTTAGAGGAAATCGACAAAACTTTTTTAACAGCTACTCATAAAGATATCCGTCTTTGGATGATTGCTTTAATGGACCAGCAGATTGAACCGCGTTCTGTTAACAGAAAAATTTCAAGCATTCGTTCGTTTTATAAGTTTTTTTTAAAAGAAGGAATAATTAGCGAAAATCCGGTTTTAAAGGTACAGAGCCCAAAAATTGCAAAAAAGCTTCCGGTTTTTATAAGTGATCAAAAAATGGATGTGCTTTTAGATAGCAATGAGTTTCCGGATACATTTGAAGGAATTAGAGATAAATTAATCATAGAACTGCTGTTTGCCACGGGGATTAGGCTTAATGAGTTGCTTACCTTAAAGCAACGCGATTTCCTGCCGGCAGAAAAAACAATTAAAGTTTTAGGCAAGCGGAATAAGGAACGTATTATTCCGTTAAACATATCGGTATTAAATTATTTAGAGATTTATTTGGAGGCAAAAAGGGCACAAGGTTTTGAAGATATCAACGAAGTCTTAATTGTAACCACAAAAGGACTTCCGGCTTATCCAAAACTGATATATCGAACAGTAACAAAATATTTAGGATTAATTTCTACACAAACTAAAAAAAGTCCACATATTTTGCGACATTCATTTGCCACAAGCCTGCTCAATAAAGGGGCAGATATTAACGCAATTAAAGATTTATTGGGCCATGCCAATTTGGCGGCAACGCAAATTTATACACATAATTCAATAGAAAGGTTAAAATCAATTTATAAACAAGCTCATCCAAAAGCTTAAAAAAGGAGGAAACATGAAAATTGGAATTCAATCTATCCATTTCAATGCTGATCAGAAGTTATTAGCGTTCATTCAGAAAAAAGTAGACAAGTTAGATTTGTTTTATGACCAGATTATCGGCGGTGAAGTTTATTTAAAGCTGAACAACGTGGCTGATGATGCTAATAAGACTTCAGAGATAAAAATTATGATACCCGGTAGCACTTTGTTTGCAAAGGAAACCTGCAAAAGTTTTGAAGAAGCTACAGATTTAGCCATAGAATCTTTGAGAAAACAGATAACCAAACAGAAAGATAAAACCAAATCACATGAAAGCAATCATAAGGAATTGGTAAAAGAAGTATAAATATAACTTATTGGCCTTTAGAAGCCTTATATTTTAAAATCAATGAGCTTTAAAACTCATTGATTTTTTTTCAAAAAAATTTTGTTCGGATATTAATTTTCGTAGTTTTGCAGTCCCTTAAGCAAACGACTTGTAACGGGGTAAAGAAAAAGTTCTTTAAAATATTGAGTAAGCCTCCTTAGCTCAGCTGGTAGAGCAACTGACTTGTAATCAGTAGGTCATTGGTTCGATCCCGATAGGAGGCTCTTTTAATCTTGGATTTATTATTCAGGATTAAAGATGGGGGGATTCCAGAGCGGTCAAATGGGACGGACTGTAAATCCGTTACTTCGGTTTCGAAGGTTCGAATCCTTCTCCCCCCACTGGATGATTTTGAAGGATTGGGTTTTTTAATGATTGAGTTTAATTCTAGCATTCATTTAATTCTATCGTTCAACATTAAATTGCGGAAGTAGCTCAGTTGGTAGAGCGATAGCCTTCCAAGCTATAGGTCGCGAGTTCGAACCTCGTCTTCCGCTCATAAGAGTTCATTGGTGGATGGGTTTATTGGTTAGGCAAAAGTTCATTTAGTTCAATAGTTTTATACTAATGAACTATTTTTGTTGTTTTGAGCTTAATGAACCGAAAAATAAGCCGAAGTAGCTCAGCGGTAGAGCACTTCCTTGGTAAGGAAGAGGTCGTGGGTTCAAGTCCCATCTTTGGCTCGTAAGAGGATATTTTAAGAAATATTAAATAAAAATTAACCTAGTAATAAGTATAAAATCATGGCAAAAGAAAAATTTGACCGTAGTAAACCACACCTTAACATCGGTACAATCGGTCACGTTGACCACGGTAAAACTACATTAACAGCAGCAATCACTAAAGTTCTAGCTGACGCTGGTTTCTCAGAAGCTCGTTCATTCGCTTCTATTGACTCTGCTCCAGAAGAAAAAGAAAGAGGTATCACTATTAATACAGCTCACGTTGAGTATTCAACTGCTAACCGTCACTATGCACACGTTGACTGTCCAGGTCACGCGGATTATGTGAAAAACATGGTTACTGGTGCTGCTCAAATGGACGGTGCTATTATCGTAGTTGCTTCTACTGATGGTCCAATGCCACAAACTCGTGAGCACATCTTATTGGCTCGTCAGGTAGGTGTTCCTTCATTAGTTGTATTCATGAACAAAGTGGATATGGTTGATGATCCTGAATTATTAGAATTAGTTGAAATGGAAATCCGTGAATTATTATCTTTCTATGATTTCCCAGGTGATGATATTCCAGTTATCCAAGGTTCTGCTTTAGGTGGATTGAACGGTGACGCTAAATGGGTTGGAAAAATTTTAGAATTAATGGAAGCTGTAGATAGCTACATTCCAATTCCTCCACGTTTGACTGATCTTCCTTTCTTAATGCCGGTTGAAGACGTTTTCTCAATTACAGGTCGTGGTACTGTTGCTACAGGTCGTATCGAGAGAGGTGTTATCAACTCTGGTGAGCCGGTTGATATCTTAGGTATGGGTGCTGAGAACTTAAAATCTACAGTAACTGGTGTTGAGATGTTCCGTAAAATCCTTGATAGAGGTGAAGCTGGTGACAACGTAGGTTTATTGTTACGTGGTATTGAGAAAACTGATATCCGTCGCGGTATGGTTATCTGTAAACCAGGTTCAGTAACTCCTCACACAGATTTCAAAGCTGAGGTTTACGTATTGTCAAAAGCAGAAGGTGGACGTCACACTCCATTCTTTAACAAATACCGTCCACAATTCTATTTCAGAACCACAGACGTAACAGGAGAAATCACGTTACAAGAAGGTGTTGAAATGGTTATGCCAGGTGATAACGTAACTATCAATGTTAAATTGATCAACGCTATCGCAATGGAAAAAGGCTTACGTTTCGCTATCCGTGAAGGTGGTAGAACTGTAGGTGCTGGTCAGGTAACTGAGATTGTAGCATAATTAAAAGAAGCGTTAAGCATCTTTAAAATAAGAAGGTACTCGGGAATAATGTTCCTGAGTACTTTTTATCTAATAACAAATTTAAATCCGTAAAGATTTAAATTATACACGGGAATAGTTCAACGGTAGAATAGAGGTCTCCAAAACCTTTGATCAGGGTTCGAATCCTTGTTCCCGTGCTAACGCAAAAAAAAAGTAAGAATGGCTGGTTTTGCAGAATATATAAAAGAATCATATACAGAGCTTAGCGAAAAAGTTACCTGGCCAACCTGGAGTGAATTACAGAACAGTGCTGTAATTACACTGGTTGCATCTTTAATTATCGCCCTAATTATTTTGGCAATGGATGAGTCCGCAGGGAACTTGTTAAAGTTAATGTATAAATCATTTGCATAAATATAAGGCATGAGCGATCAATTGAAATGGTATGTTGTAAGGGCGGTAAGTGGTAAGGAAAAGAAAGTTAAGCAATATATAGATGCAGAGATAAGCCGTTTAGGTCTTACACATTTGGTTCCACAGGTTTTAATCCCTATGGAAAAATATTACCAAATGCGTGATGGTAAAAAAATCGCAAAGGAAAGAAACTACTACCCAGGATATGTTTTAATTGAAACTGCCTTAAATGCAGAATTAGAGCAAATCATCAAAGGCATCAATAGCGTAATAGGTTTTTTAGGAGATAAAGCTGGTAACGCGGTTCCTTTAAGACCCGCCGAAGTTAACCGTATTTTAGGCAAGGTTGATGAAATGGCGGAGCAGGGCGAGATGATGAATGTGCCTTATTACGTTGGTGAAAACATCAAAGTAATGGACGGGCCTTTCAACGGTTTCTCTGGAGTTATTGAAGAGGTAAACGAAGAAAAGAAAAAGCTGAAAGTTATGGTTAAGATATTTGGACGTAAAACGCCTCTTGAACTTAACTATATGCAGGTTGAAAAAGAATAGATAGAGTAGCAAGATTTTAGTATCAAGTGTCGAGACACAAACATCTCGATACTTGATATTTTCTACTTGATACTAATCAAAATCTTAAATGTTACAAATGCTTCCACATTATTAACGTTGAGAAATAAATAAATAAAAAATGGCAAAAGAAGTCAGTGCGTTAATCAAATTACAAATCAAGGGAGGGGCAGCAAATCCGTCTCCACCGGTTGGTCCTGCATTAGGAGCAAAAGGTGTGAACATTATGGAGTTTTGTAAGCAGTTCAACGCTCGTACCCAGGATAAAGCAGGCAAAGTACTTCCTGTTGTAATCACTGTTTATGCAGACAAGTCTTTCGAATTTATCATCAAAAATCCACCGGTTGCAATCCAGTTAATGGAAGTTGCAAACATCAAAAGTGGATCGGCGGAATCTAACCGTAAAAAAGTTGCCAAGATTACTTGGGAGCAGGTAGAGGTTATCGCTAAAGATAAAATGTCTGATTTGAATGCTTTCACAGTAGATTCAGCAATGAAGATGGTTGCAGGCACAGCCCGCAGTATGGGAATAAACGTTACAGGTGATGCACCCTGGAATAATTAATTAACACATTAAGTAAAAGACAAGTGGCAAGATTAACAAAAAATCAAAAAACGGCACTTTCCAAACTTGAAGACGGTAAAGCTTATTCTTTAAAAGATGCAGCTGCCTTGGTAAAAGACATTACCACTACCAAATTCGATTCATCAGTAGATATTGATGTTCGTTTAGGTGTGGATCCGCGTAAAGCCAATCAAATGGTGCGTGGTATTGCAACTTTACCTCATGGTACCGGTAAAACAGTTCGCGTTTTAGCTTTGGTAACTCCTGATAAGGAAGAAGAAGCAAAAGCGGCAGGAGCTGATTTTGTAGGTTTGGATGAGTATATAGCTAAGATTGAGAGTGGTTGGACAGATGTCGACATTATTATTACCACACCTAGCTGTATGGCGAAAGTAGGTAAGTTAGGTCGTATTTTGGGACCGCGTAACTTGATGCCAAATCCTAAATCAGGAACTGTAACCATGAACGTGGGACAAGCAGTTACAGATGTTAAGGGTGGTAAAATCGACTTTAAAGTTGATAAAACTGGTATCATTCACTGCTCAATAGGTAAAGTATCTTTCCCTTCTGATAAGATCTATGAAAACGCTTTGGAGGTTCTTCAAGTGATTTCAAAATTGAAACCATCAGCTGCAAAAGGGACATATTTCAAGAGTATACATATCTCTTCAACAATGTCTCCAGGAATTGAAATTGAAACTAAAACAGTAGCGGGAATTTAATATTATGAGAAGAGAAGAAAAACACGAAGTTGTTTCTGCTTTAGCCGAAAGAATGAAGGAATCTGGTAATTTCTATATTACCGATACCTCTAGCTTAACGGTTGCAAAAATCAATAATATTCGCCGTAAATGTTTCGAGAACGAAATTGGGATACAAGTTGTTAAAAACACCTTAATCAAAAAAGCTTTAGAGCAATTAGATGGTGATGTAACTCCTTTGTTCGACGTTCTTAAAGGTTCTTCATCTGTAATGTTCTCAACCAATGCTAACGCTCCGGCAAAGCTGATTAAAGCGTTGAGAAAAGGAAAAGAAGAAAAACCAGTTTTAAAAGCAGCGTACGTAGATTCGACTGTTTTCATAGGCGATAACCAATTAGACGCTTTAGTTAACCTTAAATCAAGAGAGGAACTTATCGGCGAAATTATTGGATTATTACAATCTCCGGCGAAAAATGTTATTTCAGCACTATCGTCTGGCGGAAACAAATTGGCAGGGATTGTCAAAACTTTACAAGAAAGAGAAGGTTAATTCAAACACCTTAAGTTTGATATAAATTATTAAATAGTAAAATTTTAAAATTAAATATAATGGCGGATTTAAAATCGTTTGCTGAACAATTAGTAAACTTAACTGTTAAAGAAGTTAATGAATTAGCTCAAATCTTAAAAGACGAGTATGGTATTGAGCCTGCTGCTGCTGCAGTAGCTGTTGCTGCTGGTCCTGCTGCTGGTGGTGATGCTGGTGCTGCTGAAGAGAAAACATCTTTTGATGTAATCTTGAAAGAAGCTGGTGGTCAAAAATTAGCTGTTGTTAAATTAGTTAAAGACTTAACTGGTCTTGGATTAAAAGAAGCTAAAGATTTAGTTGACGGTGCACCAAAAGAATTAAAAGCTGGTGTTGCTAAAGACGAAGCAGAAGCATTGAAAAAACAGCTTGAAGAAGCTGGAGCTGTTGTTGAGATTAAGTAATTTACTTAGCTCAAAACAAAAAATAGCCTTAAACTCCATCCGCCAAACGGCGGACGGAGTTTACGGCTTTTGGTGTATATCACCAAAATTACACTGAACATAGGTTCAGTTTTTAATCGAATTTTCGGTTTAACTAAAATTTAAGACCCTTGGCAAACAAAAGCAATCAAAGGATAAACTTTGCTCAAAGCAAGCATGTGTTAGATTATCCTGATTTTCTGGATGTACAAATCCAATCGTTCAAGGAATTCTTTCAGCTAGAAACAACTTCAGATAACCGACATACAGAAGGCTTATTTAAAGTATTTGCTGAAAACTTTCCGATCTCTGATTCAAGAAACATCTTTGTTCTCGAATTTCTGGATTACTTTATTGATCCACCGCGTTATGACATTCAAGAATGTATAGAGCGTGGACTAACTTACAGCGTTCCTCTTAAGGCAAAACTTCGTTTATCTTGTAATGACGAAGAGCATGAAGATTTCGAAACCATCGTTCAGGATGTTTATTTGGGAACTATCCCTTATATGACACCTAAAGGCACTTTCGTTATCAATGGTGCAGAGCGTGTTATTGTATCACAGTTGCACCGCTCTCCGGGTGTATTCTTCGGCGTTAGCCGTCATACAAACGGAAGTAAATTGTATTCTGCCCGTGTTATCCCTTTCAAAGGTTCATGGATTGAGTTTGCAACAGACGTTAACAACGTGATGTATGCCTACATTGATCGTAAGAAAAAATTCCCAGTAACCACACTTTTAAGAGCAATAGGTTATGATTCTGATAAAGATATCTTAGAACTATTTGATCTTGCTGATGAGGTTAAGGTTAGCAAATCTGGTTTGAAAAAATATGTAGGCCGTAAGCTTGCAGCCAGAGTTCTGAAAAAATGGGTTGAAGATTTTGTTGATGAAGATACCGGTGAGGTAGTTTCTATCGATAGAAATGAAATTATTCTTGAAAGAGAAACCATTTTAGAAGACGACCATATAGATATGATTGTTGATGCTGGAGTTAAAACCTTAATCCTTTCTAAGGAAGACGGTAACTCTGGAGATTATACAATTATCTACAATACGTTGCAAAAAGATACTTCCAATTCTGAAAAAGAAGCGGTAGAACACATATATAGACAATTACGTAACGCCGAACCACCTGATGAGGAAACTGCTCGTGGTATAATCGATCGTTTGTTCTTCTCGGATAAACGTTATGATTTAGGTGACGTGGGCCGTTACAGAATCAATCGTAAATTAAAAATGGATACCCCGGTTGAAACTAAGGTTTTAACTAAGTTAGATATTATTGCGATTGTTAAATATTTGATCAAATTAATCAACTCTAAAGAAGATGTGGATGATATTGATCACTTATCAAACAGAAGGGTAAGAACCGTAGGTGAGCAACTTTATGCGCAGTTTGGTGTTGGTTTGGCCCGTATGGCCAGAACAATCCGCGAGCGTATGAACATCCGCGACAACGAGGTTTTCACTCCAACAGATTTGATTAATGCCCGTACATTATCATCTGTTATCAACTCTTTCTTTGGAACTAACCAGCTATCTCAGTTCATGGATCAAACCAATCCATTGGCAGAGATTACGCACAAACGTCGTTTGTCAGCTTTAGGTCCAGGTGGTTTATCACGTGAGAGAGCTGGTTTCGAGGTTCGTGACGTTCACTACACCCACTACGGTAGGTTGTGTACCATCGAAACTCCAGAGGGACCAAACATTGGTTTAATTTCCTCACTTTGTGTGCATGCAAAAATCAATAACTTAGGTTTTATCGAAACGCCTTACCGTAAAGTAAACGACGGACAGGTAGTTACAGATCAGCCGGTTACTTATTTAAGTGCAGAAGACGAAGACGGAATGACCATTGCGCAAGCAAATGCTCAGTACAGTGATAAAGGTGTTTTTGAAGATGAAAGAGTAAAAGCAAGATATGAAGGTGACTTCCCGGTAATTGAGCCAGAAAAACTTGATTACATTGACGTTGCTCCAAATCAGATTACTTCAATTGCAGCTTCGTTAATTCCGTTCTTAGAACATGATGATGCGAACAGGGCTTTGATGGGATCTAACATGCAACGCCAGGCTGTGCCTTTATTACGTCCGCAAGCTCCAATTGTTGGAACAGGATTAGAAGGTAGAGTTGCCCGTGACTCTAGAACATTAATTAATGCAGAAGGAAACGGTGTTGTTGAGTATGTAGATGCTAACAAAATCACTATCCGTTATGATAGAAACGATGACGATAGATTGGTATCTTTTGATGGCGAATCTAAATCATACAACTTAATTAAGTTCAAGAAAACTAACCAAAGTACTTGTATCAACCTAAAACCTATTGTTAAAAAAGGTCAGAAAGTTGAAAAAGGTCAAGTTCTTTGCGAAGGTTACGCTACGCAAGACGGAGAATTAGCATTAGGTATCAACTTAAAAGTTGCATTCATGCCTTGGCAAGGATATAACTTTGAGGATGCGATTGTAATTTCTGAAAGAGTAGTTTCTCAAGATATCTTTACTTCTCTTCACATCGAAGAATTTGAATTAGAAGTGCGTGATACAAAAAGAGGTGAAGAAGAATTAACACCAGATATTCCAAACGTTTCTGAAGAGGCTACTAAAGACTTGGACGAAAATGGAATTATCAGAGTTGGTGCCGATGTTCAAGAAGGTGATATTTTAATTGGTAAAATTACTCCGAAAGGAGAATCAGACCCATCTCCAGAAGAAAAATTACTAAGAGCAATCTTTGGTGATAAAGCTGGTGACGTTAAAGATGCATCTTTAAAAACCCCACCATCTATTAAAGGTGTAGTTATTGATACCAAATTATTCTCAAGAGCTAAGAAAACTTCTAAAGCAGAAGAGAAAGCGATGTTGGAGAAATTAGATGCTAAACATGAAAAAGCTGTAAGAGAGCTTAGAGAAAGTTTAGTTGATAAATTATTCACTATCGTAAATGGTAAAACATCTCAAGGAGTTTATAATGTGTACAAAGAACTATTAATTGCTAAAGGTGTTAAGTTCACTCAAAAGCTGTTAATGGAATTAGATTATAACCACATCAATCCAACAAAATGGACAACTGATGATGATAAAAATGATCTGATCAAAATTCTATTACACAATTTCGGTATCAAAACTAACGAAGAGTTAGGTGCTTACAGAAGAGATAAATTCGCTATCAGTGTAGGAGACGAACTTCCATCAGGAATTGTACAGATGGCCAAAGTTTACGTTGCTAAAAAACGTAAACTAAAAGTTGGAGATAAAATGGCCGGCCGTCACGGTAATAAAGGTATCGTTGCCCGTATCGTAAGAGATGAGGATATGCCTTTCTTAGCAGATGGAACTCCGGTTGACATTATCTTGAACCCACTAGGTGTACCTTCTCGTATGAACTTAGGACAGATTTACGAAACTGTTTTAGGTTGGGCAGGTAAAGAATTGGGAATGAAATTCGCAACTCCAATTTTTGATGGTGCTTCTCATGACGAAGTTGAAGACTACGTTAAACAAGCTGGTGTGCCAGAATCTGGTAGAACTTACTTGTATAACGGATTAACCGGAGATCGTTTTGACCAACCAACAACTGTAGGTATTATCTACATGTTAAAATTAGGTCACATGGTTGATGATAAAATGCATGCTCGTTCTATCGGACCGTACTCATTAATTACGCAACAACCATTGGGTGGTAAAGCTCAATTCGGGGGTCAACGTTTTGGAGAGATGGAGGTTTGGGCGTTAGAGGCATTCGGAGCATCAAACATCCTACAAGAGATCTTAACCGTAAAATCTGATGATGTTGTGGGTAGAGCTAAAACTTACGAGGCTATCGTAAAAGGCGAAAACCTTCCAACTCCAGGTGTTCCAGAATCATTCAACGTATTGGTTCACGAACTAAGAGGTTTAGGATTAGATATTACATTAGACTAATAAGTTCAAAGTTTAAAGTTGAAAGTTCAAAGTGGCGACACCAGACTTTCAACTTTTGACCTTTAACTTTCAACTTTAAAGAAAGAATATGTCTTACAAAAAGGATAGTAAAATAAAAAGTAATTTCACTTCAATTACCATTAGCTTATCGTCTCCAGAAGCAATTTTGGAACGTTCAAGTGGTGAAGTGTTAAAACCGGAAACCATCAATTACAGAACTTACAAGCCTGAGCGTGACGGTTTGTTCTGTGAAAGAATTTTTGGTCCGGTTAAAGATTACGAATGCCACTGCGGTAAATACAAAAGAATCCGTTATAAAGGAATCGTTTGTGACCGTTGCGGTGTTGAAGTAACTGAGAAAAAAGTACGTCGTGAGCGTATGGGACACATCAATTTGGTGGTTCCGGTTGCGCACATTTGGTACTTCAGATCTTTGCCTAACAAAATCGGTTATTTATTAGGATTGCCTACTAAACGTTTAGATTTAATTATTTATTACGAAAGATATGTGGTAATCCAGGCAGGTATGATGGCTGATGAAGGAATCAATTATATGGATTTCTTAACAGAAGAAGAATACCTTGATATTTTAGATAAATTACCTAAAGAAAATCAATATTTGGATGATAAAGATCCTAACAAGTTCATCGCTAAAATGGGTGCTGATGCGTTAGAAGATTTATTGAAAAGATTAGATTTAGATCAATTATCTTACGATTTACGTCACCAAGCGGCAAACGAAACTTCTCAGCAACGTAAAAACGAGGCCTTAAAACGTCTTCAGGTTGTTGAAGCTTTCCGTGGTGCAAAAACACGTATCGAGAATAACCCAGAGTGGATGATTGTTAAAATCGTTCCGGTTATACCTCCAGAATTACGTCCGTTAGTGCCTTTGGAAGGTGGCCGTTTCGCTACTTCAGATTTAAATGATTTGTACAGAAGAGTAATCATCCGTAATAATCGTTTAAAAAGATTGATGGAAATTAAAGCTCCAGAAGTAATCTTACGTAACGAAAAACGTATGTTACAAGAAGCCGTTGATTCGTTATTTGATAACTCACGTAAAGTGAATGCTGTTAAAACCGAAGGTAACAGAGCTTTAAAATCATTGTCAGATATATTAAAAGGTAAACAAGGTCGTTTCCGTCAGAATTTATTAGGTAAACGTGTGGATTACTCCGGACGTTCGGTAATTGTGGTTGGACCAACTTTGAAACTACACGAATGTGGTTTACCTAAAGATATGGCTGCTGAGCTATTTAAACCGTTTATCATTCGTAAAATGATTGAGCGTGGGGTAGTAAAAACAGTTAAATCTGCAAAGAAAATTGTTGACAGAAAAGATCCATTAGTATGGGATATTTTGGAGAATGTATTAAAAGGCCATCCGGTTCTTTTAAACAGGGCGCCAACATTACACCGTTTAGGTATCCAATCTTTCCAACCAAAATTAGTAGAAGGTAAAGCTATTCAATTACACCCGTTAGTGTGTACTGCGTTTAACGCGGATTTTGACGGTGACCAGATGGCAGTTCACGTACCGCTAGGTAATGCTGCAATTTTGGAAGCCCAAATTTTGATGTTAGCTTCTCACAATATTTTAAATCCGGCTAACGGAACTCCGGTAACAGTACCATCTCAGGATATGGTTTTAGGTCTTTATTACATGACCAAAGGCCGTAAAACTGAAGAAGGGCACATTGTAAAAGGAGAAGGACAAACTTTTTATTCATCGGAAGAAGTAATTATTGCTTACAATGAGAAGAAGGTTGATGTTCACGCTTTTATCAAAGTTAAAACAACTGTAAAAGAAAAATCAGGCGAACTGGTTGAAAAAATAATTGATACAACTGTTGGTAGAGTATTATTCAACGAGGTTGTGCCTAAAGAAGTTGGTTACATTAACGAACTTTTAACCAAAAAATCTTTAAGAGATATTATTGGTGAAGTGGTGAAGGTAACCGGTATGGCCGGTGCGGCTAATTTCTTGGATGAGATTAAAACTTTAGGTTTCCAATCTGCATTTAAAGGAGGCTTGTCTTTCAACTTGAAAGATTTGAACATCCCTACCGAGAAACATACTCTATTAGAACAAGCTAGGGCAGAGGTGGACGAGGTTATGGGCAACTATAACATGGGTTTCATCACTAATAATGAGCGTTACAACCAGATTATTGATATTTGGACTCGTATCAACAACAAGTTAACTACGCATGTAATGACTCAGTTGACTAACGATAACCAAGGTTTCAACTCTGTTTACATGATGCTTGATTCTGGAGCTCGTGGTTCTAAAGAGCAAATTCGTCAGTTATGTGGTATGAGGGGATTGATGGCGAAACCGCAGAAATCAGGTTCTGGGGGCGAGATTATCGAAAACCCAATCCTTTCAAACTTTAAAGAAGGATTATCTGTATTAGAATACTTCATTTCTACTCACGGTGCTCGTAAAGGTTTGGCGGATACAGCATTAAAAACTGCCGATGCGGGTTACTTAACCCGTCGTTTACATGATGTTGCGCAGGATATGGTAATTAAACACCACGATTGCGGTACTTTAAGAGGTATGTTTACTACCGCTTTGAAAGACAACGAAGATATTGTTGAGCCATTATACGATAGAATATTAGGTCGTACTTCCTTACACGATGTTTATGATCCGGTTACTAACGAATTATACGTAAAAGCAGATCAGGATATTACCGAGGAAATTGCAAGAAAAATTGAGGAATCTCCGTTGGACGGTATCGAAATCCGTTCGGTGTTAACTTGTGAAGCTCCACGAGGAGTTTGTGCATTGTGTTACGGACGTAACTTGGCTTCTGGTAAACCAGTTCAGATGGGCGAGGCAGTTGGTGTAATTGCAGCGCAGTCAATTGGAGAACCAGGGACACAGTTAACTTTACGTACATTCCACGTGGGTGGTACTGCATCTAACATTGCGGCTGAGTCTCAAGTTAATGCGAAATTTGACGGTGTTATTGAGTTTGAAAACTTAAGAACTGTTACCAGATCTACAGAAGACGGTGATATCGAGGTTGTTTTAGGCCGTTCAGGTGAGTTCAAAATTACCGATCCTAATACTGGAAGAGTAATTATGACTAACAACATTCCTTACGGTTCTTATCTTTATGTAAAAGAAGGAGATAAAGTAACTAAAGGCGATAGAATTTGTTCTTGGGATCCGTACAATGCCGTTATTATCTCTGAATTCTCAGGTAAGGTAGAGTTTGAGTCTGTTATTGAAGGTGTTACTTTCCGTGAGGAATCTGATGAGCAAACTGGTCACAGAGAAAAAGTAATTATCGATACTAGAGATAAAACTAAAAACCCGGTTGTTAAAATCGTTGACAAAAAAGGTGGTTCTATCAGAGAATACAACGTTCCGGTAGGTGCTCACGTAGCTGTTGACGAAGGTGATGAGGTTAAAATGGGAGAAATCTTGGTTAAGATTCCTCGTACAAGTGGTAAAACACGAGATATTACCGGTGGTTTACCGCGTGTAACAGAGTTGTTTGAAGCTAGAAACCCATCAAACCCGGCTGTGGTAACAGAAATCGACGGTGTGGTAACTTTAGGTGGTGTTAAACGTGGTAACCGTGAGGTGACTATCGAATCTAGAGACGGACAAATCAAGAAATACTTGGTTCCGCTTTCTAAACACATACTGGTACAAGATAACGACTTTATCAAAGCAGGTATGCCATTGTCTGATGGAGCAATTTCTCCTGGAGATATCCTATCAATTAAAGGCCCGGCTGCGGTTCAGGAATACTTAGTAAATGGTATCCAAGAGGTTTACCGTTTGCAAGGTGTAAAAATCAACGATAAGCACTTTGAAACCATCGTTCACCAAATGATGCAGAAAGTAATGATTGAGGATGCCGGTGATACTCGTTTCTTAGAAAAAGAAGCTGTTGATAGATTCGATTTCTCTATAGAAAACGACGAAATCTACGACAAAATGGTTGTAGAGGATGCAGGTGATTCTAACGTGTTGAAATCGGGTCAGATCGTTTCTGTACGTAAATTACGTGATGAAAACTCACAATTAAAACGTAAAGATTTGAAACTGGTAACCGCTCGTGAAGCAAGAGCAGCTACTGCAAGCCCAATGTTGCAAGGTATTACCAGAGCATCATTAGGTACCAAGTCGTTCATTTCTGCAGCATCTTTCCAAGAGACTACTAAAGTGTTAAACGAAGCAGCAATTGCTGGTAAACGTGACCATTTATTAGGCTTGAAAGAAAATGTTATCGTTGGACACTTAATTCCTTCAGGTACAGGTTTACGTGATTACGAAAGAATCATAGTTGGTTCTCAGGAAGAATACGATAAATTGATGGCCTCTAAACAGGAGGAGGAAGAAGAAGAAGTAGAGGCATAAGCCGATATTTAATATTCATATCATTAAAAGGCCCGTATTTATGCGGGCCTTTTTTAGTCTCTACCAATTATTTTTAAGGTTAAACGCCCAGGGCTTCCGTTACCACGAACACCTCCGCAATCGGACTAAATAAATAAATTAAGCCCGATTTTACCTCCACACAGCGGTATCTTTTTCTGATTTTGGAAAGTTTTTTAAAAGTACGTCCGTTTTTTAAACAAAAGATCTGGTTGTCTTTGAGTTGTTCCACGGTAAAAGATCCCGCTGGTTTTTCATCGAAAGCCTTTAGCGCTTTAAATAAATTAGTATCAGAACAACTAGAAGCGGCGGGGTTTGCTAAATAATTTTGGATTGCATTTTTTATCTCGACCGGAAAAACTTCCAGATCGAAAAAAGGTTGCATCATTCTTTTAAAATTTAACTTCCATTCAGTTCCATGAGGTTTAGCATTCCGCTCAAACTCTTTCCAAGTAACTAAATGGGCAAATTCATGAACAGTAGTTACCAGAAATGCGTAGGGATTTAAATTATAATTTACAGATATTTTATGGCCATTCCCGCGTTGTGGTGGGCGGTAATCTCCAAACTTGCTATTTCTGCTTCTGGATATTTTAAAGTCACACCGGTAAAAATCAATCCATTTAGCAATTAACGGCGCTGCCGCTAACGGAATATATTTCGAAAGAATTTCAATTTTTTTATCCATCAAAATTTATAAGCTTTATTTTTTGGTTTGATGTTCTTTTGTCCATTGAGCGCTAAAAGACTTGTCGGCAACTTTTGGTAATTCTCTTTTATCTCCCCAATATTTCTTAAAGAAATTTTTCAAAAGTGAATTTTTAAATTTACCACCAAAAGCATCCATAAAACCTCGTTTTAGCATGCTTCTTTTCCAAATAAACCAGCCTAATTTTTCGCTTTTTGGGTTTAAATTCTTTTTTACCGCATCTCTCCTGTTAAGCAACAACATTTTGTGGATATCGATTTTAACGGGGCAAACCTCCGTACATTTTCCGCATAAGCTTGAAGCATAGCTGAGATGTTTAAATTCTTTCATTCCCCTCAAATGCGGAGTAATAAGAGATCCAATAGGTCCACTATAAGTTGTGTCGTAAGTATGTCCACCAACGTTTTTATAAATAGGACAAGCATTTAAGCATGCCCCACATCTAATGCAGTACAAACCCTGTCTTTGGTCTTTTTGAGCCAGAAGATCTGTGCGGCCATTATCCAGTAAAATAACATACATTTCTTCCGGTCCGTCTGTTTCATTTGGCTGTTTTGGACCGCTTAAAATAGTGTTATAAACAGTTAAGTTTTGCCCAGTTCCGTGTGTGGACAGCATTGGCCAAAATAAATCTAAATCGGTAATAGAAGGAACCATTTTTTCTATTCCAACAATCGCAATATGGATTTTTGGAAAAGTAGTGGTTAATTTAGCATTACCTTCATTTTCTGTAATGGCAATGCTTCCGGTATCGGCAATTAAAAAATTAGCGCCAGTTATTCCAACATCGGCAGTTAAATATTTGTCTCTTAATAATTCTCTAGCTTTTAAGGTTAACTGTTGTGGAGTGGCATTTTCTGGCGTTTCAAATTTTTCGTGAAATAACTTTGCAATATCTTCTTTGCTTAAATGCATTGCAGGAGTTACAATATGATAAGGTTTTTGTCCAAGTAATTGCACAATATATTCACCTAAATCAGATTCTAAAGACTCAATTCCGTTTTTTTCCAGAAATTCATTTAAGTGAATCTCCTCAGTAACCATTGATTTTGATTTGATTACTGTTTTTGCGTTCGCCCTTTCTAAGATATTCAGTATTTCTCGGTTGGCTTCCTCCACAGTATTTGCCCACAAAACCTTTCCGCCTCTTTTTTGGAAATTACTTTCAAATTCAGGCAACAACTTATCCAAATTCTCCATCACCTTCCATTTAACCTGATGTCCTTTTCGCTTTGCATGTTCAAGATTAATCAAGCGAGATAAACCTCGCTCGACAGCTGTATCATATCTCCCAATATTGAAATTGATTATCCCTCTATGGGGAATGTCGAAAGATTTTTGAGAAGAAACTTCTACAAATTTTTCCGCTGTCTTAGTCATGTATCAAATTTAACATTTCTTTGCTTTAAAACGGATTTCAATTTAATTGTCGATGTGTGAAAAAACTACAACTAAAAGATTTAAACAGTCGTATAATTGATTGTGAGAGAAAAAATCAAGTTTGAACTAGTTAAAAGTTAAGTTTTAAACTAAAAGATAAGTGACGTATCTCGATTATAGGTAAACGTAAATCTTTTGCGAGGGCTTATGATGTTAAGAACTTTGAAAGTTATCAACATTTAGATGCAAAATTTGAAAAATTAGCGCCAAAATAGATACGGGTATTGGTTTTCTCGTAAATCTACATTTTGTGAATTATTTTTCGTAGTCAATTTTAAATATTGCTTTCGGATAGAATATCACTAAATGTAAAATGTATTTTTTTGAATGCAAAGTGTGCTTATAAAAAACAAAAAAACCTGCTGATTTTACCTGCAAAGGCGCACTTTAAGAGTTGTGCAATAACGTTGCCAAACCTGTAAATAAAAAGGATTGAATTTTAAATATTGTAGAACGTTAGCGGCTTAAAACTTGACTTGTAAATAAGAATAAATAAAATATAAATGAAAAAAAATCTACTCTTCGTACTAGGTTTATTGTTTTTCTTGACTACTTCTACCTTCGCTCAAGACGGTATGAATGGCTTTCAGTACCAAGCAGTGGTAAGGAAAGCTGATGGTAAAGAACTCACAAATCAAAAAATTAATACCCGGTTTACGGTTTTAAGTGGTTCGTCAAATGGTGTTGAAGTTTATTCAGAGACCCAAAAGTTAACTACTAACCAATTTGGACTGTTTAACCATATAGTTGGCAGGGGAACACCAGTTTCGTCTATAAAACTAACAGATGTTGACTTCTCCGTGTCTAACTATTTTTTAAAGGTAGAACTCGACTTAACCGGAGGCAACAATTTTCAGCCTTTCGGTAGTTCAGAGCTGTTGGCGGTTCCTTTTGCGTTATATGCAAAATCAAGTGGTAGTGGAAATTCTCAAGCAGGTGGCACCGTAGGCCCAACAGGCGATAAAGGTCCTCAAGGCGATAAAGGATTAACTGGTGATAAGGGGGAAATTGGTGAAAAGGGACCGGTTGGTGATAAAGGTCCCCAAGGTGATAAAGGCCCCCAGGGGGAAAGAGGAATTCAAGGAGAAATAGGTTTAAAAGGCCCGGTTGGGGATAAGGGAGCCAAAGGCGACGCAGGTTTGGTTGGGGAGAGAGGTCCAGTAGGATTAACAGGTTTAACCGGTGCAACTGGAGCAAAGGGCCCAATTGGCGATAAGGGATTAACGGGCGACAAAGGATTAGCCGGTGATATTGGAGCAAAAGGTCCGGACGGCGACAAGGGATCAGCGGGAGATAAAGGCGATAAAGGCGAGACGGGCGACAAAGGATTAGCCGGTGATGCAGGAGCGAAAGGTCCGGACGGCGACAAAGGCCCGGCGGGAGATAAAGGCGAGACAGGCGACAAAGGATTAGCCGGTGATACCGGGGCGAAAGGCCCGGACGGCGACAAGGGACCGGCGGGAGATAAAGGCGAGACGGGCGACAAAGGATTATCCGGTGATACCGGGGCGAAAGGCCCGGACGGCGACAAAGGCCCGGCGGGAGATAAAGGCGAGACAGGCGATAAAGGATTAGCCGGTGATGCTGGGGCGAAAGGCCCGGACGGCGACAAGGGACTGACAGGGGATAAAGGCGAGACGGGCGATAAGGGACTAGCCGGTGATGCTGGGGCAAAAGGTCCGGACGGCGACAAAGGCCCGGCGGGCGATAAAGGTGAGACAGGCGATAAAGGATTAGCCGGTGATGTTGGGGCGAAAGGTCCGGACGGCGAGAAGGGGCTGACAGGAGATAAAGGAGAAAAGGGCGAGACGGGCGATAAGGGACTAGCCGGTGATGCTGGAGCGAAAGGCCCGGACGGCGAGAAGGGAGTGACAGGTGATAAAGGAGAAAAGGGTGAGACAGGCGATAAGGGATTAGCCGGTGATGCTGGAGCGAAAGGACCGGATGGCGACAAAGGCCCGGCGGGAGATAAAGGCGAGACAGGCGATAAAGGATTAGCCGGTGATGCTGGAGCGAAAGG
>DATJED010000003.1:0-172154 GCA_035496935.1 Pelobium sp. | reverse complement strand
TTATCACAGTCCGTTCCAAGCCTTACCGGGAAGTTTTTCCGGTTTTTTTACGGATCTTACGTAACACCCTGGCTTACTGGAAGAAAAAATAGAACCGGGCTCCGGAAAGCGGGTCGGAATAGCGAAACAGGAAGCAGATATGTATAAAAAAATACTTTAATATATATAAACCACTCTGAATAACAAAATAAATAGTTTAAGATATTCGAGGATACCAGCTACGGTGGCAACGAGATAGGATGAGGAACGAGCGTTGTAATATATGGTTGTGGAGTATAGATGTACAGCCACAACTAATCAATCCATAAAATGGGCGCTATTTCAAAAATTCTAACAACAGATATTAAAAAATTCTGGTTAGGCAGTAATTAAAATTGATTAATAGATAATAGAACCAAGGTACATGCCTCTAAAGTTTCGATACCTTGTTCCTGCGCTTTCCTTTCTAATTCTGGGTTTTCGGTGCCTGGATTAAAAATAATACGCTTTGGTTTAGTATCCAGGATATATTGGTATAAGTCTTTTTGGTTTGTGGGATTGATATATAATGTAATGGTATCAATATCCGTGTGAATCTGTTCTGGTCTCTCTATTGGATGACTGGCAACTTCTCCCTTTTTAACGCCCACGTTTATAATTGGATGCCCATGTTGGACTAATTTATGTGCCGCTTTGTATGCGTAACGACTTGGATTTGGAGTTGCTCCTATTATTAGTGTTTTCTTTTTCATCTGATTTTTATTTTACACATTAAATTAACTGCTTAAAAACAGCATCTGCGCAAGCTTGTCCATCTATTGCAGCAGAAATAATGCCACCGGCATATCCTGCCCCTTCAGCACAGGGAAACAGCTTTTCTATTTGTGGATGTTGCAGTGTTTGTTTATCACGCGGAATGCGGATGGGCGATGAGGTCCGTGACTCTACGCCTACCAAAACAGCTTCATTTGTATAATAGCCCTTGCCATAAATGCCAGGCATTTTATTGCCGAATTGACGTAAAGCTTTTTGCAAACGCTTTGCGATGAAAGTAGGAAGCACTTGGTGTAAATCAGCAGAAGCTAGACCGGGCAAATAGGAGTTCTCCGGTAAATCCGTTGAAATCCTTTGATTAACAAAATCAATCATCCGTTGCGCTGGAGCCTTTAAATTTCCACCGCCTGCGAGAAAAGCTCTTTGTTCTATCTCTGACTGAAAGTTCAACAATCTAAACGGATCCTTTTCGTCTCCTGGGGCATCTTCTAAATTAATTTGCACCACCGTTCCCGAATTTGCATATGGATTATTTCGTTTGGAAGGACTCCATCCGTTCACCACGATTTCGTTCGCACTGGTTGCACAAGGCGCTATAATCCCACCGGGGCACATACAAAAAGAGAAAACGCCGCGATCTTCAACCTGTGTTACCAAACTATAATAAGATGGTGGTAAGTTCGGATGTCTATCTCTGGAATTATATTGGGCTTGGTCGATAATATATTGCGGATGTTCAATCCGGACACCTAAAGCAAAAGGCTTGGCTTCCAGCAAAACACCTTTTTTATGCAGCAAATGATATATATCTTTTGCGGAATGCCCGGTCGCTAAAATCAATGCCTCACCGTCGAAAGTCCCTTTATTGGTAATTGCGCTATTGAATCGCTGATTTTTGATGTCGAGATCAATCAGCTTTGTATCAAAATGAACTTCGCCACCAGCGTTTAAAATAGTTTCTCTGATAGCGGTGATAATTTGCGGAAGTTTGTTAGTGCCAATATGCGGACGGGCATCCACCAAAATATCCTCTGTTGCACCGTGAGCTACTAAAACCTGAAGCATTTTGTTTACATCGCCGCGTTTATCTGAACGGGTGTATAATTTGCCATCAGAATAAGTTCCAGCGCCACCTTCGCCAAAGCAATAGTTTGACTCGGGATTTAAGATCCCATCTTTGTTAATGGCCGCCAAATCGCGTCGACGTTCTTTAACATCTTTCCCGCGTTCTATAATTATCGGCTTTAAGCCTAATTCAATCAATCTTAATGCAGCAAACAATCCGGCCGGACCAGCGCCTACAATAATTACCCGCTTGGCATTTTTTACCGGTTTATAGTCGAAATTAAAATGTCGGACTTCCGGATTCTCATCGATATACAAAACCAATTTTAAACGATAAACTGGATGTTTGCTACGGGCATCAATTGATCGTTTACGGATGGTAAAATGCTTTAGCCGATTATCTTTTAGCTTTTCTTGTTGTAGAATGGCTTGTTTAATGTAGCTTTGATCGAAGATATGATCGGGACTTACTACTAGGTCAATTTCTTTTTGCATATTATGTTGGGTTTTTATCCCAAAGTGTAACAAAGGTATGAAATTTGAGTCCTACTGCTAAATTTGAAAACTAAAACTGAAATGAAAAAATTATTATTCGGGCTAATTGCCCTGATCGCTGTTGGTTCGTTAAGCTCTTGTGGTTATAACACCGCCATAAAACTGGATGAGAAAGTGAAAGCATCTTGGGGCGAGGTGGAAAACCAATACCAAAGAAGAGCCGATTTAATTCCAAACTTAGTTAATACTGTTAAAGGTGCGGCAAATTTTGAGAAAGAAACTTTAACACAAGTTATAGAGGCAAGAGCAAAAGCTACTTCGGTACAAGTTGACCCTGATAAGTTAACTCCAGAGAATATCCAGAAATTCCAAAATGCACAGGGTCAAGTTAGCCAGGCTTTGGGCCGATTGATGGTTGTTTCTGAGCGTTATCCGGAATTAAAAGCCAACGCCAACTTCCAAGAATTACAAGCGCAGTTGGAAGGTACCGAAAACAGAATTGCCGTTGCTAGGAGAGATTTTAACCAAAGCGTACAGGAATATAACACGCAAATCAGAACTTTCCCAAACAACCTTTTTGCTGGAATGTTTGGTTTCCAACAAAAAGGAAGTTTTACCGCTGAAGCCGGTGCAGATAAAACTCCGAAAGTTGAGTTTTAAAAAGCATATTAGATTTTCCTCTCGCCCGATTTAAGCAAATTGGGCGAAGTTAATTTTAATTATCTGATTAAGGTTAGCGTCAGAAATATCGTTTTATCAATCTGAAAACACATTTTTATGAGTTCGTTAAGCGACAAAGAACAAGACATTATAAAGCAATCTATTGAGTGGGCAGAACAAGCAACTAGCGGAGAAATACGGGTTTGTGTTGAAAGTAAATGCGATATAGACGCCTACGAACGAGCTGTTGAATGTTTCTACGATTTAAAAATGGATGCCACGAAGTTGCGGAACGGTGTATTGATTTATGTTGCACTTGATGACAAAAAATTTGCGATTATTGGCGATAATGGAATTAATACTTTGGTTGGGGCTGACTTTTGGGACAGCACTAAAACGCTAATGCTTGAACAGTTTAAAACTGGACATATTGCAGAAGGAATTAGTTTAGGTATTATTGAAGCTGGGAAACAGCTGAAACGATACTTTCCGTACAGTAGCGATGATGTGAACGAGCTTCCAGACGATATTGTCTTTTTAAACCGATGAAAGAAAAATACATGAAACATTTTCTATTATTTATATGCTTAAGCCTTTTTTCTTTTCTAGGTTATAGCCAAAAATTTCCTGCAAAGCCAAATACTTTAGTCAACGATTACACCAACACCTTAAGCAGTGCAGAAGTGGCTACTTTAGAACAAAAACTTGTTGCTTTTGATGATTCAACTTCCATACAGATATCAGTAGTTTTAATCCCATCTTTAGATGGTTATGATATTAGCGATTATGGCTACCAATTAGGAAGAGCTTGGGGAATAGGTGGAAAAGACAAAAATACAGGTGTTTTAGTTTTAACCTCTATTGGCGATCGAAAAGTAACTATACAAACAGGTTATGGCATGGAGGGTGCATTGCCAGATGCCATCGCGAAACGAATTATAGAAAACGAAATAAAGCCCAACTATAAAAACGGTGATTACGCAGCGGGTTTAAATGCGGGAACAGATGCAATTATAAGCTATACCAAAGGCGAATACAAAAACACTAGTCCTCCTAGAAAATCAAAAAAAGATAGCGGTTTTCCGGTTGGCTTATTGGTATTGATTGTAATTATCATAATTGCTTTAATTAGTAGGGGCGGAAAAGGTGGAGGCGGAAGAAACGTAATCGGAAGCAGAGGGGGGGCGGATATATTGTGGTGGTCTTTATTAGGAGGTTTAGGAAGTAGCGGAAGAGGTAGTGGTAGATTTGGCGGAGGTGGATTCGGTGGCTCTTCTGGTGGCGGTTTCGGTGGTTTTGGCGGAGGAAGTTTTGGTGGAGGCGGAGCTAGCGGTAGTTGGTAGTAAGTAGTAAGTAGTAAGTAGTAAGTAGTGAAAGATGATTTAAATCCCGGAATTCATTCGGGATTTTCTATTTTTAAGCATGAGTATAGAAAAATGGAAGGCCTGCTCTTCAGAATATATCGTAAAGAAACCATGGGCAACTTTACGTGTCGACGAATGTAAATTGCCAGATGGCAGAATTGCTTCTGAGTATTATGTTTTGGAGTATCCAAACTGGGTGAATGTTGTTGCCATAACAGAAGACGAAAAAGTAATTATGGTTAGACAATATCGCCATAGTGGAGACATTGTTTCCATTGAAATTCCTGGTGGAGTGATTGATGGTGATGAGAAACCCGTTGAAGCGGCTAAACGTGAACTTCTGGAGGAAACTGGCTATTTGTTCGAAGATTTTGAATTAGTCAGTACCATCTATCCAAATCCTGCGACCTCAAACAATGTAACTTATTGTTACTTAGCACAAGGCGGAAAAAAAGTACAGGAACAGGATTTGGATGAACACGAAGATATTGACATTGAACTTTATACCATTGCCGAGGTAAAAGAAATGTTGCTGAAGAATGAAATCCCGCAGGCTTTACATGTTACTGGTTTGCTTTATGCTTTTTTGAAATTAGGTGAATTAAAATAGCTTGTGAATGCAGTTCTGCTATTTAAACAAAAACTGCATTTTAAAATGCCCTCTATCTTTAATGCGTAGCAATATAGTGGTAACCCAATTAATAAGCGTACAGATTCCCATGAACATAAAAATCAGCCCAAAATTTCCCAAGTTTCTTAAATTGACTGCCAAATAAATAAACACAAGATTTGTAAATGCTAAGAGGTAAGTTGCTTGCATGTGGCTAAATCCTAATCGTAATATACGGTGATGAATGTGGTTTCTATCGGCTTTAAAGGGAGAATTCCCTTTTAAAATTCTAACAGAAAACACCCTAAAAGTATCAAACAAAGGAATTATAAGTACAGAAACCGCAATAGCCGGAGCAGAAAAAAATGAAGGGCGAGCGCCAAAATCTGTAAACTTGTTTAGCTCAATAAACTTAATTGCTAACACTACAGATATTAAACCAATTAATAAACTACCTGTATCGCCCATAAAAATACGGGCTGGCGTATAGTTAAAATAGAGAAAGCCAATTATTGCGCCTACCATACTAAAAGCCAACGACGCCATTTCTATTTGCCCCATGTGGATAAACAATACCGCAAAAGTAAGGTTAACCACTAAACCAATTGTTCCGGCCAAACCGTTTATACCGTCAATTAAGTTGAAGGCGTTGACAATAAACATGATAATGAGTACCGAAACCGGAATACTTATATATAAAGCTATTTCAGAAACATTGAAAACTCCATATAAGCTTGTTAAGCGTACGTCGCCAAGTAATACCAAAATGGACGCCACCAAAAACTGCATCACAAATTTTGTTGTAGGTCCAGAACCAGCCAAATCATCTTTTAAGCCCACGGCAAACAAAATAATGCAAGATGTTAAAAGGATATTTGTTGGCAAAACTGCGTCGTACTTTGCGAAAAGTAAGGAAACAATGGTAAAACTGCAAAAAATAGCAACGCCTCCTAAGCGTGGAATACCGTGGTCGTGATCTTTTCTGCTACTTTCTATATCGTCATACAAATGACGTTCGCGGGCAACGAACATAATAGAAGGAATTGCTATAAACGAGATAACACTCGAGATTACAATTACCACTAGGTAATAAATCCATTCAATTTCGAGAAATGAAAAATTTAACGCCACAGCTCAAATTTAAATATTTTTATTCCAAAATTGACCGATCTTTGAAAGTGGTTTTAGCACCGAGACCCAAAATGGGTTTGGGACACCATTTAATTTTAATGCCAGCCTATCTTCCCTGTTTGCATTTAACCTGTTTTTTATCGATTTGTTACTGAGCCCTCCAACTCGCATTTTGACCAAAACATTAGGTATATAAGCTACACTTATCCGATTTTTAAATAGAAACCGAAGTATCAAATCGTAATCGGCAGCAGATTTATAGGCTAAATCATACACGCCGAATTTTATAAAACACTCTTTTTTAATGAATAATGTGGGGTGAGGAGGCATCCAACCTTTTTGAAAATTGTTGACATTGTACGCCCCAGAAGACCAATGCCTAATTATTTTAGCTGGGTTTTGTCTGTCCACATATTGTAAATCGCCATAAACTGCATCAAGCGATGGATTTTCTGCAAATTTCGCACTTACCTGTTCCAGCACTCTGCTGTGCGCGAGAAAATCATCTGAATGCAAAATGCCAATTACGTCGCCTTCAGTAACCGAGATTCCTTTGTTCAAAGCATCGTAAATTCCTTTATCCTTTTCAGAAATTAGCGTATTTATATGGTGATTGTTATTAGCTAATATTTCTAAAGTGCTATCGGTGCTTTTACCGTCAATAATTACCAATTCCTTATTGGCATAACTTTGATCTGCAAAAGACTGTATGGCATCCTGAATAAAATCTTGTGAGTTAAAGGTGGCTGTTATGATAGAAATTTGCATCAGCACCAATTTTAAATAAAAATACGCCCAAATGGAAATTAATTTCCCGAAACTATAAGTATTTATAATTCAAAAGGTATTTCACCACTTTATCCAACTGCAAAACAGCATCCTTACTATCCGCTGAGGGCTTTAAATGAAAATCAATAAAGTTAGTTCCGTTATGTATCACATTATCTTTCACAGTTTTTATTTGGGCATTAAGAATGGCATCGTGGTTTTTTTTATGCTTACTTAAAACTTCTACTTCATACTCGGCAACCAAACGCCCTTTTCTTCCGAAAATTTGTACGTTATATAATTTTGAGTTTTGAGTCTTCGCCCCATCTGAAAGAACTTTTACCTTACCTAAAACACTTTTACGATAAAGAATTTGTTGATTTTCGATTTTTACGCCACTAATGGAATCTGTTAAATCAACGACGTTGGCTTTCACCTCAATAAATGATGAGCCTATAAAAGCTAAAATTAGCAAAAAAGAAATTTTCATACGTTTGGGTTGGTCTTACCTTATACGGGTAATCGAGCCATTAAGATACAAGAAATTTTTTAGATATTATCCCAAATTAGGATATCGACGCAAAAATTAAAAACTTTTACTTAACATCACATTTTGCAAAGACGCTTCTTCAAACAAGGTTTTTAAATGTGGTGTAAAAAGACTCTGGTATAAAGCATCAGCATGTTTAAGGTGGTGCATATCTGATCCTATGAAATCAATCATCAGGTTATCTACCAACTCCTCGGCAATTTTTTGGGTTTGTTTACCGTAATATCCGGCTAATGAAATGGTGTTTAACTGAAAATAACAGCCAAACTCCCTAATTTTATAATAGTTTTCTATTGATCCTAAATAAGGGTAACGTTCTGGATGCGCTAAAATCGGCTTTAAACCTTTATCATTTAATTTTTGGATGATGTCTTTGATGTTGTTAGGATAGTTGATGTAAGAAAGCTCGAACAAAATATAATCGCCACCCATAGTCATAAGATTTCCTTTATCGATTTTGCTCTCAAAAGTTTCATCCAGATAATATTCTGCGGCAGCTTCAATTGGCATATCTATGTTCTGCTTTACCAACTCTTCCCGCAGTTCGTCTAAAGCTTTATTGATGCTATCAGGCGTGTTGCGGTAATAATCGGCCATAATATGTGGCGTTGCAATCAGCTTCTTAAAGCCAAGTTCCTGAAAGCGCTTCGCCATCATTACCGACTCTTTAACAGTTGGCGCTCCATCATCAATACCGGGAAGAATATGCGAGTGCATATCAATCCCGATATTGCTAAAATCAAATTCTGGTGTTTTTTTGTTCCTTTTAAAAAGACCGAACATCTATCTGTTTTGGTATTGTTCCTCGTAATAATGCTGGTAATTACCAGAAGTAACGTTGTTTAGCCATATTTCGTTTGCCAAATACCAATCAACCGTTTTTTCTAAGCCTTCTTCAAACTGCAAACTTGGCTCCCAACCTAAATCGGTTTTTAGTTTTGTGGCGTCAATAGCGTAACGCAAATCATGACCGGCTCTGTCTGTAACGTATGTAATCAACTTTTCAGACGTCCCTTCTTTCCTACCCAATTTTCTATCCATCACTTTGCACAACGTTCTGATCAAATCAATGTTTGTCCATTCGTTATGCCCGCCAATATTGTAAGTTGAACCTGATTTTGCTTTGTGGAAAATGACGTCAATTGCCCGGGCGTGGTCTTCAACCCAAAGCCAATCTCTGATGTTTTCACCTTTTCCGTAAATTGGGATAGCTTTATTCTGCTGGATATTGTGGATAGAAAGCGGGATCAATTTCTCCGGGAAATGGTGCGAACCATAATTGTTGGAGCAATTGGAAATCACACAATCCATTCCGTAAGTATCAAAATAAGCCCGTACAAAATGATCGGAACTTGCTTTTGAAGCAGAGTATGGCGAATGCGGATCGTAAGCGGTTTCTTCGGTAAACATTTCTGTTCCTTCGCCTAACGTTCCATAAACCTCATCGGTAGAAACATGGTAGAAACGTTTTTTGTCGTAAACGCCTTTCCAGTTTGTTCTTGCAGCGTTCAATAGGTTAACCGTTCCCACAACATTCGTCATTACAAACTCAATCGGGTTAGAGATTGAACGGTCAACATGAGATTCTGCCGCCAAATGGATGACCGCGTCAAAATTTTCTTGCTCAAATAAATCCTGAATAAAAGGAGCATCAACAATATCGCCTTTTACAAATTTGTAGTTCGAAGCATTTTCAACGTCTCTTAAATTTTCCAGATTTCCGGCATAAGTCAGTTTATCCAAATTAACTATCTGATAGTTTGGATAAGTGTTCACAAAGCGCCTTACAACGTGTGAACCAATAAATCCGGCTCCGCCGGTGATGAGTATTTTCATTTTTTTTTTAGTATCAAGTAGTAAGTATTAAGTATCAAGATGCTTTTCTTGTGGCAGATGCGCACTTCAGGCTCTTGATACTTGATACTAAAATCTTACTACTTATTAAAAAGGATTCTTCTGTATATATTTTTCCCATTCCCATGCAGATTTCATCATGTCATCCACATTCAGTTCTGCTTTCCAGCCTAGTGCTTCTGCGGATTTTGTTACATCGCCGTAAACTTTTTCGATGTCGCCGGCTCTGCGTGGACCGATAGTATAATTCAGTTTTTCGCCGGTTGATTTTTCAAAAGCATTGATGATTTCTAAAACCGAGGTTCCTTTTCCGGTTCCGATATTAAAAACCTCGTAATTATTAGCGGATTTCCCCGCTTCCATTCTTTTGATAGCGGCGACATGAGCCTTCGCCAAATCGACCACATGGATGTAATCGCGGATGCAACTGCCGTCCGGCGTATCGTAATCATTACCAAAAACGGTGATTTTTTCTCTTTTTCCGATGGCGGTTTGTGTTACAAAAGGAATTAAGTTTTGTGGAACGCCGATAGGCAATTCGCCAATTAAAGCGGTTTCATGCGCCCCAACCGGATTAAAATATCTTAAAGCAACAATATTATAATTTTTGTTAACCGCTGCGGTTTCGCTCAAAATCTCTTCGGCAATTTGTTTGGTATTTCCGTAAGGAGATTCTGCTTTTTTTACCGGTGCTGCCTCGGTTACCGGCAAAGCATCCGGCTGACCGTAAACTGTACAGCTTGAAGAAAATACAAAATTAATGTCTTTTCCTTTATAAGGAGTAAGCAGGTTAATTAGCGAAAAAAAGTTGTTCCGATAATATTCTAAAGGCTTTTGTACCGATTCGCCAACGGCTTTAAATGCCGCAAAATGAATAATCCCTTTAATATCAGGATTTGCATTAATGAAACTGGCAGTTTTAGCTTCATCACATAAGTCAAACTCGTGAAACTCGGGCTTGTAACCGATAATTTTTTCAATCTGATCTAATATTTTTATAGAAGAATTAGAAAGGTTATCTACAATAACCGGAGTATAGCCTGCATTATACAGTTCAACAACAGTGTGCGAACCGATAAAACCTGTTCCTCCGGTTACTAAAATCTTATTTCCCATATTATTTATTATAATTCGTAAAGTCTTTGTGATCTATTTTGTCCAGCTGTTCCTTGGATAAAGTTTTGAAATATTCGTAGGTGATTTTTAACCCTTCGGCCCTGTTGACCTTAGGTTCCCAGTTCAAAATTGCTCTTGCCTTGGTAATATCCGGACGGCGTTGTTTCGGATCGTCCTGCGGCAAGGGCTTGTAAATCACTTTTTGGTTAGTTCCTGTTAATTTGATGATCTCCTCGGCAAACTGCCCGATGGTAATTTCATCGGGGTTACCGATATTCATCGGCTGTACGTAATCAGAAAGTAACAATCTGTAAATACCTTCCACTAAATCGTCTACATAACAGAAAGAACGGGTTTGCGTACCGTCACCGAAAACAGTTAAATCTTCTCCGCGTAAAGCCTGACCAATAAATGCCGGCAAAACCCTGCCGTCGTTCAATCGCATACGCGGACCGTAAGTGTTAAATATCCTCACGATTCTGGTCTCCACACCGTGGAAAGTGTGGTAGGCCATGGTGATGGCTTCCTGGAAACGTTTGGCTTCATCGTAAACGCCCCGTGGACCTACCGGGTTTACATTGCCCCAATATTCTTCAGGCTGCGGGTTTACCGCCGGGTCACCGTAAACTTCGGAAGTAGAGGCGATAATCAGCCTCGCTTTTTTATTTCGGGCAAGACCCAACAAGTTATGGATACCCAGAGAGCCCACTTTTAAGGTCTGGATTGGGATCTTCAGATAATCAATCGGGCTTGCCGGCGAAGCGAAATGCAGGATATAATCCAATTTGCCCGGTACATGCACAAACTTGGAAACATCATGGTTATAAAACTCAAAATCTTCTAACTTGAACAGATGTTCGATATTGGCCAGATCGCCTGTGATGAGGTTGTCCATACCTATAACATGGTAACCTTCTTTTATAAAACGATCGCAAAGGTGCGATCCTAAAAATCCGGCTGCACCGGTAATTAATACTCTTTTTTTCATCCGTTTATTATTGTTTTTTGGTGATGAAGCAACCATGATTGGCTGCCTTACGGTTTTTGGCAAAATCATGCTGGTTTCATCTTCCGGATTTTTATGCTTTAACTTCTGCCCTGCCGATACTATTATAATAGAATCCCAGATCAATCATTTTGTGCAGATCGTATAAGTTTCTTCCGTCAAAAATTACTTTGGCTTTTAACCTGTCTTCAATCTGTTTGAAATCGGGGTTTCTGAACGCCTGCCATTCTGTAGCTATAATCAGTGCATCAGCGCCGTCCAAAGCTTCGTAAGCACTATCGGCGAAAGCCAAAATATTGCCTTTCATTTTTCTAACATTCTCCATGCCTTCAGGGTCGTAAGCTACAACTTCTGCTCCGGCTTTGACCAGTTCATCAATAATATACAAGGCAGGTGCTTCCCTGATATCATCGGTTTCGGGCTTGAAGGCCAGGCCCCAAAGTGCAAATTTTTTGCCTTTCACATCCCCGCCGTAATATTTCATCATCTTTTCGACGATTTTCAGTTTCTGCGTCTGGTTGACTTCCATTACCGCATCCAAAATCCTGAATTCGTAGTTATATTCTTTTGAAGACAGAGCCAAAGCCTGTACATCTTTCGGGAAACAGCTTCCGCCATAGCCGATGCCCGGAAACAGGAATCTCTTCCCGATACGGTCATCTGCGCCCACACCCCTGCGCACCATGTCCACATCGGCGCCCACCAGTTCGCAAAGGTTGGCCACTTCGTTCATAAAGGTAATTTTTGTGGCTAAAAATGAGTTGGCCGCATATTTCGTCAATTCTGATGAACGCTCGTCCATAAAAATAACCGGATTTCCGGAACGCACATAGGGTGCGTAAAGTTCTTCCATCAGCTTTTTGGCCTGTTCGCTTCTTGTACCCACCACCACGCGGTCGGGTTTCATAAAATCATCAACGGCAACGCCTTCGCGTAAAAACTCGGGATTGGAAACTACGTCAACTTCTACGAGTGTATTTTCGTTGAAAACGGCTTTCACTTTATCTGCTGTACCTACCGGAACGGTAGATTTTGTTACAATCACTTTGTAATCTTTTACCAACATGGCGATGTCTTTTGCTGCGCCCAAAACGTAGCTTAAATCAGCCTTTCCGTCTCCGCCCGGGGGCGTTGGCAGTGCCAGGAAAATAATCTGTGCATCGTTGATGGCTTCAGCCAAGTTAGTGGTGAACTTTAACCTTCCCTGCTCGATATTTCTATGGAAAAGGATATCCAGACCGGGCTCGTAGATGGGGAGTTCACCGTTTTTCATCTTGTTCACTTTTTCTTCAACAATATCCACGCAGGTGACATTGTTCCCTGTTTCGGCCAAACAGGTACCGGTTACTAAGCCCACATATCCCGTCCCAATTACTGCTATCTTCATATTAAATGAGTATTTTTGTCAGATTTTTTTAAACTAATCAAAGTTAATCATTCGATAGATAAATGCCTATTTTTTATAACATTGCGATTAAATTTTATTATGCCCTGGTTCTATTATTTTCTTTTTTCAACAAGAAAGCAAGATTTTGGATTGACGGTAGAAAAAATTGGGCAGAAAAACTTAGCGTAAACAGCTCGACAAAGAAGGTTTGGTTGCATTTTGCCTCACTGGGCGAGTTTGAGCAAGGGAAACCTTTGTTACAAAAAATAAGATTAGCGCATCCTGAAAAAGAGATTGTGATTACTTTTTTCTCGCCATCCGGGTACGAAGTCAGAAAAAACTCGGCTTTAGGCGATTATATTTTGTACTTACCCTTAGATACCGCTAAAAATGCAGTGAAATTTTTACATTTATTCCAGCCGGACATGGCGATTTTTAACAAGTACGAATATTGGTACCACTTTTATAAGGAACTCCATAAGAGAGATATTCCTGTTTATGTGACTTCGGCGATTTTTAGACCAGAGCAAATATTTTTTAAATGGTACGGGGGTTTTAACCGTAAGATTTTAAGCTTTGTAACTCATTTTTTTGTACAGAATGATGAATCTGAGGAGCTGCTAACTAAAATAGGTTTTAGAAATTTTACGGTTTGTGGAGACACACGTTTTGATAGCGTTTTAGATTTATCGAAAAACAAAAAAGAATTCCCATTGATTGAGAAATTTAAAGGAAATGCTAAGTTGATTATTGCCGGAAGCACTTGGCCTGCCGACGAAGAGCTCATTGTGAAATACATTAAAAATTCAGATGGAGGCTGGAAAGTAATTTTTGCGCCTCATGAGATTAGTGAGGATAAAATATTAAACTTAGAGAAACTGATTGGCGACAGATGTGTGCGTTATTCCTCCTTATTGAGGGGTGAAAAACAGCTAGATCCACCAATCAAATACATTATTATTGACAATATTGGAATGCTTTCTTCTTTGTATAGTTACGGAGAAATAGCCTATATCGGCGGTGGTTTTGGAGTTGGTATTCACAATACATTAGAAGCAGCTGCTTGGGGTTTGCCGGTTGTTTTTGGCAAAAATTACCAGAAATTTCAGGAGGCTAAAGATTTGGTTTCTATTGGAGGTGGCTTTACCATTGCCAACCAGCAAGAACTTAATTCAATTTTTAACCGATTAATTAACGAATCAGAATTTAGAAAAGAAGCCGGGGAAAAAGCAAAAAATTACGTGGCGAAAAATACTGGCGCCACGGCTGTAATTATGGAAACGATTTTTTAAAAAGCGCCCAATATCCTCAAAGCAACATCGCTCAACTCTTTTTCGGATAGTTTTAATTTAGGATTGCTAAAGTCCATGTCTGTGATATTATCTATCGGGATAAGATGAACATGTACATGCGGTACTTCTAAACCTACAACCGCAACGCCGACTCTGGTGCAAGGGATGGCTTTTTTTATTGCTTTTGCCACTACTTTTGCGAAAATCATAAGTCCGGCATAGGCTTCATCCTCCAAATCAAAAATATAATCGATTTCCTGTTTTGGAATCACCAGTACATGGCCGAGCTTTAGCGGATTGATGTCCAAAAAAGCCAAATATTCTTCAGTTTCTGCAACTTTATGTGCGGGGATTTCTCCGTTTACTATTTTAGTGAAGATAGAGTTCATTGGTTTAATTAGTTGAATTAGTCGACTAGTTCATTAGTACTTGTTATGGATATTGAGTTCATTAGCCATTGGTTTCCCTACTTTCCGCTCGTTATTACTAATGAACCAATGACTAATGAACTCCTCACTACTACCTACTAATTTCTAAAATTTCAAATTCCATTTTACCGGCGGGTACATCAATAGTGGCAATTTCGCCAACAGATTTCCCTAACAAACCTTTAGCGATAGGTGATTTTACTGAAATTTTACCAGCTTTCATATCGGCTTCGTTCTCTGACACCAATTGATAGGTCATGGTAGCGCCGTTTTTAACATTCTTTATTTTTACGATGGATAAAGCCAAAACTTTAGAAGTATCCAATTTTGATTCGTCTATTAATCTTGCAGTGGCCAAAACATTGCCTAACTGCGCAATTTTAGTTTCGTGAAGCCCTTGTGCTTCTTTTGCAGCATCATATTCTGCATTTTCGGATAAATCTCCTTTATCCCTTGCTTCTGCAATAGCCGCCGAGATCTTTTTTCTTCCTTCGGTTTTTAAATAATGTAATTCTTCCTTTAGTTTTTCTAAACCTTCTTTGGTAAAATAAGCTACATCTGCCATCTTCTTCTTAATTATTTAATGGTTATTGTAAAAAAAGCCCGGCGTTGGCCAAGCTCTAAAAAACAAACAAGACTACATCTGCTTTTCGCATACATAGTCTTGTTTCCTTTTGTACGAAGATATAAATTTTGAGTTTATATTTCCAAATTTTTAAGCTTTGCTGCTAAAACCTCCGAAATTTTACGGTACGAATCAAAGGTCCAACCACCAACGTGTGGGGTTAACAGCACTTTAGGATTGGCTGATAATTCTTTATAAAAATCTGCTTCGTTTAACCCTGGGAATTTTTCTTTTTCTAAAACATCTAAACCCGCACCTAAAATTTTTCCTTCTTCTATCGCTTTTAAAATCGCTTTTGTATTCACAATTTCGCCACGAGCAGCGTTTAAGAAAAATATTGGACGACGAAAGTGCAATAAGTATTCGTCATCTACCATTTGTTTGGTTTCTTTGGTTAAGGGGATGTGCAAACTTAAAACATCACTGTATTTTACAATCTCTTCCATACTGGCCTCAGTGGCGTAATCATCGGTAAAGCGTGTTTTGTACTTATCGTAAGCGATGGTTTTAACGCCAAAACCTGCCAAACGTTTGGCGAATGCTTTCCCCATGTGCCCGTAACCGATTATCCCCACAGTTTTACCCATCAGTTCGTAGCCTCGGTTGCCTTCCCTGTCCCAAATTCCGTTTCGAATTTCAATATCGGCTTTACGGAAATTGTTCATCAGCGAAAGCAACATCCCTAACGTGTGTTCCCCTACGGCATCGGCGTTTCCTTCGGGGGCGTTAATTAGCTGAATGTTTTTTTCTTCGGCAATATGCACATCAATATTGTCCATTCCGGCGCCGGCTCTCGCCACAAATTTTAGATTCGGAGCTGCGGCAATTACTTCTGCATCAACTCTAAATTTAGTTCTTATCGCCAAACCGGTGTAGTCTTTTAGTATTGCCAAAACATCTTCTTTTTTTATAAGCGGACGGTCGTCCACTTCAAAACCCATCTTCTCGGCAGCTAGCTTAAATGCCGGGTGTAAATCATCAACTATTAATATTTTTTTCATTTTACTTTTTTGTATCATTAAATACTCGCACTATTTTTCTTAAACTTCTTTAATTCGTCTAAAGAAAAATCCATCTGTTTATCTATCTCCCAGGCCAAAATTGCATGTGGTAAAATTGGCTCTGTTTTTACGACTATAAAACTATCCTTAACTATATAATTATCGTTAATTGCATCAAAAGTGAGTTGATTAATGTTTTCTTTTATCTGATTATAAGCACTAACATAATCTTTCTCTGTGTGGTTTGTTTTGTCTGTTTCTAACCTTTTTAACAATGTATCCTTATATTTTATCAACACGTATTTTTGCCCGCTTCATTCAACTGCTGGGTTAATTTATAAGCTAAGCCGGTATTAATACTCAAAGTTTGATAAATGGTAGCTTGGCTAGGATACGCACCGATAAATTCCGCATAAAACCATAGAGAGAGGATTTTTGCGTTTGAAAAAGATTCTTTATACATCAGAGAAGTGTAACCGCAGCCACAATTTTCATAGTTTTCTTTGATTTTGTAAAGCCTTTCGCCTAAAACTATCTCCGGATTTAAGCTCTTCGCTAATTCTGGGAACTGGGGATTAATAACAGGGAAAGAAATTGTATCTCTTTGGGTTTTATATTTTAGCAACACTACAGAATCTCTTAAAATTATGTTTTGGAATGCTGCACTGTCTAGTGTAATTGAAGTTCTTGCCTTTCCAGAATTAGAAGTATTTGTACAAGTACATCCCGCCAAAATCATCATTACCGATAATACCCAAGTACTAAATTCCTTTTTCATTGCTCCTCTCAATTAAATTTGTCAGCTCCACAAAATCCTTTACGCTTAAACGTTCTGCTCTCAGGGCCCAAACCTTATTTTCATCCTGCTTATCTTTTGGGATAACGCCAGACAAAGCATTGCTTAAAGTTTTTCTGCGCTGATTGAAACCTGCTTTTACCACTTGCCAAAATAATTTTTCGTTACAACCTAGCTCCTTCACTTCGTTTCTGCTTAACCTAATTACCGCCGAAAGCACCTTTGGTGGCGGGTTAAAAACACCGGCTTTTACGGTAAACAAATACTCGCATTTATAATAAGCCTGCAAAAAAACGCTCAAAATTCCATACTCCTTGCTTCCAGGTTTAGCGGTACAACGTTCAGCAACTTCTTTTTGGAACATTCCAACCACCTCTTGCACTTGGTTTCTGTTATCCAAAATCTTGAACAAGATTTGCGAACTAATATTATACGGAAAATTGCCGATGATAGCAAAACTCGACGGAAAAACTTCCTTAAAATTGAGTTGTAAAAAATCAGCGTTTAATAGCCTATCTCCTAAATCGGGGTATTTTTTATGGAGAAACTGAAAAGATTCGGTATCGATATCAATCAAATAAGTCTCGTATTCTTTCTTCTGCAATAAAAAATCAGATAAAACGCCCATTCCCGGCCCAACTTCTAAAACTTTATCGTATCCATCGTGATGCACTAAACTGTTCACGATTTTTTCTGCGATGTTTTTATCGGTTAAAAAATGCTGACCTAAATGCTTTTTGGCTTTTACCTGACTCATTATTTTGTAAAGATGAGCTACAAATTACGGAAAGTTTAATCTTTAAAATTAACATTCGTTCCAAAATCTTTATTTTGCAGGAAATTTTATAAAAAATTATTTTTTGTATGAGCGAGTTGTTAAAAGTAGGAA
Source organism: Pelobium sp. (assembly GCA_035496935.1). Lineage (GTDB taxonomy): Bacteria > Bacteroidota > Bacteroidia > Sphingobacteriales > Sphingobacteriaceae > Pseudopedobacter. The sequence continues at coordinate 154,364 of DATJED010000003.1, read as the reverse complement.
TATCTATTGGAGATGTAAACGGGATAGGTTTAGAGGTAATTATTAAAACACTTTCCGAATCCGAAATTTATAAATACTGCACACCAATTGTGTACGGGCATACTAAAGTGGCTTCTTTTCACAGAAAAGCTGCCGGCATACAAGAATTTATTTTTCAGGTAGTAAATCAACCCGAAAACGCTCACGCCGGCAAAGCCAACATGATAAATTGTTGGGATGAAGATGTAAAAATTGAGTTGGGGAAAGCCAACGATATTGGCGGAAGGTACGCTTTTCTATCGCTAGAAAGGGCAACTGCAGATTTAGTAGCCGGCAAAATTGATGCTTTGGTTACAGCGCCAATTAATAAACATAATATCCAAAGCGACCAATTTACTTTCCATGGGCATACAGAATATATTCAAGCAATGGCTGGCTCGCCAGATTCGCTGATGTTTTTGGTAAGTAACGAACTAAAAGTTGGGGTAGTTACAGGGCATATTCCTGTTAAAGATATAGCTGGCGGTATTACACAGGAAGCTATTTTATCCAAACTCCGCTTAATGAACCATTCTTTACGATACGATTTTTGGATAGAGAAGCCTAAAATTGCGGTTTTAGGATTGAACCCACACGCTGGCGATAGCGGTCTAATCGGGATGGAGGAGGAAGAAATTATTCACCCCGCAATAGAAACTGCCCAAAAAGAAGGAATTTTCGCTTTCGGTGCCTTCCCTGCCGATGGCTTTTTTGGCAATCAGGCTTTTAGCCAGTTTGATGCGATATTGGCCATGTACCATGATCAGGGCTTAATTCCGTTTAAATCTTTGGCATTCCATCACGGAGTCAATTTCACAGCTGGCTTACCGGTTGTACGTACTTCGCCAGATCACGGAACAGGTTATGATATTGCAGGTAAAAACATGGCCTCGGCAAGCTCATTTAGAGATGCGCTGTTCCAAGCGGTACATATTGTAAAACGCCGAAGAGAACAGGAAGAATTAGTAGAAAACACTTTGCCTTTTAGCAAACATAGCAGAGACAGAGATTAAGGAGCTTTGAGGTGTTTTGGGCAGAAATAGCCTGCTCAATATCTTAACAGCAACAAAAAAATTGAGCTATCGGGTAAATCATAAAAATAAGTGGGTTTCAAAAAACATCGTTAAAACCTCAATAAACGGCGTTTTTATCATATTCTGTCCAAAATAAAGGTGTTTAATCGATGCTTTCCGTTTTTTAAAAAAAACCTTTATGGCTTAATAATTTTTCCTAAATTTGCAGGCTTAATTGTCGAACTTTGAAATCGTTAAAACAATATTCAATACCCTTTACGGGATTAAAGATTGGCCAGCATCAATTTAACTTTGATGTTGACGGACGTTTCTTTGACGAATTTGAATATTCTTTGGTAAAAAACGGCTTGCTGAGTGTGAGCTTGCTTTTAGAAAAACGAGAAACCTTAATGGTTCTTAATTTTCATATCAAAGGAAGAATAGAGTTAAGTTGTGATAAATGTTTGGCTGGTTTCCCTTACGAAATTGACACAGAAGACAGGCTCATCGCTAAATTTACCGAATCTGATGATTTGGCCGATAGTGAAGAAGTTATAATTATCACAAAAAATGAAAGTGAAGTTGACGTTTCATCGTTTATATATGAGATGATCAATTTATCGGCTCCTTACATCAGTATTTGTGAAGATCCGGGCAACACACCATCCTGCGATTTAGAAATGCTTAAAAAGATAGATGAGCTTTCTGCAGAAAAAGGGGAAGGCGAACAGCAAGATCCGCGGTGGGATATTTTAAAGAACATTAGGAAAAATTAAAAATAGGAAAAAATGGCACATCCAAAACGAAAAATCTCCAAATCAAGAAGAGATAAAAGAAGAACTCACTATAAAGCAACAGCACCTTCTTTATGGGTTGATAAAGAAACTGGCGCAGTGCACTTGCCACACAGAGCTTACAATATTGACGGAAACCTTTACCTTAGGGGTAAACTATTAATAGAAAATACTTCTATAGCATAGCATTATGCAAACAAAAATCCTTGTGCTGGTAAAAATTTTGTTTATTACCTTACACAAGGATTTTTTTAACACTCAAAAAAAGCAATTCTGCTGTTTTAGAGTACAAATCATAAAAAGCAAATTATCTCAATGAAAATTGGTTTAGATATAATGGGCGGTGATTATGCGCCAAAAGCAACTGTATTAGGAGCGATTGCAGCACACCAAAACCTATCAAAAGACCAACACCTCGTATTATTTGGAGATAAAGACCTAATTACTCCGCTTCTTACAGAACAAAATTTTAATCCAGATCTTTTTGAGTATGTACATACTACAGAAGTGATTGGCATGGGAGAGCATCCCACAAAAGCAATTGTTCAAAAAGCAAATTCAAGCATTTCGGTAGGTTTTCAACAACTTAAAGAAGGCAAGGTAGATTCTTTTGCCTCTGCGGGGAATACTGGAGCCATGTTGGTTGGCGCTATGTTCAGCGTTAAAGCAATTGAAGGCGTTTTAAGGCCCGCAATTTCAACTGTTATCCCAAAAGAAAAAGGTGGCTTTGGACTTTTGTTAGATGCTGGCGCCAATGCAGATTGCAAACCAGAACATTTAGTGCAGTTTGCAATAATGGGCAGTTTGTATGCAAAACACGTTTACCAAATAGCCGAGCCAAAAGTTGGCTTAATGAATTTAGGCGAGGAGGAAGAAAAAGGAAACATGCTTACACAGGCAACATACCCTTTATTAAAATCGTCTCCACAGGTAAACTTTGCCGGAAATATTGAAGGCCGGGATTTATTCAATGCAAAAGCTGACATCATGGTTTGCGATGGTTTTACGGGCAACGTGGTTTTAAAATTAGCAGAATCTTTTTATGTTTTAACCCTTAAAAAAGGTTTAAAAGACGAATTTTTCGACAGATTTAATTATGAGCAATACGGGGGAAGTCCAATTTTGGGCGTGAATGCTCCTGTGGTTATCGGGCATGGGATTTCTAGCCCAGAAGCCATAAAAAACATGATACTATTGTCTAAAGACATGGTTGAGAGCCAAATTATTGAAAAGTTTAAAACAGCTTTCAATTCTTAAACACATCAAATATGAGCAAAATTCATGCTGCAATTACCGCTGTAAACGGCTATGTACCAGATTATGTTTTAACTAACCAAGAGTTAGAAACAATGGTAGATACCAACGACGAGTGGATAACTACCCGCACAGGAATAAAAGAAAGAAGGATTTTAAAAGGAGAAGGCTTAGCCACCTCAGATATGGCAGTGCCAGCTGTAGAGGGTTTGCTCAAAAAAAGAGGGATTAGTGCCGAAGAAATTGACCTAATTATATTTTGTACATCTACGCCTGATATGCCTTTTCCGGCTACGGCAAATATTTTGGCAGATAAAATTGGTGCTAAAAACGCTTGGGGATACGATTTACAGGCCGCTTGCTCTGGATTTATATTTGGATTAAGTACCGGCGCCCAGTTTATAGAATCGGGCAAACACCAAAAAGTATTAGTGGTAGGCGGCGATAAAATGTCGTCAATCATCAACTACCAAGACAGGGTAACCTGCATTATTTTTGGCGATGGCTGCGGTGCCGCCTTGCTCGAGCCAAACACAGAAGGCTATGGGATTATCGATTCGATACTTAAAAGTGATGGCTCCGGAAAATCGTACTTAAATATTAAAGGAGGTGGCTCATTAAATCCGGCTACGCACCAAACTGTTGATGCCAATCTACATTCTGTTTACCAAGAAGGGCAAGCGGTGTTTAAATTTGCCGTTACTAACATGGCCGATGTTGCCGCAGAAATTATGGAAAAAAACAACCTTGCGGCAGAAGACATTGCATGGTTAGTTCCGCACCAAGCAAACAAAAGGATTATCGATGCAACTGCAAACCGTATGGGCGTTGGCTCAGAAAAAGTAATGATCAACATTCAGAAATACGGAAACACCACCAACGGAACTATTCCACTTTGTTTATGGGAATGGGAAAGCAAATTAAAAAAAGGAGATAATTTAGTATTGGCCGCTTTTGGCGGAGGCTTTACATGGGGCTCGTTATACCTTAAATGGGCGTACTAATTTATATTTATAGATAATTGTTATATTAGATTTCTTAAATTAAACACAAAATTTAAAACCACACCAATATGGGAATGGACATTAAGCAAATTCAAGACCTGATTAAATTTGTTGCAAAATCAGGCGTGAATGAAGTTTCTATTGAAGAACAAGACTTTAAGATTACCATAAAAACTACGCAAGAGCCTACTTATGTAAATGCAACTGTACCGGTTGCAGCTCCGCAAATGCAAGCTGCACCAGTTGCGCAGCAAGCACCTGCCGCTACGCCAACTACACCTGCCGCAACTGCTGATGACAATAGTAAATACGTTACCATTAAATCTCCTATGATTGGTACTTTCTATCGCTCATCTGCACCAGACAAAGCAAATTTTGTAAACGTAGGCGACGAAATTACATCCGGACAAACTTTGTGTATCATTGAAGCGATGAAACTTTTCAACGAAATTGAATCTGAAATTTCTGGTAAAATTGTTAAAATATTGGTAGAAAACTCACAACCGGTTGAGTACGACCAACCTTTATTCCTGGTAGATCCATCATAGTTATTTGTATTAAGAATTTGGGCAGCTTTAATTGTCCTCCGCACAAATTAACAGATAGATAAAACCGTTACTATGTTTAAAAAAATATTAATTGCCAATAGAGGCGAAATTGCACTGCGCATAATCCGTACCTGTAAAGAAATGGGTATAAAAACAGTAGCAGTGTATTCTACCGCAGACAGAGAAAGTTTACACGTTCGTTTTGCTGATGAAGCTGTTTGCATAGGTCCTCCCCCAAGTAAAGACTCCTACCTTAATATCCCAAATATCATTTCTGCAGCCGAATTAACTAATGCAGATGCCATCCATCCAGGTTACGGATTTTTATCCGAAAACGCCAAATTTTCTGCAATCTGTAAAGAATATGGTATAAAATTCATCGGTGCAACGGCAGAACAAATTAATGGCATGGGCGATAAAGCTTCAGCTAAAGATACCATGAAATTGGCTGGCGTACCTACTATCCCGGGTTCCGAAGGTTTGTTAACCGATGTAAAACAAGGTTTAAAAATTGCAGCAGAAATTGGCTATCCTATAATTTTAAAAGCTACCGCAGGTGGTGGTGGCCGAGGAATGAGACAGGTTTGGAAAGATGAAGATTTTGAAGATGCTTGGAACTCTGCCCGCCAGGAATCTGCAGCAGCTTTTGGTAATGATGGGATGTATCTTGAAAAATACATTGAAGACCCCCGCCATATTGAAATCCAAGTTATTGGAGACCAATTTGGTACCGTTTGTCATTTATCAGAAAGGGATTGCTCAATTCAGCGCCGTCACCAAAAACTGGTAGAAGAAGCTCCATCACCTTTTATGACACAGGAACTGCGTGAAAAAATGGGTGCTGCCGCAATAACTGGTGCCCAAGCGGTGAAATATGAAGGCGCAGGTACAGTTGAATTTTTGGTGGATAAACACCGCAACTTCTACTTTATGGAAATGAACACCCGTATCCAGGTAGAGCATCCGGTTACAGAAGAAGTGATCAATTTTGATTTAATAAAAGAACAAATTAAGGTTGCAGCCGGCATTCCAATTTCCGGAAAATCATACTTCCCAGAAATGTGCGCCATTGAATGCCGTATAAATGCAGAAGATCCGTTCAACAATTTTAGGCCTTCTCCTGGCAAAATCACCCATTTCCATTCTCCGGGTGGCCACGGTGTAAGGGTTGATACGCATGTTTACGCAGGCTATGTTATTCCGCCAAATTACGACTCAATGATTGCTAAGCTCATTTGCGTAGCACAAACCCGAGAGGAAGCGTTAAACACGATGGAAAGGGCATTAAGCGAGTTTGTGATTGAAGGAATTAAAACAACCATACCTTTTCACCTTAAACTGTTAAAAGATCCTAACTTTAGAGCTGGTAATTTTACCACCAAGTTTATGGAATCTTTTGAGTTTGAAGAAGAAGATTAATATAAAATAGTTTAAAACTAAAAATACCATTTTGACGTAATTCAAAATGGTATTTTTGTTTCGGATATAAACAGCAATGAGTAAAGCGAGAAAAACTGACTTAGTAGAATCTGTAAAAAATAAGGGCAAGAACTTAGAAGGTGAAATGTCTTTTTTTGATCATTTAGCAGCATTAAGGATACACCTTGTGCGATCTTCTATTGCAATTGTTTTCCTTACAATCATTTGCTTTATATACTACGATTTTATTTTTGACACCATTATAATGGGTCCGCATAAGCCTTCTTTTTGGACTTATAGAATGATGTGTAGAGTTGGTGACTATTTTAACATGGGACCGGGCTTTTGCATTACCAACATCCCCGGAAAAATCATCAATACGGAAATGGCCGGACAGTTTACCCTTCAGATAAATTCGGCATTAATGACGGGTTTAATCTTAGGCTTTCCGTACCTGCTTTGGGAAATTTGGCGCTTTGTAAAACCGGCTTTAAAAGATAATGAACGCAAATCTGCCACTGGTTTTGTATTTTACGCAAGCATGTTGTTTATAATTGGATTACTGTTTGGTTACTTTATTGTTGCGCCATTATCGGTAAATTTCTTATCTAATTACAGCATAAGTCCCGAGATTGAGAATACCATCACCATTGATTCGTACTTTTCATCTGTGGCAACTTTAACGCTTTGTACCGGAGCAGTTTTTGAGCTTCCTATTGTAATTTATATTCTTTCTCAGCTAGGAATAATGACGCCGTCGTTTATGCGAGAGAAACGAAGATATGCCGTTGTTATTATATTGGTTATTGCTGCTATAGTAACTCCAACGCCAGATATCCCAACAATGCTTACCGTTAGTTTTCCCTTGTTCCTTTTATATGAACTAAGTATTTATGTTTCTGCAAGAGTGCAAAAGAAAAAGCTAAAAGCAGAGAAAGAGTTTTTTGCAAACTAATTACTGTTGGCAACATCATAAAAAAGCCTTTCAATCTTAAGACTGAAAGGCTTTTACATTTTATTTATAAAATTTTACGTTTATAAAGAAACGCCACGTTTCCACGGAATAAAATCATCCTGACCGTTTCTTACTGCGCTTACTTCAATTTCGCCACTTGCTACTTTAATTACGTAATCTAAGATACGTTCCCCCGCTTGGTAAATAGTTTCTTCGCCATCAATAATGGTTCCGGTATTTACATCCATAATGTCTCTCATCCTGTTGAATAACACCGTGTTGCTCGCAATTTTAACAACCGGAGCAATCGGGTTTCCAGTTGGTGTTCCTAAACCTGTGGTAAACAAAACTACGTTAGCACCAGAAGCTACTTCGGCAGTGGTTGACTCCACATCATTTCCGGGAGTACAAAGTAAGTTTAAACCCGGTTTGGTTACCTTTTCAGGATAATCTAAAATAGCTTCAACTGGCGATGTTCCGCCTTTTTTAGCCGCTCCTGCGGATTTGATGGCATCCGTAATTAAACCGTCTTTAATATTTCCGGGAGACGGGTTCATATCAAAGCCAGAACCTGCTGCTTCCGCTCTTTCTGCGTAAGTTTTCATTAATGAAGAAAAGCGTTTTGCTTCATCAACGGTTACGCACCTATCGCTGATATTTTGTTCAACACCGCATAATTCGGGGAACTCGGCCAAAATTACTTTTCCGCCCAAAGCCACCAACAAATCTGAAGTATAACCGATAGCAGGATTTGCAGAAATTCCGGAAAAACCATCGGATCCACCACACTCTAAACCAATGGTAATATGGCTAAGTGGCGCAGGCTTTCTGGTTTGTTTGTTTGCCTCCACTAACCCTGCAAAAGTTTGTTTGATAGCCAACGGCAACAAATCTGACTCTTTACCCACTTTTTGCTGATCAAGCACATACAAAGGTTTAGCGAAATTAGGATCTCTTTTTTCGATTTCTGTTTGTAAAATATTTACCTGCGCATTTTGGCAACCTAAGCTTAATACGGTTGCACCTGCAACGTTTGGATGGGTAATATAACCTGCCAACAATGCACAAAGCGTTTCAGAATCTTGTCTGATACCGCCACAACCGCCTTGGTGCATCAAAAACTTTATCCCATCAACATTAGGGAAAAGCTTTTGTGATTTTTGTTCATCACTTTCTGTAAACAGATCGACTTTTAAAATCTCATCAGTATCAGCGCCGGCTTTGTACATATCTACCAATTTTAAGGCTTGGTTTTGATATGCTTTTTTTCTACCGTAACCCAATGGGCCAACCAAAGCTTCCTGCAATACTTCTAGGTTTCTATTTTCACAGAAAACCATTGGGATTACCAGCCAGTAATTTGCGGTGCCAACACTTCCGTCCGGACGATGAAAACCATTGAAAGTAATATTTTCCCATTTACTAACATCGGGTTTGTCCCAAGCTGTTTTACGTTCTTCACCAATCTCGAAACCATTGGCAGCGTGTTTTATGTTCTCTGTAGTGATACGGTTGCCTGCCTTTAAAGCTATCTGCGCCTTACCCACCAAAACACCGTACATTATAATTTCTTCGCCCGGATTTAAATCAGTGGTCAAAAATTTATGTTTCGCTTTAACATCATCCAATAAAGTGATTTTTTCATCATTATAAATAATGATTTCTCCTTTAAAAAGGTCTGTTAAGGCAACTAATAAATTATCCTTCGGGTGAACTTTTAATACTCTTTGCATGATTTTTTATGATATTAATAACCCTGCTTCCTTGGCGATTATTTCTTTTATTAATTGAGGATTATCCATTGCCGTTAAATGTTTTGTTACCGACTCGCTAAAGCCAGCAATTTCTGTAAGCGATTTTTCCCATAATGAAACGTCGCCTAAAACAGCCTCAACAATATTGCCAGCATGGTTTTTCCACAGTTCCGCTAACTGATCTGCTTTTGTATCATTAATATGATATTGTTGCCCGTTTGCCTCGCCATAAAATTTACCATCTTTTTGCGATACTGGTTTCATGAACCTAATGTATGCGGCAAAACCCATCGCGATAAGCTCAGGAACACTGCCAAATTTATTTACATAATTAAATAAAACCGGAAGCACCCGCATCTGCAATTTAGAGCTATAGTTAGCTGTAATACTCCACCACTGATGCTTTATATAAGGATTTCTGAACCGGTCCAAAACGTTTGAGGCAAATTCGTCAGTTTGTTCTTGGGTAACATCGTAAGGAATAGCTTTCGCAATTTCGTTACGCATTAAATTGGCGATGTAAGCTTCAATAGCTTTGTCATCCATAGCAGATTTTACTGTTTCACAACCCGCTAAAAATGCTAATCCGCAACTTAAAGTATGGGTTCCGTTCAACAAACGGAGTTTTAATTCGCGATGAAGATCAATATCTGGAGTAATTACCACGCCTTTATCAGCCTGAGCGAAAGAAAGCTTTTCTTTTGTTTTCTCGTTTCCAGAAATCGCCCATAAACGGTAAACTTCAGACGAAATCAACAAATCATCTTTATAGCCCAATTCGTTTTCTAAGGCGGTTAATTCTTCTTTTGCAGGTTTCCCAGGAACAATACAGTCTACCAGTGAATTGCAAATTTCGTTATGGTTTTTAAGCCAGCTTACAAAATTGGCCTCTAAATTATTCTGTTCGGTCAGTTTAAAAAGTACTTCCGATAATTTGGTTCCGTTGTCCACAATTAACTCGGTAGGCACAATTACCAAACCTCTATCTGGCGCACCGTTGAAAGTTTTAAATCTGTGGTAAAGTACAGCCAATAATTTGCCGGGATAAGAAATTGGCGGATTAGCCTGAATGTTATCTTCTGTTAAAGTGATGCCGACTTCTGTAGTGTTGCTAATAACCACTTCCAAATCCGGGCTGGCCGCCAAATCTAAAATTTGTTGCCACTGGGTGCTTGCCGTTAAAACTCTGCTTATTGCAGATGAAACAATGCTTTTTTCTATAGTTTTACCGCCCTCAATACCTTTAATGGCCAAAGTATATAAGCCGTCTTGCTCATCGAAATCTTTTGTAGTTCCGTAATCTGTTGATTTAACAACCACTACCCGTCCATTAAAAATACCCTTACGGTTGGCTTTATCAATAAAATAATCTGGCAGCCCTCTCAACAAAACTCCGGTGCCAAACTGAAGCACCTTTTCTGGCAGTTCAAATAAAGAAGCCTCTGGAACTTCTAAATTATTACCGCTAATAGCGCTTAAATTTTCTTTGTTTAAATTCATTTTGTATTATCCTTTACTTCGCTTGTTTTAATAGCCACTGCACCAACTGCTGGGCGGCTTTTAAGTTCTCAAATTTGTTAGGCAGTTTTCTGCCATCTGTATATTCGTTGTACAACCAAGGGTCGCCAACGGCGAATACAATTCCTTTTCCTAGTTTTGAAGTTGCCATTACCACATCACCATTATGGCTAACAACAGCTTGCGCCGGCGCTTTTAAATCTAAAGTGCTGATCTCTTTTAAATAAGTAATTGTTCCTAACGGGAAAACAGGATTGCCGGCATCTATCTTAATTAGGCCCATATCAAACTGACTGCCGGTTACCGGATTTTTCAGTTCGCTTTTAAACTTGATACCGAATTGGCTCGCCAAATCATTAAAATGAGGCAATTCTGCATTGCTGGAATCGTTGGCCATCAATAACAAAACGCCACCATTTTTAACCCATTCAACAATATTTTGGATTGCAGGTGCTTGCATATAGTGCGGAAATTCGGTTTCCTTTTTTGTATCGGGATCCACGATGATATAAACATCGGCGTCAGCCAAATTAGTTGCAGTAGGCGAATCTTTTAAAGTTTCGGTTTTTGCGCCCATGTAGCGGATATGTTCTCCCAATATACCGAAACCATTATTGTCCCACTCGTTCCAAACGTAATGGAAACTTTCTTTTTTGCCGTTAATGTTGTTTCTAAACTCGTTGTTGAAATAATTATCAAGCATTACAGTTTTACCGGCACCAACCTGTGGAATTTCTCTCAACTCCATTTCGTTGCTGGCCATAATAAAAGCACCTACGCCTTTAGGATCGTCTGTAACTACTTTTTCGCTCAGGTAATACTCATAACTACCATCGCGATAAGGTTTTCCGCCCAAACCGGCAACACTAACCGTTCCGTTAAGGTGTAAAACACCTTTATCATCGGTTTCTAAAAAAACTTTTTTAATACCTGCGTAGCCTTTATCAGCAACTTTTTCGAAAGATGCATCTAAGTAACCCATCCTTACAGCTTTTGCAATTGTATAAACAAACATGCTTGATGCTGATGCTTCTAAATAGTTGCCTTTACCGTCTGGTTTATCCATCACCTCGTACCATAAACCGGATTTTTTATCTTGCGCTTTTTGTATTGCAACAGCAAAGCGGTTTAAAACGGCTAAAATTTCCTGTCTTTTCGGGTGGTCTTTAGGGAAATAATCCAGAACATCTACCATTGCCATACCGTACCAGCCCATTGCCCGTCCCCAAAAATTTGGAGAGTTTCCGGTAGTTTTATTTGCCCAAGCTTGTTCTTTAGATTCGTCCCAACCGTGATAAATCAAACCCGTATTGACGTCTCTTGCGTGTTTTTCGATATCAGTAAACTGATCTGCAATGTCATCAAACGCTTTTGGTTCGTCAAAATCAGCGGCCCATTCTGCGTAAAAAGGCATTGCCATATATAAACCATCCAACCAAACCTGCGAAGGATAGATTTTTTTATGCCAAAAACTTCCGCCATTGGTACGTGGTTGTTCCTGTAGCTGTTTTCTTAGTTGTAATGCGGCGGTATAATATTTCTTTTTGCCGGTAACTTCGTACAACATCAACAGATTGTGGCCGTTGCGGATATTGTCCAAGTTATAATCAGCTAGCTTATAGGTTTTGATATTGCCATCGTTATCTATAAAACTGTCCATACAACGCTGTACATAGTTGAAATATTCGCCGTTTCCGGTTCTTTTCCAAACATGACTTATGCCAGTTAAATAAACGCCGGTCTCGTAAGTCCATTTTAACCTGCGACTTTCATTATCTATCGGGAAAGGATATTTATCCATAATAGTTTTTGAAAGCTCCTGGGAAAGGCTTTTTCCGTTATCCGATTTTTGGGTCTTTAGCGAAGTGCAGGCCCCGATTACCATTAAAAAAGGAACGAATAGAAAAGCTAGTCTTTTAAGTTTTGTCATTTTATTTGATTTTTAATGCCGTTTGTTTTGCGCCAAAGGTAAACGAAGTTTTTTGTTTAGCATCCTTAATATTAGAGTTTAGGAGATTGATATCAGCCGATTTTTCTCCGGAAATATTTAGAAAGCTGTTGTAGTTACTTAAAGGTTTTAACTGATCAAAAGTTACCGCCGAGCTGTTTTGCAACGAGATTAACTGCGTGGTATCTTTTGTCAACAAGCTTATGTTTTTGATGTTAACGCCCTGCGCCTCGATAATTTCGATCCCTTTATCAGCCTGCACTACCAAGTTTTCGAGGTTGATGTTTTTGATGTTCATTTCTGGCAGCCCTCTGATAAAAAGCGCTTTTTCAGCACCGTTTACAAATACATTTTTGATGAAGAAGTTTTTGAACTGTGGTGTTGCCTCGCTTACCGGCATCATTACTGTTTTTGGCGTCTCTCTCTGTTCACCAACCAGCGGAACCGGGTCTTTAGCCGCGTAGTACATATCAAATCGAATTGCTTCTCCCGCAATATCTTTCATGTTGATGTTTGAAACATAAATATTTTCGACTACACCGCCTCTGCCTCGGGTTGTTTTGAAACGCAAACCTATATCGGTTCCGAGAAAGGAGTTGTTATAAACGTAGAGGTTTTTTGCCCCGCCAGACATTTCGCTACCGATAACAAAACCGCCATGAGCATGGTACACTGTATTGTTGCGCACAATAACATTTTCAGTAGGGATTCCTCGCTTTCTACCGTCTTCATCTCTACCAGATTTAATGCAGATACCGTCGTCGCCAACGTCAAAAGTTGACCCTTCTATCATCACATTTTTGCAAGATTCAACATCTACACCATCGCCGTTTTGGGCATACCATGGATTTTTTACGGTTAAATTCCGCAATGTCAAATCCTCGCAGATAAGCGGATGCAGGCACCAAGCAGGCGAGTTCTGGAAAGTTACGCCTTCCAACAAAATGGTTTTGCAGTTGGTAAGCACCAAAAGGTTCGGACGGAAAAAATCCTTCATATCCTGATAATCCGCCAAGGTTTTCCCGGGTACAATTGCTGATGCGTCTTTGGTTTTATCTCCTAAAGCAAAGCTTTCAGAAGGCATCCACATTCGGCCGTCTCTAACCACACCCCCAGATGCAACTAATTTTTTCCACTGAGATTCGGTAAGTTTTTCCTTTTTTACCGCTCGCCAAACATCTCCGTTTCCGTCGATAATTCCTTTGCCGGTGATGGCAATATTCTGCAGGTTGTTGCCCGAAATTGGGGATTGGTTTCTTACCGCTTTTTTCCCTTCCCAATTAGATTCTATTAATTTATATTGGGATTTATCTGCAGTAAACAGTAACACTGCATTGCTTTTTAAATGTAGGTTAACGTTGCTCTGCAATTGCACAGGACCGGTTAGCCAAAGTCCGGATTCTACCAAAACTACACCGCCACCATTTTTGTTGCAAGCAGTTATTGCATCATTTATAGCTTTGGTATTTAGCGTAATTCCATCGGCTTTTCCGCCAAAATCTGAAATATTAAAAGTGTCTTTTTTAAAAACCGCGTTTTTTATATCCGGCAGTTTAACATTAAAAGAATTTACAAAATCAAGCGAATCTGAAACCGCATTTCGGGAGTTTGAATTGTTTTGGGCATTACATGCTATAAAAAATAGTGGGCTAATCACTGCAGTTAGCAGTACAAGTTTTAATTTCTTCATTTAAGACGACATTTGGTTTATAAAAGGTGTTTCAAATTGTGCCTACATGGGATTTAACACAATTTTAATGATTTTTGTGAGGGTAATGAACGCAATTGCTTTTTTTATTTGTGCAACCGTTACCGGCAACGATTGCATAAAATATTACTCTCGAAAAATTCTTTATTCCATTCAATTACTTAGGTTTCCACTCGCAAAAAATATCCTGTAAAGTGTATTTTTTTGCTTCGTTTTTTGAAAGCTGGTGCGACCAACTTACGCGTTCACTAGGATTTGCACCCTCGCCTTTACTGTTGTATTCTGCGTAAAAAGTAGTTTTTTCTTTGTTAGGGAACATCGGGTCGCCCGGCCAAGCATTCCAGCCCTGCGGAACAATGTGCTTCCCTAAATTGCAATCGATAAAAACGGTTTTTGCGTAAGGACGCCACGGCCTACCTAAAAAAACTTTATCAACACCTTCACTTGCTATGAGGTTGCAGTTTAAAAATACATAGCCATATTTTTGCTTGGGAGATGTTGATGCTGCAGTAACATACGAATTTGCTAAACTTTTGATGGTGCAGTTTTGAAATACAACTGTTGCCTCGCCAAAAATAAAATCCGTTGTTCCTTCGATATAGCAGTTTTCAAAATAGTTACGCCCATCTTTTGCGGTATATAAAGTATCCTGATTGCCTAAAATGTTGCAGTTTTTAATGCTCACTCTATCAGCTTCAATCATTAATGCTACTGCCTGCCCAACTCGTCCAGCTGTGTTTTGGATGGTCAAATTTTCGGCACTGCAATCACTTGCTTGAATTAAAACGGTGTACGAAGTGTAGGTGCTGTATTTATTACTCCCGGTAAAATCCTTAGTAGGAAAATCTTTGCCCGAATAATCATCATTGGTGATGATGGTTTTTTCTTTGCTTTCGCCTACAAGGGCAATATTTTTTTTCCATGAGGGGATGACCAATTTCTCGTGATAAACACCATTTTTAATATGGATAGTTACTGTTTGCTGCGAGTGATCTCTAACCGTATTTACCGCTTCTTGGATGGTTTTAAAGTCTCCACTTCCGTCCTGCGCTACCGTATAATTAAAAATCTGAGCCTGTCCATTAGTGATTACCGGAATCAAAAACAGCAAGGCATAAAAAAGCATGGACTTTAAAGAGCTGGTTTTCATATGCGAATTATATTTTAGGAAGGTTAATATCAGGCAAACTGCCATCGGCTTTACGTGGTTTTGATAGCGTTTTCACATCTAAACTAAAAAAGTCGGCCATTTTTAACTGTTTTTCTAACTGCCAGCTATTGTTATCGACAATAGTTTTGTCTGCCTCTAAAGAGCCTACCACCCCGTAAACTACGCAGTTTTTTACCACCAGTTTAGAAACTTGGTTTTTACTACCGAAGCTCAAATTTTTCCCTTTATTAAAAAAAGACACGCAATTTAACAAAGCAATTTCGCCCCGGTTACTGTTATGATCAAACCCATTTTTTGTGTTTCCGGTAGAGAGACAATTGATATAGGTTGCGTTGTGTTTTAGTAATTTATCATCGCTTCCACCTGTTTTAAAGCCATTTCCATCGCCACCGCTTAACGTAAAATCTTTTAGCATACCGTTGTTAAAAGCCCAGCAATCTTCATAGGTAGTGGTAACATTGTCAGTTTTTTTCAAATAACCGTCCCACCCGTCGTCCAGATTTTGCCAAGCCCGACAACCTTTAAATTTATTGCCAGAACCTACATCAATTTTACAAGCAAACCCATCGGCGTTTTCTACTTTTGAATCGGCATTAAAGTAAGAATCGCAGTTTAGGATGAGGTTGTTTGAAGCACCATCAACCAATTGCAAACCTGTATCCGAACATTGAGAAAATGTACAAAACTCAACAATGTTGTTGTGGCCACCGGTAATTAAAATCCCATTATCGCCGGCTTTTACAATATCGATTCCTTTGATGTGCCAATAGCTTGTTCTTAAAATAATGCCTTGGTTCGAGTCGCCTTCGCCTAACGCTGTAAAATCAAATTTAGGCCTTTGTTTATCGTTTGGATCTGCTTTTAAAACAATTGGTGAATCTTCTGCACCGTCAACTTTAATATCTATACGTTGGTTAAAAGCGTAATCACCACCTTTTATTAGAATTACATCGCCTGGTTTGGCATTTTTTACTGCGGTCAATACTTCATCTGCAGTAGCAACTTTTACTTCGTTTATTTTTGCTTTTTGCGAAACTGACGTTTCCTGTGGCTCTGCTACTGCTGTTGTACGATGTGCTGCCGAACAGGAATTAATGGCCAACATTAAAACCGCTGTTGCAGGAATCATATTTTTTAACTTCATCTTTTTATAATTTTTTTGAAGATTTTCTTTAAGAAAAGAGGTTTTTAATTGGATAAACGATTACAATTTTAGCCAAAACATAAAGCAATAAAAAGCAATCTGCCGTTTAAATCTGCGCAATCGTTGCCGGGCTTAAGGTTTTAAAAAGCAAAAAGCCGATTCACTTAGATGAATCGGCTTATAAAAATTACAGTTTCTTATTTTGCTGTGGTTTGGATTTCAACTTTTGCAGATTGTAATCCATCAGCTTGTGCTTCGATAATCGTTGATCCCTCTGTTTTCGAGGAAAGGATAACCATCTGGCATTTTCCGTTAAAAAGTTTTCGCTGCCACTTGCCATCAGCACAAATATCTACTTCATGACTGCTGGGGTCGCCGTTGCCTACGCCAATAATTTTGACATCACCATCGATTTTAAATTTAACCAATTGATTGATATCCGGTACTTCTCTTCCATCCACATCTAGCGCCGTTACATTTACTACCGTTGCATCTTTTCCGTCAGCGGTAAGCATTTTACGATCTGGCGTTAACAAAAGTTTGTATGCTTTTTTAGTGGTAATCTGCGAAGTTTCTATGCGTTTACCGTTTTTGTAGGCTATTGCTTTTAAAACACCCGGCTTATAATTTACCATCCATTTTAAATGTCCATTGCGTGGCATTGTTTTTTTACCTAAGGATTTTCCGTTGAGCTGCAGTTCTACATTATCTGCATTAGTGTTCACCCAAACTTCTATGGGCTGACCTTCTTTACCAGCCCAGTTCCAGTGCGGGGAAATATGCAAAACATCTTTAACTGTCCACCAGGATTGGTAATAATAGTAGATGTTTTTTGGAAAACCACAAACGTCCATCACACCAAAATGAGAATTAATATTTGGCCATTCGTAAGGCGTTGGTTCTCCGCGATAATCAAAACCCGTCCAGATAAAACCACCTGCCCAATAAGCATTTCCTGCGGCTAGCCTCCACCATTCTTCGGCTCTGCTGGCCCACCAAGGTGCTGTAATATCTTGATCAGGAACATAGCCGGCGATAGAATCTTTTACATAAATGCCACGAGTGGTTACGGTACTGCCCATTTCGGTTCCAATTATAGGCTGTTTAGGATGGTCTTTATGATAATCCGCCACGGCAAACTGTCTGTAATTAAAACCCCTAACAGGGATCACTTCGTTTACACCTTTGTAAACATTGGCCAAATCCGCGGCGTAAATACTGGTTCTGTAGGGGTCCAATTCTTTTTGTTTTGCCAATAAAGTTTGCGCAATACGTTTTCCGGTAGTAGTGGTTTGGATATAACCTTCCTCATTACCGATAGACCACATAAACACACTCGGGTGATTTCTGTCCCGCTTAATTAATTGCTCAAACTGTTGCAGATATTCGGGGCTACTGTTTAACAGACGTTGCTCGTCTATCACTAACATTCCCAAACTGTCACAAGCATTTAAAAGCTCTGGCGTTGGGGCATTGTGGCTGGTCCGGTAAGCGTTAGAGCCCATTTCTTTAAGTAATTTTATACGATAATATTGTATCGCATCGGGAATTGCGCTTCCGATACCGGCGTGGTCTTGATGGTTGTTGGTACCTTTAATTTTTATAGGTTTCCCGTTAAGGAAAAAACCTTTTTCGCCGTCGAAGTTAAAAGTGCGTACGCCGTAACGATTTACAATGCTGTCAACAGTTTTACCGCCCGATTTTATTATCGAAATTACTTTGTACAAATACGGGTCTTCTAAAGACCACAGGCGAGGGTTCTCAATATTAATGGCCTGTTTTATAAGTGATTCCTGATTCACAGAAAGTGCCACTTTGGCCATTTGGCTTTGTGCCAACTTTTTACCATTTCTATCAGCAATAAAAGTATAAACCTCTGCGGATGAAGAATTTAAACTTAGGTTTTTAACAGCCGCTTCTACCGTCACCGAAGCTTGATTTGGTTGTACCTCCGCATGGATAAAAACGCCATTTTGTGGAATGTGCACATTGTTGAACTTATTTAACCAAACATGGCGATAAATTCCTGCGCCTTCGTAAAACCAGCCTTCGTATTGTGTGGCATCAACTCTTACCGCAATTACATTATCCTTATCAAAATTCAAATAATCTGTAATATCATAAGTTACGCCCAAATAGCCACTTTGGTGGTTTCCTAAATAAAAACCGTTTATCCAGATGTTTGAATTTCTGAAAATACCGTCAAACTGGATAGAAAATCTTTTGCCCGAATCGGCTTTAGCTACCGAGAAATGTTTGCGGTACCAGCCGATACTGGTTTCGGGAAAAAGCCCGCCAACAGGTTTATAGCCATGCGCCATAACATCCGCATTGTCCGATTTTATAAAAGGTAATTCAACAGCCCAATCATGCGGAAGGTTTAGTTTCCGCCATTGTTTATCGTCAAATTTTGTTTCGATAGCTGTTTTTTCTGCCTTGCCAGATTTAGAGAAAATATTGGCAATACCGTAATTAAAATCTTTTTGTGGATTGCTGGCATTACCGAAACTGAAACGCCAGTCCTCATCAAAATCAATTTTTTGCCTTACGGGGTTTTGGGCAAATAAAGATGTGGAAATTGCTACTGATAATAATAAACTTAAGATAAAACGCATGTTAATCATGTTTTCTGCTAATAAAAATGGAGGAAATTCTATTTCAGATAAATCCAACTAATATAACGATACAAGAGATAGAATTCTGTAATTACTTATTCCATTTTGATATTAACTGCAAAACGATGTAAGTTAACTACTAATGTTATGAACAAAAAATGCGTTGTACCCTAAAATACAACGCATTTAAACCGATAATTTATTTAAAGTTTAATAAACTTCGAAACAGAATTATTGCTTCCGTTATTGAAACGAATTAAATACACGCCACTTGTTAGCGTTGCTAAATTTGCAACAGTTTTAAATGATCCGGTTTCAGCTTTTACAGTTGCCATAACTTTTCCATCTAAAGAAAGAACTTTTATAAAAGAGTTTTGCTTGGCTTTTGCATGGTTAACCGTTAAAACATCTGCAACTGGGTTTGGATAAATTGTAAAAACCAATCCCTCCTCGTTATTTATAGCCTGTGGTTCACTGTAAGTGAAAGTTCCGTTTAAGTCAATCTGTTTTAACCGGTAGTAAGCTATTCCTGCGGATGGATTTTCATCACTAAAGTTATAGTTATGTACGCCAGCCACATTCTTTGAAATCACGGTTCCAATAGATTGGAAGTTTTTACCATCAATGCTTCTTTCTACCTCAAATTTTAAAGTGTTTATTTCGTTTGTGGTTGCCCAATCTAACTGAACGGTTGGAGAGATGTTTTTAAGCACTTTAGCTTTGAAGTTCAAAAGTTGCAACGGTAAAGCTTCTGGATTTCCAACCCCAAATACGCCGAAAGCTGTAATGCCCAATTTTGTCGACATGTATGGAATGCCCGAAGTGCCATCGCCAGAAATAGTTGATGCTGTTTCCGCCCAGTTTGTTCCGTTATAACTTAGCAGAGAAACTGATCCGGCAGGATCAAATCCTGCACCTTGATCTGCAGTTAACCAACTTAACGTTACTATGGCATTGCTACCACCGTCAACATCTTCGGCTATATTCCATTGTTTTTTTACGGCTTTAGAAGGAGTTGGTAATGCTGCATCAAAAGTGTTTTGTACATTTACAGCAAAATTATCTGCAGTTCCGGCGTTGCTGATGGTTACCGGAGAATAACTTGTTGCCGAAGCTCCGATCGGGAAAACAACGTTTGAAGCGCCTACATTTTTGATTTTAAGTTTTCCTGTTCCATTGGTAACAATATAAGCAGATGATGTTCCGCCTGTAACGCTTGAAGCGGTTAAGGTATTGTTGCCTAAGGTCATTTTACCGGTACCGGATAATGCCAAAGCATTTACATTTAATGGCGACTGCAAAGTGTAATCTCCACTGACCCCAACAGCAAGATTTGTTAAAGTGTTAGTAGCATCGTTGTAACTGTACTTGCTGTTGGCACCATTTAAATTAATGGTTACAGAAACAGCCGAATTTGATTCAAACGTACCTCCATTTACTGTAAAATCTCCACTCAAATTAATTGTTGCGTCCACAGTTCCATTCTCTCTTACTACCACGCGACCTCCATTTTGCTGGTAACTACCCCAACCTATGGTGCCCGTATTGTTTAATAAAGCCAAATACTGCGTTCCTGTATTGTTTACGGTAAACTTTCCACGAACGTTTTCCACCAAATTTCCCTGAAAGGCATAATATTTAGTTTGCCCTGCGTTATCCCACACCACATTATAGTAACTTATAGTGTTTTTTAATATTCCTGTTTGGGAGCTTGTTATACCTGAAATCAAGAAAGTGGAACCCTCTTCAAAAGTGATAGTAGCTGGCATTGTATTAGAGTTAGCAGCATGTTCATACACGCCTCCGTCTTTTACGGTTACAAAGTTGTAGTTTACCGAGGATTTGTTTATCAACCTTCCTTTTAAGTATACGTTACTGCCCGCCTGGTCTACTTTTAATGTACCGTTATTCGTTACCGTTCCATTAATGGTTAAGTCTAGTTTACCATCATTATTTACAGCGCCATTATTTTCAAATTCTCCATCAATTTGATATAGCTGCTCCCTGTGTAGATTTAATGCTTTACCGCTTTCTACAATCAACTTCCCACCTTCTCTAACTACAAGTGAATTTACGTATCCGTATGAATTGCTGTATGCACTATTTAGATCAGATTGATTTGGAGCAGTTACAATATGCCCATTTTCTATAAATGAAATGTGGCCTGTTCCGTAATGTGGCGGCGTGGTGGCGCTTACCCATGTGCCACCCTGTAATTGGTTCCAAATACTGTTATCTAACCAAGAACCACTACTAACGGTTTTGTAATCCCCCTCTACCGCCGCTAAGCCTACACTTCCTTTAAAGTCAATATTTTTTAAGGTAATGTATCTATCGTTTGATGAGCTCCCTGTCCTGAAATAAAATCTTACCTTCAAATTATTGCCTGGAGCTACGTTTGCTCCGTTAGCGGCGTTTAAAGCAAATGCATAATGATTAAGGTTTGCGCCTGAACCTTGTTTTAGCAATGCCCAAGTCCCGTCTGGAAAGTTACTGTAGGTTCCATTTGGCGTTAAAGGCATGTTACTTAACAGACCGCTTTTTAACAAAGTGCTCGTCGCAAAATTATCTGTAGAGTACTCTATTGCAAAGTTTCCGGTGGTCTGGAAAACAGCTAGATCGAATAAAATAGAATCTACGCGTGTCTGATACGTTGAACTGCTTGTTAATGAAATCTCTACATACTTCGTTTTATCGGTCATATTCTTAATCTCATTTACACCCCAACCACCACCGGATGCATTTGGTCCAAACTGTATTCCGTATTCACGGGTGTAAGGGGCATTCAGCCCAGAAACTTTATCAGACAAAACATAACTTCCTAAATTTAGAGAAGCGGCACTTAAACCGACTTTAAGATAGGTGCTTCCAGTGTTTTTTGTGGCATCAGTTAATGCTATGCTCGCAATAACTTTACTATTAAAAATAGGGTGATCATAAGTTTCTCCGCTAACGGCAACGGTTATATTGTGGCTTCCGGTGCCAGAAATAATAGTTAAATTCCCAGAATACGTCGATGGGCTCCCTGCATTCAAACGTACCAATATGGTTTTAGATGTCAATAGGCCACTGGTTACTGGTAAAACCAACGGACTGCTAACAGTTGCCCAAGTTGTACCGTTATCAGCGCTTACTTCAAAATTGGCTGGTGGCGTAACGGTTGCGTTTTCCTGTAGATATTCCCCTTCTAAAGTAAAAATTTGTGGTGCCGAAGCTTTGTCGTTTCCTTGCTTAAAATTTTGCAACGTTCCTGTTAATTTAAAAGTTGGGATGGCAGCTATTGTTGCACTCTCAGAAAGTACCGTTCCGTTTGCCGATGTTGCTTCCACATAATATTCGTAAGTTGACATTGATGGCGGTACGGTTTCTTTCCCGGTTGTAGGTGCGTAAGAAACATTTACATCATTGCTGGCAACAACTTGGGTATTTACTTCTACGGGAGCGCCACCGTCTTTTACACGGTAAAGTTTATAGGTAACATTACCTTCGGGCCAATTTAAGTTCCATGTGAATGTAAGTTCTGTACCTGACTTTTTGTATTTAAAGTTTGAAATTGCCAACCGGTTGGTGGGTACAGAATTTCCATCTAAAAACATAGCGTAAGGATTCCATACATTATCGTTTCTATCTTTAAAAACAATATTATTATCCAAATATTCCGCAACTTCAATTGAATTTAATTGTTTTGACCAAGAAACTCGGGAAGAAACATCTAACGGGGTCCCGTCCATATTCATGGAATTATATTCAGCATAAATCACCTTACTTACATCTGTTCCGGCATCCCAAGTGGCCCAGCCCTCTGGCTTTACCACCGAGCTCATTTTAGTATTGACAAATACGGTTGCCGCCGTTGATTTATCTGTTGTTGTAGCGGCGTCATTTTGCCAAGGCCTACCTAAAACATATTTGGTTGTGCCCCTATTTTCTATAATCTCACAGTTTCTAAACAAGAAACCTTTGCTCTCTCTGGTATTAGAAGCGGTAATATAACTGCCATTATTATCTGTCCTGTCTCTTGCGTAAATGGTACATTCATCAAAAACGGTTTTGGCATTTCCGAAGATAAAGTCTACTACACCTTCTATATAACATTTATACAGGGACTGTGGATATTTTGAATTATAAGATAGGAAAGTATCTTGTCCGCCTAAAAATCTGCAGTTTTTAAACGACGCCCTATCTCCACTTACATTAATCGCTAGGGCCTGAGGAGAGTCGCCGGTTGAATTTTCAAATGTGATATTTGCGGCACTAAAATCATTTCCATTAACAATAACGGAAGCACTATTTGCTGTTCCGTAGGATCCGCCGCCAGGCATCGCTTTTCCATTGTAATTATTGTAGGTGATGATTGTTTTTGCAACGTCTTCACCTATTAACTGTATGTATTGTTTAGTTATGGTGAGATTTTCATAGTAGATTCCTGATTTGATAAATATTCGATAAGGATCTGTCCCTGATTTACCAGAAACATCTGCAGCAGCAATTGCAGCCTCTACTGTTAAATAGTCGCCACTTCCGTCTTTTGCCACAATTTTATCATAACCGACGGCGTAACTTTGGACGGTTATAAACAACAGCAGTACCATTAGGCAAACTGATTTGATTTTAGTAATAAAAGGTTTCATAATTGGTTGTTTATTTGGTTCATAATCGGTTGCTATCTTTTCACAATTTTATAGATGCTTGAGTATCGCCTAAGCCATAGCTCTTAGTACATAAACTCCAAAATTCAATATCGAAACACATTCAAACTGTTTTGGGTTTGGTATTACCGGAGAACTACGAACGAATACACCCTCGACCCGCTATTTTAATTGACGAAACTTGTGGCATCGTGGTTTACTGTAATAGCAATAATAGCCGGGTTTAGGCAAACAGATAAATTACTGCCTTTGTCGAAACAGATTTTACCACTTCAACCTCGCTTAAAGTTGACTTTCCGTCCAAATCACTTTTGTTTTAGCTGATCATAGTTGTGTCTGCTTAAAGGAAATTTATCGGTAAATTCTACGCTTAAATAAAGAGAGACTTATCCTTCTTTATTTTGTAAAATCTATTGTTTGATAAACTTAAGAGACGACTTTTGATTTTGATTATCTAAAATCAGTAAATAGCTCCCCGCAGTAAGTTGTGATACATCCATTTTTGTATCTGTTGCGCTCAAGCTTAGGGCTTGTTGAAATACAGTTTTGCCATCCATGTTAACCACCCTTGCAATTGCTCCTGCTCCCGCAGCATCATGGCTTACATTTAAAGTGCCGGTTGTAGGATTTGGATATATGGATAAGGCAGTCGCCACTTTGTTGGTAACCCCTTGTATTTTGCTAATTGTTGAAGCACCATCGTTATCAAACTGTATAATTCTGTAATAAGAATTGCCTGAAACGGCATTGTTATCTGTTAAAGCATAATTATGTACACCAGTGGTATTTTTGCTTGGCAAAGTATTGATGGTTACAAAATCGGTACCGTCTGTTCTTCTTTGGATTTCGAAATTTTTGGTGTTCACCTCGTTGGTAGTTGACCAGTTTAAAGCTACGGTTTTACCGAAAGCGTCTGGTTTTGCTGTGAAGGAAAGGAAATCTAAGGGTAGAGTGTATGCCGAAGAGCCAGCAGTAATTCTATACAATCTAACAGTAGCGTTTCTGACCATTCTTACATATTTTGTTCCTACAGGAAAATTATATTGCAAAGGTATACCTGGAACAGTAGCAGTAGCAGACTGTGCTGTAGCAGTCTGTATATTAGGGTCTGAAGAAGAAGTGCCAAAAGTAACAACTGGCGTAGCAGTAGATGAATTTCCAGCCCCTCTTAAGAAATAAATAGCCTGTCGAATATCAGTTGACGATGTAAGGACAACTTCAAAACTATTTGAATTTATATTTAGCATTTTATATGCTCCATCTACGGCAACTGGAGCTGTCGTTGTCAAAGTAATTCCACCTTGTGTTACAGTTGGGAATGCTCCTACTGCCGGATCAGCAGTTGTTACATCATAATCAAATGATTGTGCATAAGTTTTAATAGCACTCGTAGCCATTAAAAAAATGAAAATATAAAGTAACCTTTTTTTCATAATAATTCAATTGTGATTTTAACTGCCTAAACAGAAAACGTTAAGAAGACATTAAACTCGGGTTAATAACTAAATTGGTTAATCAATAATACCCACATAATCATTGATTATAAAGCATTTAAGGAAATAAAAGTGTGCAATCGTTGTCGGGAACGATGCCGGGGTTTGACGATTTAAAAGACCGGTTTTTTTGACTTAAATACCATCCACAAAAAAGCCCTCAAACTCTTTCCGAGCCAAGGGCTAATGATTTATAAAAATTTGAATTTTAGCGCTTTATAGCAAAAAGCTTTCCTAAACTTTTTTATACTCCGGTGAAAGCTGTTAGCTTTAAAGCTTATTATTTATTTTCTCCAACAATGTAACCTGCAAGCGGAAGATTAAGTTCTCTAATACCGCTTAATACCAGCTCGGCCATTTTTCTGGCACCAAGCTCGTTAAAATGTGTATTATCTTCTTTGCCTTTAGGGTAATTTGGGTTTTCTCCGGCCTTCAGGTGGTTATAAAGCATCGCCGATTTATCTTCTCCCAGTTGTTGAAGTAGATCCATACTTTTCGCGGTTAAGTCGATAAGTGGAACGTCTAACTTTTTTGCCAAGTCCCGCACCAATTGTGCATACTGTTTGTGCGTGTCCACAATCTTTCCGTTTTCATCAAAAGACCGGCGGGCAACTGGTGTAATCAAAACCGGGAAAGCTCTCTTTTCCTGAGTTTCTTTTACGTATTTGGTAAGGTACGTTACATATTGCTCAGGAGTTGTATATGTTTTTTTTGTGGGTACTTCATCATTATGCCCAAACTGGATCAGCACATAATCTCCCGGTTTTAGCGAATCTACTATTGGTTGCCACCTGTCTTCCTTTAAAAAACTGCTCGTACTTCTACCGTTCATTGCCCGGTCATCTACTTTTACATCAGAATTAAAAAACCACGCAAATGGCATTCCCCAGCCGGTTTCAGGATAGGTATTGACCGCTTTTATGGAAAGTGTGGAATCGCCAATAAGGTAAACGGTGATTTTTTGTTTGTTGGTGAAACTTAGTAGTGCAACGGTAATAAAAGAAAGGAGGATGATTAACTTTTTCAAAATTCAAGTTTTAATGGTGACAATTTCAGTTAACTAGTTGGTTGATGTAAACTTCAATATTCGTATAATTCTTATCCAAAGAATATAACGAAGCGTCGTTGGTATTTACATCCAATTTCATTTTTATTTCCCATTCGTCTGGCATGCCGTCTCTATCAGCATCAGCTTTAGCTGGCACCGATTTTAGATTTGGCCAGGCAGTTTTAGAAACTTCATAAGGCGTACCGTGGGCAAAACCGCCCTGAACATCTATAATTCTTCCAGTTCTGTTTTTTACTTCATTAATCATACGCTGGTCTAAAGTATCTCTCTTTGGCAATATTGCGCCAACCAAGTTTAATACTTTTTTGTACGCTTGTGAGGCGGTTTCATTAGGTATTTCTATCGCGGGCAAAGGTTGCTGTAGCAACACGGTGTCTTTGTCTGCATCGGTAAATCCTTTATCTAAATGAACTCCTAAGCTATTGTTTTTACTTACTTCTTCAAAATCAACCACTTCATTATCGGCAACGTAAAACTTGCCCATTCCTGTTCCTTTTAAAAACGAAGGATTTATAATTCTGTTTTTAACCGATTTGCTTGTTGATGGACCCGAACGGTAATAGTTTGCAACCATATTATAGCGCCCTCCTTCTCCGCCATAGGCGCTATTATGTCCCCAATCGTAAATTACATTATTCCTAAAGTCAACGAATTCTTCCGAAGCGCCCAATCTTGCTCCGTTAAAACGAGGATTACGGCTGTTGCAATGCGCAAACAAATTATGGTGTGCTGTTAAATGTTGGCCTCCCCAAATCCCTCCATAACCATGGTTTTCAAAATTTTTATCCCCGGTTTCGAAATGATAACTATAATTTAGGGGTTCGCTCATTAAATTCCATTGCAACGTTGTGCTATCTCCTTTATAAATAGAGCAAACCTCGTCAGTACTCCAACTTATGCTACAGTGATCTATGATGATATTTTTCCGACCACTTCCGCTTAAAGCGTCATCACTTCCAGCACCGTCTATTTGTCCTTTGTTTTGGTAACGGTCTCCCATTCTAAACCGCAAAAACCTGATGATTATGTTGTCTCCTGCCAAAGAAACCGGATAATCGGCCAAACAAATTCCATCTCCCGGAGCAGTTTGCCCCGCAATGGTAACATTACCTTTAATATTGAGTTTTGATTTCAAGTGTATTGTTCCAGAAACTGCAAAAACTATCATACGCGGACTGTTGCTTACCACGGCTTTTCGCAAGCTTCCTTCGCCATCATCTTCCAAATTGCTTACAATATATATTTTGCCTCCTCTGCCACCGGTGGTATATTTGCCAAATCCTTCTGCACCGGGGAAAGCTATGGGTTTTTCATCTTTACTGGCAGTGTTTACTTTTTTTGATGCGCAGGAAATTAGTAGTCCCGCGATTAATAGGAAGGAATAAGCTTTAGAAAATTTCATTTTATTTATATTGATTGTCGGTAATTGTTTTAACTAAACTGTTTAAATACACCTCAATATTATCATAACCTGTGCTTAAATCTTTTCCGTTAGCGTTTGCTTTTTTAGGGTCTAATTTGTTCGCAGTTTCCCAATCATCTGGCATTCCATCACCATCGGTATCTATCGGAGGTGTAGTTTGAGCCAAAGTCGGCCAGCCGCCTACATCGCCTTGGGTATCAATTAAACCATTTGTGCTTCCGTTTGAGCCGGGCGCAGAAAAAGTACCGTTTTTGGTATGCTGTATAATTCTTGTATCTACCGCATCTCTTTTTAGCGAAGCGCCTCCATATAAGAGTACCGCATTATAAGCTTGTTCAGCAGTATGAGCTGGGATAGCTATTGCATCCCAAGGAGCAGTTTTTTGCGCCATAGCCTTAGTAACTCCCGAATCAAAATCTACACCTCCGTTCCAATTATCAGCAGTAACAGTAGCGTTACCTACTACATAATTACCAGAAATATAAAAAGTTCCATAACCGGGAGCATAGGTAGTAATGTCTCCTGTTTCTTTGGAGACTTGCATTATGCGTTTGCTTTTGCTTGATGCTGTGGCCGGACCAGGTTTATAATAGTTATTGACCATATTATATTCGCCATTTTCGCCCCCATAAGCACTGTTGCCCCCCCAATTGTAGATAACGTTATTCCGGTAATCTACCTTATCTTTTCCTTTGGGACTCACTCCTGTACCCGAACGGTATCCACCATCAAAACGCGGATTACGACTATCATGGTTAGCTAAAAGATTATGATGAAAAGAAGCTTTCACTCCTCCCCAAATACCGCCGTAACCGTGTGTTCCCTTATCATGAACAGAATTTCTTAGACTTTCGGCCAAAATACACCACTGCAGGGTAAAATTTTCATTGGCATAAAATGATACACACTCATCAGTTGACCAGCTCATGGAACAATGGTCAATGATGATCTTTGAATGGTACCTTCCCCAGATAGCGTCGCTTTCTGTCTTAGTTAAATCGCCCATACGGAAACGCATGAAACGGATAATAACATTGTCGGCCTCTACAATCACATCATAATCTTGAAGGCAAATACCGTCACCCGGTGCGGTTTGACCTGCTATGGTAATATTGGCGTTCTTTATTTGTAACCTGCTTTTTAGTTTGATGTTTCCCGAAACTTCAAATACAACAATTCTTGCTCCGGTAGCCTCTACCGCAGCTCTTAAGCTTCCAATACCAGAATCGTTGAGATTGGTAACTTTGATAATTTTACCTCCACGGCCACCGGTAGTGTTCTTTCCAGCTCCTTCAGCCCCGGCAAAAGCATAGGCGGTTTCTACAACCTGAACAGGTTTAGTAGGTTCTTCAGTAACCGGCGGATTAGGTGTTGGATTTTCTACTGAATTGTGTTTCGATTTTTTGCAGGAATAGCTAATCAAAGCTAAGCTAACGCAAATTATTACCGCTATGTTTATTTTTATTCCATCCATAAATTTTCGATTAAAAAAGGCAATACTTAAAGTATTGCCTTGTAAGCTTTTTTAGTGCCATCTTGGGTCACCAATTGGATCCATTTGGGTTCCGGCAGTTCGCAGTTCTGAGCTTGTTGGCAATGTGAAACTTGTTGTTGCCGTAGTCCAGCCTAGATCAACTGTTTTATTATCTGCCATGCTTACGGAGCTACCAATCGCTACGGTATTTCCGTCTCCTGTATTCAGATTAAAGTAGTTGTTGTTATTGAACTTTAATGTACCCCCACCTTTAATACCGTTTGTGCCAACGGTTTGTCCGTCTCGTGGCGTGTTTGCTATAATGGAATTTTGCATGGTAAATGTAACTGCGTTTGAGTTGGCATCAACAATAATATTATTCTTTCCACCAGAACCAAAACCATTTAAGGTTATATGATCAATAGTAATAACCGGTACCTGGGATGCATTAAAATTGGTAGCCCAACTAATAAGCTGACGAGCCGAATTAAAAATAGTGCTATTGGTGATACTTAGCGTTTTGAACTCTGATTTGTCCAACATGAAATAACTATAAGTTGATATTCCATTGTCGTAGAGAATAGAGTTTTCAACTCTAATATCATCCATTTTATGCGCAGCGTTGCCACCTCTATTGGCTCTCATAAAACAATTTTTCGTTGAATGGACTTTACAATCTTCTACGACGATTGATTTAAACGTAGCAGCATCCCCATCAGCATTTAAGCCAACAATATTAATAAAGTAATCGGCTACAGTTGTTCCATCTAGCTCGAGTCCCACAAATTTAACACCTGCTCCACTTCCTTTGATGTTAAACTGTTTAAAGTTTATTTTGGTATCGCTATACTTACCAGACACGGATTTAATAGTGATGCTTTTGCCTACAATGTCTGTATTATTACCAGCCGAAGCTAAATCATAAAGACCAGGCTGTAGCGCAATAACCGCATTATTTGTTGCTGCGGTAATAGCTGCCGCCAAGTCATCACCGGGACTCAAAGTTAACGTGGCCGTAACCTTTCCATCTGTGGTAAACGCTAATTTACCCCTAGATACCGTTCCTGAATAAATTTTAGCCTCATAATTTGTATTTTCGGTTAAACCAGTGACTAATATTTGTCCTGCAGTGGCCACAGTTGCATCAATAGGCACATTAATTGGTGTACCGCCGACTACTGGCGTTAACACAATTTTGCTTATTCCCGGCGTCACTTTCCATTTAAACAAAGCAGTTGTCTCTGTAATCTGTGAAGAATAAATTGGTAAGAACAATTGCTCCACCCCTGTCTTAAAGGTCTTACTCACATATTTAGAATCTTCCAAGCCATCTGCGACAGCTTTTAATCTTACTGAATAGGTTGTATTTCCTTCAAACCCTTCGGCTGTGTATGGTAATTCCGAAAACTTGATTCCTTCGATTACTTTGTAAGGCTCGCCTTCAAAATTTAGATCAGCATTATCAAAAAACTCTAGCGTATAAGTATCAGCTGCGCCAATCTGATTCCATTTAAGTTTAGCCTGAGTGATGTTTACAATGCTGATATCTAAATCAGTTGGAGAAAAAACTGCTGCTGTTTGTAGCGTTTTGATTTCCTTTAGTTCGTCTTTGCAGCTTGACATACCTAAACTGGTTGCCAAAAAGAGTGCTGCAAGAAATATATTTTTAGCTTTCATAATTTTTGAAAATTAAAAGTTGTTATTGTTAAGCGAATTGTTGGAGTTTTCAATGAAATACCTCCAAATTGGCCATACCGGTTGCGAGTTTGGATCTGCTAGAGAGAGTGCATCCCAATAGGTAATCTGATCGCTACTAGATGAGAGAGTCCATTTTTTACTTTGAGTATATCCTCCGGTGGCTCCGGCAGCATCTGTATCGCCTAGGTTTAATCCATAAATCTGTACAGTTTCTCCATCGGAAAGCGTTTTCCAGTATATATTTTCAGGAAGGGCCGCATATTTTCCCTCACGCTTATCCAATTGTTCAAGCTTTATTTTAGCATCAGCAATTTTTTTGCCTAGCCAGTTCCACCGGATTAAATCGGCTTTTCTTAACATCTCCCCACAAAATTCGAGGCCTCTTTGATCCACAATTGCATTGAAGAAACTATCATAGTTTTTAGTTGCCTCCGTCATGTACGTCGTAACCTTACTTGAATTATTCGGAAATGCTCTATCGAGAATTTTCTTTAAATACGGCGCAGCGTCGGTTGGTGTCTGTAACTCGTTAATTGCCTCTGCGGCCATTAGATAGATATCAGCATATCTCATGTAAAGCCAGTTTAATCCGTCATCAGGAGAAACTACTTTACGTTTCATCCACTCGTAACGGTATTTTCCAAAATAAAACTTGCCAATTACCGGTGTTTGTACACCGGCTGTCCACTCATAAGGTACGGCTGTAACATCTCTTCTCACATCATCTTTGTCATATTCAAAATACATCAAAGGGTTAACACCATTTGTTCCTCCCCTAGGCTGGTCGGTGTATTTGTCGGTTGTGGTATGCTTTACGCCCATATCAAAAATCACACGGCCTCTACCATCTGCAAAAGGAATTTCCCACATAGATTCTAAACCCGCTTTACCGGTTTCTTCATTGAATGTTCTGAATGTTTGCTCAAAAGAAGGCAGTGTTAGTGTTTTACTCTCAATAATATCCAAGCATTCATCTTTTGCAATGGTGTACATTTTCTCACGAGAAAGATCCGGATCGTTGCTTAAGCGGGTTTGTCCATCTAGGTGCTTGGCAAAACCGCCCGCATATAAGGCAACTCTGGCTCTTAACCCTTTTGCAAAAGCTTTATTCACACGTTCAACACTGCTTGTAGTGACTGTTTCGTTTGGCCATGGCAATAAACCCGCTGCTTCATCTAAATCAGCCAATAGTTGCTTATAGATTACATCTTGATCACTACGCGGTACGTATTGAGTAGCTTCCGTAGCTGGCTCAAACCTCGCCGGCAAATTGCCCCATGCTTTAACTAAATCAAGGTATAAAACCGCTCTTATGGTAAGAAACTCTCCTAACAGCTGTGCCATAACCGGCTTACTTTGTACGTTTCCGTATTTCCGTAGCCCATCAATAGCAACGTTAGCGCGTTCAATACCTTCGTAACTTTTCGCCCAAACGTTATTATCACTATTCATTATAGAGTTATCTTCTGTAGTAGTATAGTTGCTCAGCTTAGATTTATCTGCCGTTGGGTCTTTTAAACTTAAATTGACCTCTGCATCAGTGTTTAAGCCGTAGTAAACTATATATCGCCCACGGTAAGAATTGGTTTCGCCAAAAGACTGCAAAACACCTGGCAACGCGGCTTCGGCATATTCAGGTGTTGAGAACACAACAGCAGGGTCTAAGGCCGACTTATTTGGAGCATCGAATGTATTTTTACATCCGACAATTAGATTAACACTTGCTAATACTAATAGTGTATAAAAAATATTTTTCATCTCTTTAATCAATTTTAAATTAGAAGTTTACGTTTAAGCCTAACACGTATGTTCTGCTTTTTGGATAAGCAGAATAATCTACACCAGGCGTAAGTGGTGACTTACGGCGAGTAGAAACTTCTGGATCATAGCCTGAATAATTTGTGAACACAAGCAAATTGTAACCGGACGCATAAACCCTTATGGTTTTCATTTTAATTTTATTAGAGATTGACTTAGGCAAAGTGTAACCAACGGTTGCAGAACCCAATCTTAGGAATGAACCGTCTTCCACCGCCCAATCGGTTAATGTGTAAGATTTCATATACGGAGACCAAAGGGTTGTGTTCGCATTCATCGCTTCTAGCTCTGCTGCGTCATTGCTAATTGTTCCGTCTGCTTTTAAATTTGTCCATCTATTACCAGCCCCCATTACATCAATCATGTTTCTTGAATTGTATTTACTGGTTGATGTATACTCGATTTTGTTAGCGTTGTAAATGTCGTTGCCGAAGCTCCAGTTAAAATACACGCCGAAATCAAAGTTGTAAACCCGAGAACTGACGGAGAAACCACCGGTGTTTAACGGAGAGGCATTCCCGATAACTCTTCTATCTGAAGCGGTAATTTTGTTATCATCTGCTGGCACATCCGGGTCGTCAACCAGGTTTTTCAATTTCATTGTACCTGGTCTTAAAGTTCCCACTATACCGCTTGCATCCGCTACGCCGGGTTTTAGGGTCCATTTCGTTCCGTCAAATCCGGTGAAATCTGAAACTTCATAACGTCCGTCGCTCACGTAGCCGTAAATCTGTCCTATCGCCGCACCTTCGTAAACCAAATAATCTGCATTAATCTCGGTACTAGCCCAACCAGAGGCTGCTGAATAATTTGCTAACCCCCCAAGTGAGTTTACCCGGTTTCTATTAAAGCTAATATTGGCGTTAAAGTTCAGATCAAAATCGGTTTTCCTGATTGCATTCCAATTTAAAGAAAACTCTAACCCTTTGTTTTGGGTTTCGCCTAAGTTTCTGTATTGGTTATCATAACCAGACCCGGCAACTGGAAATAAAATCAGCAAATCCTTCGTTTTGTTTAAATAGGCCTCGGCTGTACCTGTAATTTTAGAATTCAACAATGAGAAATCCAAACCAACATTTTTAGTAATAGTTGTTTCCCATTTTAAGTTAGGGTTAGCTTGCGTTTTAGAGTTTGCCAAATAAGAATTATAGCCATTGGTATAAACCGTACCGTTACTAGGAACCAATAATTGAGCCGTTTGTCCACTTGGGATATTATTGTTTCCGGCAGTACCGTAACTTGCTCTTAATTTTAAATCATCTAACCAATCTTTGGTGTTATCCATAAAACTTTCACCTGAGATTCTCCATGCGCCAGATATAGACGGGAAATATCCCCAACGGTTGTTCCCTAAAAATTTAGATGATCCATCTGCTCTAAAAGTAGCACTTAGTAAGTACTTTCCTTTGTAGTCATAATTTGCTCGACCAAAGAAAGACAATAAAATATCATTAGGGCTATACACATCGTTAGCTGTGGTAAATTTAGCTTGACCAGATAGATATCTGGCATCATCCAATGTGAAAGATTTAGGAAAACCTAAAGCCCCAACTGTAGCTACGCTCTGTCTGGTTACAATATACTCATGTCCTAATAAAGCTGTAAGATTGTGATCTTTGTTAATCAGTCCCTTAAAATCATAATTTAAAGTATTGGTGTTTCTGATGATATCTCTGGTTGTATTTGTAAAATTAATTAACGGATAACCGGCCGCTTCAGCAGGAGTAGCTATACTAGAAGCATAGGTGGTAACCCCGTAAAAACGGTCTTGATCGTTTTTATATGAATCATATCCTATATCCGAGCGGAATTTCAAATTTTTTAGGATTTGATAAGTTAGTGCGCCACTTAAATTATAAGTTTTTCTTTTAATAAACTGGTCGTTATCGTAAACAGAGCGAACCGGGTTATAAAGATTAAAATCCGGATCAGTATCGTCTTCTTGGGTTAAATTACCAACCGGGAACGAAGGATAAATAACTGCGTATTTCAATCTGGAATCAGCAGATGACTTTTCGTTTTGCTCATTAGCGCCACCACCTTCTGTTTCTGCATCAGCATATCTAAATCCAAAGTCGAGCGTCAGCTTATCATAAAGTTTATGATTGATTTTAAAGTTCAAATTTTGTCTTTGGTAGCCCGAACTCAACATAATAGCTTTGTCTTTAACAAAAGAATGGCTTAAACTATATTTAGTTTTTTCACTGCCACCGGTAATACTCACGTTCTGATTAATGGTGGTTCCTGTTCGTCCAAAGACAATATTTTGCCAGTCATTAGTTGGAATGTTGGCGTACAGATCAATATCCTGATAGTTACCAAAATATTGCGTATACTGTTCTGGTTTATTAGCTAAAAGCGAACGTTCATACTGCCAATTCACATAATCAAGCGGACTAATAAGATCAAGTGTTTTAGCAATCTCTCTTATTCCCCCGAAAGTGTTGACGCTAATTGCGGTTTTACCATTTTTACCAGATTTGGTAGTCACTAAAATCACCCCGTTAGCACCTCTCGATCCATATATCGCAGTGGAAGACGCATCTTTCAAAATATCGATAGACTCAATGTCCTGTGGAGCAATATCTGTAATCGAAGCTACTGGAAAGCCATCTACGATGTAAAGTGGAGAATTATCACCAGTAATAGATCCACCGCCCCTTACCCTAACGGTAAGTTCAGCGTCGGGCGATCCCTCGGTGCTACTTATGTTAACTCCCGAAACCCTACCTTGAATTGCTTGAATAGCCGAGGAAACCGGCTGCGCCGCTATAACATCTGCACTTACAGAAGCAACAGCACCTGTTAAATCTTTTTTTCTAACAGTTCCATAACCAATGGCTACCACCTCGTTAAGCATTACTGCGTCTGATTCCAAAGAAACGTTAATTGTTTTTTGGTCAGCAATCTTTACCTGTTTGGGTTTATAACCTAAATAAGAAAAAACTAAGGTTTGTCCGGTTTTTGCCTTAATACTGTAGGCACCGCTAACGTCGGTCAATGTCCCGCTGTTAGTACCTAAGATTGAGACTGAAACTCCGATCAAAGTTTCGTTAGCATCCGTTACCTTTCCGGTAATAACTCTTTCTTGCGCAAGTGCAATCCCAAAACTGAAATTTACAAACGTCAGAAACAGTAGAATTTTTTTTGTCATAGTCTTAAAAAAAATTGATTTTAAAAAATTTAAACCGTAAAAATCCAATCAATAAACTTTTCCAAAGGGCATAATTTGTAAAGTAATCAAAAGGATTTTTTGCGATTTATGTAATTGGTTCAAGC
Source organism: Pelobium sp. (assembly GCA_035496935.1). Taxonomy (GTDB): domain Bacteria; phylum Bacteroidota; class Bacteroidia; order Sphingobacteriales; family Sphingobacteriaceae; genus Pseudopedobacter. The sequence continues at coordinate 118,598 of DATJED010000003.1, read as the reverse complement.
AATTATAGGCACTTTAAAAACTAAAAAAAAACCTTTAGCGCTAAATAACTGTGCAATCGTTGCCGGCAACGTTATCGTATCTTAAAAATTAAACATTAACCACAAATTGTACTTTAAAATACTTAATTTAGCAATGCACCTATTGGACCGATTATTAAAATATGTTTAAGCCAGTTACAATAAAGGATATAGCCAAGGCCCTCAATTTATCCACGTCGACCGTTTCCAGAGCATTACGCGGAGGTTATGAAATCAGCGATGACACAAAAAGATTGGTTTTGGATTATGCCGAAAGAATTAACTTCAAAAGAAACCCTATTGCCCTAAGTTTAAAAGAAAGACGGAGTTATTCTATCGGAATTGTAGTATGTGAAGTGGCGAACGTGTTCTTTTCTCAAGCTATAGACGGTATCGAATCAATTGCATACAACAAAGGTTACCACGTTATCATTTCGCAAAGCCATGATCAGTACGAGAGAGAAGTGACCAACATCGAGCATTTGGCCAACCGATCTGTTGACGGCATAATCATATCTTTAGCTGCCGAAACTAAAAACTACGAGCATATTGAGAAACTGCACAACCAAGGTTTGCCAATTGTATTTTTTGATAGGATTTTGGAAAGTATGGAAACGCACAAAGTAACCAGCAATAACAGACAGGGCGCTTTTGATGCTACAGAATATCTGATTAAAAAAGGATGTAAAAAAATTGCGCATTTAGCCAATGCCGAGCAACTATCTATTACCGCCCAGCGAAAGATTGGCTATGAAGAAGCCCTAACTAAATACAATCTCCCGCTAAAAAACGAGTACATCAGGTATTGCCAACATGGCGGAAGCCAGCAAGATGAAGTAGAACAAGCAGTAGTTTCCTTATTAGACTTGCCCGATAAACCCGACGCTATTTTTGTAGCAAGTGATAGACTAAGTATGGGCTGTTTGTCTGCGTTAAAAAAACATGGTACCGAAAATATTTTAGTAGCCGGATTTAGTAATTCTGACGTAGTAGAACTTTTTAGCCCATCATTATCATGCGTAAGGCAACCTGCTTTTGAAATGGGCAGAATTGCTACCGAGATGTTGATTAGTCTTATCGAGGCAAAATATCCGGTTGAGGAATTTGAAACTCGAATATTGAATACCACATTTAGCCCCACCAATAATTAAAGCTACATCAGTCGCAGTACGAGAGATTTCACAAAAATAGGTGTTATGTAGTTTATTATTGCATAACTAAACCTTGCTCTGAGATGTTTCTTCCGTTGACATGAGGTGTGTAGTCTAAATCTGCTTCACAAATTCAGCCATAGCTAAACCCGGGTTTGCGGTACGCATAAAGTTTTCGCCAATTAAAAACCCGTTGAAACCTGCTTTCTTTAATATTTTGATGGTTTCAGGATTGCTAATTGCACTTTCGGATATTTTTAAAAATTCGGATGGGATTACTTCTGACAAAGCCAAAGACGTTTCGATGCTTACCGTAAAATCTTTCAAATTTCTGTTGTTTACGCCAACTACATCTATATAAGCATTTAAACTTTTGTCCAACTCCTCGCGGTTATGCACTTCCAGCAAAGTGCTTAATCCTAAAGATTTAGCAAGTTTTGCGAAGTTTAAAAGTTCATCAGGTGTTAAACATGCGGCAATCAATAAAACAATATCGGCACCAATGGCTTTTGCCTCGATGATCTGGTATTCATCTACCATAAAATCCTTTCTTAAAATCGGAATTTCATTTATTTTGCGGGCGGCAATTAAATCGTCTTCATGGCCCATAAAAAAATCATGGTCTGTTAAAACAGATAATGCCGAAGCGCCAGCTTGTGCGTAACCTGTAGTAACTTCTTCTACCGTTACCTTATCATTTATCACCCCTTTTGATGGCGACTTTCTTTTGAATTCTGCAATAATTCCCGATTTGTTGGGATCAGTCAAAAACGTTTTTAAACTATAGGTATCTCTCGAAAAAGCCGGAAAAATTTCCAATTCTTTTAAGCTAGTTTTTGTTTTTGCCGAGGCTACTTCTTCTTTTTTACGAGCTACTATTTTATCTAAGATGTTCATTTTTTTAAGCTGAAGGCTTAAAGCAAAAGGCTTAAAGCGCTAGTAAATCTTAACAATAATCTTTCTTTAAAATGGAATTGCATTCAATTCCACACAGGCTTTTTGCATTCGGCGTTCAGCCTTAAGCTAATTTTCAAGCCAATTCGCAATCATTTCTTTTCCGTATTCTGTCAGTACCGATTCTGGATGAAACTGAACGCCTCTAACGTCTAAATCGCGATGACGCAAAGCCATCATTACTCCTTTTTCGTCAGTAGCGGTTACCAATAATTCTTTGGGTAAGTTTTCAGATTTTACTGCCCAAGAATGATATCTGCCGATCTTAAACCCGTTTTGCAAGCCTTTAAAAACAATTTCTTGAGGGTCGGTTATCACAATGTTTGTTGCACTGCCATGTACCGGTTTTTCCAGATTGTACAGCTCGCCACCAAAAACTTCGGCAATCGCTTGCTGACCTAAACAAACACCCAAAATACTTTTGGTTTTTGCGTAAGTTTTAATCACTTCTAAAAGCAAACCCGCTTCTGATGGAATGCCTGGTCCCGGAGAAAGCAAAATTTTATCAAACGCTTCCACATCCTCAATCTTAAACTTATCGTTTCTCCAAACCTCGGCCTGGTGACCCAATTCGTTTAACAGATGCACCAAATTGTAGGTGAAAGAATCGTAATTATCTATAACTAGTATTTTCATGTTTTTTTATGGTTTAGGGCTGATGGCGTAAGGTTTAAGCAACTATCACGTTTTCAACCTAAATATTTTATATCATAGTTTAAAAGTTTAGGACTTCCTCGGGCCTTAAACCTTCCACCTTTTAGCTCACAAACTAAATCTCCTCTGCCTGTTTTAGCGCATTTCTTAGCGCTGCTATTTTATGGTTAACTTCATTTAGTTCTGATGCTGGATCAGAATCAGCAACAATTCCGGCTCCGGCCTGATAGTGCAGTTTGCTGGCTTTACTCAAAAAAGAACGAATCATAATTGCATGGTTAAAATCACCGTTGAAGCCCATAAAACCGATGGCGCCACTGTAGAAACTGCGTTTTCCCTTCTCGTACTGATCTATCAGTTCCATAGCCCTGTATTTTGGCGCACCACTTAACGTACCGGCCGGGAAAGTATCCGCTACAATCTTAAATGGATTTACACCCGATTTTAAAGTTCCGCTTACTTTTGATACCAAGTGGATTAAATGCGAATAAAACTGCACTTCTTTATACGCCTCCACTTTAACCTCGGTACAGTGCCTGCTTAAATCGTTCCTCGCCAAATCAACCAACATTACATGTTCTGCGGATTCCTTCGGGTCGTTTTCCAGTTTTTCTGCAATCAGTTTGTCCTGAATATCATTGCCCGAACGTTTGAAGGTGCCGGCAATTGGATAAATGGCCGCTACGCCTTTTTTAATTGTTAATTGCGCTTCGGGCGAAGAACCAAATATTTTAAAGCTTCCGTAATCAAAATAAAATAAATAGGGCGATGGATTTATGGAACGCAAAGCTCTATAAACATTAAATTCATCTCCTAAAAAAGAGGTTTGAAAAGCTCGGGAAGGTACAATCTGAAAAACATCTCCACGGAAAATGTGCTTTTTCATGGTTTCCACCAAGGTAATAAATTCCTCGTCTTTTAAGTTCGACGTTTCATCCCCCTGCAAACTGAATTTGTATTCTGGAAAGTTTTTGTTCTGGATCAGGTACTCGATTTTCTCTAAACCGTTCAGTTCTTTTTCAAACTCTGTTTCGTTTTTTACGATGTAGAGCTCATTTTTAAAATGGTCTATTGCGATGATATATCGATAAACATGGTATTGAAAAGTTGGAATCTCACGCTCATTATTTTCATCAGTTTTAAGCTTGATATCCTCAAAAAACTCAACCGCCTCGTGTGTAAAATAACCGAACAAACCATCGGTAATAAACTTTAAATTGGTATCGGCGTTGCTTTCAAAAATTTTTCTGAATTTGTAAACTTCATCACTAAGGTTAAAAGTTCCGGGCTGTAACGTTTCGGTACTTTCATCAGGATATGTTTTTGTTAACACACCGTTGTTTACAATTATTGCCGCTATAGGGTCACAGCAAACGTAGCTCATGCTGTTTTCACGGCTGTGGTAATCAGAGCTTTCTAAAAGCAAACTGTTAGGGTAAACATCGCGTAAACGGAGGTAAATACTCACCGGCGTGGTGGTGTCTGCTAATAATTTTTTATAGGATACATTTAGTTTAAATGTTTTCATCTTTTATGTTTTACAAATCTTTATCAAAAAAAAACCCGACGGATTAGCGTCGGGTTCATATTTGTTTAGGTTTGGATTAAGTTCTATTAATTATACAAATACGGTTACCGAAGCTAGGTTTTTACCTTGCCACCACCATCTGTTTGTATTGTTTGTATTATTCATTGCTTCGCAAAAATATAAAGAAAATCGACTTCCAAAAATTTTTTTGATTTTTATCTTACATATTCCACCAAGGGTTTCTATCCTTCATGGTAAAAATTGCCAATAGTACAACCACAATTGCTATTGTATAATAAATATAAATGGCTCTGTGCTTGGCTTTTGCCTCAATAGCTTTCTTAGATTTTGAGTAGCCGATTGTAATCAACACAATTGCCAAAATCATCATACTAATATGCTCCACATTCCAATATCGGGTTATGGGATCGCTCATTTGAGAGAAATCCACTTTTGGACTGATGAAATACAAAACTAAACCTATTAACAATTGCGTATGCGCACTAATTAAAGCAAACAAGTTTACTTTTTTATTAGCCGGAGTGTAAGGCTTGTTGCCGGCGGTAAAAGCCTGAAAAATTGAAAGCAAAACTAATATTAAGACAACGTATCTTAATATTGAATGGAGGTGCAGTAATCCTGTGTACATAATTGTTTTTTTAACAAATATAGCAAACAGTTTATATTAACGCAGGATAGCCTCGGCAATTTAACTCGTTTTACAATTAAATGTTAGGTTGACAGAAAAATGGTTTGATAAATGTGGGGGATACAAAAGTAAAATGGTTGTCAAAGTGTGACGGCGCCTAAATACATTAACATGAAAATGCTTATTATGAGCAATTGATTTAAAAAAATAGAGAGATGTTAAACTTTGAATTTAAAAATCCAACAAAAATAATTTTTGGAAAAGGACAGATAGAAAAAATTGCTCAGGAAATCCCGGCAAATGCAAAGGTATTGATGCTTTACGGCGGCGGAAGCATTAAAAAAAATGGCATTTATGAGCAGGTTAAAAGCGCCCTTAAAAATTTTGAGGTGGTTGAGTTCGGCGGAATCCCGGCAAACCCTGAATATGAGATTTTAATGGACGCATTGAAAGTCATCAAATCAGAAAACATAACTTATATGCTTGCCGTGGGCGGAGGTTCTGTAATTGACGGCACCAAATTTTTATCGGCGGCGGCACTGTACAAAGGTGATTCGCCTTGGGATATCTTAAAAAATGCCATAAAAACTGAAACAGGTCTGCCTTTTGGGACAGTGCTTACCTTACCGGCAACAGGTTCAGAAATGAATTCAGGGTCGGTAATTACCCGTAAAGAAACACAGGAAAAATTAGGAATGGGTGGTCCGGGTTTATTCCCTGCTTTTTCTATCCTTGATCCTGAAGTGGTTAAATCTATTCCACAAAGGCAGTTGGCAAATGGGATTACAGATGCCTTTACCCATGTTTTAGAGCAATATATGACTTATCCAACTGGTGCTGCATTGCAGGACAGAATAGCCGAGAGCATTATGCAAACTTTAGTTGAGGTTGCCCCTGTTATTACCAACGATCCATCAAATTATGATGCAGCGGCTAATTTTATGTGGTGTTGTACCATGGCCTTAAACGGATTAATACAAAAAGGCGTTCCAACGGATTGGGCCGTACACGCCATGGGACATGAACTTACCGCACAGTTTGGCATCGACCACGCCCGAACTTTAGCCGTAATTGCACCAAGCCATTACCGTTACAATTTTGAGAGCAAACGCGAAAAGCTGGCGCAATACGGAAAACGGGTTTGGGGCATAGTCGAAGGAGATACAGATGCCATTGCAAAAGCCGCTATTTATAAAACAGAAGAATTTTTTAAATCCTTAGGTATCGCTACCAAACTTTCAGATTATACCGAAGACTACGAAGGCACTGCGCAAAAAATTGCTGAAAGATTCACAAAAAGAGGCTGGATGGGCTTAGGAGAATATAAACGATTAACTCCCGACGACGTTGAAAAAATAGTGGAAATGAGTTATTGAGTGGAGCAAGGCTACCTGCCAAGAAACAGCCTCTAAGACTTACGAAGTTTTTGAAACTTCGTAAGTCTAATTTTCTCCTTCGTATATTAAGGCAGAAGCACACTATCGATTATGTGCATAACGCCGTTTGTAGTTTGTATATCGGGGATTACCATATTTGCGGCAACATTATTTCCAGCACCTTTAACACTTAACAAACCTTGGTTATACTCACCCAAAATTAGGTTCCTACCACTTAAAACTTGCGCATTGCCGGGATATAATTCAGACGTGAACCTGCTGGTGCCATCTATAACATGGTTTAATAAAACCTGTTTTAACGTAGCTTTATCAATTTTTCTAACGTCTAATGGCTGGTTAATTGATACCCCCAAAATTTTCCCTAAATCCTTAAAAGCCTGGTCTGTTGGCGCAAAAAAAGTATAGCTTTCAGTTTTGTCTGATAACTCGTTCGCTAAATCGCAATAAGCAATCGCTTCTGATAGGAAGCTTAACTCTGGTTTTACAAAGGCTTTACCTTCTGCAAAAAACGTTGCGGTATGCGCTATATCCGTACCGGAAGCCAATAAAACACGATCGATGACGTGTATTGTGCCGTTTTCTGCTTTAGTGTTGGTAACTATTATTTTAGAGCCGTTTATATACTTCTCGTTGTTCCTGATAATAATCCTTTTTATAACAGTTCCACCCAATAAAGAAGGGATAGTGCTTCCGCTAGTTAAAGCTTCGTCCTTAGTGTTTCCGTTGCTTAAGTGATATTGTAATACGCTCGCTAAAAACGGTGTTTGCAAAACATTTAAGTCTTGCGGGTTTGTCAATCCGATTTTTTCATAGGCCTGGTTTGTGGGCATAAATATCGTGAAATCGCCGTTGGAACTAGGCGCCGTGTTTTTATTAGATAGCGCAATTACCTTATCGCTTTTTATCACGGAAGCCTCAAACTGGCTAAGATCCTGCAAACCAACTGCAAATTGCATAATCGTAGGCAAAACATCGGTGTTGTCTTTATTACAGGAAATGATAGAAGTTGTTAAAATTAGCGTCGCAAAAATTGCTGTTTTAAATTGTGATTTTATAGGTTTATTTTGTTTCATCCTTTAAAGGTTAATATTTCAATCAATTGTTGCTTTATCTGAAAAAAACCTGTATGTTTTTTCAAGAATATACGTATGATATATGTTTAAGTTTTTACTTTCGCAAAAAAAATAAATTTATTGAATAAATTATTTCGTATTTCTACACAAAACAATGTAATATTACAAACATACATTGAAACAAAAAATCCGAATTATTAAAAATTAAATCTAAACCAATAAATTAAGATGCAAATATTTACCAAATCAGCAATTTTAAGTACCTGCATTGTACTGGGTTTTGGCGTTAATGTGTTTTCACAAAGCCCGTTAACCGGATTTATGCAAGGAAAACACGGTGGAGGTCTTAGCTTTTCAACCACGCATGAACACTATAAAAGTGCTTTTTTATTTCCAGAACCAATAGATGAAATTCCTGTTTTTAAAGAAGTTTCTGTTAATAGTTTCAACATCTACGGAATTTACGGCGTATCGGACAAATTAGATGTAACTGTAAATATTCCCTTTATAAAAACTTTCGGTTCGGCAGATGCGGCTACTTTGAGCGGTTTGGGTTACACAAACACACAAGACGGGGCGCAGGATATTAGTGCTTTCGCAAAATACCAGTTTGCAAAAAAAGGACATGTAGCTTTTCAAGCGGGGGCAGGCATCACGACGCCTTTAAGCAATTATAGCGTTGTCTCTAGTTTGCAGTCCTTTATTGCCATTGGTAACCAGGCAACTACCTATAATGGATTTTTGTTGGCACATTTTAAAGACGAAAGAGGTTTTTTTATTACCGGGCAAGTGGGTTACAGCTTTAGAACTACAGAGGTTCCAAATGCTGTTTTAAGCGAGCTTAAAATTGGTTTGGCAACGCCAAGATTTTATATTTCGGGACAAGTGGGCAACCAAACTTCTACCAGCGGAGTTGATATTTTTAGACCCGGTTTTACAAATTTTTTCCCGGCAGTAAGGGTCAATTATACAAAAGTTGGCGGTACAATTTATGCACCGATTGATGGAAACCTAGCCCTGAGCTTTGGCGGAGGAGCAATTGTTGACGGAAGAAACATCGGAAAATCTCACTACGGCTCTGCCGGACTTACCTACAATTTTATTTATAAATCGTTAACAAAATAAATTAAAGCAATCCCAGTTGAAGACGGTGGATTGCTTTTACAACTGTTTCTGTAATTGGTAACTACGGTAAATCCTCAGCATTTCTGCGAAAATTATAATAGGCATTAAAATGCTTTCGAGATTTGGCGAGCTGATGAAATAACTTAAAAAAGAGATAAAACCGAAAGAAAAGGCCAAAAAGATAGACCTAGGGATGATTTGGAAATAATAAACAATTATTCCGGCTTTTTTAGGGATGGCTAAAAGCGCAGTACTTGCTAACATGCTTATCCAAACCAGAACAAACAAAAATCTCGAAAAAACTTCGTTAATGGTAAAAGATTCACTGGTAAAAAGAGATTGTAATTGCAACATTCCCTGATCAAACATGAAGAAAAAAGACAATAAATCTAAAAAAGCAAAAAAACGAAGCGTCCATTTCATAGCGCTAAGATAGTTTATTTACAGTTTTCTGCAATCAGCTCATCCGCATCAGCAAAACCGATGTTCTTGATAAAATTTAGCACTTTGCAAGCACCGTCTTTGTCACCTTGTTTCAGCATTTTTTTTGCTTCGGCTAGTTTTTCGGCTACCAATTCTTCATCAAAACCTAAATCGGCTTTAAGCCGGATAATCTCTTGTTCGTTTTTTACGTTGGCTTTACCTGCCGTTTTGTTCTGGTAATAGTTGGTTACTACGTCTTCCAAAGCTTGCCGGGTTTGGTATAAAGCAATTGCTTTTTCCGTTTCCTGCTTAGAAACCCTATCGCAATCGTAATTTTTTAAGGAAAACCTTACTGGGATAACGATGTCTGTATTCTCATTATAATTTTCTGGAATTGCCCATTTGTGGTTTGTTAGCTTAATTAACCGTAGCGCTTCACCATCTAAATCTACACCCAAGCCCTCTTTTACTTCCACGTGAAACAGTTCGCCATTTTTATTGAGCCGAAAAGCAACTTTTATAGTGCCTTGAATGCAATTCTGTTTTGCGTACCAAGGGTAAACCATATTTGCATCTAAAAATTGGTTTAGCGTTTGTTTCCCGTTTTTAAACACGGGCTGTCCTGCTATAGGAAACCACGTTAAAATGCTGATTAAAAGTATGTTTATAAATGATAAAAGCATTCTTTATGAACGGTTGGATAAGAAAAATATTGGTTATCACTTAGTATTTCAAGTAATGTTTTCTAAACGTATTTAAACGGAGGTAATTTCTATCAAATAATCAAACAAATTAGTGTCTGATGAAACACCCAATTTCTTCCGTAAACGATACCTACTTACCTCAACTGCTTTATTGCTCACACTCATTAGCTGGGCAATCTCTTTTGAACTTAAGTTCATTTTTAAGTAGGCGCAGAGTTTTAAATCGTTACCGCTCAAGCTCGGGACTCTTTCTTTTAACTTGCTTAAGAAATTAGAGTGTACATGATCAAAATGAATGGCGAAGCTGTCCCAATCAGCATCAGCTCTTTCAGAATCGTTAATCAAGCTTAAAATTTTCTTAAACTCTTCCGGGCTTTCATCCAGATCCTCGGTTTTTACAATTGGTATTAACTCTTCCTTTATTTTAGATAAAAGTTTACCGCGTTGCATTAAATGCATGGTGGCGGTAGCTAATTCCTTGCTTTTAAAGTTTATCTCGCTTTCTAATTTTTCATTTTGAAGCTTCACAATCTCTTTCTCATTGTGCTCAATTTCAAGCTGATATGATTTTTTTAGATATTCCTGCTCTTTAAGGTGTTTTCTTTTTTGCCTTTGTATCAATAAAAAAATCAAAACACAAACCAACATTAAACAAACCAGATAAAACCACCAAGTTTGATACCACGGGGCAAGGATGATGAAGGAATAGGAGGAAGCTACAGACTCGTTACCTAAATTGTTTCTCGCTTTTACCGTAAAGGTGTATGAACCGGCAGGTAAGTTCGTATAATCTTTCTCGCTTTTAGCGCTCCAATCAGACCAAGCTTTATCGAAACCTTTAAGTTGGTAACTAAATTCTATACTGTTTAATTGTTCATAAAGGGTTGAGGAATATTCGAAATGAAGCGAATTATTTTCGTACGGAAGTATTGGGATATACTTTTTATTCTGCTTATCAACAATAGTATTTCCATTTAAGAAGTAGCCTCCAAAAATTGCACTATCCTTGAGTCCTATGGCTTTAACATGTGTTAATACAGCGTTTAAAGGTTTGATGTTTTCGAGGTATTTTAGATAATTGATATGTATTAGCCCTGTGTTTGAACCAATAAAAACGTTTTCTTTATTATATGGATAAATGTTTTCAAAACCGGGTACTGCTTTAGCAGTTAGCTCTGGGAAATAAACAACAGTGAAATTTTTACCTTTATTTTTTCGGTGAAAATCCACCACGCCTATTTTTTTATTTGTTACAAACCAAATATTTCCATCGTTATCTTCATTTAGATACTGATAAACATTTTCTCCTAAAATAGGAATCAGGGTTTTAGAAGGTGAGAATTTCTGTTCCGCTTCATCAAACTCATAAATTCCTTTCTGGGTTGCTACCACAATTCTGTTTTTTATTCTTGCAACATAGTTGTATAATGAAGAAGGCAAGCCGTTGCTATTTGTGTAAAGCCAAGTTTTTTCAATCTTGCTTTTATCAGCTGACAGCTTAAATCTATAAACACCACGGTAAGGGTGGGAAGCCCAGATCGTGTTGGTATCATGGTCATATAAAATGAACCGCATAGATGCGCCAAAACCCTTTATATCTCCTTTGCCAATAAACCGGTCGTTTTCAAAACTGATGTGATATAATCCATTATATGTTCCGGCAATAATCTCTTTAGAAGGAAAAGACGAAGAAAGTGCCTCAAACATCCATGTTCCGGGGTAACGAAAAAGCTGTTCGACATTATTGTTGTTAACAACATAAGCACCTTCTTCATGGGCAACCAATAACTTTCTGTTAATGGTATTTAAATTCCAAACCTGTCCCTGCAGGTTGGGTATTTCGGCAAAGGGCTGATGTGAGTAGCTTATATCGCTAAACTTAGTTTCGATTTTTGCACTATACAGTCCGTTTGAAGTTCCCACATACAGATAATTATCAAGTATTTGGGTGGCATAGCTACTGGTTTGTTTTGCTGCATCCGGATAGATGTATTTTATAGCATTATTAAAAGCAACAAAGTCGATTCCATCATCTAAACCAAGCCACAAATTTTGGTTTTTATCTAAAAAAACACTCCTAATGTTATTTTTTTGGAGACCTTCTTTGTAGCTAAAACTTTGTACTATATCTCCCCGTTTATTTACAATGTAGCAACCTGCAGAATTGGTGGCAAAAGCGAACAAATCATCTCTTAGGCTTATCGCATCGTATATCCTATTTTTAATAAAAAGAGATTGTGTATTATCAACTTTTTTTGTTAAACTTTCTCCTGCAAGTAGATAAAGTCCATTTTTTAATGTACTAACTAATAACGTATCACTATTATAATTTAAAATAGATGTTATTGAAACACTTTTGAAATCGGGATGATGCGACACGGTACTCCAAAGACCATTTTTATACTGCAATAACCCTATTGAAGTGTCCTGCGCAAATACTTTATGGTCCACCACACCCAGATATTGCCATATTCCCTGTGCTTTATAAACTTTGAAAGCACCCTTGCTAAACTCGAAAATTTTTGAAGATGTCCTAAAAAAAACCGTTTGTTTATTGATGAAAATATCCCACACATCTGCAAATAGTCTTTCTTTAATTGGAATAAGCTCTTTTAAAGAATGATATTTCAGCAAACCCATCTCATTAGGGAAAAAATATCCTATTTCATCTTGCCCGCCTACGTATATTTTACCGCTACTATCAATTTTTAAAGAACGTACAACTGTTTTATGCGGAAGCGGGTATAATTTCCAAAATTTGCCATTGTAGGATAACAAGCCCTCGTTATTGGCAAAATACATTATTCCGTTTCTATCCTGTGCTATTTCCCAGTTTTGGGTTCCTCCTTTATAAAGCCGGCTACTGTAGTTATTAATCTGCGGGATTCCTATTTGCGCTTTTACCTCGATAAAAAAGAATAACATTGAAAAAGCAAGGCATATTTTCTTCATTGAGTTTTAATTGGAGTATGTAACTCTTCGGTTTGTAAATTTATAAAAAGTCTATTACTACAATGTTAAAATATAGTACGGTTATTCTTTCACAAAACCATATATATAAAAACAGGGCTTATTTATGCTTTAATCGCTTTAAAAATAATTGTGTAGTAAAAATGTAGTACCTATTATATCAATGATTTTGTGTTTTAACCGCTTTTGTAGTGTTTATATAGTAGTGGTTTTCCCTTTTTAAAGTATAACATACAATACATTTGTTAAAGTTCATATATGCAAAGAAGTGCTACTTTTTTGTATATGAAATAAACCAATTTTAATCAAAAATTATGAAAAGAAATTTTTACACATTATTTCTCATTATTTACTTTGGACTGGTGGCAACCGTAAATGCCCAAAGTATTAAAGTTACCGGAGAAGTAAACACCGGTAATGGAGAGCCACTTCCTGGGGTAAGCATCAAGCTTAAAGGGGCCGCAAAGGAATCACAAACAAATAAAGACGGAAAATTCAGTATTGATGTGCCCAACAAAGGCGACGTACTGATATTTTCTTATTTAGGTTTTACAACGCAGGAAATAACGGTTGAAAGTCAATCTCCTTTAAAAATTGTGATGGAAGATAATCTAGCTAACCTCAAAGAAATTGTGGTGGTAGGTTACGGTACGCAAAAGAGAAGCGACATTAGCGGTTCTGTAGCTACGGTAAATATAGAAAAAGCGAAATCAATCCCAACAACCAATATAGCGGAGATGATACGTGGCCAAGCATCTGGTGTACAGGTTACTTTAGGTTCTGCCAGACCGGGAGGAAGCTCCAATATTTTAATCAGAGGAAAAAACTCAATCCGTGGAGGTAATGATCCTTTGATTGTTTTGGATGGCTTTCCGATAGATAATATTAACGATGTAAGCCCTGACGATATCGCCTCCATTGAGATTTTGAAAGATGCATCCTCGCAAGCAATTTACGGTTCAAGAGCATCAAATGGAGTAATTTTAATCACTTCAAAAAAAGGAAAGTCAGGTAAATACGTAGTAAATTTTGACACATATTTAACCTCTCAAAAACTAACTAAAAACTTTGATTTGTACAGCGCAGAGGAATTTGCACAACTAAGAAGGGAGGCTGTTCGTTCAACCAATCCAATTATTAACGGAGAACAGGCTTATAGTCCGGATTCTGTAAATTTCGGTGGAACCAAAAAAGCTCCCGAGTACATTAACTTTGCCGCGGGCAACTATGCAAACTGGGAAGACATTGTGCTTAGAACTGGCTTAACCAATAGTAACACCGTTTCTATCAATGGGGGAAACGAAAACACCAAACTTTATAGTAGCGCAAATTTTTATACGCAAAAAGGTTTGGTACCAGATGCTGATTATAAGCGAGGGTCGTTCAGAATTAATGTCGATCAAAAAATAAGCAGGAAGATTAGTGTAAGCACCAATCTTAATTTGGCTTCTGACAAACAGGGCGTAGAAAGTGCAAATCTCGACTTCATTACAATTTCTCCTTTTACGGGACCTTATGATCAAAATGGGGTTTTAGTAAAAAACTTAGCCGGCGCCAACGCAAGTAGCAGTTCAATTAATCCGCTTTGGAACATCAAAGAATCAGATGCCGAAAACAAAACAAATTTTGTAAACCTTAACCTTGTAGGTAAGTATGATATCACAAAAAACTTATCCTATAAAATTAACACGCTACTAAGCAGAAGGTACATCGATCAAGGCTCTTATTTATCCAAGCTTCATTCTGCGGGTGTTACTCCAAATGGTTCTGCAACTATCAGTGGCATTTTAAAAGAGGAATATCTAATTGAAAATATCTTGGACTACAAGCTTGATTTAAATAAAGACAATAAGCTTGATTTTACTTTTGTACAATCTATCAATCAAAGAAACAACTCAAATACTACCACTTTAGGTACCGGGTTTGGAAATGATGTTTTAGGTTATGATGGAATCTCAAACGCATTGAATTTTAAAACCACCAGAAGTGAACAACAGTACAGATTGTCTTCTTTATTAGGTAGGGCAAGGTATAATCTTAAAGATAAATACCTGTTAACATTAACTGCCCGTAGAGATGGGGCTTCTGTTTTTGCAGAAAACAACAAATGGGGATTTTTCCCGGCAGCATCCTTAGCTTGGCAGATCCATAGAGAGTCTTTTTTACAAAATGTAAAAGCCATCGACCAATTAAAACTTAGGGTAAGTTACGGTTCGGTAGGAAACCAGTCTCTAGATCCTTATACTACGTTAGGTGTAGTTGATAACTATTCCTATATTTTTGGCGGTGGATTATACACGGGTAATTTGCCAGGGAACCTTTTGTACAACCCGAATTTAACTTGGGAAACTTCTACAACGTTTAACGCAGGCTTAGATTTTGGTTTGTTTAACAACAAAATAACAGGTAGTGTAGACTACTATAAAACAAACACCACAGATTTATTAACAGATATTTCTTTAGGAGGAAACTCGGGCTTTACCAACACCATTACTAACGGTGGAGAATCAGAGAACAGCGGTATAGAAATTGGTTTAACAGGTACTATTTTAAGAAACGATAAATTTACATGGAGCATTAGCCCAACGTTTACCCACAATACAAATAAGATTATAAAAACCGGTATCGTTGGCTTGGATGGTGCTTCTAAGGACGATTTAGCTCGTAATCGATTTGTAGGTAGACCTATAGATGTTTTACAGTCATACGTTTTTGATGGAATCTTCCAAACAGATGCGGATGCTTTAGCCTCTGGACAGGGAACTTTGGGCGGAACCGTTGCGCCTTTCCAAAATGTTTCTACCTTAACTGCAGGCGCCATTAAATTAAAAGACTTAAACGGCGATGGTGTAATAAACGCTGATGATAAAGCCACTATCGGCACACAACCAAGATGGTTCGGTTCACTATCTTCTAATTTCCAATATAAACGTTTTGAGTTATTGGCAGATTTATATATGGTTCAGGATGTTACAAAATACAACCCATATCTTGGCAGTTTTAACGAAGGGGGAACGTTACAATCTGTACGGAATGGTATTAAGGTAGATTACTGGACACCAGAAAATCATTCAACAACTTTCCCAAGACCGAATTATAGCACCGCACCGGCAAACATTAGTGTTTTAGGAGTTACTAACGCTTCTTATCTAAGGTTAAGAACCCTTTCTTTGGCTTACAATATCCCAACAGCACTTTTGAGCAAGGTTAAAATTAATAATCTGAAATTATACGCAACTGCAAACAACTTGTTTACAATAACAGATTATAAATCATACAGTCCGGAGAATAATCCAAATGATTTTCCGGATACAAAATCATTCACTTTTGGTTTAAACATCGGTTTGTAACAACCCTAAACTCAACAACATGAAAAAGAACAGAAATTTTAAAATAGGATTGGTATCCACTTTAGCTATAGTAATGGTACTCAGCTCTTGTAAAGATTACCTAACCGAGCATCCTAGTTCGCAATTTACCGCTTATTACGTTTACAATACTCCGGACGGACTTGAATCTGGGGTAGTAGGCTTATACAATTTTCAGCGGGCATTTTGGGAAAACCTAAGTAACAACGGTTCAAATCCGATTGTGATTGATGCGAAAGACGACTTAACTATTCCACGAGGTGGAGAAATATCTAACTACGGAAGAATGACGCAAGGAACCACGCCATTAAACAGCGGGGTTTACAGTGATTATTGGAAAACGTACTATAAAATCATCGATCGGTCAAACGCTATTATTAAATCAGCGGAAAGCATAACCGGAATGGATGATGCCAGAAAAACTAAAGTAATTGCGCAAGCAAAGTTTTTTAGGGCAAACTCCGTTTTTACTTTGTACAAACTTTTTAACAATATCTATGTAACTACTGAACCAACAACCCCTGAAACGGCCAATAAAATTATTACCGATAAAACACCGGAGGCAGAGATTTATAAATTAGTGAATGATGATTTAACTTATGCAATTACAAATTTATCATGGACGGATGTTGCCGGCAGAATAACCCAAGCTACCGCCAGACACGTAAAAGCTGAAGTCGCGTTATGGCAAAAAGACTGGGCAGAAGCGAAATTACAGGCTGAAGCTGTAATAAATAACGGAAATTATAAACTAATGACAACCCCAGCTCTTGTTTTTAAAGGTGATTTAAACAACTCCGAAACGTTATGGGCATTGCAGTTTAAAGCTCAAGTTAACGGCAAACCCAACAAAATCAACTTTAATTTAATGCCAAACTATGCCGAGCTAATTCCGGGATCTAAATATACTGTTGAACAAGGCGGAAGAGGTTTTGGATGGTTAACGCTTAATAACTATTTAAGAGACCTGTTAAACGCCGACCCTAATGATACACGAATTAAAGGCGCTTATTATGTTCAGGATTATGTTTATAACGATCCGGCAACAATCCCTTCTAGCGCTACTTTGGGACAAAAAATCGTACATCCGGATTGGAAAGAATTTGCAACTACCGCCGCTAACCGAAATTTTTGGTTTATTAGACTAAACGCAGGCTGCAAAAAGTATTTTCCTGATGATGGTATCCCAACGGAAGACACACAAACAAAGAACATTATGATGTATAGATTGGCAGAAACGTATTTATACGCAGCAGAAGCCAATTTAATGTTAGGGAATATTGGTACAGTAGCTGATGCGCCAAACTCAGGAACCGCATTAGGACAGTTAAACGCCATCAGATCCAGAGCAAATGCTGCAAAAGTTAGTACGATAAATCTGCAAACCATTTTAGATGAACAAGCCAGAGAGTTAGCTTTTGAAGGCAGACGCTGGTATATGCTAAAAAGAACCGGCAAACTGTATGATTATGTGGTAAACCACGCAGGTTACGGAATGGCCGGCGATTTAAGTCCGGATAACTCGACAGCCGGTGGCGCAAATAATACACCAGCGAAGCCATTACCTTATAAAGCTGATGCCAGAAGAACAATGAAGCCATACATGGTAAATTGGGTTATCCCGCTTAATGAAATAAGTTTGTTAGGCCCTAACTACCCACAAAATGACGGCTATAATTAGCATAAATCTTTAATTCAATTAAGCGATTTTGGTTTTTTAAAAAACCAAAATCGCTTGTTATCTATAAACTAAGTGGTCTTATCAACTGTTTTCATGAAACACATTAACATCCGTTTATTATTATTACTTGGCGTTATAGTCGCCACTTCTTCATGCAGTTCATTAAAAAGCACCCCAGATTTTGCGAATAATGCTGTAGTAGCACATCGTGGCGCCTGGAAAGCCAAAAATTTTCCCGAAAACTCCATAGCGTCGCTAAGAGAAGCTATTCGTCTCAATTGTCGAGGTTCAGAATTTGATGTAAGAATGACTTCAGATGATTCCTTGGTTATTAATCACGACCCGCATTACAACAAGCTTACAGTAGAAAAAAGTACTTATCAAGAATTGCAGGCATTTAAACTTTCAAATGGAGAAAAATTGCCAACGTTGCGAGAATATCTTTTAGCAGGGATAAAAAACAATAGGCATACTCAGTTAGTCTGCGAGATAAAACCGTCTGATATTAACAAGCAACGAGGAATTACTGTCGCCAAAAAAGTACTACAAACGGTAAAACAGCTAAATGCGGAAAATCAAGTATGTTATATCAGCTTCGACTATGAAATTTTAAAAGAAATTCATCGCTTAGATCCAAAAGCGAAAACTCAGTATCTAGAAGCGAATAAATCTCCTGAAGAGTTAAAAGCGGACGGCATTTCTGGAGTCGATTATTATTATACCGTGTTTAAAGACCATCCCGAATGGATAAACAGTGCAAAAGAAAACAAAATTACACTAAACGCTTGGACGGTTAATGATACTACCGAGATGGACTGGTTATTAAAACATGATTTTGATTTTATAACCACAAATTATCCAGAGCTTTTACTTGAACGTATAAAACTCGACAAGCAAAAAACCAAAAAACTAATATGGGCTGATGAGTTTAATTATAACGGTGCGCCCGATAGTAAAAAATGGAATTATAATATCGGGAACGGAACAGATGGATGGGGCAATCAAGAGCTCGAGTACTATACGGATAGAGCGGAAAACGTAAAGGTTGAAAAAGGCGTTTTAAAAATTAACGCTATCAAAGAGGATTATAAAGACAGATCTTATACTTCTTCCAGATTAAACTCCAAACAGAAGTTTGATTTTACTTACGGGATTGTGGAAGTACGAGCAAAAATGCCAACCGGTGTGGGTACTTGGCCCGCAATTTGGATGCTGGGCAGCAATATAGATACTATGCCTTGGCCCGCCTGTGGGGAAATTGATATTATGGAGCATTTAGGCAGAGATCAAAACAACATTTACGGAACTTTCCATTATCCCAAACATTCAGGTATAAATGCGAATGGAAAAACCAAAAAAATTGCAGATGTTACTCAGTTCCATATTTATAAAGTAGATTGGTCATCAACTTCAATAAATTTATACGTAGATAACCAATTAATACACACTTTAGCCAATTCAACGGCACTCCCTTTTAACAAAGATTTCTTTCTCATTATTAACTTAGCTATGGGTGGCAATTTTGCCGGTGCAGTGGATCCCAGTGTAACAAAAGCCACAATGGAAGTTGATTATGTGCGAGTTTATAAACAATAAATTGATATTAGCTTTTACTTTTTAATAACAGTGACCATATGAAAAATAATTTCCGATTCTTAATCTATGTATTCGTTTTTGTTGCTTTTACTTATAATTCTAGCAAAGCACAATCCTTAAATCAAGAAGCAAAAATTAACCAAAAAGTCCAAAGCCTTCTTTCTAAAATGACCCTCGAAGAAAAAGTGGGTCAAATGGCACAGGTTACACTGGATGTAATTACCAAAGGAAAAGACCGTTTTAGCAGTTTTGAGCCGGTTGTTTTGGATCCTAAAGTAATGGAGGATGTTTTTGGAAAATACAAAGTAGGTTCAATACTCAACACAGCAAACAACCGGGCCAGAACCCCGCAGGAATGGTATAAAATAATTTCCGAGATTCAGAAAGCTGGAAAAGGACGCTTAAACATTCCGGTGATTTACGGCGTTGATGCCATTCACGGCACAACTTACACTGCCGGCGCTACGTTTTTTCCGCAACAAATTGGACAAGCTGCTACGCGTAATCTTGACTTAATAAAAAACGGAGCAAAAATAACTGCTTATGAAACCAGAGCTAGCGGAATTCCATGGAACTTTTCTCCTGTTTTAGATTTAGGGCCAGATCCTCGTTTTCCACGTATTTGGGAAACTTATGGTGAAGATCCATTTCTTACTTCGGAGGTTGGAAAAGTTGTTGTAAAAGGTTACGAGGGCGATGATAATAACGTTTCTTCCCCTTTTAACGTGGCTTCATGTTTAAAGCATTTCTTGGGTTACCAAGTAACCGCCTCTGGTAAAGACAGAACGCCAGCTTATATTTCAGATCAAGCTCTACGCGAATACCATCTTCCGGCATTTAAAGCCGCAATTGATGCCGGTGCACATTCCATTATGATTAATTCGGGATTGATAAACGGTATTCCTGTACACTCAAGCTATAAAATACTCACAGATTTATTACGTAACGAGCTAGTTTTTAAAGGATTGGTTGTAACCGATTGGGGCGACATTGAAAACCTTTATCAGCGAGACAGAGTAGCTAAAGACAATAAAGAAGCGGTAATGCTAGCTATTAATGCCGGCATTGATATGTCGATGATTGCTTACAAATACGAGCCTTTTTGCGATGATTTAATTGCTTTGGTAAAAGAAGGTAAAGTTAAAATGAGCAGAATTAACGAAGCAGTTACTCGGATTTTAACCTTAAAATACCAATTGGGTTTGTTCGATACGCCCGTTACTAACTATAAAGATTATCCAAAATTTGGAAGCAAGGAGTTTGAAAACGCCGCCTACCAAACTGCTGCGGAATCCATCACTTTACTTAAAAACAGCAACCACGTTTTACCGCTTAACAAAACCGCAAAAATTTTAGTAACTGGTCCAAACGCAAATTCAATGCGTACCTTAAATGGTGGATGGAGCTACTCTTGGCAGGGCGAAAAAGTGGAAGATTTTGCATCAAAATACAATACTATTTTGGAGGCTATCCAAAATAAAATTGGTGCTCAAAATGTAAATTTCGTCCCTGGAATTAGCTATAAAATGGACGGCAAATATTTTGAAGAATATGTCGATAAGATGGACGAAGCAATTGCCTCTGCTAAAGACGCCGATGCCATAGTGCTTTGTTTAGGAGAAAATTCCTATACCGAAACTCCGGGTAATCTTAGCGATTTGTATTTATCTGATTTACAAACAGCCTACGCTAAAAGACTTGCGGAAACCGGCAAGCCTGTTATTTTGGTATTAAACGAAGGCCGCCCGCGGATCATCAGCAAATTTGAGCCTTTAATGCAGGGTGTTGTGATGACTTACTTGCCAGGAAATTTTGGTGGCGATGCCTTGGCCAGCATTTTATTTGGCGATGAAAATCCATCAGGTAAATTGCCTTTCAACTACCCTAAGTTCCCAAATTCATTGGCTAATTACAACCATAAACCATCTGAAAGCAGAAGCGTAGTGGAAGGTGTTTATAACTACGATGCGGATTATAACCCACAATACGAATTTGGTTTTGGCTTAAGTTATACCACCTTTGAATACAGTAACTTAAAATTGAGCGCAAGCGACCTGTCGGCAAACGACCAGCTTACTGTAACTGTTGATGTTAAAAACACAGGCAACCGTGAAGGAAAGGAAGTAGTTGATCTTTATTTATCTGATCTTTATGCCAGCATCACGCCGGATGTAAAAAGGTTAAAAGGCTTTTTTAAAGTAAACCTTAAACCTGGCGAAAATAAAAAGGTTACTTTTAAACTGGACAAACAAGCTTTTGCCTTTGTAAATGCCGAAGGTAAAACAGTGGTTGAACTTGGCGAGTTTGAGGTTGCTATAGGAAATCTAAAAGCAAAATTCAATATCAAGTAAAATAAGCTTAGCGCACCGTAAATCGGTGCGCTTATAAATCCGCCTTCTGTAGGAGAACCTACGTTGTTCAAATTCGATTTTTTAGTTTTAAAATTCCCATAATTATCTCGTCTCCGCGGACAATTTCAATAAAAAGCGTTCTTCCAGCTTCAGCACTTAGGATTTTTATGATTTCGCCTATGCTCATTGTCGAAGCTTTTTTAAAGTTAATCGTTAAAATTTCATCGCCCACTAAGATTCCAAAATCGGAGGCAGCCGACTGCGATTCTACTCGGCTTACTATATAGCGGTCAAAATTTTTGCCATCGGCTACGATCTCCATTCCGCTTTTGTCATAATCAAACGGCTTTTTAAAGTTAGCCAGAGGCTTTAAAAAAACACGATTTTTTTGATAGTCAAAAACCACTATAAATTTTGAAAGTAAAGGGTTTCCGATACTTCCGTTACGGGTGTCAGGTTCGGCTTTCGCACCAACATCATCAAAAAGAGGAAAAGAACAAAGCACATTATTTAATGTAAATTTGCCAATATTTAACGCATTAATCCGCCCGTAAAACCCGCGTATATTTCCGCTTAGCCCTATTCCTAAATTTGCATCCACAAAACGCTTTGGTAAATCAAAAGGCTGGTTGTTATATGATTCCAATGAAATAGGGTGGCCACTGCCCGAATCAATCAGCAAGCGTACCCAAAGCTTTTTTCCTCCATCGGTTTCAACTGAAGCATCAATAAAGGGCTTCTTGTCCACCACCAACAGCGGAAACTTTGTACCTTTTTTATAAAGCCTAGCTTTGCCGGTACTAAATATTTTTAAAATATTGGCTTCGTAATTAATCTTTACAATAAAACTCTTGAAAAAATCATAACCTATAAGCCCATGGATTGGCATTCCTAAATAACCGGAAAGATTAAAAATATCTGATGTTAATATGGCTGCAGAAGCGTCCTTAAACGTAGCACTGCCCACCCTCAACTCTAAAAATGAGGTGCTGTAAGCCGTTAGTGTTTCCTGTTCGCCAAGCCCTTCAATTTTCATCTTACGCAAATACTTTAGTTGCAACGAGTCTTTTAAATCTGCATCAGTTATCAATAAATGCCCAACTCCAGTATCTAAAATAAAATTAAAAGGTCCTTTTCCGTTAATATACAGCGGTAGAATAATAAGCCCACGACTTTTTTTAAAAACCAGCGCTTCTTGCTTTCTGTCACCATCAAACACAAACCTATCCTGTGCCCAAACTGGCATAATAAATGCTAAAAAGGCAAAAAGCACCAGCCAGAATCTCGGTTTAAAAAACATTTTACTACACTAATTTTAAAGCCTTATTAACATACAATTTACTAATTTAGCTTCGCTAATTATTATTATGAAAAGAATTTTTATCCTTCCCACTATTTTATCAATGTTGTTTTTAGCCTCATGCTCGGTAAAAAAACCGCAACCTGTGGCATATCAAAATATTGCGGATTTAATTAACAATTCTAACGTTTTAAACCAGCACCATGTTGGCTTTGTTTTACAAGAAATTGGCGCAAACCAAGCGATGTTTCAAAAAAATGCCGAT
Organism: Pelobium sp.; assembly: GCA_035496935.1. Taxonomy (GTDB): domain Bacteria; phylum Bacteroidota; class Bacteroidia; order Sphingobacteriales; family Sphingobacteriaceae; genus Pseudopedobacter. The sequence continues at coordinate 95,391 of DATJED010000003.1, read as the reverse complement.
AAATATTTTATACCGGCATCAAATACCAAGCTGTTAACTTTTTACACTGCCTTAAATATGCTGGGCGATTCTATTCCATCGATAGAATATGCTATCCGTAAAGATTCGTTATTTATTTGGCCAATGGCTGATGCGTCTTTCCTGCATCCATCGTTTAAAAATCATAAGGCTTTTGATTTTATAAAAAATTCTGGAAAAAATATCTACTTAATTAATGGCAGGTATAAAGGAAAAAAATTTGGAAGAGGTTGGAGCTGGGACGATTTTAACGATTATTACCAAACAGAAATTACAGGTTTCCCGATGTACGGAAACGTGGTTAATATTAGCAATAACGGTTTAGGGCAGTTAAGTTGCTACCCGGATTTAGCCGCAATGTACCTAAGCGATATCACGGTTTCCCCGGAATTAAAAACGGCACAAAGAGGTCTTGAAAACAATAATTTAGCAATGCCATCTAATTTTGGTGCCGATTTTAAGCAAGCTGTTCCCTTGCATTTGGATAAATCAACAGTTGAAAACTTACTGACTGATACACTTTTAGCGACTGGTTTAGTGATAAAGCCGGTAACAATTTTGCCTTGGAGAAAACTGCCCATAAATGCAAAAGTGATTTACAGCGTAAAGGCGGATAGCTTATATAAACAAATGCTACAACAGAGTGATAATTTCGTTGCCGAAGAAATGCTGTTAAATTGCGCCGTAGCCAATCATTTAGTAATGTGTACGGATAGTGCAATTTCTGTGGCCAGCAAAAACCTTTTCAATGATTTGCCTGATAAACTACAATGGGTGGATGGTTCTGGACTTTCTCGCCAAAATCTGATAACCCCAAGAGACTTAACAGCGGTTTTACAAAAAATTTATACTAAAGTTGGCAATGAGAACCGTTTGTTTAGCTTATTGCCAAACGGAGGAAAATCGGGAACGCTGAAAAATATGTTTGCATCAAGCGATACGACATTTGTTTTTGCAAAAACCGGAAGCCTATCTAACAATTACAACATCAGCGGTTATTTAGTGGGTGCATCGGGTAAAAAGTACCTTTTCTCTTTCATGAATAATAATTACTTGTTACCTAGCCAAACCGTAAAAGCCGAGGTAGAGAAAATCTTAACTTTTATACATGATAATTATTAACGATAATCATTTTCAGACTTACGAAGTTTTCGAAATTTCGTAAGTCTTTAAGGCGTAAACCTTGTACCCTCCCCGCAGACCTCCGATTGCTCAGTGCTTAAATCTTCTACTCCGTTCAGACCGACACAACTACAAAACCTCCGTTTCCTCTGTGGTTAACAAACTAATAATTCCAAAAAGCGTCTTCAATATGCTTAACATTGTAGCTTTCAAAACCTTTTTTGAAAAGGATCGCTATTACATCGAAACGTATTTCTCCTTGATGGTTCTTTAAAAAAATGTATTCGTTGGCAGCTTTGGAAAGTAGTTTTTGCTTTTTCTCATCCACAAACTCTTCGGGCAAACCAAAACCAGTTCCCGAGCGGGCTTTTACTTCTATAAAAACGATGGTATTATTTATGCTGGCTATTAAATCTACCTCTGCCCGGCTGTAGCGCCAGTTTTCTTCTAAAATTTGATAGCCTTTTTGCAGTAAATATTCTTTGGCAAACTGCTCGGCAAGTTTTCCATCGTCGTTATGGCGAGCCATTTATTTGATAACTACTGAACCTAAATAGTTAGAAATATATTTTTCAACCTCCTTCAACTCTAGGTATTCCTTCATCAAAATCATTACGTTATCCGCATCTTTTTCGGTCTTAATAGCTTCTTGCTTGGTGGCAATGATGCTTCCTATTTTCTTTTTCTTGAGATGAAAAATTGCGCCCATAACTGTTCCTCGTAGCTTTTCAGTTTCATCGGGTACGGTAATATTGTGCATATTGTACCAGTTTTCGCTAAGATGGTAAGGACTAGAAATTAAGGAAACCGCAAGTGTAGAAATCTCTCTATCCTGATGTTGAATAAAGTCCTTTTCCTTTGGTAAACGCCCTTGCTCCAATTCTTCTTTATAAAACTTTACAATTTTGGCATAGAGCGGATTGCTAAAAACAACATCGTCCAAATGCAACACTATGTACGGCCCAATGTAGGTATCGGTAGTATCGTCCCAGTTTGCCATTCTATCGCCATACATCAAAAGTACGCGAACCATATCACGTTCTTGGTATTCATCGCTTTTTACGGGCGTTTCGTACATCATCGCCTCCACTTCTGGTGGCGGACTATCGTCAAAATGTGGTTTCGGTGTTTCTTTTTTTGCGTTGCTTAAACGCATTTTATTCAGTTCCGAAATTAAAATGCGCTCCTCCATCTGTAGCAAAGTGCTACACTCCCGTAGAAATACCGAAGCTTTTATGGCATCCGGAATTTTGGCGATACTTTCTACAACTTCCCTAATTACACCGGCTTTTTTTATCGGATCGTTTTGTGCATCTTTTAAAAGAATCTCGGTTTTATAAAATATAAAATCCTTTTTATTGTTATCAATGTGCGTTTTAAAAGCTGATGCCCCTAATTTTTGGATATAAGAATCTGGATCGTGACCGTCGGGGAACAGCACCACTTTTACGTCCAGGCCCTCCTCCAAAATCATATCCAAACCACGCAAAGATGCTTTAATACCCGCTGCGTCGCCATCGTATAAAATGGTTATGCTTTTGGTAAACCTACCGATTAGTCTTATTTGTTCGGTAGTTAGTGAAGTTCCGGAGGAAGCAACAACGTTTTCTACACCGGCTTGGTGCACTGATAGCACATCGGCATAACCCTCAACCAAATAACAATTATCTAAATCTCGGATGGCCTTTTTTGCCTGAAACAAGCCGTAAAGCACATTGGATTTATGATAAATTTCGCTTTCGGGCGAGTTTACATATTTTGGAACTGCTTTGTCGGTTTTTAGCGTCCGTCCACCAAAACCAATTACCCTTCCGGTAAAGTTATGGATCGGGAACATTACCCGCCCACGGAACCTGTCGTAAATTCTTCCTTGGTCGTTTTTAATGACTAAGCCTACTTCTTCTAAAAATTCCTGTTGGTAACCATCTTTTAAAGCCGCATCAAGCAATGCGCTCCAGTCATCGGGCGAATAGCCCAACTCAAATTTTTTGATAATATCGTCCCTAAAACCACGCTCTTTAAAATAGCTTAAACCGATGGTTTTACCATCTTCGCTGTTCCACATCTTATCCGCAAAAAAGGATGTGGCATAGTTTGAAACAATGTAGAGACTTTCTCTGCGGTCTTGCGCCTGCTTAAACTCCGGCGTTACCTCGGTTTCTTCAACCTCGATATTATATTTATTGGCAACGTATTTTAGCGCTTCTGGGTAGGAGTATTTCTCATGCTCCATAATAAAATGGACAGAGTCCCCGCCTTTTCCACAACCGAAACATTTAAAAATTCCCTTTGCCGGAGAAACGTGAAAAGATGGCGATTTCTCATTATGAAACGGACATAAACCTGTTAAACTGGAGCCACGTTTTTTTAGATGGACAAAGTCGCCAACCACTTCCTCTATTAAGGCGGTTTCTAAAATTTTATCAATGGTTTCCTTTTTTATCATGGGCTAACAAAATTGCAGAAAATAATTGGCTTAGTTATATTACGCTTTAAGGCTAAATTTGCTTATTGCGTTAACGCAAATTGAATCAAATTAGCGCCCATTTTAAGCGCTTTTTCGCGAGTAGCTTGTGTATCTTCCGGGTAGGTGCCAAAATCTTCCCAGCCATTTCCCAAATCGCATTCGTAAGTGTAAAAACAAACAATTCTGCCTTTGTAAATTAATGCGAAGCCTTGCGCTCTTTTACCATCATGCTCATGAATTTTAGGCAAGCCATTGGGGAATTTATATTTTTGGTTATAAATAGGATGATTTGATGGCAACTCTACAAAATCCAGCTCCGGAAAAACTTTTTTCATTTGTGGCCTAATGAATTTATCTAAACCGTAATTATCATCGATATGCAAAAAGCCTCCTGCCAATAAGTATTTTCTTAAGTTTCCGGCTTCCTGATTGTTAAAAACAACATTGCCATGCCCAGTGAGATAAACAAAAGGATAATTAAATAATTCAATGCTTCCAACTTCTACCGTAGCTTCCTCGGGTGCAATTTGGGTTCCTAAGTTTTGGTTACAAAAAGCAATTAAATTAGGTAACGCTGTTCTGTCGGCATACCAATCGCCTCCTCCGTTATATTTTAGTTTGGCAATTTTATAGGTTGGGCTTGTGAAGGAAAGTAATAAGAAGCAAGATATAAGACACAAGACAAAAGAACAAAGACCCAAGAGCCAAGATGACTCGCATAATCCCACACTTTTAACTTTTGACTTTAAAATTTTAACTTTTACCGATTTAAATAGTTTATCTCGAAGCATGCTTGTAGTGCAGCAGTTTCTGTTCTTAACCTGCTTTCGCCTAAAGTTATGGGAACAAATCCACTTTGCAAAGCCAATTCTATTTCTGTGGGAGAAAAATCGCCTTCGGGACCTATTAAAATTAAATAATTGGAGTGCTTTTTAAATCCTTTTCCAATCTCTGCCTTGCTTTGTTCCTCGCAATGAGCAATGTATTTAACATCGGCCTTAACCAAAGCAACAAAATCTTTGAAAGAAATTTGGGGGTTTAAAATCGGATGATATGCTTTTAGCGATTGTTTTATGGCTGTAGTGATAATCTTATTGGAACGATCGGTTTTTACTTCTTTACGTTCCGAACGTTCGCAGATAATAGGCGTAATTTCATCGATACCAATTTCTGTAGCTTTCTCTAAAAACCATTCGAACCGATCGATATTTTTTGTCGGCGCAACTGCAATGTGCAAATAATGGTTGCGTTTGGCATATTCCTGTTGTGCCTCAACAATATGCAGTTCCGTTCTTTTGGGATGATCGTTAATGATTTCGGCAAGGTAAAAACCACCTTTTCCATCTATTAGGTTTACCTTATCACCATTTTTTAAGCGTAAAACTCGGATGCAATGCTTGCTTTCTTCTTCGTTTAACTGATAAATTGTGGATTTTATATCAGGCGTATAAAATAAATGCATAAGCCTTAATGGTTATCTATCTGCTCCTCTTTATCCAATAATAGCTGCAATTTAACCGATTCAATATTTTGGTCTATCTTTTTAAGGATGGTAAAGGTATATCCGTTAAAATCTTTGGTTTCTCCGACCTCAGGAATTTTACCGAAAATCTCACTTAATAATCCTACCACAGTATCGTAATCTTCGTCCTCCGGTAAATCATGAGGCAAAAACTCGTTTACATCATAAACCGTTGCAGAAGCGGTTACAATAAATTCATCATCAGAAACTTTTTCTACCAATGGTTTTTCTTCATCGTATTCATCTTGGATATCGCCCACCAATTCCTCCACAATATCCTCTAAAGTTACCATTCCGGCTGTTCCTCCAAACTCATCTAAAACTACAGCAATTTGAATACGCTTTAGCTTAAATTCGGCCATTAAATCATTAATCTTTTTAGATTCAGGAACGAAAAGCGGTTTACGTAAAATGTCCTTTAAATTAAACTGGCCATGCTTTACAATTAAAGACAATATATCTTTTGCATGTACAATCCCTACAATTTTATCAATCGTTTCATCATAAACAGGTATCCTCGAATAACCTTCGGAGATGATGGTTTCTAACAGTTCATCCTGTGTTGCGGTAAGCTCAACGGCAGAAATTTTAGTCCGAGGAACCATGATATTTTTGACCACTCGCTCGTTAAAATCAAAAACGTTTTTAATTAGCTCGTGTTCTGCCTTATCAATTGCCCCTGATTCCTTCCCTTGATCTAATAAATACTGCAATTCTTCAGATGAATGCAGTGATTCGTGAGCGTTAGCGGTACTGATGCCAAATAACTTTAAAATGATATTAGCGAAGCCATTCAACACAAAAATAAATGGTTTAAAAACAACGTAAAAAATCTGTAAAGGCAAAGCAATTGTCATTGTTGTACCAACCGGGCGTTGAATAGCTAATGTTTTAGGAGCAAGCTCACCAAAAACGATGTGTAATACAGTAATAATGGTAAAAGCCAGCACATGACCTAAATTTGTTGTTAAGCTTTCGGAGATAGGAAAGGAAAAGAAATTAAAAATGTTCAGTACCAACCTGGACATTACATCTTCACCAACCCAACCTAAACCTAATGATGCTAAAGTTATGCCTAATTGAGTGGCCGCCAAATAACCATCCAAATGACTGGTCATGTGTTTCGCAACATTGGCAACTCTGCTACCTGTTTTTGCTTTTATTTCTATTTGAGAACCGCGAACCTTAACAATTGCAAATTCCGCAGCAACGAAAAATCCATTTAATAAAACCAGAAATATGGTTAAAAATATGTGAAATCCGCTTATCTCGAGATGGGGGTCCATTTTTTAAATTTTATTTCTATAGGTAGAATTATACAATTCTATACTTTCTTCGATTACCTTAAAGGCGTAATCTTTTCCGTGTAAAGTTTCAATGGTTACGTTTTTATGTTCCAGAGCTTTATAATCCTGGAAAAAACGTACAATTTCTTTCATGGTATGTGGTGGAAGTTCTGATAAATCTTCTATATAATTTACAGACATATCATTTTTTGCAACAGCGATGATTTTATCGTCCTGTTCGCCATTATCAACCATGTGCATTACGCCGATCACCTTTGCATCAATGATTGACATTGGATAAACATCTGCAGCACAAAGCACCAAAATATCCAGCGGGTCATGATCGTCACAGTAAGTTTGAGGGATAAAGCCATAATTAGCGGGATACATTACCGACGAGAACAGCATCCTATCCAATTTTAGCAAACCGGAATCCTTGTCAATTTCGTATTTAGCTTTTGAACCTTTTGGAATTTCTATAATCGCTGTTACGCTTTCTGGAGCATTTTCTCCGGGTGATATGGAGTGCCAAGGGTGTTTATTCGTCATTTTCGGTATCGTGTAAATCTTTTGTTTTCTTGCCTAAATTCTTTTTGAAAAAGGCGATTACTAATGGAATTGTAGTTAAAAATATAAATCCAAAAATAATGTATCCTAAATAATTTTCTATTTCTTTTTGAAATTCTTTGCCTAAAAAGTAGCCTAGCAGAGTAAGTGAGCTTATCCAAATCACCGCTCCGGTAATGTTATAAAAAGCAAACCGTTTAATGTCAAGCCTCACCACGCCAGCCACAATAGGGGCAAAAGTTCTAACAATTGGCACAAACCTGCCCATAATTAACGCAAATGCGCCCTGCTTTTTGTAATATATTTCGGCCGCTTTCAAATACTTTTTCTTAAAAAAAAAGCTGTCCTTTCTTTTATAAAGTACCGGACCGGTCCTGTAGCCAAACCAGTAACCTACAAAATTCCCGGCAGAGGCAGCAAATATCAAACCAAGTACCATGGTTACAATACCGGCATCTAATTTGCCAGTAGCAACAAACATTCCCGCCAAAAACAAAAGGTAATCTCCCGGAAGAAAAAATCCGAAAAACAAACCCGTTTCCGCAAATACAACAAATACGATTAGATAAAAACCCCCTTGGCGAATAATTTCTTCAGCGTTCGATAATTTTGTGAGGTTCTCCCAGAGTTCATTCATAGCTCCTTATAAAACTACAAATATTATTGTAATTTTATAATTATTGCACTTTAAAATAAATCGGTAATTATAGATGGGTAAACACCTAATACAATGGTAGCAATAACCGATACGCCCAAAACCACTTTGTAATAGCCGTTAGAAACCAATTCCTTACGTTCGGCATCCCTGAAATACATAGCTACAATTACCTTAAAATAGTAGAATATAGATATTATAGCATTGATAATTGCCAACACAATTAACCAAGTATGGTACTCTTGCAACGCCGTAGAAAACATGAAGAACTTACCTATAAAGCCCGCCGTAAGCGGAATACCTGCGAATGAAAGCATAGAAACCGTTACCACAAATGCTAAAAACGGGTTCTTTTTACCCAAGCCGTTAAAACTCTCAAAATTCTCGCTTCCGGTTTGTTCTTTAACTAAAATTAATACGCCAAAAGCGATGATTGACGCTAACGAATAAGCTGTCGCATAAACAAAAACAGCGTTGAAAGAACTTGCGCCCAAAGCAACAATGGCAAACAGCATATAGCCAGCATGTGAAACGCTGGAATAAGTCAGCATTCTTTTAAAGTTGGTTTGGAATAAAGCGGTAATGTTTCCGATGAATAAAGTGAGGATGGTAATTGCCAATAAAGTAGGCATCCAAAACTCTGAAAGCGGCGCAAAGCAAACAGAAAACAATCTTAAAAAAGCGGCGAAACCAGCAGTTTTAACAACTGTCGCCATAAACGTAGTAATTAAAGTTGGCGAACCTTCGTAAACATCCGGAACCCAGAAATGGAAAGGCGCTGCGCCAATTTTAAAGCACAAACCTACCATTACCAAAACAATCCCAACATAAAAAATCGGGTCAATCCCGGCTGGGCGGTCTGTTACGTATTTTGCAATTTCACTTAAATCAAAAGAATTTGACGCTCCATAAATCAATGCAATCCCAAAAAGCAAAAATCCGGTAGAAAAAGCGCCCATTAAAAAGTATTTCAGTGAAGCTTCGTTTGATGCGAAATCACGCTTTTTAATCCCGGCCAAGATGTACAAACTTACCGACATGATTTCTAAACCTACAAACAACATAGAAAGGTTGTGGTAAGAAACCATCACGATGATTCCTACTAAGGCAAATAAAATAATGGTGTAATATTCGGCAACGTTTTCACTAATTTTCTCGAAATACGTTTTAGAAAGCAACAGAATTAAAATAGTTGAGATAATGGTTAAACCCGAGAAAGCAACAGCAAAATTATCAAAATGCATCATGCCACTGTAAATTGGCGATGCACCGCTGTTCCACTCACCAATTGCAAGAACTAAAGCACCTAATAATCCTAAGATACTAACAGGTAATAATGCATTTTTTGCTTTAAATAATCCTAAATAAAGAACTACAATGGCTAAAATTGATATAACTATTAAAGAATTCATTCTTATGATTAAAATGCTAATTTACTGTTTACTTGACCTATCAATCCGTTTACTGCCGATTCCGAAATATGCAAGATAGGTTGTGGATACACTCCGATAACAATTACCAAGGCACAAACGATGGTTAAAAGTGCAATCTCTGAACCGCTGATGTCTTTAAAAGAAGCGGTTAAATCGTTAAGTGTACCCTGCATTACATTTTTGTATAATCTCAACAAATACACTGCGCCGAAAATAATGGTTAAACCCGCTATTGCAACTGCCCAAATATTAAAGGAATAAACGCTCATTAAAAGCAGAAACTCGCCGATAAATCCGTTGGTTAATGGAAGTGCAACCGCACCCAAAACAATAATCAAAAATGCAATGGATAATTTCGGGGCTATTTTGGCAATACCGCCCATCTGGGCAATTTCTCTGGTTTTTAACCGATCGATAACAATATCCGCAACAAAGAATAAACCTAAAACGTTGATTCCGTGGCTCAACATCTGAATCATTGCGCCCTGTACGCCTTGTGCGTTCCACACAAAAACGCCCGCAGCGATTAAACCTACGTGGGCAATTGATGAATAAGCTATTAAGCGCTTAATATCTTTTTGCTTAAAAGCGATAACAGATGCATAAAATATTCCGATGATACAAAGAATCAATGCAACCTCTCTCCATTGTATAAAACCTAAAGGTAAAACAGGAATTAACCATCTGATAACTCCGTAAATACCCATTTTTAACATAATTGCTGCTAAAAGCATGGTGCCAATGGTTGGAGACTCGGTATAAGTATCTGGTTGCCAAGTATGGAAAGGGAAGACCGGCATTTTTACCGCAAAAGCGATAAAGAAGCACCAAAATAACCACCCTTGTGTAGCGCTATCCAAACTTAATGCATAAAATGCTTCAATATCATAGGTGTTTCCAGGAGTTTGTAAATGTAGATAGATGATGCCCAAAAGCATAAATAAAGAACCGGCGAATGTATAGATGAAAAACTTCATCGTTACTTTAATTCTTTCGGCTCCGCCCCAAATTGCGCAGATAAAGTAAATCGGAATTAATGCTGCTTCCCAGCCTACATAAAACAAGAAAGCGTCTAAAGCAGTAAAAACTACCAATAAACCCGATTGCATGAATAAAACCAACGCAAATAAAGCGGATGGATTTTTGAAAGTTCTGTTAAAACCGGATAAAATAATTAAAGGAGTTAAGCCTGTGGTTAAAAGCACCATCAACATGCTAATTCCATCGATACCAGCTTTAAAACTAATGCCTGATTGCGGAATCCAAGGAAGGTCAACTACAAATTGTTTTCCGGCTTCTGGCTCGAAATTACAAAGCAAAGTAACTGTAAAACCTAAAGTGATGATTGAACTAATTAAAGCGGTTTGCTTCGCATAATTTTTGTTCAACAGAACTGCTATTGAACCCACTAAAGGAAAAAATAATAAGATTAATAAATTCATCTATTCTTTAATTCGGAACCCTAAAATTTAAAAAAACTATACGCTAACACCACCACAATCCCCACAACCATCGCAAAAATGTAGAAACCTACGTTACCTGTTTGCAATAAGCGGAAACCTTTACTTGCTTCTACCGGAGCTTTTGCAACGCCATTTACAATACCATCAATCCCGGCTTTATCAATTGTTTTATAGAAAAATATCGAAAGCGCATCTAAAGGTTTGGTAATAATGGCTGCGTAAAACTCATCAAAGTAAAACTTGTTATAAGATATTTTGGCTAAGGCCGATCTATTTTCGCTATCTGCAACCGGAACATGTCTGTTTTTAACATATTTAAAGTAAGCAATTACAATTGCTATGATTACACCGCCAACAGAAACGCCCATTAATAAATATTCTGTAGAATGTGACAATGCCAATTCGCCTAATCTTGAAGTTGAACCCTCAAAAACCGGAGCTAAATAGCCCGCCAACCAATGTCCTCCACCTAAAACTTCGGGAATACCAATAAAACCGCCAATTACAGAAAGCACTGCCAAAACAATTAAAGGAAAAGTCATTGAAATTGGCGACTCGTGTAAGTGATGTTTTTGCTCTTCGGTTCCTCTGAAAGAACCCCAAAAAGTTAAGAACATCATCCTGAACATATAAAATGCTGTTAATAACGCACCTAAAACACCGATGATCCAAAGTATTTTGTTATGCTCGTAAACGTGAGCTAAAATTTCGTCTTTTGAAAAGAAACCTGCGAACGGAGGTAAACCAGATATCGCTAAAGTCGCCAATAACATCGTTACAAACGTAATCGGCAATTTACTTTTTAATCCGCCCATGTTACGCATATCTTGCTCGTTGCTCATTGCATGAATTACAGAACCTGCGCCTAAGAATAATAATGCTTTAAAGAAAGCGTGAGTAATAACGTGAAAGAAAGCTCCGGTGTAAGCACCAACGCCTAATCCTAAAAACATATAGCCTAATTGCGAAACCGTAGAATAGGCCAATACCTTTTTAATATCCGTTTGCGTGATCGCGATGATTGCCGCAATAATTGCAGTTGCCAAGCCAATTACAGCAATAATGCTCATGGTAATTGGGGATAAGCTGAACAAGATATTTGACCTGGCAATCATGTAAATACCCGCAGTTACCATCGTTGCTGCGTGAATTAACGCCGAAACCGGAGTTGGACCCGCCATCGCATCTGGTAACCAAGTAAACAATGGCAATTGTGCTGATTTACCTGTTGCTCCAATAAACAATAAAATGGTGATTAAAGTTAAAGTCGCATCGCCGGAAACCATTCCTTGTGCTTTTGGGAAAACCTCTGCAAAAGTTGCGCTTCCGAAAGTAGCTATGATTACGAATACACCGATTAAGAAACCTAAATCTCCAATCCTGTTCATGATAAAGGCTTTTTTTGCCGCATCAGCGTAAGCGCCGTTTGTAAACCAAAAACCTATCAATAAATAAGAACAAAGTCCAACGCCTTCCCAACCTATAAACATTACGATGTAGTTTGCGCCTAAAACGAGCAACAACATAAAAAACACAAATAGGTTTAAATAGGAGAAGAATTTACCGAAACCGGCATCGTGGCTCATGTAACCGGTGGAATATATATGGATAAGCGATCCTATTCCTGTGATGATCAACAGCATCAGGATACTTAATTGGTCAACCTGAAAAGCAAATGGGATATTTACGCTTCCAACTTTAATCCAATCAAATAAATTAATTATAACCGGTTCTACTGATTTAAATTCAAAGAATATCCCTAAACTAACTGCAAAAGAAGCTATAATTGCTAAGCTTGCAATGGTTCCAATTACTGCTTTTGGCAAAACGTTTCTGCCCAAACCGCAAATTAGGAAACCAATAAAGGGAAATAACGGAATTAACCAAACTAAGTCTATCATCTAGCTTTATAAAAAAATTACCACTTTAACCTGTTCAACACATTAATATCTATGGAGTTTGTGTTGCGGTACACCATTACAATAATTGCCAAACCTACAGCAACTTCGGCCGCGGCCAAGGCCATAATAAAAAACACAAATACTTGTCCGGATGCATCTCCGCTATAAGCAGAAAACGCTGTTAAAAGTAAGTTCACCGCATTTAACATCAGTTCAACGGACATAAAAATTATAATTGCGTTTCTTCTGATTAAAACTCCAATTACGCCAATAGTGAAAATAATTGCACTTAATAATATGTAGTGATTAAGTGGAACTACTTGAATGGTTGCTGTAATATTATCCATTTTGAGTTCGTTTATCTTTTTTAGCCAATAATACCGCTCCAACTAATGCAGAGAGTAAAAGAATTGATGAAAGTTCAAACGGCAGTAAAAACTCGTTGAACAAAACCTTTCCTAAGTTTTCTACCAAACCGATTTCGGAATTTGGCAAGGCGCTTACCGCTGATGTTTGCAAAGCTTTAGAAGCACCAACAATGGTTACCAATAACGCGCCACCGCCAATTACGCCAATAATTTTTACCAGATTTGATTTTACAGGTTCACTTTCTTTATTGAGGTTCATCAACATCAATACAAAAAGGAAAAGCACCATTATTGCGCCCATGTAAACAATAAAGTTTACCACCGCCAAAAACTGCGCATTCAATAAAATGTAGTGAATGGTGAAAGTAAAAAAGGTAGCTATTAGGTACAATACGCTATGAACCGGATTCTTGGTAAAAATTACCAGAAGGGAAAATAGGATGGACAAGAATGCAACAAAGTAAAATAAACTCATCGATGTATAATCTGCAATTGCCTTTTTTTGATGGGCAAAGGTAAAATTTTTGAATTAATTATGAGCGATAATCCCCAAAACTAAACTTTAGCGCCTTTTAACGCTTCCAGTTCGGTAATAGGCATTTCTACCAATTTATCTTTTCCGTATATAAAATCTTTGCGTAAAAAATCAGCCGGAACAATTGGTCCGTCCAAGTAAATTGCTTCTTTAGGGCAGGCTTCTTCGCACAAACCACAAAAAATGCACCGCAACATATTGATCTCGTAAACCGCTGCATATTTTTCTTCGCGATATAAATGCTCTTCGCCTTTTTCTCGCTCCGCAGAAATCATTGTGATTGCTTCTGCCGGACAAGATAAAGCACACAATCCGCAGGCTGTACAACGCTCTCTTCCGTCTTCGTCTCTTTTTAAAGAATGCATCCCTCTCCAGTTTTCAGAAAACTCGCGTTCCTGTTCTGGGTAATGGATGGTTTCTTTCTTTTTGAACATGTGCATAAAAGTAATGCCCATCCCTTTGAGAATGGCAGGCAAATACATGCGCTCCCAAAAGTTCATTGGTTTTTGTTCTAGTACTTTTTTTCTACCACTTAATGATTCCATTATCATTTTTTATTTTGTCTCCTCCGTTTGTCACATTGAGCGGAGTCGAAATGTCTTTTTGCGATTAGGCTGAACGGGGCTTCGACTCCGCTCGGCCTGGCACAATTATAATTTGTCTACTACAGTAATTACAATTGCTGTAATTACAATGTTGGCAATTGCCAACGGAATTAAAACTTTCCAACCTAAATCCATCAATTGGTCATAACGGAAACGCGGAACTGTCCAACGTACCCACATAAAGAAAAAGATGAATAAAATAATTTTGAGGAACATTACCGCCACACCAATCAGCGGACCCCAAGTTGGACCTAACATTGCATTTACGGCATCCATACCCGGATAATTGTAACCTCCGAAATATAAAACCGCCATTACTGCCGATGAAACAAACATGTTAATGTATTCTGCAAACATGTAAGCACCCATTTTAAAACCTGAATATTCGGTTTGGTAACCGCCAATTAACTCGGTTTCGCACTCGGGTAAATCGAAAGGAACACGATTAGTTTCGGCAAAAGCACAGACCAAAAAGATTAAAAACCCTAAAGGTTGAACCAAAATATTCCAATGCCAACCATGTTGCTGTTCCGCAATCTCTTTAAAACTTAAGGTATTGGTTACTAAAAGCAAAGCAATGATGGATAAGCCCATCGCAATTTCGTAACTGATATTTTGTGAAGCACCACGGATGGCGCCCATCAAAGAATATTTATTGTTTGATGCCCAACCACCAATCATAATGCCGTAAACTCCCAAAGAAACAACACCGAAAATGTACAGTACTCCAACGTTAATATCCGTCACCTGTAAAGGCATTGACCTGCCAAAAACTTCTATATTTTGCCCGAAAGGTATAACGGCACTTCCTAAAAAAGAAACCAATAAAGCTAAAGACGGCCCTGCGATAAAAAGCCACTTGTTGGCTCCGCTAGGCATAATCTCTTCTTTAAAGAACATTTTTCCACCATCTGCTAAGGGTTGCAATAAACCGAAAATCCCGGCTCTGTTAGGACCAACCCTATCTTGTAACCAAGCAGCAACTTTACGCTCTGCCCAGGTTGAGTATGCGGCAATGGTAAGCGTTAGTGTAAATAACACTAAAACTAAAACCACTTTTTCTATTAAAAATGCTACTTCCATTAAAATTTCTTAGCTCTTTCAAATTGTTCTTTATTCGCTTCCATCAGTTCAGGGCTTTTCTTAACCACTTGTGCTGGGTGCAATTCGTGATAATGATTGGCATTGATTACCGAATGTTGCGAAACATTGCGTGGACCTTCTATTACCCAATCCTGAGTTGCTTTTTTATCAAAACGGCAGGTGTTGCAGATAAAATCTTCAACCTCTCCGTATCGATCTTTACGACCGGTTACACGCAAAACCTCTTCACCTTTATACCACAAAGTTACTTTTCCTGTACAAGTTGGGCACTCTCTGTGTGCCTCAACAGGTTTTGTAAACCATACACGGTTTTTAAAACGGAAAGTTTTATCGGTTAAAGCGCCAACTGGGCAAACGTCAATCATATTTCCAGAGAAATCATTATCAACCGCTTGTTGAATATATGTTGAAATTTCTGAATGATCTCCTCTATTTAAAACGCCGTGAACACGACCTTCAGTAATCTGATCGGCCACGTAAACACAACGGTAGCATAAAATGCAACGCGTCATGTGCAATTGAATTTTATCGCCGATATCAATCTTATCAAAAGTTCTACGATCAAATTCGTAACGGGTAGTTGCCAAACCATGCTCATAGCTTAAATCCTGCAAATGGCATTCTCCGGCTTGGTCGCAAATTGGACAATCTAACGGGTGATTAATCAAAAGCATTTCTACCACGCCTTTTCTGGCTTCAACCACTTCTGGCGAGGTAATATTTTGCACTTCCATTCCGTCCATTACGTTGGTGCGACAACTTGCTACCAATTTCGGCATTGGGCGAGGATCTTTTTCGGAACCTTTGCTCACTTTTACCAAACAGGTACGGCATTTACCGCCACTGCCCTCCAATTTGGAATAATAGCACATTGCCGGCGGTACAATATCTCCACCAATCTGACGGGCAGCATTCAAAATACTTGTTCCCGGCTCTACTTCAGTCGGAATTCCGTCTATTGTTACTTTAATCATTTAATTGAAAAATCAAAAGTTAAAATTAAAAAGTCAAAAGCTTAAACAACTTTAACAATTAACTGAAAAATCAAAAGTTAAAATTGAAAAATCAAAGTTAAAATAACTTTACTCCTTAAACCGATTTATCCATATTTATCACAATTGATGCGACAATTTTAGATAATTCTTCTACTTCATTTATCATCGATTCAACCTTCAAAATATCCGCAGGTTTGATAATTCCCGTTTCTTTCAAAAGACGTAACCAATATTTTGTTTCATTTGCTGATTTTAAAGCTATAATGTAAAACTTTCTAAAATCACGTTTGGAACTTCCTGCTCTTCCTTCTTCTATGTTTGCTCCTACAGAAGTTCCACTTCTAATCAACTGGTCGAAAAGCGGAGCATGTATTCGCTCTACCTTTGTTTCTGTTATAAAAATGACTAGCTCTTTAGAAAACAGGAAACTTCTTTCTCTGATCGAACGGCTTTGTCAAGTTTTTTAATTTTTACTTTTTAATTCTCACTTTGTTCCAAAACCGGCAACGGATCCGCATAATGTGCTAAACCGTAATTCTGTTTTTGTGATAACTCTGGGTTATCTACGTACCATTGAAACTCGTCTCTAAAATGACGAATTGCACTGGCTACCGGCCAAGCCGCCGCATCGCCCAACGGACAAATGGTATTTCCTTCTATCTGTTTAGAAACGCTTACCAATAAATCCATATCGCTGGCTTTGCCTTTTCCGTTCACTAAACGGTGCAGTACCTTTTCCATCCAACCTGTCCCTTCACGACAAGGCGAACATTGCCCGCATGACTCGTGAGCATAGAAACGGGCAAAATTCCAGGTATTTCTAACGATGGATTGGTCTTCGTCAAAAGCAATAAAACCGCCCGAACCCAACATGGTTCCGGTAGCAAAACCACCTTCGGATAGAGACTCGTAAGACATTAAGCGCTTTTCGCCATTAGCCAAATTTAAGATTAAGTTTGCTGGTAAAATTGGTACAGAAGAACCTCCGGCAACAACAGCCTTCAATCTTTTTCCGTTGGCAATTCCACCACAATATTCATCAGAATAAATAAAATCCTCTACCGAAATTCCTAGTTCAATTTCATAAACACCAGGCTTGTTCAAGTTTCCTGAAGCAGAGATTAATTTAGTTCCGGTTGAACGACCGATTCCTATTTTCGCATATTCTTCGCCACCATCATTGATGATTGGAACTACTGCTGCGATAGATTCAACATTGTTTACTACTGTTGGGCAACCATACAAACCGGCAATTGCGGGAAAAGGTGGTTTTATTCTAGGATTTCCTCTTTTACCTTCAAGCGATTCTAATAAAGCGGTTTCCTCGCCACAGATGTAAGCTCCGCCACCTGGTTGAACATACAGCTCTAAATCGTAACCGCTGCCTAATATATTTTTACCTAAAAATCCGGCTTGTTTAGCTTCGGCGATCGCTTTTTCTAAAATTCGGATTTGAGGCATCATTTCTCCTCTAACGTAAATGTAGCTGGTATTTGCCCCAAGCGCATAGCTGGAAACAATCATTCCCTCAATTAATGCATGAGGAATGTGGGTCATTAAATAACGGTCTTTAAAAGTTCCGGGTTCCGATTCATCTGCGTTGCAAACTAAATAACGAGGCACACCCTCTGGCTTAGCCAAAAAGCTCCACTTCATCCCGGTAGGGAAACCCGCACCGCCACGACCACGTAAACCAGATTTTTTAACTTCTTCTACAACGTCATCTGTTGACATGGTTTTCAAAGCTTTTTCCACTGAACGGTAGCCACCTTTCTCGCGATAAACTTGAAAAGTGTTTATCCCCGGTACGTTAATATGTTCTAATAATAATTTGCGACCCATTCTTTTTTTAGATATGAGAAGTGAGTATTGAGAATTGCGACCTTAATATCTGCTCTTCTAAATCTACTTCCTTTTGTCTTATTATTTATTTTCTTTTCGATTTGACCTCGTTCGCTTATAAGGCTCTCAATACCCAAATCGCTATACTCAATACTATTTACTCCTCAACTCTTCAATCAACCTATCCACCGATTCTGGCGTTAAATTTTCATGAAAAGTATATTCGGGACCAATTTGTAAAACTGGCGCATAACCGCAAGCAGCCAAACATTCCACGCCACGATAGCTAAATAAACCGTCTGCTGTAACTTCACCTTCTTTTACACCTAGCTTTTCGCCAATGTAGTCCATCAGTTTTTCTGCGCCTACCAAACAGCAAGGCCCCGTACGGCAAACCTCCAAAACGTATTTGCCCTGTGGCCTTAAAAAGTACATGGTATAAAAAGTAGCAACTTCGTAAACTTCAATATCCTTGATGTTCAAAATTTCTGCTACTTTATCCATTGCGTTTGCACTCAACCAACCGAAAACGGCCTGTACTTCATGCAAAATTGGTAACAAAGCTGATTTTTGTTTTCCTTCCGGATAACGACTGATGATTTCGTTACACTTAGCCAATAATTCAGTAGAAAACTCTACTGCGGTTGTATCTTCTACTCTAAGCATCTAATTCTCCTGCTATAATGTTCAAACTAGACATGTTGATAATGGCATCAGACAATAACATCCCGCTACTCATTGGCGCATACATCTGATAATTAATGAAACTCGGTCTGCGGAAATGTAAACGGTAAGGCGTTCTGCCTCCATCGTTAATCAAATAAAATCCAAGCTCGCCGTTACCGCCCTCAACCGCGTGGTAAACTTCTGTTTTAGGAGTATCTACCTCACCCATCACTATTTTAAAATGATAGATTAAAGCTTCCATGTTATTGTAAACCTGCTCTTTTGGAGGCAGGTAAAACTCTGGAACATCGGCATGGAAAACTCCTTTTGGCTCGCCTTTTAATTTTTCCAAAGCTTGTTCAATAATTCTTAAGCTTTGCCACATTTCTTCGTTTCTCACAATGAAACGATCGTAAACATCGCCGGTAGTTCCAACCGGGATTTCAAAATCAAAATCCTGATAAGAAGAATAAGGCTCATTTACACGAACATCATAATCAACACCCGTAGCTCTTAAAATTGGTCCGCTCCAGCTATAGTTTAAGGCTGTTTCGGCATCAACTGCTCCAACGCCAGAGGTACGTTCTATAAAAATTCTATTTCTATTGAATAAAGCTTCAAACTCTTTTAAAATCGGTGGGAATTTTTCTAAGAACTTGTTCAGTTTTGCAAAAGCGATATCGTTAAAATCTCTTTCGAAACCGCCAATTCTTCCAATATTTGTGGTTAAACGAGCGCCACATATTTCTTCAAAAATCTCGTAGATATGCTCACGTTCTTCCATTAAATAAAGGAAACCAGAAAATGCGCCTGTATCAACACCCAAAATACCGTTACAGATTAGATGGTCTGTAATACGGCTCAATTCCATCACAATTACTCTTAAATAATCTACTCTTTTTGGAGTTTCGATACCTAAAAGTTTTTCAACCGTCATGTGCCAGCCCATATTGTTGATAGGAGACGAGCAGTAATTCATCCGGTCAGTTAAAGTTGTGATTTGGTAAAACGGACGGTGTTCAGCTATTTTTTCAAAAGCCCTGTGGATATAACCAATGGTAGAAACTCCGCTAACAATACGTTCGCCATCCATCTGTAACACGTTCTGAAAAACTCCGTGTGTAGCAGGGTGGGTTGGTCCAAGGTTTAACGTAGTCAACTCGCTTTGAGGGTCGTTATCGATATAAACCGGACGATTTGGCGTTGTCTCTGTTATAAAATTGCTCATTTATTTTACTTAACGTCCAAAGAAAAAATCTTTTTTATCTACTCTGTTCGGGTCTTCCAGTTGGTATTCTCTCCTCATCGGGAAAACCGTCATATCATCCACGTTTAATATCCTTACCAAGTTTGGATGTCCTGTAAAATGGATTCCGAAGAAATCATAAGTTTCACGCTCCATCCAGTTTGCACCTTCCCACAAAGTGGTTGCGGTAGGAATTGTAGGGTTTGAAACCGGAATAGAAACTTTTATGCGAACCCTTACATTGTTTGTTAAACTGTGCAAATGATAAACTACGCAAAGCGCATTAGTTTGTTCGGGATAATGAACGGCGGTAATATCTGTTAAATAACCGAACCTAAGCGCTTCGTCGTTTTTCAGAAAAGCCAACATTTCGGCAATAATATCTGCAGTAGTTTCAAAAGTAAGCAAACCAAAAGGCTCTGTTGGGGATGTAAATTTATCGCCAAACTGAGCGGTAAGCTTTTCTATAATAAATTGATTAGCGATTTTTCCCATTACTGGATTCCGTATTTTGCTAATAATGCTGTGTATTCTGGAGATTCTCTTCTGCGTAAAGATTCTGCTCTTACTAAATCTTGTATTTTGTTGAAACCATTGATAATAGCTTCGGGACGTGGAGGGCATCCTGGCACATAAACGTCCACCGGAATGATTTCGTCAATTCCTTGCAGAACGGAATAAGTGTCAAAAATACCACCGCTACATGCACAAGCACCAACGGCGATTACCCAACGTGGTTCTGCCATTTGGATATAAACCTGTTTTAAAACCGGGGCCATTTTTTTTGCGATGGTTCCCATCACCATCAGTAAATCTGCCTGACGTGGCGAGAATGACGGGCGTTCTGAACCGAAACGCGAAAAATCGTAGTGAGAACCCATGGTTGCCATAAACTCAATTCCGCAACACGAGGTTGCAAAAGGAAGCGGCCATAAAGAGTTTGCCCTTGCCATCCCTATCACTTTATCCAAAGAGGTGGCAAAAAAACCTTCTCCCTGTATGCCTGCGGGTGCCTCAACTAAATTAATATCACTCATAATCTAAATTCCTTTCCTAAAACCTGTTAAACAAAGCTTAATAGAAATTAAGCGCAAATTTATCAAGTTTATTACTCTAAAAAGTCGATGATTTTTATTTAGAACTATTCTATTTAGTCCCAGTGCAATGCTTTCTTTTTGATAACGTAGATAAAGCCCAAAAGCAATGTTCCCATGAAAATAAACATTTCAATTAATCCGCTTAAACCTAACCATCTGAAATTAACTGCCCATGGATACATAAAAATCACTTCAATATCAAACAGAACAAAGATAATGGCAACCACAAAGTATTTAACTGAAAATGGCTGACGGGCGTTCCCAACTACCTCAATTCCAGATTCAAAGGCCGTTAATTTAACATCAGTAGTTTTACGTTTTGGCCCAATCATGTGGGTTAAAATCATTGTTAAAGCAACAAAGCCTAAAGCAACTGCTAGCTGGATAATGATGGGGAAAAAATTTATGGGAGTGCTTAATGTTTCCATGTTTTTTATTGAATATTGCAAATATAGTGTAAACCGTACAATATGTAAAATTTGGGACAGATGTATCTTTAAATAAACAAAGAAAGGCGCCCTCTCAGGCACCTTCTTTCCTATTCTCAAATTTGAGAATTACATTTTTAAACCGATTTCCCTCAAACGTTCGTCTAAATATTCACCCGCGGTAATATCTGCATAAGCTTTTGGATGTTCTGCATCAACACAAGAAGGTAAACAGGTTAAATCCATTTTAGCTTTTGGATGTAAAAAAAACGGAACAGAATATCTGGAAGTTTTCATCAATTCCTTTGGCGGATTTACCACCCGGTGCGTAGTTGAACGAAGTTTATTATTGGTTAAGCGCTGTAGCATATCGCCTACGTTTACCACGATATCGGATCCCTGCGCTTTTATAGCAAACCACTCTCCTTCGCGGGTTAAAACTTCCAAACCATCCGCACTGGCGCCAATTAACAAAGTAATAAGATTAATATCTTCATGTGCTCCCGCTCGTACTGCATCCGCAGGTAAGACATCCGGATTTTCTATCGGAAAATAATGGATACCTCTTAAAATGGAGTTTCCGTTGTGAACTTTATCATCAAAATAATTTTCGGGCAAACCTAAATAAACGGAGATTGCTTTTAAAATATGTTTACCGGCCTGTTCGAGTTTTTGATAAGTTTCTTTGGTTACTTGGTTAAACTCGGGGAATTCCTCTACCTCGATATTATCGGGATAATCTTTTTTTATCGGATCTTCATCTTCTACGTATTGTCCAATCTGCCAAAATTCCTTTAAATCCGGAGTTTTGGAATCTTTTGCCTTTTCACGACCTTTTGAGGTATAACCTCGTTGACCAGCTAATTCTACTTTTTCGTACTTTAACTTACTCTCTTCGGGTAAAGAGAATACATTTTTTACTTGCTGATAAAGCTTACTGATTAATTCCTGACTTAAGCCATGGTTGGTTATGGTAACAAATCCGGTCTCATTAAACGCCTTGCCTATATCATCAGAAAATTTTTTCTTTTGCGCAGGCGTTCCGTTTAAATAGTCATTTAAATCTAAGCGGGGAATGTTTACGTGATTAGCCATGTTTAAAATTGTAATTATAAATGTAACTGAAAATTGTGGATAAAGTCAAATAAAAAAGGGATGCAATAAATTACATCCCTAATTTTTAACGAGTTACGTTTTTAACAGTGTTATCCGTATTAAATCGGCTACTGTTTTTATTACGATTTTATCAGCTCAGCATTAAAGAACTCGCGGTTCATCCTCGCAATATTGGTCACCTTAATTTCTTTAGGGCACTGTGCTTCACAAGCATAAGTATTGGTACAGCCTCCAAATCCTTCTTCGTCCATTTGCAATACCATTGCTTCCGCTCTGGCGTAACGCTCTGGCTGACCTTGAGGCAATAAGGCCAATTGAGAAATTTTTGCTGATACAAACAGCATTGCAGATGCATTCTTACATGCTGCCACACAAGCGCCACAACCTATACATTCTGCAGAGTTGAAAGCTTCATCAGCAACTGGCTTAGGAATTGGAATTTCGTTTGCATCCGGAACACCGCCTGTACCCACAGAAACGTATCCACCGGCTTGCTGAATTCTTTCAAAAGCTGCCCGGTTTGTCACCAAATCTTTTACAACCGGAAAAGCTGCTGCTCTCCAAGGCTCAATTACAATGGTGTCGTTATCAGAAAAGCTACGCATGTGCAATTGGCAGGTTGTGGTGGCTCTTTTTGGTCCGTGTGGCTCTCCGTTAATAACTAAAGAGCACATCCCGCAAATCCCTTCTCGGCAATCATGATCAAAATGGATTGGATCTTCGTTTTTTTTCACCAAATCTTCATTCACCACATCCAACATTTCCAAAAAAGACATATCCGGAGAAATATCATCTGCTTTATAAGTCACAAATTTGCCCGGTGTTGCGCTGTTTTTTTGACGCCATACTTTCAACGTCAGATTCATATGTCCACTCATATTATTTTGTATTGAGTAGTTGGTATTGGGTATTGAGTAGCTGGCATTGAGACGATTGTTTCTTTACTTTCTACTTTCTACTTTTAACTTCCAACCTATTTATAACTTCTTTGTGTTAATTTAACATTTTCAAAAACTAATTCTTCTTTATGAAGCACTTCTGGCATGTTGGCGCCCGTAAACTCCCAAGCTGCTACATAAGCAAACTCATCATCCTTCCTTAAAGCTTCACCTTCTGGTGTTTGGGATTCCTCTCTAAAGTGTCCACCACAAGATTCGCTGCGATTAAGTGCATCATCTACCATTAACTCCCCTAATTCCAAGAAATCGGCAACTCTACCCGCTTTTTCTAATGATTGGTTAACTTCTTCGTTTTCGCCAACAACGATCACATTTTTCCAAAACGAATCTCTAAGTTCTGCGATTAAACCTTTTGCTTTTTGTAAACCTTCTGCAGTACGAGACATTCCGCAATACTCCCACATAATATGTCCCAAATCGCGGTGATATTCATCAACGGTTCTAGTTCCTTTTAAGGATAATAGCGTTTTAATTTTTTCTTCAACTTCTGCTTTTGCTTTTGCGAACTCAGGTCTGCTAGCGTCTATAGGAGCTGGGCCGATGTTAGCTAAATAATCCCCCACCGTGTACGGAATTACAAAGTAACCGTCTGCCAAACCTTGCATTAAGGCAGAAGCGCCTAATCTGTTTGCGCCGTGATCAGAGAAATTTGCTTCCCCCAAACAATAAAGCCCCGGCAAGCTGG
Source organism: Pelobium sp. (assembly GCA_035496935.1). GTDB lineage: Bacteria > Bacteroidota > Bacteroidia > Sphingobacteriales > Sphingobacteriaceae > Pseudopedobacter. The sequence goes on along the minus strand of DATJED010000003.1, from coordinate 71,311 downwards.
TCATTAAGTTATAATCTACCCAAAGCCCTCCCATTGTGTAATGAACTGCTGGATAAATTCTCATTGGAACTTCATACGGATTTTCATCAGTAATCTGCTGGTACATGTCAAACAAATTCCCGTATTTGGCGGCAACCGCCGGCTGGCCTAACCTCTTAATAGCATCGGCAAAATCAAGATAAACCGCTAGACCTGTTTTACCAACACCTCTACCTTCATCACAAACCTGCTTTGCGTTTCTTGAGGCCACATCACGAGGCACCAAGTTACCAAAAGATGGATATTTGCGTTCTAAATAGTAATCTCTATCAGCCTCTTTAATATCTATTGCCTTTAATTCTCCTTTTTGTAGCTTTTGCGATAACTCAACTGTCTTCGGCACCCAAACCCTACCGTCGTTACGGAGAGATTCGGACATTAAAGTTAGTTTGGATTGATGATCGCCGGTTACCGGGATACAAGTTGGGTGGATTTGCGTATAGCAAGGATTTGCAAAATAAGCTCCCTTTTTATGTGCTCTCCATGCCGCGGTAACATTACTTCCCATTGCATTTGTAGAAAGATAAAATACGTTTCCGTAACCGCCGGTACACAATAATACGGCGTGACCGCTATGTGTGTCAATATCTCCTGTAATTAAGTTACGGGTCACAATACCTTGTGCTTTACCGTCAACTACCACCAAATCCAACATTTCGGAACGGTTGTACATTTTTACTTTGCCCAACTCAATTTGGCGGTTTAATACCGAATAAGCGCCTAATAATAGCTGCTGGCCAGTTTGCCCTTTTGCATAAAAAGTTCTGGAAACTTGTGCACCACCAAATGAACGGTTATCTAACAAACCCCCGTACTCACGAGCAAAAGGCACACCTTGCGCAACACATTGGTCAATAATATTTACAGAAACTTCTGCTAAACGGTAAACGTTTCCTTCTCTTGAGCGGTAATCACCTCCTTTTATGGTATCGTAAAATAAACGGAAAACAGAATCACCGTCATTGGGATAATTTTTGGCGGCATTTATTCCACCTTGGGCAGCGATAGAATGCGCCCTACGTGGGCTATCCTGAAAACAAAATGCTTTCACATTGTATCCTAATTCTGCTAATGATGCAGCGGCAGAAGCGCCCGCTAAGCCAGTACCTACTACTATAATATCGTACTTGCGCTTATTGGCAGGGTTTACCAGTTTTAGATTGAATTTGTGTTTGTTCCATTTTTCGGCTAATGGGCCTTCTGGAATTTTGGCATCTAACTTCATCTTATTCTTAATTTTTATCTAGAGCCTTTTTACAAGGCTAATCTTAATATTATTTAAAAAACACGTACAACGGCATTGCTACGAAAGCCAACGGTATTAAAATACCAAAAACCCAGAAACCTAAGAATTTTGCCAATGGGAAATATTTTCTGTGATTCCAGCCTAAGGTTTGGAACGCACTTTGAAAACCATGAATTAAATGGAATGCAAGTGCAGCCATTGCGATAACATAAAAAGCCACTAGCCACCATTGTTTAAAAGCACTATATACCTCTTTATACAGATCTTCTGACTGTGTAATTTGGACTCCGTTATCAACATAAGTAACATATTCTCTAAATTCTGTTGCATCTAAAACCCTACTGGTAGTTTCTCCGGTTTTTAAGTTGGTTTGATATTCCACATATGGCGTATAACCTTGGTGATATTTGTACCAAAAGTTGCTCATGTGCACCACAATGAAAATAAAGATGATAGTACCTAAAACACCCATATTCCTGGAAGACCAGATGCTACCGTCTTTTGGCTTTATAGCATAACCAATTGGACGGGCCGATTGATTCCGGCGGGTGATGATAATTGCCCAAACAGCGTGAACAATTATTGAAAGATAAAGCAGATACGACACTATTTTTATTGGCGGAAAATGAGTCATAAAATGTGCGTATTGGTTGAAAGCCAGCCCATCGTCAGCTTTAAAAATCTGAAGATTCCCGATAAGATGAACAATTAAAAAGGCACACAAAAACAAGCCTGTTAAGCTCATAATTAGTTTTCTTCCGAGTGTTGAAGAAAATGTTTTCGAAAAATTACTCATTATTTATTATAGTCTTTATGGTTTTACGGCTACAAAAGTATCCATTAAATGACAATTAAATTGCAATTAACAAGACTAAAGCGCATTTTTTAATTATTTAGAAACATTTTAAATAGACGTTATTGGATGCATTATACTTATAGTGCGCTAAGTTCCTCATTAATAAACATATATCGCTTAATATAAAATTTAGATTTTAATAATAATCCTAAATTAAGTCAAAAATATATTGATAAATCATGTAATTTTTCATATATAAAATCAAAAAAACAAAAATAAATAAGCAAAATCTGAAATTTTTAAGAGTAAAAAACGTAAACATCAAATATACATCGTATTTAAACACAAAATCACTCATACCTATCCTTAAATAAAAAGAAAAGTTCAAAAAAAAGCCCCAATAGCGCAAACTATTGGGGAGAAATTTAATGTTAAGCGTTATTTAGCAGGAAAAGTCACCCTAAATCTGCTACCATCTGGTATAAAACCTTGCAGAGAAATCATTTTACTGTCCTGTTTAAGAGCTGAAATTACTTGATCGTTATTATTAACGCCTTTTCCGTTTACACTGGTAATCACAGTCCCTTTTGGCATATCATACATATCGAAAACTTTTCCTGGAGATACGCTAGTTACAATAACTCCTGAATTAATACCGTATTTCTTTTTGGCTGCATCTGTTAACGGAGAAAAAGTAGCTCCTAAACTATTTACCACTTCGGTAACTTCTTTCCCATTGTTTGCCAACTTGTTGCCTTCGTCGCCTTTTAAAGTTACGTTAAAGTCTTTTAATTTTCCGTCTCTTAAAACAGTTAGGGTCAATTTATCGCCTGGGCGCATTGTTCCAACCCTTTCTTGCAAACGGGCAGAAGAAGTTATTTCTTGTCCGTTCAGTTTTTTAATGATGTCTCCTTTTTTAATTCCTGCTTTCTCTGCAGCGCCACCGTCTAAAGTTGAGTTCACATAAAGTCCATCAATTTCAGTTAAGTTTAATTCTTTGGCTCTGTCGGCATCCAACTCCTGAAAAGTTACACCAATATATCCACGTTTTACTTCTCCATATTTTAAGAAATCGTCCATTACTTTTCTGGCAAGGTTCACCGGAATAGCAAAGCCATAACCCTCATAGGTACCGGTTTGAGACGCTATCGCGGAATTAATTCCGATAAGTTCTCCACGGGCATTAACCAAAGCGCCACCACTGTTTCCTTTGTTGATTACCGCATCTGTTTGAATAAAGGATTCGATAGAAGAGTTGGTAGGAGGGTTATTTGGATCATAGCTATTCCTGTCGATTTCTGGTGCTAAAATACCGATTTGGCGAGCTTTAGCACTTACAATCCCAGCAGTAACGGTTGACTCAAGCGTTAAAGGATAACCAACAGCTAAAACCCATTCGCCTACCCTAACGTCATCTGAATTACCCAATTTTACAACAGGTAAGTCAGTAGCGTTTATTTTTATCAACGCTAAATCGGTGTTTTTGTCTCTACCAATTACTTTCGCATCCAACACTCTTTTATCCGACAAAATCACTTCAATTTTTTCAGCATCTTCTACCACGTGATTATTTGTCATGATATAACCATCTCCAGTTACAATTACACCAGATCCTTTTCCCATTGGTGCAGGCATGTTTTGTTGCGGAACTCGTTGTCCTCTCCGTCCGAAAAAATCTTCGAACATATCCCCGAATGGGTCAACTGAAGCCTGTCCTCTGGAACGGCTATACGTTGTTCTCACATGTACAACGCCGGGCGAAACCGCTGCTGCCGCCTGGGTAAAATCTATGGCACCTGTAGATGCCGTTATTTCTGACGGATTATTTGTAAAATAAACTTTCTGCCTCTCGGCCAAACTTAAACCTGCAAGATTACTAGGTTCTAATAATTTGTAGGCTCCAATTGCAACCGCACCTCCAACAAATGCTGTTAATAAAGTAAAACCTACTTTCTTAATATTATTATTCATGGTTATTTGGATTTTGATATGATAAATTATTGACTTTCAAAAATAATACCATTAAGACGCTTTTTGCAAATGCATGTTGCTTAGTTTTCTGTTAAAAATTGTTAAAATTTTAAGCCAAAATTAATTTGTTTAGCACTATTAATCACAGTAATGTAATGGCGATAACTAGAAATTGCTTTAACGATGTAATTTACCCATTTTTGTTGCATGTCTGTACAACAATTACCGTTTTATAAATACCAAGGTGCCGGAAATGACTTTATTATGGTTGACAACCGTAATTTAAGCTATCAACACAATAATCCGGAGAAACTTGCCAAGCTTTGTGACAGAAGATTTGGTGTGGGAGGTGATGGAATTATGTTTTTAGAGCCGGCGGAAGGTTTTGATTTTAAGATGGTTTACTACAACGCAGATGGAAACCCGAGTAGCATGTGCGGAAACGGAGGAAGGTGCATTGTGGCTTTTGCTAAGTTTTTAGGCGTAATTGAAACCGAAACCACTTTTATAGCAGTTGACGGTCCGCATTATGCCAAAATTTCAGATACCGGCGATTGGGTAAGTTTACAAATGATAGATGTTGAACATATAGAAAAAGATGAAAACGATTTCGTGTTAAACACTGGGTCGCCACATTATGTAAAATTCGCCAAAGATATTGCCGACAAAGATGTTTTTACAGAAGGTAGAACGATCAGGTACAACGATACTTACAAAGAAAAAGGCATCAACGTTAATTTTGTAGAACCCAAGGCTGATCATTTATTTGTACGCACTTATGAGCGTGGTGTAGAGGATGAAACTTTTGCATGCGGAACGGGCGTTACTGCCGTTGCCTTGGCAAATGCTTTTGCAAACGGAAAAACCGGAAATATAGAAACACCGATAAAAGTTTTAGGAGGCGATTTAAACATCAAATTCACTTACGACGGTAAAACGTTTACCAATATTTTTTTAGAAGGTCCTGCGAAACAAGCTTTTAAAGGAGAGGTTGCGTTTTAAGTTATTGTTGCTGGCTTAAATCGTCCTTGAAATTAAACGTACCGGAGCCTTGTCTAATTTCGTAGTAAGAAAAATCCTCGTTTGACCAAAACCCGGGTCCAGTAATAAGGTTACCTCCCGTGTTGATAGTTACCAGCTTATTGGAGTAAAAACGCTTCAAGTTTTCATCCCAAATTAACTCGTCAGACTTAAAGGTCTTTCCTTCGGCGTTTGTAGCTACCACGTTTTTCTTTAACTCCACAATCCTTTGGTTTTCTTTACGGATGGCATAATCAGACGTTACTTTACTGGTTTGCTTTAAATCTTTATCAAAGAAAATTACCACAATGCCTTTGGGCATCTCGTAATACGGATTATTGGTTTTATGATTGTATAAAATTGGCGTGGTTAATTTTGCCTTAACATGGGCCGAGTCGCTATAAATAATTTCAGCACCTCGGGTAATCTCTACGTCTTCTTTCTGTTTTAACTCAATTTCTTTCGCTTTACTAAGATCGCTTTCGCCACATGATGCAAAAGAGCAACTCAAAAAAAAGCCGTAAAACAGAAGTTTGAACCTCATCGATGTTAATCGTATTTATATTTTTGGAACCACCTATCGTTAATGGTAAAACCTAAACGGAAATTAAGAAAGTTCTCTTTTACCAAATTGTTATTTAGTGTGCCTCTGGTTCCTATCTCTGTAGCAAAATTGATTTTGTAAAAGGCATTTCGTCCCGAAATCAAAGGAAAACCGAAACCGAAGTTGATGGCTTTTACGTTAATATCTTCTCCGCCTACGGCTAAATAAGTTTTATCATAACTTAGGCCAAACCGGTAATCGATTAATTTTAGGTAGTTGGTTACCGCGTTTACGTTTGGTGTAATTTGACCGCCAACAGAAACACCCCAACTGTTATTCAAAATATCGTTTGAACCTGTTTTGTTAAAATCGGACCAATTAGCCAATCTTAAATCTGCACCTATTAACCATTTATTCTGCTTTTCGATGCTAAAACCGAAGTTATGATTTGCCGGCAAGGTTAAATGTCCTTTCACCTCCCTTATAAAAGATGTGGTATCAGCCCTAAAATCAGCATCTGAAGAACTGGAATAACGGGTAGAAAGTTGAGAATAAGTCGTATTTATCTCGGTTTCAACTCCGCCAGTGTAACCTATTGTTAGCTTTGTCTTTTTGTTCAAAAGTGCGGTGTACTGTGCGCCAAAATCAAAATTTAAGCCGCCTACTGCGTTATTGTTTTCTGTTTTTGAGTTAAGAAACCCCACATACTTTGAGAATTCTGTTGCTTTAATTTCCTTCAAGTTCCCAAAAATGTAGCTCATATTAACGCCTATGCTAAGGTGTTTTCCAAAACCAATCCCGTACCCTAAATATGCCCTGTTTAAACCGCCTTCTCCCGAATAAATATGATCTACAGAAAAAGTATCGACCATATCATTACTGTTTTTAAACTGATAACCCAAGTTGCTGTAAGGAAGCAGTCCGAAACTTACTGCCGATTTTTTTGAAACCGGAACACCCATTACCAGATAACTTAATGAAGCATTGAAACTTTTTTCTGAAAGATTTCCCTTTTTTAAAGTTTGATTAAAAGTGCTTGCACCGATATCAAAAACAGTTAAGCGCAGGTTTGAGTAAGATGCAGGATTTGAAATATTTAAATTTTGATAGCTGCCAACGGTGCTGATACCGTACCCTAAATTGCCAATTGCTCTTTGCTGAGGCAAGTAACTGCCCTCAAGGTTTCCAACTCCGTATTTTGAGTAAGGCGAATTGATGGTAGATTGCGCCACTACATTATAAGTTATTGCAAACAAAACTGTAAATGCAAGGAAATATTTTTTATTTAAGATCATGCTGATAGTTAACAACCGTATTTAAACCTATTAAAACTAAATTAGGTTCGTGTAAAATTAAGTTCGCAAATATGCTGTTTTTAAATTTTGTATCAAAAAAGGTAGAATCGCCTCCGGAAAGTATAATTTTTCCGGATGGATTATCGCTTAAAAACGTTTTTATAAAACCTTCTGCCTCGTAAACGCTTCCGTTTATTGCGCCAGAACTTATGGCATCTTTACTGTTTGTTCCAAAACGCTCATTAAATGTTGCATCAAAATTAACCCGTGGCAGTTTTGATGTAAAATGGTGCATGGCATCAAACCTCATTTTTATTCCCGGAGAAATGCTGCCTCCATAATACTCTCCGTTTGCATTTATACTATCGTAAGTAATGCAAGTGCCCGCATCAATTGTTAAAACCGCTTGGTTTGGGTATAAATAATTTGCACCAATTACCGCAGCAAGTCTATCTAAGCCTAAAGTTTCGGGGGATTGATATCGATTATCTATCGGGATTTTTGTTTGCGCATTAAATTTAATGTAATTGGTTTTGCTGGAAATTATTTCTTCATCAAATCCAAAATCATCTTTAACAGACGATACAATAATGTTATTTATGCTTTTGGTACCGATTAATTGAGCAACAAAATCTGTGGTTATAGCTTGCAATGATTGACGGTAAACAATATTGTCTGCATCAAAAACGGCTAGTTTTACAGAAGAATTGCCAATATCAATAACCAGATTAGGCATTAACCATTCCTAAGATAGATTCGAATATCACTAAACCATCCTGATTGCCTAAAATTGCGTCTGCAGCTCTTTCTGGGTGAGGCATCATTCCAAAAACATTTCTTTTAGCGTTACAAACTCCTGCTATATTTTCTAATGAACCGTTAGGATTAGCATCTGGGACAACCCTTCCGTTTTCATCGCAATATCTAAACAGAACCTGGTCATTATCGTTGATTTTCTTAAGTTCCTCCGCGTTAGCGTAAAAATTACCTTCGCCATGTGCCAACGGAATTTTTAAAACGCTATCGGCAGAAATTTTAGAGGTTAGTAAGCTGTTTTGTGTGCTTGCTTTTAAATGGATGTTTTTGCAGATGAATTTCCTGCTCTCGTTATGCAATAAACCTCCCGGCAATAAACCTGCTTCGGTTAATATCTGGAAACCGTTGCAAATTCCCATTACATATCCGCCGTTATTTGCGAAAGAAATCACCTCTTGCATAATTGGCGAAAAACGGGCAATCGCACCAGAGCGAAGGTAATCCCCGAAAGAAAAACCGCCTGGTACAGCAATAAAATCTACATTTTGCAGGTCGTGATCTTTATGCCACAAAGGCACAACTTCCTGACCCAATATTTTTTGAAATACATAGATGAGATCCTGATCACAGTTTGAACCCGGGAAAACAACAACTCCAACTTTCATTTTCTATCAATTAAATACTAAAATCCAATACAAGAACGCACAAAACATTCATTCGTTACAAAACTATCAAAATTTAACAGTTTAAGCAGTGCTTATCTGTTAAAAAAAGTTAAACAAACTGGAAGTAAATGATTACTGCGATGGTTACAAAGAACAAGGTTTCGAAAATCAATTTCTTTTTTGCGTTGATAAAATAATAAGAAAGCGAGAGCGCAACGGGAATGGAGCAAAGTATAAAATGGTTGATCCTAAAATCTGGCTTTAGGTAAAAAGAAAAAATGGCAATCAATAGTATAAAAACTGCCAATTGAAAAGATTTGCGCACTAAAACATAGCTTTTAAAAAAGTTTTGGTTTAAGTAATACATACTTAGCAAAACACAAATAACTATTGGCAACAGAACGATATAATCTGTTAATTGAATATTAATGTAGATTGGCAGTTTGGTAGAAAGCGGTTCCCAGATTTCAACAAAATCCAACAGTTTATTGTTCCAGTAATAATAAACGCCCAAAATAAAAATTAACGTTAAAAAGCCTACTAAAACGCTTACCCACTCTCTCCAGTAAAAAGGTTTAAACAGTAAAAGCGCAATCCATAACAGCAATAAAAAGCCTACAAACGGAAAATAAAACAATGTTCCCAGCGCTATCACAAGCCCTAAATCAAACATGGCTGCTATGGAATTGCTATTTTTATATTCAATCAAAATTTTGTTAAAAGCAAACAGCAGAAAAAAATTGCAAAATAGCGGTGGCGTAAAAGATAAAAAAGGAGTAAAAACGCTACAAACAACGATATAGCAAGCACCCGGTAAAAAACTGGCTTTGCCTAAAATACCATGTTTGTTGATGATTTGATTAAATAAAACTGCCTGTAAATAAACAACTATTATGGCTATTGAAATGTTTACGAACGGGGATAAGTAATCATTAAGATTAACATGAAGTAGCAATCTTGAAAAAAATTCGTCAAAACCCGAATTTACCCCAGCCGGTAAATCGGCAAACAGCCCAACCCGGAGCACCAACGTTAAAACGAAGAGAAAAAAAAGATTTATAAAATTTAAGTTTCTGAACTGTTGTACCATAATTGTTTTCCGGACAGACAATAATAAGAAATATTGGTTGAGAGAAAGGAGGTTTACTGGATTTTTAGTGGTTATTTGCTACACTCCCGCCAAACGGTTGTTCTAAGGTCTTTTCTTTTGATTGATTTCTAAGCCGAAATTCGTTTTTGCACAAAATTTAAGCATCTGCTTTTCCAAATGTATTTACCAAATCATGTACAATTTGCTCGGTTTCATCCGGAAACTCAATCTGTATCTTTTTATCGTCGTTTATCCAATTTCGTAGTCCGCTCACCAAGTTTTCATCAATTTGTTTAATTATAGGCAAACCCAATTGCTCCGCGGCGGCAGCGTTACAACTTTGTTCAAACTGATTTTTCATAGGCATCATTAATACCTTTTTGCCCAAGTAAAGCGCTTCTGCAGGACCTTCGAACCCGCCACCGGTGAACAAGCCGGTACAATTCTCCAAGCTCTTATTAAAACTTTCGTTACTTATTTGCTGTACAATTACGTTCTTATATTCATAAGTGGTCTGCTGATGTTTGCTAAAAACTTGCCATTTAACATCTGGCAATTGATGCAGGTATTTTACAATCAATTTATCATCAACCGCAGGCAAATAAACGGTGTAATATCCGTGATTTTCTGGCTTTAGATCTCGTATTTCCTTACGGATTACGGGAGTATGAATAAAACTATCATAGGCTTTAAAGTGGAAGCCAACATGGTGAGTTGTTGGCGCATAATATTTTAAAATAAGTTCGGCATATTTTTCCCGCTTTGGCGGACGGGGTGTTAAAGGCGATAAAAACGATGCTTGATGACTTAAAGAAACGCTTTTTATTTTCCGAAGTTTACAACCCCAAGCGGTTATTGGTTCAAAATCGTTGATAATTAAATCATAATCCTTAAACGGAACAGAACGCATATCTTTTAAAAACTGTTTAAGATTCATTTCCTTAAAAGTTTTCCAATAATCTATTCCACCTTTTTTACCGAAAACATAGCTAAAACCGTGGAAATTGTATTTTACAAATTGTGTTAAGGATACATCGGCTTGCGAACCGCTAATCAACAGATCTAGGTCTCCGTATTTTTGCAATAAGGGAACAATTTCTCTCGCTCGACTGATATGTCCGTTCCCGGTGCCTTGTATAGCATATAATATTTTCATGGATAGCAGAACTTATAAAGTTTCTAATTTAGAATTTCAAAAACATTACCATGTTAAGGATTTAATAAATTTAACAAGATAAAACAATCTATCCTCTAAAACTACAATCCAGCGCATGGTCGTTCACCATTCCGGTGGCTTGCATATGAGCGTAACAGATTGTTGAGCCAAAAAATTTAAAGCCCCGTTTCTTCATGTCTTTGGCAATAGCGTCTGAAATTGCGTGGGTAGCAGGAGTCTGTTTGCTGTCTGTAATTTGGTTTTTGATGGGTTTGCCCTCGGGCATAAAAGAATAAAGGTAGGTATCAAAAGAACCAAATTCTTGTTGAATTTTTAAAAACAGCTTTGCGTTGTTTACGGCCGCATTAACTTTTAACCGGTTTCTGATGATCCCGGGGTCTTGCAATATTCTTTCGATATCATCCTGGGTAAAATTGGCAACTTTTCCTGCATCAAAGTCGGCGAAAAGCCTACGATAGTTTTCGCGTTTACGCAAAATGGTAATCCAACTTAAGCCGGCCTGTGCGGCTTCTAAAATTAAGAATTCGAACAGTATTTTATCATCATGGACTTCTTTGCCCCACTCTTCGTCGTGGTATTTGGTGTAGAGCTCATCGGTTCCACACCAGTGGCATCTTTTTATTTCTTCCATTTTATCAAATAAAGATTGAAAACTAAAAACCGCTTCGACCTTCTAAAAGCTATTTTTTCGACCAAGTACTACCATCTTTACCATCCTTTACCTCGAAACCAATTTCGTTTAAACCGATGCGTATTTTATCTGAGGTAGCGTAATCCTTATTGGCTTTTGCTTCTGTACGGATATTTAAAATAAAATCCATTACCGGCTCTAAATCATCAGTTGCTTGGATGTCGTTTTTTAAACCTAAAACATCGTTAATAAAAGCATGAAGCAGGTTTTTTAATTCGGATAAATCTGCTTGGTTGATTTGTATTTTACCATCGTGGATGGAATTAATGATTCTCGCTACATCAAACAATTCGGCAATTAAAACCGGACTGTTAAAATCATCGTCCATTGCCGTCCTAAACTTTTCTTCAATAGCTTTTACATCCACATCCGAGTTGGCACTTGTTTTAAGCTTATCCAACAAAGAGATGGCGTACATTAAACGTTTGAATCCTTTTTCGGTGGCATCCAAAGCTTCGTTAGAAAAATCCAGGGTGCTGCGATAATGTGCTTGCAACATAAAAAACCGCACAACCATTGGGCTGTAGCCTTTGTTCAGCAGTTTGTGCTCGCCAGAAAAAAGCTCGCGAGGCAAAAAGCTATTGCCTAAAGATTTCGACATTTTTTGGCCGTTTACCGTTAGCATATTGGTGTGTATCCAATAATTTGCCGGTTGGCAGCCGCAGGCTGCTACATTTTGTGCAATTTCATTCGTGTGGTGCGTTGGGGCTAAATCCATTCCGCCACCGTGAATGTCAAATCGGCTACCCAAATATTTGTTACTCATGGCAGAACATTCCAAATGCCAGCCCGGGAAACCATTTCCCCACGGCGATGGCCACTGCATTAAATGCTCGGGTTTTGCTTTAATCCAAAGTGCAAAATCTAAAGGTCCGCGTTTTTCGTCCTGCCCACCTAAATCACGGGTATTGTTCAACAAATCCTCTAGCTTACGGTTACTTAATGCTCCGTAATTTTCTTTCTGATTATACTTTTCAACATCAAAATAAATAGTTCCGTTAACCTCGTAAGCCAAACCAGTAGCTAAAATGGTTTTCACCATTTCAATTTGTTCGATAATATGTCCGGTTGCGGTAGGCTCAATACTTGGTGGCAGAACATTAAACGTTTGCATTACCTGATGAAAATCTACGCTGTATTTCTGCACAATTTCCATCGGTTCAACCTTTGCAAGTTTTGCCTTTTTAGAAATTTTGTCTTCGCCCTCATCGCCATCACTTTCTAAATGCCCGGCATCGGTAATATTGCGTACATAACGCACTTTATAACCCAAATAAGTGAGGTAACGGTAAATGATATCGAAAGAGATAAAAGTACGGCAGTTGCCCAAATGCACATCGCTATAAACCGTTGGGCCACAAACATACATCCCCACAAAGGGAGCGTTTAAAGCTTTAAACTCTTCTTTTTTTCGGCTAAGCGTATTGTATATTGTTAGTGATTGAGACATGGCGCAAATTATAAAATTTGGGGCGAATTTGATTGAGAATGAAAAAGTAAAAATTCAGGAGTTTTCACTCCAGTGATAAATTGGCCCGCACTGGATAATGGTCTGAATAAGCTTGTTTAATAATTCGGTAAGTTTTCACGTGGAACGCGGGCGAGGCTAGAATATAATCTATCTGAAAATTCGGGAAATCGCCGTTGTAGGTTTTGCCTAAACCAGCTCCTTTTTCTTGAAAAGCATTTTTTAATCCTTCGGTCATTTGGGCAAGTGTAAAAGAGGCGGGCGTATCGTTAAAATCGCCCATTATAATATATGGAGTGGTACAGCTAGCCATATGCGTCTTTAACATTTTAACCTCTTTGCTTCGTTTTTCAAAAGCAATTTTTAGTTTTCTAACGATACGTTTTGACGAGGTAACATCTTTACTATTGTTAATATCGGTTTTAACTTCATTTATGAAAGAGTAGTCTTCGGGCTGAAAAGAAATTGATGCCAAATGCACCACATACACCCTGATAACTTTTTCGTTTTTCTTTATATCCACCCAAATTCCTTTATTGCCGGCGTCTTTAGTTTCAAACTTAATTTCTCCCCTTGCCATAATCGGATATTTACTAAAAACGGCCACGCCGGTATATTCGTAATCGTTAGAATCTGTTTTATTGAAGTAATGAGATTTAAAATTGCTTTGCTTAAATAAAGAGTCTTTAAAATCATACTTGCCTTTGTGGCGAGAGAAAAACTCCTGAAAGCCAACCACATCTGGCGATTCGTCTGCAATAAGTCTTAAAAACCCTTCTGTTGACGCGGTATCCAACTCACCGTTTTTGTTGCGGAAATTATGGACATTGTAGGTCATCATTTTTAATGTACTGCTATCGGCAACGGCATCGCTTTCTGAGGCAAACCTAAAACCAAACGTACGTGTAAGCGGTTGGTAACCTATCAAAATAAAAGCGAGGGAATACAGAAAATACCATTTTCGTAAAACCAGCCAAAGTATCAAAAAAAGCACATTGGCCAATAATATAAAAGGGTAAGCTAAGCCAAACATGGTAAAATACCACAGGCTTAGCGGGTCAACAACTGTGGCGCAATAACTGAGCAAAAGCGCTACAATAGCTATAAAGTTTACAAAGAGCAACGCTTTGTTTAAAAAACTATTTCCCTTTTTCTTCATGCTGAGCGCTTGCTTTAAACAAGGTTTCTTTTTCTGTTGCTGTAAGTTTATCGTAACCGCTTTTAGATATTTTATCCAAAATCTCGTCAATTACAGCTTGGTTTGGAATGTCATCTTTAACGATTCGTGGTTTAACAGGCTGATTTCGGGAAACCACTTTTAATTTCGGTTTTGGTTTAAACAGGTTTTCAAACGGCTTGCTCCAATCGTTTCCGTTTTGTAAAGCCTTAATAAAAACAAAGCCAAAAATTGCCCCACCAATATGTGATAAATAACCGCCTGCATTGCTACCACTAACACCTAAGATATCAATTACTATGTAAAAAAGAGCAATCCACTTTAACTTTACCGGACCCAAAAACATCAGAAAAATAGTATAGTTGGGAACCAAAGTTGCGCAAGCTATCAATATTGCTGTAACTGATGCCGAAGCGCCAACCGCAGCAGAAACCATTGTTACATCGGCGTAGGCGGGGAAAATATTAAAACTTAAAATGTAAAAAAATGCTCCGGCCAAACCGCCTGCTATATAAACAAAAAGCAGTTTTTTACTGTTTAGCAGATCTTCGAAAATACGCCCCATCCAGTAGAGCCAAAGCATATTAAACAAGATGTGGAAAAAGCCCGCATGCAAGAACATATAGGTAAATGGCGTCCAAAACCGATAAAGCAGTTTTGGCAAATAAGTAGGTACAGCCAGATAATTAATTACAAAATTATTGACGGCGTTTTGTTTGGTAAACAAATATTCGATAACGCTAAGCACACCAAATATTAAAAATACGGCAACATTAATTGCAATCAGTAGGTTTACCTTACTGCCGGTCGCAAATATTTTCATTTTTAATTCTTGGTAGGTATTCATACTTTTCTATTTACAGCCCTTAATAAAACGTATCCGGTCGCCGAATGTTCCAAAGTTTGATTAAAATAAAACCGACCAACATTCCGCCTAAATGTGCAAAGTGCGCCACATTATCTCCCGGGGTATTGGCCATTCCGCTGTAAAGTTCAAACAAACCGTACAAAATAACAAGGTATTTGGCCTTCATCGGGAAGAAGAAATAAATGTAAATAAGCGTATTTGGAAAAAGCATCCCAAAAGCTAACAAAATCCCGAAAACGGCACCAGAAGCACCCAAAACCGGCGTGTTTAATTCTCTGTTCAAATAGCTATTTACAATATTAACCGATGCTTGTTTTGCCTCCACGCTTCCGGGATTTTGTGCCCAATAGTCGGCTATGCGATTAAAATCTGGCTGAATATCTTCCGGAACTTCTTCCGCTACAAAATTTTTGTAATTGCTTACGGTAGGGTTTGCAGTATAAATTTCGGCGCTACTTTGTAAAGGCGTAATGTGTATAGCCTGTACACCCAAAAAAAGTAGGGAAGCGCCAATGCCGGTTAACAGGTAATAATTAAGAAACCGTTTAGAGCCCATAAAATTCTCTAAAATGGCACCGAACATCCAAAGCGCAAACATATTCGAGAAAATATGACCCAAATTTGCATGCATAAACAAATGTGTGATTAATTGCCAAACCCTAAATTTTGTAGAAGTAGGATAAAAGAGCGCTAAATGTTGCGACAGATCAAATCCAAAACTGCTTTGGAAAACATAAGTCGCAAAAAAGAAAATACCGTTTATAATCAATAAATTTTTTACCACCGGTGGAAACAAAGTGTTTCCTAAGGGTCTCATTTCTCTCATTTATCTTTATTTAATGCTTGTTAAAACGTTCAGAAAGCTCCTCAAGCGTAATTTTTACGATAATTTGTTTGCCGTTAAGTGTTGCGTTCGGCATATCACAGGCAAATAATTGATCTATCAAATCATTCATTTCCTCGGTCTCTAATGTTGTGCCAGCTTTTATTGCTGAGTTTTTTGCCAATGTACGGGCTAAATTATCCCGCTTATCTAACTTTAAAACAGTGTGGTTATTTTTAAACCCTTCTATTAATTCCTCCAACATAACCGCTAAATCGTTGTTTTCGGGTAAATCTGCCGGAACGCCCTCAATTACCAAAGTGTTTTTACCAAAATCGCGGATAACGAAACCCAAAGCCTGAAAATATGGCAGAAGCTCGGTTGCCAATGCAAAATCCGTTGTGTTCAAAGTTACCGTTTGCGGAAATAAACTTTGCTGGCTCGAGCCCTGGTTTTGCTCCAGTTGCAATAAAAAGCGTTCATACAAAATACGCTCATGTGCCGCCTGCTGATCAACCAACATAAAACCCGATTTTATTTGGGTAACAATGTAACGTTGGTGCAACTGAAAAACCTGCCGTCCGCTTAAAGTTTCTATTTTTTCATCGCCCGTTGCAAGGCTTTTTTCGTGATCCAGCTCAAAACTATGCTGTGTAAAAGATGGTTTTTCGTTGATTTCGTAAAGTGACCCCCAATTACTTGGGATGTTTTTTTGTTCGCCTACGTTCCGCAAATAAGGAATTTCTCTGGTGGTTTTCCTTTCTTCGTGAAAGGGATTAAAATTAGGATTAAAATCCACAGAAGGTGCTGTAATTTCTTCTAGAGGTTTTGTGCTCAACATACGGTCAAACGCAGTTTCCTGGTTAAAATCCAAGGTTGGCGTAATGTTGTATTTGCCTAAAGACCTTTTTACTGCCGAGCGGATAATGGCGTAAATTGCTTTTTCATCCTGATATTTAATTTCTGTTTTTGTGGGATGAACGTTGATATCAATCTTAGCCGGATCAATATCGATAAACAGCACATAAAGCGGAAAGCAATCTTCTGGCAAAAGTTGATCATAAGCAATCATTACCGCGTGGTTTAAATAACCGTCTTTTATAAAACGGTTGTTCACAAAGAAAAACTGATCGCCGCGGGTTTTCTTGGCAAAAGATGGTTTCCCAATAAATCCTTTCACTTGGATGATGCTGGTTTCTTCTTCCAGGGGCACCAAACGCTCGTTATAATTATTCCCCAACAAATGCACAATGCGCTGTTTCAATTGTACCGATGGCAGATGATAAACTTCCTGCCCATCGTGGTGTAAGGTAAAATGGATTTCGGGATGCGCTAATGCAACTCGCTGAAATTCATCAATAATATGCCTTAGCTCAACCGGGTTGCTTTTTAAAAAGTTTCTGCGAGCCGGAATGTTGTAAAACAGATTTTTTACCGCAATACACGTTCCGGGCGAGGTTGCGCAAGGTTCTTGTTTGATAACCGTTGAAGCTTCAATTTGCAAAAGCGTTCCTAATTCTTCATCGTGTTTTTTGCTTTTCAGCTCCACTTGTGCAATTGCCGCAATGGACGCCATTGCTTCGCCCCTAAAACCCATGGTTCTAATGGCAAACAAATCTTCTGCTTTGTTGATTTTTGAAGTTGCGTGGCGCTCAAAGCACATACGGGCATCAGTTGCGCTCATACCACAACCGTTATCTATCACTTGTATCAACGCTTTTCCGGCGTCTTTAATAATGAGTTGGATCTTATCGGCGCCAGCGTCTATGGCATTTTCCAACAATTCTTTAACGGCAGAAGCGGGTCTTTGTACCACCTCTCCGGCCGCAATTTGGTTGGCTACAGAATCTGGTAAAAGTTTAATTATATCTGGCATGTTTGGCAAAAATAAGCAAATTTTTGAGGGCATTAATTGGGGTGATAAGAATTTACAAAATTAAGGCTTGACACAGCCAACTTAATGTTTTTTCTTGCGCTCTTTGCAACAAGTGTAGGTCGAACACGGCGTCATGTCGATCCGCCAACTGGCGGAGAGACATCTCACAAACTAAAGATACCTTTAGCATAAGAATTACAAGTGAGATGTCTCCCTATCGTCGACGTGACGAAAGCTATTTCTACATTTAAAAATATGGGGTTAACATAACATCAACCCATATTAAGTACTCGGTATAAACGAGCGTAAGCCGGTTAAATACAATAAAACATCACAAACAAAAGTTTTAGCTTCATACATTTGCCTCGAAATATATTTTAAAATGATCAAAAAATTATTCTTATTAAGTGCTTTCTTTTGCTGTTTAACTCTTTTTTCATGCGGACAAGATCACGTAGAAAGCTTAAACTGGCTCACAAAATTTAAACAGACCGGAGAAAGGACTGTGGTTTTAAACAACAGCAAATCTATAATTCCGCTTTTAAAGCTCGAAAAAAGAAACATTGCCTTGGTTAATTTGGGTTTTAGCCATGTTACTGTTTTTGATAGTCTTTTAAATAAATACAATAAAGTCCAATTTTTCGATGGGAACAATTATTCAACAAGCCAAGCTTTAAACCAACAGCTGGATGATTTAAAATATTACAATACTGTAATTGTGAGTGTTTCGGATTCTACGATTTTTAATGATGCCATTTTAAATTTCATCTCGGAACTTGACCGTAAAAACGAATTAATTGTTGCGGTTTTCGGCGATCCAAGAAATTTGGCAAAGCTAGAAAACATCAATTCTCCAGTAATTTGGTGTCCCGAAGATACAAATGAAGCCGCCAATTTTAGCGCACAACTGATTTTTGGAGGTGTGGAAACTCAAGCTACTTTGCCCCAAAGTTATTCCGCAAAATATCAGGCCGGAGCCGGAAATAAAATTCATAAAATCAGACTTCAATACACTGTACCGGAAGATGAGGGTATCAACATCGAAGATTTAAGAGAAATAGACGCCATTGCCGTCGAAGCCATCAGTAAAAAAGCAACGCCGGGCTGTGTAGTATTTGTTGCCAAAGACGGAAAAGTAATTTACAATAAAGCTTACGGAACGCATACTTATGATAACGACGCCCAAAGAGAAAGTGTAAACAATATTTTTGATTTGGCATCGGTAACCAAAACCTCGGCAACTACCATTGAGGCCATGAAACTGTACGAACAGGGCAAGCTAAATTTAGATACCGCGATAAGTACTTATCTGGCGCAAACCAGAAATACCGACAAAAACACCATTAAAGTACGTGAGCTGTTACTACATCAGGCGGGTTTTATTCCTTATATCGCATTTTTTTCCGACTTAAAACCGGAAGATTCTAGCAGAGATTCCTCGGAAACTTATAACCTAAAAGTTGCTGATAGCTTTTACATAAAAAAAAGCTATTACAAAGATGTAATGTGGAAACAGATGTTAGCCAGCCCGCTTAGAACCCGCGGAAAATACGTTTACAGCGATTTGAGCATGTATTTTATGAAAGAAGCTTTAGAGACCATTACAAAAACACCTTTAGAAAAATACGTTTCAGACAATTTTTATAAACCTTTGGGAATGTACACCACAGGCTTTAATCCGCGCTACCGGTTTTTAAAATCAGAGATTGTACCGACTGAAGATGACACTTATTTCCGCCACACTTTATTGTGGGGTTATGTGCATGACCAAGGCGCTGCAATGGTGGGCGGAGTTTCTGGTCATGCCGGACTGTTTTCTAACGCTTCTGATTTGGCCATTTTATATCAGATGCTTTTAAACAAAGGAACTTACGGCGGTAAAACCTATTTTAAACCCGAAACTGTCGAACTTTTTACCGCCAAACAATCTGCCGTGAGCCGGCGTGGTTTAGGTTTCGACCGTTGGGATCAAGACTCTAAGAACGGCTATCCTTCTAAATTGGCATCCTCACAAACTTTTGGGCACACGGGCTACACCGGAACAGCGGTTTGGGTAGATCCTAAAGAAAATTTGGTTTATATTTTCCTGTCAAACAGAGTAAACCCAACAGTTAACAACAAACTTTCCACTTTGGATATTCGCCCTAGGATTCACGATGTAATTTACCGAGCTGTACAAAAGGCAAAATAGCCCAACTAAAAAAGGCTTGGTATTTGCTAAATTTGCATCATGAATAAATCTATACTTAAAAACAATTTCTCTAAAATTGCATTAGCTTTTTTATTTACTTTTTCAGTCACAGCGTGTTCAGAAAAAGTGGTTAGTCCGGAGGTTCAAAAACTACAATCGCAACAGGAACTGTTAGACCTTAACAGTAAATTAAATAAGCTTAATTTATCTTTAGAAAAAGAGCTAGAAATTGTCAAAAATTTAAGTGTTGATGTTGAGAAAGCTAATGAAAAAGCTAATGATTCTGCCAATGACGCAAAGAAAGCATCTGCAAAATTGGCTAAAAACCCAGGTGATAGTAAGTTAGCCTCAAAAGCTGACAAGGCATCAAAAAAAGCGGCAAAAGACGCTAAAAAAGCAGTGAAGCTCAATAAAAAACTTGGCGATGCGAACGATGAAGTAAAAGATTATCAGAAAGATATAAAAGATACCGAAGCCAAATTAAGCGAACTAAAATCGAAGATTGATTATGTTCCTAACAAGTAAAAATACCCTTTAATGTTACATTACACTTACTTAAGTCTGCGGTAAAAATCTTTAATTTGGCGCCGTTACTTCAATAAAATAAAGACAGGTGAAACCATCATGGATTTGGCAAAGTGCACAAGGCTATGATTGCTTCATTACCATAAGCAATAATAAATAAACAGATGAAAATAGGGATTGTTTGTTATCCAACATTTGGCGGTAGTGGTGTAGTTGCTACAGAGCTAGGAAAAGCACTTGCCGATAATGGACATCAGGTTCATTTTATCACTTACAGTCAGCCGGCCAGATTAGATTTTTTTTCGGAGAACCTTTTTTACCACGAAGTTTCCGTTTCTAATTATCCTTTGTTTGATTATGCGCCTTACGAGCTGGCTTTATCCAGCAAAATGGTGGATGTGGTACGTTTTGAAAAATTGGACATTTTGCATGTTCATTACGCCATACCACATGCTTCGGCCGCTTTTATGGCTAAACAAATTTTAGCAACATTCAACATCCATATCCCGGTGGTTACCACACTCCACGGTACAGATATTACTTTGGTGGGCAGAGATGTAACTTATAAACCGGTGGTTACTTTTTCTATCAACCAGTCTGACGGTGTTACAGCCGTTTCAGAGGACTTGAAAAAATCCACTTATGATCATTTCGAGATTACCAAAGACATTAAGGTAATTCCCAATTTTATAGACCATAACCGTTTCAGCTTAAAGCCAAAAGATCATTTTAAAAAGGCTATTGCGCCACAAGGCGAACGTATTTTAGCGCATACCTCTAACTTTAGGAAAGTAAAACGTACACAGGATGTAATGCATATTTTTCAGAAAGTTTTAAAAGAAGTGCCCGCAAAACTTTTAATGGTTGGCGATGGTCCCGAACGTGTTAATTGCGAGCAAATTGCCAGGGAATTAGGTATTTGCGAACACGTAAGATTTTTAGGTAAACAGGATGCCGTGGAAGAAATTCTTTCCGTTTCCGATTTATTTTTGATGCCATCTGAGTCTGAAAGTTTTGGTTTGGCCGCTTTAGAGGCAATGGCCTGTAAAGTTCCCGTAGTTTCTTCTAACACCGGCGGTTTGCCCGAGCTGAATATAGACGGCGTAACGGGTTTTATGGACAATGTTGGCGATGTAGAAAGTATGGCAAAGCATGCTGTTTATATTCTAAAAGACGATGCTCGTTTAGCCCAATTTAAAGAAAATGCCTTAAAAAGAGCAAAAGAATTTGATCTAGATCGGATTTTGCCGATGTATGAAAATTTTTATAACGAGGTAATTGGTGCAAGCAAAATTGCGGTGGCATAATTTTTTGAAAAATATATCCAGTCCTTGCAACCAGTAGTTCCATTGGTTTAGTCCGTCATTGCGAGGAGGTACGACGTGGCAATCTGTAAGTTACGGAGGATGAACCTTTCTTAAAAGCATAGGCGGTAAATTTGGCTTGTGAAAAGAAACCCGGAGATTGCCACAGCACCACCGTTTTGTCCCTACGCTTCAGCTTCGCAATGACGTAAGAAACAAAAGCCAAAATTTAATCCTAAAATATTAAATTTGAAAAAACCTCTTTTTTCAAAGACACAACAAAACATAAAATGTCAAAAAAACTTTTCCTCTTAGATGGAATGGCGCTGGTTTACCGAGCGCATTTTGCGTTAAGCAAAAATCCAAGATTTACCTCAACCGGCATCAATACATCAGCTGTAATGGGTTTCACCAATACTTTGTTAGAGGTTTTAAAGAAAGAAAGTCCAACACATATCGCCGTAGTTTTTGATACCGATGCACCCACCGAACGTCATACCGATTACGAAGCTTATAAAGGTCACCGCCAGGCAATGCCCGAAGATTTATCGGCAGCTTTGCCTTATGTAGTTAAATTAATTCAGGGTTTTAACATTCCTGTGCTTACTTCCGACGGTTTCGAGGCTGATGACATTATTGGAACGCTGGCAAAACAAGCTGAAAAAGAAGGTTATACCGTTTACTGCATGACCCCCGACAAGGATTTTGCACAACTGGTTTCAGAAAACATCTACATCTACAAACCCGCCCGTATGGGAAACGGAATGGAGATTTTGGGTGTAAAAGAAGTTTTAGAAAAATGGGAAATTGAACATGTTCACCAAGTCATAGATATTTTAGGTTTATGGGGCGATGCCGTTGACAACATCCCGGGTATTCCCGGCATCGGTGAAAAAACTGCTAAAAGCTTGATTAAAACTTATGGCTCCATGGAAAACATCATCGCCAACAGCCATGAACTAAAAGGAAAACAGCGAGAAAATGTGGAGACTTTTGCAGAACAAGGCTTACTTTCTAAAAAGTTGGCAACTATTTTATTGAATGTTCCGGTTGAGTTTCACGAGGAAAGCTTTAGAATTGGTCCGCCGGATCGAGAAAAATTAGAACCGCTTTTTGCTGAGTTGGAATTTAGAACTTTAGGACGCCGGGTTTTTGGTGAAGAGTTCAATGTTTCTGATGTAAAAGGAAACACAAGCGGACAAATGGATTTATTTGGCAACCCAACCGAAGCGCCGGGAATCACAAATATTAATATTACTCCTGCACAGGCCGGAACTTTTGTAGAAGGCGGAAAAAATATCGAAAATACGCCTCACACTTATCACTTAGTGGATGATGAAGAAAAACGGGCTTCGCTGATACAGCAACTTAGCCAACAAAAAGCATTTTGTTTTGATACAGAAACCACCGGAATTGATGCCAATAACGCCGATTTGGTTGGGCTTTCTTTCAGTTTTAAACCCGGAGAAGCGTATTACGTTCCAGTCCCTTTTGATCGGGATGAAACCACAAAAATAGTGCATGAATTTGCAGACGTACTGCAAACGCCTTCCATCAAAAAAATTGGGCAAAACCTTAAATACGATATCCTAATTTTAAAATGGTACGGCATTGAAGTTGCCGGCGAACTGTTCGACACAATGTTGGCGCATTATCTTTTAGACCCGGATACTCGCCATAATATGGATGTTTTGGCAGAAAATTATTTGGGTTATACACCAATTTCCATCACCGAACTCATAGGTAAAAAAGGAAAAAACCAAGGCAATATGCGTGATATTGACGTGGAAACCGTAAAAGAATATGCTGCCGAAGATGCCGATATTACTTTGCAGTTGCATGATGTATTTGAGCCGATGCTGAAAGAATCCAATGCTACCAAATTAGTTTCTGAAGTAGAAAATCCGCTGGTTTATGTACTGGCCGATATGGAGATTGAAGGGGTGCGGATTGATATGGATCAGCTTAGAAATTATTCTTTAGAGCTGGAAAAAGACATTATCCGTTTAGAAGCTACGGTTTACGAAAAAGCTGGTGTTAAATTTAACCTCGCCTCGCCAAAGCAACTAGGCGAAGTCCTTTTTGATAAGCTGAAGCTCGATGAAAAAGCAAAAAAAACCAAAACCGGGCAGTACCAAACCGGCGAAGATGTTCTTTTGGCTTTAGCACCAAAATCCGACATCGTTCAGGATATTCTGGATTTTAGGCAGTTGTGCAAACTAAAATCAACCTATGTGGATGCTTTGCCGTTATTGATTAACGCTAAAACTGGCAGAGTTCACACCTCTTATAACCAAGCCGTAGCCGCAACAGGAAGATTAAGCTCAAACAATCCGAACTTACAGAATATACCGATAAAAACCGCTCGGGGACGTGAAGTACGAAAAGCTTTTATCCCAAGAGATGAAAACCACATTTTGCTGTCTGCCGATTATTCGCAGATAGAACTGCGCATTATCGCCGAAATAAGTGAAGACCCGAATATGATGGAAGCTTTTGTTCAGGGATTGGATATTCATACCGCAACGGCGGCAAAAGTTTACGGGATTACTTTAGAGGAAGTAACATCAGACCAGCGCCGGAATGCTAAAGCAGTAAACTTCGGGATTATTTACGGGCAATCTGCTTTCGGGCTTTCGCAAACTTTGGGTATCCCTAGGAAAGAAGCGGCAGAAATTATTGAAAATTATTTTGAGCAATACATCGGCATTAAAAAATACATGGCCGATACCATGAATTTTGCTCGCGAAAATGGCTATGTAGAAACCATTATGGGGCGCAGAAGGTATTTGCGAGATATCAACTCGGCCAACCAAACTGTACGTGGTTTTGCCGAAAGGAATGCTATTAACGCCCCAATCCAAGGTTCAGCGGCGGATATGATTAAAATTGCGATGATCCAAATCCACAAAGACATTATTGAGCAAAACCTGCAATCAAAAATGACTATGCAGGTGCATGATGAGCTGGTTTTTGATGTGCTGATTTCTGAAAAGGAACAAATGAAAGAAATTATTAAAACGAGGATGCAGAACGCCATTAAAACTAAAGTTCCGTTGGTTGTGGAAGTTGGCGAAGGGTTGAATTGGTTGGAGGCGCATTAGACAAAATGCCCACAAAGGGAGCAATTATATGATCAATCAGACATGGTAAAAATCTAGGGGGAAAAAATTAAACATATAAAAACTACATGAAATTATCAGGACAGGAGCTATTCAATAAATTGGTAAACGAATACAAAATTATAGGAGAAAAAGGAATTATTAATTTTTCGCTTAAAGATTTAACAATTTCAGTTGAAACTAAAGACACTATTGGAAATCTACTCCAAGAATGGCTGAAAGCTTGGATGATGATTGAAAAAATTGAATTTGAAGAGACTACTAATTCGCAAATTTTCCCTGATTTCAATTTAGATACGCACAATAAAAAATTAGGCTTGCTTGAAGTAAAAACTTTTGATTGGGATAGAGGCCCAGGGTTTGACTTGGCAAACTTCGATTCTTATTGCAATTCTTTACTGACCTCCGCTTATAGAATAGACTCCGACTACCTAATATTCGCATATCAAATGAACGGTAGTGAAATTACAATAAAAAATGTTTGGATTAAAAAGATTTGGGAGTTAGCTTGTCCAAGCGGTACTTATCCTTTAAAAGTTCAGGAAAAGAAAAGTGTAATTTACAATATCCGTCCTTCGACTTGGTATTCGGAAAGAACCACATTCAAACCATTTAGTTCCAAAGAAGATTTTCTTTCTGCGCTTAATGAAACACGTTACCAATATCCGCAAACCCGCCATACGAACGGTCATTGGCTACAAAATGTTTTAAAAAACTATGAAGAACATACTGGTGTTAAACTACAAGTTCGCTAACGTAAACTTCTGCCAATTTATTAGCTACAAATTCAACTACTGGTACGGCAACCGTATTTCCAAGCAAATCAAACGCATCATATTCTTTGGCTGGGATTTCATACCATTCAGGATAACCAAATAAACGCAAACCTTCTCGAATTGTTAATCTACGTAAGCCTTTTCCGTCAGGAACAGCTAATCTTGACACATCTGTTGCTACCAAAGTTGGGGCAATATCTTTTGGGTCAAGCACTTTATTTATTTCAAAACTCAGTTTACCTGTTACAATGTTGTACCCTTTTGGTTTAGTGTAATCATATTCACGAGAAGTTGAAATTCCATTTTCAGTTTGAGTTTTTACTAATTTTTTCGGATGTTCAAATTTTAAATATCCTTTTTTAGTAAGATCTTCTAATAAAGCCTTCAACTCATGTTCGGGCAAATCAATAAAAGTATTTATTTGCGCTAAAGTCAAAGCCATTCCGTCCATCCAGTCAATCCCAATTTCTTCCGCCCATTGCTTTTTACGTCTTTGTTTAAATAACTGATTAAGAATTTCGGCTTGTTGTTTTGATACGCTTCCTTTGATTTCGATATCCCAACTGTGAATATTATTATTGCCACCGCGTTTATCCTTTATTGATTTTCCATATAGATCTTCCAAAGGAAAATGCGCTAAAAGTTTATCAATAAATTGAGATTTCAAAGTTGGTAATCCTTTTTCTAAAACACTTTCTAAAGATTTAAAACGAGGTTCATTCCCGTTCAATTCAATTTTTTCATCTTTTGTGCCGACAATAAAAATGCGCTTACGCGATTGTGCTAAGCCAAACTCTAAACTGTCAAAAACCTTCCAACTAGTTTTATAACCCAGTTCATTTTCAAGCGTATAAAGTATCGTTTTTAGCGTTCTTCCTATTTGATCGCTTTTGTTTTCTAAATCATGTTTCACCAAACCTTCAACATTCTCAAGAATAAAACCGTACGGCTGTTTATCTCTCAAAATTCGTTCAATTTCAAAAAAAAGCGTTCCTCTAGTATCTAAAAATCCTTGTCTTTTTCCACCAGCGCTAAAAGGCTGACAAGGAAAACCGCCTAACAGAAAATCAAATTCTGGAATAAATTCATTACGAATATCAAAAATATCTCCAGCCAAAAAATCTTGACCGAAGTTATGTTTTAACGCCTTTACAGCATAAGGTTTAATTTCCGAAGTCATGACACATTCAGTTTCCATCCCCGCATCCCTAAATGCTTTTTCAAAACCTAAACGTATACCCCCAAGACCCGCAAAAAGGTCGATGAATTTCACAGTGTTGTTCTTCATTTTCTGCTTTTATTATAAGGTTCATTTGGCTCCGCAACCATCAACAACGAATCTTCGTAATCTTCAATTTCGATTTTATAACACCGGATAACGGTAAGGCATTGCAACAAAAAGTTAGCGCTAAAACTGCCCCGACTAATTTTACTGTCAATACTCGCTTTGGTTTCCTCAACACCAATTTCGTTAAGCAACAAAGTTAAATTGGCATTTGAGACACCGCGTTTGACTAATTCTGATTTTAATAGACGTTTTGCTTTGTCGTCCCAATTTGACATAATTGAACAAAATTATTTTGTGAAAGTGCATAATAATTATCATATATGCAAATTAAACAGCAAATATAACATTACGTCTGTTTTGTTATCCCTCTTTTAGTTTTCATTATGAACTATGGAATTAAATAGTGGCGATAGAAAATTGTAGCCTTCACAACGCGGTAATTTTATCCTCACAAAACTTTATTTCTCGCCATCCTTGAATTTCAGAAAAGAAAAGCTAATTTAAAGCACACAAAAATTATCATGAACGTTTTACATTTAAGCGCAGAATGCTATCCAGTTGCCAAAGCGGGAGGTTTGGGTGATGTAGTGGGCGCCTTGCCAAAATACCAAGTTGGTTTGGGCTTATCCGCAATGGTAGCCATGCCATTTTACGACAGACAATTTTCTCAAACGCATAGCTTCGAGTGTGTTTACAAAGCATCTTCAAAACTCGGTTACAGAAGTTTTGATTTCGAGGTTTTAAAAGAAAAGGAAAACATTTTAGGTTTTGAGTTGTATCTCATCAAAATTCCAGATCTATTGGATCGCACCGAGATTTACTCCTATCCGGACGAAACGGAGCAGTTTGTTGCTTTTCAAATTGCTGTTTTAGATTGGATCATCGGTACAAATAAAAAAATTGATGTTTTCCATTGTCATGACCATCATACAGGTTTGGTGCCGTTTTTAATCAAATATTCTAAAAAGTACAGCGCTTTGGCCAATACTCCTTCGGTTTTTACTATACACAACGGAGAATACCAAGGTTGGATGGGATGGGAAAAATTTCATTACCTGCCAGAAGTTAGTGCCGAAAGTGGCGGAGCGTTGGAATGGAACAACTGTATAAACCCTTTAGCTTCGGCAATTAAATGTTGTTGGAAATACACCACCGTTTCTCCAAGTTACCTGGAGGAACTACAATATAAAGCACATGGCTTAGAGTTTTTGTTTGAACTGGAACGTCAAAAAGGAGTGGGCATACTAAACGGTATTGATGTTGACGTTTGGAACCCAAAAACGGATTCTATGCTTGACTACAACTATCAGCGGACTAACGTTAACGATGGTAAAGAATTAAATAAACAGGAAGTTTGTAAAAAGTTTGATTTAGATTACACAAAACCGCTGTTTACTTTTATTGGTAGACTGGTAATTGAAAAAGGTGCGGATAAATTGGTTGAACTAATTAGAGAAGTATTTTTGCGCCACCAATGCGAGCTTAATTTTTTAGTATTAGGCTCGGGAGATAAAGCCATAGAAGCTGATTTAAAAGAAGTACAGGGCTATCTTCGTAATTTTAATTGTTACATTGGCTATGACGAAACGCTATCTCACCAAATTTACGGGAGCGCGGATTTTATTTTGATGCCTTCCAGAGTTGAGCCTTGTGGACTAAATCAGCTGTATTCATTACGCTACGGAACCGTTCCAATTGTAAGGTCAACAGGCGGTTTAAAAGATACCGTTGTAGATATAAACGCTGCGAACGGTTATGGTATTAGATTTGATAATTTGGATACAATGGAAATGGTTCATGCAATCGATAGAGCCATAATTTTATATCAGGACAAAAAAAGTTTAAACCAAATTCGCAAAAAAATGATGGATTTAGATTTTTCCTGGAATAAATCTGCCGAAGAATATTACGAATTATATAAAAGCTTAAAATAAACCATATGTTAGAATCTAAAGTTATCTCCATCATTCTTGGTGGCGGCCAAGGATCCAGGTTATCGCCATTAACCGCAACCCGTTCTAAACCGGCAGTACCTATAGGCGGGAAATATCGGTTGGTTGATATCCCCATTTCAAACTGCATAAACTCCAATTTAATGCGGATGTTTGTACTCACGCAGTTTAATTCGGCCTCCTTAAATAAACACATTAAAAACACTTATAACTTTGGTTCTTTTAGTAAGGCTTTTGTAGATATTCTTGCTGCCGAACAAACTCCCGGTAACGAAGGCTGGTATCAGGGAACTGCAGATGCGGTTCGCCAAAGTTTGCACCATTTAAAACAACACGAGTTTGAATATGTATTGATTCTTTCTGGCGATCAGTTATATCAAATGGATTTTCGGCCTATGATAAAAAATCATATCGATAAAGGCGCAGAAATCACCATAGCTACCATTCCGGTAAACGCAAAAGACGGCACAAGCTTTGGCATTTTAAAAGCCGATGCCGATTTATCCATTACCTCTTTCACCGAAAAACCAAATTCAGAGAAAATTATTGGATGGGAATCTGAAGTTGGGCCAGAAATGGAAGCCCTTGGAAGAAACTATCTGGCATCAATGGGAATCTACTTGTTCAACAAGGATGTTTTAATCAATATGTTGGAGGGAAATGACCGTCACGATTTTGGAAAGCAGATTATTCCGGATGCAGTTGGTGTAAATAAAATCATCAGCTACCAGTATGAAGGTTACTGGACAGATATAGGAAATATCGATTCGTTTTTTGAGGCCAATATCGGTTTAACCGATGATGTGCCCGAGTTTAATTTATTTGCGAAAAGCCCTATTTACTCGAGAGCCAGAATGTTGCCGCCGAGCAAAATTGGCGGTACCCGTTTAGAAAGCGTAATAATCGCCGACGGTTGCATTATAAATGCCGAAGAAATTAAACGTTCGGTAATTGGTATCAGAAGCAGAATTGGCAAAGGCACAAAAATTAGCAACTGCTACATAATGGGCTGTGATTATTACCAAACTATTGAAGAAATTACCGGTATTGCAACGGCACATAAACCCTTAACCGGAGTTGGCGAAAACTGCGACATAGACACCGCTATCCTTGATAAAAATTGTTACATAGGTAATAATGTAACTATAAAAGGCGGAAAACATTTACCAGATTTTGATTGCCCAACGCACACCATTAAAGAAGGCATTATAGTAATCAAAAAGAGTGCAATTATTCCCGACGGTACGGTAATCGGTTAATTTTAAGCATTTTTATTTACTTTAAAAGAGCTGCCTTACGAGACAGCTTTTTTTATGTGTTTTTTAATGAGCAAACAAAAGCCGATTTTTCAATTAAAATACTTAAAATTGAAAGATAAATATTAAACCCAAAACATGAAAAAATTATTAAAAACTACACTTTTATTGATGTTCTTTGGCATAATTGGAGCTAAAGCTCAAGATAAAATTTACAAAACCAGCGGTGAAGTTTTAGAAACCAAAGTGATTGAAATTGGAACAGGTGAAATTAAATATAAAGTTTTTGCCAACTTAAACGGTCCTGTTTACACCTTACAAAAGTCTCAAATTTTAAAAATTACCTATGAAAACGGCAAAACCGAAAGTTTTGAAAACGGCGAGGTTGGCAATTCAAACGTAGCAACCAAAAGAGCCCAAAATGTTTTTGTAGAGATTGGCGCACAAGGTCTGTTGTTCACTGCAAACTACGACACCCGGTTTAGCAACAAACGTAACGGAATTGGTGGCAGAGTAGGATTTGGTGCCTTTAGTGTCGACGGCTTAACAGTAATAACTGCACCCATTTCCTTAAACTATTTATTGGGAGAAGGCAAAAACTTTTTTGAAATTGGATTAGGCGCAACCTACATTAACGGCAGTAGTTCTGATTTCGTCGGCGACGGTAGCGGAAATGAAAGTGCTTCTACAGTTATTGGCACTATGGCTTTTATGTACCGTTTACAGCCTGTTAATAGTGGCTTTTCTTTCAGAGGTGGATTTACACCGATTTTCAGTAGCGACGGCTTTGTTCCATACTATGCAGGAATTAGCTTAGGCTATACTTTTTAAGACGTTTACAAATAAAAAAGCCCTTGAAATGGATGTTTCAAGGGCTTTTTGCTAAATAAATTTTTCTATTTACGCACTTTTATCACCATTTTCTTCACTTCACCATCAGAGATCATCGGAGCGTGAACATCTTCGGGAAAGAAAACCACAAACTGATTATCGTTTAAAGTGAAATGCATGGTTGGCTTGTCGTTGTAAAACAAAACATCTTTTTCTGGATTGTAATCGCCTTTTTGGCTAATACATTCATTTCTGGTTTTCCAACCGATGTTTTCTGTTCCGCGGATACAAACCTGAATATCGATATTGTTGTTATGGCATTCAAATTTAGCTTCTGACTCCTCTGCTGTCATTCCAGCTTTGTCAGAAACAATCGCTTTTAAACCATCGGCAATTTCGTATTTACCAACTTCAATAGCGGTTAAATCAGTTGCTTTAATGTATTCAAATGCTTGTGCAAATAACGGATGTATTCCGGCGTATTTGTCTGCGTTTGCTAAAGTATCTATAATCATGTTTTTAGTTTGTTAGATTGTTGAATGGTTAGTTTGTTAGTACTTTATAATGCACTTAGTTCATTAGGTTTTGCATGTGGCAGATTCATTGATTCTTGGCAAGGTAAAAATAAAAAGTTTTATTATATAAAAAGTCCATAATCTAATATTGACTATGGACTTTTCTCTTCTTACAATTGACTGTTCAGCAATAATGAACTAATTCAACTAATAAACTTAATTATCTCTGTACCCTTCCAGAACCGTCGCCACCAACTAAACCTTCAACATCTGAAAGTGTAGCGTGGTTTAAATCGCCAGGGATAGTATGTTTTAATGCAGATGCTGCAACGCCAAATTCTGCTGCGTCTTTCATTGATTTTCCGGTTACTAAACCAAAAATGAAACCACTTGCAAATGAATCGCCACTACCTACACGATCAACAATACGTACATTATATTCTTTTGTATGATGGAACTCGTTACCATCATAAACCAATGCACTCCATCCGTTATCAGATGCGCTGTGGCTTTCTCTTAAAGTTGAAGCAATATATTTGAAATTGAATTTCGCTTTCATTTGCTTGCAAACGTCTTTAAATCCGTCTAAATTTAATTCGCCTTTAGTTACGTCTGTACCTGCGCTTACAAATCCTAAACTAGTTTCAGCATCTTCCTCGTTACCGATACAAACATCAACATATTGGCAAAGCTCAGTCATTACTTTTCTAGCTTTTTCTTTGCTCCATAATTTTTTACGGTAGTTTAAATCGATACTAGTGGTAACGCCTCTTTCTTTCGCTGCTTTTAAAGCTGCTAAAGTTAAAGCTGCAGATTTATCGCTTAACGCCGGAGTAATTCCTGTTGTATGGAACCAATCAGCACCTTCAAAAATTGCGTCCCAATCAAATTCAGAAGCATCAGCATCAGCGATAGAAGCGTCGGCTCTGTCGTAAATTACTTGCGAAGCCCTCATAGAAGCACCGGTTTCTAAGAAATATATCCCCAATCTGTTGCCGCCTCTTGCTACAAATTTAGTATCAACACCGTATCTGCGTAAATGGTTGATTGCTGCTTGGCCAATTGCGGTATCAGGCACTTTTGAAACAAATGTCCCGTTTAAACCATAATTACATAATGCAGCAGCTACGTTAGCTTCTCCACCTCCGTAAGTTACATCGAATGTATCGCTCTGCACAAATCTTTTGAAATCTGGAGTTGATAATCGCATCATTATTTCTCCAAGGGTTACGACTTTTTTTGACATCGTTTGCTGTTGTTTAAGAAATTGAAAAATTGGTTTATTAAATAAAATTGCACTATTAAGAAATCAAAAGTACGCTTAATGGCATCTTTTAAAGATTTTTTATATAAAAATCATCGGTATCGATTGCGTAAATTAATACGCTTAACTTTACTACTAATTACCTATTAATAGCTACTTTAGTTATCTCTTTAACAAAAAACCTAATTAATAATATAAAAATGGATACAAAATCTATGCTTCTAAAAGCTATTACCGACCAAGGTATGCTTCCTTTATTTTTTCATGCTGATGAACAAAAAAGTATTGAAATTACACAAACTGTGTACGATGCTGGCGTTAGAGTGATTGAATATACCAACAGAGGAAAAGAGGCGCTTTCTAATTTCAAAAAATTAAAAGAAGTTGCAAAACAGTCAATGCCGGAGTTGAAATTGGGTATCGGAACAATTAAAACGCCCGCAGAAGCGCAAGAATTTATTGATGCCGGAGCTGATTTTATCGTTTGCCCTATTGTTGTGCCTGAAGTTGCTGAGCTAATTAATGCTGCTGGCATTTTATGGATTCCAGGCTGTATGACTCCAACAGAGATTGCTTTGGCACAAAAACACAATGCCGGTTTAATTAAAATTTTCCCTGCTAATATTTTAGGTCAGGAGTTTATCTCATCTATCAAAGAATTATTTAGAGGCCAATTATTTATGCCAACCGGTGGTGTTGATTTAAGTGAGGCTAATATCGCTAGCTGGTTTAAAGCTGGTGTTTGTGCCGTTGGTATGGGAAGCAAATTAATTAGCAAAGATGTAATGGAAAATGCTAATTACGATCTTTTAGCTAAAAACACCAAAGAGGTGTTAGCTGTAATACAATCAATTAAAAAATAAATTATGACGAAAGGAAAAATGAGTAGTTACAGATGGACAATCTGTGCGCTTTTGTTTTTTGCAACTACCATTAATTACATGGACAGGCAAGTACTTTCCCTAACCTGGAAAGACTTTATTGCCCCTGAATTTCATTGGACAAATGATGATTACGGTAATATTACCGCTTTATTTTCTGCTTTTTATGCAATTTCTTTGCTTTTTGCAGGGAGATTTGTGGATTGGTTAGACACTAAAAAAGGTTTTCTTTGGGCTATTGGTGTTTGGTCTGTAGGCGCTTGTTTACATGCGTTTTGTGGAATTGCAACTTCTGGAATTGTGGCCGGAGAGTGGTTTGTAGGATTTGAAGGCGCAAAAGAAGCCATTAAAACAGTTAACGATACAGGTATGGTTATTTCTGTAAGTGTTACCTTGTTTATTTTTGCTCGTTTTGTGTTAGCACTTGGTGAAGCTGGCAACTTTCCTGCTGCTATTAAAGCAACAGCCGAATACTTCCCTAAAAAAGATAGAGCATTTTCAACCAGTATTTTTAATGCTGGTGCAACTGTGGGTGCGCTTGCGGCTCCAATATCTATCCCATTTATAGCAGAAGCTTATGGATGGGAAATGTCTTTTATTATTATTGGTGCTCTGGGTTTTGTTTGGATGGGATTTTGGGTTTTTATGTATGAAAAACCAGAGAAACACGCTAAAGTAAATGAACACGAGTTGGAGTATATCAATCAAGATATTATTGCTGACAGTAAAGTTGAAGGTTATGTTGCCGAAACCGCGGTTAAAGTTTCATTTATGGATTGCTTTAAATACAAACAAACTTGGGCTTTTGCTTTCGGTAAATTTATGACGGATGGCGTGTGGTGGTTCTTTTTGTTCTGGACACCAGCTTACTTAAGTTCGGTTTACAACATGGATTCTACAGAAGCCGCTTTACCTTTATTTATACTGTACGCAATTACTTTATTATCGATTATTGGAGGTTGGTTGCCAACCTACTTTGTAGAGAAAAAAGGAATGGAGCCTTATGCAGGAAGAATGAGAGCGATGTTAATTTTTGCTTTCTTTCCTTTGCTTGCTATCGCTGCCCAGCCTTTAGGACATATTACCTATTGGATACCAGTAATTATTATCGGTATTGCGGGTGCAGCCCATCAATCTTGGTCGGCAAACATTTTCACCACTGTTGGCGATATGTTTCCAAAAAAAGCAATTGCTACAGTTGTAGGCATTGGAGGTTTGGCAGGCGGAATAGGATCTGTGCTTATTAATAAAGGATCGGGTCTTTTATTTGATTTTTCACAAAGAAATTGGAGTACAATTAATGGACAACCTTTGTTAGAAAAGTATCCCCAAATTCAAAATCCTGAAACACGAGAAGCATTTCTTAAGACAGTCGGCAGCGCTAATTTAGAAGCGTTTCTGAAGTCGCTTTCTGCATCTGGACAAACTGTTGTGAACGGGATAAACTCGGGATATATGATTATATTCTGCGTTTGTGCAGTGTGTTATTTAGTAGGCTGGGTGGTTATGAAAACCTTAGTGCCTAAATATAGCCCGATTAAGAATTTATAATCGGGAAATATAGAAATTTAAAAAAGGCTGATTCCGTTAACGGAATCAGCCTTTCTTGTGTTATATAAGCTAAGGACTTATTTAAGTTTTCATTCTTTTAATGGCTTAAAGTAAATCATCTGCGTATCAAAATCCGAATAATTGTAACTGGTTACTTTTACCACCATCTCAAAATATTCGGGAAAGTTTCCGTACTTTTTATTAATCTCTCTCTCCAGCTTCTGCAAGCTTGCTTTTTTACTCAAAAAACCCGAAAGCCCTCGCAAACCCGATGCGTGAAAATCTCCCATCATGGTAATTAAATTATTATTTGGTCCGGGCATTTTTACCAAAAAAGCATAATCAATGTAATTCCCTTTAACCTGCTCTGGTACACTTAAAGTAACACTGTCTTTTCCGTTTAAAATTTTAATCGTTCTTGGGTTGCTGTGTAACCTAATGGACGTATTATCCAAAAACCTATTCATCCAGCTAAAGGAGTTTATATTTCCCATAAAGATCACGTTATTGTTTTTGATATCGTCGATATTAGACTCGGATAGCGTTTGTAACCGTATCTCAACAAATGCCTTTGCAAAAACAGATATAATATCGGGCAAAGGCCACAAATTGTTTCTAGAAAAATACGGGTAACTAAGTTCAGAAATATTACTTTGCTTTTCCTGTAAACCAATCGGCTTATTTGCGTCGAGTTCTTCCTTTGAATTAATGTCGATGTCTCTAACAATTAAACTCTTGTTACTGGCAACTGAAGGGTTGTTAATCCTAAAGAAAAAGGGATCTCCTAAAGTTATAAAAACCGGTTGTCCGCTTTTAATGTACGATGCCCAAACCGGGTTATAGAGGTTTGTATCGAGTGATTTTTTCCTGATTAACAACCATATATTACCAGAAAGGGATAGCAATAGCACAACCAATAAAATTTTTAAAACCGCATTTTTTTTCCTGCTTGAAACAGTGGTCGACCTTCCTTTTCTGTTGATTACTATCGAGTAACTTCCCTTTGGTATTTCAATTATTTCTGTGTCTTTTCTTCCTTCTTCTAAATAATATTTTTCTAATAAAGTCCTCAGTTTATAAACCGTTACACGCACTATAGTGTCTTCTCCGGGAACAAAATCGCTACCTCGCTTAAAAAACCCTATGGCAATATCAGCCTCTTTTAAACTCTCTTTGGTTTTAGAGGCATCATACAAAAACCTGAGCAAGCCTTTAAGTACTTCTTTTTGGGCAAAAGTTTTACTGCTCAGTACCTTGTTTATAAACGGGTTTTCTTCCACTTAAGTTATGAAATGTAATAAGAAAAATTTACGACTGGTTTGCTAATCAAATATATCCTAATAATATTAAAGCACAAACATATTAACAACAGTTAACAATGTTAATTAACTGTTATTCACTTTTTTTCATCGATATTTTAATTCTCCTTCGGTTCTCTCAATTGCCCAGAATTGAGCGTAATAAAAACCAAATAATTAAACAAAATGGAAAAAACTAAAGGAAAGTATCGGTGGAAGATACTGGGTTTGCTTTTTATGGCAACCGTAATTAACTACATGGACCGCAGCGTAATAGGCTTTTTGGGTCCAACATTAAAAAATCACGTTTTTCACTGGACCGATGAGGACTATGCAAATATCCAAATTGCTTTTAAAATTGCTTATGCAGGCGGATTGCTAATAATGGGCGCTATCATCGATAAATATGGGACAAAAATTGGCTATACCGTTTCTATTGTTATTTGGGGAATATTCGCCATGTCTCATTCACTAGTAACCAAATCTATGGGATGGATGGGTTTTGCCTTAGCCCGATTTGGTTTAGGTTTTGGGGAAGCGGGGAATTTTCCGGCCGCTATAAAAGCCGTTTCAGAATGGTTTCCTAAAAAAGAACGGGCTTTTGCTACAGGGCTTTTTAATGCTGGATCTAATGTTGGAGCCATTTTAGCACCGTTATTTATCACCTTATTTGTAGCAAACGATGGAACCCATTGGCAATACGCTTTTTTATTGACCTCGGTATTGAGCGTAACATGGATAGTTCTTTGGTGGCGGATTTATAAAAAGCCCCTAGATCATCCTGATCTTTCAAAAGAAGAACTTAATTATATCCAAACCAATAAAGCCAGCGAAGAAGATACTTCCGATGAAAAATTTACTTGGCTACAAGTATTGCGCTGGAAAGAAACTTGGGTTTTTGCCTTTGCAAAAACTACAGATGCAGTTTGGCTATTTTACCTTTTCTGGGGTGGATTTTTCTTGAACAAAACCTTTGGATTAGAGTTACAAGGGCTCGCATTACCGATTATAGTTATTTACGTTATCGCGGATTTTGGAAGTATTTTAGGTGGCTGGTTCTCCTCATTCCTAATAAAAAAAGGTATGCCCGTTTACAAAGCCAGAAAATGGACACTGTTTTTATCTACATTATTTATTATCCCGGTGGTTTTTGCGCCACAAACCCAACATGCCTGGGTGGCAGTTTTATTGATTGCTTTTGCCGCGGCCGGTCATCAGGCCTGGTCTGCAAATTTGTTTACCATAGTTCCGGATATATTTCCTAAAAAATCTACCGCTTCTGTAGTGGGTATTGGAGGGATGGTTGGTTATTTAACCGCCGCCATTTCCGATTATTTTTTAGGTAAGGTGTTAACAGAAAGTGGCGGAATAGGGTACATTTACGCTTTTGCTATTGCGGGATCACTTTATTTTGTAGCGCTTTTTGTATTGCATTTTTCCTTGGGCAAAATGAAACCAATAAAAGTATAGCTCTTAATAAAATCAGTATGGCTAATAACCATACTGATTTATTTTCTACTTATCACTAACGCCATTTATGGTCAAAACTTACTTCATCGGAACTTCAATTACCAAAACTTTCGCATTGTTATTTGCTTTCACGGTTGCGCTTCCAGCTGTTTCGTAAACACCAAGCGCATCTCTCCTGGCCAAAGCTTGTCCGGCTATCTCAATAGCCCCCTCAAGAACAAAAACATAAATACCGTTATTGCTATCATGAAGCTCATAATCAAGCGCTTTCCCCTCGCTCAAATTAGCTAAAGAAAACCAAGCATCTTGGTTAATTGTAATGGCTTCGTCGTTTGTGTTTGGCGATACCACGGTTAAAAACTGATCCGCTTTTTGCGCTTCCGAAAAAGACTTTTGCTCATACCTTGGCTCAATATTTTCTAATTTAGGGAAAACCCAAATTTGTAAAAAGTCAACCGCGTCTTCTTTTGACGCATTATATTCAGAATGTTGAATCCCCGATCCTGCCGACATAATCTGCACATCGCCAGATTTAATAATCTCGTCTCGTCCTGTACTGTCTTTATGTCTTAACGCTCCAGTTAGAGGGATGCTAACAATCTCCATATTTGCATGACCGTGGGTGCCAAATCCCATTGATGGCTCTACATGGTCGTCATTTAATACCCTTAATAATCCAAAGTTCATTTTTTCTGAATCGTGAAACTGACCGAAACTAAAAGAATGGTTACTTTTTAACCATCCGAAGCTGTTAAAGCCTCTTTCTTTTGCTGGATGAAAAATCGTTTTCATATTATCTTTTTTAATTATATGTTTAAACACACAAATTTCATTCCAATTGTTTTTTTGTATTTTTGTGCTACAAATACCGAGATCCATGAAAGAAAGGGCAATACTATTGGGCGCAAGCGGACTAATTGGCAGTCATCTGTTAACGCTGTTACTTGAAAGCCCCGCCTATGCGGAGGTTACGGTTTTTGTCAGAAAAGCACTGCCGGTTAATCACTTTAAGCTTAAGCAAATTGTTACTGATTTCGAAAACTTCGATATTTTAAATGACAATATTTCCGCGGGTATCGTTTTCTGTTGCTTGGGCTCTACTAAAAGTAAAACTCCAAACCTAAAAGACTATCGAAAAGTTGATTTTGATGTTCCTCTAAGGTTTGCCCAGTTAGCCTTAAAAAATGGTGCTCGTCAATATCATTTAGTAAGTGCAATTGGCGCAGATGCAACTTCTTCAAACTTTTACACCAAACTAAAAGGAGAAATTGAAAATGCGATCAAGGCTCTCGATTATGAAAGTATCTACATTTACGAACCTTCTTTTTTAAGGGGAAAGAGAAAAGAAAACAGACCTTTAGAGAAAATCATATTGCCAATGATGCGTTTAATAGATTTGGTATTAATAGGTTCGTTAAAGAAGTATCGAAGTATTGATGCCAGCGATGTTGCCAAAGCGATGTTTAATGAATCAATTACAAATAAAAGAGGCATCTTTGTGCACAATTCAGAACAAATTAAAAGATTAGTGTGAGTATAGTATCAGCGGAACAATTAAGCCATGCCTTTAATGATCATTGGCTTTTTAAAAATTTAACTTTTGGTCTTCAACAAGGACAAAGAGTTGCCTTGGTTGGTGTTAATGGAGCCGGGAAATCTACCCTGCTTAAATTATTGGCAGAAAAGATTAAACCAAGCGAAGGAAAAGTAGTAAAAGCAAAAGATATCAGGTTTGGCTATTTAGAACAAGACCCCAAGTTTGAATCTGGGCAAACCATTAGCGATTTTATTTTTAGTTTAGACAACCGCCAACAACAGATCATTAGAGAATACGAAGAATTACTGGAGCAAGATAATCCGGATGTTGATGAAATTACACGTTTAACCGAGGAATTGAGCAATTTAGAAGCGTGGGAATACGAACATGAAATTAAAACGATATTAGGGCGTTTAGATATCCATCACCTTGATCAAAAAATAGACACATTATCAGGGGGCCAACGTAAAAGACTTAGTCTTGCAAAACTATTGATTGACGAACCCGACGTTTATGTAATAGACGAACCAACTAACCATTTAGACATTGACACTATTGAATGGTTAGAAAGCTATTTAACAACCGGAGGAAAAACCATTTTAATGGTAACGCATGATCGTTATTTTTTAGATAACGTTTGTAATGAAATTATTGAGCTGGAAAATGGCCAGGTTTACACTTATAAAGGGAAATATGCCTATTACTTAGAGAAAAAGGCGGAACAGGACGCGATCAACAGTACTGTTTTAGCAAAAAACAAAAATTTGTTAAAAAAAGAACTTGAGTGGATGCGCCGTATGCCACAAGCCAGGGGCACAAAATCAAAAGCTAGAATTGATGCTTTTTACAATTTAGAAGAAAAAACGAAAGGTCAGTTTAATAAAGAATCTGTAAAGCTTGATGTAAAAGTAAGCAGACAAGGGAAACAGATTTTAGAATTACACCATATAGGCAAAGAATTTCAAAATAAGACTATTTTAAATGACTTTAGTTATGTGTTTAAAAAAGGCGATAAAATAGGGTTGACGGGTAAAAATGGAACAGGCAAATCAACCTTATTAAATATTATTACAAATGAACTTCAACCAGATAAAGGCGAGGTTATAATTGGCGAAACCACCGTTTTCGGTTATTATCATCAATCAGGCTTAAGTTTTGATGAAAGTGAAAGGGTAATCGACGTTGTAAAAAATATCGCTGAGTTTATCACAATGTCTGACGGAAAAACAATTTCTGCTTCCCAATTATTGACCCACTTTTTATTTCCACCAAAAAAACAACATGGTTTTGTTAGCTTGTTAAGCGGAGGGGAAAGGAAACGGCTACATTTAATGAAAGTGCTTATAAAAAATCCGAATTTCTTGATTTTAGATGAGCCGACCAATGATTTAGATATAGACACATTAAATGTTTTAGAAGAATTTTTAGAAAATTATCCGGGTGTTTTATTATTAGTTTCTCACGATAGATATTTAGTAGATAAGCTAACTGATCAATTATTTGTATTAGAAGGCAACGGAGAGATCAGGATATTTAACGGAAATTACTCCTCTTATAGGGAAGAAGTTGAACTCGAAAAACTTCAAAATAAAGATATAAAATCAACACCGGTTGCTCAACCTAAAAAAGAAATAGCCAAGAAACAGCTTTCTTATAAAGAGAAAATAGAACTCGAGAATTTGGAAGCCGAGATAACCGATATCGAAAAGTTAATAAGCGAATTAACCGAAAAGCTCAATCACGAAACAAATCATGAAAAGCTGATTTCTTTATCAAATGAAATCAAGGACAACAATAAGCTATTAGATGAAAAAACATTAAGATGGCTAAATTTAAGTGAGCAATAGTATTTAAGAAAGCTATAGTGTAACCGATTTCACGTAAACAAACGTTTCACGTGAAACAAAACAGACTGTGGATTAATGTTCCACGTGAAACAAACAAAATGTTTAAAAAATATAATGTAATTGTAGTAGGTGCGGGTCACGCTGGTTGTGAGGCGGCGGCGGCGGCGGCAAACCTAGGATCCTCGGTGTTATTGGTTACCATGAACATGGGGACCATTGCTCAAATGAGCTGTAATCCGGCAATGGGCGGCGTAGCTAAAGGGCAAATAGTACGAGAAATAGATGCAATGGGCGGGCAATCCGGAATAATCTCGGATAAAACCACCATCCAATTCAGGATGCTCAACAAATCAAAAGGTCCAGCCATGTGGTCCCCAAGAGCACAAATAGACCGAATGCGGTTTGCAGAAGAATGGCGTTTAACCTTAGAAAAAACTGAAAACGTTGATTTCTGGCAGGATATGGTTTCCGGAATTATTGTAAAGGACGGAAAAGCCTGCGGGGTTATAACTTCTTTAGGAATCGAAATTGAAGCAGAAGCTGTCGTTCTTACAAACGGAACGTTTTTAAACGGAGTAATTCATATAGGTGAGAAAAGAATGGGTGGCGGAAGAACAGCGGAGAGAGCAGCCACTGGGATTACAGAACAATTAGTACAGTTAGGCTTTGAATCTGGGAGGATGAAAACAGGTACTCCCCCAAGAGTAGATGGTCGGTCTTTAGATTATTCAAAAATGGAAGAGCAGTGGGGCGATATAGATGGAGGTAAATTTTCATATACGAAAACCTCCGCCTTAAAAGAACAACGTTGTTGCTGGGTAACTTATACCAATCCGGAGGTTCACGAAACATTAAAAGAAGGCTTTGAAAAGTCTCCTATGTTTACCGGGAGAATTAAAGGCTTAGGTCCACGTTATTGCCCATCTATTGAGGATAAAATAAACAGGTTCGCAGAAAGAGATCGCCATCAAATATTTGTTGAACCTGAAGGATGGAACACGGTAGAGATTTATGTAAATGGATTCTCAACCTCGCTACCAGAAGACGTACAACACAAAGCATTAAAGAAAATCCCTGGTTTTGAAAATGTAAAAATGTTTAGACCAGGTTACGCCATAGAATATGATTTCTTCCCTCCTACCCAATTAGACTTAACACTCGAAACAAAGCTCATCCAAAACCTTTATTTTGCTGGTCAGATTAACGGAACTACCGGTTACGAGGAAGCCGCTGCTCAAGGATTTGTAGCTGGAATTAATGCTCACCAAAAAATTAATGAAAAACAACCACTAATTTTAAAACGATCAGAATCATACATCGGTGTTTTGATTGACGATTTGGTTACAAAAGGTACAGAAGAACCGTATCGCATGTTTACATCCAGAGCGGAACATCGACTACTGCTCCGTCAAGATAATGCTGA
Source organism: Pelobium sp. (assembly GCA_035496935.1). Taxonomy (GTDB): domain Bacteria; phylum Bacteroidota; class Bacteroidia; order Sphingobacteriales; family Sphingobacteriaceae; genus Pseudopedobacter. Next base: position 28,778 of record DATJED010000003.1, on the reverse strand, counting down.
TGAAAGGCTTACCCCTATTGCTCACGAATTAGGTTTAGTTAGCGATGAAAGATTAGCAAAGGTTCATAAAAAAGTGAATGATGCGCTTGCCATAATTCAATTCTCAAAAGAGTTAGCTATAACAAAGGAATTGGCTAATCCTCTTTTAGAAGAGCTTGGAACTTCTACGATTCTCCAAAGCGCCAAAGTACATAATCTTTTAGGTCGACCGCAAGTTAGTATCAATGACCTCAGAAAAATATCAGCAAAGTTAGACGACTACTTAAATGATTTTGATAAAGAAACCATCGAACAAGCTGAAATTAAAATTAAATATGATAGCTATTTCGAAAAGGAATTAGAGATTATTGATAAGATGAAAAAAATGGAGGACAAGGAAATTAATGCAGAATTTAATTATCACAACTTGCAATCTCTGTCAAAAGAAGCTCGGGAAAAGTTAATGAAAATAAAACCAAGAACTTTAGGGCAGGCCTCACGAATTTCGGGAGTTACCCCTTCCGATATCTCGGTTTTAATGGTCCATATTAGCAGATAAGTATAAATTATTGATAATCAATAACATTAAAAGTATTTAATATCAGCAATTATTTTTAAACCGGAATCATATTTATCCACAAAATAAAAAAATGGCTTAAATCGCATAAAAATAGCCTAAAATAAAAAATGTATAAAATAGCTTCAAATATCATTCTCTTTTTATGGATAATGCTATGTATTTCATGTGCGAGTCTTCAAACTCCGGAAGGCGGGCCGAGGGATCAAACGGCGCCAAAAGTTTTGGAAGAAAATCCCAAAAACCTATCCCGAAATTTTAAGGGAGAAAAAATAGAAATTACTTTTGACGAATATTTTAAACTTAGTAATGAGTTTAGCGAAGTAAGTGTTTCTCCCGCTCAGGAAATTCCTCCTCTTTTAAAAATCAAACAAAAAACACTAATTATAAATTTTAAAGATTCGCTTGAATCGAATACTACCTATACCATAAACTTCGGTAAAGCAATTCAGGATGTAAACGAATCTAATGTGCTTAAAAATTACAGCTACGTTTTTGCCACGGGCGATCATTTGGATTCGTTACAGATAAACGGAAAGGTAATCAGCTCCAACGATAACAAAGAGGTAAAAGATGTAACGGTTTTCATTTTGCCAATAAGTAGAGATTCTATTTTCGGAAAGAAAAAACCATCTATTTATACCACTACCGATAGCGCCGGGAATTTCAGCCTCAAAAACTTAAGAGAAGATAATTATCGGATTTACGCATTAAAAGAAACAGGTGCGGATAGAATTTACAATTCTCCTAACGAAGAAATAGCCTTTTTAAAAGACTCTATTCATTTAAACAAAGATACGTCTGGAATTGTTTTAAAGCTCTTTAAAGAGGTTCCGGAACGGTTTAGAACAACAGACCAAAAGATAGAATCGGACGGAAAAATAACTCTCCTTTTTAACAGGCCAATTAACAAACCTAACATTACTTTTTTAGGAGAAAACGACATTAAAGACCCGGTTATTGAGTTTACTCCAAAAGGCGATAGCTTATCAGTATGGCTCAGAGAAATCTCGTTTGACTCGTTAAAAGTGGTTATAAATGAAGATAAAACGCCACTAGATACCATCAATTTTAGGCGTAGTAAAAAAGACGAATATAAACGTACCATACTTTTCAGCAACAACCTATCGTCAGGAAAAATTGCACCGCAACAAACCTTGACGCTTACGTTTAATCAACCGATAGAAAAAATTGACGAAAGTAAAATTAGTTTGTATGTTGATTCAACAAAATTAGAGGGTTTATCAATCAAAAAGTTGCCACCATCCGAACGGAAATATGAATTTCTATATAAATGGCAAACGAAGAAACCTTATAATTTAATATTAGAAGATGATGCAGTAACCGATATCTACGGCACAACAAATAAGGAACTTAAGCTATCATTTGAGTTGGATGAAGTAGAAAATTATGGAAACTTAAGTCTTAAAATAAGTAAAACTGATAGCCTTAAAAATTATATCTTGCAACTGGTTACCGAAAGCGGTAATATTTATAAACAAAATCGCATTACCAAAAATACCACGCTACACTACAATTATATCCCAACAAATAAGTATAAGGTAAAAGTTATTGAAGATTTAAATAATAACGGCGAGTACGATACTGGAAATTTAAGGTTAAAAAGGCAACCTGAAAAGATATATATATTTGAAAAAGAAATAGTTACAAGAGCAAATTGGGACAGAGAAGAAGCACTAGTAATTCCAGAAAAATTTTAATCTCTTACAAATTTTACCTATGAAATATCAATTGAAAATAATAGTTGGGAGTACACGACCAGGACGGAAAGGTATAGCTATAGCAAAATGGTTTAATGAATTAGCCAAACAACATCAAGCGTTTGAAGTGGAAATTTTAGATTTAAAAGAAATAAACCTTCCTTTCTTTGACGAAGAGAATCATCCGCGTTTACAACAATATACTAAAGAACACACCAAAAATTGGAGCAAAAAAATAGCACACGCCGATGCATTTGTTGTAGTTACTCCTGAATATAACTTCAGCTATCCGGCAACCTTAAAAAATGCATTAGACTTTTTAGTTTCAGAATGGGCCGAAAAACCTATGGCTTTTGTTAGCTATGGCGGATTGTCTGGTGGAACCCGGGCGGTGCAGGAACTAAAATCAACTGTTACAACTTTAGGAATGGTTCCCTTAACTCAAGCTGTAAACATTCCGTTTTTCACACAACACATTAACCGAGACGGTGAATTTATAGGAACAGAATCTTTAGAAAAGTCTGCTAACGGAATGTTGAACAATTTATTAAGATGGACAGAAGCGTTGAAAGGAATGAGGGATAAAAATATTTAAATTTCGTTACTCAAACCACCCCGCATACATCACATAATTATGTGGAAGCTTTTTCAGCATTTCTCTTTGTTCATCGGTAATAGGCTTTATTTTTTTTGCCGGAATACCGGCGTACAAATAGCCATTCTCGCAAATGGTATTTTCTAAAACCACCGCTCCGGCGGCAATAATGCAAAACTCTTCCACAACCGCATGATCCATTACAATTGCCCCCATCCCAACCAAAACGTGATTTTGTAAAGTACAACCATGCACCAAAGCGTTATGGCCTATGGAAACGTAACTACCAATTGTTGTAGCTGCTTTTAAATAGGTTGCGTGGATAACCGTTCCGTCCTGAATGTTAGTGTAATCGCCTATGGTTATGCTATTTACGTCTCCTCGGATAACAGCATTAAACCACACAGAGCAATGATGCCCCATAGTTACATCACCAACAATAGTCGCGTTGTCAGCAATAAAACACTCTTCACCCCAAATGGGCAATTTATCTTTAACTGGAAGTATTAGGGGCATATTATAGTATGGTGTCTTTTAATTCACTTAAATGATTTGGATAATCTGTGGTATAATGCAACCCTCTGCTTTCCTTACGTTCACTTGCAGATTTTATTACCACGTAAGAAACTTCAATTAAATTCCTTAATTCGCATAATTTAACTGATAGCTTGGTTTTTCTATAGAAATCCTCTGTTTCTTCGTATAACAAACGTAACCTCCGCATGGCTCGTTCTAATCTAAAATCAGATCGTACAATACCAACATAATCGCTCATCATTTTCTGCATTTCGCGGATATTGTGTGTCACCAAAATATCTTCGTTAGAGAGTTGCGTATCCTTATCATTCCAATCTGGAATACCCTCCGGAATATGCAAATCTTTCAGTTTATCCTTTGATGAAAGATAGCTTCTGTGCGCAAAAACCAAAGCCTCTAATAAAGAATTGGATGCCAAACGGTTAGCACCATGTAAACCTGTTGAAGAAACTTCTCCGCAAGCATATAAACCTTCTAAAGACGATTGTCCATTTTCATCAACCATTACACCCCCGCACATATAGTGGCAGGCAGGCGTAACCGGAATCAAATCCTTAGTCATATCTAAACCAATAGACAAACATTTAGCATATATATTAGGGAAATGAGAAAGAATATCCTCTTTTTTTCGATGTCTTATATCTAAATAAACAAAATCATGACCCGATTTCTTCATCTCATTGTCAATTGCCCGGGCAACAATATCACGCGGAGCCAAAGAACCACGTTCATCATACTCGTACATAAACTCCTCGCCGTTTGCTCTCTTTAAAACGCCACCAAAACCACGGACAGCCTCAGAAATTAAAAAAGAAGGATACTCGCCAGGATTATATAACGCAGTAGGATGAAACTGCATAAATTCCATATTCCTTATTCTGGCCTTCGCCCGATAAGCCATTGCAACACCATCACCGGTAGCGATAACCGGATTTGTTGTCGAACTGTAAATATGCCCTGCACCACCGGCGGCCAACAAAGTAACTTTTGCTAAAAACTTATCAACCTTATGTGTTTTGGTATCAAAAGCGTAAGCTCCAAAACATTTAATATTTTCTGAACGGCGAGTAACGTACTCACCTAAATGGTGTTGCGTTATCAGATCAACAACAAAATAATGCGTTAAAATCTCAATATTCGGGTTTTCATGAATTTCATGCAACAAGGCCCGCTCAATTTCAAAACCGGTTACATCTTTATAATGGAGTACTCTATTTTCAGAGTGTCCCCCTTCCCTACCCAAATCGTAAAAACCGCCTTCGTCTTTATCAAATTGGGTTCCGTATTTTATAATTTCATTAATTCTGTCCGGCCCTTCCTTAACAACGATCTCTACAATATCTTTATGGCATAAACCATCACCAGCAATTAAAGTATCAGAAATATGCTTTTCAAAGGAATCCCCAACTTTATCCACAACTACAGCAACACCGCCTTGTGCATACTTAGTGTTCGATTCATCTTCATTGGATTTTGTAACTATCAGAACTTTACCATGTTTTGCGGCCTTAAGTGCAAAACTTAAACCCGCTATACCAGATCCTATTACTAGGTAATCAACATTTTTCATCTATTTAAAATGATATACTTATCAGTAATTAATTATAAGTGTTAATAAACTATATAAAGGTGTTAATTTTGTGTAAACAAATAGTGAAAAGTTTTAAATATTGTGGAGAACCACGACTTTTGCTACAATAAAATAAATATTTAATATTTTACTCGACACAAAAATCCAACTTAATCAACGTTTATATTTTTTAAATCATTAACGGTAAAAAATTATAAAATTTAAGTTGTTAATTCTAAATTTACTGATATTCAATAAAATACAGTTACCTAAATGTTAATAAATTGTTAACATATTTTTAATACTCATATATCAAAAAAAAAGCTCTTCAATTTTTACACCATATTAACACACTAATAAATAATAATTCTTCTTTATAAAAAAAATTGTTTGTTATTGGGAAAGTGGAAAAAGCTAAATTTTGATTTTATACATTTGAACATCGAAATGAATATTGCAGAAGAAATAAATTTAAAAGGTTTTGTTGATGAACCAATCGACCCAACCTTAGATCTGTTTGCGGAGATAGACAGGTTAAAAAAAGAAAAGAATGCTGTTATATTAGCGCATTATTATCAGGAAGCTGATATACAAGATATTGCAGATTATATTGGTGATAGCTTAGGTTTATCGCAAGAAGCTGCTAAAACCGATGCCAGCATGATAGTATTTGCTGGTGTGCATTTTATGGCGGAAACGGCTAAGATTTTATCGCCAGACAAAAAAGTGCTATTGCCAGATGCTAAAGCAGGCTGTTCTTTATCTGACAGCTGTCCGCCGCATTTGTTTAAAAAGTTCAAGGAAAAATATCCTGATCATCTAGTGATTACTTATGTAAACTGTACTGCAGAGCTTAAAGCTTTAAGTGATATAGTATGTACATCAAGCAATGCTGTACAGATTGTGAACAGTTTGCCTGCGGACCAAAAAATAATCTTTGGTCCTGATAAAAACCTGGGTGCTTATGTAATGAAGAAAACAGGACGAGATATGGTTTTATGGAACGGGGCCTGTATGGTGCATGAGATTTTCGCCCGAGAAAAGATTACCAAGTTAAAACAGCGCCATCCCGAAGCCAAATTTTTAGCACATCCAGAATGTGAAGAAGCTGTTTTAGAAATGGCCGATTATGTGGGTTCCACCACCGGTTTATTAAACTACACTATAAAAAGCGAAGCAAAAGAGTTTATCGTAGCCACAGAATCTGGGATTATCCACCAAATGGAAAAATCCAATCCTGATAAAACTTTTATTCCTGCACCACCAAATAATAGCTGTGCCTGTAATGATTGTCCTCACATGAAACGCAATACTTTAGAAAAGTTGTATTTATGTTTAAAAAACGAACAGCCGGAGATTGACGTTCCACGTGAAATTATAGATAGAGCGAGGTTGCCAATAGAAAGGATGTTGGAGATTTCAGCAAGGTTGGGCTTGTAAAGGTATTTATTATCGATATATGAATTAAAGCTCCTGTAACTATATTTCTTCTGTAACCTCTCTTGTTTGCGTACTAAATTGTGAGGATAAATTAAGCGTAATAAAAAAAGTAGTGCCGGTTCCAGTTTCACTAGTTAGGTAAATTTTGCCGCCTTGCTGCTCAATATAGTTTTTACATAGGGTTAGGCCTAAACCCGCACCTTTTTCTTTACCAGTACCATAAGTCACTCCTTTTCCTAAAGAAAAAATTTCTGATTGCTTTTCAACGGGGATTCCAACGCCTTCGTCTTTAACAGAAATAGTGCAAGTGTCATGTGTTTTTGATGCATTTATGGTTATTGTTCCTCCGGGATGCGAAAACTTAATTGCATTTATAATCAGGTTTCGCATAATTAGCTGTAACATATCCGGATCAGCTTGCACACAAATTTCGTTATCTAAATTATGGACCAAATCTATTCCTTTATCAGTAGCTATTCCTTTTGTTATGGCTAAAGTTTTTGATAAGCTGTTAAAAAGCAATGTTGGTATTAAATTAGCTTTTGTGCCCTCCATTTGACTTTTGGACCAAGTAAGGATGTTGTTTAACATCTGTACCGCATTATTGGTACGTTGTAAAAGTTCTTTTTCCAACTTATCTTTTTCTGTAGCAGATAAATCGTACTCGGTAAGCAACTCTAAAAAACCTTGTATAGAAATTAATGGATCTTTAAGGTCATGTGCTACGATGGAAAGCAACTTATTTTTAGTCTCATTACTTTTTGCAAGCTGTTCGGTTTTTTTTGCAGTAAGTTTTCTTTCCTGATTATAAGCATCTCTGATATAAATTAAAACAAAAACCACAATTATAGCAATAGTTAGGTATGAGTAAGAAAAATCTGCCAAACGGCTTAAATCATCGTGATAACTATTTTTTATAGCTATGATACCACTGCTTTCTAATGAAAATAAAAACAGGACCAGTCCAATATTAAGCGGTATCCAAAGCCAATAATATTTTTTAGAAACGGTGATAACCGTAAATATCAGCGCTAGAATAAAAATTACAATTGTTGGGCCTTCGCTGCCGGAGTTATAGTAATAGTTTATCGATAGTAAAACGTAATACGCTATCTGCGAAAGTATAATAGCCTGTTTGGCTTTTCTCTTATATCGGGACAGATAAAAGATAAAAAGTAGCAAAAAGAATACTCCCAACATAAACCAGGCAAGAAGAGAGCTGATTAACAATCCATTTAAAGGAGCACTTACAAATGCGCCTAATAACAATAAAATACATACGCAATGGAAAATTCGTACTTCTAAAGAAAATATTTCCTTATCGCCAATTAAGCTATTCCAAATCGATACGATGGTTTTACTTAGCATATGTGCATTGTAACGGATTGGCTGCTTCAAAATCCTTTTGGATTTTCGAAGCAGAATGTTAAACCAAGATAATGTTTTTAAACAAACGTTCATAGGCATTTTGAAGTCTTAACATTTTAATATTGAATTTATAATCATTATTAGGTTTAACAACTATCTTTTGTTTATAGCTTAAATTAATACGTACTTCTGGGTATATAAAAATACGCAGAAATACGTATTTCACATTGGTTTGTGTAACAGTACTTTTACGTAAAAACCAAACCATGAACAAAAAAACTTTACTCAGCGTATTTTTACTCTTTTTTATACTGTCGGCGGGTTTAAATGTCTCCGCTCAAAAAAGAGCCACGCTTACAGATGAAGAACAAGTGCAGGAAGAAGTAAGCAAAGAAGTAGAAGCGGCCTTTAAAAGCGAAGCGTTCCTAAAAAAGAAAAGCAAAAAGTTTGCAACAGTTACCGGCTATATAGTTACCGATATATCTGTGGTAACAAACGGTAAAATAGCCACCTTCTTTAAGGTAGATTCTGACATCAAAAACAATGATTTCTTCGAGTTTTTATCAGATTATTTATTGAGCTACAAGTTCAATTTCAAGCTTCCCAAACAACAGAAATATAAAATCCGACAAACAATTCAATTATAGAAAAATCAACAACAAACCAAACCATGAACAAAAAAATTATTGCGCTTTCTCTGCTACTGGTTAGTGGCGGGTTTGCGGCCAATGCACAATTTGGCAAACTAAAAGAAAAAATGGGAAGCATGTTACCCACAAAAGGGAGCAAAACTTCCGGGAATTTTAAAACCGTTTGGGAATCTGAATTCTCTAATAAAGCAACTGTTTTAGCTGTAACCGGTTCTGATGCAGACAGCTATGTTTTAGGAACTGATGATAATTCGGCATCTGTACTAGACGGAAACGGAAAACAGATTTGGGAAGGTGATTTTAAAAACATTACCACCAACAAAACCAACAAATGCGAATACCAATATTCTATCTGGAAAGAAAACGGAAAAGGCGGTTACTTATTTTTGTTTGATGCCCGAAAACTAGGCACTGATAGAATTGCCGTGATAGACATGGCTACCGGTAAGGAATTATGGAACAGCGAAAACTACCAAAATTTACTTCCGAAAGATAGAGGAGCTTTAGGAAGCAGCACAGAAGATATAGAAACCGTAAAATATATTGACGAGCTTGATGCCTTTTTAATTGCCCAAAAAGATGGGATGAACCTAGTAAAAGCTAAAACCGGCGAAAAAGTTTGGGAAACCAAGCTGATTAAAGGAGCGGTTGCGGAGTATAGTTACGATAAAAGCAAAAACGAAATTGTAATGCTAAACTACAAACCTACCGCTTTAGGGGCTTTAATCAGCGGCTTTAAAAACCAATTGTTAAAAATTAACGCAACAAACGGAGAAATAATTTGGGACGCATCTTTTAGAGGAACTATTGAAAAGGAATTGGTTACGCGTAAACCTATTTTAGACCTTTGGGTTAAAGATGATAAAATATTTTTATGGTTAGATGGAATCCAGGTTTTCAACTTAAAAAGTGGTCAAAAATTATGGGAGGTAGCGTATGAGAACGATATGGACAAAACCAATAATAGCTTCTTAAATAACATGGCAGGAAAAGGCGGTAGCCAAAAGAAAATATACCGTACTCTTGCCGATCCTTTATTTACAGAAGACGCTGTTTATTTGGTGATTTTTGCTACCAGATCCAGAACGAAATATGTAGAAAAACACGACCTCCAAACCGGCAAACTTTTATGGGCGTCAGAAAAAATAACAGGAGCGTTTTCTATGCCTAAAATCTATAAATCTGGCGACAGAGTTTTGGTGCAGGTTGGTGGCAAAGTGCAGGTTCAAGAAATTGAGAAGCAAACCAGCGGTGGCGGATTGGGCTCAACAGGTTTCTCAAGTACTTCAACAACCTACAAAATCTATTACGATTACGTAAACCAAAAAAACAGTTTGCTTGCTTTGAATGATAAAGATGGAACTACTGCCTGGAGATCAGAAAGATTTGATAAACGTATCACGGATATGATTATTGATAAAGGAAAAACGGTTTTTATTGGTGATGGGGATGAGTTTTACTCTTATGATATCGCATCAGGAAAGCAACTTTTTGATGTAAAACATAGCAGTGCGAAAGTAGGAAAAGCTTTTGACGTGGTTGACTACGGAGACAATGCAGTAGTAATTTCAGAAAAAGGTTTAGCCAGTTATAAAAAAGCCGACGGAACAAGAAACTATGCTACAGACAAACTTTCTGGCATTGATTATTGGTACGATATCAACGGAAACTTTTTCTTAAGAAACCAAAAAAACAGCAAAAACATTATCCATGGTATCAATATGGATAACGGCGAAACTAAAGGAACAGTTGAGTCGAAAGGAAAAGGCGGAAGCCCAGTTTACGGAGATGGCATTGATATATCTGAAGACGGTGAATATATCTACGCTTTCAAAAATAAAAAAGTAGAGAAAATTAAGGTTAACAACTAAAGACTATTGCTAATAGTAGCAATTGTTTGTGGTACGGTTGCAACTTAGGTTGCAACCGTTTTTTGTTAAACCAGACTGTCATTCTGAGCGAAACACAAGCAAGGTTTTGCATATAACAAGTACATAAAGTCTCTCAACACCAGATAATTATGAAAAAATTCTTACCCATTTTATTACTGATACCACTTTTAGCCGACGCCCAACAGGTACAGTGGGTTTCAAAAGTGATAAAAAGCTCTTCAGATTTAGGGGGCAAACAATACAGCTCTCGCCGGGTAATCGGTCGGCCAGATGTTTTCCCACAAGGTGGTGACAGTCCGAACGCTTGGGCGCCTAAAAATGCTAACGACGGACATGATTTTATTGAGGTAGAGTTTGAAAAGCTACAAACTGTTAAGCAAATTGCGATTTTCGAGAATTTAAATACCGGTTGCTTTGTAAAAGTACTAGCGGGTAGTGGCGATGGAAAGTATAAAGAAGTGTTCAGAAGCAAAACTTCTGTTACCAGTTTTGATTTAGGGAAAATAACAAATACATCAATAGCCGGTGCAGATAGAGGATATTATTTCGGAAGAAAGAGAAGAAAAGTTTCTGAAGCGCTACAAGTTAACTTAAAACCAGGGGTTGAATACGCCAATTTGGACGAACCTATTGAAAATGTTAAAGCTTTACGGGTGGTTTTTAATTTTAAAATGACTACCGGTGATAAACAAATAGATGCCATTGGGATTTCCGATTCGGACCAGCCCATCATTGCCGAAATAAATACCACAAAAGATTTAGAAAACTTACCTAATCCAGAAGTGGTTTTTACGTCAAAAAACTTTTTTTCAGTTGATGTAATCACAAAAGACAAGCTTTATTTAAGCTTAAATGAAGAAAATGGGTTAAGTAAAATTTACAGTTTGGAGAATGTAAACGGCAAATTTGAAAACCTAGAAGTATTGCCGGCAAGCATCAACAAAAACGCCAGTTATAATTATTTATCAGGAATTATTGGCGATAAATTTATTGTTGGCGGAGCATCGTACCAAAAAGCTTCAAAAGAGTGTGGTTACTACTTTTTTAAGCAAAGCGGGGAAAATTTCATACAAGAAAAGCCTTTGGAGATAGTTGCTTACAACAACCTTCAAGATTTTTCAAACCTATCTACCAATACCGACGGAAGCTTGATTTTGATGGGAATTGAATCTGACATTACCCAAGGTGGCATGGATATTTACTACGCCAAAGTAAAAGAAGACGGAACTTATTCCTTCCTTCAAAACCTAAGTAAAACTATCAATTCCGCAAACGACGAGTATAATCCTGTATTGTGTAACGATGGTAAAGGGATTCTTTTTGCGAGTAGCGGATTTAGTTCTTACGGAGGAGACGATTTGTATTATAGCGCCCGGTTGGATGATACTTGGAAAAATTGGAGCACTCCGGTAAACTTAGGTCCCAAAATAAATGATGTCACTTCTCAGAGTTCTGTTGTTTATGATGATTTAAGCGAGTTTATTTATTTTACAACTTTTAAGGATGATGCTTATCAGCTTTGCAGGGTGAAGTTCCCAAAGAGTTTATTTGGGATCTAAAAATTATGGGCGTTACACTATAAAATAGGTTTTAGCTTTCTGCATTTCGCCTTTAGCTTTAAGCTTTTATTTAAATAACTTTTATCTTAACACATAATCCGTTAAATTTGAGACCAAATATCAAACACAATGGAAGAAAACTTTAATTATCAAAGCTATAACTGGTTGTATTATGTTATCGGTTTAGTGTGTGGTGCTTTAACCGGTCTAGCTGTAGAAGGTCATATCCTTATTGGTGCAATTTTAGGTGTGTTAACCGGTGGGCTGTTTCAGTACCTGATTAACAAAAGCCGTGAGCAACAAGCCTAAGCAGGAGCTTCCGCCCTTTATAAAAAATTGGAACCAGTTTTACACAATTGTTTTGTGTTGGCTGGTTTTTTTAATTTTAATATTTAACCTCATTACTTCTTATTTTTCATGAGTTGGGTAGACTGGCTGGTGCTTATAGTTACCATTTTGTTTATCGTAATTTATGGGATTTACAAAAGCAGAGGTAGCAAAAATATCGACGGGTATTTGCTTGGCGACCGTTCTTTACCTTGGTACCACGTAGGTTTATCGGTAATGGCAACGCAGGCCAGTGCCATTACATTCCTTTCGGCTCCTGGGCTGGCTTACTCAGACGGGATGCGTTTTGTACAGTTTTATTTCGGGCTTCCGCTGGCCATGATTATTCTCTGCATTACCTTTGTGCCTATTTACCACAAGCTTAAAGTTTATACCGCTTATGAGTTTTTAGAACAACGTTTTGATTTAAGAACCAGAGCCTTTACCGCATTTTTGTTTCTGATCCAGCGAGGCTTATCTACCGGAATTACCATTTATGCGCCATCCATCATTTTATCCACTATTTTAAACATCAACACCACTTATACCACACTTTTTATCGGGAGCGTGGTGGTTTTATACACCGTTTACGGCGGAACAAAAGCGGTTTCTTACACGCAAATGTTGCAGATGAGTATTATTTTTTGCGGGATGTTTTTAGCCGGATTTATGGTGGTTCAGCTTTTGCCAGCAGATGTCGGCTTTATAAAAGCTTTAGAAATTGCCGGTAAAATGGACCTCATGAACGTAATTGACTGGACATTTGACTTAAACAACCGTTACACCGTTTGGACGGGAATTATTGGCGGACTCTTTCTGCAACTTTCTTATTTCGGTACAGATCAATCGCAGGTTGGGCGTTACTTAACCGGCAGTTCTGTTGGCCAAAGCCGTATGGGATTATTGATGAACGCCATGTTAAAAATTCCGATGCAGTTTTTGATTTTGTTGATTGGGATTTTAGTTTTTACCTTTTATCAGTATCAAAAGCCACCCGTATTTTTCAATAGTTACGAGCTTAATAAAATAGAGAATTCTAGCTTTAAAGCTGAGTTTAAAGAACGGGAGCAAGATTTTAATTTGGCTTTCGCCGATAAGAACAAAAAAGTAATTGCGTTGGAAAATGCCCTTACTAACAATCAAAATACCGAGCAGGCCAGCGCCGATGTTAAAAAGGCCAACCAAAATCTCCAACAAAAAAGATTGGATGCATTGGCAGTAATGAAAAAAAACAATGCAAATGCAGATTTAGACGATACCAATTACGTGTTTTTAACTTTTGTTACCCAACATCTGCCGAAAGGCTTAATCGGTTTGTTAATCGCTATTGTTTGTATGGCATCAATGGGTTCAACCGCCAGTGCGTTAAATTCCTTGGCGTCCACCACTTCCGTGGATATTTATAAACGTTTAATCCATAAAACCGGGACAGATTTACGTTACCTGAATATCAGTAAAATCACTACTTTTTTTTGGGGTGTTATTAGTATTGCAATGGCACTTTATGCGAGTAAACTCGGTAATTTATTAGAAGCCGTAAACATTTTAGGTTCGCTATTTTACGGAACTATTTTAGGAATTTTCTTGGTGGCGTTCTACTTTAAATCTGTAAAAGGGAAAGCTGTTTTTTACGGTGCAATAATTACCGAAGTATTTGTTTTTATAGCCTTTAAGTTTGAATGGATGGCCTATCTGTGGTTGAATTTGTTCGGCTGTGTTTTGGTAATTGTATTTGGATTAATACTGCAATCGCTTTTTAAAAATAGAGAATCAGTAAGCTAAAAGCCGTCAACTCCTTCTGGTTTTGTATCGTAATAACACTGGCACATATTGTGTTAATGTTCAAATAAAACAAGTCTATGAAATGGTTAGGAAGACGCGGCAGCAGTAATGTTGAAGACCGCAGAGGTTTATCTGGAGGGAAAATTGCTGCTGGTGGCGGAATTATTGGGGTGATTTTTTTAATTGCCCAAATGTTTTTAGGCGGTGATGGTGGCCAATTTTTAAACCAAATTCAAAACCAAGTATTACAAAGCGGTGGCGAACAAAGAGAATTAACCCAAGCCGAGCAAAAGCAAGGAGAATTTGCGTCTGTAGTTTTTGCCGATACAGAAGACGTTTGGGGCAAACTTTTTGAAGAGCAAGGTGCTACCTATCAGCAACCAAAAATGGTTTTATTTACCGATGGCGTACAAACGCAATGTGGTGGCGCATCATCTGCTGTTGGACCTTTTTACTGTCCGGCAGATCAAAAAGTATATATCGATCTTTCTTTTATGGACGAGCTTAAAACCAGATTCGGCGCACAGGGAGGAGATTTTGCTACCGCTTACGTTATTGCGCATGAAGTTGGCCATCACGTTCAAAATCTATTAGGTACATCGGATAAAGTGACCCGAGCACAACAAGGTTTAAGCGAAAAAGAAGCCAATAGACTTTCTGTAGCGTTAGAACTGCAGGCCGATTTTTACGCCGGTATTTTTGCGCATTACAACAAACAATATTTAGAAGAAGGCGATATTGAAGAAGCCATGAGCGCTGCAAATGCGGTTGGTGATGATGCCATTCAGCAAAAATCGCAAGGACGGATAGTTCCTGATGCCTTTACCCACGGAACTTCAAAACAAAGAATGTACTGGTTTATGAAAGGTTACAACTCTGGTAATATAAAAGACGGAGATACTTTTTCGGAACTGATGTGAGTTTTAATACAAAGACTTCTTTAACACTTTTGTCAGGCTGAGCGGAGCCGAAGCCTTTGTCCAAGCAGGATCTTTCTCGGAATGCCCTGCGTTATGCGCTAAACGTGATTTGGCAAAGTTGCTAAAACCGTAACGCCACCTTTTACTACCTCGTTCAAATTCACATTAATTTTGGTCCCCAATGGTAAAAACACATCAACACGGGAACCAAATTTAATAAAACCGAACTGTTCTGCCTGTTCAACTTTGTCACCTTCTTTCATGTACCAAACAATTCTACGGGCCAAAGCTCCAGCAATTTGACGGTATAAAATCTCGAAACCTTTAGCATGTTCCACAACAGTAGTCGTTCTTTCGTTTTCTGTAGATGATTTTGGGTCCCAAGCAACCAAATATTTACCCGGATGGTATTTAAAATATTTTACAACTCCGCTAATAGGATTCCGGTTAACATGCACATTTACCGGCGACATAAATACAGAAAGTTGCACCCGTTTATCTTTAAAATACTCTGTTTCCTCTGTTTCTTCAATTACCACAACTTTTCCGTCGGCAGGGCAAATGATATGTCTTTCATCTAAAGTAAGTTTACGTATAGGGCTTCTAAAAAACTGAGCAATCGTGATAAACAAAAATAAAGAAACCGCATACCACAACCACACAAACCAAGTTACATCAGGCAAATAATAATGGATAAGGGCGTTGGTAATAGCAATAAATAAAATGCAGAGCGCTAATGAGGTATATCCTTCTTTATGAAAAGTCATTTGTTTAGTTTTTTGCGAAATTACTAATAAGTAATTAAATAGAGGTAAACGAATATTACGGGCGCTGCAAGCAATAAACCATCAAAGCGGTCTAATACGCCACCATGACCGGGCAAAATTTTACCGGAATCTTTGATAGCAATGCTTCTTTTAAACATAGATTCTACCAAATCGCCCAAAGTACCAAAACATGAAATAATTAGGCCCATCGCCATCCAATGGTAGAAGGCGTAATCGGTATAAAAAATTGAGATAATGTACGCCACTAATAAGCTGGTAAAAATTCCACCGAAAAAGCCTTCCCATGATTTCTTTGGCGAGTGGCGTTCAAATAAACGATGTTTCCCAAACTTTACCCCAAAAAGGTAAGCACCCGTATCGTTTGCCCACAGCATCAGGAAAAAACCTAAAGCCAAATGGAAATTATACACACCCGAAACAAAGGCTAAACTTACATAAAAAACAAAAGGCACAACCGCATAAATCAATCCTAAAAATGTGTAGGCAATATTGCTAAACGGAAGTTCTGATTTTTTATAAAGTTCTTTAATAAAAATCCCCGCCAACAGCGGAATATTAATTAACAGCCATTTGCTTTCAAAATCAAAAAAGTACCTACTGGCAACCGAGGCAAAAATAATGAATGCCGCAATGTAACCAATTGTTTTGTGTGGCTTTAAACCGGTGGTTTGTACCAGCGTAAAAAATTCCATCAAACAAATGATGCTCAAGAAAACATAGAAAACTACAAAAACATAAGCACCGCTTAACAATGAAGCCAACATCACTAAAACAAAAATTAAACCCGTTATAGCTCTTGTTTTCATTATAAATCGTTTTGTAAAATAATTTCTAAAGCTGTTTGAAAGTGGCTATTGGGGATATGAACCTGCACTTCTCCAAATTTATAGGCAGTATCCTGTTTGTTCATTAACACAGCTTCTATTTCATGATCTATCAAAACCTGCCTTACAATTTCGGCTTTATAAAAATCATTAGAGGTATAAATTTTAACCCAGTTTTTATCCATATAAGGTTTCGGTTTCTTTGGCCTGTTTGAAAAAATAAAGCAACAAAGCTAAAGTAATTATGGCGCTAATAAGGTAGCCATATACATTAAAAGAACTTGTTTGATCTAAGTTATCCAAACTTTTGCCCTGTTTTTGCATTATAAAAGCCATTAATACTGCGCTTCCGTTATTTAAAAAGTGGCCTAAGATGGGCAAATAAATGCTCCGGCCGTAAAGTAAAAGATAGCCAAACAAGGCGCCTAATAACATCCGTGGGAAAAATCCGTAAAATTGTACGTGTATTGCGCTAAAAATAATTGCTGTTACCCAAATTGCCGTGTGGTGGTTTTTAAACCATTGCCCTAAAATATTTTGCAAACCGCCCCTAAAAAAAAGTTCTTCGCCAATTGCCGGAATAATGGCAATCATTACTAAGTTGATGGCTAAATCGCCGTAACCTTTCATTAGCAACAATTTTTTGGTAAGCTCGCCCGCCTCTAATTCTTTGGTTTTCATCCAAACCTCTAAATCTTTTAAAGATGCCGGCAAATTCATTTTCTGATTCATTAATGCAACCCATTCAAACAGTGGTGTTGAAAAAAGCATCAATAAAAAAACGATTAATAATAAAGCTGGGTTAAACTTGGTATCAAAATAAAAATAGTGCTTCGGCTTAACCTCGTTAATGTAGGTAAACGCAATTGGACCGGCAATAAATAGCCCAACAGAACTGCTAATTTGTATAGCCCGTAACAAGTTAATGTCCATTTCCAGAGGATTTCCCATCAGCATAGAAATATTAGCGTTGCTACCGAACAGAAACCAAGCGATAACACCGATGACTGTGAATACCAATGCCCCCACAACTGCGCACAAAATCAGAAACATAATCTGCAACAAAGGGTGATAAGCATTTGACTTCCGCATGTGGAGCATAATAAATACTTTTTGGTAAATTTGCGGTTAAATTAATGATTTGATTTGTGAATGTCTGTTAAAATAGGAAATATAGATTTAGGAAACTTTCCGCTTTTGCTTGCGCCGATGGAAGATGTGAGTGATCCACCTTTCCGTTTTGTTTGCAAACAGAATGGGGTTGATATGATGTACACCGAGTTTATATCATCCGAAGGATTGATTAGGGACGCAGCAAAAAGTCGTCAGAAACTGGATATTTTCGAATACGAGCGACCAATCGGCATCCAGATTTTTGGTTCCGAGATTGAGCACATGCGCCAGGCAACAGAAATATCTTCCGAAGCAAATCCCGATTTGATTGACATCAATTACGGTTGTCCGGTGAAAAATGTAGCTTGCCGAGGTGCTGGCGCAAGTTTATTGCAGGATATCGATAAAATGGTGGAGATGACTGCTGCCGTTGTAAAAGCAACGCATTTACCCGTAACCGTAAAAACCCGTTTAGGTTGGGATGATAACACTAAAAACGTTTACGAAGTAGCCGAGCGTTTGCAGGATGTGGGCATCCAAGCCTTAACCATTCACGGGCGCACCCGTTCTCAGATGTATAAAGGTCAGGCAGATTGGAGTTTGATCAAAGAAATCAAGCGTAACCCACGCATCAACATTCCTATTTTTGGAAATGGTGATGTTGATTCGCCAGAGAAAGCGGCCAATTGGCGGTTAGAATATGAGGTAGACGGAATTATGATTGGCAGAGCAGCAATCGGTTATCCTTGGATTTTTAGAGAAGTAAAGCACTTTTTTGAAACCGGCGAACATTTAGCCCCACCAACAATAAAGGAACGGGTAGAAACCTGTAAAACTCATTTGCAAAAATCTGTAGAGTGGAAAGGTCCTAAAACCGGTATTTTTGAAATGAGGCGGCATTATGCCAATTATTTTAAAGGAATCCCTAATTTTAAGGAGTGTAGGATGAAGCTGGTTTCGCTAGATAATATTGCCGACATAGAAGACGTTTTAAACAATATTGAAAATAAATTTGACCTGGAGTTGGTGTAATTTTTGCGTTTTAAAAATTTTTGTGATAAATTGAAAAAAACAATAAAAACATGGTAGCCCAAATTACTGAGGGAGTTAAAGTTTCCGTAGAAACAACTTATCAGCCGGAATACTCAAACCCTGCTAATGAACATTTTATGTTTGCATATAAAATCCAGATTGAAAATTTGGGTGATTATAGCGTTCAGCTGTTGCGCAGGCATTGGGTAATTTTTGATTCGAACGGAACCCGCAGAGAGGTTGAAGGAGAAGGCGTAGTTGGCTTACAGCCGGTTATTGAGCCTGGCCAGCACCACGAGTATGTTTCGGGATGCAACCTAAAAACAGATATGGGAGGTATGCAGGGCTCTTATCAGATGAAAAGGTTGGTGGATGAAGAAATTTTTGATGTTAAAATCCCAGAATTTTCATTGATTGCGCCTTATAAATTAAATTGACCCAAACCAAATACCTAAACTTAACGGTCTAAAATCGTTTGCATCCGCATATACATTCAAAACGTTAATCCGAAAAGCATAATTACTCCAAAAATTTAAGGATGATACGTTTATGAATATCAGAATGATAGATTTACAGGCAGAGTACCTCCAAATCGAAAAAGAGGTGTTGCCTGCCATCACCACAGTTTTAAAAAGTGGTACCTATATCCAGGGAAAAATAGTCTCGGATTTTGAGAACGATCTTGCAGAATTTCTTAATGTAAAACACGTAATTTCTTGCGGAAATGGAACCGATGCGCTACAGATTGCTTTAATGGCTTTGGGAGTTAATGGTGGAGACGAAGTAATTATCCCAGCGTTTTCATACATTGCCGTAGCAGAAGTTATTTGCTTGCTTGGTGCTACGCCCGTTTTTGTTGATGTGGAGGATACTTATTTTCAGTTTGATGTGTCTTCATTAAAAAAAGCCATCACACAAAAAACAAAAGTCATAATTCCGGTTCATTTATTTGGGCAAACTGCCAATTTAGAAGCCATTTTGGAGCTGGCTGTTCCGCACAACATCAAAATTATTGAGGATTGCGCACAAGCTTTAGGCGGCAAATATTTCCTTAATAGCGAACCACGTTTTTTAGGTAACATTGGCGATTTTGGATGCACTTCCTTCTTCCCTACTAAAAATCTGTCGTGTTTTGGCGATGGCGGAGCCGTATTTACAAATGATGATGATCTGGCGGTAAAAGCAAGAATGATTGCGAGCCACGGACAAAAAAAAAAATACAACCATCATTTGGTCGGGATAAATTCCAGGCTCGATAGTTTGCAGGCTGGGGTTTTAAAGGTTAAGCTTCAAAAACTGTATCAATTGCTTGAAAGTAAATCGGTTCTTGCCGAACGATATTTGCATCAACTGAAAAGCGTTAAACAGGCTGAACTTCCGCAAACGCATTCAAATTGTATAAATTCTTGGCATCAGTTTACCATAAAAGTTAAAAATGGGTTAAGAAACCAACTCAAAAACTACTTGGCAGAAAAAGGCGTGGATAGCATGATCTATTATCCGATGCCGATTACCGAACAGGTGGCCTACCAAAAATACCGAGGTAACTTCCCCAACGCACAGAAATTGAGTGAAGAAGTTTTGTCCTTGCCCATCCATTCGTTGCTTACCATAAAAGATATAGATTATATTTGCAATCAAATAACTCAATTCTTTAATGCAAAAGTCTGATTTTTTTGTACATCCAACAGCGGTGATTGATGAAAATGTAAGTATTGGAACAGGAACATCAATATGGCATTTTACCCATGTTTCTGAAGGAGCCGTTATTGGAGAGAATTGCAATATCGGGCAAAATGTTTTCATCGGTAAAAACGTAAAAATCGGCAAGGGCGTAAAAATTCAGAACAATGTTTCTGTTTACGAAGGCGTAACCATTGAGGATGATGTTTTTATTGGTCCTTCGGTAGTTTTTACCAATATTTTAAATCCCAGGGCGTTTATTAACAGAAAAACGGAATACAAACAAACTATTGTTAAAAAAGGAGCAACGTTGGGAGCCAACAGCACCATAGTTTGTGGTAATAATATTGGCGAGTTTTCATTGATTGGCGCAGGTTCGGTACTCACAAAAAGCACAGCTGATTTTGAGCTTTGGTACGGAAACCCCGCAACAAAAAAAGGAATGGTAGATAAGGAAGGTAATAGTGAATAGTGAGTGGTCAATAGTCGGCGGACTGCAGACAACCGACCGCGGACTATAACTCCCAAAACAAGGAATTATGCGTGAGAAAGTAATGTTAGAAATAGGCGGGCATTTGGTTTCTGAGGAACTAATTAAAGAGAATTTCATCTGCAATCTGGAGAAATGTAAAGGTGCATGTTGTATCGAAGGTGATTCCGGCGCTCCGTTAAACGAAGATGAGCTTGCGATTTTGGAGGAAATATATCCTAAAGTTAAGCCTTATATGACTGCCAAAGGCATCGAGGCAATTGAGCAACAGGGAACATCTGTAAAAGATTTTGAAGGCGATTATACCACCACTTGCGTGGATACCAATAAAGAATGCGCTTACGTTACTTGGGAAAACGGTATCACCAAATGTGCCATTGAAAAGGCTTATGAGGATAAAGTAATTGACTGGAAAAAACCGATTTCCTGTCACCTATACCCTATTCGCTTAACACAATATCCAGAATTTGATATGTTGCATTACGATCGTTGGATCATTTGTAGCGATGCCTGTACGTTCGGAAACGAGCATAAAGTTAAGGTTTACCAATTCTTAAAAGAGCCATTGATAAGAAAATACGGCGAAGATTGGTATGAGGAGCTGGAAGAAAATATAAATGTTTTAAATAAGGGTTAAAATTTTACCTTTGCATTTCTAACAGAAAAACATAGAATTTTAAATTATACCAACTTGAAAGGAATAATTTTAGCAGGAGGAACAGGTTCCCGTTTACATCCACTTACGCTTGCGGTAAGCAAGCAAATGATGCCGGTTTATGATAAACCGATGATTTATTATCCTTTGGCTACCTTAATGCTGGCCGGGATTAATGAAGTTTTAATCATTTCTACTCCTCAAGATTTGCCCGGTTTCCAAAAGCTTTTAGGCGATGGAGAAAGCATGGGCTGTAAGTTTTCTTACGCCGAACAGCCTTCTCCAGATGGTTTGGCACAGGCTTTTATTATTGGCGAGGAATTTATCGGTGACGATGCGGTAGCTTTGGTTTTAGGAGATAATATTTTCTTTGGCGATGGGATGGCAAAGCTGATGCAAGCTAATAACAGCCCAAAAGGAGGCGTAGTTTTTGCCTACCCAGTTAATGATCCAGAAAGGTACGGTGTGGTGGAGTTTGATGCGGATAAAAAAGCAATTTCTATTGAGGAAAAGCCAGAGCAACCGAAATCAAATTATGCAGTTCCGGGATTGTATTTTTACGATAACAGCGTGGTAGAAGTGGCAAAAAACATAAAACCTTCCCCTCGTGGCGAGCTGGAGATTACAGATGTTAACAAGTATTATTTAGAAAAAGGCTTATTAAAAGTCGGCTTGTTAAGCAGAGGAACAGCTTGGTTGGATACCGGCACTTTTGAATCTTTAATGCAAGCGGGCATTTTTGTGCAGGTAATTGAAGACCGCCAAGGTTTAAAAATCGGTTGCATAGAGGAAATTGCTTACCGAATGAATTTTATTGATGCCAACCAATTACGTAAATTGGGCGAACCGTTGGTAAAAAGCGGCTACGGAAAATACTTAATAGATATTGCAGACGGGAAAATTTTGTAGCGAAATAATCGGAATTGGGGTATTGCGATTAAAAAAACGAATTAGAAAAGGAAGGTAGGGCATCCGAATTATTTTCTCCTTTCGTCACTCAAAATAAAATAAAACATGAGCAAGGAAAATTCAATCATTCTCTCCTTCTCTCATTCAAAATTAAACACACACATGGCTAAAGTTGCATTAATTACAGGTATCACTGGACAGGACGGAGCATATCTTGCAGAATTTTTATTGAAAAAAGGATACGAAGTTCACGGCTTAAAGAGAAGAACATCTCTTTTTAACACTGATAGGATTGACCATTTATACCAAGACCCTCACGAGCAAGGCGTGAAGTTGACTTTGCATTACGGAGATTTAACGGATTCAACCAATTTAATTCGCCTGATTCAAGAGATTCAGCCAGATGAAATCTATAATTTGGCGGCAATGAGCCACGTTAAAGTAAGTTTTGATACACCTGAATATACCGCCAATGCGGATGGAATAGGAACATTGAGAATTTTAGAAGCCGTAAGATTACTCGGTTTAGCTCAAAAAACGAGGATATACCAAGCTTCAACATCAGAACTTTATGGATTAGTACAAGCAGTTCCTCAATCAGAAACCACGCCTTTTTATCCACGTTCTCCGTATGCCGTAGCAAAAATGTACGCTTATTGGATAACCGTAAACTACCGCGAAGCCTATGATATGTATGCCTGTAACGGAATTTTGTTCAATCATGAAAGTCCAATACGGGGGGAAACTTTTGTTACCCGTAAAATCACCAGAGCTGCGGCAAAAATAGCAATGGGTTTACAGGGATGTGTTTATTTAGGTAATCTTTCATCACAAAGAGACTGGGGACATGCCAAGGATTATATAGAGGCAATGTGGTTAATCCTTCAACAAGAAAAACCAGAAGATTTTGTAATCGCAACGGGTGTTACTACCACTGTCCGCGAATTTGTGCGCATGAGTTTTGAAGAGTTGGGAATTACCGTAGAGTTCTCTGGCAAAGACGAAAACGAAAAAGGGGTAATTATCGATGTAGATCAAGATAAGGCAAAAGAGTTGGGTTTAAACCTGGAATCATTAAAATTGGGGCAAACCATTGTAAAAGTGGATCCAAAATATTTCCGTCCAACAGAAGTTGATTTATTGTTAGGCGACCCTACAAAATCTAAAGAAAAATTAGGTTGGAAACTAAAGTATGATTTGCCAGCGTTGGTAAAAGATATGATTCAGTCTGATTTGCATTTGACTAAAAAAGATCAATATTTAAAAGACGGTGGTTACCAAACGATGAATTACTTCGAGTAATCATTGGACTTTCACCCTGAGTAAAGTCGAAGGGGAAGCGGTGGAAATGCTTCGACTCCACTCAGCATGACATAAAGGATACTAAATAGAGCCGATTGTCGTCACTCTGAGCGGAGTTGATTATCAGCCTGAGCAGAGTCGAAGGAGAGCATGGGGCTTTATTATGATTTAATGACAATACTTAAGGTGTCAGTCTGAGCGGAGTCGAAGACAAACTAGGAGAAATAGCCTCTCAGTAAAATGTAAAGAGAATGCTAACTAGGAAGAAAAAAGAAGCTATTATCGCTGATACTGGAATAAATTAAAAGAACTTTCGGTTTGTAGGAACGATAGCAATTATAAAAACAAATAATGCTTCGACTCCGCTCAGCATGACATAAAGGATACTAAATAGAGCCGATTGTCACTCTGAGCAAAGTCGACTGTCAGCCTGAGCGGAGTGGAAGGGAAATAATAAAGAAGAAATGTATAATGAAGTGTATCAAAATTTAGCCTTACATTTGTCAGCATTTCAAAAGCTGTTAGTGGTTTTGAATAAGAAATAAATGTGAATTAGGAATTTTGTGGTCTCATGCTAAACGCGGCTATCAAGTCCGAGCACTGACATTAATTGCGCTTAATTCGCCCTTGGCATTTGCGGTGGTGATGAAGAAATAAAAGCACTTCCATTAATAGCAAATGGCGCAGGCGAGAGTTTTTGTTTACTTTTTTCGGAAAAAAGTAAATGCCGTTGCCCGGCATGAGGGCAGAAAAGACAGTGGGAAGGGAAAATAATTGTATTATATTTAATAATCAAAATTATGTCCATAACCCGTTTGAATATTACAATAAAAACTATTCTATATAAATGAATATCAGAAAATCGCTTTTACTTCTAGTTTTAATAATTGGGTTAATATCATCTCAACACGCCAAAGCACAAAACGTTAACCAGCAAAATTTTTCTAACGTAAGAGTAGATGATTTAACGGACGACCAAATTCGGCAGATTATCAAACAGGTAGAATCCAGTGGCTTGCCCGATTCGCAGTTAGAGCAAATGGCGGCTGCCCGAGGAATGCAACCATCGGAAATCGGAAAACTTAGAGCAAGAGTAGAGGCCGTGAAATCAAAGAATTCTGCCAGCGGACAAACAGACGCCACCGTAAAAGGGAAAGACGGCAGTCGGAGCAGAAGCTTTGAAGGCGAAGTTTCGGACATCGCCAATTCCGACGATAAAAAAACCGAAACCGAAGCCGATGCTGCGCTACAAACCCTAAAATCTAAAATATTCGGAAAAGAACTTTTTGCAAACGCATCTACTACTTTCGAACCCAATTTACGCTTAGCTACTCCCTTAAACTACGTCATCGGCACAGCAGACCAGCTATTGATTGATATTTACGGATACTCGGAGGTAAGCTACAATTTAACAGTTAGCCCCGAGGGCACCATTAACATTCCCTATGCCGGTATAGTACAAGTGGGCGGCTTAACGGTAGAAGCGGCAACAGCTAGGATCAAAAACAAACTTTCAGGAATTTACAGCGGTTTAAACTCCGGAAACACAAAGTTGAGCGTAACCATCGGAAACATTCGGAGCATTAAGGTCATCTTAACAGGCGAAGTTATGAAGCCTGGCACCTATACCCTCCCCTCGTTAGCAACTTTGTTTAATGCCCTATATTCATCGGGAGGCCCAACGGATAACGGTTCGTTCAGAAATATCGAAGTCATTAGAAACGGCAGAAAAGTAGCCGCTCTGGATGTTTATGATTTTTTGTTAAGGGGAGATCTAAAAAACAATGTCCGTTTGCAGGATCAGGATATCATCAGGGTTCCGGTGTATCAAAAGCGGGTAGAAATAGTAGGAGAAGTGAAGCGCCCTGCAATTTTCGAGATGAAAGACAGTGAAGACTTTAATGACCTGTTGGCATTTGCCGGAGGATTTACCGAAAGAGCTTATAAAGCAAGGGTTAAAGTATTAGGAAATACAGATACCGAACAAAAAATAGCAGACGTTGTTGCAGCTGACTTTGCTACCTACAAACCCAAAAGTGGAGACAAGTATTTTGTAAACGAGATTTTGGACCGTTTTGAAAACAGGGTGACTATCGAAGGTGCCGTATTTAGACCAGGGCAATACGAGCTGGAGCCGGGACTAACGTTAAAAACATTGATCCAAAAAGCTGAAGGTTTAAAAGAAGATGCTTTTAGCAACCGGGCCTATATTACCCGCTTAACCGATGATTTAAATACCGAATTGATTTCTTTCGACGTTAAAAAAGTCTTAAATGGTACCGCCGAAGACATCCCGTTGAAACGGGAAGACGTAATCAGTATTTCGTCCATCTTCGACTTAAGGGAGGAATATAAAGTCACGATTAATGGCGAGGTAAGGCGGCCAGGCGATATTTCCTACTCAGAAAATATGAGTTTGGAAGAAGTCATTCTAAAAGCAGGCGGTTTTAATGAATCCGCTACGCCCCAAAGGATAGAGATCTCCCGTCGTGTTAAAAATTCGGACGCCACATCAACCTCCGCAAGAACCGCAGAGGTATTTCAAATGCAGGTAGATAGGAACCTAAGCATTGAGGCCGCTAAGTTTGTTTTGGAACCATATGATATCATTACCGTAAGATCTTCTCCGGGTTACGAAGTACAAAAGCAGGTAAAAATTGAAGGCGAAGTGATGTATCCGGGTTTTTATACCATCACCAAAAAAGATGAAAGGCTTTCTGATTTGGTGAAAAGAGCCGGCGGTTTAACGGCACTTTCTTTTACAGATGGTGCTTCCTTAAAAAGAGCAGGCAGTTTCGAAAGCCAGCTGGATCAGGAAAAAGAAAGTCAAAAAATAGAGCAGTTCAAAAGAATCCAAAAAAATGCAAAAGATAGTGCTGCTTTGGATATTCAGAATTTGGCCATACGCAACAACTTTGTTGGCATTAACCTCACTTCCATCTTAGAAAAGCCGGGCTCAAAGAAAGATTTATTTTTAGAAGATGGCGATATTTTAAACGTTCCTAAACAGTTACAAACGGTGAAGGTAAGTGGAGAAGTATTATCTCCAAATACGGTTGTTTTCAATAAAAGCAAGAGTTTTAAATCCTACATTGTAAGCGCTGGCGGTTTCGGACAAAATGCGCTCAAGAGGCGTTCGTATATTATTTATGCCAATGGTGCCGTACGTAGTACCAAAAAATTTCTATTTTTTAATAATTTCCCGGTAGTAAAAACAGGCTCGGAAATTTTCGTTCCAAAAAGAGAAGAGAGAAAAGCATTAACCACAGGTGAAATAATTGGAATCTCCACAGGTATTGCTTCTTTAGGCGCAATAATCTTAGGGGTGTTAAATTCCATCAAGTAATTTATTTAAATTTAAATTAGATGTCCCAAACAGAGGAACATATTTCAAAACATAAAGTCGAGTTTACGGAAACCTATTCTGATCAAAAGCAAGGCAGCGGAGACGATGAGATTTCTTTAAAGGAACTGATTCTGAAGCTGCAGGAATGGTGGAAATATTTGTTGAGCAAATGGTTGATCATCTTAATCGCTGGGATTGTAGGAGGTGCATTAGGTTTGGTTTATTCATTAATTAAGAAGCCTATTTATACAGCTGAGACTACTTTCGTATTGGAAGAAGGTGAAAGCGGTGGAGGTTTAGGGCAGTATTCGGGTATCGCTTCAATGATGGGCATTGATCTAGGCGGCAGTGGAGGCGGTATTTTTAAGGGGGACAACATCCTAGAACTATACAAATCCCGTCGGATGATTCAAGAAACTTTATTGGCTAAGGATACCTTTGATGGAAAGCAACAATCTTTGATTGAAAGATATATCGAGTTCAATAAATTAAGAGAAGGCTGGGATGAAAAGCCCGAGCTCAAGAATATCCAATTTAACAATCCTGCTAAGTTTACCAGAACCCAAGATTCTATTATGGGTAAGCTCGTAGAAAACATAAATAACGGGATATTGGAAGTGAGTAAGCCGGATAAGAAGCTGTCAATTATCGCGGTAAAGGTAAAATCTGAAGACGAGCTATTTGCAAAGTCCTTTGCGGATAACATCGTCAATAAGGTGAATACCTTCTATGTGAACACGAAGACAAAAAAGTCTGCGGAAAATTTGAGTATTTTACAAAATCAAGCGGATAGCGTAAGACGGGTATTGAATTCCAATATAGGCGGTGTAGCAGCATCGATAGATGCGAACCCTAATTTGAATCCCGCATTTCAAACCTTACGGGTAGGATCTCAAAAAAAACAGATTGATGTTCAGGCTAATGGCGCCATCTACCAAGAGATCGTAAAGAATTTAGAGATGGCGAAAATATCGCTCAGAAATGAAAAGCCATTGATACAAGTAATAGATGAACCTGTTTTTCCTTTGAAGATCGATAAGTTGGGAAAAGCAAAAGGAATCATACTTGGCGGAATAATATTAGGTTTTTTAACCTGTTTAGTTTTAATTATGAAAAAAATATTTACAGAGCTAACCGTATAAAGATGATAAATTTATCAAATAAAAGCATACTGATAACAGGTGGTACAGGTTCCTTGGGTAAGGCACTAACTAAAGAAATCCTATCAAAGCATCCAGACGTCAAAAAACTGATCATCTTTTCTAGGGATGAGCAGAAGCAATTTGAAATGGCTCAAGAGTATTCGGAAAGTGAATATCCCCAAATCAGATACTTTATTGGAGATGTAAGAGACAGAGACCGATTAATAAGAGCATTTAAGGGAGTTGATTATGTAATCCATGCTGCCGCAATGAAACATGTTCCTATTGCAGAGTACAATCCCGACGAGTGTATTAAAACAAATATAAACGGCGCTCAAAACGTAATTGATGCTTGTTTTCAGACCAATGTTTCCAGAGTTGTTGCCTTGTCAACAGATAAGGCATGTGCACCCATAAATTTATACGGCGCCACAAAATTAACGTCGGATAAACTATTTGTGGCCGCAAATAATATAAAAGGAGATAACCCTATTATCTTCTCTGTGGTAAGATATGGTAACGTAATGGGGTCGAATGGTTCTGTAATTCCTTTCTTCATGAAAAAAAGAAAAGAAGG
>DATJED010000002.1:0-87414 GCA_035496935.1 Pelobium sp. | reverse complement strand
AAGACTTTTATTGGTTATAAAAACAGAATACTTACCAAGATTACCGCATTGACAACTATTCAGTATCTCAATAAATTTGTCTTTGGTAGAAACATCAACAACATTAAAGTTAACTTAGTTTGATAATGCACTACGGGTTTTTCCAATTAAAATAGCAACATAAAAACCACTTTTATATAATTAAAACCCAATAGCCTTTAGTTCTTGCGCCATTTGTTGTTGAACTTTCAAAGCTTCGGCTCTTGCCGCTTCGGCAAAATCACCTCCTGCAGAAGCGTAAATAATTGCTCGTGAAGAGTTTACCAAAAGTCCGCAATCCTTATTCATTCCGTATTTGCAAACATCGGCCAAAGAACCGCCTTGTGCACCAACTCCCGGAACCAATAAAAAATGGTTAGGCGCAGTTTTTCTGATATCTAAAAACGCTTCGCCCCTAGTTGCGCCAACTACATACATCATATTAGCGTCGGTTGCCCATTCTTGCGATTTTTTCAATACTTTTTCAAACAAAAATCCTTCGTTATTTTGGGTGAACTGAAAGTCCTTAGCACCTTCATTTGATGTTAAAGCCAATAATATCACCCATTTATCATTGTATTTTAAAAATGGTGAAACAGAATCTTTGCCCATGTAAGGCGCAACTGTAACGGAATCGAAACTCATTCCCGAACTCTCTTTATTGAAAAAAGCATCGGCATACATGGCAGACGTATTGCCAATATCGCCACGCTTTGCATCAGCAATCGTAAAAACGTCTTCAGGTAAATAATCGGCCGTTTTTATAAGAGATTGCCAACCGGCTAAACCCCTGCACTCGTAAAAAGCGGTATTAATTTTGTATGAAACACACAAATCTTTGGTGGCATCAATTAGTTGCTTATTAAACTCAAACACTGGGTCTTCGGCATCTAAAAGATGTTTAGGGATTTTATTGATATCACTATCAAGCCCAATAGTTAAAAAAGACTGTTTTATTTTTATTTGTTCGATAAGTTGCTGGCGGGTCATTTTATAAGATTTGTGCGCTAAATTGATAATTTTTATAAGGAACGTGAAAAAAAATTATATAAAATTTTAGGAAGTGCAAATAAATCGATATTATTGCACCATAATCTCAATTTATCCTTTGTCTACGGATTAAGTAAAAACAAATAAAAATCATACTGAAGTTTAAATGTACACTGCCTAATCTCTAGGATAAATCAAATTTAATCCCTTGATAATAATTCATATTAATGTTTAATACAATCGAATTGAACGATAAGCTTGTTTCTGAGCTTCGTGAAATGGCAAAAAGTTTTGGTGTTGAAAACACTGACACGTTGCGCAAAGCTGATCTGGTAGCTAAAATAAAAGAACAACAGGATTTAATAGAAGCGGCCAGAAATTCGGGCGCTACAAATGAAGATGCTGTTGCCGAAGAAAAGCCTAAGAAAAGAGCGAGAACTGTGAAAACCACTATTGCAGAGGAAAAAATCACTCCTACTCCAAAGTCTGATGTTTCTCTTTTTGATAATGACGAAAGCCATTCTGCAAAGCCGATGGCAAAAAAAGCTAAGCCGGCAACTGCTGCTACTGAGGAAGAAACGGCTGAGGGTAACGAAGGTAAATCAGAACCAAAACAGATTAGACCTGATAAAAACGGAAAGCAAAGAAACCAAGACACGGCTTTTGATTTTGACAATGTAATTATCAACGAAGGTGTTTTAGAAATTATGCCTGATGGTTATGGTTTTTTAAGATCATCTGATTATAATTACCTAACTTCTCCGGATGATATTTACGTTTCTCAATCGCAAATCAAACTTTTTGGTTTAAAAACCGGCGATACAGTTAGAGGAAGCATTAGGCCACCAAAAGAAGGCGAAAAATATTTCCCTTTGGTACGTGTTGAATCCATTAACGGAAGGATTCCGATGGAGGTGAGAGACCGCGTTCCGTTTGACTACCTTACCCCTCTTTTCCCTACCGAAAGATTAAACTTATTTATGAGACCGAGCGATCATTCAACTCGTATCATGGATTTATTTACACCAATAGGAAAAGGTCAGCGTGGCTTAATAGTTGCACAGCCAAAAACAGGTAAAACCAACTTGTTAAAAGAAGTCGCCAATGCCATTGCTGCAAACCATCCAGAAGTTTATTTAATTATTTTATTGATTGATGAACGTCCGGAAGAGGTTACCGACATGGCCAGAAGCGTAAGAGCAGAAGTTGTTTCATCTACTTTTGATGAACCAGCTGAACGCCACGTAAAAATTGCCAATATCGTTTTGGAAAAAGCAAAACGTATGGTAGAATGTGGACATGATGTAGTAATTCTTTTAGATTCTATCACCCGTTTGGCAAGAGCTTACAATACTGTTGCACCAGCTTCTGGTAAGATACTTTCTGGTGGTGTGGATGCCAACGCATTACACAAACCAAAACGTTTCTTTGGAGCGGCCCGTAATATTGAGGATGGCGGTTCATTAACTATTTTGGCTACGGCTTTAACCGATACCGGATCTAAAATGGACGAAGTAATCTTCGAAGAATTTAAAGGTACAGGTAATATGGAGCTACAGTTAGATAGAAAATTATCTAACAAACGTATCTTCCCAGCTATAGATTTGACAGCATCAAGCACCAGACGAGACGATTTATTGTTAGATAAAGAAACGCTACAAAGAATCTGGATTTTAAGAAATCACCTTGCAGATATGAACTCACAAGAGGCGATGGAATTTTTGTTAACTCAGGTTAAAGGAACAAAATCTAACGAAGAGTTTTTAGTTTCGATGAACAGCTAATTTAGCAGTAAGATTTTTAGACACGAGAATCAAGACCATATAAAGGCGTCCTGAATCTGGTGTCTTTATTCTTTTATCTAATTACCATGATAAAACGCCACATTCCTAACGCATTAACATGTGCAAACCTTTTATCGGGTTGTATTGGAAGTATTTATGCATTTAGCGGCGACCTTAAAACGGTTGCCTTTTTTGTGATAATATCGGGAGTTTTTGATTTTTTTGACGGCTTTGCTGCAAGACTGTTAAACGTAAAGTCTGATATAGGCAAAGAACTTGATTCCTTGGCAGATGTAATAAGCTTCGGTTTTTTACCGGGAATAATTGTTTACAAGCTTTTAACGCTTTCCGGCTTGGGATGGCTTTCTTACGCAGGCTTTTTAATCACTATTTTTTCTGCGTTAAGATTAGCAAAATTTAATTTAGATACTCGACAGACGGAAGATTTTATTGGACTTAACACACCAATGAATACATTTTTAGTAATCTCGCTCCCTTATTTAACCGATCAGTTTTCTTTTATTGCAAATCCCTATTTTTTAATCTCATTGACAGCGGTTTTGTGCTATCTTTTAGTTAGCGAGATAAAATTGTTTTCGATGAAATTATCAAGCTTAAAATGGCACCCTAATAAATACAAATTCATTTTTTTATTTATAGCCGTTCTTTTGGTGGCTTTTCTTAAATTTGCCGCCATACCACTAATTTTGGTTTTTTATATACTTTTTTCACAACTACATTTTAAATATCAATAATGAAAAAATTCTCAGCAGCTATAGATGTAATGCCTCTTAAAGAAATACTTGACCCACAAGGAAAAGCAGTAACAGGCAGTATGAAAAATTTAGACTTACCAGAAATTAGTAATGTAAGAATCGGCCGCCACATCACCTTAGAAATTGAAGCAGAAAGCAAAGAAATTGCAACAGAAAAGGTAGAAACTGCCTGCAAAAAATTATTGGCTAATTTAATTATGGAAAATTACCAATATAAAATAGAGGAGCTTTAGCCATTGGCTAAAAGCTCTTTTCTTTTTTGTTCCAATCCTGTAAAAATCTGATTAAAATCTTCTCTCAGGTTTCCAAAATCAGACATTATACCTTCATAATCTTCTTTGGCCCTTCCTCTTGATTCAATACTTGCAATTGTTTCTTTTGCTTCATTTGCGCCCATAAAAGCTAAAGTAGGCTTAATTTTATGTGCCATTTCCGCAATTTTATCCCAATTCTGTTGATCAATTGCATCGCTTAAAATCGATACATATTCTGGCGTTTGCGCCAAAAAAATATCGATCATTTCAATCATAAAATCTGAATTGTCACTTGCAACTTCTTGTAAATATGAAAGGTCTATCAGTGTCTTTTTTTCTTCGTCCATCAAAAAAATTATTGTAAAATAGTGTTCAACTTAATTACATCCAGCTCATCTTTACAATTTAACAATAAATGCGCTATTGTTTTTTGTAAACCCGGATGTAAAAATTCTTCGGCAATTTCGGCTAAAGGCAACAAAACAAACTTGCGTTCAGCCATCAGTGGATGAGGTACAATAAGCCTGTTTGTATTTATTTTTTCCGTATTGAAGAACAAAATATCAATATCCATTGTTCTTGCTCCCCACTTCTCTATACGTATCCGCCCCAAATCAGTTTCAATTTTCTGTATCCTGCTTAAAACATCTTCGGCAACAAAATCTGTCATCACTTCTACCGCCATATTTAAAAAATCAGGCTGGTTGTTTTTTCCCCAAGCTTTTGTTTCATATACCGATGATTTCTTTACGATGGCTCCCAAACTAAGCTCAATCGCTTTAAACGCATCATCAAGGTTTTTAAGCCTATCTCCCAAATTGCTTCCTAAACCCAAAAATAACCTGTTCATAAATCTGTAACATTTGCGTTTAATGCCTATCTAAAATTTATATTTGCAAAATAGCATTTTTAAATCAAATCGTTAAAATGAAACAATTCTTCAAATTTGTGTTGGCTTCAATGTTGGGTGTTTTAATATCCACTATAATTTTAGTTATCATCTTTATAGCAAGTGTCGCTGTTTTGATAGGAAGTTCTAATGAAAGAGTAACCGTTAAAGATAATACCATCTTACATATTAATTTAAATTTACCAATTACAGAACGCAGTTCCTCCAGTCCCTTAGACGGTTTAGATTTTGGTCCTTTAAAAGGAGACAAAAAACTTGGCCTAAACGATATTTTAAAAAGTATAAAAAATGCAAAAGAGGATGATAACATAAAAGGAATTTATTTGGATGTAAGTTACATGATGACGGGTTTTGCCACCATTGAGGAAATAAGAAATGCTTTAATAGACTTTAAAAAATCGGGGAAATTCATTGTTGCTTATAGCGAAGTTTATACCCAAGGCGCTTATTATTTAGCTTCGGTTGCAAACAAAGTTTACTTAAATCCACAAGGAATATTGGAACTGAAAGGCTTAAGCTCAGAAATTATGTTTTTTAAGGGCGCATTGGATAAGCTTGATATTGAAGCCCAGATTATAAAGGTAGGTACCTTTAAAAGTGCAGTAGAACCTTTTATTCTTGATAAAATGAGTGATGCCAACCGGTTACAAACAACAGCTTTATTAGCTTCGTTATACAACCATGTAACGTTAGGAATTGCACAAAGCAGGAAAATAGCTCAAGATTCCGTAATTGCTATTGCAGATGGTTTAAAATCGCGTTCGCCACAGGATGCTTTAAATTACAAACTGGTTGATGGTTTAAAATATAAAGACCAAATCTTAGATGAATTAAAAGAAAAGACTGGAATCGATAAAGATAAAAACCTAAACACCGTTGGCGTTTCTGATTACGCAAAAAGCATTGAAAGCAAACATTCCTCGTCAGATAAAATAGCGGTGGTTTATGCTAATGGAGACATTAACAGTGGCGAGGGCGATGAAAACTCTATTGGATCCGAAGGGATTTCAAGAGCCTTAAGAAAAGCTAGATTGAATGATAAAATTAAAGCAATTGTATTAAGAGTAAATAGCCCTGGCGGAAGTGCATTGGCTTCTGACGTTATCTGGAGAGAAGTGCTTTTGGCAAAGAAAGCAAAACCTGTGATTGTATCCATGGGTGATTACGCCGCTTCTGGGGGTTATTATATAGCTTGTGCAGCAGATGAAATCTTTGCCGAACCGACCACAATTACCGGTTCAATCGGTGTTTTCGCCATTATCCCAAATATGAAAGGTTTTTTCAACAACAAATTGGGTGTTACTTTCGACGGTGTAAAAACCGGACAATTCGCAGATTTAGGAAATGTAAGTCGCCCTTTAAACAATGCAGAGAAACTGATTTTGCAGAACGAGGTTAACAGAACATACAACGATTTTACAAAACGCGTTGCCGAGGGAAGAAAAATTTCGCAGGAATATGTTGATAGCATTGGCCAAGGCAGGGTTTGGACCGGAGAACAAGCGGTTAAACTGAAATTAGTGGATAAGCTAGGGCATTTAAACGATGCCATTGCAGCAGCGGCTAAAAAAGCAAAACTTACGGATTATAAAACAGTCAGCTACCCAGAAATTAAGGACGGTTTGATGGGTTTGCTTGGCGATTCAGATGACCGAATTAAAACCTACTTTGTTAAACAGGAACTCGGACAAAGCTATCAATATTATCAAAAACTAAAAGAAGTAGCTAATATGAAGGGTTTACAGACTCGGTTGCCTTATGAGATTAGTATCCAGTAATTAAATTATTTTTCAAACAAAAAAAGACCTGATAAATCAGGTCTTTTTTTGTTTGTGGGATTTTAAAATTCTTAATAGCTCTTGTACTAATTATACACCTTCACCATAAAAATATAATCCTGCATTTTTTTGATCTGTTGGGTACGGTTTAACCCTGCTAAAGTGTTTTTCTTATTGATTGTTATTTTCTGTTTTAAAGAATCTTGAGGAATATTACTAACAGCCCGCATTAAAAAATCAGACTTCACAGCAAATGCAGCACCATCAGCCTGAGTTTGTTTACCGCTCACAATACCAATTACGTTACCTCTGCTATCCATTAAAGGACCGCCAGAATTACCCGGATTAACAGGAATTGATATTTGGTAGGCAATTGAATCGCCGCCGAAACCGGTTGAAGAACTCAAATAACCTTTTCCGTAAACCACATCGTCTTTAGGGTAACCAATGGTATAAACATCTTCTCCTAAATCAGAATTTGTCTTTTTAAAAGTGTAAGGAACCGCAGCCAAATTTTTAAAAGTAGTATCCTTAATCTGCAGCACCGCAATATCAAATTCGGGATCAATATATAAGGTTTCCACTTTAAAAGATTCTCCCTTATTATTTTGAACATAAACAGAATCTGCACCTTTTATAACATGGTAATTGGTCACCAAATACCCGTTTGATGACAAAGCAAAACCGGTTCCGCTATATTGGATTATATCCTTAGTTTGTTTGTTGCTCTTGATGTTTTTAATAAGATCGGTTTGCGAACGTTTAATATTTTCCATATCACGTTTCAGTTCGCTATAGTTAGATCCACGTTCATCGCTATTAAATTGCCCAGTTGAAAACAGGGTAATTAATGTCATAAAAATAGCTACTGTTGCTGCAACTGCTAAATTTTTGCGGTATTTAGCCCACAAAACCGAAAGTAAAGTTGGCACTTCTTTGTATTCTTCAACCAAACTATCCACATCAATCTCGTCGTGAATTTGGTTCATGGCAACCCTTAATGCTTTATCCTCCCCAAAAGACTTTAAAGTTTTTAAGAAATCTAAATGTGCAATAACCTTATGGTCCAAACCAGAATTGGTTTTTCGCTCTTCTTCAAAAGCAACAGCTTCTTCCGCTGTCATCTCTTGATAATAGTAGGCTTCAATTTTTTTGATTAAATCTATTTCACTCTTCATATCTCTTTATTTTAGATTAAAAAACAGCTTTTTCAACCTTTGTAAACACTTGTATTTTTGTGTTTTTGCATTGTCTGAATTGGTATAACCAAATTTTTCACAAATCTCCTGCATTGATTTATTGTTGATATAAAAATCCTCAATAATGGTTTTGCAGGGTTCACCTAATTGGGTTAATGCGCTATTCATCAAAAGAAACTGTTGATCTTTTTCTTCATGCTGCTCTAAATCAGGCTCCACCTCAAAATGATCTTCATAATCTTTTATATTTTCACTAAATCTACTTTTATGACTTAGTTTTTTTAACCAGAGCCTTCTGCAAACAGAGTATAAAAAAGTTTTAAGTTTACTCGTCAACTCAAAATCGCCACTTTTAATTTTATCATGCAGTATAATTATACTTTCCTGATAAATATCTTTTGCATCATGCTCGCTCCCATTATTATTAATGATCAATTGTAAGATCATTGGGTAGTAAGCCTTGTAAAGATATTGAAGTGTCGAAGAAGAATTATTCAGCACGCCTAAAATAATTTCATTATCTGTTGGTATTGAATGATTTATCTTTTTGCTCACTATTTAATACTGTTTTTGCTAAATTGTAACCCTTATTCGGTAAAAAAAAATTAATTTTTATATTATCAGGTATAAATTCAATTTAGTTGATTTTTAGTGGATTACAACAATTTTCAAAAAAAAGTATTTTTTTTTTGTGGTTACCGGGTTACCTTTTAAAATCTTTGGTATTAAAGGATAAATTAATCATAATTAAAAAGAAAAAATTAACATGAAAAACTTATTCAAATTCGGATTTTTCGCTTTAGCAATCTCTTTATCAGTTGTTGCTTGTAACTCAAACAAAGCTACTGATGCTTCTGCTGATTCAGCTTCTGTTGATTCAATCACTGTTGATACTGCTGCTGTTGATACAGTTGCTGCTGATTCTTCTGTAGTTGCAGTTGATACTACTGCTGCTCAATAAGATAAAAATCTTAAAGAATTAAAAAGCACCGTCAAATGACGGTGCTTTTTTTATTTTACATCAACAACAAACTCATCCGCTTTTTCAGAAAATATTATTTAAGCCCCTGTATATTTTTTTCATGAAACTTACGTTCTTTTTTTTTCTTTACATTTGTTCAGCTTCGTCAAGCAAATCACATTAACTAAATTTAATGGCTAAAACAAAATATTATTTTAATTCTCAAACGCTTAAGTACGAAAAGGTTAAGTTAAGCTTGGGACTTAAAATCTTGAAAGGCTTAGGCTTTGTATCAACTGCTCTTGTTTTCTCTTTTGTTATTATTGCCCTAGCTTATACTTTTTTAGATTCTCCAAAAGAGAAGCAACTGAAAAGAGAAATTAGTTCGCTGACTTTACAGTACGAAATTTTACAAGCTAGGTTAAAGCAGGTAAACGTGGTGATGAAAGATTTGCAGGAAAGAGACGATAACATTTATCGGGTAATTTTGGAGGCAGAACCGATACCATTAGAAGTTAGAAATGCCGGGTTTGGTGGTGTTAACAGGTATAAAAACCTAGAAAACTACGATTATAGCAACTTAATGGTTGAAACCACAAAAAAATTGGATATCATCTCAAAGCAGTTGTATGTACAATCAAAATCTTATGATGAATTAACCAAAGCAGTAAATTCGAAAGGAAAAATGATGGCGAGTATCCCAGCAATTCAACCTATTGATAGTAGAAGATTACGTTCAATTTCTGGGTTTGGGTACCGTATGCATCCTATTTATAAAATTAGAAAAATGCATGATGGGATAGATTTCGCTGCACCAGTTGGTACTCCTATTTATGCAACTGGCGATGGTGTAGTCATCGCCGCCGGCGTTGAACGTGGTTATGGAAACCGGATTATGGTCAATCACGGCTACGGATACGCTACCAAATACGCTCACATGAGCAAGTTTAAAGTGAGAAAAGGGGAAAGGGTAAAACGTGGAGATATAATCGGATACGTAGGAAACACCGGTGCATCAACCGGACCACATTGCCATTATGAAGTTTACAAATCTGGCAAGCCTATTAATCCTATCAATTTCTTTTTTAATGATTTAACGCCAGCAGAATACGTGACAATGCTTGAAGTTGCATCAAGAGAAAACCAATCATTAGACTAATTTACAATGCCTTATAAAGAAAGAGAAATCCAAAAATCATACTACTCTATCGGTGAAGTAGCTGAAATGTTTGAAGTTAATACTTCCATGATTAGGTTTTACGAGAAAGAATTCGACATTCTTCAGCCGAAAAAGAACGCAAAAGGCAACCGTTTGTTTAGGCCAGAAGATATTAGTAACCTAAAAATTATTTTTAATTTGATTAAAGATAAAGGCTTTACCCTACAGGGCGCTAAAGACTTTATGAAAAAAAACAGAAAAGAAGTTGACGAGCAACAAAAAGTGATTGACGCTTTAGAGAAAATCAAATCGTTTATGATTGATTTAAAAGAACAATTATAAAAGTCTATCAGGTCTATGGCAAAAAACAAAAAAGTTTTATTTGTTATCAATAAAAAAGCGGGTAAAAAAGAAAATGCACCAGTTGACCAAATTATTAAAAAACACGCCACTAAACATGGGTATCTATTTGAGCTTTACGAATGTAGCTCAAATGTTGAGGAGGATATCAAAAAGGCCATCATCGATTTTTGTCCGTCAATTATTTGTGCCGTTGGTGGCGACGGAACGGTAAACTTGGTAGCATCTATCATTCAATCAAAAGACATTTCTTTACTTATTGTCCCTTTTGGGTCGGCAAACGGAATGGCTAAAGAATTACAGATTCCAGCGACTTTGCCAGCATGTTTAGACCTAATTATAAAAGGCAAAACTCAAAAAATCGATCTTTTAAAAGTTAACGATAAAATATCGGTTCATTTGGCTGATGTTGGCTTAAACGCCAGAATTGTAAAAAGATTTGAGCTGGATTCGAAAAGAGGACTGCTGATTTACGCAAAACATCTTTTTTACGAGATTTTTTTTCTAAAAAGAAACCGTTTCAAAATAAAGTATGATGATAAATCCATCACGGTAAAAGCTGTTTCCCTAACCTTTGCTAACGCTACAAAATACGGAACTAGTGCTGTTATAAATCCAGATGGGGTTTTGAACGATGGCTATTTTGAAATCTGCATTGTTAAGCCTTTTCCAAAATATCATGTTATTGGTATTGCTTATCAAATGTTTAGAAATACCCTTAAGTACTCGGAGTTTTTTCAGGTTTTAAAATGTAAGAAAGCCGAAATCACTTGCCCAAAAAGAACCTTGTTGCAAAACGACGGCGAAATAATGCAAAAAGTAAATAGTGTAAATCTAGAAATTCTGCCAAATGCTCTACAAGTAATTATCGACCCAAATTTAATTCATCCAACCATCATAAACTAATTCTCCGTCTTTGTTGTTATCATCAACAATTAAAACCTCAACTTTTACTCTTAAATCATCATAATATTTAAGTTTAAAAAAACCTTTGGCAGACATCCCAAACCTTGAATATTTACTGTCCATAACATAGGTTGATTTTGATGCCGCACCGCTAACGATGTAGCTATTATCGTATTTTTCTATAAACTGCAAGTTATGTTCATGCCCTGCAACATAAGTTAAACCCGGATAACCTCTAAACATTGCTTTTAACTTCTTCCGTAAAATCCTAAATCTCGGATGCGAAAGATCTTCTGTTGCCCCATAATATTTACGATATATTGGCAAAAGTGAACCTATAAACGGCAAAGGCAGATAAGCATTTTTTTTATAGATGGTAAACGGGAAAAGGTGGTGTTTGATTTTATATTTTCCGCCGTGTAAAGAGTTGCTATAAATAGGATAATGGCCGGCAACCAAGATCCGCTTGTTTTTATGCTTTGCCAAAAGCGTTTGGAGCTGAATAAAAAAATCTTCTTCATTTTGTTGCTCGCATCCGCAATCTGCACCGATTGGCTTCACTCCTTTTTGCACCCACCATTGTGTGTTTATGGCTATAACTGCTAAAAATTCGTTAACAAAAACCTCTGTCGGTCCAGGACATCCGTTTTCAGGAAAAAACACTTTCTGTTTAAATAAATTATTCAGATACTCTTCTTGCCGTAAAACGTAAGCTAAACCATCGCTTTTTCCTTTATTCCAATCGTGGTTACCCGAAATAAAAGCCACTTTTCCTGCAAAGTTTTTAACGGTATTATGATGTGCCTTTAAAACCAGTTCGGCATCTTCACGCAAAACATCTCCTTTTTCTGGCAATCCATGAGGATAAATATTGTCTCCTAAAAACATCACCAATGATGCTGGTGAATTAGGCAGATGATTTTCTAATAAACTTAAAATTTCGTCTGGTTGTTTGCGTTTTACATTTCCAGAATCCCCAATCAATAAAACTTCGTACACCAGCTTATGCTCAGTCATACGCTTAAACTACAAAAAAAACACCAATTTAATTTGCGATGCAAATAATTTAATATTGATTGCTTAAATTCAGGGCAAAATGTTGTGTATGAAGAACTTCTACTTCTTGATTGTATGTTTAATATTGCATCTAGGATTAAAAGCGCAGGAAAACTACGGACCAAAAATTACAGCTTTAGGCACCGCCGGCGTTGCAGTGCAAGATGTTTGGTCGGCCAGTAAAAACCAAGCCGGAATTGCTGCGTTGAAACATCCAACTATTTCCGCAGGTTACGAAAACAGATTTGGCGTTAAAGAATTAAGTACCAAATCGGCAGTTTTTGCCCTACCAATTAAAAACTATAGCATCGGCGCAACGTTTCAATCATACGGTGTTGATGCTTATAAAGAAATTAAAACAGGAATTAGCTTAGCCAAAGCTTTCGGCCCTAAATTGCTAATCGGCGTTGGTTTAAATTATCATCAATTAAACATTACTAATTATGGAAACGCTAATACCTTTACTTTAGAAGTAGGTGTACAGTACAATGTTCTACCTAAATTTTGGATTGCTTCGCATATTGCGAATCCAAACCAAAGCAAATACGGCAACAATACCGACGAAATAATACCTGCGCATATCCAATTTGGCGGTACCTACATTTTTTCAGAACAGTTATTAATTACTTCAGAGATTGAAAAAATTTTAGATAGCGAGGCCGATTTTAAAACCGGAATTGAATACAAAGTAGTAAAATTTGTTACTTTAAGAGGCGGGATTTCAGTAAATCCTTTTAAACAATACGCCGGTTTTGGAGTAAATTATCAGAAAGTAAACATTGATTTTGCTGTGGCTTCGCATCCGGTATTGGGATATTCACCTCAAATATCTTTAGGTTATGAGTTTTAGGCTAAAGATTATTCTTATTTTTTTAGCAATTATTTGTGCCAAGCCTTTATTCGCACAACAAACCAACGACCCAATTATAGAGGATATTATTGAAGGCGTAGTTGCCAACCAAACCGACGATTACGATTATACCGAATTGGTGGAACGGCTTAATTATTATAAAAACAACAAAATTAACCTCAACAGAACCACAAAAGAGCAGTTACAGGAAT
The DNA here is from genome assembly GCA_035496935.1 of Pelobium sp. Classification (GTDB taxonomy): domain Bacteria; phylum Bacteroidota; class Bacteroidia; order Sphingobacteriales; family Sphingobacteriaceae; genus Pseudopedobacter. The sequence continues at coordinate 74,201 of DATJED010000002.1, read as the reverse complement.
TGGTTTTTTTAAACCCGTTGCAAATAAGTGCGTTTTTTGATCATATAGCCACTAACGGAAAGCTGATTAGTGAACTAGAGTTGCAAAGTATTAGCGGTTTTGATTTAGAGACGATTAAAAACCTGTTATATTTTGCCGACATCAGCGCACCCACAGGATTCGAAAACTTCAGCTTTAGGAAGCTTTTTGCCGATGGCAAAAACGATTTGTTAATTAGGTATAGTAGATATTTAGAAACACAAAAGGGTTTTACTATTCCTGCATCATCCGGAAAGACAAGATACCTAGGAACACCCGAAAGAATTTTTACCCGTTACCGATTTTCTTTCAGCAACAATATCCAATTTTCTTTAAACGTAGAAAAAGATGCAGGAGAAAAATATTGGAACAATACCAACGGACAAACAGGTCCTGATTTTGTATCGTCAAGTTTATACATAAAAGATTTAAAAAGACTCAAAAAAATAGCGCTCGGCGATTATTCTTTACAGTTTGGACAAGGTTTAACGTTGTGGAGCGGTTTAGGTTTTGGCAAAGGGGCCGATATTTTCTCGGTTGCTAAGCAGGATTTGGGGTTAAAAGCTTATACCTCGGTAAATGAATTCTCGTTTTTTAGAGGTGCTGCAACACAAATTAATTTTGGCGAATTTGACTTTACTCCTTTTATATCCTACAATAAGTTGGATGCCGGCGTTGATTTAAACCCGCTCACCAATCTCGAAGATATATCTTCATTACAACAAAGCGGACTGCATAGAACTGATAGCGAACTAAAAAACAGAAAGCGTGTAGAGCAACTTGTTTTTGGCGGAAACTTGCAATACAATCATAAAAAACTTTCGCTAGGTTTAACGGCATATCACTCTAAATACGGACAAAGTTTTGCGCCTGGAAATGCGCTTTACAATAAATTTGACTTTAGCGGCAACCAATTGGATAACGTGGGTTTCAACTACAGTTACACATTAAACAACACTTATTTTTATGGCGAAGTTGCACACAGCATTAACTACGGATTTGCTTATATCAATGGTTTAATTACCAGCTTATCACCTGTTGTGTCAGCGGTTTTGTTTCATAGAAACTATCAAAAAGATTATTATTCATTTTACAACCAAGGAATCGGCGAAAGCAGTACCGCGGTTAACGAAAAGGGATTTTTCTCGGGCTTACAGATAAAACCTAGCAGAAAATTCGAACTTAATTTTTATACTGATTTATTTAAGTTTCCTTGGTTAAAATTTGGAGTTGATGCACCATCCAGCGGTCATGATATTTTGGGACAATTTACTTACACACCAAATAAAGTGACGCGTTTTACGCTGAGGTACCAGTTTCAGGATAAACAAAAAAACTCGGCAGACCAGTTAGTGACCAACAAATTGGCTTTCGAGAAAAAATCAAATTACAGAGCCGAGGTTCAATATCAAATTAGTAAAAGTTTTTCTTTAAGAAATCGCTTAGAGGTAGTTCAATATCATGAGGAAAACCTAAACAGTCAATTCGGATACTTAGCTTATCAGGATGTAAACTATAGTCCATTAAGCTCAAAATGGTCTGGAAATATGCGTTTAACTTTTTTTGATACCGATGGTTTTGATACCCGGATCTACGCTTACGAAAACGATGTTTTATATGGTTTTTCCATCCCTGGCTTTCAAAATCAAGGCATGCGGTTCTATACAAACTTAAGATACAAAGTAAAACGTGGCGTGGATTTGTGGGTAAAATATAGCTATACCAAGTTTAACGGCGTAAGCACAGTAGGTTCGGGTTTGGATGAAATTGAAGGAGACAATCGTTCCGAAGCGAAGCTTCAGTTAAGAATACAGTTTTAAAAATGAGTGTTTATTATAAAACCGAAATTCCGTTTTTACGCTTGGTTCTGTGTTTTATAATCGGTATCAGTATTTCGATTACCCAAAACCTCGCTCCAGATTTCATTACCGAATTTATCTTCTATTGCCTCTGCGGGTTAGCCGTGTTTTCTGCAGTTTTTTATCAACGCTTTCAACTTTATTTAAAAAGAGATTTTACAGGTTTGCTGATTTATTTCACGATGCTGATGGCAGGCCTCGTTATCACCAATCAGCGTAAAGAAATATATTATCCAAACCATTTTTCAAAGCATGAAGCAAAAGAATTGATTGCTGTTGTGAATGAAAGTCCGAAAATCAAAGGCGATATCGCAAGATTTACCGTAAAGATTGAAGGCAACATTGATAACGAAAATATAACATCGAGTATTGGAAAACTGTTGGTTGCTTTGCGATTTGACAGCACAAAAACCCTGAATTTAAAATACGGAGATCTTATTATTTTAAAAGCAAAATATCAAGAAACGGAACCTTCCTATAACTTCGCAGAATTTAATTATCGTAGGTATTTAGCACTACAGAATATCTACCATCAAACTTTTATCAATCAAAAGCAAATTGCCGTAATTGGCGCTAACAAAGGAAATCCCATCATTGCCTTTGCTTTAAAATTCACAGACCAGCAAGTTGCTAAAATCAACCGCTATTTAACAGATAAGGATGCGAAGGCTGTGGCATCAACACTAGTTTTAGGTTACCGGCAAACACTAGATAAAGATTTATTATTAACCTATTCAAACACAGGAACAATGCATGTGTTATCGGTTTCGGGGATGCATGTCGCCATTGTTGCGGGGTTTCTCAATCTTTTACTCGGGTTTATGGACCGGAAAAAGAAGTTGAAAATTATTAAAACGCTTATAATAATTTCCTTGGTTTGGTTTTACGCATTGGTTACGGGTTTGGCGCCATCTATTACCCGATCTGCAATAATGATCAGCTTTGTTTTAATTGCCAGAGCAAAGTCCCGACCTGTAAATATTTTCAACGTGTTGGGCTTTTCTGCCTTTATCATCCTATTATACGATCCGTTTAGTTTAATGAATGTCGGGTTTCAGCTCTCGTACATAGCTGTTGGTGGTTTAATTTATCTTTATCCGAAAGTGAATTTATGGTATCAGCCAGAAAATAAAATCATAAAATCTATTTGGTCAGTTATGGCGGTTTCTATATCTGCACAGGTCGCTACTGCACCGTTTAGCCTGTTTTATTTCCACCAGTTTCCGGTTTATTTTATACTTAGCAATGTATTTATAGTAATCCCGGCAACGCTTATTATGTGTAACGGTTTTATTTTTTTGTTTATAGCAAGCATATTTCCGCAGGTAAAAATTCTTGCAATTGCTTTAGAAAACCTTATTCTTTTTAATAACGGAGGTTTAAAATTTATCGAAGAAATTCCTCATGCAAATGTTACTCAAGTATGGCTAAGTAAGTATGAAATTATTTTTTGCTACTGCGTAATTATCTCAATAGTGTTTTCGTTGAAGCATGTTAGATTTTTAAGGATAAGTTTAGCTTTCCTCGCTATATTGATTATCAGTATAACTTTAAGGGGATTTCAGCATGTGAAACAAAAGAACGTTACTTTTTTTACGCTGAGAAAAAATACTGCAGTAGCGTTTGTAAAGGGTAAAAGTGCGGTTTTGCTCACTGATTTAACTCCGGATGATTTTACTTACCTGTTCTCGGTAAAACCGTATCTTGATAGTTGTCAAGTAAACAATATCCAGTTTGTAAATCCACATCTTTTGCCGGGAGAGAAAACCTACCGATTTGAAGGAAAATCGTTAAAATTGATTGACCAAACCGGATTCACCAAAACCGCAGCAAAGGAAGATTGGTTGCTTTTGAGCGCCAACCGCATTATTAACTTGGCTCCAATTGCCGCAACTAATAATTTTAACGCTCTACTAATTGACGGGAAAAACCGCGACTTTGTAATTGAAAAGCTCAAATCACAAGCAGCAGACCTAGGACTTCCAGTAAAAACCTTGAAAAGAGAATTTGCGGTAGAATATAAATTCTAGGACTTTTAAATAAATTAAATCTTAAAATAAACTATCTTGTCACATCATTAATTGTATTACATCTAAATTTAAAAAACACAAAACATGATAAAGCACTTAAAAATCACATTAATAGCCACCATTTGTATGGGATATACATTAATGGCGCAGGCACAAAAGGTAATTAAAGAAGGTACGGTAACTTATTCTGTTGAATATAATTTACCGCCCGACCAGCAATCAATGGCGGCGATGTTGCCCAAGGAATTTAAAGTTGCTTTCAAAGGCGATTACAGTAAATTTAAGATGGATATGGGCATGTACGCAACATCAGTAATCTTTAACAACGCATCCGACGAAACTTTAAGCTTAACCGAGGTGCCTATGCAGAATAAAAAAATTGCTGTTAAAATGAATAAAGAGCAATCTGAAAAAATGCGTGAATTTCAGGCCGGAGAGCAAGATTTTGATGTAACCGCTACTACTGAAAGCAAAAATATTGCTGGTTATAATTGTACTAAATACGTGTTAAAAGACAAAACATCTGGTACCGAAAGCGAAGTTTGGGCAACCACTGATATCCAAATCCCTACAAACTCGCTAACTTCTGCGATTAAAGGTGTAAAAGGAGTGCCGGTGGAGTTTAGTCAGGACGCAAGAGGAATTAAATCCAAAATGACTTTAAAAAATATTAATGAAGATGCCGTTTCTGATATTGATTTTCAAGTTCCAACAGGTTACGAAGTGATGGATTTTGATACTTTAATGAGCCAAATGGGCGGATAAAATAAGAAACAAAATTATCTTTAAGGCTTTTAAGCTTTGCTTTTTTTATAAATTGCACCATGCTTAAAAGCCTTTCTTTTTTTTTAAAATACTATCTTTTTTGGGTTCTGTTTTTTGTACTTAACAAAGTCCTTTTTGAGATTTGGAACTTTAAAAAGTTATCCGAATTTTCTTTTTCTGATATTTTTAATACGTTTTTGCATGGTTTACACATGGACGCTTCTATGGCGGGTTACTTTTGTGCTTTACCTTTTCTGTTTGTAATTATTGCCTGGCTTATCAACAAACAGCATATTTCGTTAAAAACTATCAACATCTACAGTTATATATTAATTGTGATTACGGCAATTACGGCTATCATAGATGTAAATATTTATAGAGAATGGGGTACAAAATTCAATTATAAAGTCATCGATTTTTTGTTGGAATCGCCCAAAGAAGCAATAGCTTCGTCTTCCTCCTCTCCTATTTTAAGTAACCTAATTGGCCTTTTAGTTTTAATTTTTGTAGGGATTTTTATTTACCGCAAATTTTTCTCAGAAACTACCTTAGAATTAAGTAAAGCTAAATGGTTTGTAAAACCCATAATCTCCATTTCAATAATTGGTTTAACCTTTTTAGCCATTAGAGGCAGTTTAACAGTTGCCCCGATGAACACCAGCCGGGTTTATTTTAGCCAGCACCAAATATTAAACATCTCGGCAATTAACACCAACTGGTTTTTAATCTCGAATATTTTAAGCCAGAGCAAAATAAAAAACAATCCCTATCTGTATTTTAAACCGGGAGAAGCCATTGCCATAAAAGACAGTTTATTTACTAAATCATCGGAATTTCCAAGCATCTTAAATACGCCAAAACCAAACATTGTATTAATTATAATGGAAAGTTTTACAGCGGACGTGGTTAAAGAACTAGGCCCAGAGCAAAATGTGACCCCGAATTTTAGCAAGTTAATTTCCGAAGGACTATTGTTTACAAACATTTATTCGGCATCAGACAGAACAGATAAAGGAGTTGTAGCCATTTTAAGCGGCTTTCCGTCGCAAGCAACCGAAACCATCATTAAAGAAAATGATAAACAGGTAAAACTGCCTTCGATACCGCAAGAAGTTAAAAACATTGGTTACCACACATCCTTTATTTATGGTGGCGATCTGAATTTCGCAAATTTCAAGTCTTATATGATGAGTCATGGTTTCGAGAGCGTTAAGGATTTGGACGATATAAAAACGACGGAAAAACTCACCAAATGGGGTGTTGGGGACAATGTGACCATGGCACAGCATTTAAAAGACTTGCAAACCGAAAAAGAGCCGTTCTTTAGTACCTTGTTAACGCTATCAAATCACGAACCTTTTTATTTAAAGGGCAAATACCGATTTGGCGATAATACGGTAAATAATATGTTCAGAAGTACTAGTTTTTATACCGATTCTGTTTTGAACGACTATATTAATCAAGCTAAAAAACAAGATTGGTATAAAAACACATTATTTATAGCGGTTGCAGACCATGGACATCGGTTACCAACAGAACAGAACGATATTTTTGAACCCGGAAGATATCATATCCCGGTGCTGTTTTTTGGAGGCGCTTTAAAATCCGAGTTTAAATCAAGGAAAATTGATAAAATTGGTTGCCAGGTTGATATTTCTTCCATGCTTTTAAACCAGTTAAACATTGCGGATACTGCTTTCCATTATAGTAAAAATTTGTTAGCTCCGGCAGTAAAAGGTTTTGCTTTTTATAGTTGGAATAACGGTTTCGGTTTTATTAACGAGCATAAAAAAGCGGTAAGTTTTGATCCGGTTGGGAAACAGGTAATTTACGAAGATAAATTCGACTCGAAAAAGGCAAAAACCGAAGCTTTAATAAATGCAAAAGCTTTAATGCAAAACGTTTTTACTGATTATATGAAGTATTAATCGTTTAAAACAAGTCGCTTTTATCGGAAAATCTTTTTTCTTCAACACCTAATCCAAAAAGTGCAAAATCATATTTAACAGGATCATCAGCATCAAACTTCCTGAGGTTTGCTGTAAGTTCTAACGCGGTTTGCCAGTCGGTTTGCTTTCTGTTGATCAAACCCAGCCGTCTTGCAACCCTATCTACATGAACATCGCATGGACAAATGAGCTGATTAGGTTTTATCCTTTTCCAAATACCAAAATCAACGCCCTTATCGTCATCCCGTACCATCCAACGCAGAAACATATTTAAACGCTTACAAGTTGATTTTTGTAATGGCGAAGAAACATGTTTGATAGTCCGCCGAGGGAAATCTTCCAATGAAAAAAAATACGACCTAAAAAAGTTTAAGTTACTTTCTACGGTTTTACCAGAAAGTTTAGAGGATAAGCAAACTTCTGATTTTGCATTATTTACTTCAAGGGTTTGAACTGAGTTATCTAAAAAATCTTCCCTAAAATCCGGCTTTTCCTTAAAAGGTAAAAACGCATCTTCTAAAGATTCAAAATTTGAATAATGCATTTTAAAAAACGCTATAAAATAAAACGCATCAGTAGCGTTGAAAGTACGATGTTTAAAATTCAGCAAACGTTTCAAATCCGTATCTTCATGGTTCATAATAAAATCGAACGGCGCACCGTCCATTAAACCAATCAACTCTTTGCATTTGTTAATAATGGTAACTCTTTGTCCCCAAGCTAACATTGCACTCCAAAATCCCATAATTTCTATATCTTGCTGTTTATTAAACAGATGTGGTATAGAAATTGGGTCTAAAGTAATAAAGTTAGGTTGATTATAAATTTCAACCTTCGCATCTAAGAAATCCTTTAGATTAGAAAATTTTGGAGGTACTTTCAACGTTGTATATTTATTAAATAACTGGTTATGAAAAATTCAAGTTCGTATTGTAAAATTCTCTTCGTTATAGGCTTATCCTTTTTATTTGGCGCCTGCGCAACTCAAAAAGAAAAACAAGCCAGGATAAATCTTATTGACAGCCTTGTTAAAAGCGATAATTTTAAATTTGTTGCTCAACAGGCCACTCCGTTAAGAGGAAATATTGTTTCACAACGATTACTACAGCTTGACGGATCTTACTATCTAAAAGTTAATAAAGACACTTTAAATGCCTATTTACCATATTTTGGAGTAGCACAACAAGCTCCTTACGGCACAACTGATAATGGAATTCAATTTATAACTACAGATTTTGATTATAACAAAACCAAAAAAACTAAAGGTTTTGAAATAACTATCGTTCCCAAAAAAACTGATAAAGCAAATAGGTTATTTTTAACGGTATCAGAAAGTGGAACCGCTACACTGCATGTAAACAGCAATAACCGAGATGCGATTTCTTTTAGTGGAACTATCGAAAAGCCTTAGCTCAACGCTTGTTTTAAATCGGCAATTAAATCGTCAGCATCTTCAACGCCTACGCTTAAACGTAAAAGATTATCTACAACGCCCACTTTTTCCCGTTCTTCTTTTGGGATAGAACCGTGAGTCATTGATGCTGGATGGTTAATTAATGATTCAACACCACCTAAGGACTCGGCCAAGGTCCAAACTTTAAAAGATCCTGCAATTCTAAATGTCTCTGCCAAATCGGCACCTTTTAATACAATAGAAATCATCCCGCCAAAGCCACGCATCTGTTTTTTTGCTATTTCATGGTTTGGATGATCAACAAACCCAGGCCAATATATCTTTTCTATTTTTGGATGATTTCTTAAAAATTGTGCTATTTTTTCTCCGTTTTCGCAATGTGCTTTCATTCGCAAATGCAAAGTTTTAATTCCCCTTAAAACCAAAAACGAATCTTGCGGACCGGGCGTTGCGCCACAGGCGTTATAAATAAACCAAAGCTTTTTATAAAGTTCTTCGTTGTTGGTTAGCAAAGCACCCATTACAACATCCGAGTGGCCTGCTATATATTTAGTAACAGAGTGCATTACCAAATCCGCACCTAAATCAACAGGATTTTGTAAGTAAGGCGAAGCAAAGGTATTATCAACAACCAACGTTAAACCTTTTGATTTGGTAATTATTGATATTGATTGAATATCAACTATTTGCATCATAGGATTTGTTGGTGTTTCCACCCAAACCAATTTTGTTTTATCGTTAACAAATGCTAAAATATTATCGGGATTGGTTAAATCGATAAAATGAAATTTAATGCCGTAGTTTGCAAAAATCTTGGTAAAAATACGGTAAGAACCACCGTACAAATCATTGCCCGTGATTACTTCGTCACCAGGTTTTAAGGTTTTAATTACAGCATCCGTCGCCCCCATTCCGCTAGAAAACGCCAAACCGTATTTGCAATTTTCTAAAGCAGCCATACAGTCTTCCAAAGCTTTGCGGGTTGGATTTGTACCTCTGGAATACTCGTAACCTTTATTCTCTCCGGGTGTTTTTTGCCAGTAAGTTGAGGTTTGGTAGATAGGTGTCATTACAGCTCCGGTTGTTGGATCTGGCTGTTGACCCGCGTGAATAGCTTTGGTTGCAAAACCTAGCCTCACCCAGGCCCTCTCCGAAGGAGAGGGAGTGCTTACGTTGTCGCTCTTGTTATTTGTCATGTCATCTTACTTAAAACAACCCTCATAAATAGATATCTTTTCGACTTATAGAACTTATATAATCCCTATTGCTTCCCACAAAATAAGCAAGTCCTTCTCCTTCGGAGAAGGATTTAGGATGAGGCTCCTTTTTTAATACGCCAAAGCAAAAAGCACTCGCTCTTTTGAAGGTTTTCCTGTCACTATACAAACGCCGTTCTCTTGCTTATTATTTAAAGGAATGCATCTAATTGTTGCTTTAGTTTCTTCTTTAATTCTAGCCTCGGTTTCTGGTGTGCCATCCCAATGGGCAGCAATAAAACCGCCTTTTTCTGTAAGTACTTTTTTAAATTCCTCGTAAGAATTAACTTCCGTTGTCATTTCCGTTCTAAAATCAAACGCTTTTTTATAGATATTGGTTTGAATTTCTTCCAATAAATTTTCAATAACGTCTGCTATTCCATCTCTTGAAATAGTTTCTTTAGTTCGCGTATCTCTACGGGCTATTTCGACAGTATTGTTTTCTAAATCTCTGCCACCAAATGCCAATCTAACCGGAACACCTTTTAATTCGTATTCCGCAAATTTAAATCCTGGACGCTGTGTATCTCTATTGTCATATTTAACAGAAATCCCTTTAGCCTTTAAAGCCGATGTAATTTTTTCAACTTCTGCAGAAATGTTCGACAGCTCTTCATCACCTTTATATATCGGTACAATCACTACCTGTATCGGAGCCAATTTTGGAGGCAAAACCAAGCCCTGATCATCAGAATGCGCCATAATTAAAGCACCCATTAATCGTGTTGAAACACCCCAGGAAGTAGCCCAAACATGTTCCAATTTACCTTCTTTACTTGCAAATTTCACATCAAAAGCTTTCGCAAAATTTTGCCCTAAAAAGTGCGAAGTACCCGCCTGCAAAGCTTTACCGTCTTGCATTAAAGCTTCGATACAAAGCGTATCTAAAGCGCCTGCAAAACGTTCATTGGCAGTTTTTTTACCTTTAACCACTGGCATCGCCATCCAGTTTTCGGCAAAATCTGCATATACGCTTAACATTTGTTCTGTTTCTGCGATTGCTTCTTCTGACGTGGCATGAGCCGTATGCCCCTCCTGCCATAAAAACTCGGTGGTCCTTAAGAAAAGCCTCGTACGCATTTCCCAACGCACTACATTAGCCCACTGGTTTACTAAAATTGGCAAATCGCGATATGATTGAATCCAGCCTTTATAAGTGTTCCAAATGATGGTTTCAGAGGTTGGTCTAACAATCAGTTCCTCCTCTAATTTGGCGTCTTCATCAACAATAATATTGCCCTTTCCATCGTTCTTTAAACGATAGTGAGTAACTACCGCACACTCCGTAGCAAAGCCATCAACATGAGATGCTTCTTTAGAAAAAAATGATTTTGGAATAAACAAAGGGAAGTAAGCGTTACTATGACCCGTATCCTTAAATTTCTGGTCTAAAACCGCCTGCATTTTTTCCCAAATGGAATAACCATAAGGCTTAATCACCATGCAACCTCTCACAGAAGAATGTTCTGCAAGATCGGCCTTTGTAACTAATTCGTTATACCATTGAGAATAGTCATCTAATCTGCTTGTTAAGCCCTTACTCATGTTTTAATTGGAATAATTTTTGTATTTTTATAATAATATTAATAGTGGTCAAAGTTATAAATTTAATTAGTAAAGCTTTATACCTACAAACGTAATTAGCCATGACAACCTACAATAGATTTAAATTTTTATTTTTTACGGGAATAGCTATAGCGCTTACCTCCTGTTCAACAGAAAAGTTGGCAACACAAAACACAGATGATGTCTATTTTAAGGATGTAGAAGCACTTCCGATTACATACGCAAGTGTGTCGGATAACTCATACAATAACGGAAACTATACCGATAGAAACGGATATGACCGTAATGACGACTATTATTACGACGGTTACAACAACGGTTCTAGGTTTGACATTGACAATTGGAGAAATAACTACTCTTGGAGAGATTATTATTATATGGACCAATTCGGTTACGATCCGTTCTTTGGCCCATCTGCTTATTTAGGTTTTAATAATTTTTATGGCAACGGTTGGGGATTTTCTTTAGGGTATAATACGCCTTATTATAGTTATAATATGCCTTTTTATAATACCAATTATTGGAATTATTATGGTTCTTTTTACGGAAACTCTCCATATTGGGGCATTTATTCTTATTACAATCCGGGATTTTACGGAAATTATTATGGCGGTTACTACGGAGGTTATTATGGTTATCCATACTATGGCGGTGCTTATTACGGAAGTACAAGAACGTTAAAAGCTAGGCCACGAGGAAGTTATGATAATGTTAGAGATGCGGGTGGTAACAATAGAATCCCAATTCCTGAAAGCAGAGCAACAAGGCCAAATTCAACTGATGTTGGAAGCAGAGGTACACAAAGCACTGGTCGTGATGGAAGTTACAACCCTTACGGAAGGCCTACCCGTTCTTCGGGAAGTTCATCAGACAGAAGAACACAGGGGCAACAGCCATCAAATCAACCAAGTAGTCGCCCAACCAGGTCAAGCGATGACAGAGGTTCAAATCAAAGAAGTTCAGAACCGATAAGTCGGCCAACTAGCAGACCAACAAGAAGTGATTCGCCACCTAGTTATACGCCTTCGCGTTCAACAGAAAGTAGCAGTTCGTCTTCATCAGGTTCTTCACGTAGCGGAGGCTCATCATCATCATCATCATCATCATCATCCGGAAGACCATCACGATAATTATTTGACATGAAATTAGAAAAAATAGTATTACTGGCCGTTTCATTAATGGCTACAAGCTCAACTTATGCTCAATATACAGCCGATGCATTACGTTTTTCCCAGTTTGAAAACGCTGTTGACGCTAGATTTGGAGCTATGGGAGGTGCAAAGGCCGCAATAGGCGGAGATATCAGTTCAGTTTACGGAAACCCTGGAGGATTAGGGATGTTCAGTAAATCTGAGTTTAGTTTAACTCCACAATTAAATTTGAGCAACAACAAAATTACTACCAACGGTTTAGGCTCAGAAACTAAAAATAACTACCTTGATTTAAGCAATGTTGGCGTAGTTTTTCATACAAGAACATATAAAAGCGGTGATACAAAAAAAGGATTGTTAAGCTTAAATTTTGGTATCGGTTATCAAAAAAGAGCACAGTTTAAAGACGATTTTAGCTATAGTTATTTAACCAACGGCAACGGTTTGGGAGATTTTTTTGCAGAAACCGCAAGTGCGGAGAACAGGCCTCAAGAAAATTTAATTTATAAAACCAATGGCGCTGCTTATGACTCATTTTTGATAGACACGATCACACCCAGCTTAGTAGATTACCGACCTAACACCTATCTTGATGCTGACCAAGTACAGACTGTTAGAAGGACTGGCGGAAGCTCTGACGTAAACTTTTCGATTGGGACAAATATCAGCAATAAACTTTTTATAGGGGCAAGTTTAGGCCTTTCCTCATTCAGTTACACATCTACCGAAATTACAAACGAAAAAGGTTTATTTACAAATCCAAATAATGGACAGGCATTAGATTATGACGTTGATTTTATCCGTGATTTTGATACAGAAGGGTCCGGAGTTAATTTGAAATTAGGGGCTATATTAAAACCGAGCAACGAGTTGAGGATAGGCCTATCTTTCGAATCTCCAACTTGGTTTTCAGTAAGAGACAATTACTCCGAAACGCTATATAATAATATCGATCCAATAGATGGCACAGATTCATTCCCGTTCGAATATGACCTGCGTACACCTTTAAAATTAAATGGAGGTCTGGCTTATTTTATCGGAAATAAAGGCTTTATTTCTGCTGATATCGGTTTTGTAGATTACGCTGCCATTAAGTTTTCTTCAAATGATGCAGGGATAGATAATACCGCAAACCGAGAAATTAAAGACAGGTATCAAAACACCATAAACTACAGCCTAGGTGGAGAATACAAATTAGATAAGAGTTTCCTTTTAAGAGCCGGCTTCCATTCGACCGGAAATCCTTATAAAAACCTTGAAGACAAGGACTATACTGTAAACTCAGTTTCTGCTGGCGTTGGTTACAGATTTGGGAGTTACTATTTAGATGCTGCCTTAATTAATAGTAACAGCAACCTAAACTATAGTAATTATATGCTAAATGCGGGTAATGAGCCAACCGCAGCAATAGACACAAGGACCAACAAAATTGCTTTAACGTTTGGGGTTAGGTTTTAGCCAACAAAAAAACTACTGAACAGGCCGATTGAAATGATCTTAATCGGTCTGTTTGCTTTAAGCTTGTTGCGTTTAGCTTTAAGGCTCGGTTACTCCTTCCCAAAAGGATTGTGAGATTTTATTTTAATAGCAGTTGTTGCCGCCCGATGTACAGTTTTTCTTCCGTATTTGTTGTTGATAATATCTAAAGCTTTGTATAACTGAATCTGATTTTCACTATCATCAAATAAGTCGATTTGGTGATGTCCTTTTATTAATTCCGACAGTCTAACGCCTATTAACCTCACTAATCTTCCTTTTTGGTACAGCTGTTTAAAAAGTTGCTTCACCTGTTTAATCAATAAATGATCGGCAGATGTGTAGCTTACTTTAATCTGCTGATTAAAAGTACTAAAATCCTCATATCTAATTTTAATGCTGATACAGCTGGTAATAAAATTCTCGTTTCGCATTTTGTAGCAAAGATCCTCCGTCATAGAAATTATTACCGTTTCCAAGCTTGCAACATCATTTGTATCACGCCCAAAAGTATGCTCGGTGCTAATGGATTTACGATCAACGTACCTAACGATCGTACTTTCTTCCAAAGCGTTAGCTTTCTGATATATCGATATGCCCTGTTTTCCAAATTTAGCTATCAAAGAGCTTTTTGAAAGTTTTTGCAAATCTGCGATGGTATGATAGCCAAGTTGGTTTAATTTCTCCGTGGTTTTTCTTCCGATCATCGGAATTTTAGAGATATTTAACGGCGCTAAAAAAGCTTTCTCCGTTCCATATTCTACATACTTATAGCCGTTCGGTTTAGCAAAGCCGGTTGCAATTTTTGATACAGTTTTATTTTTTGACAATCCAAACGAAATAGGAAGCCCGGTTTGTTTGATGATTTTTTCGCGGAGTTCGACGGCGTACTTTAACGTTCCAAAGAACTTATCCATTCCCGTTAAATCAATATAAAACTCATCGATTGAGCTTTTTTCAAATAAAGGAACAGCTTCGTCTATAATTTGTGTAACCTCTTTGGATGCATCTGAATAATCGGCGTAACTTCCAGAAACAAAAATTAATTCAGGGCAAAGCTGTTGAGCTTGTTTGCAGGGCATTGCGGAATGTACACCAAATTTTCGAGCTTCATAACTGCATGATGAAACTACGCCTCTACCGCTAGTACTTCCAATAGCGACTGGTTTGCCCAATAAATCAGGATTTTTACGGCATTCTACCGAAACAAAAAAAGAATCTAAATCAATATGGACAATTTGCTTTTGCATTAATGCTTTCGTATCGAAACACAAACATACAAAACTATAATCCTTAGCAGGCGAACAAAAAAGAAAACATGATTTACTTAAAGCACAAATATATTTTCGGCAAATTTCTCGCTTACATGATGTGTTTTACCATCAACCTCAATCTGCATCATAGCGTCAAATTCTTGCCTTGCCGCTACTTTAATTATACTACTTATCCCTAAACCTACTTTAACTACATACTGTAAAAACGATGCGGAATTATCTTTGACCGCGGCTAATTTACAGGTATCGCCAACGGCCACCTCTGATAAAGTTTTTTTATAAGTTACTTTTAGCTCGCCATGTTCTGTAGGTATTGGGTCGCCATGGGGGTCAAACTGCGGAAAATCTAAAAAAGCATCTAATTTATTAATGAGCTTTGCACTCTTTATATGCTCTAATTGTTCCGCTATTTCATGCACTTCATCCCAGTTAAAATCTAATTTCTGATACAGAAACGTTTCCCAGAGACGATGCTTGCGCAAAATTTCCAAAGCAATTTTTCTACCGTTATCATTCAGTCCAATTTTACCGTATTTTTGGTAGTTAATCAGCTTCTTTTCTTTCAATCTCCTAAGCATATCGGTTACCGTTGCGGCCTTTACATTAAGGTGCAATGCCAGCTCATTTGTACCAACTTCAACAACATTGTTATCAATGGTAATCTTAAGCAGCGCTTTCAAGTAGTTTTCTTCTGTGAATGATAGCATGGTTGTCAAATATAAAAAATTAAACAGCTAAAAATATAGCCATAAAAAAAGCACCAGCCAAAAGACCGGTGCTTTTTAAATATACATACAAATATCAACCTTCTTGGTGCAGCCAAGCTTTTTTGGCCAATAATTCTTCTTCGGTTTCTCTTACGTCTTCATCATCTACACAACAATCAACCGGGCAAACTGCAGCACACTGTGGCTCATCATGAAATCCTTTACACTCAGTACATTTATCAGGTACAATGTAGTAAACTTCGTCAGAAATTGCCGACTGCACTTCATCAGCATCTAGCGTTTCTCCGTCGCCAAAATCTATTATTCCTTTTAAACTAGTTCCGTCAGAAAATTTCCACGCTTGGCCGGCATCGTAAATTGCATTGTTTGGGCACTCAGGCTCACAAGCTCCGCAGTTGATGCACTCGTCTGTAATTATAATTGCCATATCTTATTTTTTCTTACGTCTTTAAACGTATTTTTGTAATTCTTAATTATTCGCAAATATAACACATTTTAAGGATTTGAATTTTAATAATGTCGATTTTTAGTAAAGAAAAAAGGATTACAGCAATAAGCAGGTTGGGTAGCTATTTATTAAACGCCGATGATGAATTGCAAAACTTAATTGAAAATGCCAAACACAAAAATGCGTGGTTTACCACAGATGAAGTACGTAAGGCAGTTTTAGCGAATGGCAAAATGCTAAACGAAGAAGATTTAAACAATTGGCTTTCAGCATATCAACTCAATTTCGAAAATCCAAAAAAGATAGGACTTATTTTAGCTGGCAATTTGCCTTTAGTTGGCTTTCATGATATATTAGCGGTACTTTTAACAGGAAACATAGCATTAATAAAGCTGTCTTCGCAGGATGACGATTTAATTCCGTTCCTATTAAAAAAATTAGTTGAAATTGAGCCAGCATTTGAAAGCCAGATAAAGTTTGTTCAAAAATTAGAAAATTTTGATGCTGTCATCGCTACCGGAAGCAACAATAGTTCTCGTTATTTTGATTACTATTTCAGTAAAGTTCCAAACATTATCCGTAAAAACAGAAATAGTATTGCATTGTTAACCGGCGATGAAAGCAAGGAAGAACTTTACCTATTGGGGAAAGATATCTTTGATTATTATGGTTTGGGATGCAGAAATGTTTCTAAACTTCTGGTGCCGAAAGATTACAACTTTATTCCTTTTTTTGAAGCGATTGAACCTTTTAACGAGATATTAAACCATCATAAATACCAAAACAATTATGATTACAATAAATCTATTTACCTGATTAACAAAAACAAACACTTTGACAATGGCTTTTTGTTGGTTACGGAGAGCGAGAAAATAACTTCTCCGCTTTCTGCGGTTTTTTACGAAGAGTATAACTCTTTAAATGAAGCCGTAAATTATATTGACACAGAAAAAGAAAACATACAAGTGGTGGTTACCAATGCCAATATTGAGCTACCGACCGCAAAAGTAAAACTCGGCGAAAGCCAAGCGCCTAAATTGTGGGATTATGCCGATGGCGTAGATACTATTGCGTTTTTAACTACGTTAAACTGATTTTTAAATTTTCGGGAATAGGCATCCAAAAAATTTTACCTTTGTTTGCATTGGGCTAATAAATAAAAAAATGTATGTAATAAAAGTTAAGGGAGTTGCAAAAATTCCTGATTATGTGCAACTGAGAGACGATCATTTTACGCTTTTAGCCTACTTTAGAGTTGACAGACCCGATAAAACACTAGAAAAACTTGGATTGGCCGATAAGGCAACATATATTATGGAAACGGTAAAAGATTTACCTTTCGGACAAATTTTAAAATTAGACATCTAATGGGTAATTCAGTTATAAAACTAAACAATATTGACATTTTCCAACAAAAACACTTGGTACTTTCCAATGTTAACTTACATGTTGACAATGGCGAGTTTGTTTATTTGATCGGACAAACAGGTTCTGGAAAAAGCAGTTTGTTGAAAATAATTTACGGGGATTTACACATCGTAAATGGCGATGGAATTGTAGTTGGTTACGAACTAAAAAACTTGAAAGAAAACGAGGTTCCGTTTTTAAGAAGAAAGCTAGGAATTGTTTTTCAGGATTTCCAGCTATTAACTGATAGAAGCATCGAGCAAAATTTAGCTTTCGTATTAAAATCTACCGGTTGGAAAGATAAAAACCTTATCGACGAAAGAATTAAGGATGTTTTGGAAAAAGTAGGTTTGCGTAGCAAAATGAAAAAGATGCCGCATGAAATCTCTGGTGGAGAGCAACAAAGAGTTGTAGTGGCTAGGGCCTTACTTAACGATCCTGAACTTATTTTAGCTGATGAACCTACCGGAAACTTGGATCCAGAAACATCGGAAGAAATTATGATTTTACTGCGCCAAATTAGCCAATCTGGCACCGCCGTATTAATGGCCACGCATGATTATCATATTATCCGCACCTTTCCGTCGCGTATTATTAAATGCGAAAACGGTAGAGTGATAGAAGATGCCACTGTATAAGAATAATTCAGCCGAACCGTCTAATAATTAAAAACAGTCAATTTGCAGGTTTTTCTTTTTGAAAACTGACAGGTTGACTGTTTTTATTGAATGGCAGTATGTTTGGTATTTGCACAACGTTATATTTTATAGCCATGTTTAACAGAAAAAAGGTTTCAGAGACAGAAGAAAGGAACAAAATGACAGACCAAAACGAAGAAACTCACGATCAAGAGGAACTTAAAGAAGAGATTGAACAAGTTAACGAAGCTAGAGTTAACCATGCAGAAGAAGCGGAACTTAGCGAAACAGACAAACTAAAGTCTGAAGTTGCTTTGCTTAATGATAAATACGTTCGTTTATACGCAGAGTTTGATAATTATAAACGCCGCACTACAAAAGAACGGATTGAACTTTTACAAACCGCCGGAAAAGATGTAATTGTGTCATTACTTACAGTTTTGGACGATTTTGAAAGAGCTAATAAAGCAATGGAAAACGCATCTGACATAAAACCTGTAAAAGAAGGTGTGGAATTAATTCATAATAAATTACAATCGTTGTTAACGCAAAAAGGTTTGAAAGCGATGGAAGCTATTGGACAAACTTTTGATGCCGATATACATGAAGCTATCACAAACATCCCCGCTCCTACACCAGATATGAAAGGAAAAATAATTGATGAGGTTGAAAAAGGGTATATGCTTAACGATAAGGTTATTCGCTTTGCAAAAGTAATAGTTGGAGCCTAAGAATAATGATTGAAGGAGAGAATGATAGAGGGATTGAATGCGTGTATAATTGAATAAAATAATAAGTGAAGATGGGAATGCCTAGATAGTTGTTTCTCAAACTAGTAATTCATTCATTCAAAATTCTATCATTCAATCATTATCACCTCCTTATAAATAAAAAAAGATGAGTAAAAGAGATTATTACGATATACTTGGCGTTTCCAAGAACGCTCCGGCGGATGAAATCAAGAAAGCCTATCGTAAATTGGCCATTAAATATCATCCGGATAAAAACCCCGATGATAAAGGTGCGGAAGATAAGTTTAAGGAAGCTGCCGAAGCTTACGAAGTTTTAAGCAACCCCGAGAAAAAACAGCGATACGATCAATTTGGTCATGCTGGTGCGCAAAGTGGCTTTGGTGGCTACGGTGGAGGATCGATGAACATGGAAGATATCTTCAGCCAGTTTGGAGATATTTTTGGCGGTGGCGGTGGCAGTCCGTTCGACAGCTTTTTTGGTGGTGGCGGTGGCCAGTCACGCAATGGTGGCAGACGGGTACAAAAAGGAACCAACCTAAGAATTAAGGTTAAACTTACTTTAGAGGAAATTGCAAATGGAGTTGAGAAAAAGATAAAAGTTAACAAGCAGGTACTTTGTAATACCTGCGATGGCACAGGTGCAAAAGATAAAAGTTCTTTCTCTACCTGTAAAACCTGTGGTGGTAGCGGAGCCGTAAGACGTGTAACCAATACAATTTTAGGTCAGATGCAAACCACCAGCACCTGCCCTACTTGTAACGGAGAAGGAAGTACAATTACTTCTAAATGTACTGTTTGCCATGGCGATGGTGTCACTCGTGGTGAAGAAACTATCAGCATTAATATTCCTGCAGGAGTTAGCGAAGGAATGCAATTGAGCATGAGCGGCAAAGGAAATGCAGCTCCACGAGGTGGCGTTCCGGGAGATTTGATTATTCTAATTGAAGAAACCCCTCATGAATCGTTGAAAAGAGAAGGTATAAACGTAATTTATGATTTACACGTAAGTTTTGTAGATGCAACTTTAGGTGCAACCATTGAAGTGCCGACCATTGACGGAAAAGCCAGAATTAAATTGGACCCAGGAACGCAAGGCGGTAAAATTTTACGTTTAAAAGGAAAAGGTATTCCAGAAGTAAACTCGTACCATAAAGGCGACCAATTGATTCAGGTAAACATTTGGACACCAAAAATACTTAACAACGAAGAACGCGAAGTTTTAGAAAAACTAAAAGAATCGCAGAATTTTAAACCAAGCCCTGGTAAAAATGAAAAAAGCTTTTTCGATAGAATGAAAGAGTATTTCGAGTAGAAATTTTTAAAATAAATGAAAGCTGTCTCGGTAAATTGGGGCAGCTTTTTTTTGTTTAAACTTATACTTACAAAGTTTTAAAAAATCGTAAATCTATTATTTAGGGAAAATTAAGCTAAAAAGATCCCCGCCAAAACCCCAACTAAAATAATGTAAGGCGTTTTAATTTTAGTGAATTTTAGTATTAAAAATGTAGTAGCAACAATAGCAATATTCATGTAGTTTAACCCAATTGGCTTAACTAATAAAACAAGCGCAGCGCACATAAAACCAACTGCTACCGCATTTATACCATTTAATGAGCGTTTAATGCTTGTTATTTTTTTTAAGTCTTCCCAAAACGGAACAATAAAAAGTATCAATATTAAGCCCGGTGCATTTATCCCTAAAACTGCGATAACGCTTCCTAAAATCTGTCCGCTAATGCCATAACCTCTATTTCCTAAAGACATTGCGCCAACAAAAGATGTAAAAGAAAACGTTGGACCTGGAATCATTTGCTGTAAAGCATAACCCGATAAAAATTCTGGACCCGTTAAATAATGTTTAACGTCAACAAACTCGGTATACATCAAGGGCACCAAAACCTGCCCGCCACCAAAAATGATTATCCCGTTACGGTAAAAGTTTTCAAAAAGTCTGATAGGCAAACTAAAAGGCGAAGTACGGTTAACAAGCGCTCCCAACAGTCCAAAAAACAATAAAACACCAACAAAATAAGCTACTTTTTTAGTATTAATGTTCGAGAAAAGTTTCACCCTAATTTGATCCTCATGATGCGGTGCCTCCGTTGCCGAACTTATAATTCCGCCTATTAAGATCAATATCGGAAAAACAAAGGGGCTTCTTAAAATCAAACTCGCCGCCACCGCACAGGCCGCCAAAATTACGTTAATATCCGATTTTAGCGCAATCCTGCCAAAAGAGTAAGTAGCGTAAGCGACAATTCCTAAAGCTATGGGCTGGATAAAGGTTAACACCTTTGAAAAACTAGCATTTAGCGAAAACGTTTCTAGATTAACCGCTATAAAACACATCACCGCCGCCGCAGGTACGGCCCATATTAAAAACGTAATGATTGCCAACGAAATTCCACCAACTTTATACGCTACGCCTACTACAGTTTGTGTAGAAGATGGGCCGGGCAAAATTTGAGTTAAGGAGTAAAGCTCCATCAGCTCCTCTTCGGTTAAATAGTTCCGCTTCTTTACAAAATCGTTCAGCAAAATAGCCAAATGCGCTTGCGGCCCCCCGAAAGAAGTAAGCATAAACGCCAAAACGTCCCGTAAAAAAATTAACTTTCGAAACCCCTTTCCTTTCATCTTAATAATTTTGAATGAATGAATTTTGAATGAGAGAATAATCTATTCAATCCTTCTCTCATTCTTTCCCTCACTCACTAATCAAGCATCTCATCCTGCAAACTATTGTAAGCGCCGAGTAGTTCGTTTAAAGCATGTTGGTCTTTTATTCGTTTTCCAACTTCAATACCCTGCTCATACACTTTTAAAGCGTCATCTTGCTGTCCTAATTGTTCGTATAATTTGCCTAAGTGGTAATAAGTTCCAATATAATCTGTATGTTTATCTAACAGGTCTAAGTAAAACCGCAGAGCTTCCTCGGTGTTGTTTAACCTAAGATATTCAGTAGCAAGCGCATACTTTAAAAACGGATCGTTAGGTTCATTTTTAAAAAACTCGAGCAAGCGTTCTAATCTGTTTATCGTCATTTAAATTTACGTTTTAAAAAATTAAATTTGTAAAAACCGCAATAATATGAAAATTTTAGTTTGTATTAGTAACGTACCAGATACGACCACAAAAATAACCTTTACCAACGATAATTCTACTTTTAATGAAGCCGGAGTACAGTTTGTTTTAAATCCTTATGATGAGATTGCGCTTTCCAGAGCAATTGAATTGACCGAAAACGGCAACGGAACGGTAACGGTAATTAATGTTGGCGAAGCCGGCACAGAACCTACCATTAGAAAAGCATTGGCCATTGGCGCAACAGATGCAGTGAGAATTAACGCAAGCCCTAAAGACGCTTACTTTGTAGCCAAACAAATTGCCAATTATGCAAAAGATCAATCGTATGATTTAATTTTAACCGGACGAGAATCTATTGATTACAACGGCTCAAAAGTAGCGGCTATGCTAGGCGAGTTGTTGGATATTCCTTCCGTTTCTATCATTAAAAAATTAGAAGTAAATGGTGCTTCTGCAACGGTGGAAAGAGAAATTGAAGGTGGAAAAGAAATTATAAGCATTCCTTTTCCTTTTGTGGCGGGTACAGCTGAAGGCGTTGCCGAGTGGAAAATTCCGAATATGAGAGGAATTATGAGTGCTAGAACTAAGCCTTTAAATGTTGTTGAACCTGTTGAAGTTCAATCAACATCAAAAATAGTGAAGTTTGAAACACCTGCTCCACGAGGAGCCGTTAAATTGGTTGATTCCGCGGAGCCAGAAAAACTGATCGAACTTTTACATAGCGAGGCTAAAGTGATTTAAATATAAGAGGTTTCGTCATGTCGATCCGTCGATTGGCGGAGAAATGTCCCGCAGATAGGTGCAAAGCCCTACATTCAGACTTTGCTTGTGAGATTTTCGTTCCTTGGAATGACTTAACGGAAACAAATATTTTAAAAAATTAACATTAGAAAATCAAGGTAACTCAATATTATCTAAAAAATAAAAATATGTCTGTTTTAATATATGTTGAAAATGCCGATGGCAAATTCAAAAAATCAATATTCGAGGCTGTTTCTTATGCAAAAGCAATTGCCGACCAACTAAGCACCAGCCTAACTGCTATTTCTATTGGCGATGTTGCATCTAATGAGCTGGAAAATTTAGGTAAATATGGTGCCAGCAAAGTTTTAAACGTGAATAACGAAAAGCTTAAGTCTTTTGTCAACCAAGCTTATGCATCTGTAATTGCCGAAGTTGCAAAAAAAGAAAGCGCAAATGTGGTGGTATTATCCAATTCATTTTCTGGCAAAGGTTTAGCGCCCCGGATTGGCGTTAAATTGGATGCAGCCGTAATTAGTGGTGCTATTGAATTACCAAATACCGATGGTGGAAATTTCACGATAAAACGAACTGCTTTTTCTAACAAAGCATTTGCAACGGTAGAAGTCTCGACACCAAACAAAGTAATTTCTTTAACACCCAACTCCTACAAAGTTGTAGAAGGTGGCGCAAATGCTGTTGTTGAAGATTTTACACCCGAAAACAAAGAAGGTGATTTTAAAACTATCATTAAAGAAATTGTTAGGGCAACAGACAAGGTTTCTTTACCTGATGCCGAATTAGTTGTAAGTGCTGGACGTGGCTTAAAAGGACCAGAGAACTGGGGAATGATCGAAGAATTAGCAAATTTATTAGGTGCAGCAACAGCTTGCTCAAAACCTGTTTCGGATGCCAACTGGCGTCCACATAGCGAACACGTAGGCCAAACTGGCATCGCTATTTCTCCAAATCTTTACATTGCTATTGGTATTTCTGGTGCAATTCAGCATTTAGCTGGCGTTTCTTCATCAAAAGTAATTGTAGTAATCAATAAAGACCCCGAAGCTCCTTTCTTTAAAGTTGCGGATTATGGAATTGTTGGCGATGCTTTCGAAATTGTACCTAAATTGATAGAAGCTGTAAAATCTTTAAAGGCAAATTCTTAAATTAGCAGGAAATTAATAGCGAGATACATTTTGGCTTTAAATTTGTCAAAATGTATTTTGTTTTAAAGAGATTTTGCGTGAGGGATTAAAACGGTATCCTTTTTTTGTCAATCTGAGCAGAGTCGAAGAATGTGACAAAAAAGATTTATCCGCCAGCTGGCGGACCGACCCGAATTTTTCATGAGGGACACGCCCAAATTATATTGTTGGGGATTAGATAACGGATGAAGAAATTAAAGTTAGACATTATAGGTTTATCATACAGCCAAACACAATCTGGAGCGTACGCTTTGGTTTTGGGCGAAGTGAACGGACGGAGAAGATTGCCCATCATTATAGGAGGATTTGAAGCGCAAGCAATTGCCATCGAGATAGAGAAAATGACCCCAAGCAGGCCACTAACTCACGATTTATTTAAATCTTTTGCGGATGCTTACCACATTAATGTTCAGGAAGTGATCATTTATAACTTGGTTGAAGGTGTTTTTTTCAGCAAGCTGATATGTAATGATGGCAAAAAAAACATCGAGATTGATGCCCGTTCCTCTGATGCTATTGCGCTTGCCGTGCGCTTTGGTTGCCCTATTTATACCTACGAATTTATTTTGGCATCTGCTGGAATTGTAATCGAAGGAACTGATTTTGTTTTTTTAGATAATATTGAGCCTACACAAACAGAAAATCCAGTAGCGCAAGGAAAAACCTTCAGCACCTACTCTGATGAGGAACTGCACAAACAATTAAAAGATGCACTTGCGGAAGAAGCTTATGAAAAAGCCGCTAAAATAAGGGATGAGATTACAAAACGCCAATCCAATTAATTTTTTCTGATTACATTTTCTTAAAATTACATCCGTAATATTAAAATTCAATATTGTAGGGAATTACATATATTAGAATCTTATTTTCAGTTTTCAGCATCAGTTTTTATGAGTATTAAGGTACGTCTAATTGTCATGAACTTCCTTCAGTTTTTTGTGTGGGGAGCTTGGCTAATCTCTTTGGGTGGTTACATGATTGTAACTTTAAATTTTACTGGAGTTGAAGTCGGCAGTATTTTCTCTACCATGGGGATAGCGTCTTTGTTTATGCCGGCTATTATGGGTATCATATCCGACCGCTTTTTTAATGCCGAAAAAGTTTTAGGATGTTGTCATATTTTTGGTGCGTTATTGCTTTTACTCGCTTCAAAAATTACAGATTATCCTACGCTTTATATTATTATGCTGTTCAATTCGATGCTGTATATGCCAACTATTGCGTTAGCTAACACAGTATCATACAATGCCTTGGAAAAAACAGGAATGAACATTGTAAAATCCTTCCCTCCTATTAGAGTTTGGGGTACAGTAGGTTTTATTGTAGCGATGTGGATTGTAGACTTTTTAGGCTGGACAAAAAATGCCAACCAACTTTACGTTGCTGGAACAGCCGGGTTAATTTTAGGATTATATGCTTTCACCATGCCTAAACGTCCACCATTAAAGATTCGCGATGCCAGAACTTTATCCAACAGCATTGGTTTGGATGCCTTTGTACTGTTCCGCAATAAAAAGATGGCGGTATTTTTTACTTTCTCTATGTTTTTAGGCGCTGCTTTACAGATTACCAATTTATTCGGAGGTTCGTTTTTGGATGATTTTAAAACCGTTTATCCCGAATCTTTTGGGGTACAACATCCGAATCTTTTATTGTCTATCTCGCAGATTTCAGAAACTTTATTTATCCTTACCATTCCTTTTTTCTTGCAAAAATTTGGTATCAAAAAAGTAATGCTCTTTAGTATTGTTGCTTGGGTGTTGCGTTTCGGTTTGTTTGGGATTGGAAACCCTGGAGATGGTTTATACCTTTTAGTACTTTCCATGATTATCTACGGAATGGCTTTCGATTTCTTTAATATTTCGGGTTCCTTGTTTGTGGAGCGTGAATCGGACCCGGCAATAAGGGCAAGTGCACAAGGTTTATTTATGATTATGACAAATGGCTTGGGCGCATTTTTTGGCGGAATTTTAAGCGGTTGGGTGGTTGATCATTTTACCGTTGATGGCGTTAGAGACTGGCAAAGCATCTGGTTTTCTTTTGCAGGTTATGCTTTATTGTTGACAATTATTTTCCCGCTCATTTTTAAATATAAGCATGTTAAGGAAGATTTGGCGGGAGTGAAACATTGATATTTTTGTGTGGAGTGGATAGAACTACGCATATATATAAGTTACCACTAATACTTAAAGGCAAAATCGCTCAACGGAACTTAATAATTTATTTTGTTTTTTAGTAACTTATAAGTTACCTTTGATTAATGAAAGTCAGGGAAGTTATAGCTTATAAAGATTATTTTGAAACTTTCTTGAAATCTCAACCTCAAAAGGTTCAAGACAAAATTTTCAAGATCATCGAAGCTATTGAAACTCTGGAAAGAGTTCCTTCAAACTATCTTAAATTTTTGGTAGGAACTAATGGACTTTATGAAGCAAGAATTCAATTAGGTTCTAATATTTGGCGTGTGTTCTGTTTTTTCGACAATGAAAAGCTTGTTATTTTGCTGAACGGCTTTCAGAAGAAAACGCAGAAGACTCCGAAGAATGAAATTGAAAAAGCTCTTAAATTAATGACTGAATATCACGACCAAAAAGGAAGAAAAAATGGAAACTAAAAGCTGGAAAGAAATCAAGAACGACGTTTACGGAATTAAGGGAACCGACCGAAGAGACGAATTAGAAAGAGATTTTGAAAGTTTCAAAATTGGTTTGCTTTTGCGTAAAGCAAGGGAAGACAAACATTTGACCCAATCCGAACTGGCTGAACTAGTCGACAGAAAACGCGAATATATTTCTAGAATTGAAAATAATGGAAGCAATCTGACCTTAAAAACTCTGTTTGACATTGTTGAAAAAGGTCTAGGCGGAAAAGTCAATATTTCAATAGAACTCTAAAAAAGCACTAGTGGTGACAACAAATTTGCACAAAAATGGCTGACGGTGGTTCAACTCGGGTTTTTCGTTAATTATTTAGTTTTGTGGGGTACGACATTAGTTCTGCAAGTAATGCCATTTCTGCAAAAATTTTCAAACGTTACACCTTGTTTCTGTATTTAGAATTAAGCGAAGCGCTCTATGAATTAATATTTCACGACTCTATAAAAATATGGCGAAACGAATCGGTTTATAGACAATTCTATAATAAAGACGTCCAAGTTCCAAAAAGTAATCTTAAAATAAACATCCAATAAAAAGCCCTCTTAACTTTAAAGCTAAGAGGGCCTTTTCATAATTATTGTTAATCTTATAGAATCAACAATAAAATAATGATAACTAACAAAGCAGTTACTGAAAGGTAAATACCACCGTTGCTAATTGCATTTGCTTGCTTTTTCATGTCTTTAAGCTCTGCTCTTAAAGCCTTTTTCTCCGCCCTGCTCATAGTGCTTTTATCCATACTTCTAATCTGCTCAACCCGGTTGGTCAGTTGCTCTAATTTTACTTGTTGCTCCGCTGTTAAAGCTTTATCGCTTTTGTCATTTGCCGAAGCAATGTTTACGGTGGACAACAACATCATAAAAGAGAAAGCGATGTACATTAATTTTTTCATGTGATTTTAGTTTAATGAATAATTAAATGATAGTTAAAAACTAAGCCAAACTATCAATAAACACCATGAAAGCATTATTTTAACAAAAGAAGCGATTAAAGAAGCAGGTAGTTTTAAGGAGTGTATATTATAAAATACAGCTTAACTAACAAGTATTTGCTTATGCGGGTTGCTAAGCACAAAATCAGACAGCAGTTTTTCAATAAAAAGATAGGATGGATACGGCGTTAACACCGATTTTGCGAGTTCTAAATTCTGTGGAACGTTCTGTTTCGTAACATAACCCATCCCACAAAAAACACCTTTATCCACTAAAATACAGCTTTTCTCAAATCTGTTGCGTCCTTGGTCAACAATTAGGTAACTTGGCAGTTCTTGAATAATTTCCTCGATCAATGAATTTACGCGTTGGTTATAAAGTTCGGTATCTTCTTTTTGAATACACGCTCCTTTGCAAACATTGTTCTCTAAACCAATGCAACCCATATTACTTTTCTGCAGATCGCAAAAAACGTTACACAAACTATATTTTTCGCACCAAACACGCATTAATTGTTGCGCCTCCGCTATGGAATTAAAAAGAATTACGGGTTTAATATACTTTTGCTTTTTGCCGATAGCTAAACGAGTATAACCGTTTTGATCTTCATATTTATAAAGTGCGAATCTTTTTTCGGGATGTTTGGCTGCTCTATTTTTTTCAGGCCACAGCCTTTTTATCTCAATGTTCTCCAAAATAAGCGCTTGCAATTCTGTACCGCAAACCTGGTGAGAAATTTTACGGATCTCACGCAAAAAATCCTGCTTATTTTTATGCGTATCGTTATTAGAAAAATGGCTTAAAATACGTTTATAAAGATTTTTTGCCTTCCCAACGTAAATAACTTTATCTTTTTTATCCTTAAAATAATATACACCGGGTTGTCGCGGAATACTTTCTAAAGACAGTCTGGAAATATATGGAGGCAAAGCTTCTTCCTTCGCTTTTGCATTTAACGCTTCTTCAATATATTGATGTTCATCTGCATCAATCATCATTTTAAAAAGCGTGGTAGTTGCAAATGCATCTCCGGCGGCTCTGTGCCTATTCTCAATTTTAATATTTAAGCTTCGGCAAAGTTTGCCCAAACTGTAAGATGGTAAACCCGGCAAAATTTTGCGGGCCAGCCTTACCGTACACAACTTTTTGCTGTTAAGCGTAAAGCCTTCCCGCTTTAAATGATGGTTGATGAAAGAATAATCGAAGTTTACGTTATGTGCTACAAATATTTTTTGATCAAGGTAAGAGAAAATGATTGGCGCAACTTCTTCAAAAGTTGGTGCGTTTTTTAACATTTCATTGTTAATGCCGGTAAGGCTCTGGATAAAAACAGGAATATCCTGTTGCGGATTAATTAGCGTTTGGTACTCGTCAACTATCTTCTCTCCGTCGTGTATATAAATTGCAATCTCGGTAACGCCGTTAGCATTTGCGTGGCTTCCGGTGGTTTCAATATCAACAATTGCAAAAAGGCGATTCATTTATACAAAAATATGATTTTTACTAACAATGTTAGCAATCAAAATAAAAAACATCGAAACAATCTTTTTTTGGATATCATTTCTAATTTCTATCTTCAACGGATTTATTTTTTAATTATGATTCAGAAAGCAATATTAACATTAGGCATAACGGCGTTTGTATTATCAGCAAATGCACAAACCGCAAAAAAGCCTGTAGCTAAGAAACCAGCGCCTGTTGCAAAAACAGCGGTTACAACTATGACCCAACTTGACTCGGCAAGTTATTCTTTTGGGATGAAGATTGCCCAAGGCTTAAAATCTGACGGCGTTGCCAGCTTAAATTACGATTTGCTGAAAAAAGGAATGCAAGACGTTTTTACCGATAAACCACTGGTTGTTGAGGATGAGCTTGCGGGCAAAACTATCGGTCAGTTTTTGCAGAAAATAAGCAAAGAAAAATACGCAGTTGCTGAAGAAGCAGGAAAAAAGTTTTTAGAAGACAACAAGAAAAATCCAAAAATAACTACGCTCCCAAGCGGTTTGCAGTACGAGGTACTTACTATGGGAACGGGCGAAAAACCAAAAGATACCGACACGGTTACGGTACATTACAAAGGAAGTTTGGTTGATGGCAAACAGTTTGACAGCTCTTATGATAGAGGCGAACCTATTACTTTGCCTTTAAATGGCGTAATTCCCGGTTGGACAGAAGGTGTTCAGTTAATGCCTGTTGGTTCTAAATTCCGTTTTTACATTCCTTACCAATTAGGTTACGGAGAAAGAGGCGCCGGACAGGATATTCCGCCTTACAGCACTTTAATTTTTGATATTGAATTGTTGAAAGCCAGCAAATAGTTTTATTGATTACAAATACAGCCGGAAATATTAAATGTTTCCGGCTTTTTTATTTTTAAACTAGCTCTTTTCTGCGTTAGCCATTAATTTTTGCGCCAAATCTTTTCCTAAATACCAATCAATAACGGCATGCACAATATAAAGGAAAGGTGTCATCAACAGCGCTACTACAAATTTATAGGTATAATTTACCAGCCCAATTGCGGCAACCATTTTCCAGCCCCAGTTATATTGCGGGTTTAGGTAAAAGGCAATAAAAATCACCACAAAACTATCAATCAGTTGCGATACCAAGGTTGAACCCGTTGCCCTTAGCCAAAGTTTGTTTTCGCCCGTAATTTTTTTAATGTTATGAAAAATCTTCACATCAGCCACCTGTCCCACTAAAAATGCAGTTATCGAACCTACAATAATCCACATCCCCTGCCCAAAAACTCCCGCGAAGGCGTTGTTCATATTGGTGTCAGAACCATTTATAGTTTGATGAATCCAAAAATCAGAGGGAACCAATTTGATAGAAACGCCAACTACAACAAATGAAAACGCAATTAATATGGCCGCCAAATAAGAAAGAAATTTCACCCCTTTTGTGCCGTAATATTCATTGATAATATCCGTCATAATGAAAATAATGGGCCACGTAACCACTCCTGCCGACATATTATAAGATAGTCCTTCAACACCGAATAAATTCAAGTGGAATTTGGCAAAACCTAAAGACTCCTCCACAGAAAAGATTTTTACGCCAATAAATTCAGCTAAAATGGCATTTGCAATTAAAAAGCAACCTAAACCCACAAAAAGTTTGCTTTCTTTGGTTTGATGATTCATAATTCTAAATTATCAGAATAATTTTTAATATTTAACATTCTTAAGCATTTATAATTTTTGCTTGCATTTATATTTTAATACCGCAACATATCGTGATTAATTTTTCATCTAAATTACCTCAAACGCAAAACTCAATTTTCTCAAAAATGACTGCTTTAGCGAATAAACACAAAGCAGTTAACTTGTCACAAGGTTTCCCCGATTACGATATTGATCCCGAATTGATTAAATTGGTTAATGCGGAAATGACGAACGGCAACAACCAATATGCGCCTATGCCCGGCATTTTGGGTTTAAGAGAAAGTATTTCTAAAAAAACGGAAGCCTTACACAACTCTTATTACTCGCCAGAAACAGAAATAACTATTACCGCCGGCGGAACGCAAGCTATTTACACCGCAATTGCAACCATCATTAAACCAAATGACGAGGCTATAATTTTTGAACCCGCTTATGATTGCTACGCTCCGGTGGTAAAAACATTCGGCGGATTGGTTAAACCGTATGAAATGGCGCCTCCTTTTTATGATATTGATTGGGATATGGTAAAACGTTTGGTAACGGCGAACACCAAACTCATCATCATTAACTCGCCACAAAATCCTTGTGGAAGGATTTTAAAAGAGGAAGACATTAAACAGCTGAAAATCATTACACAAAACACTGATATTTTGATTATTAGTGACGAGGTTTATGAGCATATCATTTTCGACGGGCAGCAACATTTAAGCTTATGTCGGTTTCCCGAACTTAAAGAACGTACTTTTATTACCGCCAGCTTCGGCAAACTGTTTCATTGTACCGGTTGGAAAGTTGGTTATTGCCTTGCGCCGGAAATGCTGATGAAAGAGTTTAGGAAGATACACCAGTTTTTAGTTTTCAGCGTAAATACACCGATACAATATGCTTTCAATGCATATTTAAATAGTAACCAATCATACTTGGAGCTGGCAAATCTATTTCAGCAAAAACGAGATTTATTCCGATCGCTATTAAAACCTTCAAAATTCACCTTGCTAAGGTGCGAAGGTTCTTATTTCCAAAATGTGGGCTATGAAAATATATCCGACGAAAAAGACGTTGATATAGCGGTGCGCATGGTTAAAGATTTTAAGGTCGCCTGCATCCCTAATTCAAGTTTTTATGCCCGAAATACCGATTTTAAAACATTGAGGTTTTGCTTCGCTAAAAAAAACGAAACCTTAGAACAAGCTGCAGAGTTTCTTAATAAAATATAATTTCATAATTTACAGCTACTTACAAAAGCAAAAAAATGAACGCATTAAAAATAACGCTGTTACAGGCCTATTTGTTTTGGGAAAACATCGATAAAAACTTACAGAATCTTGGTTTAAAACTGTCTGCAATCCGCGAGAAAACAGACATTATTATTTTACCCGAGATGTTTACCACCGGCTTTACCATGAACGCTGAGCCATTGGCAGAAGAAATGGACGGCAAAAGCATGAAATGGATGCATGAAAAAGCTAACCGTTACGATGCTGTGGTTACTGGCTCCCTCATTATCAAAGAAAAAGGCAATTTTTACAATCGCCTCATTTGGATGAACCCAGACGGGACCTACCAATATTACGACAAAAAGCATCTTTTTGCAATGTCAAAAGAGGATGAAATTTACACTGCCGGCAATAAAAAGCTAATTGTTAATTTTAAAGGCTGGAAAATTATGCCGGCCGTGTGTTACGATTTACGTTTCCCCGTTTGGTTAAGAAACCACGGCGAGCTTTATGATCTCTTACTAATTGTTGCCAGCTGGCCCGAAAAAAGAGCAAAACATTGGAACACTTTAATCCCCGCAAGGGCAATTGAAAACCAAAGCTATATTATAGCCTTAAACCGCGTTGGACATGATGGTAACGAAATTTACTACTGTGGCGATACCACCTGTTTAGATCCAAACGGAAGAGTAGTGTATTACAAACGCGATGAAGAAGATCTTTATACTTTCACCATTTATAAAGAAGAGGTGGAGAAAACCCGTCAGCTGATGCCTTTTTTAAAAGATGCAGATGAGTTTAAGTTGCTCTAAGTGCCATAAGCCCGCTTAACCTTAACAATACAAGTTGTTAAATAGTGTTAAATCGGTAATAAACGGCTATTTTTCATTTTATCTAAAAAACAAAATTTATATTTGTTGCAACCTTTTTATTCCGTTTTTTCTCACCCTTTTTCGATTAAAACGGCTATTAATATTTTTATATGTTCAGAGAAATAAAGCGTAAAGCAATTAGATACCCACTTATCTTCATTTATTTTGTTATCCTGTTTTTATGTGCTTTAGAAGTGAATTTCTTAGGTTTATTTGGCTACTCTCCTGCAAAAAAAGACATTAAATTTCCATCCCTAAATGTTTCATCAGAAGTTTATACCGCAGATAGCGTTTTAATAGGGAAATACTATACCGAAAACAGAACACCGGTAAGCTTTAACGAAATCAATAAAAATCTAATAAACGCTCTGGTATCAACAGAAGATGTAAGGTTTTTTAAACATAACGGGGTAGATTTTTTCTCCATATTTTCGGGCGTAGTTTCAACAGCAACCGGCGATAAAAGAGGCGGAAGTACCATTACGCAACAGCTTGCAAAAAATTTATACCGCACCAGGCTCAACAAATCACAAGGTTTAATTAGTAAAATACCAGTTGTTCGTACCCTAGTTTCTAAAGTAAAAGAATGGCTTACCGCTTACAAACTTGAAGCAAATTATACCAAGCAGGATATCATCACCATGTACCTTAATACGGTGCCTTTCGGTAATAATTCTTACGGGATAAATACGGCATCAAAACATTATTTTAATAAATCTGTTAGCGATATTAACCTACAGGAATCTGCCACCTTGGTCGGGATGTTAAAAGCAACATCTACTTATAACCCCATCAAAAACCCAGAAAACTCCAGAAAACGCAGAAATGTGGTGCTATCGCAAATGCAGAAATACAATTTTATCACTGCAGCGCAATACAAACAAGCTTCGGCTACACCAATTATACTCGATTTAGGAAAAGATACGGGTAAGAACGATGGAGATTCGTACCTAAGATCTGCAGTTGCAAAATGGTTAGATAAATGGTGCGATGAAAACGACTACAATCTTTACGAAGACGGCTTAAAAATATACACCACTATTGATTCAAAACTGCAAAAATATGCAGAAGAAGCTGTTCATGAGCAAATGAAAACCCTCCAAAGAAGGTTTTACAACGTTTGGGGCGATCAAGAACCTTGGCGGGATTCTAACGGAACAATTATTGAAGACTTTGTACAAAAAAACTTGGAAAGATTGCCGTGGTACAAAGGCGTGGTGCGTACTTATGAAGGACATCCCGATTCTTTAGATGCTTTTTTGAACAGGAAGAAAAAGATGACGGTTTTTTCTTGGGATGGGGATAAAGAAGTTGATTTTTCGACCATTGATTCAATAAAATATTATGCTAAAATTTTAAATACCGGCATGATGACTTTAGACCCTTTCACCGGAAAAATTAAAGTTTGGGTTGGCGGGATAGATCATACCTATTTTAAATACGACCACGTAAATCAATCAAAAAGGCAAGCGGGATCAACATTTAAACCCTTTGCTTATTTGGCGGCTATAGAAAGCGGTATTGATCCTTGCGATAAATTTACCGATAAACCGGTAAGCATTTCTTATCAGGATAACGGAAAATCAGAAGTTTGGGAACCGAAAAATGCAGATTGGAACTTTACTTACCGCGAGATGTCTTTACGTTGGGCAATGGCAAAATCGGTAAACTCCATTACTGCGCAAATTACAGAGAAAGTTGGTTGGGATAAAGTGGTAGAATACGCACATAAATGCGGTATCGAAAGTGATTTAAAATCCGTACCGTCAGTAAGTTTGGGTCCAAATGATGTTTCTGTTTTTGAAATGGTAAAAGCTTACGGTACTTTCTTAAACCAAGGAAAAAAGGTTGATCCAATTTTGGTAGAAAAAATCACCGACCAGGACGGACGCGTGATTGAAGATTTTAAAGCAAAACAAACGGAAGTTTTAAGCAAGGAAATTGCTTGGCTAATGCTGTATATGTTTAGGGGCGGTATGGAAGAACCTGGAGGAACATCACAAGCATTGTGGGAGTGGGATTTGTGGAAACACAACAACCAAATTGGTGGGAAAACCGGAACATCATCAGACTATGTTGATGGCTGGTACATGGGTATCACAAAAGATTTGGTAACGGGCGTTTGGGTAGGTGCAGATGACCGTAGCGTACATTTCACCAGCTCCGAAACCGGTGAAGGTTCAAGAACTGCCTTACCAATTTTTGCTAAGTTTATGGAGAAAGTTTACAAAGACCCAAGCACCGGAATTACCGAAGGTCCTTTCCCAAAACCCGAAGTGGAAATAACTCGTAAATACAATTGCCCGTCGCCCCGAATTGTGGTTGACACTACGGTTGCAGATAGTACATTGGTTGACTCGCTGAATTTAAATAACGGTTTGTTAGAAGATGTACCAACCGATCAGCAACCAGAAATAAATCCGTCGGCGGAAACAAGCATCGACAAAAGCACTGATACAAAAAAAGATAAAAAGGCAGTAATTGAGGCTCCTAAAGAGAATAAAACAAAGCCCGCTGAAAAAGACGAACTTTCTAAACGTGAACAAAGAAGATTAGAGCGTCAGAAAGAAAGGCAAAAGTAAATCGAACTGATTTTGATTTGAAACAACAACCATTAGAAAGCATTTAGTTAATATAGCTATGAAATTATATCTAAAAACAACTTCTAAAACCATACTTTCCGTAAGTATTTTAATGTTGCTAACATTTGCTTTTTCAAGCTCGGTAAATGCGCAGTATTTCGGGCAAAATAAGGTAAGGTATAAAAATTTAAAGTTTAAAGTGTATGAAACGCCACACTTTAACCTGTATTATTACACCAAAAACGATAGCCTAATTAAAGCTTTCGCCAAAGAAAGCGAGGCCTGGTACTCTATGCACCAACAGGTTTTCAGAGATACTTTTAAAACGCCAAACCCTATTATTTTATACGGCAACTCGCCAGAATTTCAACAAACTACCGCAATTGGCGGAGAAATTGGTGTAGGAACAGGCGGTGTTACCGAGGGCTTAAAAAACCGCGTGGTTATGCCTTTGCAGGAAATTAACGGACAAACCCGACATGTTTTAGGGCATGAGCTTGTCCACGCTTTCCAGTACCATTCCTTAATTGAAGGAGATTCTACACAGTTAGAAAACATAGGCAATTTGCCTTTATGGATGATTGAAGGTATGGCCGAATACCTTTCTTTGGGAAAAGTTGATGCCAATACCGCCATGTGGATGCGGGATGCTGTTTTAAACAAAGATATCCCCACCTTAAAAGACCTAACCACCAACAGTAAATATTTCCCTTACCGTTACGGACAGGCGTTTTGGGCTTTCATCGGCTCTACTTATGGCGATACCACCATATTTCCGTTCTTTAAGGCTACCGCTAAATATGGTTATGAAATGGCTATCCGCAGAACTTTTGGTTATGATGATAAAACCCTTTCTACTTTATGGAAAAGCTCTTTAGAAAACACGTACAAACCTTATTTAAAAGATACCGAGGAAAAACCAATTGGCGTTAGCGTAGCTGATACCGTTACCGGCGGAGAAATGAATGTTGCCCCAGCAATCAGCCCGGATGGAAAATATTTAGCTTATTTATCAGAAAGAGATCTGTTTTCGATAGACCTTTATTTAGCCGATGCACAAACCGGAAAAGTAATACGGAAGCTCACTTCCAAGATCACCAACAGCCATATTGATGAGTTTAACTTTATAGAATCTGCCGGAGCATGGTCGCCGGATAGCAAGCAGTTTGCTTTTAGCGTTTTCGGGCAAGGGCGTAATAACTTGGTAATTGTTGACATTAGCAATGGCAAAACCCTTTTAGATAAAGGGATGGACAGCGTAGAACAGTTTGGTAATTTAACATGGTCTCCGGATGGTGTAAACATTGCCTTTTCGGGATTACAGAACGGGCAGAGTGATTTATTTAGCTACAATATTAAAACACAAAAAGTAACGCAGCTAACGAATGATCCGTTTACAGACTATCAGCCCTCCTACTCTAACGATGGCAAAAAAATCATTTTTTCTACCGATAGAATGAGTGCCCAAAGTGACGACCTTAAATCTACCATTCCAATGGGGATGGCTATTTTAGATCTGGAAAATCAAAAAATAACGGATGTTAATGTATTCCCAGGAGCAAATAATTTTAATGCACTTTTTGCTGATAACGATACCAATATCTACTTTTTATCAAACAGAGATGGTTTCCGCAACCTTTATCGCTACAATTTAGCCAGCGAAAAAACAGAACAGCTTACAGATTATTTTACCGGCATCAGCGGTATTACCGAAAACTCGCCGGCCTTAAGTATCTCCAACAATAACGATATTGTTTATTCCTACTATCGTTCGCAACGCTATACGTTGTACAATGCTAAAAACACTGATTTTACGCCCAAAGTGGTAAACAACAACAGCGTGGATTTAACGGCAGCAACTTTGCCTCCCTTAAATTCTGTTGGCGTTAATATCATCAATAAAAACTTGGAAAATTTTTCTGCTTACAATGATTTACCTACCGATTCGGTAAAAAGCATTCCTTTTAAACCGCTATTTAAACTAGATTACATTGCTAATAATGGTGCGGGAGTTTCAACCAGCCGTTTCGGTACAGGCTTATCCGGAGGTGTACAGGCTATTTTCAGTGATATTTTAAGCAGAAACCAAATTTTTGCAGCCGCTACCGTAAACGGAGAAATTTATGATGCCGGTGCGCAGATCGCTTACGTAAATCAAGAAAGCAGATGGAACTGGGGTGGTGCGGTTTCGCATATTCCTTATCAGTTTGGAAGCTACGGCGGAAAATATGAGGACTTATCAACTTCTTCTGGAACAACTACTTATTACAACCAATATCAAGATCTTATTCGAGTGTTTGAAGAATCAGCGCAAGCGTTTACTTCTTATCCGTTCAACAAAATAACCAGGGTTGAATTTGGCGCAGGAGCGTCCAAATATTCATATAGGATTGACCGTTATAGTTTCTATTATCCAATTGATAACGAAGGTCGAGTAACCAGCAATTATCCTTGGTATGTTGACAAAAAGAAAATATCTATTGAAGAATTTAACAATAGTAGCCAAAATAGTTTGTATGGAAATTACAACTTAAAGCCTTATACCATTTTTCAACTGAATACGGCTTTGGTAGGTGATAACTCTTTCTCCGGCGTAGCCTCGCCTTTAAGTGGTTACAGATACAGAATAGGGATTGAACAATATTTTGGTACTTACACTTATACCGCACCAACTGTAGACTTAAGAAAATACGTGAGAGCTAAGCCTGTCACCTTTGCAGGTAGAATTTACGGTTACGGCCGTTTAGGAAATACAAACAACCAACTTTATCCAATATTCATTGGTTACCCTTATTTAATTAGAGGTTACGAAGCTAATAGCTTTTATGATAATGGTGGCTCGCAGAGTTCCTCGACCAATGGTTTCGGGATAGATCAATTGATTGGTAACCGAATTGCAGTTGCCAATTTCGAAGTACGTCTTCCCTTTACCGGTCCGGAGAAACTATCGGTAATACCGTCTAAATTCCTGTTTTCGGAGTTGAACCTGTTTTTCGATGCCGGTTTAGCTTGGGATAAAGGGCAAACTGTAGATTTTAGCAGAGAAGCACCGCCACAAACTGGTGTTACAACCAAAAACGTTCCGATTTACGATACCAATGTTAAAGTGCCGGTTTATAGCGCAGGTATCTCCGCAAGGGTAAATATTTTCGGTTATTTTGTTTTGGAACCTTATTTGGCCTTTCCTTTTAACCGTAAAGATGTTGATAAACCTGTGTTTGGCTTGGCATTTTCACCGGGTTGGTAAAAAATCTATTAAGGTTTAAAAAGTCATATATGTATAAAAACAACATTATGAAAAGTTTAAAACATATTGCAATATACATTTTGGCAATTGGAGCGTTAAGCTCCTGCGGGCAATCAAACGGTGACACTTCAGAAAACACAAGCTCCGTTGAAGAGAAAAAGGGGAAATTCCCTATAGAGAAATCTGAATCGGAATGGAGAGAGATCCTAGGTCCTCAGGCATTTGAAATAATGGTAAAAGAAGGAACCGAACCTGCTTTTAAGAACGCTTATTACAATAACCACAAAAAAGGAATTTATGTAAGCTTAGCAACCGGCGAACCGCTTTTCAGTTCCGAAGACAAATTCGACTCTGGTACCGGATGGCCTAGCTTTACCAAACCTATTAATGATAAGGCGGTGATATGGACAAAAGATAGTTCGTACGGAATGACACGTGACGAGATTATTGAAGCCAAAACGGGTTTACATTTAGGTCATGTTTTTAATGATGGTCCTGCCCCAACGGGTTTAAGGTATTGTGTTAATTCTGCTGCGTTAAAGTTTGTTCCTGCCGAATAGAATAGCGCTGTTGTTTTAAAAGTCCTTTGTAGAGCAGTTTCTGCCGTCACTGAGGTCATTAGAAGAGCGGTTGGCGAGTATATAACTAGGCAAGTTGTCTAGAGCCCCAAAGGTTTAAAAACAACAAAAGCCTCCAAAACCATTCTAAACAAAAAAAAGCTGTTTCGATTTTTACACCGAAACAGCTTTTAATATTGCTCAAACACTAATTACTCTCCACTTTCTTTCTCTTCTTCTTTTTTCTTTTTCTTCTTAGTGCTTTTCGCAACAATGGTGATTTCCTCTTTTTCTTTATCGAAACCAATTTCCATTGTATCACCTTCGGCTAACTCGCCTTTAAGGATTTCCTCGGCAATTGGATCTTCCAAAAATTTCTGAATTGCTCTTTTCAGCGGTCTTGCGCCAAAATTAGAATCAAAACCTTTCTCTGCAATGTGTTCTTTCGCTTCGTCGGTTAATTTGATTTCGTAACCTAAAGTATGAACTCTACCAAAAAGCGCTTTCAACTCAATATCGATAATTTTGAAGATTTCTTCTTTTTGCAAGGAGTTGAAAACGATCACGTCATCTACCCTATTCAAAAATTCCGGAGCAAATGCTTTTTTCAAAGCGCCTTCAATTACAGATCTGCTGTGTGTATCAGCTTGTGAAGCTTTGGCGGCAGTTGTAAATCCAACACCTTGACCAAAATCTTTCAACTGACGAGCACCAATGTTCGAAGTCATGATTACAATGGTATTTCTGAAATCGACTTTACGACCCAATGAATCCGTCAACTGACCTTCATCCAACACCTGTAACAAGATATTGAACACATCTGGATGTGCTTTTTCAATCTCATCTAATAAAATAACTGCATAAGGTTTTCTACGAACTTTTTCAGTTAACTGTCCACCTTCTTCGTAGCCTACATATCCCGGAGGCGCTCCTACTAAACGGGAAACGGCAAATTTCTCCATGTATTCGCTCATGTCAATCTGAATCAAAGCATCATCAGAATCAAACATAAACCTTGCTAATTCTTTGGCTAGCTCAGTTTTACCCACCCCGGTTGGACCTAAGAAAATGAACGAACCAATTGGTTTTTTCGGATCTTTTAAACCGGCTCTTGTTCTTTGGATGGCTTTGGTTAATTTCTTAATCGCATCATCCTGACCGATGATTTTCTCATTGATTTTATCGAACATGTTCAACAGTTTTGCACTGTCTGTTTGTCCAACGCGTTGCAAAGGAATACCGGTCATCATAGAAACTACTTCCGCAACGTTATCTTCAGTTACAGTATAACGTTTTGTTTTTGTTTCTGCTTCCCAAGCTACTTTTGCATTGTCTAACTCTTCTAACAGATTTTTTTCTGTATCCCTAAGTTTCGCTGCTTCTTCGTATTTCTGACTTTTAACCACTCGGTTTTTTTCTACCTTAATCAGCTCAATTTTCTGCTCAATATCAATGATATCTTGCGGAACATGAATATTGGTTAAGTGAACACGAGACCCGGCTTCGTCCAAAGCATCTATCGCTTTATCCGGTAAAAACCTATCGGTAATGTATCTCGAAGTTAAACTCACACAAGCATCAATTGCTTCATCAGTATAAGTTACGCCGTGGTGCTCTTCGTATTTGTCTTTAATTCTGTTTAAAATCTCAGTGGTTTCCGCTGGAGTAGCTGGTTCTACCATCACTTTTTGGAAACGACGGTCTAAGGCGCCATCTTTCTCAATATACTGACGGTATTCGTCTAAAGTCGTAGCACCAATACATTGGATTTCACCTCTGGCTAAAGCAGGTTTAAACATATTTGAAGCGTCCAATGACCCGGAAGCCCCACCTGCACCCACAATTGTATGAATTTCATCAATAAACAAAATCACATCCGGAGATTTCTCCAACTCGTTCATTACGGCTTTCATCCGCTCCTCAAACTGTCCACGGTATTTTGTGCCAGCCACCAAGGAAGCTAAATCAAGTGTAACAACTCTTTTATTGAATAAGACCCTAGAAACCTTACGTTGAACAATTCTTAGGGCTAAACCTTCGGCAATGGCAGATTTACCCACACCAGGTTCGCCAATTAAAATCGGATTGTTCTTTTTTCTACGGGATAAGATCTGAGAAACACGCTCAATTTCTTTCTCACGACCAACAATTGGATCTAACTTACCATCGTCGGCCATTTTAGTTAAATCTCTTCCGAAATTATCTAAAACAGGAGTTTTGGATTTGATGTCCGAAACCTTTTTTGGTGCAGTAAAAGCATCATCATCTCTATACTCGTCTCCTTCCATTGCAGAGTTGGTTGGTTCGTCCCTAAACCCATCTTTATTGTGCTCCACTTCTGATTTAAAGGTTTCGTAATTTAAATTAAACTGCGCTAAAATTTGCGAAGCAATATTGTCTTCTTCTCGCAACACCGACAACAATAAATGCTCTGTGCCAATAATATCGCTTTTGAAAATTTTTGCTTCTAAATAAGTGATTTTTAAAACCTTTTCGGCCTGTTTGGTCAACGGGATATTACCCAGATTAACCGTAGTACCCGAGTTACCTTTAACGGCATCTTCCACCGCCCGGCGTAATTTAGAAGTATCAACACCTAAAGATTTTAAAATCTTTATAGCCATTCCGTCTCCTTCCCTAATCAAACCGAGTAACAAATGCTCTGTGCCAATATAGTCATGACCCAATCTTAAAGCCTCTTCCCGGCTATAAGAAATTACGTCTTTGACTCTTGGTGAAAATTTAGCTTCCATAATAAAACCTTTCTATTAGTGTTGAACGTTCCAATGTATAAATTTGTTTTATAAACCGAACAGATACTCTTGTTGATATTTATCAACAATACTACCATTTACGTGGAAAACTCTTAATCCGTTTCCAAATTGATATTAATTACCCAAATTTGACCAAAAAAACGATATTAGCAATTATTTAAAGGAAAAAATGGCAGACGAAAAAATAATATTTTCAATGGCGGGTGTGAACAAGATTTACCCGCCTCAAAAACAGGTTTTAAAGAATATCTATCTATCTTTTTTTTACGGAGCAAAGATTGGCGTAATTGGATTAAATGGTTCCGGAAAGTCGTCGGTTTTAAAAATTATTGCTGGTTTAGATAAAGCCTATCAAGGCGAAGTAGTTTTTTCTCCGGGTTATACCGTTGGCTACTTAGCGCAGGAGCCGGAATTGGATCCAAGCAAAACAGTAAAAGAAATAGTTGAAGAAGGCGCAAAGGAAATTACCGATATTATTAAAGAATACGAGGAAATTAACGAGAAATTTGGTTTGCCGGAGGTTTATGAGGATGCCGATGCGATGGAAAAACTAATGAACCGCCAAGGCGAGTTGCAGGATAAAATTGATGCCGTTGACGGCTGGAGCCTCGATACAAAGCTGGAAAGAGCAATGGATGCCTTGCGTTGCCCAGAACCTGATACAAAAATAGCCACTTTGTCAGGCGGTGAACGCCGGAGGGTAGCACTTTGTCGCTTATTGATACAACAACCCGATGTTTTATTGTTGGATGAGCCTACCAACCACTTAGATGCCGAATCTATTGATTGGTTAGAACAGCATTTACAACAATATGCCGGAACGGTAATCGCCGTAACACACGACAGGTATTTCTTGGATAATGTTGCCGGATG
The DNA here is from genome assembly GCA_035496935.1 of Pelobium sp. Classification (GTDB taxonomy): domain Bacteria; phylum Bacteroidota; class Bacteroidia; order Sphingobacteriales; family Sphingobacteriaceae; genus Pseudopedobacter. Next base: position 31,559 of record DATJED010000002.1, on the reverse strand, counting down.
GATTTTAGAACTCGACCGTGGCGAAGGCTTGCCTTGGAAAGGAAATTATAGTAGCTGGTTAGACCAAAAATCAAAACGTTTAGCGCAGGAAGAAAAAACGGAAAGCAAACGCCAGAAAACATTGGAACGTGAACTGGAATGGAGTAAAATGGCTCCGAAAGCTCGCCATGCAAAATCCAAAGCCCGTTTATCTAACTACGAAAAATTAGCTTCTGAAGAAACCAAAGAACGCGAAGAAAGGTTGGAGCTTTTTATTCCGCCGGGACCTCGTTTAGGAAATGTGGTAATTGAAGCGGCCAACGTAAGCAAAGCTTTTGGCGATAAGGTTTTGTTTGACAACTTAAACTTCTCTTTACCGCCGGCAGGAATAGTTGGTATCATTGGCCCGAATGGTGCGGGTAAAACCACTTTGTTTAGGTTAATTACCGGACAAGACAAGCCAGACAGCGGAACTTTTAAAGTGGGTGAAACGGTAAAATTAGGTTATGTGGACCAAAGCCATGATGATTTAGACCCTAATAAATCTGTTTGGGAAAATGTTACCGGCGGTTTGGAAAATATTCAGCTCGGTAACCGGGTAACTAATTCCAGGGCCTATGTTTCTCGTTTCAATTTTAACGGTGCGGATCAGCAAAAGAAAGTTGGCGTATTATCTGGCGGAGAAAGAAACCGTGTGCATTTGGCCATTACTTTAAAAGAGGGCAGTAATGTTTTATTACTGGATGAGCCAACAAACGACATCGACGTTAATACTTTGCGAGCTTTAGAAGAGGCCTTGGAAGATTTTGGGGGTTGTGCCGTAGTGATTTCTCACGATAGGTGGTTCTTAGATAGGATTTGTACACATATTTTAGCTTTTGAAGGCGATTCGCAGGTTTACTTTTTCGAAGGAAATTATTCGGATTACGAAGAAAACCGCAAAAAACGTTTGGGCGATGTTGCGCCGAAAAGGATTAAGTATCGGAAGATAGTTTAGGTTTTTTTAAAGTGTTTAAGCAAGGTCTTTCACAGAAGACTTTTGTCCAAGCAGGGTCTTTCGCAGAAGACCCTGCGTTTCATTTAATAAAATTAGATTTCTGTTTCAAAATCTTCCCGGCTCATTGCCGCCGGAAGGGCTAGTAACTTTTTTCCGCAAAAAGTCACCAAAAACTCTCGCCTGCGCCCTTTGCTAGGGAAGGAAGTGCTTTTATCTCTTCACCTGTACCGCAAAGGCCAAGGGCGAATTTATCGGTTGCGGAAGGGTTGTGCTTTTAGCTTCACATGGGCGCTCCTAAACCAGCAGAGCCACCCAGCAAATCCGGCCTCTGAATGTTTGGATTGGAGCCCGGTAAATCTTTTTGCTTTTCCTTTGTTGACCGACGGACATCAGCAATCCGCAGAAGTGTTGCAGGAACTTTGTTAAACCACTTCCGTTCCCACGGCTTGGATTGCGTTCAAAAGATTTACCGTGGTGAAATGAACAAAGATTCGGAAGCCTTAATTTTTTTGGTTCTTTTTTCATCAAGTAAAAAAGAACTTGAGCTTGTCCCGCTCAAGAGGGACGGAAAGGCTGTGCAACGGGTTTCCCAAAATGTTTGTCAAAAATTTTAATCCAAAATAATTATAGCCGAACCGCTCTTTCTTTCTTCAACACTACAAACAACACCACAAAACCAATCACAAAAAACAGCCCTAATGCTAAAGCGCTGTTTCTCATATTTCCGGTCAATTCCTCAATAAACCCAAAAGAGAACAAACCTGCTACTATAGCCAACTTCTCTGTAACATCGTAAAAACTAAAAAAAGATGCCGTATCCGGTGTGTTTTCCGGCAAATATTTAGAAAACGTTGACCGCGAAAGCGACTGAATTCCACCCATAATTAAACCTACAACTGCCGCTAAACCGTAAAACTGATATTCGTTTTGGATAAAGTATGCCACAATGCAGGTAAACAGCCAAATAAAAACCACAAACATTAATACTTTTATGTTTCCAAAAACCTTCGACAATCTGGACATTAAATATGCACCTAAAATTGCCACCAGCTGAATAATTAAAATAGTGGCAATTAATTTGGACGTACCTAAATGCAAAATCTTTTCTCCAAAATTAGCGGCCACCAACATAATGGTTTGTACGCCCATTGCATAAAAAAAATAGGCAAGCAAAAAGGTTTTTAAAATCGGCATCTCCCCTAACTGACCCCAAACTTTCTGTAATTCATCATAACCACTAGCAACCTTGGTTTTCAACAATTTATTATAATTGGGACTGCTTTTTGGCAATACCGTAAAAGGAATGTAAGCAAAACCAATCCACCACAGCCCAACTAATAAAAAGGATAATCTGAAAGGAAAAGAAGCATCAGTAATTCCGAATAAATCGGGCTTTAGCACAAAAACAAAACAGATGATCTGTAAAATTACACTTCCAATGTACCCGTAAGCAAAACCTTTGGCGCTTACCTTATCCTGCTGGTCTGGCGTGGCAATATCTGGTAGGTATGAATTATTGAATACAATTCCTCCGCAATAACCAATAGCCGCAATTGCAAATAAAATTACGCCAAGCTCCAAGGTATCCATCTTAAAAAAATACAATCCGCAACAGGCCAAAGCGCCTATCCAAGTAAAAATCTTCATAAACAGGCGCTTGTTTCCACGATAATCTGCGGTAGCTGTTAACAATGGTGTAATTAAAGCGATAATTAAATAAGCTACGGCCAAAGCGTAATTGGAAAGTGCCGTGTTAACGAAACGAAACCCAAAAAATGTGACTTTATCGTTTACCACACCGTTTATTTGTGTAGTAGTAATGGCGGTGTAGTAAGCCGGAAATATGGTAGAGGTAATTACAAGATTATAGGCAGAATTCGCCCAATCAAACATTGCCCAGGCTTTGATGGTTTTCTTATCGTTTTTAGCGGTCATTTATCATTCGGTTTTAGGAGAAATTTATATCTATAAAAAAGGCCGAAACAAAATTTCAGCCTTTAAATATCAATAAATTAATTAAAATATTTGCCCTTTAAAGCGTTTCCTTTAACCAATCAAAAAACTCGCGTTGCCAAACAATACCGTTCTGACCAGAGAGTACCCAATGATTTTCCTCTGGCAGATACAATAATTTGCTTTTTATCCCTTTTAACTGCGCTGCCTGAAAAGCCTCTAAACCTTGTTCAATTGGCACACGGAAATCATTACCGCCCTGAATAATCATGATTGGTGTATTCCAGTTTTTCACAAAATTAGAAGGATCAAAATCTTTATATGATTTCGGTAAATCCTTTGCAAAATAAGATTCGCCAATGTCTTTGTTTGCAAAAAACAGCTCTTCGGTAGTGCCGTACCAGCTTTTTAAATCAAACAAACCATCATGAGCTATGAAAGTTTTGAACCTGTTTTGGTGAATTCCGGCTAACATATAAACCGAATAGCCACCATAGCTTGCGCCTACGCAACCTAAACGGTCTTTATCCACATAAGGTTCTTTTGCAATATCATCAATCGCCGATAGGTAATCTTTCATTGGCTGTCCGCCCCAGTCTCCGCTAATTGCTTTGTTCCATTCTACGCCGTAACCGGGCATTCCTCTCCTATTTGGCGCAACAATAATATAACCCTGGGCTGCCATTAACTGAAAATTCCACCGTACAGAGTAAAACTGCGAAAGTGCCGATTGTGGGCCACCTTGGCAATACAATAAAGTAGGATATTTTTTAGTGGGGTCAAATCCCGGAGGATAAATTACCCAAGTAAGCATATCTTTTCCATCGGTAGTTTTTACGGTTCTGGCTTCAATTTCGCTCATCGCTAAACCATCGTAAACTGCTTTATTTACATGAGTTAATTCTTTTAAATCTCCTGATTTTAAATCCACTTTGAACAGCTCTGCCGAGTGGTTCATATCTGTACGGGAAACCACCATTGTGTTTCCGGCCTGACCAACAATTGCATTAATATCCCAACGTCCGTTAGTTAGCATACGGATATCTTTTGCCGAGTTTTTATTCAAATCTTTTTGTAAAGAGATTTCATACAATTGCTCGGTTCCTTTATTTACCGCTAAAAAATAGATTTTAGAATTATCCTCGCTCCATACAAAACTGCTCACCGTTTCATCCCAATCTTTGGTTAAATTATGGCACTCGTTAGCTTTATAATCAAAAACCATGATGTCGTTCTTGTCAGATTCATAACCATCCTCAGCCATACTCGTCCAAGCTAATTTAGAGCCATCTTTATTGAAAGCGGGTTGCGTATCATAACCCAACATGCCGCTGGTAAGGTTAAAGGTATGTTTGTTTTGTAGCTCGTAACGGTATATATCTGTATTGGTACTTTGTGCGTATTCCTTACCGTATTTCTTTTTGGTAACGTATAAAACTGCTTTGCTATCAGGCGACCAAATCACATCCTCTAACCCTCCAAAAGGCTTTTGCGGACAGTCATAAGGTTCATCTTTCATTATATCGATTTCGTTGCTGATGATACCGTTATTATAATCTGCCACAAAAATGTGTGAGAATTTCCCGTCCTCCCAAGTATCCCAATGGCGAATGCTTAAATCAGTGTAGATGTAGGCATTAGCTTTCGGTAAATCCGGATATTTTTCATTGGCAATGTTTTTTACCATCGCCACATCTTTACTAAAAAGAATATGTTTTCCATCGGGCGATAAACGAGCGTTTTCTAATCCGCCTTTATAGTTGGTTAACTGCTTAGCGGAAGAACCATCCGCATTCATTTCCCAAAGCTGACCGTTGTAGGTATAAATTACTTTTCCGCTGGCTTTATTGATTTCCAAAACACTTTCAGGGCCTGTGGCTTTTGTAAGCTGTTTTGCGTTTCCGCCGTTTACAGGGATGCTGTATAAGTTTCTTTTAGATTTATTGGTCACTAAATCGTAATTGGAAACACCAAAAATTACGTATTTACCATCAGGCGTGATTTTTTCTCCGCTTACCCGGCCCAATTGCCAAAGCATTTCTGGTGTTAAACTTTTTTGAGCAAATGTGCTTACGCTGATGAACAGGAAGGCTAAAAATAGTATTTTTTTCATGCGATTGTTGTTCTTGTAATGAGCGTTTAAAGATAAGAATTATGCCAGTTTAACGCAGGCTGAGAAAGTAACAATGGTGTTTGGATTAGTACAGCAATTATTTTAGTGTTTAAGCGCTCTATCCGTTTCACTTTATAGACATAATCGCGAATGGCGATATCTTAATTAAAACGCTACGATTTGCAGAAACTACATCGATGGTATTCTGTCTTAATTTTTGCAAAGCTTGACAAAGCTCTCTTCTTAAATATTTTAAGTCAGAAGATGTAAGTTTATTCTAGATAATAATTTCTCTGTCCTTACTTCCATTAGAAATAATTGATAAATTTAGCAGAACTATTCGCTTTATTTATGGTATTACTATAAGTATAACTTGACGATTCGTGAAATAGTTCGATTTTATAACAGAAAAATATTTATGCTCAACTATAAAAATATAAGATTAAATACAGATGTACTTATTTTATTGGTTTTGATTATATATTTTATGTTTCCTACACAAAATTCCAGTTTAGATGCTTATTATTATGCAGGGTGCGTTAAGTATAACGAAGACTTATTCTTGCCTCACCATTTATTGTATAATTTTTTTATCTGGATTTTTACACTCCTACCATTTGATATTGATACACTCCCGCTGGCAATAAAAATTAATTCTGTATGGTCGGTTATCAATTTGCTTATATTAAAAAGGATACTCATAAAGCTAGGTGTACAAGATAAAACAAGTATTTTATATGTTTTATTAGTTGCTTTTTCTTTTAATTATTGGAGGTATAGTATTGAAAACGAGACATATATTATTCCTGTTACATTTTCGTTATTGGGAAGTTTTTTTGTTTTAAAAGCATTTGATTCAAACAAAGCGCTTCATTTTTTTTATAGTGGTTTTTTTGCTGGGTTGGCGTGTTTATTTCATCAGATACATTTTTTTTGGTGGCTATCTCTGTTTATAGGAGTTGTGGTTTATAACAAAAACGCAAAAAATATCATTGCTTATTTGCTACCTGCTTTATTAGTTCCACTTGCATATATTTTAGGTTATATCTTTTATTATCAGCATAATATCGATGCTTTTGGAATATGGGAATTTACGTTCAGAGAATTATACAAAGGTTCTGCAGAATTAAAATTCAGTTTAGAAGGGGGATTCTTTATGGTAATAAATACGATAAGGATGATTATAGAAGTCCATTATCCATCTATTCTTAATTTGATTAAAAAGAATATCTGGCTTATAACACCAGCTTTTTTAATGCTTGTTCTTTTAATTCTTGTCATTAGGGCATTATTTAAAGGAAATCTTCTAAGGAGGAAAAACAATGTAGTACATCCGGCAGTCAAAGTCCATCTGTTGGCTCTTATTTTACAATTTATTTTTGTCTTTTATTCAGAATCTAACATAGAATTTATGGTTATGATTCCTTTGCTAATTGCATTGGGATTGATGCCAACCTTTAACTTCAACCATAAAATATTAAAGCTAACTGTAGCTGTACTTTTTATCTGGAACCTAGTATATTCAATCTATCCCAATTATAAATACAATCATTTTAATGATAAAATATTGGTAAATTTTATTATTAAGCATCCCAACGATGTATTTGTTGTTAAAAACCAAGTAGTAAAAACCATGTATTTTTACAATACCGGTAAAAGTGGAGATAACATATTATATTCTAAAAAGATACAATCAGAACAGATGCTTTTAGAACTTATCTCAAAACACAAAGAGATTTACACTGATGTAATAGGAAAACCAAAAGCGTATAATAGAATGGAGTTTTTTAAGTATTCGCTCTCAGAAAAAAGTTTTGAAAAATATCATACTTTAGAAATTTTAAATTACACAGGTTTGTATGGGGAATCAAAAGTATATAAAGTGTTTTAGTTAGGTTAGGTTTGATTTTATAGAAAGAGCTGAATTTTTCAATAAATTCACTTTCCCAGAAACCTCTAACTCGCTCTTTTCCCCTGGGTCAATTTATTAACCGCGTCATCAAAAGAGCCGGCCAAAGTCACCTCTCCGGCATTAATGAAGAATATCTCATCTGCACTTTCAATGGTATTTAAGCGGTGTGCAATGATTACCAAAGTGGTGTCTTTTGATAAGTTTTTCAGTATTTTATCCAAGAGCATCTCGGTAACTGTATCAATGTTTGCTGTTGCTTCATCCAAAATCAAAAGTTCAGGATTTCTTAAAACCGCTCTTATAAAAGCGATGACCTGTTTTTGGCCTAAACTTATGCCATCTCCTCCAGAGGTTACTTTGCTTTCTAATCCGTTTTCAAAAATGGAAATCAATTCCTCCAATCCTCTTTCTTTAATCACCTCATCTAATTGGTGTTGGTCTTCTAATTTGAAAATCTGATTGCCGTAAAGTACATTTTCTCTAACCGTACCGGTAAACAGAAAAGGTTCCTGCAAAATAAATCCGATTTTCTGCGAACGTTCATAAGGCTGGTAAAACCTGATATCCCTACCGTTCAATAAAACAGTGCCGGCCGTTGGGTCGTACAGCCTTGCCATTAAAGAGGCAGTAGTGGTTTTTCCACCACCTGTTGGACCAACCAACGCATAGGTTTTACCCTTTTGCAAATTAAAATTGATGTGGTGCAGAATTTCCTTTCCGCCCGGATAAGCAAAATAAACATCTTTAAATTCAAGGACTGAGGAAGACCTCGGCGTTTCATAACCGTTAAGCTCTTTAATCTGTAAATCGCTTTCAAGCGTTAAAATATTCGAAATTCTATCCCAACTTGCCATTGCTACCTGAAAACTGGACCATAAGGTAGCCAATTGGCGTAACGGGTTGTAAAAGTTTACCACGTAAGCCAAATAACTGATGAGTAAACCAACAGAAAATTCGCCAATGATAATAAGGTGGATACCGTACGCCAAAACAACAAGTTGCGCAAAGCTGGAAAACAAGCCATACACTGGCAACAGTAAGTTATTAGCCAAGCCCGCCCCTATTGCAGTGGCATAATTGGCCTCATTGGCCTTACTAAAACGCTTTCTGAAATAATCTCTACGGTTAAAAGCTACGATTACCCTAAAATTCCCCAGGCTTTCTTGTATTTCGGCGCTCATGCCACCTACACTTTTTAGATTTATGGCGTTTTTCCTTTTCACCCAAGGAGAAACAAAATTGGTAAAGATAAAAATCAGTAAAGCGGGCAAAAGCGTAGCTAAACCAAGCTTAAAATTAATCAACAACAAAAACACCGCAGCACCTGTCATAGTAGCAATCCCTCCAATAAACTGCACCAAAGCCTGAGAGAAAAACTGATTCAATTTATCGGTATCGTTATTTACCCGGGAGATTAGGTCTCCGGCCTTATTTTGGTTAAAAAACGCTACCGGAAGCTCTTGCAGTTTGTTAAAAATTGCATTCCGCAAAGTAAACAATAACTGTTGCCCAACCGTTCCCATCAGTTTTGTTTGCAGGTAACTGGTGACTAAAACCATCAGATAGATGGCTAATAAAATTCCCGAGAAAACCCATACGCCGTGGTATTGCTTGGTGACTACGTAATGGTCAATGGTATAGCCAATCAAAAACGGACCCGATAAATTTAGAGCCGAATTACAAAGAATAGCCACAAGCGCAAACAGCATGTTCTTTTTCTCATCAGCAATCAGCTTGATCAAATTTTTGATCGCTGTAAAAGTAGATTGCTTTTCGGCTTGTTCTTCCCGCTGATTAAGATTGTATTTCATAATTGCTGGTGCTTTGTTGTGAATTAAATATCTGCATATACTCCGGACTGCTTTTTACCAGTTCCTGATGGGTTCCTATTGCTAAAACCTCGCCCTGCATCAGTAAAATGATTTGCTCGTAGGTTTCAATGGATGCTATTTTTTGAGTGACGGAGATTAAGGTTAAATCCGGATAGTTTTTTTGGATATTCGCCAATATCCTTTTTTCTGTGGGATTATCCACTCTGGAAGTAAAATCGTCCAGTAACAACACTTTCGGGTTAATAGCCAGCGCTCTTGCCAGCATTACCCTTTGTTTTTGTCCTCCCGAAAGGCTCGAACCTCGCTCAGAAACTATGGCATTCAATTTTTCGGGGAGGTTATCGATAAAATCTTTCAGCTCTGCGGTTTCAATGGCCTTCTCCAATGATTCGTCTGTTACGATATCGCTGAATGCGATATTCTCCCGAATGCTCATATTAAAAATGATACTGTCCTGAAAAACAAATCCTACCTGACTGTAAAAACTCTCCGCATCATATTCATCAATGCCATGCCCATCAAATGATATAGTACCCGAATCGGGTTTAATTAAACCAGTTAATAAATGCAACAAAGTGGTTTTCCCTGCCGCGGTAGGTCCAATTATAGCGGTTTTAGATCCGGGTTTAACCCGAAAAGAAACATCTTTTAAAACAGGCTTTTGTTCATAGGAAAGGTTCAGATGGTCGAACGCAATATCACCTTTTAAATCAGCTTTAATGCCATCCTTTTGTTCCTCGATATCAGCATCAATAACGGCAGAAATACGTTGGTAGGACGCCGTTGCCTGAGCTATTACGTTGCTCATAAACCCGATAACCAAAATCGGGAAGATTAAAAGTGCCAAATAACTGTTAAAGGCGGCAAAATCTCCCAAGCTCATGTTTCCGGTAATTACATAATGCCCGCCCAACATTAAGATGGTTAAACTGGCCATGTTTGCGGTAAAAACAATCAACGGAATCAATCCAGCGAATAACTTCAATATAGCAATACCGAAACCTCTTGCTTTGGTGTTGGCATCTAAAAATTTATTGTATTCTAGCTGTTGCGAGTTGATCACCCGGATTAAAGCAGACCCCAAAATACTTTCGTTAATTACTCTGTTAAGCCAATCTACCACCTCTCTACTTTTAATAAAAAGCGCCCTCACTTTCCGCAATACCAGAAAAAAAGTAATTCCAATAATTGGAATGATGGCCATAACTGTTAAACCGAGTTCCCAATTAATGGTAATCAATAAAATGCTTGCGCCGAAGATGATAATAATGGAGGAAGCGATGGACGCAATTGCTTGCGAAACAAAAATTTTGATGGAATCCACATCGGCAGTTAAATTTGTAAGTAACCGCGAAGCGCTTGTTTTTTCGATAAATGCAAAGCTTTGGCGGGATATTTTATCTGCTAAGGTATTCCTTAAATCACGGGCAACTTTCTCTGATGCATAGGTTTGAATGATGCTTTGCAAATAAGTGAAGATGAAAATTACCACCACCACTATAGAGAATTTTATAATTAAAGCATTAAATACAAGTTTCCCGTTACTGTAAGCGTCTATACCGTCTCCAATAATTTTCGGAATCCACAGATTAAGTCCATTGCTTAAAAGCGTGAATAGCAGAAGTAAAAATACCAAGCCCGAATAAGGTTTAAGCAGGCTAAATATCCCCGGTTTGTCTTTCTTTAATTTTTTGTCCATTTTCTGATAATTGATTTTGGCGTACCGCTAAGACGAATATCAAGCCAAATTCTGTTTTTATTCGGGTTTAAGTCCTTTTAAAACAATTTCTAAAGTTTTAAACATGATCTCTTCTGAAAAAGTAAATTCACGACCACCTATACTCGTTCCCGTTCCGTGAAACCGTACCAGTGTATATAATGGCGCAAACGCAACGGACCAAAATACTTCAACCGGAACTTTAATTAACTGCTTATTTTTTATGGCATTAGTAACGAAATCTTGCATGATGGCTCTAAATTCGCTACTTAACAAAGTGCTCGCCTTTTTTTGTAAAGAGGAATGGCGTATCTGTTCCAGAAAAACCATTTGCGCTTTATTTTCCATGCAATATCTTGATCTATTGATCCACTGTACTTTTAATCCCTCGCTAAAAGACATGTCCGGGCGAAAGTTTTTCAAAGTCTCTTCCGCCATCTTCTCATTCTCTTCTTTATAAAGCTGAAGAATGAGGTCTTCTTTATCTTTAAAGTAAATATAAATAGTAGCGGGAGAAACTTTTACTTTTTTCGCCAACTTCTGCATGCTAAAGCCATCAAAACCTTCTTTCACCACCATTTCCAATGCTTTTTCTTTAATGGTTGTCGCTTTGTTTTCGTCGCGGTTTCTCATGAGGATTCAAATATAAACGAATGTTCGTTCATTTAAAAGAGAATTTAAATCTTGCATGTCAATTAAAAAACGTAAAGTTTATTGGCAAAACTTTTGTTTGCAGAAAACCACACTATGAAATATTTAAAAAACAGATCGCCATTTTTATCTGCTTCCCTACTGGCAATCATACAGGATGGCAAATTGTATTCTTTTTGTCTGCTTCTCATTTTAAGCGTTGGATGTCAAGGCAACCGCACTGATACAAAAGAAATTGGTGATTCGGTATCACGTCCAATGTATGGTTCAATAACTCCATCAGATACTGCGAAAAATGTACAATCAAAAAACTCCATAAACAATGTAAAAAATGTGATTGTAACGGATAGCATCAGCGGACGACCTATCATTGAGCAAACAATCGCTTATTCAGACTTGCCTCTTACGCTTGATGAAAATTTCGACGAAACATACCAAAAATTAATAGTTAAAATTAAGGATGTTGAGCCAACCACGATAAATGCCACCATCAACACAAAAATAAATCGCTACAATGTGCGTATAAATCAAATTAAACTACCGGACGGTAGTTTTAACGGCCCGTTTTCCAGAGCTATCAGCTATAAAATTCCAAGTAAAGGAGATGTTTGGTTGATCATCGGTAAAAACAACATGGCATCAGGCATTGATACCGGAAAATTCGAAGTGCATATTTCAACACAAAAAAAATTTAGGTAACTGAGGTTATTTCTCCCAAATATTTTTTTGAACCAAATTAATCTTATCCTCAAAAAACAGTTGCGTACTGCTTTCAAATGAGCTTGTTTTATCCGACACAAAAAACTGATATTTGGGTTTTTCGGTAGAATCGTTTATCAGATTTAAGGCTATCAGTTTTCTTTTTACATCATCTGCTACAATTTCGGCAGTATTCAAGATCTCTACTTTATTGTTGAAGTATTCGCTAATTTCTTTTCTAATAAGTGGATAATGAGTACATGCTAAAATCAACGAATCTATGTTTTTTAATTTCGGAGAAGATAGGTAGGCGTTGATTACCGTTTTACTGATGTTATTCTCAAAAAAACCTTCCTCTATCATAGGCGCAAGTAAAGGTGTAGCAAGCGATTGAACCTTAACGCCGGGCATCGCCGATTTTATTTTTAAAGCGTATATATCAGACTTTATAGTTGCCTTTGTAGCAATTACACCAATTTTATTGTAATGCTTTTGCGTAACGCAAAAATCAACCACAGGATCAATTACATTTAGAATGGGCAATTTGTCGCCCAAAAACTCTTTTAAATCTGCGAAACCTAAAGACGAAGCGGTATTACAGGCAATAACTATTGCTTTGCAACCTTGTGCCTGTAAAAATTTACCAATTTTAAGGCTATAATATTTAATAGCTTCGGCAGATTTATCCCCGTAAGGCATGTGTGCGGTATCGCCAAAGTAAATCAAGTTTTCATGTGGCAACACTTTGCGAATGGCATTTGCAACCGTTAAACCACCGATGCCGGAATCAAAAATTCCTATTGGACTTTGCATTTTTTTAAGCTGAAAGCTAAAAGCTAAAGACTTAAAGCTGTTGAACGAAAATAGTAAATTTAAGCAGAAAGCTTAAAGCTGTTGAACGTAAAATAGTAGGTAAATAAAAATGCGAAGTAGAATTTATCCACCTCGCATTTTGCTTTTAGCTTCACGCCTTCGGTCTTAAACTTATTTTAAGCCTAATTTTGCTTTAACATCAGCCATAATGTTGATTCCGCCGTCGAAATAAACAATACCTGGTTGTGTGGTATCAAAAACATAAGCGTAACCTTTTTCTTTAGCTACAACTTTAACTGCGTCTTCAGCTTTTTTCAAAATTGGGTCGTACAACTCACCTCTTTTTTTCTCGAAATCTTCACCTGCTTTTTGTTGAAATTCTTCGATACGTTTTTGCAAATCCTGAATTTCTTTCACTTTAGCATCTTTCAAAGCATCGCTCAAAGTTTTTTCTTTAGCCTGGAAATCCTGCACTTTTGTTTGATATTCTGTGTACATGGTTTTTCCGTCTGCATCTAAAGACGCTTTAAAAGTTTCTAACTGTTTATCTGCTGTTGCCACTTCTGGCATAGCTTTAATCAATTCTGCTGAATTAATGTGTGCAATTTTTTGCTGTGCATTAACCAAATTGCCTGCAAATAATAATCCTCCTGCTACTAATGCAATCTTAAATAATTTTTTCATTCTTTTAATTGTGTGTTAATTTAATTCTACGAGTTTATAATAAATATTGCTATTTAGCAAATGCGCCGGGCTTATATCCCAATTTTACAATTACCTGATTGGTAGCATCAAAATTAGGCCGAGCAAATAGCAAAGTTACTGTGCTTTTATCAATTACCATATCAATACTTTCAGAGTTTGCATATTCTTCAACGGCTTTTGCAACCTTATCTTGTATTGGTTTTATCAATCTTAATTTTTCCTTATAAAGCTCCCCTTCATAACCGAATTTCTGCTGTTGCAGGTCATTGGCTTCCTTTTCTTTCTGCGAGATGTCTGTTTCGCGTTTCTTTTTCATATCGTCAGTCAGTAAAACCTGATCTGCCTGAAAATCCTTACGCATTTTTTCAACCTCTACAAACTTAGCATCTATATCACTCTGCCACTTTTGTGCAGAAGCATTTAACTGCTTTTGTGCCGATGAATACTCTGGGATATGTTTTAATATATATTCAGAATCCACATAAGCCAAACGTTGCGCTTTTGCTGTTAAACAAAGCATAACGATAAATATGGGAAGAATGATATATTTTTTCATCTATTACTTCTGTATCTTCAGTTACTTTATTAAAATAGACTGCAATTTAATTTTTTTAGTTAAAACCGCCTAATTGTTGTGCTATACTAAAATGGAACTGACCTTTATTTGCCGAACTATTGCCCGGTATGGCATCAAATCCGTAACCATAGTCAATACCTAACAAACCAAATATTGGTAAGAAAATACGAGCACCCACACCAACTGAGCGTTTAACATTAAACGGATTAAATTCAGAAAACTTATTCCAGGTATTTCCACCTTCGGCAAAAGCCAAAACAAACACCGTTGCAGATTCGCCCAAAGTAACCGGGTGCCTCAATTCTAAAACGTATTTATTAAATATCGGTGAACCGGCACTGGATGGAGCGCCCTCTGGAACAATTGAGTTGTTTGCGTAACCACGTAAGCCAATTACCTCAGATCCCTGTAAAAAGTCGAAACCTTGTAAACCGTCGCCACCTAATTTGAAACGACCAAATGGCGCCTGCCCTACGCTTTTATTGTAGTAGCCCAAGAAACCAAATTGTGCCTGAGCTTTCAAAATTAACTTGCCATAAATTTTCTGGAAAAACTGAGACTCGAATTTCCATTTATGATATTCGGCGAATTTATACTTGTCTGATGTTGCCAAGTTATCGTAATTTTTTCCGTTAAATGCTGAATAAGGTAAGGTAGCCTGTACAGTAAATTTGATATTAGAACCCGAAGTTGGGAAAATTGGAGCATCAACAGAGTTTCTGCTAAACACCTGGCTTAAGCTTAAATCGTAAGAATCGCCGTTCTCGAATAAATAACCAGAGTAATTTCTCAACTTAAACTGTTGCAAATTGGCGGCATAATCAATACGGAAATAATCATCAGGCCATTTCAATTGTTTTCCCAAACTAAATGTTAATCCGTTTAATCTTATTTTTTGCAAATTTGGGTTGCTACTGCTTAAGCCGTTGCTTTGTAATGATGTAAATGCGCTTATCCCAAAATAAATAGGTTTTTTCCCGCCAAACCAAGGTTCAGAGAAGGAAAAGCTATATGATTGGTAATATTTACCATTAGTTTGCCCTCTGATACTTAATTTTTGTCCATCGCCTTTTGGTAATGGTTTGTAAGCTTTTAGGTTAAATAGGTTTCTTGCAGAAAAGTTGTTAAACGTTAAACCCAAGGTACCGATTACCCTACCGCCGCCAAAACCTCCGGAAAGTTCTATCTGGTCTGATGGCTTTTCAACTACGGTGTATTGGATATCTACCGTACCATCTGCCGGATTAGGAATAGGTTTAATGTCGATTTTTTGCTCATCAAAATTACCCAGTTGCGTTATCTGGCGTTGTGAACGCACCAACATATCTTTCGAGAATTTTTGACCCGGTTTGGTTCTAATTTCTCTTAAAACAACTTTGTCGTTAGTTAGTTCGTTGCCTTTTAAAATAATTTTATTGATGGTGTATTGCGGACCTTCGTAAATTCTGATTTCTAAATCTACCGTGTCGTTATAAATACGTGTTTGAACAGGATCTGCATTAAATGTCAAGTAACCGTCGTTTAAATAAAGTGATGAAACATCATTACTTGATGGACTGCTCCTTAAAGTTTTCTCCAATTTAGCTTCTGAAAAAACTTCGCCTTTTTCTATTTTCAGCACCTGTTCCAACAGACTTGACGGATATTTTGCATTACCCGCAAATGTTACGTTCCCAAAGTAATATTTATGCCCTTCGTATAATTTAATATCTATATTAACAGATTTATCATTATGTCTGTAAACAGAATCAGAAATGATTTCAGCATCGCGATAGCCTTTTTCACGCATTTTGGCTATCATGTTCTCCTTATCTTCTTCGTATTTGTCTCGCATAAATTTACCCGATCCAAAAACTTTATACCAAGCTTGCTGATGCGTTTTTTTCAAAAACTTGCGCAACCTGGCATCGCTAAAATCTTTATTGCCTTCAATATTTATAGCATGAACTTTTACCTTACTTTTCTTATCAACAATTACGTTAACAATTCTACTGTTTGCATCCGTAGTATCATTTACAGTAGTGATTTTTACTGTTGTATTTAAAAAACCTTTATCGCTAAAATGCTTTTTAATAATGCTATTGATCGTGTTGTTTAGGTTTTCGTTAACAATTTTCCCTTTCTGGTTGTTTAACTTTTCCTGAATATCGGTGTTTTCGCTTTTTGAAAGTCCTTTAAGTACTATTTTTGAAACCCGCGGACGTTCATCCAAATTGATGTCAAAAAATATCGTATCGTTGCTGATGTGGTTAATTTCTAAAGAAACATCATCAAACAAACCTTGCGCCCATAGATTTTTTACCGCATTTGATGTGGCATCACCAGGCACTAAAATTCTATCGCCAACCTCAAGCTTTGTGATGGTAATCAATACAGATTTGTCCAAAAACTTTACGCCATTGATGTTTACAGCGCCAATTACATATTCTTTCGGATTTAAATAATCTAAATCTTTATGCTCGTTTTCTGGTGTAGAAGTAGAGGATCTTAAAGACGGAATTGATTGCGAAAACCCTTTTACAGAAAGGGCAATTAATAATATAACTATAAAAAAATTCTTCATTTACTTGATTATGGGGCTAAAATACTCCTATTCTTTGTTAATTTTTGTTAAAAGTAAAATTAGCTGAGCTGTTCGCTGGTTAAACCAAACCTGCGCTCTCTTTGTTGATAATTAAATACGGCCTCAAACAAATCCTCTCGTCTGAAATCTGGCCAAAGTTTAGGCGTAAAATACAACTCGGCGTATGCCAACTGCCACAATAAATAATTACTGATACGGTGCTCTCCGCTTGTTCTGATCATTAATTCCGGGTCCGGAAGATCATGAGTGGACAGATAGCTTTCGAACAGTTTTTCGTCAATATCTTCTGGCTTAATTTTTCCGCTGGCTGTAGCAGCAGCAATTTGTTTGGCTGCGTTTACAATTTCCCAGCGAGAACTGTATGACAGTGCTAATGTTAATGTTAATCGCTTATTGTTTGCAGTTTTTGCTATTGCTTCCTGTAATTCGTTATAGCATCTTTTTGGTAATGAGGTTAAATCGCCAATGGCATTTAAACGCACATCATTTTCCATCAAGGTTTTAGTCTCTTTATTAATGGTGCTTACTAAAAGTTCCATTAAAGCGGTAACTTCTAGTTTCGGGCGGTTCCAATTCTCGGTAGAGAAAGCGTATAATGTTAGGTTTTTTATACCTAGTTCTGCTGCGCCTTCAACAGTATCTCTAACCGCAAGCACTCCATTTTTATGTCCAAAAACCCTTAGTTTACCTTTTTCTTTAGCCCATCTGCCATTACCATCCATAATAACGGCTACGTGTTGTGGTAATTTATCGAGGTTTAACTTTTCTTTGAAGCTCATTTATTAAAAAGCAATTTTTTAATTTAAAACGGACATTTTTGGCTCACAAAGGTATAAGATAAGGTAATACCCACAAACACATAACTATCCTTTTTTCTAAAATCGCCCCGTTGGGTGCCTGCAACGCCAATTTTATTAAGCGATCGGTCTGATAATGCTGATCTTAAGGCCGTTTTATTGGGGTCTGTCTCCTGTAAATCAGCAATAGCTGGGTAAACACCGCTAACATCGTCCAGATAATCTGTACTTGTATTTCGGTAACCAATTTCACCGATTATGTTAAGATAGCGACCAAAATTATATTTAACGCCGGCGCCAAAAGGAATAGAATAAGTTATTGTTTTATATTCTTCGGGCTGGCCTTCGGTTTTATAATATTTAAGTTCGTAGGTGTTTCCGCCATAATCTACTTTAGGGTTAAAACCGCTTAACGCCACACCCGCAAATAAAAATGGGGTAAAACGTTTTTGAAGATATTCAAACCCGTAATCGAAAAAATTAAATTCTATCAGCGCATTACCTTCAGTAATTGGCGAATAAAAGCTTAAATTTCTATCTATTTCTTGTTGATATTTGGATTTTGATTCATCATCACCGATTTTACCTTGCAAAACGGAAAACCGAATTGCCCAGTAGCTATCAATGTTTCTTTTAACCACTAAACCCAAAGCCGGGTTAGTTAACGCTAAAGGATTGTTTTGGTTAAGATCGCCCATATAACCCATTCCGCCGCCAGTTACACCAACTTCCCAAGTTTGGGCACAGGCACATGCTGTGTTACCTAGAAAAAAAAGTATAAATACTTTGATAAAATGAGTCATTAAGATGGCTTAGTAATTCCTGGTATCTATACCCCAAAGCAATTTATTTCTTAACGTTGATAAATAAGTTTGATTGCTTAACCTTACTAAATTTATGTCGAAATCGGCCCGTTTCAAGCGCAGCTGTGTTCCCGGGTTGACCACTTCAGTTCTCGAATCGCAACTCACTAAGTATTTGGGGCTTCGCCCTTCGATCTCGAAAGTAAGTTCGTTTTCATCAGAAAGTATAACCGGCCTTACATTTAGGTTATGCGGAGAAATAGGTGTAATCACAAAATTTCCGGATTGCGGAAAAACAATTGGCCCGCCACAACTTAATGAATATGCGGTTGAACCGGTTGGTGTGGCAATAATTAAACCATCTGCCCAATAAGAATTTAAAAATTCACCGTTTAAATAACAGTGAATCAATATCATGGCGGACGTATCCCGTTTCATGATGGTAAAATCGTTCAATGCAAAATTGAGGTCGCCAAATAAGCCTGATGAAGTTTCAACTTTTAAAACCCGTCTGGTATCTAAACTAAAATCGCCTTTTACCAAGCCTTCAATTGCGCTTTTTATACCTTCTTTATTGATGCTAGCCAAAAATCCTAAACGCCCAAAATTAATCCCGATTGTTGGAATGCCCGAGTTTTTCACCAAAGCAACGGTATCCAACATTGTTCCATCGCCACCTAAACTAATCATTACGTCAACTTTTCCGTTTACCAAATCCTCATGAGATTTGAAAGCGTTAAAGGCTTTAGGCAAAAACAGTTTGTCTTTTAAAAAATCGTAAAAATCGTGGTAAATTAATACTTCAACGTCCCAAGAAACTAAGCAATCAAAAACCTGCTGAACGTATGGGATAACGGTATTGTTAAATTGTCTGCCGTAAACGCCTATTTTCATCTGCTTGTTATTTTGGTGATGAAACAATCATAATTTTAATAGTATGCTTTGCTAAAATCATGATGGCTCATTGAATTTATTATTTTAAAAACTGAGGTAGTTCATCAAAGAATCGTACCTATCCGCGTCGTTTGATCTTTGGTTGGTATGGTTAAAAGTCGCCAATACGGTATAATCATACCGCAAAAAGGAAGCAACAATTTGCGTGATATCCACTTTATTAACTTTTAATGTTACGGTTAACTTGGTAGAATCTGAAAGTTCATCTACATAAGAACTTAACACCTGCGCATTGTTGGATTCTACAATTTGCGCTATGTGCGAAAGGGAATTATCTCGGTTATTGATTTCTAAAACAATAATTCCGCCCGGATCGGTAACGGCAGTTAAAGTGGCTAAATATGATACTACGTCATTGACAACAATTGCCCCTAAGTAGTTCATTTTATCATCCAACACTGGTAAAACACTTAATTTTTGTTCATTAAGCGCTTTTATAACTTCATAAACATGCTGGTTCTCTAAAACGTAGGGATTAATTAATGATAGTTGAATAATGCTAACGGGTTCGTTAAGATCGGTTTCGTCGATTAAGTCATCTTCTGAGAGTAAACCTAAAAAATGTGCACCGTCCACAATGGGTAAATGGCAAACTCTAAATTCCGCCATGTAATCCAGCGCTTTCTGAATGCTATCAGAAGTTTTCAGCGGGGATATTAAGGTAGATATGAGTTCACTTGCAATCATTTAAAGTCCTCTTTTTTGTAAAAAATTTTCGAGCAGTTGGTTAAAAGCCTGTGGTTGTTCCATCATTGGTGCATGGCCACATTCATCTATCCAGCTTAACTCGGCATCCGGTAAAAGTTGGTTAAATTCTATGGCCACTTCTGGTGGTGTAATTTTATCGTTTTTGCCCCAAATTAACGCTACCGGAACCTTAATTTTAGATAAATCTTTCGACATGTTATGCCTAATAGCCGATTTCGCCATGGCTAAAATTCTGATGACCTTGTTTCGGTTATTTACAGTTTCGTAAACATCATCGACTAAATCTTTGGTTGCTGTTGCAGGGTTATAAAAAGTATATTCAACTTTTTCTTTTATAAAATCATAGCTCTCTCTTTTAGGGAAAGATCCACCGAAAGCGTTTTCGTACAAGCCAGAACTTCCGGTTAAAACTAATGCTTTAACAAATTCTTGGTGTGCCAAAGTATAAATTAAACCTACGTGGCCTCCTAAAGAATTACCTAAAAGAGTCACTTTTTCGTACTTTTTATACTTGATAAATTTATGAATATACTTTGAAAGCGTTTTTACACCGGTAGTTAACAAAGGCAAATCATATATGGGCAACATTGGGATTACTACGGTATAGCGTCCTTTAAATTGCTCAATTACGTGTTCCCAATTACTTAGCGCACCCATTAATCCGTGGAGCAAAAGCAACACCTCTCCTTTACCTTCTTCAATGTATTTAAAACCGTCTTCTTCTTTAATTAAGTACTCCATAAAATATCGCAAAAGGTATTATGCATTAATTGTGCTAAATTAATAGTCTGTTTTTAATTCGAGTATAAAAACGCTACTAAGTGAGAAAAAAAATATGATTTAACCTATTTAAATTAAAAAATTAGTTTTAAGGTAACAAAGTTTTTATCGCTGCAGAAATGGCTTTACCGTCCGCCTTGCCAGAAAGCTCTTTATTGGCAACGCCCATTACTTTTCCCATTTCTTTAACGCTTGTTACATTAAGTTTTTCTATTAGTGCTTTAATATAGGTGTTTAATTCTTCTTCTGATAACTGTTTAGGTAAATATTTCTCGATAACGGCTATCTCTTCGGCCTCAATTTGATAAAGATCTTCCCGGTTTTGAGCCTTGTATATTTCGGCAGATTCTTTACGTTGCTTTACCAGTTTTTGCAGTACTTTAATTTCTGCTTCTTCAGTAATTTCTGACGATGCGCCTTTCTCTGTTTTTGCAACCAGCAAAGCAGCTTTAATTGCTCTTAAACTTCTTAATGTGGCTTCTTCTTTGGCCAACATTGCCGTTTTGATGTCTTGATTTATGGTGTTTTCTAACATTTTCTTAGTATTGAGTAGTGAGTATTAAGTATTTAGTAACGAGTATTAATGCGATCTTGAATCTTGGCTCTTGAATTTTGGCTCTTGAATTTTGGCTCTTTAATCTTATTTATTCCAATAAAAAGCTGAGGCCTGTACGGTTGGCATAATTACCAAATCGTTGATGTTTACATGGGCAGGTCGGCTGGTTATAAAAAAGATGGTTTCGGCGATGTCTTTCGCTAATAAAGGCTGGTAACCTTCGTAAACTTTTTTTGCTTTTTCTTTATCGCCATGAAAGCGCACTTCAGAAAATTCCGTTTCTACCGCCCCAGGATGTATAACCGTAACTTTGATTTTGTGTGGCAATAAATCTATCCGCATGGCTTTACTTAAGGCGTCAACAGCGTGTTTTGTAGCACAGTAAACATTGCCGTTCGCGTAAACCTCTTTACCTGCTATAGACCCCAAATTAACGATATGACCTTTTTTATTTTTAATCATCCAGGCAGAAACAATTTTAGAAACGTAAAGCAGACCTTTGATGTTGGTGTCAATCATGGTTTCCCAATCGTTTAAATCCGCATCTTGGAATGCATCCATCCCCTGACTTAGCCCTGCATTATTAATTAAAACATCAACCTTTTTAAAATTGGCAGATAAGCCGTTTAAACATTCATTAACAGCGCTTTTATCCCTTACATCAAAGGTCAACGTAATTACCTCTACCTTAAATTTCGACTCTAGCTTTTCCTTAAGTTGTTTAAGCCGTTCTTCCCGCCTACCGGTAATAATTAAGTTGAAACCATTTTCAGCATAAATATTTGCACAGGCTTCGCCTATTCCAGCGGTCGCACCGGTTACGAGCGCTATTTTTGCATTTACTGACATGATGTGAAATTATGAAATTTATACGGAAGCCCTATTCAAAATACAAACTAAAAACAAAATTTCTTAAGTATAGTTTTTCTATCGGGCTAGCATATGGATGGTCTTCCTTTAAAAGAATGCTCTTTATTGAATTGCTCAGTTTGATTTCTGGCGAGAGTTTAAAAAACTCGAAATATAGATCGAAACCAATGCCTATATCGTAAGACAAAATGCCTTTACTGTTCTTTAGCTGCTTTTGTACCGCAATATCCCCTGCATCATCAGCGTTCTTTTTTGCGCCTATATCTATCCCGTATTTTATCCCCGCCAATAAATAAGCTCTGAAATTATTTCTTCTGTCGGATTTTAGTTTTACGCCAAGCGGAAACTCAAACATCGTTGAATTGACAGTTCTACGGGTGAAACCGTCCGGCGATTTAAGCCCATGTCTGTCGTAAGACATACTATCAGTGAATTGATAGTCAATAATCCGATCGGCGAAAACAAAAACTGGGGTAAACCGCAAATTTACATTTGGCGTGATGTATAAATCAGATACGAAACCAATCCCAAAACCAGGATTTTGTATGGAACGAATGCTTTTTAAGCCCGATGTAACCTGTACGCCGTCTTCGAAAGCAGGCTTTTGCCAGTCTGCAAATTTCTGAATTTTATACTCTGAGCTGATATACTGAAACCCAAAGCCGAAATGCAGATTCTGATCATCAACGCCACCGCCGTAATTACCTTGCGCAAAGGAATTTAGTGCTGAAACTGAAATAATAAAACAAATGAATGTTTTTATTTTGGTCATTTAACGCCAGTGTATATAGAACAAATCCCAAACGCTAAGGGACGGCATTTGGTATTTTTATAACCCACTTTATCCATTAAATCTGTAAACCGTTTACCATCCGGAAAAGCATTTACCGACTCTGGCAAATAAGAGTAAGCACTGGCATCTTTAGAAAAAACTTTGCCGATGCTTGGCGTTACATAATGGAAATAAAAATTATAAAGTTGCTTTACAGGGAAAACTTTTGGTTTAGAAAACTCTAAGATCACAGCTTTTCCACCCGGCTTTAAAACCCGTAACATATCGGCAATGCCTTTCTCTAAATTCTCGAAATTACGGACGCCATAAGCTACTGTTATTGCATCAAAACTGTCATTATCAAAAAGTAATTTTTCCGAATCGCCAAGTTTAACCTCAAAAACATCGGATTTTTTCCGTTTGATTATTTTTTCTTTTGCGATCGCCAGCATCCCTTCAGAGATATCTACGCCTACAATTTTTTTAGGTTTTAGAATTTCCAGTGCCTCAAAAGCAAAATCTCCGGTGCCAGTGGCAACATCCAAAATGGTCTGCGGTTTATCTTTCAAAAGCTCCTTTATCGCCATTTTACGCCAGATGATATCAATCCCAAGTGACATAAAGTGGTTTAAAAAATCGTAAGTTTTAGAAATATTGTTGAACATGGTGGCTACCTGTTCTTTTTTAGCAACCTGTTGGTTTTTGTACGGCGTAACGTTTTCTGACATCATTGAGGCAAAGATAATTTTATTTGTGTAAAGGTGGATAAAGAGGTTTGAGGTTTGGAGCTAAAGGTGTGAGCGTGAGGTTGGCGGAACGAAAAGGCAATTTAGGAGTAAAATTATTTATACATACGAGCGTTAGAAGAACAATCTTTAAAAAATTAATCTTCCAAAACATCGCACCAGATAAACTTATCCGTCATAATTCCTCGTGGATGTTCTGCATTTATCTTAAACCCAAACCAATTCTTAGGTGCGTAAACCACGTTTTTCTTTGGACTTAGGTACGATGCCCACCAAGCAAATGTACTGTTAGAAATAATGCTGATATCGGCGTTCTGAATCACTTGGAAATCCACAATTTCGTTGTTCTCCGAAAAAATATAATTCTCCTGTGGTGGAAAAACTTCTTTTACATGTTTAATATCATCACTCACAAAAATCACCTTATAATCCTGCAAATTCTCAATCGCGTTCAAACGTTTTTGAAAGTAGTCCATCGGCAAAGAGATATCCCGTTTTCTGCGCTCGCCGTAATTCATATAATCGGTTCTGCGGATGTGTACTACAACGGTTTTATTCTCCTGATAAAGCTTGCCGTAAAGCCGTTCAAACTCATCTTTGTACTGTTGTTTGATTTGAAAAGTAGGCTTAATTTTAAGCTTTTGATAATAATAATCTGACTGAAAATAACCTACATATACAGACCAAAGCTTAATTTTAAACTTTTTTGGGATAACCCAATTGTGAATATAAACCTGCCTTAGCATTAATAAAGCCGGAGTAATTCTAGTTATTGCCGAATAGAATTTTGAGGCTAATAAAAAATTATCGATTTTCCCTAAGTCGAAATATTTTTGGATATAAGCGTGATGCGGATTGACAAAAAAAACTGTTCCAGCGCCTTTACGCTGTTTTAAATATTTTAAAAACACGTACTGAAACAACTGGTTTCCTAATCTTCCATCAAACTTAACCCCTATCATAATTTTTTCTGGTTTTAAATTTTACGATTTGCGGCTTTATAAAAGACACATAAAACTCGGGATAAAAGCGATAAGCGTACACAAAAGTATGGTAAAATTTTACGCCTAATTCCTTCCGTAAAATATACTGCGCAATCACAAATCCTACAATATTTGACAGCAAAGTTGCATAAGCAGCGCCTAAAACGCCAATATTTAAAATAAAAAAGTAGTTCAGTGTCAAATTTAACGTCGCAGTTACCACCACAATATAAAAAGTAGTTTTTGTTTTGCCAATGGAATCCAATATTATTCCGAATTGGCGACCAAAGGGGATTAACAGCGTATATAGCAATGTGATTCTGAGCAAAGGAACTGCATCGGTGTATTTTTCGCCAGCCAATAAGTACAGTACAAAACTTGGGAAAATGTAGATAAAAATTAATCCGGGAATCAAAATCGCTAAGATTGTGCCCACAGACTTTTCATATAGATATTTAATGGCATCTTTACCTTCACTTTCTATTCTTTTAGCACTTTGTGGAAACACGATATTGGCTACGGCACTTGTGGGAATATCTATCAGATTTACGATTTTAACTGCTACATTGAATACGCCCGAGGCGCTTGGAGAAATGATACTGGAAAGCATCATTTGATCTACACTGCCAGACAATATAGAACTGATAGCCGTTCCGAAAGCGTATTTGCCGTAATTGAAAAGTTTCAGCATCCATGTTTTGTAAATCCCGATGGCAAAATTTAAAAATGGTTTGGTGTATAAAAAAGCAATAAACATAGCCGTAGCCGAGCCTATAATTTGCACAAAAACCAAATGGTTGAGTCGGATATTAATTTTAAGCACATAGCAATAAAGCACATACGCAAAGTAAATTGCCTGAAAAACCGTATTTGAAACAAAAACTCCTTTAAATTTAAAGTTTGCCTGCTCAATGCAATTGAATTGTGTTAAAAATCCGTTTAAAACATAAACGATGTTAAACAAATAAAAAAGGCTAATTAACTCTGGAGAATTCAACAGCTTTGCCAATAACGCACCCAAAGACAGATTTAAAATCACTATTACAAACGTTACCAATAAATTGATGGTAAAAGCCGCGGACATTATTTTCGGTTTTTCTTCTGCAGTAGCTCCCGATAAAAATTTTATTAAGGCATTTCTGATTAAACCGTCCCTGAAAATATTGAGAATGGTGATGGTGGTCATGTAAACCGTCCAAACGCCATAATCATGTTCTGATAAGCCGCGAACCAAAAAGAAAAAACTGCCAAAACCAAATAAAACGCTGGCCGCATTTTGGAAAACGTTTATTAGTCCGGATTTTAACCAGTAATTGCCCTGCCCTTTCATGCCTCTGCTGGAATATAAAACTGGGTGATAAAATCTTTTACCTCCTCATCATTTTTTGCATGATGGATTTTTGCGCCAGATAATTTTGGAAAAAGCTTTTGGAAACATCCGAAATGATGCTCGGGTCCTTGTTTGGACAAAATGATGTTTTCGCCTTCGAAACAGCTTGCTAAAGCAGCCGTACCTCCGTGAATGGACAAAAACTTATCTGCATTAGCGTAAACGCACATTTGAAAATGGTTGAAATTATTGGCTTTAATCAAGTTTTCCCGATATAAATCTTCCATTAGAATTACCTGCGGATAATGCTGTTTGATGAAGTCATATTCATTTAAATCATTCACTTCGCTGGTATCTGAAGTAATCTGGTGCGGACGAGGACGATTATAAATGATTTGATAATGGGCACCAAGTTTATCGAAAATAAATTGCAACATTGCTATGCTAAAAAAGCTGATTGGCGGTCCATCCCACTCGGTATTGTAACGGTTGGCTACTATTAAAACCGGTTTACTATAAGTATAAATATTGTTTTTAAAATGGGCTTTAAATGGCACTTGTTCCCATTTTTTCATATCGTAATTATGGCTATACAAAATGCGTGGTGTTTCGTAATTGTAGTTGCCTTCGTTGGTGCGCACATCATAAATTTCCTGATGGTCTGGCGAGAAAAAATACATCTCTTTAGTGAATTTTGCACCTTCTGTACGCAATAAAGTACCGTTTTTATAATGCCAATAAGCAAAGGGAATTACAAACTCCAGTTCGGGCGCAAACTCTCCATCAAAAGAAATTACTTTGTATTTTTTTTTGAATATATAATCTCTTAAAATGTATTTTAGTTGTATAAACTGGCAATAGTAAGTATCTCTGTAATAATACCTTATATCCCAGTGGAGTTTGCCAAACCTTAAACGAACATAAAGGCTGATCAGTTTAGTTATGATATTGTTAGGTATATGCTGTGGTGTCAAATCTGGCTCCCGTTTAAATATTCTGTCAAGCGTTTTGAGTGGAGTTTTAATCGGTATTTAAATGCTTTTAAAATTCCGCCCTCGGCAATTAATCTGCGTGACGAGGTAAAAACCGTGGCTTTATTGCTGGTTACTAACTTTAGTTTCCCGGTTTTCATTAGGTTTACCGCCATCCGACCGTCTTCAGATTCGTCAACATAATAATCACTTCCTATTGCATTATCAAATTTACGTACGTTGGTAACTTTAAAACCTCCGTTAGCCAAACCAACTTGGGTAACAAAGCCCATATTAAACCCCAAAAAATTGATATGCTCTCTTTTCCGTTTTCTTAGCCTAATAATTACGCCGGCAAAGCGTTCGTAAATCCAAAAGAAAAATCTATCGTAATCGTTTTCGGGGATAAAAGCGTACCTCCCGTAAACACCAACAATTTCATCATCTTTTTCTAGAGGCGCAATCATGGCATCAATCCATCCCGGCGGATAAAAAGTATCAGAATCTGCACATAAATGATATTTACCTTTTGCGTTTTCTAGTCCTAATTGCCTTGCAAATGTAATCCCCTGCCTTGCTTCAAAGTAGCTTTTAACACCAAGTGTATCTAAAACTTTTTGGGTATTGTCTGTAGAATTATTGTTGATGACAACAATTTCGATCTTTTTTTTAGTGTTACTGGATGCTAATGATGATAATGTTCTAAAAATATTATTTTCTTCGTTCCAAGCGGGAATCATAATAGAAACCTCTGGCGCTAAATCTTCAAAACTACTGATCCTACTCTTGAGATCTTCAAGTTCGGATTGGGTTAAATCAGAAAATCCTTTATTAAAATAAAGATGCCTTTTTAACCACGTTGGAAGTTTAAATAAGGCTACGGCCATTGGTTTTACGCTTTATTTTAAAAATGAACAATTCTAAATTAAACCTTATGTAACGGTAAATCATACGAGCAATCACCGAAAAAAAATGATTGCTGTTACGCAATATATTTCTTTTAATGGTGCTGGGCTCTTCGGCGCTATTTTCCTGCGCCAGCAATGTGTTGATATCATTATAAAAATACGCTTTTGGCTTACCTGCCAATACCTGCATCATCATATTATATTCGGTTCTGTCTGGCTTTATACCTTCTTGATATTCTCCAAATCTATCAAAAAAGTTTTGTCGACGTAAATGAGGGTGGTCACTATACACATAAAACTTGCGGTAGCCTTGCCAAAATTTCGCGTGGCTAAAATGCATTTCAGAGAAACCATCACTAACCGGTGTAAGGTTCGGGAATTTGAAATATGCGTAAAAACGTACAAAATCCAAACTCAGATCATGCTGCATAAATTCATGTGCTTTCGCTAATTTTTCAACAAACGAGGGTTGCGGAACAAAATCTTCTTGAATATACAGTGTATAAGGTGTTTTAACAACCTTCTGGCCTTTGTTTATATTGTTTCCTAAACCTTTATTTTCTGGTGATTTAATGAGTTTAAACGGATATCGTTTCTGTAAATTCTCCACATAGCTAAGGTGTTCGGGCTTGCTCCCATCATCGGAAACTATGAGCTCATGAAAATTTAAATCCAAGCGATTAAGCGCTTGCAAAAGCTTTTCTAAAGATTTGCTACGGTTATAATGGGTAACTAGTACAGAAATATCTTCAAAAACAGCCATTCGTTGATTAAAAGTTAGGCAACTTTAATTAAAATAAATCAGGAAATTAAAGCCTTAAACTTCTTTTTAAGTTTTATTACCGCTTTTCCCATTAATCTGCTGAAATCACTTTTTAACGGCATCCCACGCCAAGGCGTCATTTCTAGGTATTTAAAAAATTCCTTTCGTAAAACCGGATCCGAGTTATAGGATTTAAATATAGGTTTGATATCCAAATAATGGATACATTTTGGATTAGGATGATAATTATTTGCAAACCAGTTCCAAAACGGATCAACCTGTAACCATTTGCCCGAAAAAACAACGTTTAAACCGTATTGATCAGCATAGTTTACGTGTTCAATATTGTTACGCATTGCCGTAAAAACCTGATTTGGTATATCTTCGGCAATCCATTTTTCGCAATCAATCAGCATCATACCAGAATTAAAATACGGCGCATCTGCATCAATCCCCAATTGCTTATAATTTGGAATTCCGCCCCATTTACAGCCTGCTGTTTTGCCAACATCCAACACCGCCGCCATGGTATAACCTTGCATATCGGTGTTCCAAAGTTCAGACACATCTGCCTGTACCACCATATCTACATCAAAATAAATTAACTTTTTAACATCTTTTGGCACAACCGACGGCGCAAACAATCTTAAATAAGCTGTAAACGGAAATGCCGAATCGTCCATCGGGAATTGAACATCCGGTGGGAATACCTCGTTGGCGTTTTTCCAAACGATGTGGAAATTTGGTGAATTTTCTGTTAGAGCGTTAACTTTTAACTGGTTGGCTTTGGAGATATTATCGTTTAAAACGTAAAAAGTAACAGGCTCATTAGTTTTGTGATTAACAATAACAGACTTTACAAGCGTTGCCATTAAAACGGCATAGTTGTTATTACTGGCTAGGGCTATTGAGATCATTAATTTTTAAACGATTAGTTGCGTTAAAAATATCAGTAAAAAGTGAAGCTTTTAAAATTTAAAAACCACTTCAAAAGTATTTTTTCCTTCGGGATGATTGTAATGATAATGGAACGAGCTTGCACATTGCCTAATCACCATTAAGCCAAAGTTTTCTGGAATTTCATTTAAAGATAAGTAATCAATTTCTGGCGGTTCTAAAAATTCGATAAGGCTTTCGTTTTTTACGATAATATCCAATTTATAGTTGTTGCCCAATAAAGCTGTTAATTGTGTTGGATATTCAAAATCTGTAAGCGGAAAATTATGCACCTTTTCGGTTTTTGAATCTGAAAAAGAGAACCTGCTGCCCGAATCAATTTTTTTAATTACAATTTCGTTTTCACCGGCTTCAAGCTCTAAGAAAGACGTTGCCCGGGTGTGTTTCATGGCGTTGGTAAGCAACTCCATAATCACAAGTTTAAATTTGGAAAGGCGTTTAAAATCGCCCGAAAGAGGCTCAAAATCACTCACAAAACTACAACAGGTTTCTATAAACATTTTATAGCTTCCGATATGCACAGGAATTTCAAGCGTAAGTTTTTGGGATTTAAAGACCATTATTTTAGCTGTTGGATTGCTTCTTCTTTGCTATCGTAAATTTTAAATACTTTATCTAAACGGGTAAGCTCAAATAACGACATTACATCATTGTTGACATTAATCAAAGCCATTTCGCCTCCTTTTGATAATACGTTTTTTAAACCGGCAACCAAAGCACCGATAAAAGAACTATCCATATATTCAATTTTACCCATATCCAACACCAGTTTCGGTGGCGTTACTTCGGTAATATCATACAAAAACTTCTTAAAATCTTCTGACTGGTTTAAGCTTGCTTCTGATAAATTGATATTTACCAGTACAACATCGTCTAATATTTCTTTCTTATAATCCATTTTAAAGGCGTTTAATTTGTATTAAGCTGCAATCATCAACTTGGTATTTTTTGCTATTGAAGATGCTTGCCGTAATTTCGGTAAAAGGTAAGTTTTTATTTAAATGCGTTTTAAGTTCGCCAACAAAAATCCCGAGATCGGTTTTCTTTACGCCGTTGGCTTCAAAATCTATCGCTCCATCAGAAAGGATATAAAGCCTATCTTCCGATTCGGATAAAATAGTTTGCTCGTTAAAGTTTCCGTTTTTAAAGAAACCCAACAACAAACCTTTTGATTTAAATTGGGTTATTTCTTTAGTTTCAGGACTGTATTTTAGCAACGGCAAATCGCTGGCACCAGAATAAGTGATTATTCCTTTTTCGTCATCAATCAAAATCAAACTTAAGGTTGAGTAAATATCGTCCAAAAATTCATCAACGTGTATCACTTGGTTAATTCTCTGCATAATTTGTGCAACGGACAAATTCCCATCAAAAACACATAACCTAATTGCCGCCCGGATGTAGCTCAAGAAAGTGAAAGAGAAAAACCAAGCCCCCCATTTTTTTCCCATTACGTCGCCCAGCACTACGAAAGTATAGCGTTCATCAATCCTGATAAAGTCAATAAAATCTCCGCCCGGATGGTTTTGAAATGTTTTATGGAACACATCAACCTCAAATTTTTTGAGTTTTAAATTTTTGTGGGGAACGTTTTTTAAGTTTAAGCGATCGGCAACTAATTTAAGCTCGTGTATTGATTTTTCTTTTTGTTCAACAACGGTGGCTAAAATGTTTTTCACCTTTGCAACCAGTTGCACTACAGGCGTATTTTTATCGATATAATCAATCGCCTTTAAAGCCAAACCTTTATCAATTAATATTTCTTTATTGTGCGCCGTATGAAATAAAAAAGGAATGTTTTTTAATTTATTATCTGCCAGCAACCTTTTCCTAAAATCAAAACCATCGGCTTTTGGCATTTCAATATCAGAAATAATTAAATCCTGAATATCGTTGCCTAAAACTTCAAAAGCGTCATCAACAGAAGCTGCAGTGGCCACATCAAAGCCGTTCTGTTCCAACACCTTCTGCATCAGCCTAAGCTGAAAAGGTTCATCATCAACTAAAAGTATTTTTTTACTCACTTATAAATTATTGGTTTGCAAATTTAAAGTACGACTTAATTATCGTAAAAACCCCGGTTAATATAATAATTAACGAAATTAAATCCATTAACGTAAAACCGTCAT
>DATJED010000001.1:0-23838 GCA_035496935.1 Pelobium sp. | reverse complement strand
AACTGAGAAACTTTTTTTTGTGACCAGTCATCTCCCAGTTCAAAAGCCAGCGCTTCCTGTTTAATGCCTAACATTTCACGGAAACGTTTGATGTTTCTGCCTTCGTGTACCTGATTTGTTTTTTCCATATCCTAAAAATATCGCTAAATGTAAGCAGATCGCCCGTTTTTGACAAAACGAATTTACAGAAATAATATGGATAAAGTATTCGGCTTCCAGAATATTTTATCCGCTCCAGCGCATTGTATATGCTTTACAGCTTGGTGAAATTGGGCATTTAAGAAAAAAATAGATGAAAAAGCAAAAAAACAAAACCCGCATGGTGAGCGAATATGAACAATACTCGGAAATTGATGAATTACATGCTACTAAATGGAAAAAGCTGGACTTAATGGTTCCTGCTAACTTTAGGTTGTTATGTGCTATTCTTGACGTAAAGGTAGAAGATGTGCTCCACGATTTTATGTGGATGCTCAGCTACTCGTCTTTGAAAGAGGCTACGCCCCGGCAAAGAACCGCAGCCCGGAAATTCTTTCTATTGTGCGGGTATGGGAAAGCAAATTATTCCGAAAAACAGGTGAGCAAAATGTTTAAGGAGCTGGAGTCCATCCGTCGGCTTTGCGATACCATAGACGGAATGGAAGCTAAGGATATGGAACTGTTCTGGAAAAACCAACACATGTATCTGCAGTATTGGTTTAAGCGCTGGTTCAAAAAAAACAGTCGTCCAGATGAGCTCACGGTGCTCCAAAAATACTAATTGGCTTTAAGCCAGTCTTTTCCCTTTTAATTTACAAAAATCTTCACTCATGAAACCGCATCAAAACCATCCACATCAATTAGAACAAGTGCTCGCGGCCTTAAACAGTAGTTACCGCATCGAGCATATTTACCTGAATGCCTATAGCGAGGATGGTGTTCCGTACCAACTGGTGATCCTCTTGTGCAATAAGTATATCAAGTACTTGGGCGAGCTGGTACCCCAGATTACCAACACCATCCGGGCTTTTAACGAATATAAAGTGATGTGCTATATCGCTTTTCAGGCAAAAGATAAGATCAGGCAGGGGAATCTTTTTCTGTATGCTTCCTGCCAGCCCCATAAGTTGGTGTATCAAAAAGAAAATTCGGACTTTGTTTTGCTTCCGGGAAACATGGAGCCTAAACAATGCCTAGCACTGGCTGTGGAACTGCGCAAGCGAGAGCAGGAGAAAATATTGGATTTTAAAGCAGGCTATTACCATTTTAAAGCACAGGGCAGGTTGGCCATCGCTTCTTTTTTGCTCCACCAGGTTTTTGAGCTTACTTACCGCTATTTGGAACTGTTGCTTACTGCTAAAGAGCGGATCAGCCATTCTATCCGTGTTCACCATATCATCCTAAAAGATCAATGTGCGCTTTATAGCGGTGTGTTTGATGAGGATGAGGAGTCGGACATCGATTTGTTTAAAACGCTGGAAGCCATATACAGGGCCACCCGTTATGAAGACGGTTTTTACATCAGTCCGGAAACCTTACAGCAGTTGGAGCAGAAAATGGAATGCCTGTGCGAGAACGAGCAAAGGATAGTTAAGCAGGTGGTAAATGCTTTTGAAGGCGGGGGGAGCTGGTGAAGGGGGAGAGAAAGAATGGTGATTTGGTAACGTTGTAGCAGGTTCATCGCATTAATAATTTGGATTAAGGTTGATCTTTTGAAGTGAATAATTGAAAGTACCAACGTTAATGCAAATTTTACCTACTAATTTTTATTGCTACCTTTGCAATTGTTTTCTAATGGCGGAAACACGTGGGGTGGACGCACCAAGAATACTTTTTATCATTACCACCACTTTGGAAAAACATCAGCAGTCTTCAAGCTTCCGTAAAATCAAATATTCCGAAATCCATTTCCGAGTATTTCCACATTGGCCTATACTTCTTCGAGACGGCAAGAAAACAGGGGTGTTTCCCTAAGAAACCTAGAAGAAGGGTGGGAGGAGCTGGACGGTCTATCTAGACGTTTTTATAGCCATATTGGCTTAAAGAACTTCAAATGATGTTAATTGTATCAATTACTTCCTTAAATCCTTGCTTGCAAAAACATCAACTTAAATATATATTTACCAATTGCCCTAAACATTTTATAAAACGTAAACATCATTAATGTCTGAATTCAATAAAATCCTAGATAAATACCGTAAATATTCATTTTCAGAAAGAGATAAGGGCGATCGTTTTGAACGTTTAATGCAGACCTATTTGCGTACAGATCCAAAGTATGCTAACCTCTTTAAGAAAGTTTGGTTATGGAATGAGTTTCCAGGAAAGATTGATTTAGGTGGTAATGATACCGGCATTGATTTAGTTGCACTAACTTATGACGGCGATTATTGGGCAGTTCAATGTAAATGTTATCAAGAAACGTCACATATAGATAAGCCTGCGGTAGATTCTTTCCTCTCAACATCTAGCAGGGAATTTAAAAATGAGGATTTAAAAACTACTCGATTTTCACAACGGCTTTGGATATCCACTACAAATAAATGGGGACCAAATGCAACACAAGCCATTAAAAATCAAAATCCGCCAGTAGCAAGGATAAATCTTTATGATTTGTATCAAGCGCCGGTTGATTGGGGAAAACTGGATGAAGGAATACATGGCGAAGCTTCTCTAACAAAAAAGAAAACACCGAGGAAGCACCAATTAGAAGCTATAGAAAAAACCCATCTACATTTTCAGGATAAGGATAGAGGGAAATTAATCATGGCTTGCGGAACAGGTAAAACTTACACCTCGCTTTGCATCGCCGAAAAGGAAACCAACCACAGCGGTCTAATCTTGTTTTTAGTTCCGTCAATTGCCCTATTGGGGCAAACATTGCGTGAGTGGTCAGCCGAAGCGCATGAGAACATCAATGCGATTTGTATTTGTTCTGACCCTGAAATTTCAAAAAAGCGTACTAAGAATGATGATAACGAAACCATAAGTATCGTAGATTTAGCTTGGCCAGCTTCTACCAATTCTCATGATATTCTCCATCAGTTCGATGCAATTGAACAACGGAACCAAGGAGGAATGACGGTGGTTTTTTCTACCTATCAATCTATCGAAGTAATTGCTAGAGCACAAAAAGAATTATTGAAAAACGGTTATCCAGAGTTTGATTTAATTGTATGTGATGAAGCGCACCGTACAACTGGCGTAACTATCGCCAGTGAAGATGAATCTGCTTTTACCAAAGTACATAGCAATGAATTTATAAAAGCGAAAAAGCGGTTATACATGACCGCTACACCTCGTTTGTACGATGATAATGTAAAAAGCAAGGCAGCACAAGCCGAAGCTATTTTATGTTCAATGGATGATAAAGATTTATATGGCGAAGAAATTTATCGTATAGGTTTTGGAGAGGCTGTTGATGAAGGTTTATTGACGGATTACAAGGTCTTGATTTTAACACTTAACGAAAACGACGTACCGCCAGCTGTACAAAAAATGATTGCAGATGGAGAATATGAAATTAATTCTGATGATGGATCTAAGCTGATAGGCTGTATCAACGCATTGTCTAAACAAATGCTGGGCGACGATGGCGTTTTACAAGAAACTGATCCAAATCCAATGCGAAGAGCATTAGCTTTCTGTCCAAGTATTGCCGCATCAAAAACTACGACTACTGTTTTTAACACCGCATCAGAAACTTATTTAGACGCTCTGCCGGTAGAAAAGAAATCGAAAATGGTTTCCGTAGCTTCGGAACACATTGACGGAACCATGTCAGCGCCACAACGCGATGAATTAATAGGTTGGCTTAAAGCCGATACAGAAGATAACGAATGTAGAATTTTAACTAACGTTCGCTGTTTAAGTGAAGGTGTTGATGTACCGTCTTTAGATGCCGTATTGTTCCTTTCGGCTCGTAACTCACAGGTAGATGTAGTTCAATCAGTTGGAAGGGTAATGCGTTTATCTCCCGATACCAATAAAAAATACGGCTACATTATTATTCCTATTGTTGTGCCTTCTGATATTGAAGCAGAAGTTGCGTTAAATGATAACGAACGTTATAAAGTAGTATGGACAGTTTTAAATGCGCTTAGGGCACATGATGACCGTTTTAACGCTACTGTAAATAAAATTGAACTCAATAAAAACCGCCCAAACCAAATTTTAGTAGGCAGACCCGAAACTACTTTCGACAGTGATGGTGCGCCACAGTCTGCATGGGCAGACGAACAAGCACCATACCATACTGCGCAAGATTTAGGTGCACAAATGGCTTTGCAGTTCGAGCAATTGCAACATGTCATTTTTGCAAAAATGGTTAAAAATGTGGGCGATAAACGCTATTGGGAACAATGGGCAAAAGATGTAGCCATTATTGCAGAAAACCAAATCAGCAAAATCAAACTTTTAATAAAAGACGGTGGCGAGCATGAAAAAGCTTTTACTCAATTTTTAAACGGTTTACAAAAGAATATAAATCCAAGTATCACACAAGACCAAGCAATTGAAATGCTGGCGCAACATATTATTACAAAACCAGTTTTTGAAGCATTATTTGAAGGCTATTCTTTTGTAAAAAACAATGCTATTTCTACAGCAATGCAAGCCATGTTAGATGCTTTGCAGGGCAAAACCGTAGATGAAGATTCAGAAACTTTACAAAAGTTTTATGAGTCTGTAAGAAAAAGGGCTGCCGGAATTGACAACGCAGAGGGCAAACAGCGTATCATTATAGAATTATACGATAAATTCTTTAAAACCGCTTTTCCAAAAATGGTAGATCAATTAGGTATTGTTTATACACCTGTAGAAGTCGTTGATTTTATCATTCATTCTGTTAACGACGTATTGAAGAAAGAGTTTGATCGTAGCATTTCTGATGAAAACATCCATATACTAGATCCTTTTACTGGGACAGGGACGTTCATCACTCGTTTGCTACAAAGCGGATTGATTAAAGCCGAAGACTTAGAACGCAAGTACAAACATGAGCTCCATGCCAACGAAATAGTTTTACTGGCTTATTATATTGCTGCCGTAAATATTGAAAATGCATTTCATGATCAGTTAGAAGATAAATCCGAATACCAATCTTTTGAAGGCATTGTATTAACTGATACCTTCCAATTAGGCGAAACAGATGAAAGCGAAAAGCTTTTCTCTGAAATGTTTCCGCAAAACTCTGCTAGAGTCGCTCGCCAAAAGAAAGCACCATTGAGAGTGATTATGGGTAATCCTCCTTATTCTATTGGACAAAAATCCGCTAATGACAATGCACAAAACCAAAGTTATCCCAAATTGGATGGCGATATTGCTAAGACCTACGCTAAACTTTCGAAAGCGGGCTTAAATAAATCACTGTACGATGCATATATCAAAGCGTTTAGGTGGAGTACCGATAAGTTAGATCCCATAAATGGCGGTGTAATTGCATTTGTATCTAATGGCGCTTGGTTAGATGGTAATAGTACCGACGGCTTTAGGTTAAGTTTAGAAAAAGAATTTAGCAGTATTTATATCTTTAATCTTAGGGGAAATCAACGCACCAGTGGAGAGTTAAGCAGGAAAGAAGGAGGTAAGATATTTGGTTCGGGTTCACGTACACCAATATCCATTACTTTGTTGGTCAAAAACCCAAAAATTAACCAAACAAAAGCTAAATTACGTTACCATGATATTGGCGATTATTTAAACCGAGAAGAAAAGCTAAGTATAGTTAAGAAGTTTAGAAGTATTGTTAATGAAAAACTGGAGTTAAGAAATCTTAAGCCTAATGAATTTGGAGATTGGCTGAGCCAGAGAAACGACGCTTTCAACACGTATATCCCGATTGAGCCTGATAAAAAGTTCAATTTAAAAACTCAAACTTTCTTTAATACTTACGCAATTGGGGTTGCTTCAAATAGGGATGCTTGGGTGTACAATTTCTCGTCTGCGAAGATTGAAGAAAACATGATAAAGACAATTGAATTCTATAACGAACAGATCCAGTCATATGCAAGAGCTAAAAGCGAAAATGACAAAATCAATTGTGACGAGTTTATTGATACTAATGCTTCTAAGATAAGCTGGACGGTAAATCTTAAAAAGGATTTAGAGAAATTAAAAGCTCATAATTTCATGGAATCGGAAATGAGGAGTGGTCTTTATCGACCATATATGAAGCAAAATTTATATTTTGACAAACCTTTTATAGAACGCCCAGGCTTAGCTCCAAAATTATTTCCCAATAAAAATTTTAAAAACAGGCTTATAACAGTTACTGGTCAGGGTGCTAGTA
This sequence comes from Pelobium sp., assembly GCA_035496935.1. Classification (GTDB taxonomy): domain Bacteria; phylum Bacteroidota; class Bacteroidia; order Sphingobacteriales; family Sphingobacteriaceae; genus Pseudopedobacter. The sequence goes on along the minus strand of DATJED010000001.1, from coordinate 17,570 downwards.
AAACCTTTTCCGTACTTATATCTTCAGAGATCACAAATTTAGACACCTTAGAAAAAGCTCAATGTTTCCCACTATATTACTACGAAGAAAACAACCATAGCCAGAAAGGGTTATTTGATAACGGAGATCAACAAGATTACATCCGCAGAGATGGTATTAGTGATTTTATTTTAGATAGAGCAAAAAAACAATACGGCAAAAATGTAGAAAAGGAAGATATATTTTATTATGCCTATGGTTTTTTACATAGCCCCAGCTACCGCGAGAAATTCGCTAATGATTTAAAGAAAATGTTGCCTCGTTTACCTTTGGTAGATGATGTTCGTGACTTTTGGAAATTTAGCAAAGCAGGCAGAGCATTAGCAAATTTACACCTCAATTATGAGGAGGTAGAAGCTTATCCGAATTTAAAACTCACTGGAGAAAATAGCGGTTTTTACACCGTAGAAAAGATGCGCTTTCCAAAGAAAAACCAAAAAGACACTATCATCTACAATAGCAAAGTCTGTATAGAAAACATTCCAGCAAAAGCTTATGAATACATAGTTAACGGTAAAAGTGCTATAGAATGGATAATGGAACGTTACGCAGTAACTACCCATAAGGATAGCGGAATCAAGAATGATCCAAATGACTGGGCAACAGAAGTAGGCAACCCACGCTATATTCTAGATTTATTATTAAGCATCATTAATGTAAGTGTGCAAACCGTAGATATAGTAAATAGCTTACCCGTTGTGGATTTTGAAGAAGAAAAGAACGAAGTAGAAAAAACTAATGTATATTCAATTATTAATAAACAAGAAATGAAAGGTTATTCACTACATCATCCACTTTATAATCTTCAAGATGTAATGTACATTCTTCGTTTAAAACGAGATAAAGTAAAGAATTGGTTCGATGAACTTTATAATCCAGAATATAAATATCCGGGTATTGGCTTAGATGCTGAAACCAAAGAATTAAAAATCAGTTTTCATGGATTAATTGAATTGGCTGCAATTAAAGATCTAAGAGAAAATAAGATTCCACTAAATAAAATACTGAAAGCCAGAGACGAATTAAAAGCCCATTTTAATGTTGATTACCCATTTGCGACAGAGGTAGTTTTGAAAGCTATAAATAAGGCAGGTAAAACTATTGTTTTTGATGACGGATTTAATCTATCTGATTTAGGTGGTACAAAGCAACTTAATTTTGAATTTATAAGGCAGTTCTTTAAAAGTATCTATTTTGAGGACGGCCTAGCAACTAGGATGTATCCAGTAGGAAATGAAAAAAGAATTGTCGTAGATCCAGCCCAAGCGGGAGGAAGAGTATATGTCGCAAGTACTGATGGCTTATGGGTAGAGCAAGTTGGCTCCCTATTTAGGACATATAACGATAAAAAGCAGGTTAGTAAAGTATTAGAGATAACGGAAGCAGAAGTGGAGGATTCATTAACTTTTCTGTCCCTAAACTAAAGGTTATTAATGAGAATCTACCTTGACCCAAATTATACGCCGCCAGTTATAAGACTTATACAGTCTTTACATAGCTTAGAATTTCCTGAAACTTTTGAAGTAGTTACCGGGCAGTGGTCTAAAGAATATCATAACTCAGATACGGCTGTATTTCTATTAGATACTAATAAAAAAGGTTTGAATACGATAACAATAGATCATTATCAAGAAGGCTACAAGGTTGTTGCGTTTAAAAAGCCAACTGGGTCAGCATTTGATCCTTTTATTTGTGCCTTGACACTTCTTAGTCAATGGAAGCGAATTTTATCAGATTTAGAAAATGTTGAGGGAAGATTACTGATTTCAATCGGATCTGGAAAACATCCTTATAGGGATGTATTTAAAGATGGGGGTAAAAAGGAATTATCTTTAGATTGATGAAACATGGATGACTCTAAAGACAAAGAGAGAGCGAAAAAATGTTCATAGTATATTAATATTAAAAGCTTCTGCAATACTAATATAGGTAGGTAGCTTTATTGGGAGCGGGTGGTAGAACAATTACCTAGTAACGGACATGCTAGGGATTTGTTGGAGAAGATAGAAAAGTCAAAATAAAGACTAAGAAAAACAATAACCGAATAATGAGATGTTGGGAATAGTTGCGGAGGAATAAATAAAAAATTAAATCTATGAAATTAGATACCCTTTATTCATTAAGGAATGAATTTGTTATAATTGGTCTAACTGGAAGAGTTGGAGGTGGTTGTTCGCAGATTGCAAAACTTCTTGCAAATGAAAGGTTTATTGATCAAATCGATGATAAATCAAAGGCTGAATTACCGTTACCTGAGCAGCTTAAAAATAAAATTTGTTATAATTTCCTAAGTCATTCAAATAATTGGAAACCTTTTCAAATTATTAATTATAAAAATGTTCTCTTATTACACCTATTAAATTTTTCAATTCAGAATATAAAAGATATAGAGGTTGAATTTGAGACGATTCAAAAACAATTTATTGATGTCATTTGCCAAAATGGCAAAAGCAAAGCTCATGGAGGTCAATTTAGAAATAGGTTTGATAGCCAAGAAGATGGGCCCCTATGGGACTTAATCAATTCTATTCTAATCAAGAATGTAAAGCTATTTGAAGTTTTTAAAGACCTTATTAAAGAAGGAAATGACCTTAATGATAATTTAAAAAGGAAAGATAATTCTATTAGGCTGTATGATTTTTTCTTTAGTGAGAATTATAAGAATTTCTGCAATGAAATATTTGAAGCACTTAATATTTGTAATATTACTAAACGTACAAGATTTACTCACGACTTAGCTAATAACTTAAGAAATTCGGGTCAAGTTATCCACTCTACTTCCTCCCCTGAACATATTTATACTGTTGCAGAAACATTGAATCGGTTGATCAAATCATGGAGAAATAATGTTAAACCGGATGGGTGCAGAATAGTCATTGACGCGTTGAAAAATTCTTTGGAACTCATGTATTTTAAAGAAAAATATTCTGGGTTTTATATGATTGCAACTAACAAGGATGATGATGAAAGACGAATTTATGTAAAGGATATTATTACTAAAAATGATAAACTGAAACATATTGCAGAATCTATAAAGTTAGAGTGCGCTAAAAATATTTTAGACTTAGATGATGCTGAATATAAATGCAATGACTTTAAAAAAGGTGAGTTCTCTACACCAGATATAGAAAATTGTATTCAAAAATCTGATTATCATATTTTTATTGAAAATAAAAGTGAACCAAAGAAAAAATATTTAGATATAAATCATCAAGTTCTTCGGTTGACAGCTTTAATCAAACATCCAGGCATCATTACACCGAGTGCAATTGAACGAACAATGCAAATCGCATTCAATGCTAAATTGAGTTCTGGCTGTATCTCCCGTCAAGTGGGTGCAGTAATTACAGATAAAAGTTTTTCAGTTAAAGCCATCGGCTGGAATGATGTTCCTAGTGGACAAACTCCATGTAATCTAAGAGACATTAGAAATTTACGTGATGAAAAAAATGACAATCTATTTAGTGATTATGAGAAGGGGGATTTTAAGTTAAAAGTCTTAAACAAGTTACCTGATCAATTTGAAGACAACTTAGAGGGTAAACCCTGTTCATTTTGTTTCAAGTCCTTTCAAAATGCAATTGAAGGAGAAAAAAATCAAGTGCATACACGCTCTTTACATGCTGAGGAAAATGCAATGATGCAGATTACAAAATACGGAGGGCAAGCCTTAAGAGGTGGTTATCTTTTTACAACGGCAAGTCCTTGCGAATTATGTTCTAAAAAAGCATTTCAACTAGGAATTGAAAACATATACTATATAGATCCTTATCCTGGGATTGCAACTACTCATATTTTAAAAGGTGGAAATGACAAAGATGACAATCCTAATTTAATTATGTTTCAAGGAGCAACTGGAAGAGGATATAATAAATTATATGAACCATTTATGCCTTATAAGGATGAATTAACAATTATAACAAAAATCAATCCTAAAGCTTCAGTTGATTTAACCATTGACAATTTGATTTCAGATAAGAAACTAAAAGAGAGACTTATTGAAGTTTTAAATGGTAAGAGTGAGGATGAAAAAAAACAGTTCTTAGAAAGAAGTTTAGGAATAAGTATAGAAAAATTCAATAAATAATCCATCTATGATGAAACTATTCTTCGGAAGGATCAACGTCAACCAAGATCCAAAAGACCAAATCAAAAATGCGTATTATTCAGCACCCAAGGGCACCAGTTATTTTGGAGATCTAAATGGCATTGAAGATTTTTCAAAGGAGTCTGTTTATGTATTTATGATTGCCAATAGCCGTATTCATTTATGGAAAGCCAGCCATTGGGGAGAAGACGGTCAAAACTTATACTTCAAAATTGTAAAAGAAAATATAGAGGGATTAAACGGCGCATGGTTTGCAGCATTCAAATACTTTTATCTCAATCTGGATTCAATAATATTTACCATAAAGCGTCCCTACAAAAAGGCTTTTTTCTCCATACAATTTGATGCTGACTTTACTGAAGAAATATTGTTAAAGGATGATATTTACCAGGAGAATGCTTCTTACCGTAAAATCAAGCTACTAAAAGAAGCACCGATTGCGACATCAAAAGATATTCAACTCTATCTGGAGGATAATGAATGGCATATTGCTGATGTATTGGAAATGGATGAAAATGTGCGACAAGACTTTAGAGACAATACACCTTACATCGGCAAAGGGCGTAAACGTAAAGATAATGTTCTGGCTAAAATTAAGCATGCAGCTATACCCGAAGAATTTACCGCTGATAATTTAGCTATTTGGCATTTATATGACACCTTTTTTTGTGATTATAATGCTGCAGAAAAAGTAATAGGTTCTGTAGAAAGAAAGTATTTTAAATATTCACCGGGTACTAACGCATTAAGATGGGACCTTGATTTAGATATGGGTTCCATGTCCATTTCATTTAATGAAAATGATATAGATCTCACCCATGTAGAAGATCGAAAAGAATTAAATGAACTTTTTCGATTACCTGAGGATTCCAAGTCTAATAAGACATGGAATTTGATGCTTTTTAAAGAGGCTAAAATTGGTGACGTCATATTTGCAAACAGAGGAGTGAATGTTTTATTGGGTATAGGTATAATTACTGGTGAATACGTTCATGATGATGAGGTTACTGATTTTAAACATTCAAGAGATGTAGAATGGATATGTAAAAAAGCTTGGGAATATCAACCTAATCAAATTGCAACCTACAAATCATTATTCAGACTGGATACATTTTCACCGACACTCCCTTATAAAGAAATTTTAACGGCATACGTTGCCGCTTATCCAGAATATATTGAGGTTTTAAAAGAATATGACCTTTATTTTGAAAGTAAACCTTCGTTAGTTCAACATGAAGAAAATACAGAAGAACCCGCTTTCCCTTTAAACCAAATTCTATTTGGCCCTCCAGGGACAGGGAAAACATATCATACCATAGATGAATCGGTTAAAATTATAGATGGTGAGGCTTCTTCTGAACATGAAACCAATAAACAGCGTTTCAATATTTTAAGAGAGGAGGGTCAAATAGAGTTCGTTACGTTTCATCAAAACTATAGCTATGAAGATTTCATGGTGGGTATACGCCCTGACGCTGAATTTGAGCAATTAAGATTTAAACCTTTTACTGGTATCTTTTATCAGCTCAACCGAAGGGCTAAAGAGAATTATCTGGCATCAAAGGAAAAAAGGAGTATTAATAGGACTTTTGACGATGTTTTTTCAGAGTTTACATCCTCGTTGGAAGCATCGGAGAATATCCCTGTTATTATGGCTTCAGGAAAGAAGTTTTACATCACTGAAGTTGAAGACGGCACCATTAGATTTGAGAAAGAAAATGGATCAAGTCAACATACTTTAAGTGTTAGCACTTTAAAAGCAATTGTTGAAGGGACAAGGGAGTTTAACTCGGGGCTGGGTATATATTATAAGCCGTTAATGAAAGAACTTCACGAAAGGCAAAAAAAACAGACAGGACCAAAAGAAACTATAAAAAGGTATGTATTAATTATTGATGAAATAAACAGGGCTAATATTTCAAGGGTTTTTGGCGAGTTAATTACGTTATTGGAGGATGACAAACGGTTAGGTGAACCTAATGAATTAAAAGTGAGTCTGCCAAATGGAGACAAAGATTTTGGAATTGCGCCTAATCTTTATGTTATTGGCACCATGAATACTGCTGATAAATCTATTGCACTATTAGATATTGCTTTAAGACGCAGGTTCGAATTCGTCGGTTATTATCCAAATGCAGACGTACTTACCAGAAATCAAAAAGAGGATAGGGTCCCCCTTTTGAAAGCTATTAATAAAGCTATTTATCAAAAGAAAAAAACAGCTGATTACCTGATTGGTCACGCTTACTTTTTAAGAGAAGAAGGTACAGGTGATATCATTCTTAAAAAAATAATTCCTTTGTTAATGGAATATTTTAATGGCAGAACAGAAGAAGTGACTGAAATATTTAATGAGACAGAATGGTTAGTGAAATATAGTTCTGATCGTTTTACGTGGTCGGTAGAACAGAAGAGGTAAATGCAAAAGATTACGGTCTATGAATTCAGCGATTGGTTTGCTATAAGCAAACGAAATCTTTTGCAGTCTCACCTGGAACAAGTATGGGAAAATCGGTTTTTTAGAATGCTTCCATCAACGGAGATCAAAGAAGGTGATCAAGCGTTTAAAAAAACTTATCAACCTTTCCTGAATTTTGACGGTGAAAAAGCAAAATGCAATAATTATGTAGGGTTTATCCAAAACGAAGAATCGTGTATTGAAATTCATCCGAAGGTTTTCAAATCGTTGCCGATTAATCAGGAGAATAATAAGTTAATGATTAAGCACCTGTTCTTCTGGTTTGATTACTGTAGAAAATGGCGGTTGCCATTTTCTGATGTCAATCTGAATCAGGATGAGCAATTGAATTTACCAGAACTAATTATAAAGCTCATAGCAAATCAATTTTATGATACGATCACAGCTCAGCCGCTATCACTTTATACAGCTGTTGAGGAGTCATTAACAATACCTAGAGGTAGAATTAATTTCAATCGCTATATCACTGGAAATTTTAGTAGAGGCCAAAAGCATATACTTGCTTGTGATCATGAGCTTCTGCTGTTTGATAATACCTTTAATCAAGCTATAAAATACACGACAAGATTTTTAAAGAGCAAAGCAAAGTTTAGCGAAACTCAAAGAAAACTTGGTGAGATTTTGTTTTTGTTAGACGAAGTAAGTGATGTGTACTGTACGAGTGACCAATTGGATAGAGTTAGTTTTAATTCCTTTTACAGTGATTATTCAATTGTAAAAGACCTTTGTAAAATGGTATTGGATCAACAGCTATACAGCCACGAGCAAGATGAACAAAATCATTGGAGTTTGTTATTTCCTATGGAATATATTTTTGAAGATTTTATAGCTGGATTTCTGGAGCAGCACTTTTCTAAAGAGTGGAAAATTAAATATCAAAAATCTGAAAAATACTTGGTTGATGAACCAGAGAAAGCATTTAGAATGCAACATGACATCTTTTTGGAAAAAATCGGCAATTCCGATATAAAAATTATAGTGGATACTAAGTATAAACTAAGAGGTGACTTTAAAGATGATCCCAAAAGAGGCGTAGCCCAAAGCGATTTATATCAGATGACATCCTATGCTTTTTCTAGAGGTTGCTCTAATGTTTTATTGCTTTATCCTAATGAAAAAGAAACCTTAGACGAAAGTGATCAATTTATCATCACTTCAGGTTTCGACAGTTCTCAAAAAGTTAAGGTTATAGCCGCTGAAATTCCTTTTTGGTCGGTTAATGGACATAATGAAATACCGAGAAACTTAAAAAGTAAACTGAAAACCTTATTACGAGAATTTTTAGATGGCAAGTGAAAAAATAATATGAAAAGATATTTACTAATTCCCCTTCTTTTTGCTATCCATTTTGCCGCTTCCGCTCAGGATCAGCCCTTGCCACAAAGCATAGCTGAATTGAAAAACAGTTTATGCCATCAATGGTTGATTAAAAAGGTAATGCATGATAAAAAAGTAACAGTGATGCCCGCTCATATAAAAGCATACATGAGTTTCTATTCATCTCATGATTTTAGCCTAAGTGGCGGCGGCCCAACAGAATATCAGAAATGGGATTACATCCCTTCTTTAAAGCTCATTGGTTTATTTGACCCCAAAACCGGCGGCGACTTAGGAAGGCTGAAGATTATTAAATTAAGTGCGAAAGAAATGGTTTTGTACAATGAACAGGATAGGGATACGGTTTATTTAGTGAGAGTAAATTAGCTGGTAAATTAGGCTTTTGCAAAACAAATAGAGATTGCCATTCCGCCAGCTGTCGGATCGCAATGAACGGTGAGGTGAGGCTTGCGCAAAGAAACCTGAAGGGTGTTTACATTTACTGCGAGTCATTTTTTGCGATGAAGTAACCTCTAAACTACGATGGAACTGCCAGAAGATGTTTATTAGATAATTGAAGTATATATGTGTTAGAGTGCCTATATTTGCTAATGGTTTAGTTACCAACTCATTAATTAATAACCACTTTGGCCATGGACCCTGTTATTAATTATTGAGGCATTATCTGGATTGGCCTACGTATAGATAAATAACCTATTTAGCTCATGAAAATTCTACTTAGAAACTATTTAACGCTTTTCATCTTTAGTCTATTTCTTTTTTCCTGTGCAAAAGAAAAACGGACGATACTTTAGTGTTAGAGAATGTAATTGCAAATATCAATAATTGCACTTGCGAACCTTTCATAAACAAATATTTATGGAAAAATAAAACGGTGTATGTGCTTGCCCTTAAAGGCCCTGAATGTGATTGGAAACCTGCTTATTTTAATGAAGAAGGGGTAGAGTTCAGCATGGACAGCAATTACACATTAGACCAATTCAAAGCAGAAAGCAGTTTTTTGAAGAACATCTGGACATGTGAATAAAACCCTTAACATCACTGTTGTAAGTTGCGGTTGCCATGGTTATAGGTTGTTTTTTATTGTGTTGTAATTACGTTGGCGCTTGCTTCTGGCGGACGTTTTATTAATACCGCACTCCAACACGCCTATACTTAATGCCTGGGAACAATGGCTGAGCATCCGTCTGCTGTTTATTGGGCTTTTTTTTGCGCTCAAATCACTTTATCGCACAATTTGCTATCGAGCTATAAAGACGGTGAGTTTATTCCAACTAACCTTAGCATTGGACTAAATGAAATGCAAGTTAAAATAATTTGCATTGCGGTAAATAATTTTTAATTTCATTCAATTTAATCTAGGAACCGTTATTAAAACTAAACATGGAAGAACCTTTACAATACCGTATTCACCCCAAAGAAAACCTTTACTTTACCATTAAGGTGATTTTAAGCATCCCAATTTACGGGCTTCTTTTTTATGGTCTTTACGCACTGTTTACTACAGATAAATCATTGGTAGCTTTTATACCGCTGATTATTTATGCCATCCTTATTTTGATATATGTGTTTTTAGCGAAAGGGATTTTAGTGGGGCACATTAAAGGCAATGCGGTAAGGCTTAGTGAAAAGCAGTTTCCAGAGGTTTACCAAATACTGGTAAAACAGTGTGAGCAATTGGATATGGAGATCCCGCCTGTTTATGTGATGCAGCATGGTGGCGTTTTAAATGCTTTTGCTACCCGGTTTATTGGGAAAAACTATGTGCTCATTTATTCTGAAATATTTGACATGGCATTGGAAGGAGGGGTAGACGAACTTAGCTTTGTAATGGCGCATGAGTTAGGGCACATCAAAAGAAATCACATTATCAAACGGTTTTGGTTGTTCCCTTCTCTGTTTATTCCTTTTATCGGCTCTGCTTATTCTAGAGCTTGCGAATATACTTGCGATAATATAGGCGATGCGCTAAGTCCGGATGGTTCAAAAGCCGGTCTGCTTGTTTTGGCTTCTGGTAAAACCTGCCATAAGAGCGTAAATGTGCAAGAGTACTTGGACAATGCAAATACCGAAACAGGTTTTTGGAAATGGTTTGCAGAAAAAGTGTCTTCTCACCCTAATTTGCCAAAAAGGATTGAGAATATAAGTAGGTAAGCTTTGGAGCTGATTGATCTAGTCATTGCGAGTCGCTTTTCGAGACGAAGCAATCTCTGAACTACGGAGGTTGAACCTTTGTTAACGCAGAGGCGGTGAAGACAGGCTAGTGCAAAGGAACTCAGAGATTGCCACAGCGCCACCGCTTTTTGCCAGCGCTTCGGCTTCGCAATGACAGAGGAAAGAAGGGGGAGGGCAGTGTAAAGAAACAATAATAAAAAATGACACACACCTATTACACCTATCTCGTTTCCAATAAAAACAACAAGGCGCTTTATACCGGGATGACGAATGATATTCGCAGGAGAGTTTGGGAGCATAAATTTGAAAAGGGCAGTAAATTTACCAGCAAATACAATTGCAATAAGTTGGTTTATTTTGAGGAGTTTGATTCACCGTTGGAGGCCATCGAAAGAGAAAAACAATTGAAAGCAGGATCGAGAGCGAAGAAGGAAGCTTTGATTAGTAAAAGCAACGCTGAATGGTTGGATTTGAGTGCTGGGTGGTTTGATTGACGCGGTCTTTCCTTTACGCAGTCATTGCGAGTCGCTTTTCGCGAAGAAGCAATCTCTATGCTACGAAGGTTGAACCTTTGTTCACGCAGAGGTGGTAAATGAAGACTTGTGCAAAGGAACATAGAGATTGCCACTCCGCCAGTTGGCGGATCGCAATGACGGGGAAAGGGGAGGCTTGTGCAAAAGAACTCAGAGATTTCCACTCCGCCATAGCTTATGCCTTCGTTGCAATATCAAACGATAATTCTCAATATAGCCGATTCAGAAAAAACGCAGGGTCGTCTGTGACAGACCTTGCTTTGACGAAAGGAGTTTCATAAGCAGGGCTAAAAGCACAACCGTCCGTAACCGATAAATTCGCCCTTGGCCTTTGCGGTACAGATGAAGGAAATAAAAGCACTTCCTTCCCTAGCAAAGGGCGCAGGCGAGAGTTTTTTTGGTTACTTTTTTTGCGGAAAAAAAAGTTACTAGCCTTTCCGGCGGCGATGAGCCGGGGGAGATTATAATTTAAACAATGATCGTTGATTTAGAACATTCCTAAAAAAGAATACGGCTAAAAAAGGACATTTGCGAAAGATTCCCCATGGACTAAATGAGCCGGGCGCTTCTCTAAAAACCTAAGAATCTCTTAAGCAACCTCTTTCGTCAACGCAATCGCATTATTCAGCGCAAGAGCTAACGAATCCCTGTATTTTATGAAATTATCCTGACGGTCAGCTTCTTCGCTTTCTTTCAATGATTTTTTAGTTGCTTTTACCTGTTCCAAATCATTTTGGTAAAGCGGGGTAAACGCTTCTGGATTTTTGTTTTTCAATATCCGGACAGAGTGGGAATATTGCTCAAATATATCTGTGATAACCTTCAGACTTTTATCATCGTAATTTGTTAAAGCATCCACTTTTGTAGCTAACTTTTCGAACTTTCCTCTTTCTTTTGCGTAACCCATATTTGGGCAAAGATAGCTTTTTTGTACACATTTGTTTTGTAGATCAATTAGCGAATCAGAAAAAAACAGGGTTTTTCTCCCAGTCATCTTCGACATTCCTTCGGGAAATAGCCCTGTTTTCTCGAAGCGGTCTCGAAGAAATGTTGGAGAATGTGGCAATCTTCGGCAAAAGTCGGCAAAGTTCGATAGTAGCTTTCCGAATTGTTTTTTTAGAGAGGTAATAGGAAATAAGATGACCGATGGTTTTGTACCAAACAGCCTGCTAGATAGAGAAACGTAATTATGTTGTAAAAGGCATTGTTCGGATTTGGAAACCAAGACCTTTTTGGTTTAAGTTTTGCAACGCTAAGGTCGGCTCAGCAAAAGCAATTTAAGAGCATCCTAATGCAATAAAAAAATATATGGAGCGATTTTCTAAGGATTTTTATCAGCAACATGGAACGATAGCACTCGCTCAGCTTTTATTGGGTTGCGAACTGGTGCATGAAACGGTGGACGGAGTTACGGCGGGAATTATTGTGGAAACAGAGGCTTATTTAAGAGACGACCCAGGTAGCCATGCTTTTAAGAAAGAGACGCCACGTAACAGGGCAATGTTTGGAATGGCGGGGACGCTATATGTATATCAGATTTACAATCATTACAACTGCGTTAACGTGGTAGCGGAGCCAGAAGGCGTGGGTGAAGCTGTACTGATTAGGGCCTTGCAACCTACCCAAGGTATTGAGCTAATGGCTTTCCGCAGAAACGAGGCGTTTAAAACTGGCTTTGCCCGTTTCCGGAATAATTCAATTGACCCTACCACAACCATCGGACACCGAAATCTTTGTAACGGCCCTGCGAAACTAACGATTGCGATGGGTATTGGTAAGGAAGCGCACAATGGTTCTTCGCTTGTTGAAGGAGATATCTACATTCGCGGGCCGGTGATGAAGGACTTTGAAATGATGACCACCACTCGCATCGGCCTTAGCCAGGGAACCGATTTGCCGTATCGTTATTACATAAAGGGAAATTCTTTTGTGAGTAAAAAATAGGAAAAAAGTAAACACGTTTGTGTTAATACCCATTGCTGATTTAAATCTCAAGTGCCGGTCTCAGTTAGATTTATTTTATTAATTTTTATTATTCTCAAAGACTTTCTTAACTTCAATTAATAGCATAGACATGGAAGAGTTTTATTGTGATTGGTATGAAATTATTGAAGAGCAAAGTGATGGGCATGTAGCCTTTATGGCACTTGATGACTTAGATTTTTATCTCCAGAGCAGAGACCCTAACGGGTTTTTGGTGGTAGATATCAATAAGGTTCCTAATGAAGTTAAACCTTTCTTAGACTATGATGCGGTAAAGCCTATCAAACGATTTAGTAATCCTAACAAACTATTATTACAAAACAACAAATTAAGCAAGTATTTGGTATTGGCAAAAGCATTTAACTCCTATTCACAGCGTGGTTCCGATTACGTTGAAATACTTTTCGAACGAAAACAAGTGGATGGAAAAGAGCTTACTGAGCGGTCTTTAGATCTAGATAATTTGGACAATATATTGCATTCTGCTCCTGTTCAATGTTGTTGGGAGCTTTTTGCAACAGGAAAAGATAAAGAGCTTGTAGGACAAATATTAGCGGAGATAGAAACGCAGTATACCCGCAAAACTGCCAAAAAAAAAGATGATGATATTTATGTAAGTCATGAGCAGCTTGGCAGCTTGCTTGATAGCTTTATAAGAAATGCAGTTTTAGCCGTGGTTTACGTGTGGTTTAAAAAATTTGAGACGGCAAAGGCTTTAATAGACTCCATGGGTTGGGCGCCAGTGCGTTACCCGCCAATGACATCAATTTTGCGGTATTATTTGGAGTTGCTTTTTGCCAATGAGCAGGAAAGTGTTTTGGCTTCGTTTTTTGAAGAGCAACTATTCCGTGATGGATATCGTACACATTACGAAATATACATACAAACTTTTGTAGATCCTGATTTCGTTTGTACGCGTACCCAACAGGCTAGAATCGTACATGAGCGCATAGAAACTTTTAGAGAGGATTATCTTTAGTAGCCTAATATGGTTAAGTAGAAAGTATAAAGTTGAAAGTAGGGGCAATAGATAATATCCACTGTTCAATCATCTAATCACTCATCCAATCATCATTCTATACTTCTCTCATTCAATCCTTCTATCATTCAATCCTTCACTCATTCATTAATAAAACCTTACCTTAAAAAAACAAAACCCCTACAATTAACGTTGATAAGAAAGATAAAATTTTAATACATTAGCAGGGTAATTTTAGAAACAAGCTAGATATGAATATTGATAAAAACGAATTCCGGAAATATGCGGTAAAACATCATAGAATTGGTGGTTTACATGTTGATAAATACATTAACCAAACCGAGGGTATTTTACGTCCATCGGGAATGACGCCTTATATTATTGAGGAACGCCAGCTGAATGTGGCTCAAATGGATGTTTTCTCGCGTTTGATGATGGACAGGATTATCTTTTTAGGTGATGCCATTTACGATCAGAACGCCAACATTATCCAAGCGCAATTGTTGTTTTTGCAGTCGGCAGATGCCAACAGAGACATCCAGATTTATATTAATTCGCCGGGTGGTTCTGTTTACGCCGGATTGGGTATTTACGATACCATGCAGTACATTTCGCCAGATGTAGCGACCATTTGTACAGGTATGGCAGCATCAATGGGTGCGGTGATTATGTGTGCGGGTACCAAAGGCAAAAGGGCGGCTTTGCCTCATGCCAGAATTATGATTCACCAACCGTCGGGCGGAGCGCAAGGTGTGGCTTCTGATATGGAGATCAATTTGCGTGAGATGTTGAAGCTTAAGAAAGAGCTTTACGATATCATTGCTAAACACTCTGGTCAAACTTACGAGTGGGTTGAAAAGGCATCAGACAGGGATTATTGGATGAAGGCTCATGAAGCGAAAGAATATGGCATGGTTGATGAGATTTTAGAACCGAACAAAGAAAAAAAATAGGAAATGAGTAAGAGCGTAAAAGATATAAAATGTTCTTTTTGTGGAGCGGGAAAGCAGGATAGCTTAATGCTGATTGCTGGTTTGGATGCGCATATTTGCGATAAATGTGTGCAACAGGCTAATGATATTTTGGGCGAGGAATTGAGCCTGAAGAAAGGGAAGAATATGAATTCTGTCCTTACGCTTTTAAAGCCTTTGGAGATTAAAACGCATTTGGACCAGTATGTGATTGGTCAGGATGATGCCAAAAAGGTGCTGGCGGTTGCGGTTTATAACCATTACAAAAGGCTGAACCAAAAGATCAGCAAGGACGAGGTGGAGATTGAAAAGTCGAACATCATGATGGTGGGCGAAACCGGAACGGGAAAGACTTTATTGGCAAAAACCATCGCCAAGATATTAAATGTGCCGTTTTGCATTTGCGATGCAACGGTTTTAACCGAAGCGGGTTATGTAGGTGAGGATGTGGAAAGCATTTTAACCCGTTTATTACAGGCTGCAGATTATGATGTAAACGCTGCAGAACGCGGTATTGTTTATATTGATGAGGTGGATAAAGTTGCCCGTAAGAGCGATAACCCATCTATCACCCGTGATGTTTCTGGCGAAGGGGTGCAACAGGCTTTATTGAAGATTTTGGAGGGAACGATTGTTAATGTTCCACCACAAGGGGGAAGAAAGCACCCTGATCAGAAAATGATTCCGGTAAATACCAACAACATTTTGTTTATCTGTGGTGGTGCTTTTGACGGGATTGAGAAAAAAATTGCTAACCGTTTGCGTACGCAAACAGTAGGGTATAAGGTAAAAGCGGATGACAGCGAGGTGGATTTGAAAAATCTTTATAAGTACATTACGCCCTTAGATTTAAAATCTTTCGGGATGATTCCGGAATTGATTGGTCGGGTGCCAGTGATTACGCATTTAAACCCGCTAGATCGTGAAACTTTGTTGAATATTTTAACGGAGCCTAAAAACTCGCTGATTAAGCAGTACCAAAAACTTTTTGAATACGAGGACATCACTTTGGAATTTAAAAAAGATGTTTTTGAGTTTATTGTGGACAAGGCGATGGAGTTCAAATTGGGCGCTAGGGGTTTACGTTCCATTTGTGAAGCGATTATGATTGATGCGATGTTTGAGATCCCGTCGCAAAAACAGAAAAGTAAAAAGCTGGTGATTGATTTGGCTTATGCCCGAGAGCAATTTGAGAAATCGGATCTGAAGAAGCTAAAAGTAGCTTAATTTGAAAAGCCTCTCGATTAATCGGGAGGCTTTTTGGTTTAAGGCCTTTCCTCACAGCCTTTCCGTCCCTCTTGAGCGGGACAAGCTCAAGTTCTTTTTTCCTTGATGAAAAAAGAACCAAAAAAATCAAGGCTTCCGAACCTTTGTTCATTCCACCTCGGTAAATCTTTTGAGCGCAATCCAAGCCGTGGGAACGGCAATGCTTTAACAAAGTTTCTACAACACTTTTGCGGATTGCTGATGTCCGTCCGTTCACGAAGGAAGTGCAAAAAGATTTACCGGGCTCCAATCCAAACATTCAGAGGCCGGACTTGCTAGACGGCTCTGCTAGGTTTAAGAGCACCCATGTGATAGGTTTAAACGCAGCCCTCCCTTAACCGAAAAATTCGCCCTTGGCATTTGCGGAAATGGTTAAGAAACAAAAGCACTTCCTTCCCTGGCAAATGGCGCAGGCGAGAGTTTATTCAATTTATAATAGTTTTTCATTGGCTTTCATGTGTTCGCTCCGCTCGGGTTTGGTGACTTTTTGCGGAAAAAAGTTACTAGCCTTTCCGGCGGCAATGAGCCGGGGAGATTTTGACTTTAAAAATGATCAGTCCTAAAGACCGAAAGGAAAGTTTTGCGCAAGAGAACACAGAGATTGCCACAGCTCCAACGCTCAATCCAGTGACTTCGGCTTCGCAATGACGCGTTAAAAAGGGGGAGTGCCTACAAAAGAAAGGCTAATACAAAAAAGCGGAACGACGCAGGGTCTTCTGCGAAAGACCCTGCTTGGACATGAGTTTGGGAGCGCCCATGCGAAGTCAAAGCACAGCCCTCCCGTAACCGAAAAATTCGCCCTTGGCATTTGCGGAAATGGTTAAGAAGTAAAAGCACTTCCTTCCCTAGCAAATGGCGCAGGCGAGAGTTTATTCAATTTATAATAGTTTTTCATTGGCTTTCATGTGTTCGCTCCGCTCGGGTTTGGTGACTTTTTGCGGAAAATTGCAAAGCACTCTTGAATGCCTCAATAATAAATAAGCAAGAATGAAAAAAAGTTACTAGCCTTTCCGGCGGCAATGAGCCGGGGAGATTTTGACTTTAAAAATGATCAGTCCTAAAGACCGAAAGGAAAGTTTTGCGCAAGAGAACACAGAGATTGCCACAGTTCCAACGCTCAATCCAAATGGCTTCGGCTTCGCAATGACGCGTTAAAAAGGGGAAGTGCCTACAAAAGAAAGGCTAACAAAAAAAGCGGAACGACGCAGGGTCTTCTGCGAAAGACCCTGCTTGGACGTAAGTTTTGGACGTAAGTTTCCACAAAACAAGGAGCGGTGGAAGTGCCGGGAGATCAGAAAATCAGTAGCACAAACATTGTAATAGCACTACCAAGCCTATAGCGAAAGCGGTTTTACGTTCGGGTTTGTAGAAACTTCCTTTACCGATAACCGAGTAAAATGGCGAAGCCTTCTTGAATGCCTTTAAAGAAAAATGAGAACTAATGAAAAAATCAGCGCTCTTGATTTTCTGATGTGTGGTGGCTTTGCGCCCAAGCACCTGTGCGAAAAAGAAAGATTTTTGTTTCTTTTCATCCGAAAAGAAATAGCCTTTCCGGCGGCAATGAGCCGGGGAGATTTTGACTTTAAAAATGATCAGTCCTAAAGACCGAAAGGAAAGTTTTGCGCAAGAGAACACAGAGATTGCCACAGCTCCAACGCTCAATCCAAATGGCTTCGGCTTCGCAATGACGCGTTAAAAA